>NZ_AP025305.1:0-1200000 GCF_036492635.1 Aureibacter tunicatorum
TATTAAGTTAAAAGGCGTGAAACACATATTCATAGTTTTTGAATTTTAATTCTTTCGATCAAAAACTGTTTTAAAACATAGTTCACGTCTTATTTGCCATTTGGCTGAAGGAAAATACTATGAAATAACTAATTTTTATTATCTTAGAAGACTGTCAATACCGTTAAGAATGAGTGAGATCCAATACGATAAGCAATACAAGGGCGATAAAGATGTCCATAAAAAGATCCAAAAGTTCAAAAAAAGGTACTACGCGAACTTCTTGATCAAAGGAAGCCTTCTTTTCACAGCGTTGGTGCTTTCGCTCTACGTATTCTTCAATCTTATTGAGCATATCGCCGAATTCAACAGATATGGAAGAACATTCATTTTCTACTTGTTCGTCATATTGTCAGCTGGAGCATTGATTTATTGGGTTATTAATCCTTTGCTTTATTTATTAGGAATAAGAAAAACCATTTCTGATGAAGAAGCCGCTCAAAAAATCGGTAATTACTTCCCGGGAATAAGCGATAAATTATTGAACTTGCTTCAACTTGAGAATATTGCTGACAAGAACGATCTGGCAAAAGCCGCAATTGAAAATGGGAAAAACACCTTTAAAAACCAGCATTTCGAAGAAGCTGTTGAGACCAAAAAGAATAAAAGATACGTTCCTTATGCTATCTTGCCAGTGTTTTTAATAGCTCTCATAGTAGTGATTAGCCCAAGCCTGTTTACAAAAAGCACAAAAAGAATCATAGAACATCAGAGAGACTTTCTTCCAGAATTGCCTTTTAAGCTCAAAGTTCAAAATGAAAGTTTATTGGCATTTCAAAATGAAGACTTCACATTGAATATACAAGCTGTTGGAGAAAGCTTGCCTGCGGATTTATATCTTGTCACAGACTCTAGACGCATAAAAATGCAAAAAGAACCCGGAGGCCTTTTCAAGTACACTTTCCCGAAAATGCAAAGCAATGAGTCTTTTGATATCGAAGCACTGGGGCTGAAAGAAGGCCCATTCTTTATAGTTGTCAAGAACAGGCCTAACTTGAGAGGATTCAATGTTGACCTGAAATATCCTTCGTACACAAAAATTCCCAACGAACAAATTGCCAATTTAGGCAACCTGACAGTACCGGAAGGAACAGAAGCCTCATGGATATTCAACACTTTGGACGCTGACTCTCTATCCATGTTTTTTCCAACAACAGAAGAAATTGAATCGCTTGAATCCAAGGATAAAAATTTATTCTCTCACACAAGAGTATTAACTGAAAGTGGCCCTTATGAAATAAAGTTATCAAACGAATTCAGCCCGAATATCGACCAAATCATATATCAAATCGATGTAATAAAAGATCAATATCCAAAAATCACATTTGAGCAATTCAAGGATACTACGCTATACAAGTACATAATATTCGGTGGGAACCTTACTGACGACTACGGCATATCCAGCCTGAATTTATATTATAAAAAAGAAGGAGAAAAGAAGTACAAAAGGCAAGCTGTGTCTATCGCCAAAAACAAAGCGCAACAAGGCTACTATTATCAGTGGCCTTTGGATTCATTGAAATTAACTCCAGGCCAAAATGTCAGCTATTACCTTCAAGTAGCAGACAATGATCAAGTCAATGGCGCTAAAACAGCTAAAACCGCGACCTTTAGTTTTAAAACTCCTGAAAAAAGCGAAATAAAAGAAAGCATCGCCCAAAGCAGTAGTAACAATCAAAAAGATATAGAAAAATCCATTCGAGAAGCCAAAGAGGTCAGAGACAATATCAAGAATATAGAGAATCGAATCAAAGGCAAAAAATACTTGGATTGGCAAGACAGAAAAATGCTTGAAGCATTGGTTGAGCAAAAAAAGGAACTGGATAAAGAGCTTGAGGAGCTACAAAAACAACACAAGGAGGAACTAGCCAAAAGATCTCATTTCGATGAAATGGATAAAAACGATAAAATCGCTGAAAAAGCTAAAGAGCTTCAAAAGCTCATGAGCGAAGTGCTTGATGAGGAAACAAAAGAGCTTTATAGAGAACTTCAAAAATTGCTCGAGGAAAAACAATCAGACGTCAACGATATCAATGATAAGCTTGACGAGATTAGTTCCAAGGAGCAAAACTTGGAACAAGAACTAGAAAGGACTTTGGAGCTTTTTAAAAGAATGAAATTCGATTTCAAAGCGGAAGAAATTTCCAACAAACTCGAAGAGCTTCAAAAAAGAGAAGAGGAGCTGTCAAATGAAAAAATCACTGGTAAAAACTTCGATGAAATCGCCGAAAAACAAAAAGATATTGACAAGGAATTCGATGATTTAGAAAAAGAATTCAAAGAACTTAGCGAACTGAATCAGGATATGAAAAATCCTGAAGCTATGCCTAATACTTCCGAAGAGCGAAATAATATTCAAAACGAACAAGGCAATTTTCAAAATGCTCACGAGCAAAACAAAAAGAAGCAGGCCAATGAAAGCCAAAAGCAAATGAGCAAAGAAATGCAAAAGCTCGCTCAAAAAATGCGTGACATGCAAGCAAGCTCAGAAATGACTTCTCTTAATGAAAATCTAGACAATCTAAGATTCATACAATCTAACTTAATCAAAATATCCTTTGATCAAGAAGATCTTATTAAAGAGTTCAGAAAAGTTAACCAGTCGGATCCAAAATTCGTTGAACTCTCTCAGGGACAGTTGAAAATCAAAGATGATAGCAAAATCATCAATGACAGCCTTATTGCTTTATCGCAAAGGGTTTTTCAACTATCAAGCTTTGTGACCAGAGAACTGAACGACATGAATACGAATATCGACAATGCGACGATAAAAGTTAAAGAGAGAAAAGTAGCTGAAGCCATGGCCAAACAACAGTTTGCCATGACCTCGATGAACAACCTCGCGCTCATGCTCGATCAGGTGATGACTCAAATGCAACAACAAATGCAAAATGCAATGGGCAACTCTGATCCTAAGCAAAAGGGCGGAAAGCCCAAACTCAGCGATTTGCAAAAACAGCTGAATGAAAAAATTAAAAACTTGAAAAAGAGTGGCAAAAAAGGAAGACAACTCTCAGAGGAGCTTTCCAAGCTTGCTTCAGAACAAGAAAAGATACGCAGAGCTTTAGAGCAAGACGGCGACAAAAAAGGAAAAATAGATCCAAATGGGAAACCGTCTGAGGGAGAAGGCGAAGGAGAGAAAGAAGGCAAAGAAAATGGAGGAGGCAATCCTTATAAGAAGCTTGCCGAAAACATGGAAAATACTGAAATTGATCTAGTCAACAAACGCTTGACGCAAGAAATGATCAACAGGCAAGAAGATATTCTCACCAAGATGCTGGAAGCTGAAAATGCTGAAAGAGAGGACGAATACGAGAAAGAAAGGGAAGCAGAACAGGCGTCTAGCTATGAGCAAGTAATGCCTAAAGCCTTTGAAGAGTATATAAAACTCAAAGAAAAGGAGTTAGAACGATTAAAAACCGTACCTTTGAGGTTCAATAAATATTACAAGGAAGAAGTTAATCGTTATTTCAATAACAAGAACAAACAAAAAGATAATAATTGATAATGGATTCGATAAATATTGAAATACCATCATTAAGTGAAAATATCAGAATCATTGAAAGCTTCATCGACAATGTGAAGGACAAGTTCAATCTTAATGATGACATTTATGGAAATATAATGATTGCTGTTACGGAATCCGTAAACAACGCTATAAATCATGGCAACAAAAAAGACAAGTCTAAAAATGTTAGCATAACCATGAATTATAGCGAAGATGAAATAAAATTCATCGTTTCAGATGAAGGAGAGGGATTTGATTACAATCATCTACCAGATCCAACGGCTCCGGAGAACATTGACAAGCCAAGCGGCAGAGGCATATTCTTGATGAAGCATCTTTGTGATGAAATTGAATTCAAATCGGAAGGAAGCGTCGCTGAACTAACATTTTACTTGAACTAATGGAGTCCACTATAGAGTTTTATAGCGAAGAGATTTCTTTTGAAGTTCCAGAAGAGGAAAAGATCAAGCAATGGATAGATGCAGTTATTCAAAATCACGGTAAAAAATCTGGAGACATTAGCTTCATTTTTTGCGACGACGAATATCTTCATCAAATAAACGTTCAATACTTGGACCATGATACGCTTACCGACATTATAACATTTGACAATTCCGATGAAGAAGATGTTATAGAGGGAGATATTTTCGTAAGTGTTGACAGAGTAAATGAAAATGCCAAATCATTCGAAACTACTTTCGATAATGAACTTAAAAGAGTGATCATACATGGCATATTGCATTTATTAGGCTTCAAAGACAAATCTGATGAAGAAGCTCAAAATATGAGGGATAAAGAAGATGAATCGCTAGCGATTTTCAATAAAATCCAATAATCAATCTTAACGTTCCACGTGAAACACTAAGCGAACTATAAATCCGTTATGTTTCACGTGGAACATTTGTTTATTATAGAATAAGCAATAAACAGCTTATTTGAAAAACCTTCCTAAATAGGCAGGTCAATGGGTATTGTGAAAAAGAATAAAGATGTTTAAGGAATACGATTTAATTGTTGTAGGTGCTGGCCATGCAGGATGCGAGGCTGCCGCTGCTGCTGCAAACATGGGTAAAAGTGTGTTGTTGGTAACGATGAATATGAACACTATTGCTCAAATGTCATGCAATCCAGCTATTGGAGGAGTTGCCAAAGGACAAATCGTAAGAGAAATAGATGCATTGGGAGGCCAAACAGGCATTGTTTCCGATAAGTCTATGATACAATTCAGGCTTTTAAATAGGTCTAAAGGTCCAGCCATGTGGAGTCCAAGAACTCAAAACGACCGTATGAGATTTGCTGAAGAGTGGAGGATATTGCTCGAGCATACCGATAATGTGGACTTCTGGCAAGAAATGGTAACTGGCCTTATCGTTGAAGATAATATGATAAAAGGAGTTACTACATCTTTGGGCCTTGAAATAAAATCCAAAGCAGTAGTTTTAACCAATGGAACTTTTCTAAACGGAATTATTCATATTGGAGAAAAACAATTCGGAGGAGGAAGAACAGGGGAAAGTGCTGCTAAAGGCATTACAGAACAATTGGTATCCTTAGGTTTCGAATCCGGAAGAATGAAAACTGGAACGCCTCCAAGGGTTGACGCTAGATCATTGAACTTTGATCTAATGGAAGAGCAAGCTGGAGATGACGAGCCTCAAAAATTTTCTTATAGCACAGAAACCGTAACGCTTAAAGAACAAAGAAGCTGTTATATTACATATACTAATCCTGAGGTTCATGAAATTTTGAAAACAGGATTTGAAAAATCACCTATGTTCAACGGTCGAATCAAAGGCTTGGGCCCTAGATACTGTCCGTCCATAGAGGATAAAATCAACAGATTTGCAGAAAGAGAAAGACATCAAATTTTCGTTGAGCCAGAAGGCTGGAATACAGTGGAAATTTATGTGAATGGATTCTCATCGTCTTTGCCTGAAGATGTGCAAATGAAAGCTTTGAAAAAAATCAAAGGTTTTGAAAATGTAAAAATGTTCAGGCCTGGATATGCTATCGAATATGATTTCTTTCCGCCTACGCAACTAAAAAACACTCTGGAAACAAAACTTGTAAAAGGCTTATTCTTTGCTGGACAAATCAATGGCACAACGGGTTATGAAGAAGCTGCGGCACAAGGATTGATGGCAGGGATCAATGCGTCTTTGATGATTGATCAAAAAGGCCCATTCATTCTAAAAAGATCTGAAGCTTATATCGGTGTTTTGATTGATGACTTGATCAATAAAGGAACCGAAGAGCCTTACAGGATGTTTACCTCAAGAGCTGAGTATAGAATACTTCTAAGGCAAGACAATGCTGATATCAGGCTTACTCAAAAAGGATTTGAGATAGGATTGGCTACAGAAGATCGTCTCAACAATATGCTTTCGAAAAAAAGCAATATTGCTAAAATTCTGAATGATCTTAAGCAGAAAAAACTAAAACCTAGCTTGTTGAATGAGCATTTGGAGAGATTTGGAACAGCGCCAGTAAGAGAATCTCAAAGCGCTTACAATATTCTAAAAAGACCAGAAATAGATTGTGAAAAAATCGGTCAAATATCAGAGTCCATTAAAGAATATCTTTTTAAATATAGCAGAGAAGAAATCGAAGAAGCGGAAATTCTCGTCAAATACGACAACTATATAGAAAAAGAGAAAAAGCTGGCTGAAAAGATAGAAAGCTTGGAAAACTTCGAAATCAGACGAGAAATAAACTACGAAGAGATTGTAACTCTTTCAAAGGAAGCTAGAGAAAAACTAAACAAGATCAAGCCTGAAACACTAGGACAAGCCTCTCGAATAAGCGGAGTTTCTCCAGCAGACATATCCATACTAATGGTATATTTGGGAAGGTAAATTTTGTAATCTGACATTATTTTAAATACATTTAGGAGTGGCTAACACTCCTTTTTTTATGATATGAAGAGGCATTTATTAAGTAACTTGAAACTAAAAGGAAATATCATTTTAGGCTTTTCCATTTCATTCATGACATGGATGTCTTGCGCTAGTATTTCCCAACCTACTGGAGGTCCTAAAGACTCTATACCTCCATCTATTATTTCTTCCACCCCAAAGGATCAATCTATAGACTTTACCGGAGATAGAATAAAATTGACCTTTGATGAGTGGGTACAACTAAATAATCCGACAAAAGAAATGATCATCACACCCGATTTAGGTGGAAAAGTGATGACAAAACTCAAAGGTAAGAGCGTTGAAATTCGCTTTTTACAACCACTGGATAGCAACACTACTTATACTATCAACTTCCAAAATAGTATTCAAGATGTTACAGAGAAAAATAGCTTAAGCTTGAATCAAGAAACTTTTTCTTTTAGCACAGGCAATTATCTAGATTCGATTGTCGCTAGTGGCGAGTCAAGAGATATTCTGACAGACAAAGAAGTTAAAAACACCGTTATAGCTTTATACAGAGCAAATGATACCCTGACTATCTTTAACGATAGACCTTATTACTTCACTAAAATCAGAGAAGAAAAAGATCGTCCACAAAGAACACCTAGAAGAAGAGGTGTTGAAATACCGGAAGAAAAAGGCGGAAAATTTAAAATACCGAATCTAAAAGCTGGAGAATATTTTGTTTACGCATTCAACGATGCCAATGAAAACCTAAAATATGATCCACAAACCGAAGGAATTGGTTTCTTGGTCGACCCTATTAGAATCGACAGCAATATCTATGACCTTGACATTCCACTGGTATTAATGGATGAAAGAGAGCTTGAAATACAAAAAGCAGTAGCATCTGGACCATATTTTCAAATAGGCTTTAATAAATACATAGATACTTTTAATATCAAAAGTGATCGAAGTCTTATTTATAACCTTCTCTCAGATAATAAAACAATACAGTTTTACAATCTGGATAGCTTAGGAGAAGAGGATAGCATTAAGCTTGAAGTCTTTGCAATGGATTCATTGACCAATAAGACTGACAGCACCCTTTACATGAAATTCAGAGAATCCAGAAGGAAGCCTGCCGAACTAGAAGAAAGCTTTGATCCGGGTAAAAGAAAGTATATCACTCATAATTTCAAAGCTGAATATTCTTTTTCAAAACCGCTTAAGGAAGTCATTACAGATAGTATTTTCTTCTACTATGACTCTTTGAATACAATTGAAATAACCGAAGAGGATCTTACTTTCAACAATACAAGAAACCATGTAACACTGGAAAAAAACATAGAGCTTGACACTATTCTTTATGATTCGATTCCAATCACAGAATTCAATAAAGTGCTTTTATATGGAGGCAGAGGAGCCTTTGTAACCATTGAGAACGATAGCTCTAGTGAGATACAGAAAGCCTTTACTTTCGCAAAGGAAGAGCTCGTAGGTAGCCTAGCGGGATCAATTACTACAGAAGAGCCAAACTATATCATTCAGTTATTGAATGCCAAATATGAGCTGTACGACCAACAATACAACGGAGAAGAATATTTTTTCAGAGATCTTGATCCAGGTGAATATAGAATCAGAATCATAGTTGATAAAAATGGAAATGGCAGATGGGATCCAGGAAATATTTTAACAAAAACTCCACCTGAGCCTGTATATTTCTTTAAAGACAAAGTAATAGTTCGCGCAAACTGGGAAATTGGAAACATCAATTTAGATTTCTAAAATATTATTAATAAAGAAAAAAGCCCTGTCGATAATCGACAGGGCTTTTTTTATGCCTCATTTTTTAACTGAAGCATCTCTCGTCCTTCAATTTTTATTTTTTATTCTAATACAACAAGCAAATCGTAGCATTCCGCTTCTTTAAAGTGAATAATATCTCTTATTCAAAGCCATTAAACTCATCAATTCTAATTAATCAAAATTTCAGAAATCGAAATATCACTTCAGCCCATTATCCTCAAAAAAAGTAATGAAAAGAGATAGTGAGCAATAGACATTATCCCATGTGATTTCTTATTCCCATTATTTTCTACTGAAGAACTAGAAAAAATAGAATCTAGAAAAATCAATCTGGATGAACATTAATCAATTCGAACTTAATCAGAAAGACATTTTTTGAGATTTGACTTTACTCAAAATCATAAGAAATAAAATGGCTTTAGAATTATTCGCGCAATCAGATAAAATTTTAGAGAAAAGTAAGACTGGAAATTCAGTAAAATTGAAAAAATACTTAAAAAGTTAAGCACATAAATTCTAAATGTGGATAAAAGCTAAAATAGGCGCTAAAATCAAATCAGGAACGATTTTATGTGAATATCTATGTGGATAATTGTTGATATGTCAACAAACAAGCCGATTTCAGTCCTTATAAATCCACCATTATGATCCACAAATCAACAGACTCAAATCAAATCTATAAGCAACTCCTCTCTACAGTGTATAAACTGGTCTTAAAAAGCGCTTTTTCAACAAATCATCCACGATTTAATAATAAACAACAAGTTATCCACAAAAATTAAAAATCAAGCGTATTTTTTGTTAATTTGCTAAATAACAACTAGATAGATGTGGATAAGATGTTTGTTAAATAACTCATCTTGTTTAAAAAATAAGACTTGTTAAGAAACAAGAACAAAATCAATTAGTTTTCAACGAATCCACACCTTAATAATAATAATAAACAGTTTTTTAAAAATAAATTATTAATATAAATACCTATTAAATGTTGATAAGTAAAAAGCTTTATAAAATTATTGCTTCGTTCGCATGTTTGATTCTATTGATTTGTACTCCATACATCTCAAAATCGCAATCAAACAATGAAATTCTGCTCGCGAATGAATATTTCGAGCAAGGAGATGTGGATAAAGCATTGGTCATTTATGAAGAGCTGGCGAAAAAGAAAGAAAACATTCTACTTATCCACAAAAATTACTTTGACTTGTTATTATCTTCTAAAGATTTTAAAAAAGCGAAATCGTATATAAAGAAGGTCAATCGTTTTTACCCTAACAATCCAAAGTTTAAAATAGATGAAGGAATTTATTATTTAATCAGTGGGGATAAAGCGGAAGCGAATGAGATCTTTGAAAAGATCATTAATGAAAAGAAAAAAGATCAACAAAGAACCAGATCTATCGCTCAATACTTTTTTCATAAGCAATACTATACTTGGGCTGAAAAAGCTTATTTAGACAGTCGTAAAGCTCTAAAGAAAGATAATATCTATGGTTATGAACTTGCGAATATTTACATCCTGTCGAATAACAAGGATAAGATGCTTAATGAGTATCTGAATATTCTTAAATACAATGCTTCGAATATCAATTATATCAAGAATGTGCTTCAAAGAACAATGAAGGAGCCAGAGGATATTGATAGCTTAGAAGAAAAATTAGTTGAATTAGTTCAGGAAGATAATAAAAGACCTTACGTTGAACTTTTGATTTGGACAAACTTGCAGCAAAAAGATTTCTACGGAGCTTTTGTCCAAGCGAGAGCTTTGGAAATACGCGAAAAAGGAAATGGTGAAAAAGTGTACGAGATAGGGAGCATTGCCTTATCTAACAAAGATTATGAGATGGCTATCGAAATTTTTGATTATATCACGTCGAACTTTAGCCATACACCATTTTATGCACTAGCTCGCAAAAATGCGATAAAAGCGAAATCAGAGCATGTGAAGAGCACTTATCCGGTTGACTTGGATGCCATCAATAATTTGATCGCAGAATACGATAAATTATTTCTCGATATCGGCGCAAATAAGACAAGCTTGGAGGGAATTAGAAATCAGGCGATGCTCCATGCTTTTTATTTGCATCAGTTTGACACAGCAAAAGAGAAATTGAATTTTGTTATTGATAATGCGCGCACAGGCAGAAGCGTTAGATTGAAAGCGAAAATGGATCTAGGAGATTTACATATATTTACTCAAGAACCATGGGAGTCTTCATTACTATATTCGCAAGTGGAAAAAGAGGCTAAAAGCACTCCAATAGCATACGAAGCGAAATTCAAGAATGCGAAATTATCGTATTTCAACGGAGATTTTGATTTGGCAAAGGCTCACTTGGATATACTTAAAGAAGGAACGACCAAGAAGATTGCTAATGATGCGATGGCTTTAAGCTTGCTTATCAAGGACAATACAGGCTTGGACAGCACCGAATATGCAATGAAGAGATATTCTGCTATTGATTTGATGTTATTTCAAAATAAAAAAGACAGTGCTTTATTGGCGATTGATAAAATGTTGGATGAATTTCCCGGACATAGTTTGACGGATGAATTGCACTGGGCAAAGGCTAATATCTTTGTTTCTTTGGGACAAGATGATCAGGCGATAGCTTCTTTGGAATTATTGATTGAAGATTATTCTCATGATATTTTGGGAGATGACGCCCATTTTCTTTTAGCCAATCTTTATGAGAAAACAGACAAGAATAAGGCAATGGAATTGTATCAAGAGTTTCTCATAAAGCATAAAGGAAGCATTTTTACCTCGGAAGCGCGAAAGAAGTTCAGAATGCTTAGAGGAGACGAGGTGTATTAGAGATAGCTTAGGTAGTATGATAATGCTAATCGATTTGATATCGATTAGCATTATTTTTTTAATCTCGTAAATCTATTAGACATAATTTCGATTGATTTTTTATCCATTTTATTTCCCTCTCTAAGGAACACAATGGAGGATGATTCTGAAAATCATAAAAAATTAATCGTGATATACATTATTGCACAGATTTCATTTTTTGAATTTTTTCCTCAAGACATTTTTTATATGTATCTAGAGAAATTGGCTTGTTGATGAATGAAATAACGGCTGGCGATTTAAGTATGGTTTTTTCTTCATTTTCGTTCATAGAAGAGCTTAGAAAGTACAAATTCACATCTGGAAATTGAGGATAGAACTCACGATCATACACTTCAAGAAACTCGAATCCATTCATCACTGGCATATCCAAGTCGATGAAAATGAAGTTTGGAAATTCATTTTTTGTTTCAGCTATTGCACGAAGAGCGTTTAATGCTTTTTCGGCATTGATGAATTTTTCGACGGAGAATCCATCGGAAACTTTTTTAGTGTAGGTTTCCAAAATGAAGGAATGAATCTCATCATCGTCCACTAAAAAAATCTTTTTTGACATAGGTTAATTAGTTAAAAGTTGTACTTTCCCAGATTCGGAAGCGATACCAGCATTGTTGTCCCGGTTTCGTCGCTCTTATGTATTGAAATCTGGCCCTTTATTCTTTTCACAGCTTGTTTGCATATATATAAACCAAGCCCTGATCCGACAGATTTTTCGCTAGCTCTGAAGAACATGTCGAATATATTGTCGTGGAACTTTTCTATTATGCCGTTGCCATTATCTTTAATTGAGAGGTATGTATAATGCATATTGCCATTGATTGAAATGAAAATAGAGGGGGATCTTCTGGTACTTCTGAATTTTATGGCATTGTCCAGAATGTGCATGAGAATTTTATTGATAAGCTTGGCATCGCTGTTTAGAGGGTTGTTTTGGTTGTTCTCTAGTTGGAATTCTATGTTTTCATGGGCATATTTTTTTTCTAGTATCTTAATGCAATTGTTAAGTATATTTTCAAAACTTATCGTTTCAATGTAATTCACATCTTGCTTCACTTTAGCTACTTCCACAAGCTCTTCAAGTGTATTGTTGAGTGTCAAAGCGCTTTCTTCAAGCATGCTGATATATTGCAAGCTTTTATCGTCTTCGACATCCAGCTTGAAGACATTCACCATGCCTAATATACTAGCTATTGGCCCTTTAAGGTTATGAGATGATTTATACATGAAAGTTTCCAAATCATGATTCACTTCCACAAGCTTGTTATTAGCCTTGATCTTGTCAGTGATGTTCCTGACGATTACAAGGAATTTTTTGTCTTGCTTTACTCTTATTCTAGCTTCATAATAGCTGATAAGGTCGGTATTATGATTTGGTTTTTGAAATTCGATAATGATAGTCTGGCTTTGCTTCATTGCTTTTTCGAATCCTTTTTTGACAGCGTCAAATGTATTTTCATCGAAAAATGCGGTGGCATAGCAGCCTATGTATTCATTTGGATTCAAATGACTGTCATAAAAGTCAATGATGATGCCTTCCTGATTAATGATTAACATGGTGTCAGGAATAGCTTTCAATATTGCTGAATTTTTGCAATGACTTCTATGAAGCTCTTGATCCTTGATTATTCTTTCGCTGATATCTCTGATTATCGCTTGATATTGATTGACATCTATTTTTTTTGCGTTTATCTCAACAGGAATTTTGTTGTTGTTGTATGTAATCAAGTCGATGTGATCGAAAAGCATGCTTTGATTGGAGTTTTGATCCAATGTGCTGATGAGTTCGATATTTTCTTGAAACTCCAATATGTCATAAATGCTATGGTCAGCGACATTTTCATAGCTTATATCCAACATATCTACAAGAGGACTATTGAAATCAGTGATATTGCCATTCTGGTCGAAAGTTATAATGCCATCCGAAGCTTGCTCTACCAGCAATCTATATTTCTTTTCACTATGTCTAAGCTGGTCTAATGCTTTCTTTTGACTGGAGATATCTTGTATGGCACCAAATACCACATCAAAGCCTGTTTTATCGTCTTTTTTGGAGATAATACTGTTGATCACCCATTTGACTTCTCCATTTTTATCGACGATTCTGTGCTTGATTTCATTGCTTTCTCCATTCTGCAAACTCATATTCACTGCAGTGAAGACAAGTCTCATATCTTGAGGATGGATGTTTTTGATAAAATGCTTGGCCTTGTATTGCGTCCTTTCGTTGTCACCTTCCATTTCCATGAGTTTGATGACTTCTTTCGAGATGCTTACATTTCCGTCTTTGGTAGAATATTGCCAGTTGCCAATATTCGAAATCTTTTGAACATCGTTAAGCTTGAACCTGCTGTCGCTTAATGCAACTTCAGAGAGCTTTTGGTGTGTTATATCTGTGATTGTGCCAGTGATTTTAGTCAGATCGCCATTTTCATCCCAGTCTATGGCTTTTGACTTGACTGATACATAGATATTTTTCTTATCGCTTAGTTGAAGTTTATAACAAGAATTTAAGCCGCTGATTTTTTTATTGGAATAGCCAGCAATATTCTCTTTGATCAATTCGTAATCCTCAGTTGAGAAAAACAGTTTCAAAACACTGTCTAGATTATTGTCAAACTGTCCTTCTCGGATCTTTAGAACATTATGCAGAAACTCATCGCTTAAATTGAGTGTGTTTTTTTTTAGGTCGATTTCCCAAAGTCCGATTTTATTGGTTTCTATAGCTGCTTGAAGTCTTTCCGAGAAATTGTGTTTTTCAATTTCTTTCAACTTCTGCTCAGTGACATCCAAGCAAAAAGTTAGAATTTGGGTAATATGGCCCATTTGATCGAATTGGGGAATTCTATCTGTACGAATCCATTTCTGTTCGCCATATCTATTCTCAAATGGCTCAACAACCCCAAGCAAAGGTTGTTGGGTTTTGATTACTTTTAAATCTTTTTCGTAGTATTTTTTTGCATACTTTGGAGCCAATTCAAAAAGAGACTTTTGATTGATTTCCTTGATATTTCTAACAAAATACTCTTCAGACTTGATATTGGCCAGCAATATATTGTTCTCCAGATCTTTGATCCAGACCATGGCAGGAGAGTATTCAAATAAGATATTGTCATTGAATAAACTCAGGTCAAAGTTTTTGAACTTGGTTATTGCTTCTTTTTTTTCTCTATGCGTATTGACTTCTCTTTCTATCGCTGGGATAAGCCTTTTGAGATTATTTTTCAAGATATAATCTCTTGCGCCAAATTTGATCGCCTTCACAGCATGCTCTTCATTCTGCTCGGTTGAAATGATGATGAAAGGCGTCGTGATTTTATTCTTTTTGGCGTATCGTATCAAGTCAAGAGAGTGAATTTGATTCATTTCATAAGGACATATGATCATGTCCCAGAATTTCTTTTGAATCAAATTGACAGCTTTATCCCAATGATAGATAAGTTCGCTTTTGAAAATGTAAGGCGTGTGGTTAAGGATGGATTGCAATAAGCTGCAATCATCGTAGGAATTGCCCAGATAAAGTATGTTCAACTCTTTAGTGAGAGAAATATCCGGCAATGATTGCTGTTCGATTTCTTTAAGCATACACACGATTTAGTTTGGCTATCAGAACTGAAATTTAACACAAAACATTGAATAATACAATTAAGTATTAATTACAAATTTCTGTAATTAAATTTAAAATAGCCAAACTAAATCTCAAATATAGCCTTGTTATGATTCTATGAATTCATTAATAGCTTTATTAAGTTCAGAAAATGTGTGTTTTAAGATATCTTCATTTTCTTCCAGTAGCGTGATCCTAAAGCCGCTTAATTCAGAACAAAATGAAGAAATAGGCACTACGCAAATTCCTTTTGCGGCAAGGAGATAATAAGTAAATCTTTTGTCCAAGGACATTTCAGGCTCTTTTTCGAACCAAGATTCTACCAGCTCTTTCGTTTTCCCATCTTCTATTTTTAATTTTTGATGAGGCTTCAATACTCCTTCTTTGAAAATAATAGTATTGTAAAAAGCACCATTCGTTGGGTTGAAGTATATGCCTGGCGTATCTTGAAGTAGATTTCCGATAATTTGGCTTCTCTTGCCGATTTTTTCTCTTAGTTCAATCAGATACTTTTGATATGCTGGATTTTCCATGATCTTAGGAATGGAAAGCTGAGGAAGCTTGGTAGAGCATACTTCTATCATTTTAGCGTTTTCCAAAGTCGAGCACAAAGCCTCAAATTGAGGGTCGGCTTCTTTATTGTAGAACTCCATCCATCCGCAACGAGCTCCTGGCCATGGAAATTCTTTGGAAATGCCTTTAAGAGCAATGCCTGGTTGATTTCCGATGATTTCAGCCAAGGCTTTGGTTTCAGCACCATTATAAGTGATGTTCATGTATATTTCGTCAGATATGACGATCAAGTTGAACTCTTCGGCAATCTCTAATATTTTTCTGAGAATATGCTCGGGATATATCATTCCTGTAGGATTGTCAGGATTGATGACCAGAATTCCAACGATATTGGGATTGTATTTTACTTTGTTGTACAGATCATCCAAATCAGGAAACCAGTGGTTGTCTGGATCCAGCTTGTAAGTGATCGGTTGGTGATTGGCGTGGGCGGCTTCCGCTGAAGAGTGAGTTGAGTAGGCGGGAGATGGCCCAATAATTCGAGATGTAGGCTCTAGAAATTGGTATAACTTGGCGATGGCGTCGCCTAGGCCATTGAAAAACAAAATATCATCCGCGGTGATTTGCGCGCCTTCGAGTTCATTGTTTTTCTTAGCCAAGTATTGCCTTGTATGAGGCACTCCTTTTGAATGGCAATATCCAAAAGTATGATCTTCTTGAATGAGATCTTTGAGAGTGTCTTTCATCCATTGTGGTACTTTTAGTCCTTTGGCTATGGGATCTCCGATATTTTCCCAAATGATGTTTTGTCCCAGAGCTTGCAATTGCTCCGCTTTCTTTACGATTCCTCGTATTTCGTAGCTGAGTTCTTTCGAACCCTCTCGTAGCAGTTTTTGTCTCATGCTAACTATATTATTTTAACTCACTTCAGCGTTAAGATACGACCCAAATTGATAATCGTTTTTCAATATTTGTTTTTTTAACGTTTCAACTTTGCATATATTCAATTAAATGTCAATAAAATATATTTTAGAAAAATGAATAGTGAGCAATTTAATGAATTGATAAAGAGAAGGAGGTCCATTTTTCCTACGCTATTTACTGGAGAAGTTGTTGAGGATGATATTGTTCAGCAAATGCTGGAAAATGCTCATTGGGCTCCGATGCATAAATTGACGTATCCATGGAGATTCAAGGTGTATACTGGAGAGGGAATTAAGAAACTGGCAAACTTTATGGCCGAATGCTACAAGGAAGTTTCGACAAATAAAGGAAACTTTGATGAGAAGAATTACCAGAAGTTGCTGACAAAACCATTGCTATCCTCTCATATCATATCAATTGGAATGAAATCCAGTGGCATGGTGCCTGAGATAGAGGAAATCGAAGCTGTTTCTTGCGCAGTTGAGAATATGTATTTGACAGCGGCCGCGTATGATGTGGGGATGTATTGGGGAACAGGAGGCGTGACTTATATTGAAGAAGCCAAGTCTTTTTTTGATTTGGACGAGCAAGATAAATTGCTAGGTTTTGTGTTCATAGGCAAGCCTAAAATTTGGCCGGAAGGCAAAAGAAAAGATATAAACGACTTTGTTGAATGGGTTAAATAGATACAACAATTATAATGACGGCGCATTGAATGTGCCGTATTTTTTTTAAATTAATGGGGATATTATTATAAGATTGTCACACATTTATGCTATTTTATAATTTAATATATCAGACATATTGCTTTGATTGGTTTTTGGTATAAAACTATCTTCATTTGATGAAATTATTACGACATATAGTGTTTGTCTTGTTTGCTCTAGTGATTTTCGTATTGCCGGAGCAAGCCGTAGGGCAAGCAGTAAAAAAGAATATTGTTAAGGACTTAGATTCCTTGTCTTACCGATTAAATACCGCTTTGTCGACTTTGAGTTCGGAAGGCCAAAGTTCGGAAGGAATGCAATTTGATTCATTGTGGGTTTCAGGACAACTTTCCCAAGCTCATAAAGAGAAGATCAGAACCTTCTTTGTCGAGGCATTTGATAAAAAATACAAGCTAAATCCTCATGTTCGGGATTACATTAGCATCATCAATGCTTCTGTTAAAAATGGCGATGTTAGCGCTTCTCAGCTTAATGACCTTTTATCATATATCGATAAGGGTTTCGCCAACTATAACAATCAACAATTCACCCTTTTCCTGAAAAGTTTGAGAAACTGGTATGAGTACAATGCTTTGTTTCATACGAGAAGATATCAAGTATTGGCTGAGGAGTTTCAATATACTTTAGGCTTTGAGGATATCGAAGAGGTAGTGGAGGAAGAGCCAATTGTAGAGGAGAAGGAGGAAGAAGTAGAGGAAGTTATTGAAGAAGAACCTGAAGAGGATAATTCGGATCCTTGGGCTGACGAAGGTTCATGGGATCAACCTGTGTCCAATGACGATGGTTGGGGCGATGATGACGGCTGGGGTGATTCGAGTAATTCCGATGATCCATGGGGAGACGATACTTCCGATAGTCAGGCATCAGATGAATGGGGACAATGGGATACAAATACCGCTTCTTCAGATGATAGCGAAGTGGAGGAAGAAGATTCTGATAATGGCATGGATCCTGAGCTGTTTGTCGAAATGTATTCCGCAATGGATTTGCCTGTAAGTTCAGGAGCCGTTGTTAATTTTTCTTCTTTGAATTTGAAGGTGCCTTTCGGCAGCGATACCTTCAGTATTATAGGAACTAAGGGTGCTTTTATTATTGATCAACAAGTATTCGTGGGCCAAGGAGGAAAGGTGACTTGGGAAAATGCAGGCTTGTCGGCTGATAGCGTAAATTGCCAATTAGGCGATTTTGTGTTTGATCTTAGAAAGGGAGAGATAATTTCTCAAAAAGCGAACATGAACTATACTGGAAAATTGAAATCCAGTGCCGAGGGAGAGTTTATATTGAAATTACAGAAGTCTCGACGCAAAGAAGATGCAAACATGCCTCAATTTACTTCTTATTTGAATAATAACGCTTGGGATAACGTTACTTGCCCGAATATGGAATTCAGCGGAGGCTTTGCTATTCGAGGGAATAAGATATCAAGTAAATCATTGATTGATGGCATTTCAACAGCTAAGTACCTTGAGGCTGGCAGAACAAAGTTTCAGTTGAGATCCAAATACTTCATAGTAAAAGACTCAGTGTTGAATTCTAATGAGTCTGATTTGACGATTTATCATCAAAGAGATTCTATTTATCACCCTAATTTGACTGTTAGCTTTACTTCCGGCGACTCTTTGCTTTGGGCTGTTAAAAATAAAGGCAAGTATCAAAAAACACCTTTTTGGGCTTCATACTTCGATGTGGATATAAAAGCCGATTATTTGGAGTGGCCTGTTGGAGGAGATAGCTTGGATATATCAATAGCCCATGCTCGTGGATATATTCCAGCCTTTTTTGAGTCTAAAGATTATTTCAACGAAGATAATATGAAAGAACTATCAAATGGATATGGTTTTCATCCAATTTCATTGATTGTTCATTATCGTAAGAAAACGGATAGAAGCAAGTTTTTGATTACTGAATTGTCCAAAGAATACAAGCAACAAGATGCCAGAGTTCATGAAGCCATGATTGTCTTGAGAGAGAATGGTTTTATCGACTATGACGATCAAGTTGGTGAAGTGAAGATCTTGGAAAAGACAGACCATTATTTGGAAGCATGGAGAAAGAAAAAAGACTTTGACCAGTTGTCTATTCCATCTATTACAAGTAGCGGAGCTAATGCTTCATTGAATTTGGAAGACAAATCGATGAAGATCAGAGGTATATCCAAATTCTATCTTAGTGAGTTGCTGGATGTGTATATCATGCCTGAAAATAAAGAAATAACGATGCTTGCGAATAGGGATTTTAAGTTCAACGGACAATTGTTTTCAGGATATTTCGAGTTTGTTGGGCAAGAGTTTACATTCAAGTATGACAGCTTTTTGGTGGATTTGCAGCAAATTGACTCGATCAAGCTTCATGTGCCTGAAGACTCGACTCAATTGGATGGAAGAAAAAAAGAAGTTGGAAATAAATTAGTTGGAGCGCCCAAAGAACAACAAGAAGCTTTCAAGGATAGCTTGATGGCGGAGCATAATATTAATACCGAGATGACAAATTCATCTGGAACATTATATATTAATATGCCTGACAACAAATCTGGTAAGGAAAAGTACGAGAAATTCCCGTATTTCAACTCTACAACAGGAGCATATGTCTACTTTGACGATCAAGCCGTTTTGGATGGAGCTTATGACCATACCGTATTTTTCGAGATACCGCCTTTTGAGGTTGATGGGATGAGTGATAGCAATCCTTCAGCAATTGGGTTTGAAGGAACATTCCATTCAGGAGGTATTTTCCCTGACTTTACGCAAAAGCTGTCGATCATGGAAGATAATTCTCTAGGATTTGTTCATGATGTGCCTGAAGATGGCTTTCAACTGTATAACGATGAAGGAAAGTTCTATAATGAAGTTAGACTAGATAATCAGGGATTGACAGGAAATGGTTCTATCGATTATTTGACGACTAATTTAAGCTCAGACAAGTTTACATTCTATTTGGATTCTGTTGTCGGAAATGGAGCTCAAGCGGAGATCAAGGCAGGAGTTTATGATCCGATTACATTTCCGGATTTAATTTCGGAAGATTTTCATATGAAATGGGATACAAAAAATGATAGTATGAAGATCTTCAATACAAAGACGCCTTTTGTCATGTATGAAGGCACTGCAACCTTGGATAGTTTGGCGATTGTTTCCAAGAAGGGACTTTTTGGAGCTGGAACATTGGTGACAAGGGGCTCGAATACAAAGTCTGAGGAATATACATTTAGAGAGGATCGATTCAAGGCGAGAAGAGCTGAATTTGAAGTTGAATCTGACAATCCTGACAAGCCATCGATGTTTGCCAATGATGTGAAGCTAGACTTTAGATTGGCGGAAAACTATGCGGATATTAAATCAGAGCAAGTAGGTGCAGCGTCATTGACATTTCCATATGTTCAGTTCAATACCTCAATCGATAAAGCCAGATGGCTGTTGAATGAAGATAAGATTGTCATGACCAAGCCTGAAGAAGTGGATATTTCAAGTTCATATTTTTATGCGACCAAGGAAGAGTTGGGAGATTTGAATTTTATGGCTACAAATGCCGAATATGATATCAATACCTATGAGATGACCGTGTCAGGAATACCATATATTTTGGTTGCTGATGCAAAGGTTATTCCTTTTGAGAATCAAATTTTGATTAGAGAAAATGCCAATATCGATAAACTGGATCAAGCTAAGTTGATTATTGATGCAGAGAACGAGTATCATAAACTATATGATGGTAGCATTAGTATTATTTCAAGAGATATATTTATGGGTAATGCGACATACGAGTTTGTAAATGCCGCTGCCGATACTTTCGCGATCGAATTTGCAGAGTTTGAATTCGTGGAGGAGCTGGAAAAGAAAAGTTTGTTTAAAAAGGCATCCGACGTGCCTGTGAAGCATACGGTATCTGGAGGAACAATCAATGAGGAAGATAATTTGATCATTTCTCCTGGAATGTATTTCAAGGGAGATGTGACCATGTATGCGACCAATAAGGCCTTGAAACTTGATGGTTTGGTGAAACTTGATTTGCAAAATATTGATGAATACGACACATGGATTAAATATGTCAGTCAGGATGAAGAGCAGCAAGAAGTAAGGTTCGATTTCAACACTAGTGTAAGTGTAGGCGAAGATGGTTCAGAACAGCCTCTGGAAGCGGGTATATTCTATGGGGATGAAGGCAATTCATTGTATTCTACATTTATTTTTGAGAAGAAGAATTTTGACGACCAAAGATTCTTTAGTCCAAGCGGTATGTTGTTTTATGATCAGGACAAAGGAGCCTATGCCATTGAGGATACAGCCAAAAGTTCTGGAAATAGTTACGCAGGTAAAGTCTTCAGATATAATGAGGAAACATCGGATGTGGAGTTTGAAGGTCTGGTGGACTTGGTGAATCCTTTCACTTTGCAGGATGGATTGGGAATTGTAGCATCAGCAATAGGAAAGGGTAATTTGAATGAGAGTGAAATTGAGATGAATGCATTTATGATGCTTGACCTTCCAATTTCTTCATCTGCTTACGCGGCTCTGGGTAATTCAATTTCTGAAAGATTGCTTCATGTCGGAAATATTGAGGCGGAGCCTGATAGAGTTAAGCTATATTACAAGGCTGCTGAGATCATAGGAGACAAAGCTGTCAAGGCCTATGACGAAGTTTCGAAATTGGAAGGCCAGCCATTTGTTATGGCTTCGAGTCAATTGCCAAAATCACAACTTGTAATTTCGAATGTCGATATGAAATGGTCTGAAGACAAGCATGCTTGGTATAATGACGGGAAGATAGGCATTTCGAATATGATGGATCAAAATATCAATCATAAGACGGAAGGATATTTGGAAATTGTGAAATCGCCAGAGGGAGATATTATTAATTTGTTCTTTAAAGTTTCAACTGATTTATGGTATTTCTTCAAATACAATGGAGAAGAGAGACTTTTATCTATCATATCATCCAAAGGAGAGTTTAATGAAATAGCGGCCAAGAAAGTCGGAGGCAAGCCGGGTAGCTTGAGTATCGAGATAGCGGATAATTTTGTCGCTTCTAGTTTTGTTAGTTCATTCAGAAAAGATTATCTGGGGAAAGAAGACGAGGAAGAGTATCAACTTGGAGGCGGTGCTTTTGATCGCCCAAGCGAGGATGAGGAATATGAAGATCCATTGTTCAGCGATGAAAATGTTCCGGAAGGAGGATTTGATGACGAAAACTTATATGATACTGTCGAGGAGAAAGAACCGGATAATTTAGAGGAAGAGCAAGAGGATGTGTTTGGTGCTGAGGAAGAGTCTGAGAAAGAATTATCAAAGAAAGAGAAGAAAAAGCGACGCAAGGAGAAAAAAGCTGAAGAGGAAGCTCTGAAACAGCAGAATGAAGAAAATGTCTTTGAAGAAGATTCTGAAGAAAAGGTCTCTGAAGAGAAACCAAAAGATAAGTCAGACAACAAGGATAACGATGAAAGTGTCTTTGAAGAGGAAGAAGATGAGGAAATAGCTAATGACGATGGGTTTTAGATGATTTTTCTCATTAATATTTAACAAAACTATTTTCCCTCGATAAACTATTGAGGGAAAAATAACGTTCTTTTGGTGAGTATTTTTAGAAAATTTTTTGATATGATTACAAAAGCACTTACCAAAAGTAAAAAAATCGCTTTGGTTGCCCATGATAATAAGAAAGCGGAAATGCTTGCTTGGGCGGAAAAGCATAAAGAGAAGCTTCAAGGACACATATTGTATGCTACAGGCACTACAGGAAAGTTGCTAGAAGAGACGCTGAATGTTACCGTTGAAAAGCTTAAAAGCGGACCTCTAGGTGGAGATCAGCAAATAGGAGCCATGATTTGCGAAGAAAAAATCGAAATGATGTTTTTCTTCTGGGATCCATTGGAAGCGCAACCGCATGAGCCGGATGTGAAAGCATTGCTTAGAATTGGCGTGTTGTATAATATTCCAGTAGCCAGTAATACAAGCTCTGCCGACTTTCTGATTACGTCACCGTATTTTAACGAAAAAGATTACGATCGTCAAATTATGGAGTTCGGCGACTATGTGAACAGAAGCATACCAAAATAGCATGCAGGTCATGGAAGATGGGCTTACTGCTCTTCTTTCTTTCTCTGCTTTTTGATATACAATTCCAGACCATAGGCTATGGCCCACAAGGCTAATGCTACTCCTCCAGCCACATATGCATGTCTTGGGTCTCTCAGACTGTAAAAGAATGTAAGCAACGCGATGGCTATCAATACCCAATTTATTTTACTAAGTGTTTTCAGATTCATTTTCATGCAAAATAGTATCTGTGAATAGTTGTGTCCAAATTTTTTTAAATTTTCGGATTAATATCATTTTTTACAAATTTAAGAGTTGATATTTTTAATATTTCACTATATTGTTCACATTTTGTGAAATACACCCGTTTAGTAAATGAAAGTATCAACCTCTGATCCGTTTAAAATTATTTACTCTCTTTTTGAGCATGAATATTTAGGCTATCTTATCGAATCCTTTGTGGTGCAACTTGACCAAACGGGAAAGTTGACTTTGACGCATCAAAATATTTCTTTCCAAAATGCAAAGGAGTTTTCCAGCGCATTGGATGAAATAGATTACAAGTTGATCAAGCTTATGGATAGCATGCAACAAGAAGTGGTTATTCATAAATTTTACAATAAACATATTTCTGTAACAGACTTTTTTCAGAAGATTTACTCTAATCCCAAGTTTGAGGAAACGAAGGCGAATATAGTGGAGTATTTGGAAGGAAAAAGATCGCAAGTATTGGAAATACTTCAGAAATCAGGGAAAGATCTTTATGAAATGGGCAATGATGGCGAGCCTGCCCAGCATCATATTAATATTCAGAAGGAGAAAGCTTCTGTTTTATTTCATTTCAGAAGAAATGATGACAACACGCATTATTTTCCAACGATCAAGCATGGAGACAACAAAGTAGAGTTTCAGTATAAAGGAGCGTTCTTGATTTGCAATACGCCTGCTTGGATGATTTGCAGTGGCAAACTTTATAGTTTTAAGAAAAATGTTGATGGCAAGAAGATCAAGCCTTTTCTAAATAAGAAGTTCATCGCAATACCTAAAGCTATTGAAGAAAAATACTACAATAACTTTGTCGCGAATTTAATCGCCGATTACGATGTTTATGCTAAGGGCTTTGATATCGTGACAGAAAGAGAAAAGCCGGTGCCTTATATATATTTCTTGGATATAGTTGATGAGGGAGATGAGAATAAGAAGGCTGGGTTTGAGCTTTATTTCAAATATGGTTCTCATTTGTTCAAATACACTGCAGTCCAAAAGTCCATTAGCGTGGAAGTGAATAAGGATGGCGATAATTATACATTTGTTAGAGTAAAAAGAGATTCTTCTTATGAGCAGTTTATTTTGAATATTCTCAAAATAAATGGAGTGGACCTGATTGATGAGCACCAATATGATATTGGCCAAGCTATGGATTTGCTCAATGGGCTTAAAGAAGTAATTGAGAATAATGGAATTCAAATAAGCCAGTCAAATACTAAAAAAGAGATCAAGTATTTTCTTGGCAAGCCTTCTATTGAAATCAAAATCAATGAAAATATCGATTGGTTCGATATTGAAGCGGTAATCATGTTTGGATCTTACCAGATTTCCTTCAAAGAGCTTAGAAAGGCCATTCTATCTAAGAAGGGAGAGTTTAAGTTGCCAAATGGAGAAATCGCCGTAATTCCGGATGAGTGGCGTGTGGAGTATTCAGAGTTGTTCGCTTTTATAGATGAGAGTGATGATGATGATTCGGATGTTCTCAAATTGAAAAAGTATCATGTGGCTTTGATCAAAGAGCTTGAAGGCGAGAATTTGGCAAAGATCACGATGAGCAGAAAACTTCAAAAGTTGCAGAACTTTGAAGAAATAGAAGACGCTGTAGAATCCAGTCATTTTATAGGAAGCCTGAGGTCTTACCAAAAGGCTGGCTTGAATTGGATGACCTTTTTGCAAAAATATAATTTCGGAGGTTGTTTGGCCGATGATATGGGTCTTGGTAAGACAGTGCAAACATTGGCTATGCTTCAAAATGCGAAAGATGCAGGCTCCTTGAATGCTACCTTGCTAATCATGCCGACTTCCTTGATTTATAACTGGGAAGCTGAAGCGAAGAAATTCACGCCGGATTTGCGAGTATTTGTCTACACTGGCACGAATAGGGTTAAGGATCCTGAGCAATTCAAGGATTATGATTTGGTATTGACATCTTATGGAATCGTGCGTTTGGATATAGATATTCTTCAAGAGTACTATTTCAATTATGTGATTTTGGATGAATCTCAAGCGATCAAGAATCCTAATTCCATTATAGCGAAGTCGGTAAATAAGCTGAAGTCTAGGTTTAGATTGATATTGACAGGTACTCCATTGGAAAACAGCACAATGGATATCTGGTCACAGATGAACTTTATCAATAAAGGCTTATTGGGAGATCAAAAGTTTTTCAAGAGCGAGTTTTTAGTTCCAATCGAAAAGAAAAGGGATGACAAGAAAATGAAAAAGCTCTATTCTATCATCAAGCCTTTCATACTAAGAAGGAATAAAACCCAAGTGGCTACCGAATTGCCTGAAAAAGTGGAGCAGATCAAGTATTCGATCATGACTCAAGAGCAGAAAAAGTGCTACGATGAAGTTAAGTCTTATTATAGAAATAAGATTCTTGATGAAATCGATCTCAATGGCATGGGCAAGTCCCAGTTTATGCTATTGCAAGGCTTGACTAAATTGAGGCAAATAGCGAATCATCCTCGCATGGCTGATCAAGATTATAAGGGAGACTCAGGGAAGCTGGAGGAAGTGACCAATATGATCGAACGAGCGATAAGCGAGGATCACAAAATGTTGATTTTTAGCCAATTTGTGAAGCATTTGACGATCGTTAGAGAGTACTTGGACCAGGAGGGAATCAAGTACACATATTTGGATGGCACTACTAAGAATAGAAAAGAGCAAGTGGACAAGTTTCAAAATGATGAGACGGTCAAAGTATTTTTAATTTCATTGAAAGCTGGAGGTGTGGGACTGAACCTAACCAAAGCCGATTATGTGTTTATCTTGGACCCTTGGTGGAATCCCGCCATTGAAGCTCAAGCGGTCGATAGAGCGCACCGTATTGGACAAGAGAATACAGTGTTCACTTATAAATTTATAGGAAAGGACACTGTAGAGGAAAAAATTCTGGCTTTGCAACATCAGAAGAAAAGTCTTGCCGGAAATTTAATTACAACTGAGGAAAGTTTCGTGAAAGAATTGTCAAAAGAAGATATAGAAAGCCTATTGTCTTAAATAAGTTCAATTATATTGGTTTGTATTCGACTATCTTGAGTGTGCTATAAATGCCAATATTATTTATATGTTGGCATAGTTCAATGCGTATTTTTCCAAGTATTCATTCGTATTTGTTGATATCGATTTCTTATAGGAAAAGAAATTTCATTTAATATTTCTATGATTCATTTTCTTTTAAAATCCTAAACAGCTCATATTCAGTCTTTTTTATAGCTTTATTTATAATTAGTATATATAATATATGAATAAAGTATTTTTTTTTAATACTATATTAGTTTTAGGATTATTTTCGGTTTTGATTCCTCGATCGAATTTTTTTATTTTGCATGAGCTTACAACGATAACTTTTGTATCGATTTTGCTTAATTCATTTCAAGGGTAGCGAACATTCGACACTTTTTCTCATTGAGTGGACGTTCGTTATGAATTCTGTAAGTATTTGAAAAATTATATTTTTGTTTTGACCAAACTTCATTAGGATGGCAGTATTATTCGAATCCAAAAATGCAAATAAAAGCGTGGCGAGAGATCACTCGGAGGGCTATGAGAGCCTTAAAGCGCCTGAATTTATCATCAAGAGAAATGGGAAGAAGGTTTCTTTTGATATAAGAAAAATAGAAAATGCAATAAGGAAATGCTTTCTGGAAGTAGGGTCTAATGGATCGCCTGAGGAAATAGCTAGGCAAATCAGCAACTTGGTAGCTGCGAAATTCGAAGTGCCTACAGTTGAAAATGTGCAGGATATCGTGGAAATGGTTTTGCAGGCAGCTGGGGAATTCGGCGCTGCAAAATCGTATATTCTATACAGAGCCGAGCATGCGAAAATCAGGGAGTCTAGGCCTGTGCCGGAAGATGTGAAACAAGCTTTTGACGAAGCGGATCAATATTTTCCTACGCAATTGCAAAAATTCCAATTCTATGACAAATACGCGAGATTCAGTTATGATAAGGGCAGAAGAGAAACATGGATAGAGACAGTGGAAAGAGCTGTAGACTATCTGAAGGAATTATCGGAAAATAAGCTGGATGACAGTGTGTATGATAGAATTCAGGAAGGTATATTGAATATGAAGGTGATGCCTTCAATGAGACTTTTGGCGATGGCAGGTCCTGCTGCCAGAAGAAACAATATGTCAATTTACAATTGCTCGTATTTGCCGGTTGACTCCATAGATTCTTTTGTGGAGGCTCTACTAATCTCCATGAGTGGTTGTGGAGTGGGCTTTTCTGTAGAGAGAGAACATATCGAGAAATTTCCTAGAATCAAAAGACAAACAGGCGAGCCGGCGATTCTTCATAAGGTGGAAGATTCCACTCAAGGCTGGGCAGATGCTTTGAGACTTGGGTTGGAGAACTGGTTTGAAGGCAAAGATGTCGAGTTTGATTATTCTGAAGTAAGGTCTGCGGGAGCGATTTTGAGAATCAAAGGAGGTCGTGCTTCTGGTCCGGAGCCACTGAGGCAATTATTGGAGTTTTGCAAGCAAAAGATTATTTCTCGCCAAGGGAGCTTTTTGAGAAGCCTTGATGCTCATGATATGATGTGCACAGTAGGGACGGCGGCCGTTTCTGGTGGAGTAAGGAGAACAGCGATGATTTCATTATTCGATTACGATGATGTTGAAATGAGGCATTGCAAAGATGGCGATTTTTGGAGAACGAATAGCCAAAGATGGAATGCGAATAATTCCGCAGTATGGCCAAATAGAGATTTGTCTCAAGCTGAAGTAGCCAAGTATATATTGGATATGGTTGATACTGGAAGAGGCGAGCCAGGAATCTTTAATAGAAAATCGGCTTTGTCGACTAAGCCTGAGAGAAGAAAAGATGCTCAATTTGGCACGAATCCATGTGGTGAAATTGTGTTGAGACCTTTCCAGTTTTGCAACCTTTCAGTTGCTGTTGCCAGAACAGAAGATACAATGGATGACTTGATGGAAAAAATCGAGTTGGCGACTATAATCGGAACCATACAATCCATGGCGACATATTTTCCTGGGATGAGAAAAGAATGGCAGGAAAACTGCGAAGAGGAGCGTTTGCTAGGTGTTGATATCAACGGCCAGCTGGATTGCGCTTTGGCTCAGGAAGCCTCCACTATGTTGGCATTGAAGGAAAGAGCTGTGCAAGTGAATAAGGATTATGCCGCTTTGTTGGGCATCAATCAATCAGCTTCGGTTACTTGCGTGAAGCCTTCGGGCAATTCCTCACAATTATTGGATTGCTCTGCCGGTTTGCATGCAAGATGGGCTGAATACTATATTAGAAATGTAAGAGTAGGAGCGAACACACCGATATACAAAGTCTTGAAAAACTCAGGAGTGCCTATGGACCCTGAAAATGGACAGACTGTGGAAAATGCTACGACTTATGTAGCGCATTTCCCAATGAAATCTCCTGAAGGAGCAATCACCAGAAATGATAGATCAGCGCTTGAACAATGCAACTATTGGTTGAAGAATAAGCAAAACTGGACTGAGCACAATCCAAGCGTTACGATTACTTATCAACCTGATGAGGTTATTGGGATTATTCAGTGGGTTTGGGAGAATCAAGACAAGATTGGAGGAATGACATTCTTGCCTGCTTTTGACGCTTTGTTTGATCAAATGCCATATGTGGAAGTGTCTCAATCCGCTTATGAAAAAGCTCTTGGTGAATTTCCAGAGATAGACTTCTCGAAGATTTATAGATATGAAGAGGAAGATTACACGACTGCGGCTCAGGAATTAGCGTGTTCAGCAGGACATTGTGATTTGGAACTTTGATAAAGTTTGTATTTAAGAAATAAAAAAAGAGCTCGGAGGTCAATTTCCGAGCTCTTTTTTTTAATAATTGAATCCAATACCAAATTCTAGAATATTACTTTCTTTGATACCGCTTCCATTATATAGGTTGTTTCGGAATTGGTAATTGATCTTGAATACTATATCTTCTTGTGGTTTGAAGTTGGCCCCCACAGTAAGAATTTGCATATTATTTTCAATACGATTGTATTGTTTGAGAGATTCTGCGATATCTGAATGAGTATTAAGCCTTTCGTATCTTACAAATAGGGGCAATTCGAATTCACTTTTCTTGAATAAACCTTTTTCTCTTTTGCCATCAACAGACTTATGCTTTTTCATGAAAAATGGGAGTATGTCGTACCCAGTTTCGATATAAGCGCCGTAAGTTTCTTTACCCAATACTTCTCCTTGGCCATTTTCATCGTTTTTGGTTAATTCGAATATCTTTTCAGTATCTCCGAGTCTTCCATATGTACCCATCATGATTAATCTGAATCGATCATATTCGTATTTTGCATAACCTGAGATTACACCAACATTGGCTTTGAATGACTCTTGAGTACCATTGATTGTAGAAATAGTCTCGCCTTGGCTTGTTGGTCCGTAATATCCTGATACGCTAAGTTGAGTGTTTTTAACGCCATTATAAATCAATTGAGCATTGTAGGATACGCTATTAGGAAATTTGATATCGAAAGGGCGACCATTTCTGATCCATGTGCCACTGGTAAAGTCCTTGGAGTTTAGTCCTCCGGATACACCAGCGAAGTAATGCAAGTCAGGAACAATCTTACCGTAAAGCATGGCTCCAAGTTCAATCCATGTGGAAGGAATGATAAGTCTTTCTACTTCAGGACGGTTAACTGAGTAGAAAAGCACAGGTTCGTCATTGCTATTGATATAGCCAATCGGCAATGGCATAAGACCTACTCTGGCATTGAAGTTCTTATTGAGTATGAAGTCCAAATAGGCTTCTATTGCGATTTCATGATGCGACTCATTGCTGCCTTCGTGAAGGTATTCCACCATGATTTCCGAGTTGAAGATGATGTTTTTGGAAATCTTGTATCCAAAAAATCCCGACAATCTATATAAATTGGTATAGTAAAGCTCCAAGTCATTGGAATTTTTATTAATTCCTCCCGGAGGGTAATGAACGTAGTTCAGTTCTCCGAATCCGCTTACTGAGTACCTTTTATCTGAGAAAAAGATAGCGGAAGCCGCTTTTCCTAGACCCGCGTATTGATCTTTGTTGATTTCATGCTCTTGAGCTTTGGAAATAAAAGGCATGAAGCATATGATGGCCGTCACAGCCAATAGAAAGAATCTTTTCATTGTTGCAATATTTTGAAATGCATGCGAAAATGGCATAAGTTCATCTTACGCTCAAAAGCATGATTTACATTCTGAAAATGGAAAATTTGAATTCGCGTGATATAAGTGCGAATGATGAGTGTATTGCAACTTAGTATTGGGGAGGAGGTGATATTAAATCACTGACAGGACTATTGTATAGTCTGCTGATAAACAGTGAGAAAGGTTTTTCGAAAAATTCCCTTGCAGGCATTTCGGGAATATCCAGATCGAAGCTGAAGCTTGGAATGTATTTTATCCCTTTATTTTCATTGACTGAAAATGGGTTGTCAGGCAAGTGGTCATCAAATATTAAGAAATAGACCATCTCCGCCAAGCTTTCAAATTTATTTAAGCTTTTTCTTTCGATTTCAATTCGGTCATGGACGGAAATCAATCCGTCTATATCCACGCTCACATTGAGTATGTGCAGGCTGAAGAATATTACTAGCCAGTTGCGCGAAATTTTTATATATGACCTTATCAGTTTCATTCGGGGTTCAATTATTTCGCGAAAGTAAGACTTTTTTGCCTCAAATAACCATTTTATGTTCTTATAAATGATAAAATTTGTTAAATGGATTTTGAGGCAAAACTTTTAGTGCTCCATCAGATAAGGAGACACATTGTCTTTGATGTATTCGATCAGAGCTTTGACTGTATTGAGTTCAGCATAGCTGTTTTCCGGTATTTTGATATCATACGCTGTTTCCACACTATATATCAAGTCCACAACATCCACAGAAGAAAGTCCCAAATCATTCATTATGTCGGAATCCATAGTGATAATTTTTTCGTCAGCCCCCAATGCCACCAACATCGCCTTGACTTTTGTAAAGTATGAATCCATGTAAAAATATTTTTAATTTAAGTTTATTGTCTATTATAAAATACTATCTTAGAGTGCGTTGAAATGCTATTGACATCAATAACATTTTTTCCGATGAAATAGTATTTATTTTGATGTACAAAATACAAAAATATTTTTAAAGCGCATGTGGCAAGAAAAAGATAATAAACTGGTTAGGCTATTTATTTTCAAGGACTTTATTGAAGCCTTTTCATTCATGACTCAAGTGGCGATGATTGCTGAAAAGCATAATCATCATCCAAACTGGACAAACGTGTATAATAGAGTTCAAATAGAACTTAACACGCATGACGAAGGAGATATTGTAACGGAAAAGGATCGAAAACTTGCAAAAGAAATAGATCTGATTGCCGAGAAATATTAGCGGACCTAATTAATTGGCGATGGGAAAAGGCCGTGCTTGGAACATGGCCTTTTCTGCTTAACTTTGCCTTATCATGGATAAAGGAAAATTATATATAGTTCCTACACCTATAGGGAACTTGGAAGATATTACTTTGAGGGCTTTGAATGTGCTGAAAGAAGTAGACAGCATTTTGGCTGAGGATACACGAACGTCTTCAGTGCTGTTGAAGCATTATGAAATAACAAAGCCTTTGAAAAGTTATCACATTCATAATGAGCATAAAGTTCTAGCTCCTATCATCGAAAGAATCAATGAAGGCGAGAATATAGCTTTGGTTTCCGATGCGGGAACACCAGCTATTTCCGACCCTGGTTATTTATTGGTAAGAGAATGTTTGGCAAATGAAATAGAAGTTGAAGCTCTTCCGGGAGCCACAGCATTTGTGCCAGCTTTGATAAAGTCGGGATTTCCAACGGATCGTTTTGTCTTTGAGGGCTTTTTGCCACATAAAAAAGGACGCCAAACCCGAATCAAGGAGATTGCCGAGGAAAAAAGGACGGTGATATTGTACGAATCACCTCATCGAATCAATAAAGCTGTGGAACAGTTTAAGGAATTCATGGGAGAGGATCGATATATATCCATATCCAGAGAGTTAACCAAATTATACGAAGAGACTATTACAGGGACAGTTGAAGAAGTATTGGTGGCGATAACAGAGAGAAAGATAAAAGGTGAGATGGTAGTAGTAGTCGCAGGAAAAGATTACAAGCCAGTCTAATACTATCTAAAAATGATTAATCATAGATCTTTCAAGCACTCTATTTTCTTTGTCCCTCTGATGATGATCTTGAGTGCTGTTTGCTTCAGGCTTTCATGGCCTGTTAATGAAATTACGCCTCTTATTTTTATTTCATTCGTGCCATTGTTGGCTTCCCTTCAAGTGATAGAGGAATCATCGAGAAAATGGAAGACGAGAAGAGCTTTTATCACGACATATACATTGTTTATAATATGGAATATTAGCACCACTTGGTGGGTAAGGCATGCCACTATGGGAGGCGCTGTTGCGATGGTCGTGCTCAATAGTTTATTTATGGCATTGCCTGTAATGTGCTATTTTTTTACATTGCGTGTGACAAGAAGTTTGACTTGGTCATTGGGAAGTTTTGTGATTTATTGGCTGGCGTTTGAAAAGATTCATCTCACTTGGGACATATCATGGCCTTGGCTGACATTGGGCAATGCATTTGCCATGAAGCCAGAATGGGTGCAATGGTATGAATACACAGGAAAGCTGGGAGGCAGTTTATGGGTATTGATGGTTAATGTTTTTATTTTCAGCGTTTGGAATAAGTATTTATCCGATTCTTATAAGAGCAAGGTTCGATTGAAAATGATCATTGCTTCCTTGTTGTTGATATTGTTGCCGATGATCTTTTCAAGCTATATATATCATCATTATAATCATAAGGGAGAATCTGTGGAGGTCGTGGTGGTTCAACCTAATATTGATCCTTATAAAGAAAAGTTTGAGGGAGGTAAAAATTATATACCTGTCAGGGAGCAAGTTGATAGGTTTATTAGCATGTCGAAGGAAAAGCTATCTGATAGCACTGCATTCTTATTGTGGCCGGAAACCGCTATTGATATCAATGCCAATGAAGAGAAATTGACGCAATACAGGTTTGTCAGGGAAATATTGAATTTCAAATCGAATTATCCTGAGTTATCTTTATTGACGGGTTTGACTACTTACAAGGTTCAAGAAGAAAAGAAGAAAACCTCCACATCTAGGTTTCGAGAAAATATAGGTTATTATGATGTGTACAATACTGGTTTGTTTATAGATAAGAAAAATCAGTTGCATTTTTATCATAAATCGAAATTGGTTCCGGGAGTTGAAATTGTTCCCTATCCTGAGATTTTCAATAATATTTCTTATGCTTTTGATTTGGGAGGAACAGTTGGAAGTTTAGGTATTCAGGATGAAAGATCTAATTTTAATTCAGGAGATGTGGCTGTGGCTCCTGCGATATGCTATGAGTCTGTATATGACGACTTCATGGCGGAATATGTGAAAAAGGGATCTCAGATAATATTTTTGATTACCAATGATGGTTGGTGGGAGAACACTGAAGGACATAAACAACATTTGAGGTACGCATCGTTATTGGCTGTTTCAACAAGAAGGTCTATTGCTAGATGCGCGAATACTGGGATTTCAGCTTTTATAGATCAAAGAGGAAATATTACGAAAGCCACAAAGTACTGGGAACCTGCTGTAATTCGCTCTGATGTGGAACTTAATGAATTTCAAAGCGTATTTGTTAGGTATGGCGATTATATCGGCAGGATGAGTGAGTGGTTCGCCCTCTTCATACTCATATCAACGATAGTTCGCTATAAGATTTATGGCATTCGCAAAAACTAAAATTTTAAAGCAAGCGAATATTTTTATGATGAATTCAATCGATCAAATAGTATCTGAAACCATTGAAGTAGCCAAAAAGGCTGGTCGCTTTATAAGAAAAGAGAGCGAAGGTTTTGACTCTTCCAAAATAGAGACCAAAGGATTGCATGATCTGGTTTCATATGTTGACCGCAATGCTGAAAAGATAATCATTGAAGGCTTGCAGGAAATATTGCCTGAATCTGGATTTTTGACAGAGGAAGGCATGATTGAATCCGAGAGAAAAGAGTATACTTGGATTGTGGATCCTTTGGATGGCACGACAAACTTCTTGCATGGATTGCCCATTTACGCAGTGAGCATAGCATTGATGCATAATGATGAGTTGTTGCTTGGTGTTGTATTCGAGCCGAATAGAGATGAAGTATTTTCTGCGATCAAAGGCAAGGGAGCTTTTTGCAATGGCGAAAGAATCTCAGTAAGCGACAAATCCGACTTGGGTGAAAGTCTTATAGCCACAGGTTTTCCATTTACCTATTTCGAGCATTTGGATTCTTATTTGAAAATACTTGAAAGCTTAATGCGTTCTACTCATGGAATAAGGCGCATGGGTACAGCGGCTGTTGATTTGGTGTATGTGGCTTGTGGAAGAATGGATGCTTTTTTCGAATACAACCTAAAGCCATGGGATGTTGCCGCTGGAGCTTTGATCGTAAGCGAGGCTGGAGGACAAGTTTCTGACTTCCATGCAGGCGGCGATTATGTGTTTGGAAAAGAAATTGTCGCAGGTGGCAATGTAACGAAACAACTGCTAGCGTCTATCAGCAAGTATTGGAAATAAGTAAAACTATAAGGCTATGATTCAGAATTTGATCGTTATTTTTCTTTTCGGAATATCTGTTTTTTATGTTTTTAGAAAATTTTTTCCGATAAAAAAGAATTCCAACAGTGAAAATTCATGTCAATCCTCAGGATGCTCTAAATGTTCCGCCAGCGTGGAAAAATCAAGTCAAAATTAGTTTCGTCTTATAATATTTCGTTAAAATCAATTTTTTGAAAGCTTTCATTTGACTTTTGCAGGGATAAGCATTTCGTTATTGGTTTAATTTTATAACATAATATTGGTTTAGTTAATTTAATTGCATGGTATTTGGTCGATTTTACGCGTTTAAATAAAGTTGATTGCTAAATATTTTAATTTTAAATTTAGGATAATCGAGTATATGATATCATCAGAATAACATTAATGAGTGTTATTTGGTATCTTTTTCATAGGCAAAGTTTTTTTAAAAAAAGTATGAATTATGAAGTTGCCAGAAGAGTATAAACACCCTTATGAATTTGACCCGAAATTCAAGAAATCAGTCGTTTACTTCTCAATGGAATTCGCCATTGACCAACCTTTGAAGATATATTCAGGAGGTTTAGGTTTCTTGGCGGGCTCGCATATGAGGTCGGCTTATGAAATGAAGCAGAATACTATAGGCATTGGAATTTTGTGGAAATATGGATATTATGATCAAATTCGCAAAGGAGATCAATCCATGGATGTTCTTTTTCAAGAAAAGAGATATAGCTTCTTGAAGGATACCAAGATCAAGTTCAATATTGAAATCAATGATCATCCGGTAGCTGTGAAAGTATACTATCTTGATCCTAAAGTTTTCAATACTGTGCCAATGTTCTTGTTAAGCACAGACCTACCTGAAAACGATTATTTGGCTCAATCCACGTGCCATAAGCTTTACGACTCAGACCCATCGGCAAAAATAGCGCAGAGCATTTTGCTTGGAGTTGGAGGAGCTAAGCTTCTTGATATGTTGGATTACGATCCGGAAGTATACCATTTGAATGAAGCGCATGCATTGTCGGCGGCGTTTTATTATTATGACAAGCATAAAGACCTTAAAAAGGTAAAAGACAAGTTTGTTTTTACAACACACACGCCAGAGGAAGCGGGGAATGAGAAGCATGATATTGGCTTGTTGGATAGAATGGGCTTCTTCTGCGGAACGCCTTTGGAAGAAGTTCGAAAAATCACTGGAGTAAAGGATTCGATATTCAATCATAGCTTGGTGGCTTTGAGACTTTCGCATATTTCCAATGGTGTGTCCAAATTGCATGGCGAAGTGTCCAGAGGAATATGGGGAGGACAAAAAGAAATTTGTCCGATAATCCATGTTACAAATGCGCAAAATAGAACTTACTGGGCGGATAAAGATCTTGAGGACGCCGCTTTGAGTGGTGATAAGGAAGCTTATTGGAAAATCAAGAGAAAATTCAAGGAAGAATTATTCGCTGAGGTTGCTGATCAAACTGGAGAATTGTTTGATCCGGATGTATTGACGATTGTATGGGCTAGAAGGTTTGCTGAATATAAAAGACCAGATCTGATAACAAGAGATGCCGCAAGGTTCCACAGATTGATGAGAAGAAAGGATCAACCGGTGCAAATTATCTGGGCAGGAAAGCCTTACCCAATGGATTACAATGCCATTCACACTTTCAATAGTTTAGTGAGAATGACTGAGCATTACAATAAAGCGGCAATTCTTGTAGGATACGAGTTGAAATTATCTCGTTTGTTGAAGAAAGGCTCTGATGTTTGGTTGAATAATCCGAGAATTACCAGAGAAGCTTCTGGAACAAGCGGTATGACCGCAGCGATGAATGGTTCTGTAAACTTGTCTACAGATGATGGTTGGATACCTGAGTTTGCTAAAGACGGAAAGAATAGCTTCGTACTGCCTGCTATCGACTACAAGTTGCCTGTTCACGACCAAGATCTTGAAGACTTGAACAACTTGTATGATATTCTAGAGAACAAAATCATTCCTAGCTATTATGAAAAGCCGGATCATTGGTTTGATATTGTAGTAAATGGAATCAAGGATGTGGATTCGTTCTTTGATTCAGGAAGAATGGTGACAGAATATTACGACAACGTTTATAACTATAAGAAATAATATTAAAAAAAGCCTTCAATTAAGAAGGCTTTTTTTATGATGTCTTTTTGTAATTGGCAACAGCAGCGACGTTCACTACGATTGCATAAATGGTAATCACTCCAAACATCCAACTCACATCTTCAAAGCCGCTGCCTTTCATAAGCACCATACGATTGACATTGATCAAATATGTCAGCGGATTGCACCATGCGATATATTGAGCCCATTGAGGCATGGAATCCAGAGAGGTGAACATTCCGCTCAAGAGAATGAATATCATCATGAAAAACCAAGCGATAAACATAGACTGTTGTTGTGTATCATTGAATGTGGAAATCAACAAACCTATGCCCAATACGCATATCATGTAGATAGCGGCAAAGCTGAATATGATCCAAAGGCTGCCAAGAAATACTATGCCATAGACAATCTTTGAAGCAAATAGTCCTAAGGTGAGCACAAACATGCCGATAATCCAGAATGGAAGAAGCTTGCCTATAATAAACTCATGTTTTTGTATAGGTGTAACATTGATTTGCTCGATCGTGCCTATTTCCTTCTCTTTGACAATATTCATGGAGGATTGAAATACGCAAATCATGGTTACCAACACTGCCAATATGCCTGAGACCATGTATGGCTTGTAGTTGAGTTCAGGATTGTACCAGTATGAAAATGTCGTTCTGATGACAGGCACATCCCATATGCCGGATAATGTTCCTCCCCAGTCCATGCGAATCTCTTGATTGTAGGTCTGGATGATGCTTTGGGCATAAGATGAGAGTATACCGGCTTTTGAGCCATCGATGGCATTCATTCGCATCATAAGCTTAGCATTTCCCTTGCTAGAGAGATCTTTGCTGAAGTTTTGAGGAATGATCATGATCATGTCCGTTTTGCCATTGATGATTTCTTTTTCCGCTTCTTTTTGTGAAAAATAGCTAGGCAACACTTCAAAATATTCGCTTCCTTCAAAGTTGCTGATCAAGTTTCTGGATGTATGGCTCATGTCTTGATCCACTATGATGATTTTGCCATTTTTGATTTCAAATGTTGCTGTAAGAGGCAACACCAAAATCTGAACTATAGGCATAATGAATATCATAGGAATCATCGACTTGTTCCTGAAGATTTGCAGAAACTCTTTTTGCAATAGAAATTTTATTGTTCTCATGGCTCAAGTCTGATTTTGAATTTTTTAATACTGATTGATATAAGCACAAAGGCCATTGTCGCGAGAATCAATGTTTGCTTCCAAAGCACCTCAAGACCGACACCTTTGAGCATAATGGATCGAATGATATCAATATACCATCTTGCTGGCATGATAGTGCTGATGTATTGAAGAGCCTTAGGCATATTTTCTATTGGGAATATATACCCGGATAGTAAAATAGAAGGCATCATCAGCGCGAATAGACTTTTCATCAGCGCTACTTGTTGCGATTCGGAAGTTATTGATATCAGAGTTCCCAATGCCAGTGACACAAGCACATAAAGCAACGATTCTCCAAATAACAGGAGCAAGCTTCCTTTGACAGCAACATCAAAGACAACATACCCAATGAACAAGATGACGCATGCATTAATGAAGGAAATTACTATATAAGGAAGCAACTTGCCGACAATAATCATCCAAGGTTTCAAAGGCGAGGCCAATAGGATTTCCATAGTACCGAGCTCTTTTTCCTTAGTCAGTGAGATAGAAGTTATCATCGCTGATACTATAAGCAAGATTACTCCTAATATCCCTGGAACAAATAATTTTGCGCTGGCTAAACTTTCATTGTAAAGCATTCTGACTTCAGGAATAATTGTGTATTGCATTTGCTCTCCTGAGCTTAGTTCCTTTTGAAAACTTCCGATGATTGCTGTCAAGTAGTTGTTGATGGTAGTGGCTGAGTTGGGGTCTGAGGCATCAAGAAGAATTTGAATATCAGCGCCTTTACCATTCCTTAAGTTTCGCTCAAAGTTTTGACCTAATACCAGTACAACTTTTGCATTTCCATTTTTGAATGTGCTCTCTGCATCAACGATATTGTATACTGATCCCGCATAGTCAAAATTATCCGTTGAGACGATTTTGTTTTTGAGCCTTTCCGTAGTCTGGTCTTTCGATTGGTCGAAAAACATGATGTCCACATGCTCCACTTCATTTCTAATGGCATAACCAAATATCATTACCTGAATAAGAGGCAAGCCGAATACTACGAGAATCGTTCTGGAGTCTCTGAGTATGTGGAGGATTTCTTTTTTTACAAAATGAAATAACTTGTTCATGGTCGGGCTAATTTAAGAAATACATCTTCCATAGAGTTGACACTAAATTGCTCTTTCAGGCCCGCAGGACTGTCAAGAGCTTCTATTTTTCCGCTAACCATGATGGATACTCTGTCGCAGTATTCAGCTTCATCCATATAGTGAGTAGTGACAAAGATTGTCATACCTCTGTCAGAAGCTTGATAGATCATATCCCAGAATTTCCTTCTCGTAACAGGATCGACACCGCCTGTTGGTTCGTCCAGAAAGACAATTTTTGGATCATGGAAAATAGAAACCGAGAAAGCCAGCTTTTGCTTCCAGCCCAGTGGAAGCGAGCCTACAAGTTTGTTCGCTTCGCTTTCCATGCCAAGATCAGCCAATAATGCCGATGAATTTTCTTTGATCTGTCGATCAGCCATGCGGTAAATTCCTCCAAAAAAACGGATATTTTCCTTGATGGTAAGATCTTCATACAGCGAGAACTTTTGGCTCATGTATCCGATGTTTTGCTTAATTTTCTCAGTTTCTTTCCAAACGTCATATCCAGCGACCATTGCTTGCCCAGAAGTGGGGATGGACAGTCCCGAAAGTATGCGCATAGCGGTAGTCTTTCCAGCTCCATTGGCACCCAGAAATCCGAATATTTCACCTTTTTTGACTTCAAAGCTGATTTCATTGACCGCCGCGAAGGTCCCGAATCGCTTGGTGAGTTTATCGGCTTTTATGATCAGGTCATTTTCCATTGCTTTCCTCCTTTCCCAATGCCATGAAGCTGTCCTCGATTGTAGGTTTTCCTGGCAATATTTCCAAACCTTCTATATCGCTTAACTCATTGATTAAAGCTTCGCTTAATTGCTTGTCCTTGGCAATTGTGACATGCACATGTTCGCCAAAAGAATAAGCGGAGATCACTTCCGGAATGCTTCTTAATGTATTGAGAAGCTTGAACATATCCTTAGCTTTGATCCATAGAAGTTTGTTTTCATAGTCGTTGGCAATACTTTCCGGACTGTCGATTTTTAATATTTCTCCATCTTGTACCAAAGCGACTCTGTCGCAACTTTCAGCTTCATCCATGTAAGGCGTGGATACGATTATGGTGATGTCTTTTTCCTTGAGCTTTTTGAGCATATGCCAAAATTCTTTTCGGGAAACAGGATCAACACCCGTCGTAGGTTCATCAAGCAATAGAACCACAGGCTTATGGATCAACGCGCAACAAAGGGCTAGCTTTTGCTTCATTCCCCCGGACAATGCTCCGGCTCTGCGATCCTTGAAGGGTTCTATTTGCACATAAATGTCTTTGATCAAATCATAATTGGCTTCGATAGTCGTGGAGAACATCGATGCAAAAAATGATAAATTTTCCTCAACGCTAAGGTCTTGGTATAATGAGAATTTGCCGGGCATATAACCAATGCACTCTCTGACATTCTCATATTGATTAACAGGATCAAAGTCGTTTAAAGTTATTTTTCCGCTATCAGGAATGATAAGCGAAGCCAGCATTCTGAATATTGATGTTTTGCCAGCGCCGTCAGGGCCTATCAATCCGAATATTTCTCCTTTATTGACACTGAATGAAATATTCTTGACAGCCTCTACTTTTTTGTAGTTTTTGACTAGATTCTCTACAGTTACCATATACATCGCCATCTAAAACCATACTTCTGCAGGCATCCCAATTTTAAGAGAACCATCATTTTTTACCCTTATTTTTATAGCATAGACTAGGTTCACTCTTTCTTTTTTCGTCTGAATAGTCTTGGGTGTGAATTCTGCTTCGCTTGATACCCAAGTGATTGTTCCTGAATATTCTTTGGTCTCTTTTTTAGACTTGTCGATTAAGACTTTGACAGTCTGTCCAAGTTTGATGCTGTGAAGTTGAGTTTCATCCACAAATGCCCTAAGATCTAGTTCAGAGAGGTTGGAAATTCTATAGAGAGGCTTTCCTGTGGAAGTGTATTCGCCTTCTTCCGCTAATTTAGTCAAGATAATGCCATTGATAGGATTGGTGATTGTCGCTTTTTCAATTTGATCATTTACTTGGTCTATTTGAGCTTGTATGGAATAAAGTTCAGTGTCGATAGACAAATAATTTGTTTGAACGTTTTTGATTTGGTCTTTTAGTACGTCCACTTGACCGTTAGCTTGATCGAGTTGCTGTTGCGTGGCCGCGGCGTCTTCAAATAGTTTCTTTACTCTGTTAAGCTCAATTTGAGCGGTATTAAGTTGAGATTTAAGAACTTTCACTTGGGTAAGAACATTTGGCTTTTTAGCTTCCGTAGATTCTATCTTTGCTAAAAGGACATTCTTTTGAAGGTGAAGGGCGACAGTATCCACTTGACCAACTATCGAATTTTGCGTTTTTGAATCTCCTTCTTCAAGATTGAATGAGATCAATTTGCCATTAGCCTCTGCGGAAACGGTAACTTCAGTGGATTCAAAGTTGCCATAAGCATCCGCTTTTTCTTCTTCATTGCAGCTTGAGAATGCCACTATCGCGATTGTAAGCAATATAAGTTTATTTAATATTTTCATGTCTGTATTATTCTATTTTGAAGACTAAGTCCTTAGATGATTAATTTATTAAAACCCTAAAAGTGTTTCCAGTCCGTATTTGGCTTGTATAAGCTGGATTCTGTGCATGTTTTTTCTTACCGTCGCATCTTTAGATTCATTGACTGCTTTTACAAAGTCGGAGCCGTTGATTACTCCATTTTTGAGCCTTGATGATTCGGCTTGGAGTATTCGTTCTCTGATTTCAATTTCTTCATCATCTTTTGAAAGCAGGCTTTGGTATTCATCTATGTGCCTGTTCTGTTTTGAAATAGCTGTTTCCAAATCTTGTAAAAACTGGTCCTTTTCCTTGTTTATCATTTGGACTTGCAGGGTATTCAGCTTTTTCTGGTTTTTCGTTTTCTTCCAGTCATAGATATTCCAAGAGAATTTGGCTCCAAACTGATAGTAGAAGTCGAAATTCGGGTTGAAAAAGTTGTAGCCCGGCTGGCCATAACCTGTGATGCCAAAAGCTTCCAGTTTAGGCATTCGCAATGAAGTATAGACTTCGTTTTGACCTGTCAAAAGGTTAATCTGCTCATCCATTAGCTTAAGTTCCGGTCTTTGAATATTTTCAATATTCAAAGGCATGGCAGCTTCAGTATCGGTCAGCAGTAGTTGGTCTATACTTGACAAGTCGGTCGCAGTGTAAATGGATAAAGCATCCAGCACAGCTTTTTTCTGAGCATTAATGGTGACAAGCTGTTGATCTAGTTTTATATTTTCAGCTTTTAGATAATCTAGTTGATATGGAAGCACTGATCCTGCTTTTACTCTAGATTCCACTTCTTCCAGTTGCCTTCCTATGTTAGCCTTGGCCAAGTCAATGGATTTTTTATTTTCCTCGAGCAGAAAAGCGTTGAAAAACAAGGCGTCCACCTTTTGCTCATGGTTGTACCAATCAACTTCAAGTTTTTGAATTTCCGTAGAAGATTTAAGAGCTTCCACCTGTTTAAGCTGTTTGATATGTCCACCTTGATAGATCAATTGGTTGGCAGAAACATAAAATTGGTATTGATCCTTTGGCAAAGTTGGAAAACCAGGCACAGGCGCGTCTGGATGCGGAACATCGGAGACATACTTAGCTTCTCCCATGACGAAAATTTGAGGCAGTTGAGCGGCTTCAAGCATGCTGATTGACGCTTGCTCAGATTCATTCCACAAGCCTTTCTTTTGAAGCGTGAAGTAGTTCTCTTTTGCCAGTTCGCGGCAATCCTCCAGCGTATGGGTATTTTGCCCAAAAGCGACAATGCTGATGATCAGGTAGAGGCTTAAGGTCAAAATGACGGTTTTGAGTGTGTGTGAATTATTCATTTTTTACCTATTTGGGTAATCTATTTATAATAAAAAACGAGAGCAATTATTTGATAGACAAGCACTCTCTTATTTATAGGGATAATCCCGATGTATTTTATTTAATTATGAATTGCAAGGATTGTGCAGAATAGGATTTTATATGGCAATAAGATTTCTAATCATGCTTTTTATGATTGTTCTTCTTTGCTCTATAAATTTTGCGAATTCAGCTTCATCTTTGTCTATAGTCTCCTTGTATAAAGGTTTTATCAGAAAAGGAAAGGAAACCAAGGAGATGATGCTCATTCCAATATGCAAGAATGGAATAGGTTTTATAATTCCTTTTTCTATGGATTCTTGATGCTTTTTAATGAGTTTTTGCATCATATTGGTGCTGACAATAAGTTCTTTTCTCTTGATGAATATTTCAGGATCTTCATTGATTTCAGAAATGATAAATTTAGGCAAAAGAGCATTTTGCTTCATTGTATCAAGATATTTGTCTATGACCTGCTCAAGCATATCTGTAAAAGTTTGCTCTTCTTTGAATTCCAATGAAAGCTCTTTCCACATGATCAAAATACTCTCTTCAAAGACTTTGCTGAATAGTTTCTCTTTCGATTTGAAATAATAATGAAGCAAGCCTTTGTTTATGCTGGCTCTATCGGCAATAGCCTGCATTCTAGCGCCTTTGAAGCCTTTTTCGAAAAATTCGTTTTTGGCGGCTTCAAGTATTTTGTTCTGAGTGTTTTCTGAATTTTGCATAAATTTTTACCTATTTGGGTAAACATAAAGGCAATGTATTAACCAAATGGGTAAAAGTCAAATGATGAGGAAAAAAAATGAAATAAAAAAGGCCAATTATTTGGCCTCGTTCCAGTATCTATCCATTTCATCCAACGACATATCGCCGAGTTCTTTGCCTTCTTCCTTGGCTCTTTTTTCTATGTGATTGAATCGTTTGATGAATTTCTTGTTCGTCAATTCCAATGCTTCTTCAGGATCAATGTCTATGAATCGGGAGTAATTGACCAGTGAAAATAACAAGTCGCCGAACTCTTGCTTGGCTTTTTCCTTGTCAACAATTTCTCCTTGATTAAAATGCTCTTTGAATTCGGAAAGTTCCTCTTCGACTTTATTCCAAACATCTTGCTTGTTTTCCCAGTCGAAACCAACTCCTCTTGCTTTGTCTTGTATTCTGACAGCTTTGATTAAGGCTGGCAAAGATTTAGGAACTCCTTGCAATACTGATTTTTTGCCTTTCTCCTTAAGCTTTAGCTTTTCCCAATTTTGCTTAACTTCTTCCTCGTCGGCAACTTCTGTATCGCTGTAAATGTGAGGATGTCTGTACACAAGTTTGTCGCTGATGCCATTGAGCACTTCGGCAATATCGAATTTACCCAATTCATCAGCTATTTTGGAATAAAAGACAATGTGCAACATGATATCGCCTAGTTCTTTGCGAACCTCTTCGATATCATTTTCCAAGATAGCGTCGGAAAGCTCATAGGTTTCTTCTATGGTCAGGTGCCTAATGCTTTCGATCGTTTGTTTTTTATCCCAAGGGCAATTCAGTCTTAGCTCGTCCATGATAGTCAGCAATCGGCTGAATGCATCTAGCTTTTCTTGTCTTCGATTATCTTCAGGAGGTGTGATCAAGTTTTTCATATCCAAATAAAGAGCATTTCCATAAAATAAAAAAGTCTGCAAAGCTGTAAAGCCAGGCAGACTCAGGTTATTGAATACGTGTTATGAATTACAAAGTAAATAGACCTTCCACTGACAAGTATCTTTCGCCAGTATCATAGTTGAAGGTTAAGATTTTAGAGCCAATAGGAATCTCTGGCAGTTTCTTCGCGATAGCGGCTAGTGAAGCTCCTGTAGATATACCTGCGAATATACCTTCTTCTTTGGCCAATCTTCTAGCGAATTCGAAAGCATCGCTAGGGTTGACGGTGATTGCTCCATTAAGAATGTCTGTGTCCAAAATGCTTGGGATGAATCCAGCGCCGATTCCTTGTATAGGATGTGGTCCAGGAGCTCCTCCACTGATTACATTTGAAGACTCAGGCTCTACGGCGAATACTTTCAACTTTGTGTATTGCTCTTTGAGCGCATGCGCCACACCAGTGATATGTCCACCTGTTCCAACGCCGGTAATCATATAGTCAAAGCCTTCGGGCATGTCTTCGATGATTTCCTTCGCCGTTTTTTCGAAGTGAACTTTAGTATTGGCAGGATTGTCAAATTGCATGGGAATCCAAGCGTTTTCCATTTCCTCAGCCATTTGATTCGCTTTCTCAATCGCACCGGCCATTCCTTTTTCTCTAGGAGTCAAGACAAGCTCCGCTCCGTATATGCTCATCAGCCTTCTTCTTTCTATGGACATGGATTCTGGCATCACCAAGATAAGCCTATATCCTTTCACAGCAGCGACCATGGAAAGGCCGATTCCCGTATTTCCTGAAGTAGGTTCGATGATAACGCTGTTTTTGGTTAGGTTGCCTTTTTCTTCAGCGTCTTCGATCATGGATAATGCTATCCTATCCTTGATGCTCCCGCCTGGATTGGCTCTTTCCAGTTTCATCCATACTTCTATATCTTTGTTAAAAAGTCTGTTGATTTTAACAAGCGGCGTATTGCCTATGGTCTGAAGAATATTATTCGCTTTCATATGTAAGATTGTTTTGTATGGATATTCCTATACGGATATATATGATTCAATGTTATGAATCATACGATTGAAAACTATCATAAGTTAAAAAAGAAAAATGGAATATTCATATGTGTTTAATATAATTTTAAATTATTTCGGAAAATGATTTTTTGTAGAACAATAATGGATTTACTAATTCGATAGTTATAAAACTAATAATTACTAAATGGAATTTAATAATACAGAATTGATTGGCTATTTGGCCATGGTGTCCCTAATTATTTCTTTTTCCTTCAGGGATGTGAATAAGCTTAGGATTGTGAATACATTTGCTTGCACTTGCTTTGTGGTATACGGCATGTTGCTTAAAGCTTACCCAGTTGCTATTTCCAATTTTATTATCATTGTGATCAATATTGTTCAATTGGTTAGAGGAAATAGCAAGAAGGATTCTTGAAAACGGCAAAACAAAAATTCTAACCAAAGCTTATATTTCTTAGGAGGTTTTATCTATGGATTTTGAGTTGTTATTACAAATTTGCCAATATATCAGCTTGACCTTGTTCACCTATCTAGCGATCAAACAAAAGACTTATAGCTGGCTGTTTTGGATGATTTTTTTATTGGCCTTCGGATACTTGTTGCATTACAAGCATATGGGAGAGATGATTATGATGCAATTGGTGTACTTTGTCTTGGGCTTGTATTATTGGATCAAGTGGATAAGATTGGATATAAAAGTCAAACGATTGGCAGGGTCTCAGCATTTGATTATAAATATGGTGGCTTTGTGCTTGTTGGCGGTTAAAGTGGCGTTAAGAACTAGGCTGGACGATTTTGGGTTGCAATATGATGAAGACTTGACTTTATTTTTGATCAATTTATATACCTTGATTATTTTATACTTGATAGGAAATAAGATAATGTCTGCTTGGGTTTATGTGGGGATCGTTAATTTCGCAGGTGTATTTTACTTCTTCTATCATAGTTATTATTTCGCTTTGCTCTATTGTTTGGTGATAACAGGACTGTCTATTTATGGCTATATATCATGGTACGAAGAGTCAAAAGGCGAAGAAGACAGTGATCTTGCTGATTAAATCACTGTCATCTAGTACTAAAATCATGACTATTGCATGATTGGGTTGTTTTTAGCGTAATATCTGCAATAAGCTTTGATCCCGCATTCTTCGCATTTGGGTTTTCTAGCCAGACAAATGTATCTGCCGTGTAAAATCAACCAGTGATGTGCGGTGGCAATGTGCTCCTTGGGGATATTTTTGATGAGATAATTCTCCACTTCCAAAGGCGTTTTAGATTTCAAAGGCACAAGTCCTATTCTTTTTGAAACTCTGTACACATGCGTATCCACAGCCATCGAAGGCTGATCGAAAATTACTGATGTGATTACATTGGCGGTTTTTCTTCCCACTCCGGGAAGTTTTTGCAATTCTTTGGTTGTGGACGGAATTTCACTATCGAACTCCTCCACAAGCATTTTGCCCATGCCGAGCAAATGCTTGGTTTTGTTGTTTGGGTAGCTTACCGATTTAATGTATGGAAATAATTCGTCGAAGTTGGATGATGCCAAATGCTCTGGTGTAGGAAAGTCCTCGAATAGTTTGGGAGTGACTAAGTTGATTCTTTTGTCAGTGCATTGCGCGCTTAAGATCACAGCTACTAGCAATTCGAAAGGATTGCTGTAGTTAAGTTCTGTTTCGGCATCGGGGTTATGCTTCTGGAAGTAATCTATGATGGCGTCGTATCTTTCTTTTCTTCGCATTTTCATTTTGTTTCGGATATGCGAATTTAATAAAAAAGGATAATCGCGCCTTTATTTTTCGACCTTATTGATTTGATGGTTTTTTGAGTAGGCCAGAATATTGTTGATTACGCTTTCCGGAGCGCTTTTTTTGGCTGTGTTGATGAAATTGATGGTTTCAGCCATCTCTTGATAGGATTCAAATAACTCATTGTCATGCAAAAGAGCTATTTGAATATCTTGAGTTTCGTTAACGTTTGTTTCTCCATAAATATATCTCAGCAAGTCGTTAGGCGAGAATTTTTTCATGATGATTTAGGTTGTTTGTGTCAATCATTTTTTTTCTAAGATTGACGATAGCATAGCGCATTCTTCCAAGAGCAGTATTTATGCTGACATTGGTCTGATCTGCGATTTCCTGAAAGCTCATTTGCATGAAGTTTCTCATGATAAGCACTTCTTTTTGCTTGTCGGGGAGTTCTTCGATCAGAATTTTAAGAGTGGCGATGGTTTCGTCTTTCATTTTGATATCCTCAGCGCTTTCGGAAATAAGGTGCAGAGAGTCGATGAACTCATTGCGATCTTCCATTTCGACAGTAGGATACTTTTTTTGTTTGCGGTAATAGTCGATAGCTTTGTTATGGGCTATTCTCATTACCCAAGGGTAAAATTTGCCTTCTTCATTATAAAGCCCGGATCTGATTTTTTGTATCACCTTAAGAAATGTTTCTTGCATCAGATCCTGGGCTACAAAATCGTCTTTTACGATAATGTAAATTGTGGTATAAATTTTAGCTTGGTATTTTTTTACGAGTATTTCAAAAGCTTCTTCGTCTCCATTCATGTATGCCTTCATTAATTCGGCATCCTTGCGATTTGTTAGGGTTTCCATTGCAGTTCAGAATTTGGTTTCGTAGAGCTTTCGCCATATAGTTATTTTTGGGTTCGTAAAATAATGAATGTAGTCTTGTTTGTTTTGTTATTAGGGCCAAGGCCGTTTCTTAAGGCTTGTTTCCGTTAAACTGGATTTGTATAACACAAAATATAATAAATTAATTTAAGTAACAAGGAAAGTGTTAAAAAAATATTGAAAAGGGTAAATTTTTATCATTAATGCATTTGAGTGAATTAAGTAATTTTATACAATATTTTACTATTAGTAAATAAAATTAAAAATTGTAATAATAGACAAGACCTTAAGGCTAACTCGTGTATCGTTATTATTTTTGTTTTTATTTTCTATTCAATGAGAAACTTAGTTATTTCAAGAGTTTATGCAGTAGTGCAAGATTCTATCTAATTTTTAAAATCGCTATGAGTCAATATATATCTGTGGACAAGTTTGAGGAGTTGGATCCAAAGCAGTTTATTATAATCAAAGGAGCCAGAGTTAATAACCTTAAAAACTTGAGCGTAGCCATACCAAGAAATCGTTTGGTTGTGGTTACTGGCTTGTCAGGGTCCGGAAAGTCTTCTTTGGCTTTTGACACTTTGTTTGCGGAAGGTCAAAGGATGTATGTTGAAAGTTTAAGTTCTTATGCCCGTCAGTTTTTAGGACGAATGGAAAAGCCTGAAGTGGACTATATTAAAGGTGTTGCTCCAGCCATAGCGATAGAGCAGAAAGTGAATACTCGAAATCCAAGGTCGACTGTAGGCACTTCTACTGAAATTTATGATTATCTGAAATTGTTATTCGCAAGAGTGGGCAAGACCATTTCGCCTATAAGTGGAAATGAGGTAACGAAGCATAGCGTTACAGATGTGGTTGACTTTATCTTTGGGCATGAGGATGGAACTCGTTTGACAATTATGGGTCCATTGCGTATCCATGAAGAGAGGACTGTTCTTGAAGAGTTGAAGCTATTGCTAAGCAAAGGTTACACACGTGTGGTAGTGAACGGAGAACCAAAGTTTATTGAAGAACTTGTCAACGAAGAATTATCCGAGGAAGCGTCTATAAAGATATTGATTGATAGGATTGCGGTAAAGCATGAGGAAGAAGAGTATCAATATAGAGTAGCTGATTCTGTGCAAACGGCTTTCTTTGAAGGAGAGGGCGAATGCGAAGTACTTATCTTGGGAGGAGAATCATATACATTTTCAGATAAGTTTGAATTGGATGGAGTTCAATTTGAAGAGCCTTCCGTGAATTTGTTCACGTTTAATAATCCTTATGGCGCATGCAAAAAATGCGAAGGGTTTGGCCATGTGATAGGGGTTGATCCCGATCTAGTGATTCCAAATAAGAATCTTTCGGTATATGAAAATGCGATATTGCCTTGGAGAGGGGAAACCATGAAAAAGTGGAAAGAAGCATTGATCTCGCATGCAATGGACTTTGATTTTCCTGTGCACCGTCCAATTGCTGATTTGACAAAAGAGGAGGAAGAGCTTCTTTGGACAGGAAATAAGCACTTCAAAGGTTTGAATGCGTTTTTCAAGTTTTTGGAATCCAAGACGCATAAGATTCAGTATAGAGTGATGCTGTCTAGATACAGAGGGAGAACAATATGTCCAGAGTGCCATGGCACAAGGCTGCGCAAAGACGCTGGTTTTGTTAAAATAGGCGGCAAGTCTATAATTGATGTGGTATTGATGCCTGTGAAGAATTTAATCGATTTTTTTGATGGCCTGGAGTTGACAGAGCATGAATCAAAAGTAGCTAAGAGAATTCTCGCGGAAATAAGAAATCGACTTCATTACCTTGATGAAGTAGGTTTGAATTATTTGACTTTAAATCGTTTGTCTTCCACTTTGTCAGGTGGAGAATATCAAAGAATCAAGTTGGCTACATCGCTTGGAAGCGCTTTGGTGGGATCGATGTATATACTTGACGAGCCAAGTATTGGTTTGCACCCGAGAGACACGGCGCGATTGATAAGCGTGCTTAAGACATTGAGAGATCTTGGAAATACTGTGATTGTAGTGGAGCATGAGGAAGAAGTGATGAGAGCGGCTGACCAAATTATCGATATTGGTCCTGATGCAGGAAGTCATGGAGGAGAATTGGTATTCCAAGGAACTTTGGAGGAGCTTTCGAAAGAGAATAATACGTATACAGCCCGATATCTTAATGGCGAGAATAAGATTGATTTGCCCGAATATAGGCGACAGTGGAGGCGATTTGTTGAAGTGAAAGGTGCCAGAGAAAATAACTTGAAAAATATAGATGTGAAATTTCCGCTGGGAGTGCTTTCTGTTATAACTGGTGTTAGTGGTTCCGGCAAGTCTACATTATTGAGGAAGTTGTTGTATCCTTCATTAAGCAGGGCTTTGGAACTGGATACATTGGAAATCGGAAAGATGGATGAGCTTGTCGGAGATTATGACATGATCAAATCCATAGAGTTCATTGATCAAAACCCGATAGGTAAATCGTCTAGATCCAACCCTGTGACGTATGTGAAAGCTTACGACCCAATCAGGCAGTTGTATGCTGACCAAGCTTTGTCCAAACAAAGAGGGTATAAGCCAGCTCATTTTTCGTTTAATGTGGATGGAGGTAGATGCGAAATGTGCCAAGGAGAGGGTACTGTTAAGATAGAAATGCAGTTCATGGCGGATTTGTATCTTACTTGCGAGAGTTGTCAAGGCAAAAGATTCAAGAAAGAAATTTTGGATGTTCAGTATAATGAAAAGAATATATCGGACGTGCTTGATATGACTCTTGCAGATGCGATGACATTTTTTGAAGGAAAGCCTGCCATCGTCAATAAATTGAAACCGCTTTACGACGTTGGCCTTGGATATATCACATTGGGGCAATCAGCTAGTTCACTGAGTGGAGGTGAAGCGCAAAGAGTCAAGCTAGCCTCATATTTAGGCAAGTCCAACTCAAGAGGAGACGATCATAAACTATTTATTTTTGATGAGCCCACAACAGGTTTGCATTTTCATGACATAAAAAAATTATTGAATGCAATCAATGAATTGATAAAAATGGGGCATTCGGTTATTATAATCGAGCATAACATGGAAGTGATCAAAACCGCGGACTGGATTATTGATTTGGGGCCGGATGGGGGTGAAAACGGAGGTTATTTGAACTTTGCGGGAACTCCTGAGGATATGGTCAAGCTTGATGATAATCATACGGCAAAGTATTTGAGAGAACATTTGCAATAAATTTGGTATAGCTTCAGTTTACTATCATAAAAAATTATCTGTATTGTTATAAAAGAAATAATATGGAGTCTATTTGTTAATTAAACAAATGTTTCTAAATTGACGTTTGTATTACATATGTAGCACATAGTGTTATAATGTTAAATACACAAATAGACAAAAGATGAGCGATAAAAAAATGGGAAAAACCGAAGAATCAGTGAATGTAAGCTTGCGACTTAAGCGCAAGAGCATTGACCGAATAGAAAAAGTAAGCGAATTACTTCATACTACAAACAGAACTCAAGCGATTTCAACTTCATTGGCATTGGCCGAAGCTATACTTAAGCGATTTAAAGATGAGCCGATCGTATTATTGAACCCTGACGGTACCAAAGAAACTATAACGCTCGTATAAATCATTTGATTTTCAAACAAAACACAACTCGCTGCCAATAGTATATCAGCGGGGGATTTTTTTATGCCCAAGCAACAATACACTACGTCAAGCTCAGACCTTAACTTGACTGAAGAGGAAGATTCCGCTGTTGAATATCGGACTGCTTCCAAAGAAGATCTGCACCCAAATGACAAGCTGAAATTTGCCAAGATGACTCTATTGGGATTGGGAATTTTAGCTGTATCGGTTATAGTCATGCATTTTTATTTGATAATAAAGCATGGTTCAGATAAACTTGAAACAATAGTTACCGCCGTTTTTACAGCTGTTGTTACTCTTTCCACATCTATCATTACATTTTATTTTAAGGATACTAGAAGGTAAAAGGCTTATTTATCAATGCTTTACCCAAATCAATAAAAAGTATCTGATATCCTACATTTAGTATAAATTATTGGGATGACTTAAAGATACCTTTGTAAGGTATTCAAAAGATTATTCTTAAAGTCAACATTAATTATTTATAAAAATGAAAAGGACAGTATTAATCACAGGAACATCAACTGGTATAGGAAAATCGGCTGTAAAGAAATTTCATGCTGAAGGCTGGAATGTAATTGCCACTATGCGCAACCCTGAAGCAGGGAAGGAGCTTGCTCAGTTGGACAATGTGTTGGTTGCGGAGCTGGATGTGACAAAGATTGAGACGATTGAAAGTGCGATCGAATCAGGCATAGAAGAATTCGAAACGATCGATGTAGTCATCAATAATGCTGGATATGGCACTATGGGACCTTTGGAAGGTGCTTCAGAGGAATTGATGAAGCATATTTTTGAGGTGAATGTATTTGGAGTGGCAAGAGTTACTAAAGCTATTTTGCCTCATATGCGCGGCAATAATAGTGGACTTATCGTAAATATCTCATCGATAGTAGGTAGAGCTACTTTTCCTTATCAAGCTTTGTATCACTCCACCAAACACGCACTGGAAGGACTAACCGAGGATTTGCAATATGAATTGAGGCCTTTGGGAATAAGAGTTAAGTTGGTAGAGCCAGGAGGTGTTAACACTGAATTTTTGAATAGTATCGCTTATACTGAGGTAGACGGAATAAAAGAATATGAGCCGGGCCTGGAGAAATATTATAAAGCGATAAAGAATTATACGCCAGAAATGCTGAGCACATCAGAACAAATCGCGGATGTAGTCTTTGAGGCTTCGACTGACGACTCCAATACTTTGAGATATTTGGCCGGAGAAGATGCTAAGCAAACTCAACAAGCAAGATCGAATATGTCAGATGAGGAATTTTATCAAATGATGAAAGATCAATTTAAGCTATAGTATAGCTGAATTTCTTATAAAATAAGTTTATTCTATGGCAAACTTGAGCATATATATATTGTCATTTATCATGTTGACAAGCGCTGTGGCGCATATTGTCGCTCCTGAGTTTTACAAGGCAATGATACCGAGTTTTATACCTTTTCTTGTGGCGAATATTTTGGCGGCTTTAGCTGAAGGAGCAATAGGCATATTGCTATTAATTCCGAAGTACAGACACATTGGAGGTCTGGGCTTTATGTTATTGATGATGGCTTTTTTGCCAGTGCATATGTGGGATTTAGTTAGAGAAAATCCAGCAATCGGGCCTCCACCAGCTCCTGCGATTCGCTTGGCGTTTCAGTTTGCGCTGATATATGTTGGGTGGAGAATTTTCAAAAAGTTTTTAATGGCAAAAAGCAAAATTGATATATAGCAATTGGATTAATTGCATGGTGTTTTGAGAATGAGAGGCGTGGAAATTCACGCCTTATTTCTTTATATCTTCAACTTTGATAATCTTAGCTTTTTGTTCCGCAATTTTATTGCCCCATTCAGCTATATTTTTCAATAGAGGAATCAATGAAATCCCGAAGTCGGTTAACGAATACTCGACTTTAAGTGGAGGCTTGGTAGTGTAGACTTTTCGATTTACTATGCCATCGGATTCCAATTGCTTGAGTTGAAGGCTTAATGTTCTCTCTGTGACGACAGGCATTGTCTTTTTTAGTTCGTTGTACCTTTTAGGGCCATCTATCAAATGGTATAAAATGACGGTTTTCCATTTTCCTCCGATATAGTCCATGGTGATGCTGGTAGAGCATGGATATAGCTTTTCATTTATTTTAAATAATTCCGAGTCGCACTTAATCTTCATAGCATGTTTTGTTATGCTATCCAAAAGGATAGTTATTGTAAAGGTATTTTACATTAATTATTATTGCAACTATAAATTTTATAGTCATGTAATTAATAGTGTTATTTTATAAAAAATAGGATTGAGAAAATGAAAAAATACAGATTCTTACTAAAGAGTTCCTTGTTGTTGATAGCTATGCTTGTGACATTAGGAGCCTGCGAACAGCAAAATAAAAACTCAGAGTCGAAGAGTATTTCTGTTGACGAAAGTCAAAAAAAGATTCTTATTGTTCTTACGAGCAATGACAAGCTTGGAGATACTGGAAATCAAACAGGTTATTGGATAGAGGAATTGGCTAGTCCTTATTATGCATTCAAAAAGGAAGGCTTTGATGTAGTGATGGCATCTGTTAATGGTGGCTTGTCTCCATTTGATCCAGGCAGTGCCGCGGAAGGAGCCATTAACGAAGAAGGAAAGAAATTTCAAAATGATGAGGACGCTCAAAACTTGGTTCAAAATACGGTGAAATTGAGCGATATCAATCCATCTGATTTTGATGCTGTTTTCTATCCCGGCGGGCATGGACTATTGTGGGATTTAGTAAATAATTCTGAGTCGATAAGTTTGATAGAGTATTTTAATAATTCGGGCCAGCCAGTGGCTACTGTATGCCATGGACCTGCAGTATTGGCTAATGCCAAGCAAAAAGACGGTTCTCCATTAGTGCAAGGTAGAAAAGTGACAGGCTTTTCTGATGCCGAAGAATCAGCGATTTCTCTCACTGAGGTGGTTCCTTTTTTATTGGAAGAGAAATTTAGAGAGAGCGGAGCTGATTATAGCAAAGGAGAGAACTGGGCAAGTTATGTTGTCGTGGATGAAAATCTAATTACAGGACAAAATCCCGCTTCGTCATCAGCAGTAGCTGTAGAGTTGATTAAAAAATTAAAGCAATAAACTGCTTGAGTAAAAAGGCATGCGCTTTGTTCTTTTTATTATCTAATTATACTTGATATGAAAATTCGTCCAAATGCATTTTTTCAAGCATTTGCTTTTTGCGCATGCTTTTTTATCGTTTCAATAGTCTATGGACAAAAGCCGGTTAGATTGGCGAAGTTCAAGGGGATGCAAGTAACGGGAATAACCGTGTCCAGCTCGGGAAGAATATTTGCAAATTTTCCAAGATGGAGAAAAGATGTTCCTGTGTCAGTGGTAGAAGTAAGCCCTATTGATGGATCTTATAGCGACTATCCGGATACGGATTTTAATCGCTGGAAGATTGGAGACAAGCCGGAAGATATCTTCATGGCGGTGCAGTCTGTCATTGCTCATGAGAATAATTTATATGTGCTAGACACAAGAAATCCTTTGTTTGAGGGTGTTGTTGACGCTCCTCGGATATTTGTATTTGACTTGAGAGACAACCAATTGATAAAAACTTATAAATTAAGCGAAGGTGTTTTTCACAAGGATTCGTATATAAATGATTTGAGAGTGGATAACGAGCTTGGCAAGATTTACATGACCGATTCGGGGCATGCGGGATTAGTGATTCTTGATATGAAGTCTGGAAAAAACTTCAGGGTTTTGGATAATCATTATTCAACCAAAGCAGAAGCCAATTTTCTTACTATTGACGGAAAAAAATGGAAAAATACTGTTCATTCGGATGGAATTGCTTTGGATGAAAAGAAAGGAAAGCTATACTACCATAGTTTGACAGGGTACAGCTTGTATGCGGTGGATACCGAATCGCTAGCGGAGAATTCTCCAGCATTGGGGGAGAAAGTGGAATTGGTGAGCAAAACCCCAGCGCCTGACGGGATGATATTCGATAAAAAGGGCAATCTATATTTTGCGGATTTAGAACATCATAGCATTAAGTATTTGACTCCGAGAGGAAAAATAAAGACTTTGTATAAAGGCAAAAAAGTTAGGTGGGCGGATACTTTTAGTATTTTTGAAGATTATTTATACTATACCAACTCAAGAATTCACGAAGCCGACGGCGATATTTCCGACATGTATTTTTCAATTTATAAAATCAAGCTGCCATAATTTTTATTATTTTTCTTTGTTGGCTTTAGTAAGCAAAAGCATGCCTCAAGCATAGAGTTTCAGTAAAAACCATTCATGTAATCAGCTTGTAAACCATTCAGAAACCTTCTTGAAAGAGCTTCAGGGCGGTTTTTTATTTTTTTTAAAAGATCGATAATAATATAATAAATGTCTTCGTTCCACCAGTAGAAAAAATGATATTCTGTTTGGAAAAGACTATTAAAATAAGATGGATCAATAGGCTCATAGCGATTATGATGAGCATCCACATATTCAACGTAAGTGTGAATGTGGACGACCACTTATTGCCTATGACTCAGCAAAGGGTCGAATCCAATCAGATTGAGAGTTTTGTCGAATTGGCGGGTAGAATATTGGATGTGAATTACATGATTCCTGATTTGCCTTTTGGACAAGATGAGAACAAATTCTTTAGCGGCATAGTATTATTCAGCTGCGATGTCCCCAAGTTTGAATTGAACATCAACAATTGTACATATATAGACAAGTCGTTTTCGGCATTTTTCAAATACGCCGAGTACCAAACTCCAATCAAGGAGATTATTCCTCCTCCACCTAAATGTATTTCATAATAGGGCTTTCTTCATGCTAAGCGGTTTTGGACTTTGTATAAGTCAAAATGGCTGTAATAAGAAATAGCTCATCTTTTTAGTGGCATGTATCGCTGTTGCGTAGGCTTTCGATGATTATAAGGTAAGTCTTCAAGGCTTGGCATGCCCGCTCATTGATTCAATTTTTATTTAATTATTCTAATTATGAAATACATAATGACAGCTGTTATGTGGCTGGGCATTCATGCTATGGTTATTGCCGAAGAACGCATGACATTGTCTTTGCCACAGGCTGAAAAAATATTCTTAGAGCAAAATCTTGACCTTATCGCCAGAGAATTTGACATTTCTATTGCCGATGCGGAGATTTTGCAGGCTAAGCTTTGGCCAAATCCCGAGTTGAGATTGGAGTTCGCCGCTTATGATTTGGAAGACAAGAAGTTCTTCCAAACTGGTGACAGAGCCCAACGAATGGTGGAACTTATGCAAACAGTGAAGCTAGGCGGCAAGATTAAGAAAAATGTCGCAGTGAAAGAGGTGGAAAAAGAAATCGCGCAAGTGGAGTTTTACGACTTCATGAGAGAGTTGAAAAATATTCTCAGGGTTACATTCGCCCAATCATATTTTCAAAGCCAGATGGTGGGTATTTATGAAGAAGGAATTTCTCCTCTAAGCAATTTGATACAGAGCTATAAAGATGAGTATAACAAAGGCAATATTTCCAAAGCCGAATTGACGAGGTTAAGGTTTTTGCTTACGAGCCTTCAAAAAGAGCAACTGGACTTAAAGAACGAGCTCGTTGAGCAAAATTCAGAGTTAAAGTTATTGCTTAATTTAAATCCAAACGTGGATTTGGAGCTTGTTTTTGACGAAGAAAGATATGGTTTGAATCTGCTGGAAACTATCAATCAGGAGGATTATGTAGCTCAAGCTTTTGAAAATAGGTTTGATTATAAAGCCACTGAGCTGGAAAAGAAACTGGCAGGAGCTATTATAAAAGCCGAAAAAGCGGAAGCTATTCCTGATTTGGAGATTGGGATGCTTTACGACAGGAGAGGTTCTTTCCAAGCGGATTATTTTGGACTTCAGATGAATATTGACTTGCCGATATTTGATAGAAACCAAGGGAATATAGCCGCCGCGAAGATGCTATATGAGCAAAAGCAGGTAGAGTTGGAAGCTAGTGGCAAAAGAATTGAAAGCGAAACGCTTCAAGCTTATCAAATCTTGAAAAACAACGAGCAGTTGTATTTTGAGCTGGATAAAGAGCTTGGAGAAGATGCAAGTCTTGTGATGCAAGGCATTGTTGACAACTTCAAACTCAATCATTTGAGTTTATTGGAGTTCATAGACTTCTTTGAAAGCTATAAAGACAACTATGATCAATTTCTGCAAGTGAAATACGGTTTGTTTGACAGTATGCAGCAAGTGAACTATGCTACGGGCAAGGACTTTTTCACATTCTAACAACACTTAAACATTGATAAAAATGAAATCATTACAATATATATTATTGGCTGTAGCGGCTGTCATTTTAATGTCTTGCGGCGGAGAAAAAGAAGTTTCCAATGATGTCTCGCTTGACTTTTCCTCAAATGAGAAAGTGACGATAAGCCAAGCGATGGAAAAGAACTATAAGGAAGAACTATTCTTCAAAGGAAAAATCGAGGCACTGCCGGCATTGAATTTTGAGATTCCTTCTACAGTAAGCGGCAAGGTGATCTGGAGCGATTTGAATATTGGAGACCCTGTTAAGAAAGGACAAAGACTAGCAAGCATTTACTCTTACGAGATGGCTGATTTTCAAAAAGAAATCAAAGCTTCAAAAGCCGTTTTGGAAAGAGAAAAAAGAGAGTTTACCGCTGCGGAGAGCATGCACGCAAGTGGTTTGATATCAGCGGCAGAGTTCGAAGCGGCTAAAGCGGAGTTTGTTGAGGCAAAGTCGGAATATGATAAAAATATGCAACAGGCAAGATTATATGGCGACAATGGCCAAGCGACATTTCATATTAACTCGCCTGTGGACGGTGTGATCGTAACAAAAAATATTCGCAAAGGGCAACGAGTAACAGAGTCTTTTGAAGAATCAGCTTTTGTAGTGGCGGATCTTTCTCAAGTAAGAGTGAAGCTTAATGTTTTTGAATCGGATATTCGAAAGATCAAGAAAGGGAGCCAAGTCATGCTAAGCACTTTGGCCGATTCAGAAACAGTGATTGTAGGATATATTGACAGAATCAGCAGTGTCTTGGATCCTGAGTCAAAAGTCATGAGCGCGTATTTGACTTTGGACAATCCCGATAGAAATCTCATACCGGAGATGTTTGTAATGGCTAAAGTGCAAGAGCTTGAAGGCAAGATGCTTACAGCGGTTCCTTCCAAGGCTGTGATTTTTGATCAAGACAAGAATTTCGTGGTGAAGACTGATGGAAAAGATTATGAAATCGCCGAAGTGAAGCTTAAAGGAGAGCAAAATTCGGAGTACTTTATAGAAGGTTTGGCCAGCGGAGAAGCGGTGGTTAGCGCGGAAGCATTGATGGTGTATACAGCGATCAAACAGGCCTCTTAGGATCTATTCGATTTAAATTCCAACCGTGAACGAAATTAGTTATGCATAAATTTGTAAAAAGCATTATAAGCTTCTCGTTGCAGAATAGGTTTTTTATATTCTTCATGACGGGAGTGCTGATCGTAGCTGGCCTTTTGAGTTTTAAGAATACTCCTATCGAGGCCTTTCCTGATGTGACCAATCCTAAGGTGGTGATTATTTCCCAGTGGCCTGGAAGAAGCGCCGAGGAGATAGAAAAGTTCATATCTATTCCGATAGAGATAGAGTTGAATTCCGTGCCGGGAAAAACCAATATTCGATCCATATCATTGTTTGGATTATCTGTCGTTACCGTGAGTTTTGGAGATGGCGTGGATGAGTTCAAGGCTCGGCAATTGGTGGCGAATAGGCTGATGAATGTGGATATGCCGGAAGACATTGTGGCAGAGATGCAGCCGTCTTATGGACCTACAGGAGAGATATTCAGATATACTTTGCAGTCGGATACCAAAACGGTAAGAGAGCTGAAAACATTGCAGGACTGGGTGATAGAGCGAAGATTGAGAGCTGTGCCGGGTATTGCCGATGTGGTGAGCTTTGGCGGCGAGGTGAAAACATATGAAGTCAGCGCGGACCCGGTAAAGATGGCTCAGTATGGGATTACTGCATTAGAGCTATATGAGGCTTTGGCGAACAGTAATATTAACGTAGGCGGCGATATTATTGAGAGAAACAATCAAGCCTATGTGGTGAGAGGAATGGGACTTTTGAATGATATTGAAGAAATAGAAAATGTCATCGTGGATAAGATTGACGATACGCCTATTTTGGTGAAAAATGTCGCAAAAGTATTCGAGAACCATATGCCAATGTTGGGTATTGTAGGCGTGAATGGCGAGGATAAAGTTGACAAATCCAATTTGGTGCAGGGTATTGTGGTGATGAGAAAAGGGGAAAACCCCGGTATCGTGATCGACAGGCTTAAAGATAAAATCGAACAATTGGAAAGAGATGTCCTGCCTGATGATGTGAAAATGGTTACATTTTATGATCGATCAAATCTAATCGAGTATACGACATCCACTGTTCTGAAAAATTTGTTTGAAGGGATTTTCTTCGTGATAATTTTCGTAATGCTCTTCATGGCGGATTGGCGAACGACATTCATGGTGAGTATCATAATTCCTTTATCCTTGCTATTTGCTCTGGTGTGTATGCGGATTCAAGGCATGTCCGCCAATTTACTGTCTTTAGGAGCTATAGATTTCGGAATTATCGTAGATGGAGCCGTGGTGATGGTCGAGGGGCTCTTTGTAGTGCTGGACCGAAAAGCCAAAAAGCTTGGCATGGATAAATACAACAAACTTTCCAAGCTAGGAATAATCAAGAAGTCAGGATCCATGCTTGGCAAGAATCTGCTTTCTTCCCAGTTGATTACCATTCTCGCTTTGGTGCCGATTTTCGCTTTTAGAGAAGTGGAGGGCAAAATGTTCTCGCCTTTGGCTTATACTTTTGGTTTTGCATTGTTGGGAGCTTTGATTATGTCTTTGACTTTAGTGCCGGCAATGGTCAGCTTCTTCCTCAATAAGGATGTGAAAGAAAAGGACAATTTCTTTGTGAGAAATGTCCATAAGTGGACGTACAATGTATTTGTTGGCGCTTTTAGAAAGAAGAAGCTTACGTTCACTATTGCTTTGGCTATATTAGTTGGAGGAATGGGTGCTGCAACGAAACTTGGAACGGAGTTTTTGCCTCAGCTTAATGAGGGAGCGATTTACATCCGTGCGATGATGCCGATAAGTACCAATCTGACGAAATCCCACGAGTATACAGAAGAAATTCGTCAGGTGATAAGATCGTTTCCTGAAGTAAAATCTGTATTGTCTCAGACAGGACGACCTAATGACGGAACAGATCCTACAGGTTTTTTTAACATTGAAATGCATGCTGAGCTATTTAAGCCGGAGGATTGGGAACGAGACATTTCCAAGGCCGAGCTTATCGAGGAAATGCAGCAAAAGTTGGAGAAGTTTCAAGGAGTGAATTTTAATTTTTCCCAACCAATTATGGATAATGTGGAGGAATCCGTTTCAGGAGTGAAGGGAGCGATTGCATTGAAAATATTTGGCAGAGATATCTTCGAGCTTGAAGCTTTGGCTAACGAAGCTAGAGTAGCTTTGAGCGATGTGGAAGGCATTGAGGACCTTAGAGTTGTGCCTTTGGGCGGTCAGCCTGAATTGCAGATAGACTTGAGCCAAGATAAGATGGCGCTCTATGGAGTGCAAACAAGCGACGCTCAAAGCGTGATAGAAATGGCTATTGGTGGTAAGGCAGCGACTCAACTTTATGAAGGAGAGAAGAAATTCGACATACGCGTCCGTTACCAAGAAGATTATCGCAAGAGCGCGAAGGAAATCGGAGATATCTTAGTGCCTACATTGAGAGGTTCGAAGATCCGACTGAAGGAAATCGCTGAGATAAAGAATGTGACTGGTCCGGCTTTCGTATTTAGAAGCGATAATGAAAGATTCGCCGCATTGACATTTTCTGTAAGAGGAAGGGATTTGGGTAGTACTATTGCCGAAGCCCAAGAAGTGTTTGGTGAAAAAGTTCAATTGAAGCAAGGAATGCATGCTAGTTGGAATGGCGAGTTTGAAAGCCAGGTAAGAGCTCAGAAGACGCTTAAGCAAGTAGTGCCGGTAGTATTTGTGTTGATCTTTATTGTATTGCTGACTACGTTTGGCAATGCGAAGGATGCAGGGCTTGTGATGCTGAATGTGCCGTTTGCATTGGTTGGAGGAATCTTTGGCTTGCACTTGTTTGGCGTTAACTTCAGTATTTCGGCAGGAGTTGGTTTTATTGCTTTGTTTGGTATATGTGTGCAAAATGGAGTGATATTGCTGTCGAAGTTCAAGTCCAATTTGCAAGAGCGGATGAGTTTGGACGAGGCGATTAGAAATGGAATTGATTCCAGAATCAGACCTGTGTTGATGACAGCTACGACATCGTTTATTGGTTTGATACCAGCAAGTTTATCTACGGGAATTGGCTCCGAGTCTCAGAAGCCATTAGCGATCGTTATTGTAGTGGGGATCATGACGGCCACGATATTGACTCTGTTTGTGTTTCCATTGATCTTTGAATTTTTCTATAAGAATAAATATAAAAGTCAAGAAAACAAGCAGAAGCCAGATCTTGAAAAACAACTGGCTTGATAATTTGAAATAAATATTAAAGTAAATTGAAAGCTTGCTTAAAATGGCAAGCTTTTTTCTTTTTTTAAAGAATAGGGGTTACCAAAATCTTATTAACTGTATATACTATCATAGAGGATAATATTTTTTTGTTTGCCTGAAATAATCATTTTAAATAGTGCTTGTTTCTTCATTTTTAGCATTAAATAGATCAAATATTTTGGGTTAAAGAAAAGCGAAAATGCTTCAAGTTCCATGGAAGCGATTTCGCTTTTTTTGTTTTTATTATTTGTTGCAAGAAGTAATTTGCACTTAATCTCTTTACTTTTTTCTGATAATCAGAATATTGTGAAATTCACAATACCGTGTGTATTGTAGATGATGATTTTCTTCGTTCTATATAATGAATGGATTTATTTTGAAATTATCATATATCACACGATGAGAAAATTTTTCATGTCATTGGCGCTGGCTGCGGTTTCTCTGTCGGTATCTACTGCGTTCGCGCAGCAGAAGCAAACCGAAGGAAATGTAGTAGCGTATTTCGGCGAAGAGGAGAAGATAGCTGTGCATGAAGGCTATGTTTTGCATCAATTTTCAGAGGGATTCTTTGTGGATTCCAAGCTTAATTATGGTAGAGTGCCAATCGCGCAAGATTTTCTTGCCAAGCAAATATTCGATGGCGCTTTCAATAAACCTGCTCAAGGGGCTGTTGCTGGAGTGACTAAAGATGGCGAAACTGTATCATGGGAAATGATCAATGCTTCCGAAGACCAGTTTTTCAATAATGAGGCTTTGAGAACAGGACATTTGTATTTGTCGTACGAATCCGACAAAGAGCAAGTCGCTTTGATGGAAGCCACAGCCAATACTGTAACATTTATCAATGGAATGCCTCATGAAGGAGACCATTATAATTTCGAGTGGTCACTGGTTCCTTTCCATATGAAAAAAGGGAACAATGATTTCTTGTTGACAGGAGGCCGATTCAATAAGATGAAGGCAAGGATCATCATTCCTGACCAGCCTGTACAATTTACTAAAAGAGATGTGACGTTGCCGGATTTGATCTTGGAGGAAGAAGGTCAAAAATGGGGTGCTATTCGTATTATCAATTCGACAAACAATTCGCTTAAAGGATATACTTTATCGGCTAAGGCTAATGGAGAGGAAATCGTATCCAAGATTTCTGTGATCTCGCCGATGAGCGTTAGAAAAGTTCCATTCCAAGTGGAGGATATCAAAGGCGGCGATGAAGGCGAGCTTTCTCTGGTATTGACGCTCAAAGATGCAAAAGGCGTGGTCTTGGATATTGCTGAAATGGAAATAAACAACCGCACGAAGCACAAGCATCATGAAAGAACATTTGTCAGCGATGTGGACGGCAGTGTTCAGTATTATAGCGTCGCTCCTTCTACTGACAAGAGCAGCAAGAATCAAGCGATGTTCCTTTCTGTGCATGGCGCGTCTGTGCAAGCGACAAACCAATCGAGAGCTTATGCTCAAAAGGATTGGGGATTTGTAGTAGCCGCTACCAACAGGAGGCCTTATGGTTTTGCTTGGGAAGATTGGGGAAGAATGGACGCAATGGAAGTATTGGCTGATGCTGAACAACTTTTTGAGACGAATCCTCAACATACCTATTTGACAGGACACTCTATGGGTGGACATGGAACTTGGTATTTGGGAGCCACTTACCCTGATCGATTCGCAGCAATAGCTCCTTGCGCGGGATACCCTGAGCTGTTGAGCTATGCAAGCAATCATGTGATGTACAAGCATGCGACAGGAAAGATAGGAGAAGGCGCTGTGGCGGCAATGTTTGACCGAGCGCAAAATCCAACAAAGACAAAGCAGCTGGGAAGAAACTATTTGCAGTCCGGAATTTATATCCACCATGGTAGCGATGATACCGTTGTTGATGTGGAGTTGGCGAGAGATATGAGAAATTTCTTGGGGCAATACCATACTAACTTTGTGTACTATGAATATCCGGGAGGAACGCATTGGTTTGGCAACGAAAGCGTTGACTGGAATCCGATTTTCAATTATTTCAAATGGCATAACAATCCTGACTCAAAGGATGTGAATCATATCGAATTTGTAACTGGTTCTCCTAGCGTGTCGGCGAGCAATCATTGGATTACGATCCAACAGCAAGAGACTTCCTTTGAATATTCAAAAGTAGACTTTGTGAAAGAGGATCATATCACAGGAACAACAGAAAATGTAAAGACGATTGTATTTGATCTGGCAAAAGCGAATATGGATCAAAATACGGTAATTGACATTGATGGACAAAAAGTTGAAGTTGCTCCTGCTGAAGACCAAGTTGTATTGCAAAAGCAAAGCGACAAATGGATTGTTATCAATGCAGTGAATGAAGATGAAAAATCTCCAGCTAGAAATGGCGGTTTTAGATCTTCCTTTGACAATAGAGTTGTTTTGGTTTATGGTTCCAAAGGCTCCAAGGCTGAAAGAGAATGGTATTACAACAAAGCCAGATTTGACGCTGAGACATTTTGGTACAGAGGCAACAGTACTTTGGAGTTAGTCAAAGACGTGGACTTCAACCCTAAGAAGTATCAGGATAGAAACGTAGTGATATACGGAAATGCCAACACGAATACAGCTTGGAACAAGCTATTGAAAGATAGTCCGGTGCAAGTGAAAAATGGCAAGATCACTATCGAAGGCCAAACGATGTCGGGAGACAATCTGGGAGCTTATTTTGTTCAACCTCGCAAAGACAGCAAAGTAGCTTCTGTGGGTGTTGTTGCCGGCACTGGAATCAAGGGCGCTAAAGCTGGTTTTGCCAACCAATACTTCTTGGCGGGCCCAAGCTTCCCTGATTTGATGATATTTGATGATAGCATGACAACCGAAGGCATGAAATCTGTGAAAGTATCAGGATTCTTTGGCAATGACTGGTCTGTTGAAAACGGCGATTTCGCTTGGAAAGAAGCTTTGTAACTTATAATAAAAGATATATTAACTTAAAGCCATTCCCTGCGGAGTGGCTTTTTTCGTTAAACACTTAATTCAAGGCATGAAAAATGGTCATGCATGGGTATATAATTTTTTAAAATATGACTGAAAAAGAAAAAATGCTTTCTGGTGAATTGTATTTAGCCTCAGATTCTGAATTGGAAATGGAAAGGCTTAGAGCGAAAAAACTTTGCTTCGAATACAATGGCGCTTTTGATACCAACAGACGCAATGAAATTCTTACTTATTTGCTGGGAGTTGATGTTGCTGAGATTCATATTGAGTCTCCTTTTTTATGCGATTACGGATATAATATTAAACTAGGCGGTTCCTTTTTTGCCAATCATCATCTGACCATTTTGGATTGTGCTCCAGTAACTATTGGAGACAATGTGATGATTGGACCAAATTGCGTGTTGACGACAGCGACTCACCCAGTAGATGCTAAAACAAGGCATTCCTTGCTTGAATTTGCCAAGCCTATAGTATTGGAAGATGGCGTATGGCTTGGAGCGTCAGTGACGGTTTGTCCGGGTGTTACTATCGGGGAGAATTCCGTAATTGGCGCTGGGAGTGTTGTAGTAAAGGATATACCTGCCAATACCGTGGCTGTTGGGAATCCTTGTAGAGTAGTAAGGAGAGTGAATTAATACAATATAAATATTAATTTAATTTAATTTTTGTTTTAATTATAATTGTATATAAAAATATAGGCTTTAATAATATAAAGTTTAATGTGTATTGTTATGTTTTTGTTTGATATGTGTGGCACTATTTTTTAATATTCAAATAAAATTTTATCCTTTAATTCTTGAAAGTGCAATTGTAAAATTATAACTTCAAGTAATATTAATTTTTTGTTGTGTATTAGTAATTTTTTCTTTTTAAACCTATGAGAATGCCTTGGAAGTGTTTCTTTATTCTTAATAGGTTTAAGGGGGATTAGTATCAAACAAATAAACAATCATTTCTTAATTAAGCCTATGTTAGAATTTTATTCGAACAAGGGAAGACGTATATCCAAATTATTATTTGCGTCATCCTTGCCGTTGATGTTAATGCAGGCTCCAAGCGTTTATTCCAAATCAAGTAATGTTATGGAAATAGCAGTGGAGTCAAGGCAAAATGAAAAAACCATTTCAGGAAGTGTGAAAGACTCAAATGGTGAGCCTTTACCAGGGGTTAATGTGATCGTCAAAGGAACATCCAATGGCACAATCACAGACTTTGACGGGAACTTTAGAGTTGACCTGTCAAGTGAAGATGCTATTCTAGTTTTTTCTTTTGTGGGTTATAAGTCTCAAGAGATTATTATCGGTTCCAAATCCATTGTGAATGTTGTCTTGGAGTCAGATTATACGCAACTAAATGAAATAGTTGTGGTAGGTTATGGTGTTCAGAAGAAGAGTGATGTTACAAGTTCTGTAGTTTCTGTCGATGCTGAGGAAATGAAAAAGGTTAGCGTTCCTAATGCAGCCTCAATGTTGCAGGGGCGAGCAAGCGGAGTTATCGTTACTACATCCGGGGAACCAGGAGCTGCACCTAATGTGACAATTAGAGGAATGTCATCATTGGGAGGTGGCTCTCCGCTATATGTTGTAGATGGGGTGCCTACAAATAGCTATTATCTGGATCCTAGCAATATTGAGTCAATGGAGATTCTAAAAGATGCAGCCGCAGCTTCAATTTATGGTACTAGGGCCGCTAGTGGAGTAATTTTGATAACTACTAAAAGAGGCGCTAAGAACCAAGGTATGAAAGTTGATTTTGACGCATCTTTTGGAATTCAGAATCCAACGAATCTGCAAGAAATGGCAAATTCATCCGAATACTTGGCTTTTGATAAAGTATTGCATGAAAATGCCGGACAAACAACGGATTTGGATTTAGAAGGTCAAGATATACCTGATACTGATTGGCAGAAAGAAATACAAAATAAAAACGCATTTCAGCAAAAATACAATTTAGGTTTACATGGCGGAGGAGAGAACTCTTCTTATAACCTTTCGGTTGGATACTTTGATCAAGAAGGAATGATTAAGGGAACTGGAATTCAAAGGTATTCATTTAGATTAAATACTGATTTTGAAAAAGGCAAATTTAGATTTTCGCCGAATGTTTCTTATACGAAACAAAAAGATCAGTATGAAACTACGAGTTTCACAGATGCTCAAAGAATGTTGCCTATTGTTCCAGTTTATGACGAAAGCAAATCAAGTGGTTATGGATATGGTTATTTGGATGGAAGAAACCCTGTAGGTGATATTGACTTGAAAACATCTGATGGTGAAACGGACTATGCTAACATCAATTTGAAGGTTGACTATCAGGTGATCGAAGATCTGAAGTTTACGGTGAGAGGAGGAATGGAAAAGACGGATTATTTCGGTTATTATCGCCATGCGCCTCACCAGATCTCATTGCAACAAGGAACTGATGATGCTGTGCATAAACTAGAAGATAACAATTCGAAAAGACTAAATCTGGTAGGTGAAGCATTTGCTACATATAACAAGAGTCTGGATAAGCATAGATTTTCTTTGATGGCAGGTACTTCTACAGAGGATAGATGGTATCGTAATTCTTATGTAACTATAGTTGGCAGAGATCAAGATGGAAATTCTGCTGGTTTTCCTAATGAGAATGGATCCACAATTGACGCAGGCCAAGGTGGAACATATAAGGCTGAGGGCTATGAAGAAAGAATACGTTACGTGTCTTTTTTTAGTAGAATAAACTACGCTTTTGATGATAAGTATATGGTGCAAGCATCCTTGAGGCAAGATGCTTCTTCTAAATTTGGTAGCAAAAATAGATGGGGAACTTTTCCATCAGTATCATTAGGATGGAATTTGCATAAAGAGTCATTTTTGGAAAATGTTGAGTTGATCTCTCAGTTGAAATTAAGAGGGGGGTATGGTGTTTTAGGTAATGATAGGTCTTTAGGAGCTTATAGCAAAACGGCAAGGTTTTATAGTGGAGGCTATCAAACAGCATATCCTATAGGAGTTGATGAAAGAATTGTGACTCCGGTATATAGCAAGGATCTTCAAAATGATGAATTGAGATGGGAGCAAACTATTGATATGAATATCGGATTTGATTTCGGATTATTCAACGATAAGCTTACAGGTTCTATAGAGTACTTTGACAAAGAAACAGAAGATATTTTAATGAGGACTTTAGTGTCTCCAAGCTCTGGAAAAGATGACCCATACACAAACCTAGGTAGCATGAAAAATAGCGGGTTTGATATGTCATTGACTTATCGCGATAGAATAAATGACTTTAGTTATTCAGTGACAGGGACATTGTCAACTTTGAAAAATGAGATAACTAAATTGAACAGCGCGGATGAAAAAATCTATGGTTATGATATTGCTTACAGGGGATCAGTTACGAGAACGTCTGTAGGCGAGCCTATATCCGCATTTTATTTATTGCAAGCTGATGGAATTTTCCAAAATATGGATGAAATATATGCTCATACTTCCACAGTGAATGGAGAGGCTGTGATAGTGCAACCAAACGCTAAGCCAGGGGATGTAAGATATAAAGATATTAATGGCGATGGTGTGTTGAATGATGAGGATAATATGTATAGCGGAAAATATTTGCCTGATTTGACTTATAGCTTTAATGTAAATTTAGGTTATAAGAATTTTGACCTTAGCATGTTCTTTCAAGGAGTCGCGGGAAATCAAATTTACAATGTTCAGAAACTGTACACTGAAGGCGTAGGTATGACAACTAGACAAGCTGTTAGTCAAGAAGCTGCTACAAACTATTGGTCAGAGAGTAATACAAACACAAATATTCCAAGACCGGCATTGAATGCGGTAGATAATGCTAGACATTCCACACGATTTTTAGAAGATGGAGATTACTTAAGGTTGAAGAATATTCAAATAGGATATGTACTTCCTAAAGCTATTTTGGAAAAAATTAATATTGAAAGATTAAGAGTTTTTGTAAGTGCTGATAACCTTTTCACAATTACAAAATACACAGGAATGGATCCTGAGATCAACTCTAGAATTACAAATACATCAACAGATAGGTTGAATGCTTATACTTTGGGAGTTGGTTATCCTGGCTATCCAATGGGCAAGACGTTCTTGATGGGAGTGCAACTGAATTTTTAATCTGGATTAAAAACTAAGAAAATGAAATTAAAAAATATATTTTATTCTTTATTGTTTTGTTCTTGTTTCAGTATGGGTTGCGAAGATCATCTGAAATTAGAAGACCCTACTAGCCTTAATGCGGATTCATATTGGCGCAACGAAGCAGATGTTTCAAATACATCTTTGGCTATGTATTCAATGTTGACACCAGGAGGTTGGAGATACCATGAGTATTATATTGTGCCAGGAATTTTAAGAGGAGATGATGTGGCAGCTTTGCCGGGAGCAACTCAATATGACTATATTGCTAATGTTCCTTATTTTAATAATAAACCTTCTAATCCTTGCGCTGATCAAGTGTGGAACAAGATGTACGACGTTATAGGTCAAGCTAATCAGATCTTAAGATATGTCGACGGTGTTGAGATGAGTGATGAAAGCAAGGAAAGGTATAAAGCTGAAGCAAGAGCTATGAGAGCGTACGCTCATTATGAATTGCTGAGAAGTTTTCATCAGATCGTTATTGCGGATGCTGATCCGGACGGGTTGGATCAATTGAACCGCCCTTTGAGCACAAGAGAGGAAGCATGGAATTTTATTGAGACAGAATTAGAGTCTGTAATTTCTGTTTTGCCTAAAGAATGGGATGATTCGGAGTTTGGCCGTATAACAGCGGGAGCAGCTCAAGCTTTTTTGGGGACAGCGTATTTGTACCAAGGCAAATGGGCTGAAGCTGAAAAGGAGCTTAAGGCTGTTATTAATAATTACAATTATTCATTAGAGCAGAATTACTCTACATTATTTGATGGAAGCAATGAGAATAGCTCTGAGATAATATTTTCACAAAGATTTACATTGCAAGAGAATGGTACTGCTTACAAGTACAACCAGATGGCAATTGCCAATCATGCGGATGGATGGTATATGTGGAAACCTTCTGATTATTTGATGGCTGCATTTAGAGAAGAGGAAACAACAGATGGCTCTTATGACAAGCGTATGTTTGGATCTGTCCTATGGTATGAAGAAGGAGTGGACGTTGAGTTTGATGGAGAGTTGTATACTTTGGAAAATTCTTGTTTTAGAAAGTATACTGAAAATAATACAGCTGTAAGCTCAGGAAGATCATTTGCTGATTATATAACCATGAGATATTCGGATGTATTATTGATGTTGGCCGAAGCATTGAATGAGCAAAATAAAAATGATGAAGCATTGCCATATTTAAATCAGATTCGTCAAAGAGCAGGTTTGGAAAACTTTTCTAATTCTGATCAAAATAATTTGAGACAGCAGATTAGAAAACAACGATTGTTGGAATTTTGCTTGGAGAGTAAGCGATTTTATGATTTGGTTAGGTGGGGTAATGTGAAGGAGCAGTTAACCAAAGCAGGTCATGCTGGAGCTGATAATTTTAAAATAGGCATTCATGACTACTTTCCAGTTCCTCTTTCCGAAACTAATAATAACCCTAGCGTAGATCCTACTCCAGGCTTTTAATTTCTAGAAAACTATGAAAAGAAATATATATAAATTAGGCTTGATAGCTCTTACTGTTTTTGGAGGTTTATCGTTCCAATCCTGTGAAGAGGTGCCTGTATATGAGCAAGAATATACTTCAGTAGTAGTGCTTAATGATCATGAGTCTACTGTTGTAAGTGAAATAGATGTTAATTCTGATGAAAATCAAGTATTTACTACAACAGTAAAACTATTAAAAGAAGAATATACTAATCTTGACAAAGATGTGAATGTCGAGTTGGTTATTGATTCCACTTCAACAATCATTGAAAATGGAATAGTAAGTATCGAGCCTAGTAATTTTACCATTGGACCAAATAGTCAGAGTGTTGAAGTAAAAGTGACTGTTTCTCCAGAGGCTTACAGAGGTAGTTACTCCAATCAAACTTTGATTAAGTTGAAAAGTGATTCGGAGGATTTGTCACCCATGATTGGTGGCTGGACCTTCAAACCAGGAATTATTAATTCTTCAGAATGGGTTGGACCATTTGAAACATTGGTATGGAATCATGGTGGAGAAAATGTAGGGAATGAAGAAGCCTTTGACTGGTCATATTACGCAAGACTTGAGGAGCATAATGACCCAGATAAGATGATCATCAAAAACTTCTGGAATGCAGAGGGTGATGGAGGAAGTGATATCTTGATAAGATTTGAAGGAAAAACTTCAGGTTATGTGATTGTGTCGGATGATAGTGATGAAGAGTTTCAAAATGTTGTGAGTCACTGGTGGGATCCAAACCCGATGGTGGTAGTGAACGATACGATTGGTACCTTTAAAATCGAGGGTAATGATAAGATTATTGATATAGCTTATCACCTTGAGTCCACTTTTCCTGATGGGTATGTGTGGACCTCGGATGAAATCATAAGAATGAAGAAGCTTGATTTATCATCATTAGAAGGTATTATTCATCATGATTGGGTAGCCTCAGGCAACTCTTTTGCAAATGATGAGGAAAATACTTGGACTTATATGGACTTGTGGTCGGGCGACTTATCTTGGGGCGGTACTGGCACTACATTCGATTTATGGAGAAATAGTGTGAAAAATGGTCAAAACTATGATGCTCATATTTTATATGTTTATGATCAATCTGTAATAGGAGTTGTTGATGCTGGACAACCAACTTTGACGCTTTTAGAAGAAGGAGTTGAAATAGGCCCTGATTCTGAATGGGTTAAGCCAGAGTCAGGAGGACAGGATCATTATCCTATTGTTTCCACACCTTCACTGACAGATAGTCATGGAAAAACGGTTTATTTGGGAGTGAAAATTAATAATATTTACGATCCTTCATATGTTCATTATGGTTGGATAAGATGTGAAATTTCAGCAGATGGCATGACTGTTACATATTTGGATGCAGCATTTAATCAAAAGCCGGAAACATCAATTTTAGCAGGACAGAAATCAAATTAATGATTTTTAATTTATATAGAAAGGCGAAGAATGAAGATTCTTCGCCTTATATATTTATGATTAGTTAATGTCGTTTTGTTAAGGTTTTGAACCTAATTTTTTTTCATTTAGCTTCGTTGTCAGAGTCTAAACATCAAATGCAGATCAATGATATACGGACATGGAGATGATCGTTACCAATATGGAAATGATATAATAGCAAATTTCAGCACCAATGTTTGGAGCGGAGATATGCATCCGCAAGTCAAGAAAGCGATGCTTCGGGCGGTGGAATTATCACAAGCTTACCCTTCACCTAATGCGGATGAACTTGCTGATATTATCGCTGATTTTCATCTTTTGAATTCTGAAAGTGTTTTGGTATGCAATGGTGCCACGGAAGCTTTTTATTTGATTGGGCATGCTTTCAAGGGAAAAACGGCGACGATATTTTATCCAACTTTTGCGGAGTATGAAGATGCTTGCGCTAAGCATGATATTGCCTTGGAGTTTCACCCTTGGGAATCTTTGATGACACAGACTGTCAATACCGATTTGGCTTTTCTTTGCAATCCCAACAATCCAGACGGCAGGCATATTTCTATCAACCAGGTCCGAAATATTATCCAAAATTCACCTCACACCTGTTGGGTTATTGATGAAGCTTACATTGATTTTATGGAAAATGAAGCAACATCATGCCTTAAGCTATTGGAAGAGTATGATAATTTGATAATTGTCAAGTCATTGACGAAGCTCTTCACTATTCCAGGAGTTCGATTGGGCTATGTGCTGACTTCATCGAGATTGCGTGAAAGCCTTTTGTCTTGTAAAATGCCTTGGTCAGTCAACAGCTTTGCGATAGAGTCAGGCAAAGCTATATTTCAAAATTATGATATTTTAAAGCCGGATACGAAGCAAATATTTCATGTCAAAGAGCAATTTATTCACGATTTGTCAGGATTGAGTTGTTTTGACATATTTCCGTCATGCACTCATTATTTTTTATTGAAATTAATCAAAGGAAAGTCATCGGAACTTAAATCATTTTTGGCTGAAAATCATAAGATATTGATTAGAGACGCCTCCAACTTTTATGGCTTGGATGATAATTATATACGTCTTTGCACACAGTCTCAGGATAAAAATGAATTGCTAATCAATGCCTTGAAAGAATGGAATGGATAAAGATATTGCCTGTATGGATTGGGTACTTATTGGATTTGATATTTGGCGATCCTCGTAATTTTCCTCATCCTATTCGTTGGTTTGGCCATGCGATTTACAAAGGCGAAAGCATATTGAATAGAGGGTCATTTCAGGCAAGGCTTTTCAAGGGAGCTTTTATGGGAATACTGTATATCTGCTTTGTATTTGGTGTATTCTATTGGCTTGAGAACTTGTTGGCAATCAATATTTATGCTCAGGCTATTTTTATATCTGTCGGCGTGTTTTTTTCTTTAGCCAATAGGAGCTTGATAGACGAAGGAAAGGAAGTATTCAAAGCTCTAGGGGATAGTCTTGAAAAAGGTCGAAAAAGACTCTCTTGGATAGTCGGCAGAGAGACTGAAAACTTGAATACCCATCAAATCAGGATCGCGACATTCGAGACAATGTCCGAAAACCTTAGCGATGGTGTGGTTGCTCCTTTATTTTATTACGCTTTGCTAGGCTTGCCGGGAGCAATGGCTTATAAGATGGCAAATACTTTGGATTCGATGATTGGTTATAAGAATGACAAATATCTTTACTTTGGAAGGTTTTCAGCCAAGTTTGATGATGTGGTCAATTATATCCCCGCCAGATTAACGGCGTTCATGATGTTGTTGGTGACTGGCAAGCTTTTCGGAATTGGATTTGTGTTGCGAGAAGGCAAAAAGCACACAAGTCCTAATGCGGGGTATCCTGAAGCTTCATTGGCTTATATACTGTCATGCCGGTTTGGCGGTCCAAATTACTATCACGGCAAGTTGGTAGACAAGCCGTATATTGGCGTTAATGACAGGGCAGTAAGCCAAGAAGATTTTAAAATTGTGGAGCAAGTCAATCATCGGGTTTGTTTGTTGACGATTGTGTTGATTGCTTTGATTCAGTGGATGATATTGGGCTAGTTATGCGAAAAAAATACATTATCACAGGTCCCCCCGGAGCAGGGAAAACAACTCTTTTAAAGGCCTTGGAAAGTAAAGGAATTTCATGCATGGAAGAGGCTTCTCGAAAGGTGATCATGCGTGAACAAAATAATAACGGTACAGGGACGCCATGGCAGGATATGAACAAATTTTCGTGCTTGGTTTATCAACAGACAATGAAAGATTTGCAGAGTCGAAAAGACAGTATTTTCTGCGACCGAAGCTTGTTGGATAATGCGGCTTATCTTCAGTACGCTGACTTGAAGAATGAGATTTTTTTGGAGGAATTTGATTATGATCGTTATTATCAGCGGAAAGTATTTTTTGCCCCATCTTGGGAGGAAATCTATGAACAAGATGAGCAAAGACCTGAAAAGTTCGAGGAGCTGAATGGGCTAGATAAGGTCTTGATTGATACTTATAGGCAAAAGGGGTATGATTTGATATTTTTGCCAAAAAAGTCAGTAATCGAGAGGGTTGAGTTTGTTCTCCAACATGTGGAATCTGAAAAAACAAAGAGTATTGTTAGCTAGAAATTTTATTATTCTTCTATTAGTCTTGTGATAAAGTACTCATCATTATAAAAAATTGCTAAATTGTAAGCGATGATGGTTCTTGAATGCGATATTCATTCGAGATTAAAAGGGAATCCCGTTTAAATCGGGAGCTGTACCCGCAACTGTAAGCTTTTTGAGGTTTTTGACAAAGTGCCACTGTCGTATGAGGAAGATGGGAAGGCGTCAAAAATGAAGCAAGCCAGGAGACCTGCCATTTGCTAGTATGTTATTTTAACTTTCGGGAATAAAAGTTGAATATCGAGCCTGCCTTCGCGCCATGTTTTATTTACATGTGCTTGATCCATTTTTTTCCCGAGTCAAAACGATTTTATGCAATACAATGCTGAATGTCGTCAGAGTCTCCACGGGATTATGGAAATTCGTGACAATTTTTTGAAAATCTGCGGTGATAATACCTGCAAGCTGATTAGTGTTAATGTTTTTGCTCATTTGATAACTGGATAATATGGGCAAGGATTTAGCGAAAGTCAAGCATACATTTTTCTTCTGCGAAGGCGGTTCTTGCAAGAAAGCCGGCGCAACGGAAGTTATACGTTCATCAAGAGCGTATCTAAGAAATAACGGTTTATGGAATAAAGCGCACACTGTCAAGACTCATTGCAATGGCAGGTGCGAAGACGCGCCTACCTGCGTGATTTATCCGGGGAATCATTGGCATAAAAATCTAACGAAGGACAGCGTTGTCGAGGTAATCAAAGGACATGTTGGTGATGACAGCTTGGATGACAAGCATTTATTATTCAAAGAGTCTTGGACGAGTATCAAATCAGATAATGAAAGAAAGCCAATTAAACCAAAGCCTTTTGAGCTGAAAATAGACCATCAATATGGCGAAGTTTATGCAACAAAAGGTTTTGCTTCTGACCAATATCTGCATCCGCTTTTTTTATTTCTGAAGAACTGCAAGAGCAATTCGGGTTTTTCTCTTGCGGATGGAAGAGTTTTACATTTTAGGCATTTGCAGGAAGTTAACTATAACGCTCCTTATGCATTGCAATTGATTTTTGAGAATGTTAATACGCCTTTGGAAGTAATTATCGGTGTGTTGCCTAAGTCCATAGATAAAAGTTTTTGGGAGAGAAAAATCACTTCGGCAGAATATATTCAAACCGCAGATCAAGATCAAAGAATCATAAGATTAAGTAATAAAAATGGCCAGTGGATAGGCAGTGTCGAGTTGGATAACTCTGATGAGGAGTTATGGAATTATTGTCAGGAAATACAGTTGCTAGGCACTTATTTGAATAAATCAATCGAGGTAAAATAATGAAAGGAATATTGCTTTGCGGACATGGGAGTCGCACCAAGTCAGGTACAGATGCTTTCAAGGCACTGGTGGGAATACTTAAAGAGCGTTATAAAGATTATGAAGTCGATTATGGCTTTTTAGAGTTCAACCATCCTGTCTATGAAGCGTCAATAGAGCGAATGTATCAAAAGGGCGTAAGGGAAATTTATGCTTTGCCGGTGATACTTTTTGCTGGGTCTCATGCCAAAAACGATATTCCTTATGAGATGAATACGATTCAGAGTTATTACGAAGATCTGACGATAAAAATGGGCAGGCATATCGGGGTGAGCTCATATTTAGTTGAACTAACAAAACAAAGAATCATTGAGAGAGAGCAAGAATTGCCTCATGTTGATCGAAAAGAATCCTGTCTTTTAGTTGTGGGCAGAGGCACGACAGATACCGATGCCAATTCAGATGTCCATAAGTTGGCTTGCATGGTGGGCGAAGGAATGGGCTTTGGTTTCACTACAGTTGCTTATAGCGGAACAGCTTACCCTACAGTGCCGGAAGGTTTAGCATTGATTGACAAGTTTGGCTTTAAACGGGTGATTGCTGTTCCTTTTTTCTTCTTTACAGGAATATTATTGCAGAGAATTTATAGCCAAATAGAAGAGTTCAACGGAAATTCTTCAACAGAATATATCTACACCGATGCTTTTGGGACGGATGAACTGATGTTGAAAGCATTTGATGAGAGATTGGATGAAGTTGTCAATGGAAACCCGAACATGAATTGCCAATTATGCAAGTATCGAAAGCAGATTGTAGGTTTCGAAGAGGAGCAAGGCAAAGAGCAAATAGGTCATCATCTGAATGTCAAAGGAGTGCTTTTCGAAGAAGATGAAAAGGTGGGCGACAAGGAAAATATGACTTCAAGGTTTAAAAAGTTATTGGGGATTTGATGATGAAAACGGGAAAAATATTTGGAGTGTCATTAGGTCCGGGAGATCCTGAATTGATAACTGTCAAGGGTTTGAATATTCTTAAGAATGCTGATAAGGTATATTATCCGGGTTCGCACTTTAAAGATGGGAGCAAGGCTAGCTACGCAAAATCCATAATTAACTGCTATGGTTTGGATGAAAGCAGGCTTCAAGGTTTTTATCTCAAAATGTCGGACGATAGAACTCAAGCCCAAAGCGTGTATGATGAGATAGCATCGCAGATATGGGATGAATATGTCGAGGGTAAGAATATTGCGATCATTAGCGAGGGCGATTTGAGTACATTTAGCTCTTTTTCATATTTATTGGCGAGACTTGAGAATGCCGGAGCTAATATTGATTTGGTTCCGGGAATTACATCTTATGCTTTGGCGGCAGCGGAGCATAAGAAACCCCTGACCCTTGGGGAAGACCGGATGCTGATCCTGCCTCGCGTCAGATCGGTTTCTCAGCTTTGTGAAGCTTTAGACAATTTTGAAACAGTGGTTTTGATGAAAATCAGATCAATCATGCATGTCATAGAGGAAGTGTTAGAAGACAGAATGGTTGAAGTTTTTTATGCGGAGAGACTAGGAACTGAGCAACAATTTACCACTGAAAATTGGCTGCAAGTTGCGAGCCGAGAAGTCCCGTATTTTTCACTTATGATTTTAAAGAAATGAAAATAACTGTTGCTGGTTTAGGACCGGGTAATCATGAATATGTATTGCCAATAGTGCAGAGAGCATTGGCGGAAGCTGAAGTAATCATCGGCTATGATTATTATTTCCAATTTGCTGAAAAATGGATAGATCCGAGCGCTGAGCTTATCTCCATGCCATTGGGAGATGAAGAAAAGAGAGCTTATAGAGCAATAGAAGAAGCTTTGAAAGATAAAAGAGTCTTGGTAATTGGCTCTGGAGACGCAAGTGTGTACTCTATGGCAGCGATAGTTTATGAAATGACAGCCAAGCGAGATCATGATGAGATTGATTTGGAAACCTTGCCGGGAGTTTCTGCATTTTTAGCCGCTGGAAGTTTGCTGGGAGCTCCTTTAGGACATGACTTTTGTTGTATTTCGCTTTCTGATCTGATGACTCCTTGGGGAACTATTGAAAAACGAATCCGAGGCGCGGCTATGGGAGATTTTGTTACCAGCTTATATAATCCCCGTAGCAAGAAAAGGTATTGGCAGCTGGAGAGATTGAGAAAAATCTATTTGGAAGAAAGATCAGCAGACACTCCAGTAACAATTGTCAGACAAGCGACTCGGCCTGAGCAAGATATTAAGATTACCACACTTGGAGAATTGGATGTAAATGATGTTGATATGTTTTGCCTAGTAATGATCGGCAATTCACAAACTTTCAGGCATAAGAATCACTTGATTACTCCTCGAGGTTACCTCAACAGAAAACCTAAAACAGGCGGCGAAATTCAACAAGAGAGTTTCAGGATAGTCAGTGAGCATGTGAGCCAACTTCCGTTTAGCACTTCGGACAAATGGGCTGTTACCAGATTGGTTCATACGACTGGAGTCATGGATGATCATCAATATTATAAGGCAAGCTTGCAGGCAATCGATGTGATTTCTGATCATTTGAAGAAAGGAGGAGAAATAGTAACGGATGTTACAATGGTGGCTTCAGGTATCACGAGAGCATTTGTCGGTAAATACGGCAATGCTGTTCATTGTCTTTTGAATGAAAAGGAAGCCTATGAAATCGCTGAAAGTGAAGGTATAACCCGCACACAGGCAGGCATGCAATTGGCAATGAAGAAATTTCCAAATGCCCTGTATGTAGTTGGAAATGCGCCAACGGCATTATTTGAGATCACCGATAAGCTTAGAGAAGATGACAGCTTTTGTCCTGCAGGAGTTGTTGGTGTGCCAGTTGGCTTTGTAAATGTGATTGAATCCAAAGAACAATTGAGTCAGGTTCAAAATGTACCGTGGGTCATTGTTGAAGGAAATCGTGGAGGAAGCAATATTGCAGCTGCTTTGGTCAATGCGGCTTTCACTTTGGAACAGGCGGAAAACTATTATTAGATGAAAGAAGCTCATCAACATATCGACTTCTTTTTGATAGGAATAGGAGATGCTAAGCCGAGCCATTTTTCGGCTGAAGTGTTAGGGGTTATTGATTCAGCCAAATACTTTTCCGGAGGAAAAAGACATTTTGAATTGGTTAAGGATTTATTGCCAGACGGCTTTCAGTGGATTAATATCGAAGGAAGCATGCAGCGTCTTGCGGATCAATATCAATCGCTTAATAGCCAGCTTGTCGTCTTTGCGTCGGGAGATCCGTATTTCTATGGTTTTGGCAATACGCTCAAAAGGCTTCTTCCGGAAGCTAAGCATCATTCATTTCCTTATTTCAACAGCTTGCAAATCTTGTGTCACAGGCATGCGATCAATTATAATGAATTAGTGAGTGTGACAGTGCATGGCAGAACTTGGAAAGCTCTTGATACAGTTTTTATAGAAGGAAAAAGGTTGATAGGTGTGCTTACTGATCAGCATAAGTCACCTCAAGCGATTGCCCAAAGGATGTTGCAATACGGTTTTGATCAATATCAGATGTTGGTGGGACAGAATCTGGGAAGCGATAGTGAGATAACAGGGATCTATTCTTTGGATGAAGCCCAGAATCAGAAATTCTCAACGCTAAATTGTGTTTTGCTGATCGCTGAAAAAGAACAAGCGTATCGATTGGGAATACCTGATGAAGAATTTGCTCTTCTTGATAATCGCGCAAAAATGATCACCAAGATGCCTATTAGGCTTGCGACTATTCAGGCTTTGGAACTTCATCAAGCTGAGACCTTTTGGGATATCGGGTTTTGCACGGGTTCTGTGGCTATAGAAGCGAAGAGATTATTTCCAAGAATAAACGTTCTGGCGATAGAAAGAAGAGAAAAGTGTGAAGGCATCATACAAGAAAATGCTGAGCGGTTCTCTACTCCGGGAATCGAAATATTGATGGGTGATTTTTTCGAATTGGATTTGAAAGCATATCCAATTCCTGATGGTGTATTTATAGGCGGACACGGAGGAAGGTTGGAAGAAATGATCAGAATACTTTTTGAAATTAACCCTAATATAAAGTTAGTCTGTAATGCTGTTCAGGATTCTACTTTTGAGACTTTTTTAAGAGTTAGCGAAGAACTAAAAATGAGCATTCAGACCTTGCAAATGCAGACAGATGACAATAATCCTATTCGCATCATGTCAGCAAAAAAATTGACCAACAAAGAAAACTACTGTTAAGATGATAAAGAAAATATGTTTCATTGCCTTCACTGACCAAGGAATACGATTGTCTCGTATGTTGCAATCTCAATTTCCAAAATCAGTTGTTATAAGCACAAGAGATTCCGAATATGAAGAAGTTTCTCAAGTTGAATCTATTGATGAATATTTGAAAAATAATTTTCAGAAGACTGATGCATTTTGTTTCATCGGAGCATTGGGGATTTGTGTGAGAAAGATCGCTTCTCTTCTTAATGACAAAAGAGAAGATCCGGCAGTTATTTGCTTGGATGAGAAAGGAAGCTTTGTGCAGTCTGTTGTCAGTGGTCATATCGGTGAAGCAAATGATTTGGCTAAAAAAGTTGCTTCAATAACCGGAGGCCAAGCAGTAATCTCAACGGCAAGTGATGTGCAGGATATTTGGGCATTGGATACATTGGCTCAGAAATATGACTGGATTTTGAAGTCCGACCATTCTATGAATGAGTTGATATCTATTTTTGTAAATCAAAAACCGACAGCGGTATTACTTGAATTAAAAGACAAAGGAACGGAGTACTTGGAAAAGTCAGTGCCGGAATTTGTTGACATTTTTTATACTCAAGAAGAATTGGATCATGAGGATTATGAACTTCTTATTGTGGTTAGCAATAAACGAATTTCAACAAATGTCCCGACATTATATTACATCCCAAGGTCTCTATGTGTGGGTTCTGGTTGTTCAAAAGAACTTGATTCTGATATTTTTCAAAATAGGCTAAAAGAGGAAATAGAAGAGCTGGGGTATTTTTTCGAATCAATAAAGACATTGAATTCTGTAGACATTAAAGCTCAACAACAAGCTTATTTGGATTTTGAAAAGTCCAATAATGTTCCTTTTCAGACTTTTAATAATGATGAAATCGACACCGTACAAGTTCCTAATCCTAGCGAAGTAGTCATGTCCAAGATTGGAGTTCAAGGAGTTTCGGAGTCTACAGCGATGCTTTCAGCTGGGCAAGACAAATTGCTTTCGGAGAAGAAAAAGATCATTCTGGACAATGGAGAGAAATTTACTTTCGCTTTGGCATTGGATAGATCTTTTGAGCGAAAAGGAGAAATCGCGATCATCGGTGCGGGACCGGGAGATGAAGCTTTGATTACTTTGAAAGGGAAGGAATATCTTCAAAATGCTGATTGTGTCTTGTATGCCGGAAGCTTGATCCCTGAAGAAATGACCAATTGGTGCAAGCAGGGGGCTGTAGTCAGAAATTCCGCGATGATGACGCTTGAAGAGCAGTTGGAATTGATGACAGAGCATTATCAAAAAGGGAATTCAGTTGTTCGTTTGCATTCTGGCGATCCGTCGATATACGGGGCTATTCAAGAACAAATGTCGATCATGGACGAATTAGGTTTTGAGTATTTCATAATACCGGGGATTTCTTCGTTCAGTGCGGCAGCGGCGGCGTTAAAATCGGAATTTACAGTGCCGGAAGTAGTTCAGAGTATTATTCTGACCAGAGGAGAAGGAAAAACGCCTTTGCCTCCATCGGAAAATCTTGAAGAAATGGCTAAGCATAAGGCGACAATGTGTGTGTTTTTAAGTGCTGGATTGGCGAAGAAAGTTCAAGCCCAGTTGCTCAGTCATTATGATGAAAATACGCCTGTGGCTGTGCTTTACAGATTGACTTGGAAAGACGAGGAAATCTATCAGGGTGAATTGAAAGATCTTGCGCAGATCATTAAAGACAGTGGCAAGACTCGTACGGTGCTGATCATTGTCGGTCATGCTATCGGAGCAAGGAAAAACCGCTCATTATTATACAGTCCAGACTGGAAGCACATCTTCAGAACAGGAAAGAAGTTTAAAGCGGTGAATTAATATGAAAATAACAGATTCCCCCTTCAAGGGGGATTAAGGGGGATGTTATATCAAATACCTCTGATCTCAAAATAATAAATAAATTTTAGCTAGATGCTTAATTAAGTCAACATGATACTAGTATTCGGAGGAACGACAGAAGGATTAAAAGTAGCGGATTTGCTGGAGCAATCAGCCATTAGCTTTGTCTATTCAACTAAAACAAAGGTTGAGATAGCTGACAGGCAAGGCATGCTTTATCGATTTGGCGCTTTTGATTTGGAGAGTCTATCTGAATATATAGCTGAAAATATGATTGAGTTAATCATCGATGCCAGTCATCCTTTTGCCGTCGAACTTCATGACTTGCTGGCTGAGTTTTCTCAGTCGAATCCCGTGAAATTAATTCGATTGGAAAGAAAATTTCCACCTAGATTAAGTGATGAGAAGATTACTTATGTCAATGATACAAATGAGGCTTTGGCACTTTTGAATAGTCGTTATCAAGGCAAGACTTTGGTTTCATTTACTGGTGTTCAGTCCATTGTGAAACTAAAGGAGTTTTGGGAAAATAATGTGTCCTATTTCAGAATATTGAACCGAAAAAGTTCTATGAGTTTGGCTGAAGCAGTTTCTTTTCCGATTGAAAATTTGATCACTACTGCGATGAGCAAATTAGCATGTGAAGAGAAGGAATTGCTGAAAAGGCATAAAGCTCAAGTTGTTTTGCTGAAAGAGTCCGGTGAAAGCGGTGCTTTTATGACCAAGATAGAGGCCGTCAAATCTTTAGGTTTAGAATGCATAGTCATCAAAAAGCCGGAATTACCTCAAGCGTATCAACAAGTATTTTCTTGGGAAGAGTTGAAAATGATTTTTGAAGGAAAGGAGGAACTATGGGCTTGAAAAAAGTACCGGAAGGTCCTTTGAGGGAAGGCTTTACGACAGGTACTTCGGCTACTGCATCGGTTAAATCCGCTTTGCTTTCGATCATTCATCAAAAGGCTCAAAATAATGTCGATGTCATATTGCCGGCAGGCAAGGTATTGAATATTGAAATTCATTCTTCTGAGTTTGGGGAAAATTGGGCTAAATCTTCAGTGATAAAAGATGCCGGAGATGATCCGGATGTTACAAATGGAGCAGAGATAGGCTGTGTCTTGAGATTGAAGAAGGAGCAGACGATAGATTTTTACGCGGGAGAAGGAGTGGGGACAGTAACTTTGCCCGGTTTACAGCTTAATGTGGGAGAACCAGCGATCAACCCTGTGCCAAGGACTATGATGAGCAGTGCTATTCATAAGTTGTTTCATGACTATGAATTGGAAATGGGAGCTGATGTGGAAGTTTTTGTTACGGATGGTAAAGCATTGGCAAAAAGAACGCTTAACGAGCGAGTGGGAATTATGGGAGGGCTTTCCATTTTGGGTACTAGCGGTATTGTGAAGCCTTATTCATCATCATCGTATATCGCAAGTATTGAGCAGGGAATTGATGTGGCGGTTGCCAACGGCATTGAAGAATTGGTGCTTAATTCCGGAGCACGAAGCGAGAAATACCTAAAGAACATTTTTCCAGATTTTCAGGAACAGGCATTTATCCACTATGGCAATTGGATAGGGGAAACTTTGAAAAAGCTCCATTCTTCAGAAATCAAAAAAGCGACCATCGGTATCATGTTGGGAAAGGCAGTAAAGCTCGCTCAAGGTAATGCAGACACGCATAGTTGTGTTTCATCTTGGAATAAAGAATATGTAGCCAATTTGGCGGAATCAAATGGATACAGTGCTGTGAGGGAATTGATATTTGGGTTGAATATGGCCGGCAGGTTAGTGGAGCTTTTTCCTTTTGAACAGGAAGAAAAATTTTATCAAGCTTTGCTTGGTGACTGCATGAAGCAGATCAATCGGATTATAAATAATAAAATTGAAATAGACATTTTTCTATTGGGAAAAAATGGAGAGAAAGTAAAACACACACAAAAATGATAACAGGAACATTCATAAGACCTCTAATGGCAGGAATACTTCATTCTTTTGAGCCTGACCATGTCACAGCGGTATCTGTACTGGCGACAGAAAAAGCGATTACGAAAGAAAAAGTGGGCTTTGGCACTGTATTTAAAGCATCGCAATGGGCTTTGGGACATTCTGTAACGCTTTTATTGTTTGGCGCGATAGCTTTGGCCTTTAGGTCTGTAGCGGAAGTTTTTGTACATAATATCTCACATTGGGCAGAACTTTCAGTAGGCCCCATTATGATTTGGTTGGGAATCTCAGCCATTAGGAGAAATCATAAAATCAATGAGATACTTCAGGATCATAAGAAAATCGAAGAACATGATCATACGGACAGCAATCCGATTCACTTGCATGGAAAGTCAGGCGAGGAAATCGCAATGAACCCTATGAACAGATCTTTTTGGGTGGGCATGTTGCATGGATTGGCAGGCACAGGAGGCGCTCTGACTTCTGCTTTGGTAATCAGTGCTCCTACGGTTACTGATGCAATATTAATATTATTGATCGAGTCTTTAGGGATTGTGCTGGCTATGGGAGTGTATAGTTATTCATTGGTAGTGGTGATGAGCAGATTTTTGGAACGCAACATGGCTATTTTCAAGTGGATGAATGGAGTAGCAGGCTTGATGTCTATGGCTATAGGTGCCTATTGGATTTATAACGCACTTTCAGATATGTTGGCATCATAATTTTTTTGAAGAATACTCCATGAATAAAAAAGAAAATAAGCATTACCCATTCACCGCCATAAAAGGCCAAGAAGATTTGAAATCAGCCTTGATGCTTAATATAGTTGACCCGACATTGGGAGGTGTATTGGCGATAGGAGATAAAGGAACAGGCAAGACAACGACTATTCGAGCTTTGGCTGAATTGATGTCGCAGAGAGAACAATTTCCTTTTGTCAACTTGCCAATGGGAGCTACGGAAGATCGAGTAATGGGTCATATCGAGTTGGAAAAATTGATCAATGAGAAGCGGGAAATTTTAAAACCGGGATTGATGGCTCAGGCTCATGGAGGCTTTTTGTACATCGATGAAGTCAATTTACTCAATGATTACCTGATGGATGTTTTGTTGGATGCGAGTGCTTCGGGCGAATATTATCTGGAAAGAGAAGGAATGTCGGCGACATTGTCGAGTAGATTTGGACTGATTGGTTCTATGAATGCAGAGGAAGGTGGATTGCGTCCTCAGCTTAAAGACCGGTTTGGATTATGCGTCCATGTGAAGACGGTAGAAGATGTCAATATTCGAAAGCAGATTATCAAAGACCGCATGCGTCATGATGATGACTCTGTATCTTTTGCCAAGGAATATGAGGAACAGGAAAATACTCTATTTGATAAAATAACTCAAGCGAGAAAAAATCTTGGCCAAGTTATTATCCCTGAAAATATCTATGAATTATCCGCTCAGTTGGCTTGTGAACACAAAGTGGAAGGTCATCGTGCGGACATATTATTAGTAAAGACTTCCAGAGCTTATGCTTCTTTTCAAGGTCGAGATCGAGTAGAGGAAACAGACTTGGATGCTGTCGCCGATTATGTATTGGCTCATAGAAGCAACAATGATCAAGATAATTCTTCAAAAAACGATTCATCTCAAGATCAACAAATTCAAGAAGAAAACGAGAATGAGTCTGAAAGCGAGGGATTGAGCCAAGCGGTATTTGCGCCGGTAATGCCTGAAAAAGGATTTCAAGCAAACTTAAAACGTGGCAAAGGAAGCCAATCAACAGATTCCAAACGATCAAGTCAGGGGATAGAAAAATCGCCTAAGATTGATTATAAAAATACGGTTGGGCAGTATATCGCAAAGGATAAGTTTGAATTGCGCCACAAGACTCAGTCTGATAAAAGCTTGAAGCACTTGATATTCATTTTGGATTCGAGCGGTTCGATGATCAGCGAAAAAATCGCATCCTATGCCAAAGGCTACGCTCTTAAATCTATGGAAGATAAAGCAGGCTTGGTTTACTCTCTTGTCGCGATGAATGGAGGAACTGCACAAGTTTTGGTAAACCTTTCCAATCAATTAGATGAAGTTCACACGAAAATATCAGAGTTGGAATCCAGTGGCAAAACCAATGCTGTTGAAGCTTTGAAGATTGCCGGGACTCTGATCCAAAAAGGAGCAAGAAATGAACTGATCATGATCACTGACGGAAGATTCAATTCGGAAGAAGGAGATAATATAGAGAAGGCTGTGATGGCCTTTCGCAAGCATTGCAAGGGGATAAATAGAACGTATATCATTGATTCGGAAGCGGGATTTGTCAAATTAGGTTTGGCTGAAAAACTTGCCAAGAGAATCAATGCCGATTATGATGTATTGAAAAGGGAAGGAGTGCATTCATGAAGACATTGCCACAATTTGTCATATCGGCGCCCACCAGCAATGCCGGAAAGACAACGATAAGTCTGGGTTTGATGAGATTGTTGGAGAGAAAAGGCCTGAAACCTCAGCCTTTCAAATGCGGTCCGGATTATATCGATCCCAAGTTTCATCAATTGTCAGCTAACAAGGAAAGTATCAATTTGGATTTGTATATGATGCCTCAAGATCATTTGAAAGACGTTTATCATCGAAATTTGAAAGAAGCAGGCTGTGGAATTGTGGAGGGAGTGATGGGGCTTTTTGACGGAGCGAAAAAAGATCTGGGAAGCACAGCTCAGTTGGCTAAGACTTTAGACATTCCAGTCATTTTGGTTGTCGATGCAAAGGCTGTTGCATATTCAGTAGCTCCGCTATTGTATGGCTTTAAGAATTTTGACCCAAAGGTGACTATTGCCGGTGTTATTTTTAATCGGGTAAATACACAAAGTCATTTTACCTTTTTGAAAGAAGCTTGTGAAGATGTAGGATTGGAGGCGCTGGGCTATGTTCCTTTTATTGAAGATGTGCAGATTCCTTCGCGTCATTTGGGATTGTCCATAGAAAATATTCATAGCTATGAGAGAGTAATGGATCTTATTGCCGACAAGATGGAGGAAACGGTTGATTGGGAAAAATTACTAGAAATAAGTAAAAAGGAGGTATTGCCATTTAATTCTGACAAAACCATCTCTACGGATAATGTAAAAATAGCCGTAGCTCTTGACGACTCGTTCAATTTCATTTACAAAGAGAATATAAATGCCTTGAGAAGTCTTGGCGATGTGCAATTCTTTAGCCCAATCTATGAAGAACAAGTGCCAGAGGCCGACTTGCTTTATTTTCCGGGAGGCTATCCGGAGTGCAATTTGGATAGATTGGCTGGCAATATTTCATTTTTGAATTCACTGAAAGATTACGCTGAACGTGGAGGAAGAATCTTTGCTGAATGTGGAGGATTGATGTATTTGGGACAAAGCATAATCGATAAGGAAGGTAAAGAATACGCAATGGCTGGAATATTTGATTTTAAAACGTCAATGGCTCAGTCAAAATTGCATCTTGGCTATCGTGAAATACACCTGAATGGAAAAAACCTGAAAGCTCATGAATTTCATTATTCAACTATGGAAAATGATCATGATACCGATTCAATAGGCTATATGAAAAATGCCAGAGGCATGGAAGTGAATACCAAATTATATAGAAAGGCGAATTGTGTGGCGACGTATGCGCATATATATTTTGCCGATCAGGTTTCATTGGAGGCAATGTTGGAATTATTTGGATTAAGTGCGTGTGATACTAGGATAATATAATTTCAAAAAGAAAAACTTCATTTTGTCTCCATTCGGAGGGAGCTGAGAGGGAGGATTTTATCAAATTATTTTTCTTTTTGAATATGCTTCTTGCACTTATTAGAACTAGAAAAAACAATTAAAATATGAAAATATACACTAAAAAAGGAGACAAAGGAATGACTGGCGTCTTCGGAGGAAAACGCGAGTATAAAAATTCAGCAAGAATGGAATGCTTGGGAACGCTGGATGAAGCGAACTCAACGATTGGTTTGTTAAGGGCTAAGTTGGAGAACGATCATGAATGGCAACAAGGCCTTCATCGTATCCAAAAAGATCTAATGGATATGATGTCCCACTTGGCCAGGCCTTCAGTATCTACTAAAGAGAATAGAAATCCTCATCCGGAAGATGGTGCAGAGTTTTGTGAAGAGTGGATAGATCAGATGGAAAATGCTATGAGTTCGCCTTCTGACTATTTTATTTTACCGGGAGGTAATGAAATCTCGGCTTTATGCCATATGTGCCGAACGCAAATCCGTCGAGGTGAACGAACATTAGTTGGCTTGATGCAGGAAGATCCTGAATGTGTATATGATTATATCATGTCGTATGTCAATAGGCTTTCAGATTTATTTTTCACCATGTCCAGAGCCGAAATGGACAAGCATGGAGTCGCAGAAGAAAAGTGGAATTTATTTTTATACAAGAGAAAAAAGAAAAGTTAATAATGTGTAGTCACAGTAGGGAAATATGATTTCTAAAAGAAAAATTCCATGTTGTCTCCCTTAGGAGGGAGCTAAGAGGGAGGATATTTTTAAATCATTTTTCTTTTTGAATATGCTATCCTACTCTAGTTATACATTCAAAAGTTAAGAGATATGAAAAAAGTACCTATTACGATTATAACTGGTTTTCTGGGCGTAGGTAAAACGACCTTGATACACAATATGCTTAAAAATGCCAATGGAAAGCGTATTGCGGTTTTGGTGAATGAATTTGGAGAAGTCGGTGTCGATGGAGAGCTGATCAAGTCCGGTTGTGGAGATGATGAATGCAATTTGATTGAGCTAGCCAACGGTTGTATCTGCTGTACCGTACAGGAGGAGTTTTTGCCATCGATGATCGAGCTGATTGAGCGCAAAGATGAAATCGACCATATCGTTATTGAGACTTCAGGTTTGGCGATGCCTAAGCCATTGGTGAGAGCGGTTAATTGGCCGGATCTGAAACCGCATATTACGATAGATGCTGTGATTACGGTCGTTGATGCGGTTGGTCTTGCAACGGGTGAGATTTGCGACAGAGAAAAAGTTCAGGCTCAAAGATTGGCCGATGATTCTCTGGACCATGAAACTCCGATCGAAGAGCTATTTTTAGATCAATTGACTTGCGCGGATTTGATTTTGATGAGCAAAAGAGATTTAGTGGATGATCAGAAGTTTGAAGATATCAAAACGATAATATCTGGTAAAGCTAGATCTTCTGCTAAGATTATTCCTGTAATCAAAGGAGAGCTGGACAATGACCTGTTGTTAGGAATTGGAGCTTATGCGGAAGATGATTTGGATAATCGTCATTCCATACACGAACATCATCACGACCATGGACATGATCACGAGCATGATGAAAGCATTGAGACCATCGTTTTGGAATACGGAAGTGTCAAAGATATTAAATCCTTAGTCAAAGATCTGAAAGCAATGGTTGAAGATCAGGAAATATACAGAATCAAAGGTTTTGTGCATATCGAAGGCAAACCTATGCGAATGATCCTTCAAGGTGTAGGAAGTAGATTTGATTATTACTTTGATAAACCTTGGGCTGATAATGAAGAACCAAAGACCAGACTTGTAGTCATCGGCCGAAATGTTTCTTCATTGGAGTTGGTATAAGATTTTTAACAAATGAAAATTAAAAATTGGCCTTGAAAAATGAGGGTTAAGAAACATTACTTATCGAAGCGTTAAGAAATTTTCACTGTTTGAACGAAGTGAGTTTGAAAATTTCAGCTTGATAAGTAATGTTTTACCGAAGTTTTCATAGCCTTGATTTTTTGTTACTTTTTTATCAAGAAAAAAGTAAGAGAAACTATGTTTTATATTAGAGAAGTGGTTGATGTATAGTTAAGAGCTGTATGAGCTTCTTTTCATAACATGAATAATGATGCATTTAATTTCCACTATACCCGGAGGATGGAATCCCAATGACGAAGGCGTATTTCATGTAGTTCAGAAACCCGGAGATATCATTTTTATGTCTTCGGCGGATACCGAATTATTTACATTGAATAAAGCCTACAAGAAGATGCACGATCAAGAGACGAATCTTCCAAGCCTCAGGCTGGCCAATTTGGGTTACTTCAAGCAGGAGTTGACAATCGATACTTATCTGGATGAAGTGGTTTCAGAATCCAAAGTAGTAGTAATGCGCATGCTGGGAGGCAAGTCGTATTTTCCTTATTTGTGTGAAGCCATGACCGACTTTGCCGAGGAAAATGACATTGCCTTGATTTTTTTGCCGGGAGACAACAAGCTTGACTTGGAGCTGATGAACATGTCGACTTTGGCATTGGATAAGGTAATTTCGATTTGGAATTATTTTGTAGAAGGAGGTATTCAGAATATTCAGGAAGGAATAAGCTTGATCATGAATGAAACCTTGAAAACTTCCCTACCTGTCGAAAATAAAGTCAGCATTCCGGATTTTTTCCTTTATCATCCAGAACAAGGAATTATCAAAGAGTCAAATGATGATGCTCAGGTATTGATCATGGCTTATCGAAGTACATTTGTAGCTGATAATCTGGAGCCGATAGATGAGTTGATTTATAGTCTAAAGGTAATAGGCGTCCAAGCATTGGCTTTGATGGCGCTTTCTTATCGAGATGAAAATGTGGAAGAAATCATTCTTAACTTGCTTCATAAGCATAATTTATCGCTTCCGAAAGTGATCATCAATACGACTGGCTTTTCAATTCAAGGCTTTAATTCGCAATTGAACGAAGGCATTTTTGAGAAAATAGGAGCTCCGTGTATTCAGGCGATCATGGCAGGTTGCAATAAAGAAACTTGGGAAAATGGAAGCTTTGGTTTGCCACCGACCGATGTGGCGATGAATATCGCATTGCCTGAAGTAGATGGAAAGATCATCACCAAGGCGATTTCTTTCAAGGAAGCTTTGCCCGAAAAAGACCCTTTGACCGATGCGGATATTGTCAGGTATGTCAATCATCAGGAAGGCTGTGAGTTTGTTGTAAGGCATACGCTTGCGTGGATGAATTTGGCATCGAAAAATAATGACCAGAAGCGTATCGCCTTGATCATGCCTAATTATCCCAACAAGGACAGTCGATTAGCCAATGGCGTAGGGCTTGACACTCCGGCAAGCACCATAGAAATATTATCAGCTCTAGAAAGGTCTGGATATGATCTGGGTGATTCCATTCCAAGAGATACTGAGGAACTCATTGAATTGATGACTGAGACGGTAACAAATGATTTGGACAGTTTGTATCATCGGGCTTATCATGTGTTTATTACTGAAGAAGATTTTTACAAAAAATACAATAGACTATCTGAAGAACTCAGGTTAAAAGTAGAAGAACAATGGGGACATCCCAATTCATCTCCGAACTATAGAGAGGGCAAATTTATCATACCGGGTACCATCTTAGAAAATGTGTTTTTGAGTATTCAACCGAGTCGTGGTTATAATTTAGATCTTCAAGCAAGTTATCACTCGCCGGATCTTCCTCCTACTTATGCTTATCTGGCTTATTACTTTTGGATGCAAGAGGTGTTTGATGCGGATGCCGTTGTGCATATCGGCAAGCACGGCAATTTGGAGTGGCTTCCGGGCAAAAGCGTCGCATTGAGTGAAGGTTCATGTTTCCCGACAGCGATATTTGATGCTTTGCCTCATTTTTATCCCTTTATCATCAATGATCCCGGAGAAGGCACTCAAGCCAAGCGAAGAACGCATGCTGTGATATTGGATCATCTGATTCCGCCGATGACCCGAGCTGAAAACTATGGCGATTTGCTCAAGCTCGAACTCTTAGTGGATGAATATTATGAATCCGCTTTGATGGATGCGAAGAGAGCAAAGCTGGTAAAGTCAAAAATCGAATCCTTGGTGCAAAGCACTCAACTGAGTGTTGATCTTGGGCATCAGGGAGATGATGTTGATGAGCTTTTGGAAGCTATTGATGGATATTTGTGTGAATTGAAAGAAGCGCAAATCAGAGGTGGTCTTCATATTTTTGGAAAAATGCCGATTGGTGAAAAGTTAATTGATTTGATCGTTGCTATGCATCGAGTTCCGCAAATGGGCTTGCCGGGATTCACTCAAGCTTTAGCCGAAGATTTTGATTTAGGATTTGACCCTTTGGAAATTGAATATTCTGATCCTTTTGAAGGAGAAATACTGGGTATATCCTGTCGTACGTATGGACAGGCTGTTGAAATGTTGGAAGAGTATGGCAAGCAAAAGGTTTGGTCGCTGATAGATGGAGATCTTAGTGAAGACAACTTCCAAGGAAAGTTTGGTCATTTACTTCAAAATATCAAAGAATACACATTGCCAATATTGCAGGCTACTCAAGATGAAATAGGAAATCTGTTGGAAGGCTTGAATGGCAAATTTGTTCCTGCGGGAGGTTCGGGTGCTCCGACGAGGGGAAGGCTGGATATCTTGCCGACAGGTAAGAATTTCTATTCGGTGGATGTGCGTACTGTTCCTTCCGAATCAGCGTATCAATTAGGCAAGAAAAGCGCGCAAAACATAATTGACCGTTACCTGCAAGAAGAAGGCGAATATCCAAAATCTATTGGTATATCAGTCTGGGGAACTGCAACGATGCGTACGAGTGGCGATGATATAGCTCAGGCTCTGGCTTTGATGGGCGTAAAGCCGATCTGGCAGGGAGCAAATCGTCGGGTCAAAGACTTTGAAGTGATCTCATTGATTGAATTGGGAAGACCAAGAATCGATGTGATGTTAAGGATTTCCGGATTTTTCAGGGACGCATTTCCCGATATCATTTCCCTATTCAATACAGCCGTGGAAAAGGTCGCTTTATTGGATGAGCCTAATGAGCAAAACCCAATTAAAGAACGGTTTGAACGTGAGCGAGACGATTGGAAATCCAAGGGATTGGACGAGAAAACTTCATACGAAAGATCGCTTTACAGAGTCTTTGGATCGAAACCCGAAGCTTACGGAGCAGGATTGCAAGGTTTGATCGACGGACAAAACTGGGAAAATCGCGAAGATCTGGCCAATGTGTACATGAATTGGAGCGGTTATGCTTATTATGGCGATAAAAATCAAGGTAAATCAGCTCATGAGACATTCAAAATTCGTTTGAAAAATATCGATGTCGTTATGCAAAATCAAGACAACCGAGAACATGATTTGCTCGATTCGGATGATTATTATCAGTTTCAGGGTGGCTTGACTTCAGCCGTTTATGCTCAAAAAGGAGAAGAACCGAAGACCTATTTTGGAGATCATTCACGACCGGACAATCCAAGAGTAAAATCATTGAAAGAGGAATTGCTAAAAGTCTATCGCTCAAGAGCTGTCAATCCCAAATGGCTCCAAGGCATGCGTGATCATGGCTACAAGGGAGCATTTGAGATGTCGGCTACATTGGATTATATGTTTGCTTACGATGCGACGACCAATCTTGTGGAAGACTTTATGTACGAAGGCATGGCCGAAGCTTACCTGATGGATGAGGAAAACAGAGCCTTTATCCAACAGCATAATCCTTGGGCATTAAAAGACATGTCTGAAAGACTTTTGGAGGCTATGCAACGAGGTATGTGGCAGTCTCCCGACCCGAAATTAAAACAAGCGATTCAGGATTTGTACTTGACGCAGGATGGAGAATTGGAGGGGAGGTAGAATTTAGAATTATATTTGAATGTTGAGTTTAAGGTTTAAACAATTGTTTAAGTATTGGTATTATTTAGCGATATAAAAGTTTTTTAAATATTAATTTGTTGTATTATAGTTGTTTAATATTTGTTTTTTATATTAAAGAGTAAATAAATTGGCTGTAATATGAATTATAAATTTATTTTTTGTTTTTTTTTAATATTAAACTGCGCTTATATCGTTAATGCTCAGGATTTTAATTTTAGAAAAATTGATACGAAAGCTAAAAAAAAGGAAGTTAAAAGAATGCATGACGCTATAATGTCTGTCCCTGAACCATATAAATTCGGTTATGGAGTTAGGAACGATAGTATTTTTTATAGTTTTTATAATGAAAATTATTTGAGAAAGATATTTAAAAAAAACACCTTTTTGAAGGGGTATAATGATGGGGTTTTGATAGATATATTAACAAAGAAAGAGTGTCTTTCCGCAACAGATAAATTGGAATTTTATAAAAATAGGCCCGCAATCTTTATGCGAAAATCTCAAATTTATAAGAATATGAAGAAGGTGGATGATAACCGTATAGAAGTTTTTTGCGGAGTCATACCTGAAGAATATAAATATAAAGAAATTGAGATGAATATTACCTTTGTCAAAAGACGGATGAGGGTGATACGTGTTATTACTTTTAATCCATTCTCTCATGTATCTTCCGTATTGCCATTTATTAATTTAGTAGAAATGTCAGTACCGAAATCAGCTGACTATGTGATAGTGAAAAAAATAGAAGAAAGCTTTTTTTATTTCGAAGAAAATAAATCGATTCTTAGGGAGCATGATAAAGTGGGGTTTTTAGAACAAATCAAAGATCAATTAAATGATGGATGGACAGTAACCGGAGCAAAACTGACAGCTTTTGCTTCAGTTGAGGGTAAGCTGGAGGATAATCAGACCCTGTATAAAGATAGAGCTCAGACAGTAGAAAATTGCATTAAAGGTTATCTCCCTGATAACTATAAGATCCCTGTTAAAATGGGTGAAAATTGGAGACAATTTAAGAGAGAAATCAAGGGTACTGCTGCTGATACTCTATTGAGGTATAGCAAGGAAGAAGTCAAAAAGATTATAAACGAAAACAATCTTAATGATGAGATGGAGCATTATTTGGCACCTCAAAGATATGTGAAATTAACTACCAGACTTGAAAAGCAGATGCTGGCAGTCGATTATTCAGATTTAGCATTGCTTAGATCTTTTGAAGATGGTCTTAGAGAGAAAAGACTAAAAATTAATGACCTAAAGTCTAATCAAGCGATGATAATAAAAAGAATTTTGGATAAAAAAATTGATTTTAAAGAATATTTAAAAATTGAAATTCCAGATCATTCTAGTTTGATAGATTTAAAGTTCAATAATCTTTTGTTGAAGACGAAATTATACCCTCATGCTGATTCTGTAATAATTGCGTATGATAAAATGATAAAACTAAAACCGAATGATAATCGGCTAAAATACAATTGGGTTGTTTATAAACAACTTTATCATAGATATGAAGAAAAATCATTTGAGAGGATAAAAAAATATACCTCGATATTAAAAAACGGAGAATTTAATACTGAAAGATTAGAGTTAAACAACCTATTGATTGAACTGAAACATGCTCCATTTAAGCCTAAGCATAGAGAAAATATCGAAACCAAAATTTTAAATATGATTGATTCCATGAAATTAAGGGATAAAGAGAAGATAACAATAGCATATTATACAGTAAGCGCTAATTCTCTTAAACCGACCATTAAGTTGATGGAAGAGTTGATTGATACAGGTTATGAGTTTAAAGATTTTGATATCGAAATTTATGTTAGATGTATTATAAGAGATTTTGATGAAGAAAACTCAAAGCATCTCAAGATGCTAAATTTATTGCTTGAAAGAGATAAATCTAGGTTTTGTGATATTTATTCTAGTTATCTAGAAGGAGGAGTAACTTTCCAGTTATTGTTAGAACAGTATTTTAAAAAACAATATTTAGAAACTTGTGAGGAGAATATAGTTTTTTAATAATAAATGTCAGATTCATTATACGTTTATTGAATAATTCATTTATCTAGAACATTCTTCATGCTCACGCTAAAAGGTTCGTTTGGTTTTTGAGCTCTGAGGATGCAAATTCCGAAATGCCTTAACTCTTCTTCATTCATATAGTGAATCTTCTCTGGTGGTGTTTGTAGATTGAAAAAGTAGAACTTTTCAGCTATTTCAGGGCTGAGGCCTACACTGCTCATGAAGGTTATATGCGGTTGATGCTTGGGATGGTCTTTGGGTAGTTCTGAGCCTTTCTCGCCTGTCTGTCTATTGCTCCAGGAATGAATGCCAAGTTTGGTAGATCTTACAACTTCGGAGCCTTCTGGGTGGAACATTACAGAGGGTTTTCCTCCCATGAATAAATCGCAACCTCCTGATATGGCCACTGTGCCAGAAGGCATCGTCACTGTCATATTTTTTTGATAAATATATTTAGCTAGTTTTTCAGTTTCCGCAAGGTCTCTTGTTCCCGGCACATCGATGATGATAATCCCGTCTATATCCCCATACTTTTCAATAAGATTTTTGGTACGCGTGTAGAAATCGCCCCAAAGTATTCCTATAATCAATAAGTAATTTTTGCCTCCTGAGGTTGTACGGATAATGCAAGTGGATTGATCATAACTGTAATTTCTGTAATAGTCTTGCATTCTTAATAATACCGAGCCGGAATAAGCGCTAGCTCCAGCCTCCTCTGTATCAGGGGAGACCATTCTGAAGTGCAATGTTCGCTTGAGGTTTGTTATGCCAAAATGGTCCACAATCTTGACTACCACTTGGACAAGTTTGTGTAAAATCTCTCTTTCTTTATCAAACATATCGGTCATTTTTTCCGCGAACGCTAAGCATTCGGGTGCTTTTTCATAGACGCTAATCAAGCAATTCAACATGCCGTTTACTTGAGCTCTATATCCATTGATATCACCGCTTAAATGAAAGCCGTGATCCATTTTGTAATGCTTGGGGCCTTGAGGGTATGTTAGCTCATGCTTGGAAAGGTTGAGAAACCTAAAGATATAGTGAGTTATTACATTAACAAGATCTGGCTGAAGCATAGGAGCGTCAGGCATGTCCTCTCTTCTTTTATAGATTAATTTTTTTGCAAAATGCTGGTAGCCTATTTCTGATATTTGAGGAGCTTCGTTGAACAACACAATTTGATCGCTATCATCTTTGGCGTAAGGGTGGATCATTCCATTTAACAACAATGTTTTTTTTGGTTTTTCATTATCAGAGCAGTGGCTTGAAGGAGGCACTTGGTATTTTAAATTTCCCATCAGTATCGCTTGCATCATAGCTTCTCCTTGAGCGAACCAGTACCATGCATTTTTGACTACCTGTTGTTGCGCTGTCATGGCTTCGCCACTGAATTTTCCCCCTTGCAAGCCAATCAAGCCTACTTCTCCAGAGTCTACAGTGCATTTTACACGGTCTAATTCTCGCAAATCATTGTAATGTGGCCATTCATGCTCTTTAAACCTTTGTCTGAAGTCTTTTCTGTCTTGCAGCATGTACCAGAAGTCAAAAGGTTGACCGCTATCTGATTGTTGTGGGATGACAGGAGCATTAGCGGCTAATTGTTCGGCTAGCGCCCTTCTATTAATCATATCCATTACATCGAAGCCTTTCAATGTGTCTTTGTCAAATCCCATCTCTTTGGACATTTTTTGATCATAAAGTCTTGGCAAATCATCCATACGTTGTCTTAATATTTTCCAAATTTCCTCATGATCTTCTACCGCTCCCCATTTAGTGGCAAGCGATCTTTTTCCGATGATATTCATAAATTGTTGAGCCAACAGATTGCGTTTGACATCTTTTGGAGAGTAAATAGAATGAAACAACTTGACAAGAACATCCTTGTCCTTATTGAATCCATATGTCCTGTAAGGTCCCCACATGTTTAGTAATAGGGGGTGTTCCAGTAAAGCTAATTCTTCATTGGGAATGAACATGCTGGCTCTTTGATCTGCAAAGAGTTTTAATGGGTTGATGTCTCCTTTTGGGATTTCGTCGGGTTCTCGCAGTGGTAACCAATCTGTATGAGTAAGGTCGAAGGGCAGCTCAGGCTCGGATTCGGGAGAGGAGGAAGGGTAGTCTGTGGAGCTATTTATCTCATGATTCTCAAAAAATGGATTTTGCTCCAAGTCAAGCTCCTCCAAACCCAGCCATAAATTGATCAGTGTGTCTATTGGACATTTTTCTTTGAGCTTCTTTGAGGATGATTTTTTTCGGCCTATTTGCCATAATAGCATTAAGTAATTTGGTGCGAAATGCCATGATTGATCATCCAAAGGTGAAGAGGCTAATGTATTGCCATTTTTGATATTGGGAAAAAATGCAATGTCGTTGGAAGATAAACTAGCAGGAGCATGCTTAACATTGACGCGTTTGATATTTTGACCTAATTCATCCGTGTTTGTCATGAGCTCGGGAAAGCACTTTTGAATAAAGGGCCAAGCTTCGTCTATTCCTGAGTCGAATGTCCCGTCATTGGTGAAGCAGTATGGAAATCCATATTCTCGAAAGTAATTATCATAGCTTTTTTGAGTTTTTCGTCTTTCGGAACTAGCTTCCTCAAATAAGTGCGTGATGACTTTATTGTCTTCAGTAGCGGAAGGCAGCTTGCTCAAAGGTAGGGCTAAAAGTTCTAATTCTAAATCAGCCAACAGCGCCAATTTTTTGCCGAGCAAATGCTTTCTTCGTTCTTTATGAAATCCTTTTTTATCTTTCTCAGCGATGAAAGTTTTTTCATGCTCATCAATAATGTTGAGAAGATCGAAAATATGTTGAGGGATTTTAGTCTTGTCTGTTAGACGGGATTTTAAAGATTCAGCGTTAAAGAGAGCTTGAATAGGGAAATAAAAATCTTTTGGCATTCGTGAAATGCCTTGTGACGGTTCATTGTTGATCGCTTTTCGGGTAGTGGTGGAGCGAGTAAAAGAAAGCATTAAAAAAGCTGGTTTTTAATTCAACAGCAATCAGGTCTTCAGGTTTTGAAATTTTATTCATCCATCTATTGAAATGGATTGAAATATATTTGGGGAATAGAAGGTTGAGTTTTTGCATGAAGTTTAATATTCTAATCAAACCACTTCAAAATGAATGATAAACTTACTGTTGGGTACCTTCAGACATGGGGAAACAAGGTGTCCTTTGTGGAAGCTTTAAATGCCGGATATGATACTATGGCTTTGGCTTTTGGAACGCTTGATGAAGCTGTAGTAGGAATCACGGATGGTATTCCACCAAATCTGAAAGAAGATATTGCGGAAGCGAAAAGCAATGGGGCGAAGCATATTCTGCTGTCATTTGGCGGAGCGAAAGATTACAATACTTACAAGCCCGGAGATGCTTCAGCCGAGGATGCGGGACAGGCTATTGTGAATTTTGCGAACGACTATGGTTTTACTGGAATTGATTTTGATTTGGAAATAGACGGAACCCAGTCTGATAATATTTACTTGGATGACCTGTGTTTTGAGATCAAGAAGTTCAATGAAAAGCTATTGATAACGGCCGCGCCACAAATTAGCCAAGGGCCTCATGATACGGATTTGACTTTGGTTTCGGATGGAAATACCTCAATCTATGAAGTGGCTTTGGAAAACAAACGATTCGATTATCTATTCATTCAAGCTTACAATAATCCATGGCCAAAATTGAGTAATTGTTCTCAGGTGGATACTTGTTTTATTTCAGCGGCATACAACAATTTCTCAAAGCAGAACTTGGCTTCGATGATTGTCATTGGAGAGCCGGCGACGGCAAGCGCGGCAGGAACCTCAATCTTCAAAACGCAAGGCGAAGGGCAAGAAGTATATGATGCTGTGGCTCAAGAGTACGCTTCCATTCAAGATGAGGAGCAATTTGGCGGCGCGATGACTTGGAGCATCAATTTGGATGCGGAAAATGATTATAAATTTATCAAGACCTTGAAAAGCAAGGTTTATTTTTAAATGAAAAGCCATCCGAAGGTTTTTGCATGCTTCGGATGGCAATAGATTTATTTCTTTTTGTTTAGCCTCACTTGAGGTTCTTTAGGCAATGCGAATAATGGAACCCACTTGTCCAGACCTGTCAAAGTCAAGGTAAGTATGCTGACAACTGCGATTACGGCCATGAAGTTGTACGAAATGATATCCAAGGCTTCGAACTTCTGCAATGGATAGACCGCGGTAGCGATTCCCAAATAGAAGCCGATGTACACATGCCAAGGAATCAATTGAGAACCGAAAACACCTAGCGCGTCGTTGAATGTTGCGTTTCTTAGCCTAAGAGTATAAAGGTCTTTTTCACTGCCTTCCACGTTTTCTTCCACCATCTCTTTGATCATCGGCCCGACGGTAACTATTTGAGCCATTTCATCGGCCAGAGCGGCATTTCCCATGATGGAAAGCGTGCCGTTGTAAAACATTAGCTGACGAACGTTTTTAGAGATCTTGAGTATGAATTTGGAAATAGGCTCGAATGCGTTGAGCAGCTTCATGATGCCTCCGAAAGCTCCAACCCACATCATCATCACGATCACCCAGCTGCCGGCGCCTTCGAATCCGCCTTTTACCAGATCAAGGTAAGCCGAAGTTGAGTCGATAGTTCCCGCAGGGTAGCCCAATAGAAAAGAGCTGATGATTCCGATAAACAAGCAAAGCAATGTAGGCAGGCCTTTGAACGCGGCGATAAGAACAAATAACAACGGCAAAGCCATAAACCAAGGCACGCCTTCTTTAACTTGCTCCAATAGCGTAACCGCAGAGGCTCTCTGCTCGGCTAGATTGGTCCATACATCTTGGGGAATTTCAGAAATGATGGCATGAGTATCTCCGGATTGAGCAGGCAGATCCATTATGATGCCGGCCGAGTAAAAGGCGATAACGCCAAGAAACAACACGATGCCTGACCAAACCCCTTGATGTCTTATTCTATCGATGACGTCTACTTTCTGAATGCCCGAACTTACAACGGTAGTCTCGGAAATAAGCCCGATATTGTCGCCAAAACATGATCCGCCGGCAATAGCGCCAATGGTCAGCATAATATTGCCACCAAGAATATGGGTCAACCAAAGGAAAATAGGCGCGCTGGCGGCGAATGTTCCCCAGCTCGTCCCTGTGGCGATAGATAGCAATGAAGTAATGATCAAGCCGACTACGGCTACGGTTTTGCCAGTAACACCTAGGTCTAGCGTCATATTGATAATGGAAGCCCCTACACCGGACACCATGAAAACTTCAGCCATGGCATATGCCATCATAAGGATGAAGAATACGATTTGCATTTCCTTCACATTGTCCAAGGCGGACTTCATGATGCTGTTGAAGGATTCTTTTTGCACGAAGAAGGCCACGCATGCAGCGTAAATAGTTGCTATGGGACCTGCTATGAGAATATCGAGCCCTGAGATCATCATGCCCGCAAGCAGGAATACTGGACTTATTTTGAGAATAGACTTCAAATTGAATGAGAGTTATATTTCGATTGAATTCACCAATGTTGAAACGAGGATAAGTTGAATTTTAGTATAAATATTGACTGAAGGCGGAAATTCGACTTTTAGCTGGATCATGTGGAACATGGCGTATTTTTAGTAATTTTAGAAAATCGACGACGCGGATAGCTTGTCTTGAAATTTTATATTTTTTAGAAATGGGAAAGTTGAGATCTATAATGTTAGTAGGAACGGGGTCCGATGTTGGAAAGAGCGTGCTTGTGGCCGGTATTTGCCGTATTTTGAAGCAGGAAGGGTATCATCCCGCGCCTTTTAAGGCTCAGAATATGTCATTGAACAGTTTTGCCACGCCGGAAGGACTTGAAATAGGAAGAGCTCAAGCGACTCAGGCGGAAGCTTGCGGCATACCCTGCCATACAGACATGAATCCAGTGCTGCTTAAGCCCACTTCGAAGATGAGTTCTCAAGTTGTTTTGCACGGGAAGCCTTTGGGCAATCAGTCTGCCAAGGATTATTTTATGGGGAATAACCGAGCGCACCTTTTTGAAGAGGTTTGCGGTGCTTATAGAAATTTAAGCGCTAGGTTTAGTCCTATCGTAATGGAAGGGGCCGGGAGTATTTCAGAATTGAATCTTAAGCATAGGGATATTGTCAATATGAGAATGGCTAAAGAGGCCAATGCTCAAGTGTATTTAGTAGCGGATATTGATCGTGGAGGTGTATTTGCCAGCGTATATGGAACGATAGCCTTGCTGGAAGAATGGGAGCGTAAGCTTGTCAAAGGAATAATTATAAACAAATTCAGAGGGGATGCGAGCTTATTTGAAGATGGGAAAAAGAAAATAGAAGAGCTTACAGGTTTGCCGGTATTGGGAGTTGTGCCTTTCGCCGAGGACATTTACATCGAAGACGAAGATTCGGTCGCTTTGAGCCGTAGAAAATTCGAGGCTTCTCAGGATCTGATCAATATTGGAGTCGTATTGTTGCCTCATATTTCGAATTATACGGATTTTAATATGCTCGAAAGAGATGAGAGGGCGAACTTATTTTATACTCGAGAAGCCGAGGAACTGGCTAAAGCTGACATTATCATCTTGCCGGGCTCTAAAAATACGATCAGAGACTTGCTGTTCTTGAGAAAAACAGGCTTGGCTAAAGTCATCTTGCAAGCCAGCCAACAAGGCAAGAAAGTAGTGGGGATCTGTGGCGGTTTTCAGATGATGGGAGAATGGATAAGCGATCCTCATGGGGTTGAAAGCGATACGGAAGTGGTGCCAGGGTTGGGAATATTGCCTGTTTCAACGAAATTAACTCAAGAGAAAACAACTGTCGAGCGTTCATTTTATTTTAAAAATCAATCAGACCTTTGCAAAGGGTATGAAATCCATATGGGCGAGACCTCTTCTGAGAAAGCGTCTCCATTGAATAGATATGATGATAAGACAGAAGGCTATTTGCTTAGCGATGATTGTTGGGGTTCATATATGCATGGTATTTTTGACAACCAATGCGTGATTGACGACTCGCTTGGAAGCGTGAAAGAAGGCGAGTCTTTGAGCTATGAGGCATTTAAAGAAGAGAATTATGACAAGTTGGCGGACTTGCTTAGGTCATGCCTTGATATGGAGAAAGTCTATCAGCATATGAGGGAAAGCGCGGAATGATTTTTAAGAATAAATGATTAGAAAATAGTTAAATGGAAGAGCTTTCAATTTATGTTCTATTTGCGATAGCGGCACTTGTGGTGTCTGTTTTAGCTGCAAGCCTATTGCGTGCTTCTATTAAAAACACCAGATATTTGCCGCTTTTAGTATTCGTGATCATAGCAGTGGTTGAAATGCTCTCGCGAATATCTTTATTGGAAGGCTTTGCGGTAAGATTTCCCCACTTATTTTATGTCTCGGAGCCTTTAATCATGCTTAATGCTCCTTTGATTTATATCTATACTCGCAATCTGCTTTCTCCGAAGTTGGAATTGAAAAAGAGCGATGCACTGTTTTTAATCCCTTTCGTATTAAGCGTTTTGGCTTATATTCCGTTTTACTCCTTGTCAGCAGAGCAAAAGATTGCCGATTTCATGCAGTTTGGAGGCCTGAACACCGACATATCCGAAAATATCTGGGAGTGGAATTTTGAAGTTTGTTGGGGGGCTGTTTTTCTAGTCGCTTCGCTTAAGCAGTTGGCAGAGTTCAATCTTAAGATACGCCAGCAGTTTTCCGATGTGCATAATGCCAGTCTTCATTTGACACAGTGGTTTATCAAGTTTTGTTTGATCACTTATTGCTTAGAATTGACGGTTGTGTACGCTACATTGTATGGTTGGGGAGATCATAAAACCTTGTTTTATTTTTTAAATGGCTTTAACGCTGTTGTTCTTTTATTAGTAGGAGTTGATGCTGTTTTCTCCTCCAAATATGTGGATGCTTTGGAGAAGAATTGGCAAGCTGTTCCTCAAGAGGAAAAAGAACTTGCGCAAAGCAAAAAGTATGTAAGCTCAACTTTGGACCAAGATCAATCGCGGAAAATAAAGCAAGCTATAGAGCAGTATATGCTCGATCAAAAACCGTATCTCAATGCCCAATTCAGGTTAGGCGATTTGGCCGAAGCGATGGAAATATCATCGCACCAAATTTCACAGGTATTGAATGAGTCTGTCAATAAGAACTTTAACGAGTTTGTGAACCAATACAGAATAAATGAAGCCGTGCGTTTGCTTCAAGATCAAAGTTATAGTCATTTGACACTTTCCGCGATAGGTTTTGAGGCTGGATTTAATTCCAAATCCTCATTTTACAGCGCATTTAAAAAAGTCACAGGGAAAACGCCTTCAGAGTTTAAGTCTTTGTGATTTAGTTGCTTATGATTCCTGTATTATAATCTTGGAAAGCTTATTTGGGAAAATAACTCCAATATGATAGTTCTGGACGATTGTGATTAGTCTATGATTCACCTTTGTGAAAATTAAATTTAAAAAAGATGAAAAGACTAATTAACGCCCTTCTCATTATTCTTGCGAATGCTTTTGCTTACAGTGCTTCTGCCCAAAAAGACACGCTTGATGTGGTCATCGTAGGCGGAGGTTTCAGTGGGTTGACATCCGCATATTATTTGAATCACTTGGATATTTTGGTTCTTGAAAAAGAGAAAGAAGCTGGGGGCAGATGCTTGACAGGAGAGTGGAATGGCTTTCATTATCCCAAAGGAACAGAATATATGGGCAAGCCTGAAGGTTTGCAAAAGAAATTGTTCAGGGACTTGGATGTCAAAGCCAAGGAAATTCCCGGGCCGGCAGACGGGATCGCAATCAACAACAGGATTTATTATGGCGATCGCTTGCTGGATTTTCTTTCAGAGCAAGAACTTAAGGATTATGACCGGCTGAGAGAAGAATTGAGCAAGTTAAATGATTTAGGGGTGGAGGATCATATATTCTATGATGAAATGACTACCGAAGATTTGCCATTAAGATTGGATGCTTTCACAGTCAGTCATTGGTTGCAGTCAGGACAATATCCTGACGTGTTGACTAACTATGTGAATGTGGAAAACAGAGGTCTTTTTGGCACTGATAATTCGAGCCATTCGATGTATTTCGATATCCCAGAAATGGCTTATGACTTGCCGTTGCCCGGTGATAAAAGAAGCGAGGTGTATTCTTTTGATAATGGCATGTACAGTATTATTGAAGGTTTTGCGAACAAGCTGGGAGATAGGTTGCAAACAGGAATGTCAGTCAAGAGCGTCAAGGTGTTGAATAATGGATTGTCGGAAGTTCGTTATGTATCTGAAGATGGAGAACATTATTCTGCGCTGGCGAAAGCAGTTATCATGTCAACTCCTTCTCAAATTACGGCTGAACTGGTTGATGGACACTTTTCTCAACATGTGAAAAGTAGCTTAAGACAGATCGACTATTCTCAATATGTCACCATTAATTTCTTTTTGAAAGAGCGATACTTGAAAGACGCTTGGTCGATAGCTTGCTTGGAAGAGGGTGATGTGGTAACATTTTATGATGTGATAAGACCGCAAGTGGATAATGATTATAATGGACCTTCGATCCTGTCAGTGTATATGGCTCCCAAGCATGCAAAAGACACTACGTTCATTGGCCTGTCGGATGAAAATCTTTTGAATAAAGCGAAGAATTCTTTAGAAAAGTATTTCTCTGGTATAAACAAGAGTATTGCAGGACATGATATCACAAGGTTTAAATATGCTTTTCCTGTATTCAGTCCGATGTATGGGAAGAGATTGGATATATTAAAAAATGACGCTACTACTTTTGGACCTTTGTTTCTAGCGGGAGATTATATGGTATATGCGACGGTTGACGGGGCGATGATCAGCGGACAAAGAGCGGCAAAACGAACTTTAGAATATTTAAAGCCATGAGATGATATTTTAAGTAATAATTCATGAAAATATTATAACATTGCTGATGATATTATTTGATTTCATATATTAAGGTGAAAATAACATACATGCAATGACGAAATTTTTAGAAAACTCATCTCAAGGCAATAATAAATGGTACATCTATATGGTATCATTTTTCTTTATGCTGGGAGGCAATGTGATAGGTAGTATTCCTTTAATTGTCGCTATGTTCTATTTTAATAGCGATATGAATTTTGAAAGCGCTTCGATAGAAGGCAGGCCAACATTGACTTTGGCATTGATGCTTTTGACGTTTATAGCCACACTAGGCATGCTATTGATAGCGATTAAGTATTTGCACAAAAAACGGCTGAATGATGTGTTGACCGGCAGGCCTTCCTTTGATTGGTCACGAATGTTTTACGGCATTAAGATCTGGTTTGCTGTGATGGCTGTTAGTTCAGTGATTAGCGTGATAATTTCGCCTGAAGATGTGGAGTTGATTTTTGATCTGGGCAAGTTTGTCCCCTTGTTTTTTGTCGTGATTTTGATGGTTCCTATTCAAGCGGCGACTGAGGAAGTTATATTCAGAGCTTATTATATGCAGGGAATGACTATGATTTCAAGAAATAGGTGGCTTCCCTTGTTGGTGACAAGTATTATATTTGGCTTGCTGCATATTGGAAACCCTGAAGTAGAAGAGTTTGGCGTTGCTATTATGATGCCTCAGTATATTAGCATGGGATTGTTTTTCGGGATTATGACTTTGATGGACGATGGCTCTGAGCTGGCTATAGGTATGCATGCGATTAATAATGTGTTTTTGGCTTTATTTTTCACCCACGACTCGTCGGCATTGAAGACGGATGCTGTATTTCGGATCAAAGAAGTCAATCCTGAATATGAGATGATATTTATGCTGATACAGTTTACGATAGTATTGTTTATACTGTCGCGTAAGTACAAGTGGAAGGATTGGAGCAGGCTTTATGCTAAAGTAATCATGCCGAAAGAGCCTGAAGCGATTGAGGAATTATAGTAAAAAAGGAAGTGTTGGGCTTCCTTTTTTATAGTTTGATAGAGAATTTCTTGAGCCTTTCATCCAGCATTTTCTCAGGGATATGTTTCTTTATGGTATCAGCGACCGCATTGATCATGCGTTCTTTGATAAAATCCGATTTAATGACGAGAGAGATCTCTCTAACGGCAGGAGGGTTTATTTCCCTGACATTATTCTTTTGCTCTTCGTTCATCAGATCAAGGTGAAGTTCGGGAATTACGGAATAGCCTCCATTTTTTTCCACTATCTTTATCAAAGTATCGATGCTCCCCGCTTCGAAGGTTTGGTTGAAAACGGTTTTAGCTTCGCAGAAATTGAAAATCTGGTTTCTCACGCAATGCCCTTCTTGCAACACCCAAAGGTTTTGATTGGGCATATTTTCAGCTGAGAGAGGAATGTCTTTGTTAGGATTGTCGGGTGAAAAATACGCGACGAATTTCTCATAATAGAGTGGTATTTCGTAGAAGTTGTCTTGATCCAAAGGCGTTGCGGCGATAAATAAATCCACTTCATCGTCGTTTAGCGCTTTGATTAAGTTTTGCGTATGAGCTTCTTTGATCATCAATTCCACTTGCGGATAGTCTCTTTTGAAGCTTCCGATGAAGTCAGGTATCAAGTAAGTGGAGAGCGTAGGAATAACGCCTATTCGCAACGAGCCAGATATGCTGTCCACTTCACCTTCGATGATTTCGTTCATCCTACGAACTTCCTTCAGCGCTTTTTCGGCTTGCTTGATGAGTTTTTCCCCCATAGCCGTTGGCACGATAGGATGTTTTTTTCGGTCGAATATGGTTACTTCCAGTTCATTCTCAAGTTTTAAGATCATTTGGCTTAATGTGGGCTGAGTTACCCCGCAATGCCTTGCGGCTTCCACAAAGTGCCCGAATTGCTTTACTGCTATTATATACTCTAATTGTTGTAGTGTCATAATTGGAAATAATATGCGATATCAATTTAACGAATATTCCTCATGACCTTACATAGGTCAATTAAGTTTTATAACATTCTATCTATATAATGATTTTTTGTTGAAATATTTTTAGAAATTAAATTTAATTGCTAATATGTAATTAATTATATTATATGTAGTTTTATTTAAATATTTCAATCATGAGAAAGTATAAAATTGAATCTTTGTTTTTTTTATTACTATTATTTATTTCAATTTTTAGTTGTGAAAACAAGGATACAGTCGAGGATTCAATAAAAAGTATTAAAAGCGAGATTGAGAACAATACCTATCCTGAATTTGCGCTTGAGACTCCTAGTGAAATTGACTCGGAAGATTATAGTATATATCAGGTTATTTTAAAGAAGCTTAATTTTGATTTGATTATTGTAAATCAAGTTTCCAATAGTGTTAATTCTGCTGAAATATTGATTGAAAACAATCCTGAAGTAGACCCGAGTTTATTTCAAAAACTGGATCAATTGAATGAAAATCAGGTTATTTTTGGAGATGTTTTTTTACTTGAAGATAAGGATGTTAGCCTTTTGCCAACAGAGGAAAAGGAATATATTTTTAGCTCTGATGATTTGAATAAATCGTGGGAAAGCTTTTACACAGTGTACCCTAAAGCTGAAGGTATCCATAGCTTTTCTAGAATAGCGTATAATGAGGATAAAACTCAAGCGGTTGTGGAAGTTTGGTATAGTTATGCGTCTTTAGGCGGTTCTTCAAGTTCATATTTAATGAAAAAAACAAATGATCAGTGGGAAGTTGAAAAGATGTTGAAACCAACTGTAATGACTTAGTCGATTGATGTTTATCACGATTAGTTTTTTATGAATTTCTAAACCATCCTCTTTTGTGCTTCTTCAAGAGGAAAATTATAGGGTCTAATAAATCATTCGTGATTATGTTTATTAATAAAACTAAAAAAGCAGTTTTCAGAGCTGCTTTTTTAGCTATTAAAAAGGAATTAGAATTCGAAGGCTTTCATCATTTTGTCAAATATGGCTGTATTTTCATATATGCCTGAGAACAATTCTGCCTGAGGACCAACAGCAAATACAGGCACCATAACTCCAGTATGATGTTTGGTAGTATACCTGCCGTCTATTTTCCCGGTTTTCATATCTCCGCTGTTTACAGAGTATCCGCCTGTTTCATGATCGGCAGTAACGATGACGAGTGTTTCTCCATCTTTGGCAGCGAATTCTAACACAGCCCCAAGCGTATGATCAAAATCAAGCGTTTCTTCCACGATCATCTGTGTATTGTTTCCATGACCACCCCAATCTATTTGAGATCCCTCGATCATTAAGAAAAAACCGTCCTTATCCTGAGATAAAATTTCTATAGCTTTCTCAGTAGCGGGCTTTAACATTTCGCCTCTTTCATTGTAAGCAGGCATATGCCCATCGGCCAATAATGAAGCCACTTTGCCTGAATTGACTTTTTCCAGTTCTTCCAAGCTGTTTGCGATTTGATACCCTTTATTTTCAAGCTCTTTGACCAAGTTTCTTTCGTCTTCTCTATTATGAAAGTCTTCAAGGCCACCTCCTATAAATACATTAATATCGGTGTTTAAAAACTCGGCAGCGATTTCTTGATAGTTGTTGCGGCTAGGCTGATGCGCGATGAAAGCAGCCGGAGTCGCATGCGTGATTTTGGATGTGGCCACAAGGCCTGTTGCGAGCCCTTGCTCGTCGGCTATTTCCAAAATGGTTTTGATAGGTTGCTTGCTTTTGTCTAGCCCTATTGCCCCATTATATGTTTTTTCGCCTGTTGAAAGAGCCGTGCCTCCCGCGGCTGAATCAGTGGTGAAATCGTCAGAGCTGCTGGTTTTGGAAAAGCCAACATACTTCATTTGCTCGATATAAGCTTGATTATGATTCGCCGCTATGGCAGTGAAAAACTGGGAAGCTCCAGCTCCATCAGCAATGAGCAAGATGATGTTTTTTGCTTTTTTCTTGACTTTGCTGAAGTCCAAATCTTTTACTTCATGAAAATTGGAATTTGTAAAACTATCTCTTGCCGCCCCTTCGTAAGTTTTGGCTTCTTTCTTTTCTCCCGGATAGTTGAATTTTTGCTGTCCATTTGCTTGTTGCAATACAAAAATTGCGATAGCCAAGCTCAAAAGTGATTTTTTAAGATTCATTGAAATGGAATGTTGGTTTTTATTTTACAAAATAGAGCAAAAAATCAACTGCGCATTAATTAATGATACATAATTATTCTTAATAGGTATTATGTTGATAATTTAGTTTGTTAAGTTATTTGGAATAATTGTTTATTCATATATACTCCTTTTGGGAAATGTCTTTGAACAGCTAAACGCCTTGTGATGTATTTGCTTAATAGGGCAAGTTGAAATTATAACACTTAATTGATATTATCTATTGATTGGTAGTTTATATCTATTTTTACTATACATTATTTTGCCTTAATATTGTAGTGTAATCAAACAGAAACAAATAAAAAAATATAAAAAGATATGTCACAAATAGGAAATCAAATCGTAGAGTTCAAGTCGCAAGCATTTGTAAATGGTGGGTTCGAGACTGTAACAAAAGAAGACGTTTTAGGTAAATGGTCGGTATTCTTTTTCTACCCTGCGGACTTCACATTTGTTTGCCCAACAGAGCTTGAAGATTTAGCAAATCTTTACGAAGAGTTCAAAGCTATTGGCACGGAGATTTATTCGGTATCCACTGACACTCACTTTGTTCATAAAGCATGGCACGATACTTCCGAGACGATCAAGAAGATCAACTATCCTATGCTAGCCGACCCAACGGGCACGATCACAAGAGGATTTGATGTGATGATCGAAGAAGACGGCTTGGCTGAGAGAGGTACTTTTGTTGTTAATCCTCAGGGAGAGATCGTAGCTTATGAAGTTGTAGCGGGGAATGTAGGCCGTAATGCCGAAGAGTTGTTAAGAAGAGTGAAAGCCTTGCAATTCGTGGCGGATAATCCTGCGGAAGTATGCCCTGCGAAATGGAAAGAAGGAGCTGAGACGCTTAAGCCAAGCATTGATTTGGTAGGAAAAATCTAAGAGAGGTCAAGCCAACAATCATAAAGCTCATTTGAAATAAAACCCACAATAACCACAAAATTTTCAAATGGGCTTACACAAACTAATAATAAATAGCCACAATAATATTCCTCGGCGGTAGAGATAAGCCCTACTAATGTCAAATTCATCTTATCGTCGGGGACCTTTTCAGTATATCAATTGCTTTCCAATTTATAAGCTGCTTTTCGGTAGAAAGCAATAACAAAGTCCATATTCCATATTCGAGTATTTTAAATAAGAAAACCATGCTAGATCAGAATCTTAAAAGCCAAGTTACATCTCTTTTCGCATCACTTAAGCATCAGTATACATTTCAAGCAGTGTTGCCTGCCGGAGATTCTTCAAGTGATGAGTTAAAGAACTTGCTGGAAGAAGTAGCTTCATGCTCACCCAATATTAGCACGACATTTATAGGTGGAGCTAAGCTTGAGTTTAGGATTTTGAAAGACGGGGTTGTATCGTCATTCTCTTTCAGAGCGGTGCCTAATGGTCATGAATTCACCACTTTGCTGCTTGCAGTCTTGAATATGGAAGGAATTGGTAAAAATTTGCCGGACGACTCTATATCCAATAAGATAAAATCATTGAAGGGCAAAGTTGAAGTAAAGAGCTATATATCCTTGTCGTGCACCAACTGTCCTGATGTAGTGCAGGCTCTTAACGTTATGTCTATCATTAACCCGAATATTGAACACCACATCATAGATGGGGGCATTAACAAAGCCGAAGTGGAAGCATTGAATATACAGGCTGTTCCTACAGTATATGTAAATGGCGAACAATTTCATGTAGGTAGATCAAGCATGGGGGAGTTGATCAGTAAGTTGGAAGCTGAAATTGGCATGGATGAGTCAGCGGAAGAACAGCCAGTTAAAGAAAGAAATTATGATGTAGTTGTCGTGGGAGGCGGACCAGCAGGGGTGTCTTCTGCGATATATACCGCTCGTAAAGGATTATCCGTTGCCTTGATTGCAGATAGTATAGGTGGGCAGGTCAAGGAGACTGTGGATATCGAAAATATGATTTCGATAAATAAAACTACAGGGAAAGAGCTTTCAGCGAATCTTAACAGTCACTTGGCTGATTATGATATAGATATCTTTGAAAATAGAAGAGTGGAAAATGTTGATCTTGTAGACGGCAAGAAGAAGGTTTTGACTTCATTGAATGAGGAATTTATAACCTCCTCATTGATTATCGCTACAGGAGCCAGCTGGAGAAAGCTTAATGTGCCGGGGGAAACAGAATATATTGGCAATGGAGTAGCGTTTTGCACGCATTGTGACGGGCCGTTTTATAAAGGCAAGAAAGTAGCGGTTATCGGCGGTGGAAACTCCGGATTGGAAGCTGCCATTGATTTGGCGGGAATCGCTTCGGAAGTGACAGTGTTGGAGTTTGCCGATTCGCTTAAAGGCGATCAGGTGCTTCAAGACAAGCTTAATTCTATGGCGAATGTAAATATCGTTACGAATGCGGCGACTACGGAAGTGGTTGGGAATGGATCGAAAGTAACCGCATTGAGATATAATGACAGAGAAGAAAATACAACACACGAACTGCCGCTTGATGGCGTATTTGTGCAAATAGGTTTACTGCCGAATAGCGGATCATTTAGGAGTTTGGTGGAAACCAATCCTATGGGAGAGATTAAGATAGATGCCGCGTGTCGCACAAGCGTGCCTGGTGTATATGCGGCGGGAGACGTTTCTGAAGTTCCATATAAGCAGATTGTTATTGCGATGGGAGAAGGCTCTAAAGCGGCATTATCAGCTTTTGAGGATCATATCAAAGGGTTGAATGTTGCTGTGCTTGAGGAAGCTTATGCGTAAAGAGAGAATGTGTAAATGTAGTTTATAATTTTTTTGTTTTAGTTAATGCACCCACTCAGTTAGCAGAATAATATTTGCTAATGTGAGTGGGTTGTTATTTATTTTTTGATTGTTTTTATTTCCCTTTGCCCATTGTCAAATTCCACTACAATGAGGTAAATATTCGATGCGAGTTCAGAGATGTTTAATTCAGATTTATCGTCTTTATTCAAACTAGCTTCTAATACGGGTTCTCCGTTGGTATTGATGACTGTGACATTTTTAACAATATTTTCCGATTCAATTGTTAAATTTCCACCATTGGGCTTAAGATAAATTAATTGCGGGTTTTTGATAGCTCTTGTATTTTCATGGCTTGGTTTTGTGGTCTTTTCATGAACAATTGAATCGATATTCAAACTGTTTTCAATGCTTTTAACAGAACAAAGAATATCATTGGCAGGATCGATAATCACATTGTCTACCTTGAAGTCCACAGGTGTTTGAAAAGTTTCATTAGGTTTTGTTTGATGAAGCTCTATTAATAAGTTTTCATTATTTGTGCCAACGAGGAGAACAGGCAATCTTGGAATGTCAAAGAAGTTATTGCCGGAACTATGTGATTGTTTTAAACTTATATAGAATATTGAATCGTTTTGACTGTAATTTAAAGCATACTCGGGAAAACCGCCTTTATATATCCAATCGTTGAAAAATTCGCTGTAATCTTTTGTTGTTTCTTCTTCCAATAATTTTTTGAAGTCTTCGGTTGAGGCATTTTTCCCTTTATATTTTTCTTGATAAGATTTTATGACATTGAAAAATTTATCATCGTTATTAATGAAAAACCTAAGCATATGCACCACCATTGGCGATTTGGCGTAAGTTATACTCCCTTCAAATATTTGCTTTTGTTCTTCAGCTGTTTCAATATAAATTGGGTTTTGACTCATGAAAGCGCCAAATTGCCTGTAGGCTTTGTAGTTGCCAAGCTGTTTTTTATCATCTTCGAGAAATTCTAAGGCCAAGTACTCAGCATAAGATGCAAAGCCCTCATGAAGCCATATGTTGTGCCAATCAGATGCGGTTACATTGCAGCCAAACCATTGATGGGCTAATTCGTGAGCTTGCAAGCCATGATTGAAATTTTTCATAGTGGACATTGTTTGATGCTCCATACCACTCCAAGTAGCATCATGCCAAAGAGAGTGTCCGTATTTCTCGTCGGCAAAAGGGTATAGGCCGAAGAGTTCTGAATAAAGATTCATAACTTCAACGGTATAGTCAACTTGCTTGACTGCTTCAATCCACTTATCATTGTTGAAGGTGTAATTTTGAATAAGAATAGAATCCCCATTGTAGCTCTTTGGCTTTGCGTAGAGATTGTACTCATAGTAATCGGAGCAAGCGAAAGATATCAGGTAGTAGGCAATAGGATGACTGCTTAGCCAGTGATGCGTGGTAGAGGCGTTATTTTCTAAAGTTTCAACCAAGACCCCGTTAGCTCCCACTTTGAGCCCTTTTGGAGTCGTGTAGAAAGCTTCCACTGTATCTATTTTATCGGACAAATCCTCTTTGATCGGAATCCAGTTTTTGGCGTAAAAAGGCTCTGTGACAGTATAAGTGACTTTGATATTTTCCTCTTCGCTTTTTTTATTGTAAAGGCCATGCAAGGGATTTCCGCTGTAATATATTGTTGTTTCAAAGCGCTCTCCCTTTTTCAATTTCATTCTATTGATAGTAATAAGATTGTCTTTGTGAGTGAAGCCTTTATTCTTTCCTTCGCTTGTTATTTTTGATATGCTGAGCTCATCGGCAAGTTGTAAAACAATGTCAGGAGTTTTGCATAATGCTATTCCTTCTATTGTCACATGGCCTTCAATAAAATTTGAAGTGGTGTCTACATTCAAATTAATTGTCATTTTCCTTAAATCGTATCCATGAAGAAATTCTTGCGGAGTATTTTTTCTTTGGGATAACTTTTCAAGCTCATTTATTGTATTTTTGCATTTAAGGTTGTTTTGACTATAACTATTTATAGATAGTATTAAGAAAAGTAGAACTGCGATGTTGTGTTTGAAATTGGGCATAATAATTTATTTATTTATATAAATATAATCTTAAAAAAATTAATATTTAATTATATAAACGATCATGTGGTGCTTTTTTATTTATGTTAGATATTAATATTTATAAGTAAATGATTTTTTATTGATAATAAGTGGATTATATGTAAATATTTTTATAAAATAATTTCAGCTATATGTAAGAAGATATCTGTAATTTCATTAAAAAGATGTGCTGGTTTTAGCTAGCTATATTAATTAAAATTTACGATTCATTGCAAGGTGTTCTGGGGTTGTTTCGCTTGATTTATATGAGTGGAAAATGAAATTATAAAGCTGGAAATTTAATGTAAGGTTTTGGTTTAATTTGAAAATATTTTTTTAGTTGATTATTGTAATAGTCATATTTATTTTTTTCTGCCAAATAGTACTGTAGCTTTAAAGGAAAAAGTCTTTACTTGTATTATATTACCTTTAATAGCCTTTATATTTTAATTTAGCTATAACAGAGTGTTGCCAAATGTTAAATAAATGTAATTTTCTAATAATAAATTTTTTCATTAAGAAAATGTATTTAAATTCGAACTGAATTTTATTTTCAAGAAAATATCAAAAAAATGATTAAAAGAGTACTTTTATTGATGGCGATTTTTGCTTGTGTAGGAGCAGGAAAAGCAAATGCTCAATTCGTTGACATTCCAGATGGAGTATTTGAGCAAAAGCTTATTGATTTGGGCTATGATGATGTTAAAGATGGAAAAGTTCTTGCATCAAATATAGCGAATGTGACAGAGCTTGATTTGTCAAATGAGGAAGATGCGACAGATGAAGAAAAAATATCAGACCTAACAGGTATTAGCGGATTCAATAGCTTAGCTATATTGAAATTCAACTATAATAATGTCGAGACATTGGATCTTGAAAATATGAGGAATCTAAAAGAGGTGTATGGGAATTACAACAAATTAGAGAGTATTGAAAATTTAGACGACGCTGTTGATTTAGAAAAATTATATTTAACTAATAACTCAAAATTAACAGAATTAGATGTTACAAAAAACCTTAAGCTAACTCACTTATACATTAATGATACTAAAATATTTCGTTTAGATCTTCTTGAGAATACAGAATTGGTGAGTTTGGAGTGTGTAAACACCATTCTTCATTATTTAGATTTGTCAAGTAATCAAAAACTTAGTCATTGTAGAGTTCCAGAGGATACTTGGTTTCAGATTTTAGCTTCAAACCCTAAGTATTGGATATTGCCAGCCGAGACTGAGAATGGGACAATCACTAGAAGTTCTCGAAGAGTTGAAATGTTGGATGGTTACTATGTGAGAATAACTCCTGATGAAGGTTATGCAATTAAAGAAGTTTTTATTAACAATGTAAGCTACGGTGATAAAGACTATATTTATAAAGGAAGGGTTGAATCTGATCAACATGTTAGAGCTATCTTTTCTAAGGAACATAATGTTATCGTTGAAGAAGCAGATAATGGAACAATTGAAGTGAGCAAGAACAAAGTTTTGGATAATGAAAACGTAGTGGTAATAGTAACTCCAGATGCTGGTTATGCAGTTGAAAAAATATTAGTAAATGGGGAGAGCGTAGGTTCAAAATATGCTTATAACATAGAAAATGTATTGGAAAACCAGATCATTACCGCTGTATTTGTTGAAATCCCTGCACCAGCAGAAACCTTTGATATTGCTGTTGTAGATTCGGACAATGGCGTTGTTACTTCAAATAAAGAAAATGTTCAAAAAGAAGAGGATGCGGCAATTACCATAACTCCAAATGAAGGATACTCAATAAAGGATGTTTTGGTAAATAATAAAAGCGTTGGCGCGGTTTCAAATTATACAATCTCGGATATTGAAATGAATTATATCGTATCTGGAGTTTTTGCGAAGGAATATGTCGCGGAAGTTGAAGAAACGGTTAATGGTTCTGTGACAATTAATGAAAACAAGGTCTTTGAAGGAGAGAATATTATTGTGACAGTGAATCCAGATGAAGGGTATATTATAGAGGATATTTTGGTTAATGGTGTAAGTGTTGGAAATGCTTGTGCTTATATTATCGAGAATGTGGATTCGGATCAAACGATAACAGTCAAGTTTAAAGAAGATGAAAATACAGTTTTTTATGATATCAAGACTGAGCAAACATCAAATGGTAATATTGAAATTAACAAGGACAAGGTGCCTGCAGGAGAAAATTCATCTTTCGTAGTTACTATTGAGCCGGATGCTGGCTATGGATTAAAAGAGCTTTTAGTGAATGATCAGCCTATTGATTTGAGCACGGGCGTTAAGTCAAGTTCTCGTGCAACTTCAGGAGTGAAGTGGACTTTTGTGGTTACTGGAGTTGAAAGCGAGACTACTGTCAAAGCTATTTTTGCCAAGCAATTTGCAGTGAATATCAACCCTTCTAATAATGGAACTGTTACTGCGAACAATTTAGAACCTTTGGAAGAGGATAATGTAGTTTTGACAATTACTCCTAATGACGACTATGTTATTAAAGATGTGAAGGTAAATGATGTAAGCGTTGGTGCTGTATCTGAATATACTATAGAAAATATTACAGCGGATCAAAATGTTGTGGTTGAATTTGAAGAGGCTGAGGATCTTACTTCAATTCTAGAAGTTGCTTCTGTAAATATTCATCCTAACCCTGTTGTTGATGTTGTTAATGTTGACGGGGTGACTCCTGGATCGATAATTTCGGTTGTAGATTTACAAGGCAAGGAGGTTAAATCGCTTAAAGCTATTAGCTCTGATGCGAAAGTAGATCTTTCAAATTTGGCTTCTGGTGTTTATGTCATCAGAATCAATGGCCAAGGTAGCTGGAAAGTAGTTAAGCAATAATTAAGATAATATTAGATAGTGAAAACGGCAGGCTTGAAGGTCTGCCGTTTTTTGTTTTTAGGGAAGATGTTTGATCGAATTTGACATGCAAGGTGTATATGCTTAATTTAAGCGGAACTTTGCAAAAGCGATTTATGAAAGATAAGAGAAATAAAACAATATCTATTTTAGGCTGCGGTTGGTTGGGATTGCCCTTGGCGGAAAGGTTTGCCCAAGAGAGCTTCAATGTCAAAGGAAGCACTACAACGCAAGAGAAACTGGAAAAAATTCAGGAAGCTGGCGGAAAGGCGTTTATAGTTGAAATATCAGATATTGAAGTAAAAGGGAATGATTTGAATGATTTTTTTGATGCTGATATTATAATTGTCAATTTTCCGCCAAGAAGAAGAGCGGATATCGAAGAGAACTATCCAGCCCAATTTGAGGCCATGTTGCCATGGCTGGTTAAAAAGCCCGATCTAAAGGTGTTGTTGGTAAGCTCTACTTCCGTATATCCTAATTTAAATCAAAAAGTCGATGAAAACTTTGAGGGTATCCCTCAGAAAAGCTCGGGAAAAGCTTTGTTGAAAGTCGAGAATATGCTGAAATCCCATAAAGGCGAACATATGACAGTTTTGAGGTTGGCGGGACTGATTGGACCGGAAAGGCTTCCCGGAAGGTTTTTGGCGGGAAAAAAGTCACTTAAAAATGGCAATGTACCGGTCAATGTTATTCATAGAGACGATTGTCTTGAAATTATAAGTCAAATAGTGGAACAAGATGCTTGGGGCAAGACATATAATGGATGCGCTCTGAATCATCCAATACGAAAAGATTATTACCAAAAGGCTGCCGAAGCTATTGGACTTGAGCCTCCAGAGTTTGCTGATGAAGACGAAGTTTCTTATAAAATTGTGGATGGAAGCAAAGTATTGAAGGAATTGGACATTACGTTAAAATATCCGGACCCTGAAAAAATTTCATAAAAAAATAAGTTGTTAAACAGCTTGGATAACAGTTGATTATGATCTTGGGGATATCTTAATGAGACTTTTTCGAGCATATGGAGGCAACCAATTGAATTTGAAGGCGTATAAATAAGTACAATAACTGATAAAAAAAGTATCATTAAGTTGAAATTTCATTTATCTGGTTGCTTTAATAGGTGGTTGAACATTTAAATTTTTAAGCCATGAAATCGTTGCAAAAGAAACTTCACAAGAAGTATAGAAGCAAAGCCCAAAAACGTGCGGAAGGATTCAGGAATGTAAGCAAAAAAGGGCGAATGTTTATGGACAAAGTCTATCAGACATTGACAACAGAGGAAAGACACAAAGTTGAAAAATATATGACAATCTAATAGATAGAAAAGCCGCTTCAAGCGGTTTTTTTTTGCCCCAAGTCGAATTGCGATTTTTTTCAACTGTCCGAAATCGAACAGCCATGTAGTGAAAGCAGACAATTTCAATTCTCAATATTTTTTTAAACCATTGATATTCAGTGGTTTATTTTTTTGGCATTTCCTTTTCATTATCTATAGTGAACTTAAACAGGAAGATAATGAAAAAAATAGCGTTGATAATCGGAATATTGGTGAGTATACTTTGTGTTCAAAGCTTGTATGCTCAAGAGAGCGTCTCAATTGAGATTAGTGGAGAAGATCAGGAAGCAATGATCGATATTGATATCGATGAAGAAAAAATAGAGGCTTCGATCAAAGAGTTGAATTTTGAAATTGAAAACTTGGAGGAGGATTTGGAAAAGTTCATTGAAAAAACATTAAACAATATTGAAATAAAACTAAAGAATGTTGATCTTGACCAGCATTCGGAGTTGATAGAAGAGCTAGAAGCTAAGTACAATGCGAAAGTGGAAAAAATTGAAGAGATGGAGGTGAAGATTAAGAAAGATTTCGTGAAGATAGTTTCAGAGGTTTTACTTGACGATGGACGCAGAGTGAGAGATGTTAAAATTGAGAAAAAATAATTTTTGGATATTAGAATAAATCACAATGAAAAAGAACAGTAAAGGTTTAGTATGGGCCGCGGCAACGTTGGTAATTGTTTTGGCCGCTTCGGGAAGTATTTTAGCCAATTTTTTTTGGAATGTAGAAAAAATTAAGGGAAATGGCGTGTTGAAGACTGAGGAAAGATCTGTCAGAGGTTTTAGCGCATTAACCGCAAGCAATGGATTAGATGTTTTTGTAAAAAACGGAAGCGTAGGTAAAGTAGTCGTTGAGACAGACGAGAATCTTCATGAAATCATAAAAACGGAAGTGTCTGGCAGCACTCTTAAGATTTATACTACTAAGAATATCACACGCTCTGAGGCAAAGAAAATCACGGTGTATGTCAATCAAAACACATTGAAAAGCATAAAAATAAGTTCTGCTGCTGATTTGGTGTCGGATGTTCTGATGACAGCTAAAAGCTTGGATATATCCGCTTCCAGCTCTGCGGATTTTGTTGGAGAAGTGAAAGTGGATGATTTGAAATTGTCAATGTCAAGTTCTGCGGATATCAAAATCAAAGGAAGCGCTACTAAGGCGAAAATCAATGGCTCAAGCAGCGGAGATCTTGATGCTGAAGGCTTGTTGGTGCAAGAATGCACAATCAATTCTTCGTCGAGCTCCGACGCTAAGCTTAATATCGTAAAGGCTTTGGTCGCTCATGTTTCTTCAAGTGGAGAAGTGGAAGTGAAAGGCAGAGCTGACAAAGCTGAAATCAGCGTTTCAAGCGGAGGTGGTTTCAAAGGGTATTCATTCAAGGTGAAAGAATGCGAAGCCAAAGCTTCATCAGGCGGAGATATACAAGTTTATGTTTTGGATAATTTGGATGCCAGCGCAAGCTCAGGAGGAGATATCACATTCAAAGGTAACCCTACAAAAGTATCCAAAAACAAATCTTCAGGAGGAAGCATTGACCAAGATAATTAATCAATGTTCAAACGATTAAAATAATTTGATTAAGGGTTAGAAAATCATTTCATTTTAGCGATATATGAAAGCCGAGCTCTATTAGGAGCCGGCTTTTATTTTTTATTTTTTCCATTGCCTATTTCGAACCATGAACCTCGGAGTATGTAAAATATTCCCAAGATAAGCGTGATGGCCAAGGCGATGTTGAAAAATGACATGTTTTTCGTGATGTAAAGTACGGAAAGACCTAGGACTATCCATATGAAGTTTTTCATATATTTCACGAAGTGGTACTGGTCTTTGTTAGCGACAAATATCAGCGCGGTGACAAGCCAGCCTAAGGCTATGCCCATCGCCCCATACCAGAAAGTCTTATGAAGAAGGAATCCTATGCCGCCACCTATAAACATAAAGGGAACGAATAGCGACTTTAACAAATTATATTTTTCAAAGGATGAGCTTGTATGCTTGTAAAGAACAATGAATCGAGCCAAAAAGCCGACGCCCAGCCCGATGGCGGCGCCTGTGGCCCAATGCCCTTTCCAAATGCCTAATGCAAGGCCTAAAAACATGAATCCAAGTAAAAAATTTTCCGCGTTGCTACGAGTTTTGCTTGCCATAATTTAAAAATGTTTATTTAAAGTAATATTTACGGAAGATTTTTCAAATGGATATAGACACTTTATTGAAGTTTTTCATAAGATGCCAATATGCCTCTTACAAGGGAAGAGCTGAAACCTTGGAACTCCATTTCATTAAGTCCGGCGATAGTACATCCTTTGGGAGTAGTAACTTTATCGATTTCTTCCTCGGGATGTTTTCCTTGTTCCAATAAGAGTTTGGCGGCGCCCATTACTGTTTGCGAAGCGATCAATTGGGAGACCTCAGCGCTGAACCCAATTTCTATACCGCCTTGCGAGGCAGCTCTTATGAATCGTAACGCATAGGCGATCCCGCATGCTCCCAGCACTGTAGCGGCATCCATGTGCTCTTCTCCGATTTTAACAACTTTGCCTAATTGATTGAAAATGTTCATGACAGCTTCCTCTTGGGCTTTTGTAGCATTCAAGGATGATATGCATGTCATGGATTCCTTGATGGAAATGGCAGTATTGGGCATTGCTCTGAAAAGTGGAATTTGCATAGGCAATGCTTCTTCGATTTCTTGTATTCCAACTCCCGAAACCACTGAGACGATGATTTTGTCTTTGGTCAATGCAGGCGAGATTTCTTGCAAGATTTCCATAAGCTTAAAAGGCTTGACAGCAAGAATCACAATGTCGGCATTCTCCACCGCCCATACATTGTTGTTGCCAGTTACAGCTCCTTGGTCTGCCAAGTTTTGAAGCTTCTCCAAGTTTCTTCTGGTGATATGTATTTTTTGATGTGAGAATATTCCCGAGGCTAGTAACCCCGAGGCGATGGACGAACCCAAGTTTCCTCCTCCGATGATGGAAATGCTTGTATCTTTCATAGTTGTGTCTGAATTTGAAACTTTTGCGATGAATCTAGCGATAGATAAATAACAAAAACAATGACATTAGCCATTCAATTGTTAATCATTCTTTAAAAAGGAAATATATTTTCAACTTTAGCATAATTTGATTTTTGACTTGATTTAAAAAGAGCATATGAATTTGGATTTGAAAGGCAGGACCGCATTGGTTTGCGGAGCAAGCGGAGGTATAGGAAGAAGCATTGCGAAGGAGCTGGCGGATTTGGGAGCTAGAGTAGTTCTTTTCGCCAGAAATAGAGAAAAGCTTGAAGAGGTAAAGTTGGCTTTGAATGACTCATTTGGCCAAATTCATGGATTGCTTGTTGCTGATTTTGACAATATTGAGCAAGTGGAAGAACAGATTGACGGTTTTTTGTCAAAAGAAGGCCAAGTGGACATTTTAGTGAATAATTCAGGGGGACCATCTCCTGGACCTGTATTCGATGCCGGCATTGAAGAATTTGAAATCGGATTTCGTCGATTATTGCTAATTGCTCAATTATTGACTCAAAAGGCAGTTCCTCATATGAAACAAGCTAAATATGGAAGAGTGATCAATATTGTTTCCACTTCTGTAAGAGTTCCTATCGCTGGTTTGGGAGTATCCAATACAATTAGAGGAGCAGTAGCCGGTTGGGCGAAAACAATGGCTAATGAACTTGGGCCTTATGGCATTACGGTAAATAATATTTTGCCGGGAATGACGGATACCGATAGATTGAGATCCTTGGTGATCTCAAGAGCGGAAGACAGTGGCGAGAGCATCAAAGAAGTGGAAAAATCAATGCTGTCCAAAATTCCAGCGGGAAGGTTTGGCGACCCAAAAGAAACAGCTTATGCGGCGGGCTTCTTGGCTTCTCCATCAGCTTCGTTTATCAATGGTGTTAATTTGCCTGTCGACGGCGGACAAATTCCTTCCATTTAGCGTTAGACAATTTTTAATTGCATTTAATACATAGATTGTTCAACGACCGCAACGAAAGTCAAAGTTATTTGTTAAGCTTGCAGTTTTGGACTTATATTCATCGTAGTTCTAAGAGTTCAGATTTTTATAAATAGGAATAATGAGTGGAATCAATTTACTAGCCAACCTTCATCAGGTTGATGAAAAAGGAATCAGAAGCATGAATGCCTCTGTTTCTCATGGAGAAGGGTCAAATTTTCAAATTAAGAAGATACGAAACACCTATTTGCATATAGGGGCGGAAATAGTTTCTTCAAAAGATTCTTCAAAGCCTATTGAGCAGCCATTGACGAGCGATGACGAGATGGATTTTTTAGCTTTCGAAGGAGAGCTTTTCAATTCTTTTGATTTGAAAAATGAACTGATAGCCAAGGGTGTGACATTCAAGTCCAGTTCTGATGCTGAAGTGGTATTGCATGCTTTGCGAGAGTTTGGATTGGAAGTGATAGGGAGATTCAACGGGACTTATTCATTATGCTATTTGGATGCTAGGATGGAAAGAGTCGTATTGGCTAGGGATCCGCATGGGATCAAACCACTATATTATTTTCATAATGGAGTTGATTTCGCTTGCGCTTCTTCATCAATCAAAGGAGTGTTGGCTTCCGGTAATATCGCTAAAGAGATCGATCGCAAGCAAGTGAATCATTTTCTTCAATTTGGGTTTACCGAGCCATCCAAGACAGTGTATAAAGATGTGTTTGAGGTCCCTAGAGGCAGTTGCATGGTTTTGGAGAATTGGGATGAAGTCAAATCTTATCGATTTGTGAGCAGCGAGGAAAAAGTTGAGATCAATGATGAAATCAATGACGAGCAATTGCAACAAAAATTCGAGGATCTCTTGCTGGATTCGATTTCGCAAAGCCAAGCTTTTCGTCAAGATTTCGGCGTTCTGTTTGATGGCACCATACAAGCGGCTTTGATGATGTCGCTGGGGCATAAGCACGGTATTATTCCTACCCAAATGTTTTCGATCAGCTACGGAGATGAAAAATCGGATGAAATAATCGCCAACATGGCTTATGATCTTAGGACAAGCAATAGAGCGATAGAGTTGGATAAGGAAAATAGGACGCTGTTTTACGATTACGTGAGATCCATGGATCAACCGGTTAGCGATAAAAATTCATTTATAAATTACTTGATATCCTTGAAAGCTACGGATTATGTGAAGTATGCTTGGTCAAGTGACGGAGGAGCTGAGTTGACGGGAGGGTATGGAAGGGATTGGGCCTTTTACTTATATCTTTCCAATTACAAGAATATGGTGAATTACCTTCCAATGCTAAAGAAAGGCGCTAAATATTTGCCTTCGGCTTTGGACTTCGCTTTTGGAGGAACTATCACTTATATCAAGAAATACGCGAATAAAATCGATCCTGACCCTGCTTTGACTTATCATAATCTTGTTTCCGACAATACGTTGAATTTGTTTGAAATGCCGGATAGCGGGATTGTTTCCGACCCTGAAAGTCCTGAGTTTATTGAGTCGAATCTAGCTAAATTGATTGAATTTGAGAGAGGAGCGAATCTTGAGAGATCCGTGCTTCCAATTAATCAAGCTGTGTATAATCAAATGAATCTGGAGCTTCGCTTGCCTTACTTGGACAAGCAACTGTCGGGATTTTTGAAGAGCATACCTGAAATGAAGTTTTTTGAGCAGGGCCGAAACTGGCTTTTTGAAAGAACGATAAGGCATACAGGCCTTGAAAAATATTTGTCCTATTTAAAGCCCAATCCGGTTTTCCCAATCGGAAATATGATCAAATCAAACATGTTCAAGAAAGTCTTGGAGGATTTGAAAGAATCGAAGGGCAAGATCTACGAGTATGTAGATATCAAGCAAGCGGAGAATATAATCATGGAGCACAGGGCTGAGCAAGCGGATCATTCGGAAATTATTTGGCGCATGCTTGTGCTAATGATTTGGCTTGAGGAAGTGTCTTGATCGCTGTAATTTATATTATTACAATGTTCTTTTTAGGGAAACATAGCTTGCAGGTTCGTAATTAATGGGATTTTGGAAATATTAGATTAGCTATGAATAATCCATCAAAATAATTCAAAGATGACTTTCTTGTGAAAACATGATCTGTATTATAACTATTTTTAGTAAAACCTTGATGCAAATCATATAAAATTAATTCATTAATTGGATTCTAATTGGTAAGTTTGTTGATGAGAGATAATTGTAAATTATACACACAAAAATATTTGAGATATGGCAAAAGTAACAGTAGTTGGCGCTGGTAACGTAGGAGCTACGGCAGCTGACGTTTTAGCTTACAGAGAGATCGCGAACGAAGTTGTGTTGGTGGATATCAAGGATGGTTTCGCTGAAGGTAAAGCTTTAGACATCTGGCAAAAGTCACCTATCAATCTTTATGACACTCGCACGGTAGGTTCTACTAACGACTACTCAAAAACAGCTGACTCTGACGTTGTGATCATCACTTCAGGTTTGCCAAGAAAACCTGGAATGTCTCGCGACGATTTGATTTCAACAAATGCTGGTATCGTAAAATCAGTTACTGAAAATGTAATCAAGCATTCTCCAGAGGCTATCATCATCATCGTATCAAATCCTCTTGATGTGATGACTTATCAAGCGCACATCACTTCTCAGTTCCCAAGAACTAAAGTAATGGGTATGGCTGGTATCCTTGATACTGCAAGATACAAGGCATTCTTGGCTGAAGCTCTTGATGTATCTCCTAAAGATATTCAAGCGGTGCTAATGGGCGGACATGGCGATACTATGGTTCCTCTTCCAAGATACACTACTGTAGGTGGTATTCCTGTGACTGAGCTTATCGACAACGATACTTTGGAAGCGATCGTTCAAAGAACGAAAACTGGAGGTGGAGAGCTTGTTAAGCTTATGGGTACTTCTGCATGGTACGCTCCAGGTTCTGCATCTGCTCAAATGGCTGAAGCTATCATCAAGGACCAAAAGAGAGTATTCCCAGTATGCGTGAAGCTAGAAGGCGAGTATGGCATCGATAACTGCTACTTGGGTGTTCCTGTAGTATTAGGTAAGAATGGTATCGAGAAGATCATCGAGCTTGACCTGAACGAAGATGAAATGGCATTGCTTAAGAGCTCTGAGAAAGCTGTTCGCGAAGTAATGAATGTATTGGATAACAAGTAATATCCAAGATATAAAAAAATAAAAGGGCGTCGAGAACGCCCTTTTTTTATGGTTTATTTTTTAAGCTGCTTGCTTGTCTAGTTTATTGACTTTTATCCCTTTGGCTCTTCTAAGTTTGATAATTCCAATCTTGTCAAATATCCAAATGAAAATATATGTCGGATCCACTTCATGCCATTTTTCGCCAAAGTTTGCTTTGCTTCCATTATGGTGGTGGTTATTGTGGTAGCTTTCGCCCATCATCAGGAAGTCAAACGGCAACAAGTTTTTGGATGTGTCATTCACTTTGTGGTTTGTATAGCCATATATATGCGCGAACCAATTGATGATGGCTCCATGTATCGGAGACATTAAGAAATGTATTGGCAACAATAGGTACAACCACCATTCTGTCGCGTAGTGATAATAAAAAGCGACATACAATATACCCCATAATATTCTTGAAACTCTGCTTCTTGCAAGCTTGTCAAACGCGTCCCATTTTGGAACCCCTTTGGTAAAAGTCTCGTCAATAGGCTCTTTGTATGTGCCGTTTGTGATATCAGAATAGATCGTTTTTGTTCTCCACATCATTTTAAATAGCGACTCATCGTATTTTGGTGAGTGAGGATCTTTTTCCGTGTCAGCAAATGCATGGTGCATTCTGTGCATGACTCCGTAACCATAGGCGCTCAAGTAGTTTGAGCCTTGAAATAACCATGTCAAAACAAAGAAAAGTTTTTCCATGGGTTTGGACATGGTAAAAGCCGCATGCGCTGCGTACCTATGCAAAAAGAAGGTCTGAAAGAACAGCGACGAATACCAGTGTAGTATGAAGAAAACTATACAAGCGGTCATTTTTTATCTATAATTTAAGGGTTTTATATCTACTCTCTAATATCATGACAATGAATAATTGTGTTTGTGACACTTTTAAGGTAAAATTTTATCAATTTCATTCTAAAAGACTTTGATGCATAACTTTTTATCGCAACAAAACATAGTATTATTAGATTATTCATTTAGCTGAATTTTATTAAAAATAGAAAATTTAGGTTTCATGTTGCTTAAAAAGGGGATACCATATTCATATCTGTTTGGAATTATTAAGGTTGAAATAGCTTATGTAGCGATATTTATGATCTTGTTTTTCTCATTTCATAATTTTTTTGCTTCGGAATATTCTATTCCCTTGGCTATTCCGGGAGTCTTAGGCACGTCAATTTCATTGATCTTGGGATTTAGAACTTCTCAAGCTTATTCAAGGTGGTGGGAAGCGAGAATTGTTTGGGGAGCAATAGTCAATGACTCAAGGGCATTGGTCAGGGAATTGGCATGTTTCACAAATGTCGCTGAAGTTAAAACTCCAAAGTCGAGAATTGATGAGATCGTCAACTTGCAAATCGCGTGGTGCCATTTATTAGGCCAGAGTTTAAGAAAAAGAATAGAGCCGGAGTATTGGGAGTCGTATCTCGATCAGGAGCAAAAAGAAAGGCTGGAAGTTCATGACAACAAGCCTAATTTGTTGTTATTGATGATAAGCGAGAAGATTCATCTGTTGAAAAAAGGCAATCATATCAATTACTATCATCAAGTGCAAATGGATTGGACTGTGAACAGACTTTCGGAATCCATGGGCAAATGCGAACGAATAAAGAATACTGTGTTCCCCACGACATATTGCATGATGGTTCATATTTTTATTTACGCGTTTATATTCGTATTGCCCTTTGGCTTGGCCAAAACCATGGGGTGGGAAATGTATCCACTGATCTTCGGAGTTGCTTGCATCTTTTTCTTGATAGAAAAGATTGGAATGCAATTGCAGGACCCATTTGAGAATTCAGGAACTGATACGCCTATGACATCATTGGCAAGGACTATTGAGAGAAATGTTTTGCAGATGACCAATCGTGAAAAAATTCCAGCGCCTATAACATCAGACACCTTTTTTATTAATTAAAAACGAATGTTTCTCTAGACTGTCAAGCGTATAGGAGCGAAGCATTCAACGATATCTCCTTCAGTGTTGATGGCATACATGGCCGGCAGATGCAGGGAAGGGTTGAAAATTTCATTATTGCCTAATAAAGAGTGATACTTTTGCGAAATGGTGAAATCCGGATCTATTAGGGTTTTATGGCCTTGTAGACTTTTTGATATTAACGTAGCTTCCGTTTTAGAAAAAGTATCTGAAATTATGATAATTGATGAATTCTCAAGCGCATTTTTTTTTATCATATCGATAATTTCATCCAGGAAACTCATGGCTTCTTTTGATACGAACAACAAGATTGCCGGAGAGTAGGAAAGATGGTCCGCAAGCCAAAATTGAGAGTTGTCTGAATCGATTAAGATAAAGTCGACAGCTTTGGTTTTAGGTTGTTTCTCAATTAGGGAAGAAGCGTTTTGTTGGATTTTGTGATCGTGTGAAATGTTCTGTTCTTTTTTCATGTTTTAATAACTCTTTTTTACGCTTAAAGAGTGAAAAATAGTATTAATGGTTACTAAGAGCTTTGCTTAGAAAGAATGCAATAACAATACTTTTAATCGAATAATTTTTAAAATAATCCACTCAAAATAATTAATTATTATCAAATTCAAACCAATGCATTGACTTATTGATGTATTTTTTTACCAATTGTTAACGATTAGCAATTAAATAATGCTTTTTATGAAGATGAATAAATGAAATAATTGGTAAATTGAGCAGACATTGGCATAAGGAAATCACTAAGTATAACAAAGATGCAAAGAGATTCTAAAATTTTTAATTTGATTGAGCAAGAAGCGCTTCGCCAGGAAGAAGGGCTTGAGCTTATAGCTTCGGAAAATTTCACCTCAAAGCAAGTGATGGAGGCTCAGGGCAGCGTATTGACAAATAAATATGCTGAGGGATTGCCCAATAAGAGGTATTATGGAGGATGTCAAGTCGTCGACTTGATAGAGCAGGAAGCTATTGACAGAGCTAAGGAACTCTTTGGCGCGAACTGGGTGAATGTGCAACCGCATTCAGGTGCCCAAGCAAATGCGGCAGTAATGTTGGGGATATTGAATCCCGGCGATAGAATATTAGGTTTTGACCTTTCCCATGGCGGCCACTTGACACATGGATCGCATGTCAATTTTTCAGGCAAGCTTTATGAACCGCACTTCTACGGTGTTGAAAAAGAAACCGGCTTAATAGATTGGGAAAAAGTAGCTGAGAAAGCTGAGGAAGTAAAGCCTAAGTTGATTATCTGCGGAGCTTCATCATACAGCAGAGAGTGGAATTATGAAAGACTTAGAGAAATAGCTGACGAAGTTGGCGCGACATTATTGGCTGACATATCTCACCCAGCAGGGTTTATTGCGAGAGGCTTGTTGAATGATCCTTTGGAGCATTGCCATATCGTGACCAGCACAACTCACAAAACCCTGAGAGGACCTAGAGGCGGAATCATCATGACTAGAGAGGATTTTGAAAATCCGCTAGGCTTGAAAACTCCGAAAGGGACTATCAAAACATTAACGCAAGCATTGGATGGCGCAGTGTTCCCGGGAACGCAAGGCGGACCATTGGAGCATATTATCGCAGGTAAGGCAATCGCTTTTGGTGAAGCGTTGACTGACGATTATTTCAATTATATCATGCAAGTGAGAAAGAATGCCCAAGCCATGGCTAAGGAATTCTTGAACAGAGGCTATGATATAGTTTCCGGAGGTACGGATAATCACTTGCTTTTGATTGATCTGAGATCAAAAGGAATAAGCGGAAAAGAAGCTGAAAACACATTGGTTAAAGCGGATATTACGATCAATAAAAATATGGTTCCTTTTGATGACAAGTCTCCATTTGTAACATCGGGCATGAGGATAGGAACTGCGGCTGTAACAACTCGCGGCATGAAAGAAATTGACATGGCTAGAATTGTTGACATGATCGATACGACTTTGATGGTGAGAGCGGATGAGAGAAAGCTTGAGGATGTGAAGATTGAAATCAATGAATGGATGAAGGAGTTTCCTTTGTACAGCTAGTAAATAGAAACTATAGATAATTTAAGAAAGGCCTTATGAGAGTAAGGTCTTTTTTTATGGGCAAGGATTTATATTTTACGCCATTTCATCTTCTGATGAACTGCTTGACTCTGGACTTGGAATAAAATAAGGAGGAAATTCATCGCCAATGTTGTAATCCATATTCTGATGAAGAGCTATCATATAGGCGAAAAGTTGCTGCAATAATTCTCTGAGACTGTTGAAATTATATTCCATATTGAGCGATCTCAATTCGAATATAGGGGCCTCCTTTCCATTTGTCGCGAGCATATCCAACTTGCCTCCAAATCCTCCCAAAGCTTCTATATGAGTTTTGGCTTCAGGGTTGGGGAAATGCTCGCTTGTCAACAGGTCTTTGCCCTGCATCATTTCTTGCAGCCACATTTTCCGTGTTAGCTCAGCTAGTATATCGGGAGGCATGTTTGCGTATTTTTTTCGGTTGTTGTAAACTCCTTTTTCAAACAAAGGCTTTTCCAGTTCAATTTCGGGATTCATTATTTGAGGAAAATACCTTATCGACACCGGCTCAAAATGATTTGTTGGGAGCAAGCTCTGTTTCATTGAATCTTGGGAGCCAACCAGCTTCATTAATTCTATCCATAATGCGGAATTGTCAGCGGATAGCGCGTCTTTTTCATGTTTGGGTATAAGTTTTGCCATGCTGGCGAAATCAGTTCTAGCCAATAGTTTAGTAAAGGCCTTGGGGTATTCTTTGATTTCTTTGGTGCCGTAAATCAAATACATGACAACAAGGTCGGTAAAGCCTTTGAGTTCTATGCTCGGCTCTTTTAAAGGGTGCCCATCGGGAAATTCATTTGCGAATAAAGCCAAGGCGCAAGAACTGATTCTTGACGCTTGTCCAAGATAAAATGTGTTTACTCGGTAGCCTTGGAGAATATCCCAGCCTGTAAGGCGTCTTCCCCAATCTTTTTTCTTGATTTGGGCTTCAGTTTCGGGCTGACCGCCAGCTCCTAAATCCAGCAGAAATTCATGGACTTTGTCCATAGAGACTCCAATGGTGACTTGAGGCTTTCCTGCTAGCCCTGCAACTCTTACTTGCTTAAGAATAGCCATGGGTTCCATTAACCTCCCAATGCCGGCATTTTCCAGGCATTGAAGGCTTAATAACGGAGCTTTTTCAGTGATGATATTGCAAGCTCTTTCAATTTCCTGCAAAGCAAAAATCATTTCTTCAAATCCTTGAGGAGAGTCCTCGAAAGCTTTGCTTACCGCTTCTACGACGGATACATTTTCTCCGGAGTTTTCAGCTTGCAATTCCCAATCTTTGCCAAGCAATATTGGGTGATGGCGAGGATATTTTTTTAAGCTGGTAAAATCCTTTGATGGCGAAGCTGCCATCTCTTCTGACGAAGCCTCAGCCACCTCCCAATTTGTGAATTCGATTTCAAATCCAAATGCGCATTGAATAATATCCATGGGAGGAGGTTTCTTGGCGCCACAAGATGAGGAAAGCTTTGATGGAAATCTCTCCGATTTATTAGCTTTTGTTGAGCAGTTCTTGTGGCTTGTGCGCATGAATGATGAACTTTCATGCTAAGCAAATTGTTGATGTTGGCTATTAAGCTATTTGTAAGTAATAGCCAAAATAGTGAAAATCTTTTTGCCTACAGGAGCGTCCACTTCAACAGTGTCGCCGATTTTTTTGTCCATAAGCGCTTTGCCTATCGGCGATTCGACGCTTAGTTTTTTCTTTTTAATGTCGGCTTCGTCAGTTCCCACTAGCTGGAATTCCATAGGTCTTCCTGTTTGGTCCTTGAATTTCACATAAGCGCTGAAAAAGACCTTGCTTTGGTCTATGTTTTCAAAAGCGGCGACTTTAAGAACTTTAAAGCGGCGGTGTATGTAGCCTATTCTTCCGTCAAGCTCTCTAAGCTTTTTTCGTCCATAAATGTACTCCGCATTTTCCGATCGATCTCCCATGGCAGCGGCTTCGCCTACCGCTTCTGCGACTTGTTTGCGTTCGCTCCATAAGGCTTCCATTTCGGCATTGAGGGCATCCCAACCTTCTTTAGTGATAAGATTGCTGTAATTCGACATTTTGGTATGTATTCAAATAGATGAACGGGACCGATACGCCATCCATTGATTATTGGTTGGCATATCGCTCTTCATGATTGTAAAGTCTTGATAATAGGAAAGTGTTTGATTACCTGGATGAAGCTTCTTGATCTTCTTCTACATTTTCCAAGATAGGTTTTAGCAAGTAAGGTTCCAGTTCAGGATACTTGAAAACTATGTCTTTTCTAATTTCTTGTATCTGCCAATCAGTTGTTTCGTAAAAGTTCTCTCCAAGTTTTCCGCTAATTGAGCGAGAGTCCACAGAATCCATTTTTGATTCGATATTATGAGGGAGCATACGGATGCTTCCTAGTGCCGCTGACAAGTCGTGAGCTCTCAATCCTGATTGATTCGAATGATCAAGCGCGGAAGACAGGTTTTCTTCGACTTTTCTCGCTATAGACAGTTCCCAGTTGTTGGAGATGCCTTGGATATCCATCATCAATGTGTCTCTGTTGATGTAAGAGATCGATCTTCTGCCTCTGACAAAGTGGCCGTAAATATTTTCCAAAGTATTGCTGCCATCCACTTGGTTCATTTTAGCCCATTCGTTGCCCCAAAAATATGAAGGATCGATATAATATGTCGATGATTCTTCGCTTTTTCGAGTGCCTGTAAAACCGAACGCGGCATCCCAAGACATTTCGTTTCTTGCGATGGTGCTGTCATTTAATTTATTGTTGTTCACCTCTTCGCGAATACTGGAAAGATATCCTTTTTCCGAAAATTCGTTGAAGTAGATCACAGCTCCCATGAGCTCTTTTTCCACAAGCTTGGCGTAGTTCATGCCATTGCCGTCAAGCAAAAGGCTGCTTCCCGAAGGCAAGCTAGTCAAGCCGGGCTTCCCGTTTTCTCCTTGTTGCTGCAAGGAAGAAATGCTTGCAAATCGCTTGATCATGAATTCCACAGTGTCTTGCGAAGCAGGGCTGGTTAGTTCCATAAGACTGGCTCCTACAGCAAGCTTTTCCTTGTAAATTCCAAGCAATACGCTTTCGGATAGCTCAGCGCCATCATGTCCTTTTTCCATTTCCTCGATCAGCCTCAAAGCTTGAGCGTTGACACTTTCAAATGAAGAAAGATCGGTGTCGTAGTTATAGGTTGTGTTGTCGTAGTTTTCTCCAGATGGAGGATATTCGTTGTCGTACTTGCAAGATGAAAGGACGCTCATAGCGGCAATGGCCAAAAAAGCAAAGTTACGCCTCATGTCTATATTGTTTTATTGATACTCAATTATAATTTGTTGGATCCAAATCTCAAATTTTGGTATCTAATTTCTATAATTTAAGGTAATAATTTTTGCAATGGCATAGGCTATGGTGTTAGGCATTATTTGCCCATGACAAGAAAAATGCTGAGTATAATTTAAAAAAAAATACTTCAATTACAAATTTTTGATTTTTCCAATGACATCCCAAAGGACGATGCCCATGGATACAGAGATGTTCAATGAATGCTTGGTGCCGTATTGGGGAATTTCAATGACTTGATCGGATGAGGCTACGACTTCTTCCTCAACACCGAAAACTTCGTTGCCGAAAACAAGCGCGTATTTTTCGCCTTTGGAAGGAGTGAAATCATCAAGAGATACGCTTTGGTCCGCTTGTTCCACAGAAAGGATCTTGAAGCCTTCGCTTCTCAAGCTTTTCAAGGCATCGGATGTGCTGTCATGATATTCCCAAGCTACAGAATCTTGGGCGCCAAGAGCCGTTTTGTGAATATCTCTATGAGGGGGCGTTCCTGTGATGCCGCATAGAAGTATTTTTTCGACCAAAAACGCATCCCCGGTTCTGAAAGCGGAACCCACATTGTTAAGGCTTCTGACATTGTCCAATACGATAACAACTGGTTTCTTTTCTTTGGTTTTGAATTCTTCCACAGAAATTCTGTCAAGTTCCTCGTTTTTAAGTTTTCTCATGGCTTTGCTGTTAATTCAATTCGCAATTTAGCCTATTCTCTCAAAAATTTATAAATAAACGACCCGCTTTCTTTAAATCTTTACATTTAGATAGGCAAAGTGTTCATTCATAGAATATAACCATTAAATTTGCGTTTTGCCCGCGCTAAAATGAAAGCGCGGGAGGCAATTTAGAGGCGCTAAGACACGATTCAATTATGGCAAAAACGAGCAAGTCGAAGAAGGCCGCGGGGGGCAAGGAAACTCCGCTGATGAGGCAGTACAATGAGATCAAGAAAAAATATCCAGGAGCTTTGCTTCTTTTCAGAGTGGGCGATTTTTATGAAACTTTTGGCGAAGACGCTGTCAAAGCCAGCAAGGTATTGGAAATCGTCTTGACAAAAAGGGGCGCAGGATCATCTTCCGAGACAGAACTTGCCGGCTTTCCTCATCATTCCCTTGACTCTTACTTGCCTAGATTGGTGAGAGCGGGGTATCGAGTGGCTATTTGCGATCAGCTGGAAGACCCTAAGTCTGTGAAAGGCATTGTGAAAAGGGGAGTTACGGAACTGGTGACTCCGGGACTAGCGATTAACGACAATGTGCTTGAGCAAAAAAGCAACAACTTCTTGGCTTCCGTTTATTTTGGGAAAAAAGGCATGACAGGCCTTTCTTTGTTGGACTTGTCCACAGGCGAGTTTATGGTGGCCAATGGGAGCTCGCAGTATGTTGACAATTTGATGAAATCATTCAGCCCTTCTGAGATTATTTATTGCAAAGCGCAAAGAAAGCAATTCGAGGAGTATTTTTCCGAAGAAGCAAATCCTTATGCTTTGGAGGATTGGGCATACAGTTTTGATTTCGCTTTCGAACAGCTTACGCATCATTTCAAGACGCAAAACCTTAAGGGATTTGGCGTGGATAATGTCACGGAAGGGGTCGTGGCTGCTGGAGCTATCATACATTACCTGAAAGAGACGGAACATAAAGAGATTGGCCATATCACCCACATCGCTCGTTTGGAAAAGGACAAGTATGTCTGGCTGGACAAGTTTACGGTGCAAAATTTGGAAATCCTTACGCCTCAGCATGACGCTGGAGTGGCATTGGTTGATGTGATCGACAAGACTTTGAGCCCTATGGGCGCAAGAATGCTTCGCAAATGGGCGGTGTTGCCATTAAAGGAAAGCGCTAGAATCAAAGAAAGGCTTGATGCGGTCGAAGCATTGGAGGAAGATGGCGAGCTGCATGAGAATATTTGCAAATATTTGAAGAATATCGGCGATGTGGAGCGATTGATCTCCAAAGTAGCTGTCGGAAGAATAAATCCTCGCGAGATGCTTCAGCTGAAAAAAGCCTTGGGGAATATTGGACCGATTAAGCAGCTCTTGCATGGAAGCGATGCCGATGTGTTGCGAAAAATTTCCGATCAGCTGAACCATTGCCAATTTCTTTTTGACAAGATTGATGCTGAGTTGAAAGACGATGTCCCGATCGTTTCAAATTTGGGGAATTTGATTCGCGAAGGCATCGATGGAGAGCTTGACGAATTAAGGGCGATGGCTTTTTCCGGCAAGGATTATCTGGCTCAGATTCAAAAAAGGGAGATGGAGAGAACAGGCATTCCTTCTTTGAAAATTGCCTATAATAAAGTATTCGGCTATTATCTTGAAGTCACTAACGCGCACAAGGACAAAGTGCCTGAAGAATGGATAAGAAAGCAGACTTTGGTGAACGCCGAAAGATATATCACTGAAGAGCTCAAGACTTATGAAGAGAAGATTCTCAGCGCGGAAGGAAAGCTCGTGGTCATTGAGCAAAGAATTTATCAGGAATTGGTGTCGTCCGCAATGGATTATATCGAACCGATACAACAAAATGCCAAGGCTGTCGCGATGTTGGATTGTTTGTGCTCTTTCGCGCAAGTGGCTTTGGATTATGGATATTGCAAGCCTACGATACTTGAAAGCAAAGGATTGAACATCAAGGATGGGCGCCATCCTGTGATAGAAAGACAAATGGGGATGGGAGAGGAATATGTGCCTAATGACATAAGCTTGTCTCCGGATGATCAGCAAATAGCTATAATCACAGGTCCTAACATGTCAGGTAAGTCCGCTTTGCTGAGGCAGACAGCTTTGATTGTTTTGATGGCTCAGATGGGGTCTTTTGTGCCGGCATCACAAGCTGAGTTGGGCATTGTCGATAAAGTGTTCACCAGAGTCGGAGCTTCCGACAATTTGGCCAAAGGAGAGTCCACTTTCATGGTGGAGATGACCGAGACCGCGAGCATCATGAACAATCTCAGTGACAGAAGTCTGGTATTGATGGATGAGATCGGCCGAGGAACAAGCACTTATGACGGCGTGTCTATCGCTTGGTCGATAGTCGAGTTTCTTCACAATCATCCTAAATTCAAGGCGAAAACGCTTTTTGCCACGCATTATCATGAGTTGAATGAGCTGGCTAACGATTTTCCAAGAATAAAGAATTTCAATGTTTCAGTCAAGGAACGCATGGGCAAGGTGATATTCATGCGGAAGCTAAGTCCGGGAGGCACAGCGCATAGTTTTGGTATCAATGTGGCTCAATTGGCTGGAATGCCTGACAATATCGTCGATCGGGCTCGCGAGATTTTGACGCACCTTGAGGAGAATAGGTCGAAGGAGCATTTTGAGGAAAAGGTAAGACAGGTTCCTAAGAATAACTATCAGCTAAGTCTCTTTGAAGCCGAAGATCCAGCGATGAAAGAAGTGAAGCAAGAATTGGAAAAATTGGATGTCAATGCGATGACGCCGATAGAGGCTTTGATGAAATTAAATGAAATAAAAAGCATGATTTGATTTTAAAAGGGAAAAGTGTTTCTTTTTCCATGCTTTTCAATTAATACACTGATAATTATCAACTAATTCCTTGTTTTTAAATTAACTTTTGGTTTACTTGTAATAAATCAAAAAAGAAAATGGCTGTCGCATTCGCGACAGCCTGAAATCTAAAAATCCGTACACAACAGTTAATACATTTTTTAAAAAGTACAAGCTTAAAAAGTAAATTAAAAAATAGCTCCTCTTAAAAAGTAAAGGTCAAAAAATCCATCAAAAAAAGTCAAGCGATAAAAAAGTACATAAAAACAGTTCATGACTTAACGACCAAGGCTTACATTATTTTCCGGAATTCAATGCATTGATGCATAGCTCTTGAATCGACTTTCAAGGAAACTTATATCCCTGTTTGTCATGATTCAAATATCAATAATATGCCTCAAAGCAACTATGACAATTGTCACTTAATGCATTGATTATAAAAAACATCGCAAAAAAAGTGTTCAAATTGCGAATTTTTTAAAACAGATCAGCTTGCGTTAAACTTGAATTTGTCTAATATGGTAAACTTTGATTAATTTGATTCGTATTTAATATTATCGCTTTTGATAGTCTTTAATAAGTTTTATGAGCTGATTTAATAGGATTAATATTAGGTAGTTTCATTGTTTGCAAATAGTGATTTCTATTTATATTTATATATAATAAAGATCTTGGAATAGATTGCTGTCAAGATTAAATAATTGTTATGATCTTTGACAACATTTAGCGATACATTTGCATTGATGTTTAAATGTGAAGGAAATTTTTGATAAAATAATTCACCTATCAGTTAGTTAAGTATCAATTTATAAATAATTGAATTATAAATTTGATTTGTTGATGGAGTTTCGTATTATTAGATATGCAAATAAAAAAAGCCGCCACCCTGAGGCGACGGCTTGAGAATTAAAAGTGTCCTAATACTTGTTCTTGTTCTCTTTCTAAAAAATTGCCAGTCAAAAAAATAGCGTTCAAAAAAAGACGTCCTGTCAAAAAAAAGCCGAAAAAATAAGCGAGTAAAAAAGTGCTAGATAAAAAGTATAAGATCTTAAGCTCGCTCCATTCTTCAAACAAAGTGAATCAAAAGACTTGTGTCTAAGCATGGAGCTCATATTTTGCCCATTCGCTTATATCAAATCTCAAAAAATTCTAGCATAAAAAACATGACAAAAGTCATGAAATGGCAAAATTTTAAAAAAAAGCTGTTAAATAGTATTAGATTTGCAATATTTCAATCAATTCTCAACTAAGAAAGTAAATATTTTACGCATCTTTTGAACTTGATTTAGTAATATTGATTTTCTTATAATTACCTGTCATTTGAGCGATAATTTTTGGATTTTTCATAAAAAATAAAGATTAAAAATCCGAAAACGATTCCGTAATATCACAATTGACGCTTTAGCCTGTTGAGATTTGTATTGGCATGTGATTTAACGTGTTTTAACATTAATCTTGACCAAAAAACAAAAGATGTTTGAATTTGGCTTTTGGTCAAGTGGTTTATTCAAGAAACTCGAACGAATTGCTTAGTTTTTGACTTCAGTATTGAATTTTCGAATATCAATAAATGAGCCGCTTGCTTGTGCGGATACTTCTGAAATAGTCTCCAACAACCGCTTTGCCAATTCTTCAGGCGAAGGCATGTATTCGGTGCCGCGGGCTTCTTTGAGTCTTTGAATGCTAGAGAATTTTTCGCTGTCCACATTGCCTCCGCATAAGTAATCTTGCATCGCCGTATCCACAAGTCCGGGAGCCAAAGATGAAAAATGGGTTTGCGCCCTTTCTGCAGCGTAAAGCTGTATAAGCATGTTGAAGCTCGCTTTGGAAATTGCATATCCGGACCATCCTCTATTGCCGTTCACGGCTGCTCCGGATGATATGCCGACTACTTGCTCGATAGTTCCAACGGTATCGAATAGACTGTCCAAAAGAACTTTGTTCGCCCATACATTTACCTGCATGATGTCGTTTAGTTCTTTGATACTGGTGTCTTTCATATCCTTAATATCCCCTAGTATGCCAGCATTCAAAACGACAATGTCCAATTTTTCAATGTTTTGAAGAAAAACGGATATGTTTTGAGAGATGGATTCCAAATTGTTCAAATCCAAGGAGCAAAAATGGAAACTCTTATTGTTAATTAAGTCTTTTGGAGTTCTACGGCTAAGTCCATAAACTTCATGTCCTTGAGCAAGTAGTTCTTTGGCAAGGCCCAAGCCTATGCCTGAACTGCAACCAGTAAGCAATACTTTTTTCATTTCGTTTTTTTATTTTAATTCTATCGGAAATATCAAGTTGGTTCTTGGTGTGTGTAGAAATTATCCGGCCTGGGTTTCAGCTCCTATCACCTCATAGGTTTTTCCCAAGAAAGTGATTTGGCCTTCGCCTAGTTCTCCTTTTAACACGTATTTTTCTATGTAGTCCTTTGTGCCGTGAATTAATAGCTGAGCGAATAATTTGCCTTTGATGACGGTTGCATTGGATTTGATGGCCATCATAGGGTTATGTCTGTTGTTTTCGGCAAGCAAATTAAGTCCTTCGATTTCTACTTGAGCGGATTTGATTTGATGATTGAGCCAAGCGATTTCATTAGCGTCTGGTTCTGATTCCAGTTTTCTTTCAGCGCTTGATATTTCCTCTTCGAGTTTTTTTATTGCTTGTTCCGTATTGTTAGAAGGCGGAGCGTAGCGCTTTTCACGTCTTTGTTGTTCCGCTTCCAAATATATCTCATCATTGATCCAAGCTTCCATTTGGTTAAGGAATTTCTGGCAGTCGCTCAGGTTTGTGGCAATGGTTGGGTATTTGTCTGTCGGAAATAAATCTTTTGAACTTATAGAGAGTTCCATAAAAAAGTAGTTAAGTTTTGAAATAAGTTGATGCCTAAATTTCCGACAATTTACAGACCAACTTTTATTGAGAAAAAGATAACTTGCGAAATTTCTTTTTTTAGCTTAAAATGTCTTTGGCTGTTTGAAGCATTTCGATTTGCATGAAGCAATTTTGCAAGGTATCGAATTCTGTTTTATCCAGCATTAGTGTGGGCTGGCTTTTAGTAGTGCGAATGGCGAGCAACATTTGCCCGCCAAATAAACTGGCGCATTCATCAAAATTTGACCTGCAAACAAGCTTCTTGAGACTGGAGTATTCATTGTAAGCCATTTTGCAATAATAAGTTTTGCACTTGAAAATCATTTCGGAACATGTCAAGCACTGGGCTATGTATACTCCGTCCGTGTCAGCAAGGACTTTATGTAAGCAGCTCATATTTTTTCTTAAGATTCGAATTCTTCCAAGATTTGCTCCGTCCAGATTTGAAGCCTTTCGTCTGTTAATTCAGGCTCGTTGTCGACATCTATCGCCAAGCCTTTGAAATAAGTGTGTCCTTCAAGTTCGATTTCGGCTTTGGAAGCGGCGTATTCGTATCCTTCGGCATCCCAAAGTCCGATTAATTGTCCTCCATTTTCCATTACCACATCGGCAAGAATTCCCACTCCATCAATAAACCAATCTCCGTACCCATGTTGATCGCCTAAGCCGAATATGGCTACAGTTTTGCCGGTAAAGTCAATTTCTTGGAAGTAATTGTCATACGCGGTTTCCCAATCGCTTTGCAATTCGCCGTCGTACCAAGTTGGAATGCCGATGACGATACGCTCGTATTCAGCAAAAGTTTCCGCTGAAGCGTCGCTAACATAATGTTCGTCGATATTTTCCGCTCCTAGCAATTCGATAAGCGAATTGACTACTTCCTCTGTATTTCCTGTGTCTGATCCGTAAAAAAGCCCGATTTTCATAAGCTTCAATTATTATTTAAACTCAATAAAAATAAATTTAATCCTTAAAATTATTTCATCCAAGGAAAAAGTCAAATAAACAATTTTATTGGCAGTATTGGCCTTTTTTGAGACAGTAATATATCAGTCTTAGCGTCTTGGGAATTATTCCAGCAAGCTGGAGTGATGGATGAAATATTTCGCAGAACAAAAAAGGCCTTTTCAATGAAGAAAAGGCCTTGGAGATATAGCTATAATGGATTATTATTTCTAATTGAATTGGACATAGTGTTTCCACTTGTCAATCACGTCTGTGAAGTCTTTAGGCAGTTCAGATTCGAATTGCATTTTTTCTTTAGTGATCGGATGGATGAAGCCTAGAGACTTGGCATGCAAGGCTTGTCTAGGCATGATTTTAAAACAGTTGTCGATAAACTGCTTGTATTTGGTGAAAGTCGTTCCCTTCAAAATTTTGTCTCCGCCATAGGTGGAGTCATTGAATAATGGATGGCCCAAGTGTTTCATATGGGCTCTTATTTGGTGCGTTCTTCCAGTTTCCAAGTTGCATTTGATCAAGGAAACATATCTCAGCCTTTCGATAACTTTATAGTGAGTGATCGCATGCCTGCCAATGTCACCCTCAGGAAATGCCGCTACTACTCTTCTGTCTTTGAAGCTTCTGCCCAAATGGCAATCAATCGTTCCTTTGTCTTCCGACACATCTCCCCATACCAAAGCATAGTAAGTTCTTTCGATGGAGTGATCGAAGAATTGCTTGGCAAGGCCAGTCATTGCTTTCTCGGATTTGGCAATAACCAAAAGTCCGCTGGTGTCTTTGTCAATCCTATGCACAAGTCCGGGGCGACCTTCATTGTCAGGCATGGTTGGCAAGTTTTGAAAGTGGTAAGCCAAGGCATTCACCAAAGTGCCATTCCAATTGTTGTAAGCAGGATGCACTACCATGCCGGCTTCCTTGTTTACAACTAAAATATGGTCGTCTTCATAGACTATGTTGAGCGGTATGTCTTCGGGAATCACTTCCGTCTCTCTCGGGGGTTCCGGCAAAGCGATAACGATATCGTCATTAGGCCTAACTTTGTAGTTTGGCTTGACATTTTCATCATTTACCTTCACAAAACCATCTTTAATAGCGGCTTGCACCTTGTTTCGAGTAACATTGGGCAATCTGTCCATCAAGAATTTGTCTAATCTTAATAGTTGTTGCTTTGGATCCGCTATGATTCGGTGATGTTCGTAAAGTTCGTCTTGTGATTCCTCGATAATGTCCTCTTTCTCGCTCATTTTCAGGTGATTGTTGTCGGTATTGATTTCCTTCGCTTTGCGCGAAAAGCCTATGGCTGAAGTCTTAACGCAAAGCATTCCTCAAAATTACGATTATTCCTTCAATTTTTAGCTTAAAGGGTTCTATTTCATTGATTGATAGGCGACATTTGCCCAAAGCCAAATGAGAAATAGCATGCAAAGTGGAGTGGATATATTATCAAGACAGTTGAATTCGCCCTTGGAGAAGATTCAGGATAGCTTGTTGGAAGAGAAAGAAATTGAGCTTTATATCAAGCGCGATGATATGATACATCCTGAGATATCAGGCAACAAGTGGAGAAAGATGAAGTACAATGTCATTGAAGCCAGACAAAGCGGGTTTGACAAAATATTGACATTCGGTGGAGCGTATTCCAATCATATTTATGCGGCGGCGGCCTCAGGAAAAGCGTTTGGCTTGCAAACTATTGGAGTGATAAGAGGCGAGGAAACCTTGCCTTTGAATCCTACGCTGAATTTTGCCAAATCGGCTGGAATGGAATTGAAGCACGTAAGCAGGTCAGAATACAGAAATAAGCATACTGACGAGTTTGTAAGCAAATTGCGTGAAGAGTTTGGTGATTTTTATTTGGTGCCGGAAGGTGGGTCGAATGCTTTTGCCTTGCCTGGAGTGAAAGAGTTGGTAGATGAAATTGATGTTGATTTTGATATTATTTGCGCCGCTTGCGGTACAGGAGGAACAGTCGCTGGAATATGCGCTGGACTTAAAACGGGACAAAAGGCTTGGGGCTTTCCGGCTCTCAAGGGAGGAAGCTTTATTTATAATGAGGTTGATAGGCTTTTGAAAGAAGCGAAGTTGCCATCTTCTGGCAATTTGGAATTATTCACTGAGTTTCATTTTGGTGGCTATGCCAAATACAAGGTAGAGTTGATCGAGTTTATCAATGCTTTTAAAGTTAAACATGGGATACCCTTGGACCCTGTTTATACTGGCAAGATGATGTTTGGCTTGTATGAAAATATCAAAAAAGACATGCTTCCAAAAGGAAGCGTAGTGGTAGCAGTGCATACTGGCGGCTTGCAAGGCATTGATGGATTTAATGAAAGGTATGGAGCGTTGATCGAGTAATTTGCCGGTTTATGGATTGTAAGATTTGATAATGTTATCTACAATGATATCAGATGGCAGAATAGGTCGTTTCAACAAAATACCTTCCAAGCTAGTGCATCTGCTCAATGCAACATACGTTTGTCCATGCGCAAAACTTCCTGTTCCCAGATCAATGATGACATTATCAAAAGTTTTTCCTTGACTTTTGTGTATGGTGACTGCCCAGGCGAGTTTCAAAGGCATCTGGGTGAAATGTCCAATAGCCTCTCTTACGAATCGTCCGTTTTTGAATATGTACTTTGAAATTTCCCATGTATGAGGAAATACTTTTACTGCTTTGTTATTCTCTAATTTGACTTTGAGTCCATGTATATTTGAGCGAGCTTCTTCATCATAAGTGGTGATGAATTCTATAACGGTTCCAATAGTGCCATTCACCCACCTTTTGCTTGAGTCATTGTTGATAAACATGATTTGAGCGCCCTCTTTTACAATTATAGTTGAGTCATTGGGACGAAGAGAGCCAATATTGCCATGACTCACTGCATCGAAGATCATTTCGTCTTTTTTAATTGATGCTAGTTTAGCATGATTGATTCTGAGAGCGCTTTGATTTGTAGAGACGAGATTGATATAGTTTTTTTCGTTTGATGGCTTGATAGCGGATTGATATCGTTTATTGATGGCTGTCAGGCTTTTTTCATCTATTGAGCCTTTTCGAATTTTATTCAATAAATCAATGAAAGTTTGATCACTTTGTCTGTATACTTTATTGAGCTCTATGGTTTTAAGCTGAAAGCCAGGAGTGAATAAATCTTTGTCCTGAAAGAGTTTGGCTGAGAAGAAATAGGGCGATTGATAATGTTGGCAATAATATTTGAGATCATCTTGTTCTACGACAGGCGGCAATTGATATAGATCCCCAATAAAGATCATTCTTATTCCGCCGAAATATTTTTCTTCTTTTCTAGCTCTTTGCAAAAAAGTGTCAATAGCGTCAAGCAAATCAGCTCTGACCATGGATATTTCATCAATAATTATCGTATCAATATGTTGAAATTTGTGCAAATTTTGAGGAACTATTCTCATGTTTTTTGCTTCATCCAATTCATAGCCGGGTTTGAGTTTGAAAAATGAATGAATAGTATCCCCATTTACATTAATCGCCGCTATGCCAGTAGGGGCAAGCACTATGATGTTTTGGTTATTAATAGTTCGAATGTGGCTAAGTAAAGTCGACTTTCCCGTGCCAGCTTTTCCTGTAATGAATATATTCTCGCGGGTATTCTTAATCAAGTTGATAGCTTCACATGCTTCTTTAGAAAAGTCAATATTTTTTGTTGACATAATGATGATTGATATGTGAGAGATTTCTAGAAATGAAAATAATAAATATAGATATGATGGCTATAAGAAAAGTGAATTAGTGATTGAAGTTTTTATATCATTGGCCTGCATTTTGCTCCATTTAGCCTTGTTTAAATTTTTCATAAACAAATGTTTTTAAGCTATAGGCTTAGCTATTAAAAATAATGAAAGCATTCAATAGCACTTTTTTACTTCGATTAGCTGTGGCAATCATATTATTGGCCCACAGCATTTCAGGAATTTTCAACAACGGCATAAACGATTTTGGGACTTATTATTTAAATGAAATAGGTTTTTCACCATTTGGAGTGCCTTTGGCTTGGACAATTAAGTTGTCGCATATTATTGCCGCTCTTTGCTTGGCTTTTGAAAGATATGTCAAGCCTGCATCAATCTTTACTATTTTGATTCTTATCTCTGGAATTATTTTGGTCCATCTTAAAGAAGGTTGGTTTGTGGTTGGCGCGGGCCGGAATGGAATTGAGTTCAATTTTTTGTTGATTATCGCGCTTCTTACGATTATGTATCCTCAAGGAATTAAGAGCATGGCAATAATAGGCATAAAAAAAGGGACAAATAACGTTGTCCCTTAGTCCGTATAGAAAAATTAGTAAATCACATGTAAAACGCTAGTCCTTTGCATCTGTTCATCGTGTTGAATCCGCAGGTGGTCGTGGTTCCTTATCGGCGACCTGTCCGGGTCTTGTTGCGATCAGCGTTTTTTAATAAGAACTCAATATGCTTTTGATATTTTGCTCTTAATTATAATTACGCTTTAAGCAGGCATGGGTTTCAAGTCAATGATGATTTTTAGCGTATAAAAAAAGGAGCGATAAATTCGCTCCTTCTTAATATAGTAATATGAACTTGTTCGCATGTAAATCGCTGGTCTCTTACATCTGTTCGTCGTGTTGAATCCGCAGGTGGTCGTGGTTCCTTGCAGGCGACCTGTCCGGGTTTTGTTGTGATCAGCGGTTTAATTAATCGATATCTGTTTGACATCTTATTATTGTCTATGTTATTGATTATAAGTGGTTTATGTTTTTCAGAAATATTTTTTTGAGAGACAGATATTTTTTCCACATTGTTGAATGCATTGGCTTTTGATTTTTGGAAAGTATAAAAGACTTATCGACACGATGTGCATAAAGCCATGGATAAGTATTGAAAATTGGCTAGATTTCCATAATGAAATTCAAGAATTAAGTGCGCATCAAGTTTTGCTGTTGATAAATACTGCATGAAATGTTGATAAAGCGTATTTACTCATCGTATTTAAAATTTCTCATCATGTAAAAGAAAAAAGTTGCCCACAAATGTGTGGAAAACACAAAGTATAAAAAAGGCAAAAATTGTCGTTTTCGACTATATATTGATGCAATGAAATTCTGAATCAAACGCTGTTTGTGGCTCGAAATCGGTAGTAGAAAAATCCGAAGTTGTTGCAGTTGGTATTCTAAAAATCAGTTATTCATTTGAATCTAATTCTTTGATTATTTCAATACTTAATAAATTATTTTTCTTCAAATTAACTCAGATTATAGTTGGTAAAATAATATAAGAAGAAACTGGAATAGTTAGGTTTAGTTTAAGGCCTGTGTCGGTGCAAACTACATAATTGATTTTTGAACTGATGAATATGCTTAATCTTGCCGGATACTCCGGCGATCGTGGAGTTAAGTACACTTTGCATGCAAAGAAGTATATTCGATCCAACATACCCCCTTAGTCAGAAACTCTGGGGCATTTAAATTATGTATTGGCTTGCTTTTAAAGAGATTACAAGCGATAACACTTCAACGGAATCTTTTTTCTCAACGTCTGTTGCTAAAATTAGGGTTGGAATTAATAAACGCAATAAAATTGCCTTGTGATGATAAAGAGCTCTTGGGACAATAATTAATGAGGACATAAAAAAGGAGCGATGTACGTCGCTCCTCAGTCGTATATATGTAATAATCAATTCGTATGTAAAACGCTGGTCTCTTACATCTGTTCTTCGTGTTGAATCCGCAGGTGGTCGTGATTCCTTGTAGGCGACCTGTCCGGGTCATTTGGTGATCAGCGTTTTTTTCAAAGGTTTCAGAAATCCGTTTGATTAATTAGCCTTTGGTTATTGTTACGAGTCTGATTTACAGAGGTTTATGTTTTTGCTGTTTTTTCTCGAATATTCGTTTTTTTATTTCTTTAAGACTAGTATTTATTAATAATTTGCCATTTCGAAAGACTTCCTTAAGTTCCCCTGTGCTTTCATCGTCCCAATTCACTTGATCTACAAGCTTATATGCCCCATTCTCTTTAACAACTTTCAATAATCCCTTCGCTGATTTTTTGGTTCCATCATCCGTTATGGGATTTTTGAAAATCTCTCTTCCTTCACCATTTATTTCTCCATAAGTGGCTTTCATCGCAAAACCGAATGTATCTCTAGTATTGTACTGATAAGTAAATGAGCCAATACCAAATACCACGTTGGTAGAAGCAAAACCTTTAGCTTTCAACCTCTCACATATATCTTCAGCTCTTTCCAAAGTAATGCTGTCTCCGTAGATTGCCCCAATATGTGGATCGAGTTCTTTGTAACCTTTTCCATTTATAGTTCCACCGAAAGTATCCCAAAGCGATTCAATCACTCCTTTTTGCGCTGTTGAATTTTCGGCTGAAGGGTTTCCGCATATTATATCCGCAGGGTCTCCACTGTCAGGCCTGATGACCACTTTACCTTCTCTCGAAAGAATTTCTTCTTTAAGCTCTGGTAAATATTCATTCAATACTTTCCATAAATCCCAAGTATCGGAGACTATGGATACGATTCCTTTCGGATAAATTTCTTTTATCAATCTCACAAAAGTATCTTTCTCTCCTGTATCAGTTCCCATGCACATCACAGAGTGTTCTGTAGCGGATACAGAGCCTCCGATAATTTCCTTCTCACTATCAGCATTATAATATTGCTCCAAGAAGTCAATAGCTGGTATGGTGTCGGTGCCTTTAAATGAAAGCAAGTGTCCTGCCGCGCTGATTTGAGCTGCTTCAAGTCCTGCCATTCCTCTCATCGAAAAATCATGTCCTTGCCAGTCTGTAAACTCAGGGACAGATGACGTTTCTACTGCATATGAATCCAATAAACCTCTAAACTGCTTGGCGATAGTTGCTGAAGTACAAGGTAACCAAACAGTCGTTGATATCAATGTCTCGAAATAATTTGTCAGCCAAAAGAATTCAGGCTGAGTATTGTACATTGTAAACATTGGGACTCTCATAGGAACACTGACACCTTCAGGTAGCGCTTTGATTACTATAGGTATATATCCAAGTCTGTGAAGTGCTCTGATATGTTCTATCCCAACCGAACTTTCTCCTAAATAAGCATTTATTCTCCTCTGATACTTGTTGCAAACTTCGTCTTCAGACTTATTGAAAAAATTAGCTTGAAATTCGTCAAGTATATATCTTTTGATAAAATACTGAAGTCCAAAAAATACCACTTCATCTATGCCTTCCATACGGCTTTTTCTTGGTGTCCAATTAGAATAAACCAATGAGGTATTTTCAGGGTATTGTCTCCTGTGATCTACTTTGTATCCGTCTGTAAATAATAAAGGGTTCATTAGTGTAGTTTTTTGGGTTTCAATTTAAAAAGTAAGTGGAATTTGCTTTAGGCAATTTGTTTCTTCCAAGGTTTGGAATGAATCCGTGCAGAATATTTTTTCAAAATATTTATTCAGTTCATCAAATCCCCAGCTAAAAATGCCATGACTGACAGCTAGATATATTTTACCGGCATTTTTCTTCTTAAGCGCTTTTGCTATGCCGATAAATGTTCTTCCTCCGTCGCAAATATCGTCAACTACCAAGCAAGGTTTCCCTGCTAAATCATCCGCATAAACTTTAAACTCGGAAAGCTCTCTTGTATCAGGATTTCTTGATTTAGAGCATTCGATTACGTCAGTTATGGCTAGTTTTTCCGCCAAATGATGAATCTTCTTTGATGCTCCGCTGTCTGGTGCTATTAATGTTAATTCTTCATCAATATCTTCAATCACTGTTCTGATAAAATCACTATTATCAAGATTAACACAGTTATTGATCAATGCCGGACTCACATCCGAATGAGCATCAAATATCGTAACAGTATCAAAATTTTGAGCATTTATAAGATCAGCATAAACCTTAGCGGTAAGCGCTTCCCCTGATGAAGCTACTCTGTCTTGTCTCGCTCCCGGAAAATATGGAAGAATAAGCTCCAAGTTATTGACTTTCGCTCTTCTTAGCGCATCAACAGCGACTAACAACATTCCTATGTCATTAAATGATCTTATTCGTGTGGAAATAATTACAGATTTCAAATCAGTCAAATCCGATTTGATTTTGATATGTGGTTCACCTCCGGCAAATACAAAAGATTCGAAATCAATTGTTTGTTGGTTAGTAGTTGGGTTGAATTTTGAATCGAGATTTAGTATCATTTGCGTATGTTTTACACAAATATAAATCACAATAATTTAATTGCAAATTTATTTGCGTCTTTTTTACGCAAACTTAATTTCGAAGTGAATTCCTTGTTCTACAAGTTCTTTGTATTTCGTTTCATTAAAAGTAAATAGCTTTCCTGGTCTGCCACTTCCCGTTTGGTGAATTTTGTCTGTTTCATGCAGTATTCCAAAACTTAGAATTTTCTTTCTGAAGTTCCTTCTGTCGATTTTTTTCTGAAGAATAGATTGATACAATGCTTCTAAATCCGAAAAAGGAAATTCTTTATCTAATAGGTCAAAACCAACAGGTTGATAGTGAAGCTTGGATTGAAGCCTTCTGATGCCTGTGTTCAAAATATCAAGGTGGTCATACGCTAATTCAGGAATGTCGTCGAGCAAAAACCACTGAGCTGTTTCTGCGTCTGTATCAGCTTCCAACGTAAACTTAGAGGGATTGACAAGACCTAGGTGTGCAACGGAAATTACTTGTCCTCTTGGGTCTCGGTTCACTTGATCACCAAAAGTATAAAGCTGTTCGAGATAGTTTGTCCTCACTCCTGTTTCCTCTTTCAATTCTCTGAGAACAGCATCCTGCAAGCCTTCTCCATCCTTTACAAAACCTCCGGGAAGCGCCCACTTGCCTTGAAAAGGACCAAACTTTTGCTTGATCAGCAATATATAAATCTGTTTCTCTTTATAACCAAATACAACAGCATCAACAGCTATTCTGATGTTCTGATTTTGCTCCATGCGATAACCTTTGAATATAGAATGCAAATAAAGGCAAATATTTGAAATGTATGAAGTTCATTCAATATTGAACCGAATAAGGGTAAAGAATAAACTCATTGTCATCGATCAAGCGCTTATATTTTCAATAAAAATATTTAGATAAAAGCTGAATGCATTACACATTCAGCTTTGTTGTTAATTTTCTACTTCATCCACAATGTTTTCTTCTATATTCTCTTCAATTCGATTTTTTTCTTTAGCCTTGTTCCATTTTAAGTAAGCCATAGCTCCCAATAGCATGAGTCCTCCTGATGCCATAAATGCAATAATCTTGGTGATCATTCTGGCATTTTTAAGGTCAAAAGCAATTAGTTTGGAAAATGACAGTAAAAACAAAACAATCATCATTGCCTTATTTACTTTGATCTCAGTATCAACCAAGAAAAGAACTATAATGCTATGAACAAATAATAAAACAGTAAGCCAAGGAGTAAACATAAATTCACTTCCTATAACTTGTTCAACAATTAAAGTATATAATACAAAACTGAAAAAGTGAATGACTAAATCATCAAATTTGTACCTTAATCTATTTTGAATATATCTTATGTAATAATATATAGTAATCACTATGATCGAAAGCACTATATTAATGACGAAGTTATCTTTATTCATAACTATGATTGAGGATAAAATAGAAATCATACCACAAGCATAAAGCAAGTATTTTGAATCAGAAATTCCTCTGACTTTATTCTCTAATAATATCATCGCTGAAAAATATGCGGCTCCAATTGCAAAAGACACTTCAGGAGATAAATTAATCATTACAATCAGTATTCCCATTAGATTAACACCCCATCCAATGATTACAATCTTATTCAGGTAATTTAGATTGACCTTTCCTTGCCATTTATTTTCATAATTTTCTATTGCATAGATAACGCTTAAGATGACCAAATTAGCTATAATGCTATAATGATTAAGACCACTAAATACCACTGAAGCAATGAAAAACACATAAAATTGCATCTTAAGCAGCTTTTTGGTGTAGAACTTATTAATAACGTAAGCTACTGCTCCTGAAGTCAACATTATTATTCCCATCCACTCAAAATCAAGATGCCTGTACATCGTCTTGCCTATAGCCAGAGGAATTATATAAAAGAATAAATCTCTACAGAAGTCTAGGAAAGCATTCCCATCGACATCTTTTCCTAGTTTCTGGTAATACCATTTCATCCCCCATAAATTGAGCATGATAAATGCCGCTGACAATTTACCATACCCAGTTTGATCCCCCATGTAATAGCTGCCTACTTGTGAGAATGATAGTGACAAACCTCCAACAACAAGTATATTAGATATCAAACCAATTACCTCAATCGCATTTATTTTATACCTGACACCTAAGAATATTAGAATCAAAACAGGCAATTGAGCTAAAGGGTACATCCATTTTCCAAAAAAATGATGGATTACAAAAAGATAGATTAATGTAAAACATATATTTGTGTAGACCACTAATATCTTCATGAGAGATAATTCAAATTCAGTTGAACGCTTCCTATTTTTATAGATTAAAAAAGCTACTGCTGATATTGAAAACCCTAGTGTAAGAGAATGCCCTAATTGTAACATAAAGTTGCCGAACAGTATAGTGGAGAATAATTTCGTTAAAATTGTGGCTCCTCCGATTAATAAAATAATTAAAGCTTCTCTTCTGATCTTTGATAGTTCGAATAAATAGCCAGATATCAATAAAACTATTCCCTCAATCATCCATACCAATCCAATCAGATTTGGATGAATCAGAAAAGGAACAGACAAGGTAATACAAGCAGAGGCTATTAATATCAGGTAAAATTTAAATGATTTTGACAGGTTTCGCCACTTCAACACTAATAATGCTATGAATGGTATTGCATTTAACAAATAAATGCTTCCAATAGCTAATTCGCTTGTTTGGAATAGCATAAAAATATTTCCTGCCAACATGACTCCATTAGACGCAAAAAGAGTCAAATCGTTCTTCTCAAGAGTTTCTTTGAATTTTCCTTTGTCCCAAAACACTATATAGAAGAATAAATAAGCGTAAGCTTCGATCATCAATAATGTCAACACTCTTTGTGTGTAATCTCCATAAATATTTGCCGTTTCAAAGACAATCCCGCCAAGTATGAAAGTAATATAGATTAAGTTTTTCCATTGGATTTTATGCGCGGTTATTATAGATGCAATGGACAGTAATATCAGATATGCTAAAAAGAAAATCGAACTTCCGTCGGAAGGCAATATTAAAGGCATGCCAAGTCCTCCGGCAAGACTGATAAACGAAATTATCTTAGTTTCATAACGTATGGCTAATCCAAATGATAAAATTGTATTTACCACCATCATAATAAATGCAACTGTTGAAGAAAGTATTGCAGAGCCTTCTCCGCCAGAAGACATATAGTAAACTAATAGGTAGTTAAGCACAATTGCCAGACCCATTATTGAAGATGCGAAATCCCGATATTTTTGATCTTTATGATAGAGCTTGACCCCTCCTATGATCAATGAAGAAGAAAAAATCAAAGAAAGGCCTGATTTGATATAGCTGGCATATTCTCCAAAGAAATTGCTGAGTGAATATTGAAATAAAAAGCCAGCCCCAGATAAAAAGACCACTATACCCGCGACCGTCAGAAAAAATACAGGTAATTTATTTTCCTGTTTATATTCTTGGTAAAATCCTGTGACATAATCCTTCATTTCATATACTGGATGAAAAAATTCTGTCAAGAAAATATCAAAAGCAGAAGGCTCTTTTTCCTTAGGTTCCAAAAGCTCATTGCCTATTTCATCGTTTGGTGTGGAAATAATGGGTTTTGGAAGATTTACTGATGATTCAATCACTTCCTTCTTATCAGGTGTTTTTTCAGGTTTCAATGGATTTTCCACCTGTTTTTTTGTAGTCACTTCATCTACGATAAAGGACTTTTTAGTCTCCAAGGGCTTAGTGTTTAGCTTGGATTCAAGCGTGAATATCTTACTTTCAAGAGATAATATTCGATTATGATAATTATTCTTGATATCACCTAATTCAGATTTGATAAGCGATAGTTCTTTATTCAGGCATTGATTGCAAATGGGGTATTCATTTTCACTTATTTTGTTATTGCACTTTTCGCATTTGTCCATAATTTTAATTTAGGTTAAAAAAATATCAAAAATCTTTGATAATATTTATTCATAGGATGAACGTAATATCTACGAATAAGATTATTTTAAATTTTTTTTAGGATACTTTGTGTTGTTAGGCTAAAAAAAAGCCATTTCGATTTGAAATGGCGGTTTTAATAATATTGCGATTTGTATTTTTAGTTTCCTAGCTCCTTCACTGCCAGCCATGCCAATAAGCCAGCTCCTGTCTTTAGAGCTTCTTCGTCTATATCGAAGGTTGGTGTATGAACCGAAGAAGTGATTCCTTTTTCCTCATTGCGGATTCCAAGCCTGTAAAAGCAAGCTTTCATCTCTTGAGAATAATAAGCAAAATCTTCCGCCGCCATCCAAACATCAAGCTCTTTGACGTTTTCTCTGCCCATATATTCCACAGCCCATTCTTCAGCTCTGGAAGTTAGCTCTTCATCGTTTTTCAAGAATGGGTATCCAACCTGCAAATCAACTTCACAAGAACCTCCCATGCTTTCGGCTATTCCTTCAGCGATCTTTTTGATCTTCTTATGAGCATCAAATCTCCACTCTTCGTTTAGCGTCCTGAATGTGCCCTCTACATATACTTCTTCAGGGATTACATTTGTCGCTCCGTCAGCTATTACCTTTCCAAAAGACAATACAGATGGAACCTTTGGATCGCAATTACGGCTTACAATCTGTTGCATCGCAACGATGATATGAGAAGCGATTAATACCGGGTCCACATTCATCTCGGGCATAGCGCCATGCCCTCCTTTGCCTTTAACTCGAAGTCTGATTTCGTCAGCGGAAGCCATATACATTCCTTTTCTAAATCCTACAGTTCCCACAGGAAGCAAAGGCATTACATGCTGGCCGAATATCGCTTCAGGCTTGGGGTTTTCCAAAGCTCCGTCCTTGATCATCAATGATGCTCCACCAGGAAGAGATTCTTCTCCGGGTTGGAAGATCAGTTTAATAGTTCCTTCGAATTCATCTTTGACCCGAGTAAGGATTTTAGCCGCTCCCAATAATGAAGCTGTATGAACATCATGCCCACAAGCGTGCATTACGCCTTCAACGGATGATTTATAGCTAACATCATTTTGCTCTTTGATTGGCAATGCGTCTATATCACCTCTCAAAGCTATAATATTCTTCTCTGGATTCTTTCCTTCTATCACAGCTACCAAGCCTGTCTCCGCCTTGCGAACAGGGTTCAACCCCAAGTTTTTCAGTTTTTCTTCTATGAAGTCCGCTGTTTTGTATTCTTTGAATGACAACTCAGGGTTTTGGTGCAAATGTCTTCTGTCAGAGCGAATCTGTTCGAATGACTCCTCCGCTAATTCTTTGATCTTTTCTTTGAGATTCATGATATAATTGATTCGCTAATAGTTATTAGACTCTTCGTTTTCAGTGTTTTTCTCTTCTTCGCTTTCTTCTACTTCTGTTTTGATCACTTCAGGAACCAATATCGCGCTATGGTAGTGTTTTTTTATTTCCAGCAACAATGGATTAGCTTCCAATCTGTTGTAGAATTTTCCTACTTTAACTCTGTAGTTAGGTTGCTTCCACTGAAGATAAGGTTTTGCGGAAGGGAAAAACTCGTAAATCTGTTCTCTGATTTCGTTGGCCTCAGTTCTGCTTCCTCCCGAGTAGATTTGTATAGTATAATAGGTGCTTCCCTTTGATTGGTTGGACTTCGCAAAGTGATCGATTTGTCCTTGCAGCTCGCTATTGATATCGTTGATTGGCGCTCCGGTTTTAACTGTATTGGGTGTCGAAGCTGGTGCATTCACCTTTGGAGCTTTGATTTCCTTGGAATAATCAGGAATATACGCGTCTAGATTTTCACTATAGTTCTGCTGCACAGGAGCTACTTTGGGCGAACAAGAGTAAGCGAGAACAATGCAAAGCAAGATAAATGGGAATTTGATATTTTTCATGTTCTAAGTCTACTTGGAGTTAGGATTAGGTAAAAATAAAAAAAGGATTGCTATGTGAAGCAATCCTTTTGCGTTTTTTTAATGATTATGCTATTCTATGATCACGCATTTGCCATCTCTCAAGTCATTCTCCACAGACTTGAATTTTACATCTTCCTTTACGGTTCCGTCAGCGTACTGAACTTTTACACGATCGTTTCTGCCATGTACTTTTTCAGAGCGAACTGGTTGCTGTTTTGGAGCTGGTTCGCTTTCTTGGGAAGTGTTGGTGTTAAGCGCTGAATTTACTTCTTCTTTTTCTTCTGTATATTCTTGCTTCACCTGCTTTTGGCGATCTTCATGTACTTCAGTGGATTCCTGCACTGGAATAGTGGCTTTCATAAGGAAGGACACAAGCTCGCTATTCACTTTAGCCAAGAATTGCTTGAATAGCTCAAATGATTCGAATTTGTAGATCAAAAGCGGATCTTTTTGCTCATACACAGCATTTTGGACTGATTGCTTCAAGTCATCCATGTCTCTTAGATGCTCTTTCCATGTTTGGTCTATGATGGAAAGCGTGGCATTTTTCTCCAACGAGTCGATCAATGCTTTGCAATTGGTCTCAACGTTTTTCTCCAAGTTGGAAGAAATACCAATTTGCTTTTGTCCGTCAGTGAACGGCACTAAGATATCTCTTACTGTAGCTCCTCTCGTTTCAAATACTTGTTTGATAATAGGGAAGGCTCTTTCAGATATGGATTGGTTTTTAGCTTCATAGTTTGAAAGTGCTTTTTCATTCAATTGTTGAAGCAGAGCGCCTTTGTCAATTTTAGAGAATTCATCTGCTGAAATTGGCAACTCCAAGCCTAGCACTGTGGCAGTTTTGATTCTGAATGTTTCATAATCGTCAGAATCTTTGCACTCGTTCACTATATCGTCGCAAGTGTCATAGATGCTGTTAAGAATATCTACTTTAAGGCGTTCGCCATACAGAGCATTGCGGCGTCTCTTGTAAATTACTTCTCTTTGATGATTCATGATATCATCATACTCAAGAAGTCGCTTACGTATACCGAAGTTGTTTTCCTCTACTTTTTTCTGAGCTCTTTCGATAGACTTTGTAATCATGCTATGCTGGATTACCTCTCCTTCTTCAAGTCCAAGTCTATCCATCAATTTAGCGATTCTCTCAGAACCGAAAAGTCTCATCAAATTGTCCTCTAGAGATACGAAGAATTGCGAAGAACCAACATCTCCTTGACGACCGGCACGACCTCTAAGCTGTCTATCCACACGTCTTGATTCATGTCTTTCAGTACCGATAATCGCCAAACCGCCAGCTGCTCTAGATTCTTGGCTAAGCTTGATATCCGTACCACGACCCGCCATGTTTGTAGCGATGGTGACGGTGCCCGGCTGTCCAGCTAATGCTACCACATCCGCTTCTCTAGCGTGTTGCTTGGCATTAAGAACCTGGTGCTTGATTTTCTTCATCTGAAGCATTCTACTCAATAGCTCTGAGATCTCAACGGATGTCGTACCTACCAATACTGGTCTTCCCGCATTCGTAAGCTCAACGATCTCGTCAGCTACAGCATTGAATTTCTCCCTTACGGTTTTATATACTTTGTCTTCTCTATCGTCTCTTTGTATTTTCTTGTTTGTTGGAATCATCACCACATCCAACTTGTAGATTTCCCAAAGCTCTCCCGCTTCCGTCTCGGCAGTACCCGTCATACCAGATAGCTTATGGTACATACGGAAGTAGTTCTGAAGAGTCACAGTAGCGTATGTCTGCGTAGCATCCTCTACTTTTACATTTTCTTTCGCCTCCAAAGCTTGGTGAAGTCCATCAGAGAACCTTCTTCCATCCATCACACGACCAGTTTGCTCATCGACGATCATTACTTTGTCGTCTTGAACGATGTATTCCTGGTCTTTTTCAAATAGCGTGTATGCTTTAAGGAGCTGGTTTACCGAGTGAATTCTTTCCGCTTTCACAGAGTAGTCTCTGATGATCGCGTCTTTCTTTTCCACTCTGCTTGCCTCGTCCAGTTCGGTATCCTTGTCCAGCTTGTCGATTTCAATAGCTAGGTCAGGCATCACGAAGAAGTTAGGATCGCTTCCTTGGCCAGTGATAAGGTCGATACCTTTCTCCGTCATATCGATGGAGTTATGTTTTTCTTCGATGATGAAGTACAATGGCTCGTCAGCTTCAGGCATCAATCTGGCATTGTCAGCCAAGTAATAATTCTCCGTTTTTTGAAGAATCTGGCGAATGCCTTGCTCACTTAAGAATTTAATCAAAGGCTTATGCTTAGGCAAAGCTCTGTAGGCTCTGAACAAGGCCAAGCCTCCTTCGTTTTCGTCGCCTTCTTTGATTAGTTTTTTCGCTTCCAATAGGAATTGGGACGCTAATTTTCTCTGAGCGTCAACAAGCAAGGAAACACGAGGCTTAAGCTCATAAAATTCATGCTCGTCGCCTTTTGGTATTGGTCCGGAGATGATCAAAGGAGTTCTGGCATCATCAATCAATACCGAGTCAACTTCATCGACCATAGCGTAATGATGTCTCTTTCGCTGAACAAGCTCTTTGACTTCTCTAGTCATATTATCTCTCAGGTAGTCAAAACCGAATTCGTTGTTGGTACCATAAGTGATATCCGCTTGATAAGCGTTTCTTCTTTCCTCAGAATTAGGCTGATACTTGTCTATGCAGTCGATAGTAAGCTGGTGGAATTCAAATAGAGGAGCCATCCATTCGGAGTCACGCTTTGCCAAGTAATCATTGACAGTAACCACGTGCACGCCTCTTTTGGCCAATGCGTTAAGAAATGCAGGAAGCGTTGCCACGAGCGTTTTACCTTCACCCGTTGCCATTTCGGATATTTTACCTTGGTGAAGCACGATACCACCGATCAGCTGAACATCATAATGAACCATGTCCCAAGTAACTGTAGTGCCGGCAGCATCCCATTCATTGTGCCAAATCGCATAATCTCCGTCGATTTCCACATTATGCTTCATCGTAGCGATCTTGCGATCATGGATTGTGGCTTTCACTTTAAGGAATTTATTTTCCTTGTATCTTCTACCTGTTTCTTTTACTATGGCGAAAGCTTCTGGAAGTACTGTGTTTAGAACCTCCTCCAGCTTTTCATTCCGCTTATCTTCCAAGGAATCTATTTGATTGAATACTCCCTCCTTTTCGGTCAAGCTCATAGAAGGGTGCTCTTCTACCTTCTTGTGAAGTTCTTCTATGTTGTTGTCGATATCCTTAAGCGAGTCGTTGATTCGCTCGATGATATTTTGGGTTTTGTCCCTAAGTTCGTCATCCGAGAGGGAGGATAATTTGTCAAATTCAGCATTGATTTGATGCACAATCGGCCAAAGGGTTTTTATATCCCTTTCGGATTTTGTGCCAAAAATCTTTGCTATTCCTTTAGTGATCAGCTCCAGCATAGCTTTTTAATATTGTAATATCCTTATTTATTCTTTTATCATTAAATTCTTGCCTTTTAAAAAATTAAATTCGCAAATCGAAAATACTTGTATTGGCAAGGTATTTATTCAAACTCGTTATTTCAAAAAACATTCCTCGCTTCATTATCAGACATATTAGCAGATAACGTAGAAATTTCTGTTGAATATAGTCATAATTTGGCTGAGTGAGATAGCCCAGCGCTGTCAATATGTCATATTTCAATTTCTCCTTCGAATACTTTCTTCGCAGGACCTTGAAGGCAGATGTTCGTGTATCCATTTGCGTCGTAGTCGAAAGATATTTGCAAAGTTCCGCCTAGGGTTTGCACTGTAACCGGAGAAGTCATTTGCTTAGCAAAGTGGCAAACCAATACTACGCCTGTTACGCCTGTTCCGCAAGAGAGAGTTTCATCCTCTACACCTCTCTCATATGTTCTGACAAAAACTTCATGATCAGATAGTTTTTGAACGAAATTGACATTGGTTCCTCCTTTTGGAGCGAAATGCTCATTGTTGCGTATCGAGCGGCCCATTTCAAATACCGGATAATCTTTTACCTCATCCACAAATGCCACATAGTGAGGCGAGCCAGTATTGACATAATAGTCTCCATCGATTTCCTCTACTTTTTTGACATCGGGCATTCCAAGCTTGACTTCATCGTCATTGACTTGGGCTTTCAAACCTCCGTCTATAGTCATGAAGCTAGCTTTGTTGCCAACTATGCCTAAATGTCGAGCGAACATCACCGCTGACCTACACCCATTGCCGCATAGGCTTTTAGTGCCGTCGGCGTTGAAGTAAATCATCTCAAAATCGTAACCTTCAAGGGGTTGTATCAATATGAGCCCATCGGCTCCCACTCCAAACTTTCTGTCGCACAGACGCTTTACCAAAGAGACATTCTCTGATGCTATGGCCATGTCTCTATTGTCGATCATTACGAAATCGTTGCCTGTGCCTTGGTATTTATAAAATTTCAACTTTTGCATTCATTTCTAGTTATAATGCATAATGAGCTAGGCCCTAAAGGCCTAAAGTTCTCGATTTATTGTCATTATCGCAAAAGAAATCAGATACATTAATGAAAATGAAACATTCAAGACAGCAAAAAAATTCAGTGTCCTTTGGTGTGCTGTTGATTTTGTTAATAGCGGGCATTTTTTGTTTGCTCGCGGTGTCGCTGGACAAGGCACCGGTCTTCAAGGGCAATGAAAACAGCAAGGGTATTTCCAAAGCGACATTGGTGGAAAAGTATTCGGAAAATTATCAGCAAGGCAATTTGCCTGACGAGCATAAGTATGTTTTTGTCTTTGAAATGGATGACGGCAGCGATTTGATTTATCAGTCAAGCCAGCTAGATCAACAAATATATCAAGAGTTCAAGTTGGGGGATAAATTGCTGTTGAAATACAATACCGTGGAACAAAGCTATGATTTGGTAGGCTTGGCGCCTAACGAAAGCTCCAACTATATGATATGGGTAGGGTTGGCGCTGATGCTCGTGGGCATTGTGCAGTTTTTGGTAATAAGAAACACAGGCCAAAAGCGTGAAGGAATTTAATCCTATTTCGGCCTGTGTTATCAATATTGTCTAAGCTTTGACTCTGTCTTTAAGCGTTTCAATTGCCGTTTCGATTCTCTGTGAAATAGTTTCTTTGCCTAGTATTTCCAAAGTCAGCATAAGATCCGCTCCAGCGCCAGAACCTGAGACCGCGAGTCTCAAGGCTTGCATCACACGGCCCATCTTAATGCCCATTTTCTCCAAAGTATCATTCAGTATGCTATGAGCGCTATCTCTGTCTATTGCGCCCTCATGAGCTTTAAGCGCTTCTGAATAAGCGCTAAGCAGGTCTACAGCTTCTTGCGTCCACTTTTTCTTTACTACTTTTTCATCATATTCTTGCGGAGCGATGAAGAAGTACTGTCCTTTTGTCCATAATTCTTGCGGAAAAGTTACCCTTTCTTTAAGAGCCTCGCAGATTTTCTCGGCTTTCTCTTGGTCGCATTCTATATTTTGCTCCGCTAGAGACTTAAGAAGGTACTTCGAAAGCTCAGCGTTGGATTTTCTCTTGATATATTGCTCGTTGAACCATTGTCCTTTCTCAATATCGAACTTGGCTCCTGCTTTGATGATTCTGTCAAGAGAGAATGCATTGGCCAAATCTTCCATATTGAAATAAAGCTCGCTATTGTCTCCAGGATTCCATCCAAGCAGTGAAATAAAGTTCACAAGCGCGTCAGGCAGGTAGCCTTGCTCTCTGAATCCCATGGTTATATTTCCACTTTGAGGATCTTTCCATTCTAGTGGAAAAACAGGGAATCCATGCTTGTCGCCATCTCTTTTGCTCAATTTTCCATTTCCGTCTTTTTTTAACAAAAGCGGCAAGTGGCAGAACTTAGGCGGTTCCCAACCAAAATATTCATAAAGCAAAACGTGTATAGGAGCTGAAGGCAACCACTCTTCTCCTCTGATAACATGTGAGATATTCATCAAATGATCATCCACAATATTTGCAAGGTGGTAAGTTGGAAGACCATCGGATTTTAACAAAACTTTATCGTCCAGTTCGCTAGTGTTGATGACAACCCATCCCCTTACTTCGTCATGGAATCGAACATCTTCTTTTTTCGGAACTTTAAGCCTAATGACATATGGGGCGCCTGAAGCAAGTCTTTGCTCGACTTCTTCTCTAGGCAATGTCAGAGAGTTTTTCATTGTCATTCTAGTGATGACATTGTATTTAGGGTGAGCGATTCTAGCCGCAGTCAGTCGCTCGCGCATTTCTTCCAGCTCTTCAGCAGTATCAAAGGCATAGTAAGCTTTGCCTTCATCGATAAGCTTTTGGACATGTTCTCGGTATATTTCAGGTCTTTCTGATTGACGATAAGGTCCATATTCGCCTCCTACGCCTTGTCCTTCGTCCACTTTGATACCGCACCAATTCAGTGCTTCAATGATGTATTCTTCAGCGCCAGGAACAAATCTGCTTTGGTCAGTGTCTTCAATTCTAAGAATGAATTTTCCATTGTTTTTCTTAGCAAACAAATAGTTGTATAGTGCAGTTCTCACTCCACCAATATGCAAAGGTCCTGTAGGACTTGGAGCAAAACGAACGCGTACTTCTTTTTCCATTATCGAAAATCAATATATGATGAATTATACCTGTCGCTAAATAACAAAATACTTCATTAAGCGACAATTAGAGTCGCAAATTTAATAGTTATTCGAATAAATATATACTGTATGGTTAATTGTTTGCGAAGCGTCGAGCCTGATAATAACATTGCCGATTAACCTTTATTGCCATTAAGGTTCGATTTATGCTTTGAATGAATTAATTTGGATTTGCAAAACATCTAAAAAGTGAAAAGAGGATGAAAAGAATATTTTTAGGACTTGCTTTGGCAGGAATGATTTTCTCATGCGAAAACAAGCAAAAACCGCAAAATGAAACTGCTGGAGACCATTTTGAAATTAATGGAACTACTAGCGTCATTCCGGACAGTACCATGGTATTGTTGAAAAAGCATAAAGGAGGACATAGCTTTGAGAAGTTGGATTCTGCGATGGTGCTGAATGGTAAATTCAGATTGAATGGAAAGCTGGAGTCTCCGGACCGTTTGTATTTGGATCTAGGGAAAAACCAACAGTTAGGTTTGTTCATGGGCAATGAAGTGGTGAATGTTGCGATCGATGATGCGAATATCGCTAATGCGGAGATTACCGGCTCAAAATCTCAAAATGACTATCAGTCATATTTGAAAGCGGTTAAGCCTTACGCTGATAAGAAGTCTTTATTGGAAAATGAGTATTACGACGCGCAGCAAAAAAATGACACAGCGGCTTTGAATAAAGTGAATGCATTGTATGAAGAAACAATCGCAGACGAGCAAAAGGTTATTGAGCAGTGGATAAAAGAGCATCCAGCGTCTTATATTTCAGCGGTGGCTATAAGAGAGCAATTGATTTATCAGTTGGACTACAACGAGCTGAATGATATGTTGAAAATACTTTCGCCTGAGGTTCTGAAGACGGAAGCTGGAGAAAGTTTATCGGAAAGAAGAGACGTGTTGTCGAAAGTAGCCGTTGGCCAGATGGCTCCTGACTTTACATTGAATACGCCTGATGGCCAATCTCTTTCCTTGTCATCTTTAAGAGGAAATCCTGTATTGATTGATTTTTGGGCTTCTTGGTGTCCTCCATGCAGAAAAGAAAATCCAAACTTGGTGAAAACATTTAACTTGTATAAAGACAAGGGGCTTCAGATCATAGGAGTATCATTGGATACTAGCCTTGACAAGTGGAAAAAGGCTATCGCCGATGATCATATCAATTGGTATCAAGTTTCAGATTTGCAAGGATGGAAAAGTCCGGTAGTGGCTAAGTATGGAGTGATTTCAATTCCTCATACTGTTTTGTTGGATTCTGATGGAAAGATCGTAGCTAAAAATTTACATGGCGAGAAACTTAAGAAAGAGTTGGATAAGCTACTTTCTTTGAATCAATAGTCGCGATCTAATATTATAAAAAAGGTCGCTTTCTGGACAGGAAGCGACCTTTTTTCTTATCAAGTAATAATTGTTTTTTTCTTCAGTTTATTTCTGTAAGCATTGAATATTCCTGACTTGGAAATGATGCCGTAGTATTTTCCATCTTTGATCACAGGCAAATTCCAAGAGCCGGTTCTTTGAAACTTATTGATGGCTGATTTCATTGATTCGTCAGGAGATATGGTTGCTGGAGGCTTGTGCATAATCGTGTTAACGACAAGGTTGCATCTTTTTTCCTCGTCAAACATTTTTTCCCTAATGTCATCCAATGTGATAATTCCCAAAAGCTGGCCTTCTTCGTCAATGACTGGAAAGATATTTCTTTTCGAGACTTTAACGAGCTCTACCAAGTCGCCCAGTGTTGAATGTGATTTGATTGTTTTCAAATCGCGCTCAACAATTTTTTGCAATTGTATTTTGTCCAATACCGCTCCGTCTTTATCATCTTGAAAAAGCTGCCCTCTCTCGATGAGTTTTTTGGTATAGATAGAATATTTTTCAAAATATGAAATTGTGCTGAAGGAAATTGCTGATACAAGCATTAGCGGCAGGAATAGCGTATATCCTCCTGTAATTTCAGCTATCAAAAATATTCCCGTCAATGGTGCATGCAATACGCCCGCCATAACACCGCACATGCCTACAAGCGTAAAATTGCTGAGACTGGCGATATTTTCTCCTGCGATAAAATTAGTAGTTAGAGCGACAAAGAAGCCTGTGACTCCACCTAAGAACATGGACGGAGCAAATACTCCACCACAACCGCCACCGCCAATAGTAAGCGAAGTAGCCACTGGCTTAAGTAATATGATCGCCAATAAGCTAAGTATGATAAAGGCTTGAGCGAATTCTCCTTGATACAAATAGTGGTATTTGCCAAATACATCCAAAGCATTGCCGTTCAAAAGCATTTTGATAGAATCATATCCTTCGCCGTATAGCGATGGAAGAACGAAAACCAGTATGCCAATGGATAAACCGGCAATTAATGCTCTCAGCAAATAATTTTTTATTCTTTTGATGCGAGGCTCTACATAATATGTCACTCTGGTAAAGTAAAGCGATACAAATCCGCTGATAACGCCAAGCAGTATGTACAGAGGCGTATCTGATGCGGCGAAAGGGTCTTGCAACTTAAACGAGAAAAGAACATCGGACCCCAATAAACCTAATGATACCAAAGCTCCGCATACAGACGATATCAAAAGCGGAATGAATGATGAAATCGAGACATCAGCGAGTATACACTCTATCGCGAATATCACACCCGCTATTGGTGAATAGAATATGGATGAGATCGCGCCTGCGGCTCCGCATCCTATCAATAATGACCTTCTATTATAATCCAAATGGGTAATTCTGCCTATATTGGATCCTATTGCGGATCCTGTCACCACAATCGGAGACTCCAACCCCACGGATCCTCCAAACCCTACAGTAATAGCGCTGAAGACCAACGAAGTCCATTGTTTCTTCGGAGGAACTTTGCTTGACTTTTGAGATATATTATAAAGTATGCCAGACACACCATGCCCGAGCTTTTCTTTCACAACATATCTGGATAGAATTACAGTGAGTATGATCCCTATGGAAGGGAAAAATATATATCTCCAATCATCCCAAATATTATCGGTATCTGATTGAAGCCAATTATGGATGAAGTGCACTGACTCTTTAAGCACTACGGCTGCTAAGCCCGCTAAAACTCCTACAACACCACTGACGAGTAAAGTGAAATTTTTATTGTTTATGTGTTTTACACGCCAAAATAAAAACCTTTTCAGCATCTTTTTTTAACAGTCTTTGCCTTTGCTTAAGCTTTATAATATAATTTTCTATGATCCTTTGATTAAAGAAACGCTAGTTACGCAAATTTCACTAATAATTTTTAAGAATAGTATGATTTTTATCCATTCTATGCGTGGTAGTGAGTCCTTTACTCATAACCCTTAAAAAGAGGAAATATTTTTTTAAAAGGATATTATTTTCGATCATTCAGTCGATTTTCTATTGAATAGCATATATCCGAAAGAAATAAAGAAGTTATTTCGACTTCCGGAGTCGTCATAGAAACTGTAATTTGCTCTAACAGGCCCTATGGGAGTAAAGTAAATCAATGCTGCATTGGCTGATACTCTTAATTCATTGAATTCATTGGCAGTAATTTCGTAGCCTTGGTTTTCCACTTCAGTCACCTTGGCTAAAGGAACAAATAAATTGAATGATCCTCTAATTTGTAATTTCTTGGCTGGCTCTACAATCATGTGCGCGCCTCCTGCCATATAGAGAGGAGACCTGAAGCTTTTGAGAAAAAGGAATTCCGAGTCCGGATAAGGAGAATACCCGGGGCTATACAATAATGTGCTTGTGTAATTGAACATTTCGGGTTGTATGCTGGCCATAGCCTCAAAGCTTTGCCCGATGCTTAGATACTTATTCAGCTTGTAATAACTGCTTTCCGTTATTTTCGCTTGAGCCCAATTGACATTCTTGGTTTGAGGCCTTTCGATGATAGAAGTCGTCCCTGGAGTGTAGTTAGCAACTCCATTGAACATTCTTAAAGAGATTTCTCCTTTTTTTCCTTCTCTAGGAAATTGTTTTTCATCCCAATTGTCTTTTTGAAGATTAACGGAAAAAGCTCCTCCGCTGAATGTCATATTATCCATTGCGTCTTGCGATGTTACGAATGAACGATTGAAAAAGCTATCATTATTGAAAATGTACCCTGCCCGAAATATCAATTTTTGGGAAGTGCCTAGCGGCATTCCGAGCTCAAGTCCATAGCTGCCATCAAACCTCTTGAGCAAGTCGCTTTCTTTACCGTTCAAGCTGAAAGCGTCGGTTGTCTTAAAGTAATCCCAATCATTGATAGTTATTGTCGGGGCGATATAAAACCTTTTAAAGGTATTTAAATATATTCTGGAATTGTAGTGAAATGAATTATAAAACCCACCTGCATATCCATTGACAGTATGCTCCATAAGCAAGCCGTTGAAGTGGGTAATATTCAATCCTACGTAAAATTCGCTTGGCAAAGAGATATTGATATTTCCTCCGACATCCAATCTAAGATTTCTGCGATTATTTGCTAATAAGTGAAGGTCGTAATTTTGATCATCTTGATCCCAAACGATATTCGGATATACATTTTGAAAGTATTGGTGGGATGTTAGTCTGTAGTATCCAGTTTTAATATCATTAAGGTAAAGCTTGTCTTTATTTTTTTTGTTGAATATGCTTGTAATGAAATTTTTTTCTTTGTCCGAGAATCCAGTGAGTTTGATATCGGAGATTACGATGGACTCTTGTTTAAGCAAAAACTCATTTCTTTTTTCAGCGACTTCTTCGCAACTGACTCTAGTGCTGATTTTAGCCAATATTTCATCCTCTAGTCTTGTAGCAGCCATATATCCAGAATCGATGACTGCCTTCGGGTTTTTAAACCCCATGGATGATACATCTCCGGTCGGTGGAGAAATATATATGCCATCGGGACCGACATCGTCTGGGTTGGTTCTGTCCAAAAAGGAATAAAGCAAAGCTTGGCTTATTAATTTGTCGTCATTTTTTTTGGGATATTCCTCAAATACTTTTGATGAGACATTCACTCCGATAATAATATCCGGATCGAACTCTTTTTTGCATACGTCTACAGGGAAGTTGTTATATACTCCTCCATCGAAATAATACTTGCCGTCGATTTTTATAGGTTGATAGACAAATGGAATAGTCATGGAAGCTCTCATGGCATTCCCTAGCTGACCTTTGGATAGAATCACTTCTTGTTGAGTGAAAATCTCGGAAGCCATTGCTCTGAAGGGAATGAATAAGCTGTCAAAATCGTTTTGAGCAGCTTGCGATGCTCTTGCTGTTATTTTTGCTATGGCAAAGTTCAAGGGAAGGTCTTCGGCAAGTCCAGAGTTAAATGTAGCGTTTAGGCTCGAGTCAAGTTCAAAGCTAATTGATTTCCAAGAAGCATTTGGCTCATTTTCAGCGAAGTATTGATTGTATTTTGGGTCCTTTATTCCATTGATCCATGCTTGGAATTCTTGGCTAATGAAAATTTCCTCGATTTGAAGCGGCGAATATCCAGCGGCATACAGCCCTCCGACTAAAGCTCCCATGGATGTTCCTACAATATAATCCACCGGAATTTCTTTTTCCTCTAAATACTTAAGAACTCCAATATGAGCAACGCCTTTAGCCCCTCCTCCGCTTAGCACGAGCCCTACTGTTGGCCTATCATTATTTTTTTGCTGTTGAGCAAATGTTGCTGAAAGACTCAGTAGAGAGATTAAAACGGTGAATAAGGTGGTTGTCGGTTTCATAAATTTGTAAACTCCAGAGGCTTGTAGCATTTGACGTCAAGAATGCTCTGTCCCTCCGGCACCTCTGTAAAAAGTTTGTATGGAATCTTATCTAACTGGCTGGAAAGAACATTTCTAACCTGCTCAAATTCATTACGCAAATTATCAGCAATAGGTTCCGATGGAGGAATAACAACTCTGAAAGGATCTACTTGCTTTCCATTTTGCCAAAACCTAAAACAAAGATGATTGCCAGTCGCCAACCCTGTTTTTCCAACGAATCCAATGACTTCCCCTTGTTTTACTTTTTTGCCTACTTTGATGCCGCTTTTGATTTTAGACATATGCAAGTATTGAGTCGAATAAACGCTGTTATGCTTTACCTTCACAAAGTTGCCATTGTATTTGCTATAGTGGGCAGCGACTACTATTCCATCCCCAACAGACATGATTGGAGTTCCTTTTGGTGCTGCGTAGTCAGTTCCCAAATGGGCCTTGAACCTTTTTTGCACGGGATGAAATCTTCTACCACTATACCTGCTGCTTATTCTGGTATAATTCAATGGTGCTTTTAGGAAAGCCTTTCTAAGACTATTGCCATCTTCGTCGAAATAGTTGACATCACCGCCTTGATCAAAGTGATAGGCATAGTATTCCTGTCCATAATGGCTGAAACTAGCTGCGATAAGTTTGCCTAGCCCTACTCTTTCGCCATTTACATATTTTTCCTCATAGATGATCTTGAATTTGTCTCCTTTTTGAATGTGGAAAAAATCGATTTGCCATGCGTAAATATCCGAAAGCAAATTCACCAAAGCCGGACTAGCTCCACGATCCATGATACTTTGATACATGGATGAAGTTATAATGCCGGATAAAGTGGCAGTTTTAATTTGAACAGGTTTTTGTCCTTTGTAGATATTGATGCTGTCGCCGAGGTAGTAAACCACATAGTCAACAGGGTTTTGCTCATAAATGAAATATTCAACCTTTGCCAATGAATCCGTTCCCGATTTTAGCAAAGTATACTTCTTGGAGCTTGCCAGTTTGCGAACATCATACACATCTTTGGATGCCATGGCGAGTTCATGGATTTTGCCATAGCCGACATTATGTTTGGCAAGAATTTTAGAAAGATTTTGATTCGGTTCTATATTGGCTTCGAATACTTCAAGAGAATCAATATTAATCCCAAAGGCTTTTTTAGGCTCTTTTTTTGGCAAAATAGGCAAAGCCTCTTTGACTTCATGAGCGACTTGAACCTTTTGCTCTTTGAAGATTTCTTCTTTGAAAAAAGTTATTAGAATGCCTGCAATAGCAATCAGTAAGACAAACAGTATTGGCTTTAATTTCATGAATAATTAATTCGAAATTGAAATTAGTTCAGATTAGAAATGGCTTTGCGGAGGTTTTATTCAAAATACCTGCATTGCAAAAAGATATCATAAAACATCTGAAGCTCTGGGTTTTACAATCCAGAGCTTTTAATAAAACGATGATTTCGATTTTTATTGTTGTCTTTTTTCGAATATAGCGGACACCCAATTGTTCTTTTCACTGGATTTAACAAATGAAAGTCCTAGAGATTCGGCTTTTTCTTGAATCAAAGGAACATCTTCTGTGTAAAAACCGCTTAGCATGAGCGTTGCTTCCGCCTTCATGAGATTTATGTATGAATCCATCTCAGCCAAAAGAACATTTCTGTTGATATTGGCCAATACAATATCAAATTTTTTGTTGAACGATAAAGATTCAACCGTACCTGTTCTGATGATTATATCTTCGCAATGGTTTAAGCCGAAGTTCTCTTTGCTATTTTCCTCGCACCAAGGATCAATATCATATGCTTCTACATATTCAGCGCCTCTTTTATGGGCCATAATCGCCAGTATGCCGGTACCGCAACCTGCGTCCAAAACGGACTTATCTTGGAAATCGATTTCCATTTCATGCTTTAGCATGAGGTAGGTTGTCTCATGATGGCCTGTTCCGAAAGACATTTTAGGATTGATTTCTATATCATAAGCATAGTCTTTATCAGGCTTATGGAATGATGCTCTGACAATGCATTTGTCTTCAACAGTAATAGGGTCGTAATTTTTTTCCCATTCTTCATTCCAGTTCTTGCGCTCGACATCTCCGATTTTGTATTCAATCGAAGTCATTTGAGAATATCTTTCAATAATTTCTTTTGCCGCTTCACTATCGTAATTGTCTTTGGCAGCATAAGCTGAAAAGCCTTTTTCTTCATCAATGAAGGAGTCGAATCCTGCGTTAGACAATTCTGCTTGTAGGATTTCTGCGAAGTATTCGTCGCACAATATTTTGATTTCTATGAAGTCAGTCATTTTATGTAGTGTTGGATAGCTTTTGGCTTGGTTTCAATGTGTTAATTGTTGCATCCGGCGTAGCCTGGTTCGTCAGTGAAATATACCGTGAAGTGAGCTTTGTCTCTATCTTCAACAAAGTACACGGTGTATTCAGCGAATGCTCTGACGTCTACAAAAAACCATTTTCCTTGTTCATCAGCATAGAGTTTATTGTCTTCCTCGTAAACGATCAAATCTGCCAAGCCTTCCGTTTCTTCTTCATAAATCAAAAACTGAGCATAACTAGGCTGTACGGCGATGAATATTCGACCAAAAACATTGCATGCATCTAGCCTTGATTGGGCAAAGGAACCTGTCGCAAACGATAACAATATAATAAATAAGGAAAATAAGATTTTTTTCATTCTAGCAAAGGTTAACGTACAAAGCGAAAAATGTTAAATCGCAAAGTCATATCGCCTGTCGGGTTTTGATGCAGACAATATTTTTTCATACAACAAAAAAACACAGTCCTCATTAATTATTCAAGCATGTTGCAATTTTTAACACATTGGAACATGAAATAATGAAAACTGTGTTGTTTATTAATCTTTGCTAAGAAAGACTGGATTAGAATGACTTCACGATATCAACAAAGTCTCTTGCCACTAGTGAAGCTCCACCGATCAATCCTCCATCAACATCTTTGCCTGCGAAAATTTCTTTGGCATTTGAAGGCTTGCAGCTTCCACCGTAAAGAATAGAAACTTTGTCAGCGATTTCTTGGCCATATTTGCTGGCTAGATGCTTTCTGATAGCGTCATGCATTTCCTGAGCTTGCTCAGAAGAGGCTGTTCTACCAGTTCCGATAGCCCAAATTGGTTCGTAAGCGATGACGATTTTTTCGAATTGCTCATTGCTAAGGTGGAATATGCTTTCAGTAAGCTGTTGGCAAACGAAATCTACTTCAGTGCCTGCTTCTCTGATATCCAATGCTTCTCCGCAGCAAAATATAGGAATCATGCCATGCTCGTAAACTTTATCAACTTTAGCAGCTAATTGCTCGTTGCTTTCGTTGAAATACTCTCTTCTCTCGCTGTGTCCAAGAATCACGTAGTCCACACCCATAGAAGCTAGCATTGCCGCTGAGATTTCTCCTGTGTATGCTCCCTGCTCATGTTCGCTGCAATTTTGCGCTGCTATGAACACGTTCGCTGAATCTTTGATCAACTTTGATACACTGTCAAGGTGAACGAAAGGCGTTCCTAAAATAACCTTCGCGTCGGAATTCACTTCGTCAGTTACTATATTAACCACTTCGGATGCAAGTATTTTACCTTCTTCCAAAGTTTTATGCATTTTCCAGTTTCCTGCTACTATCTTATCTCTCATGTTGTTTTTTGAAAATTTTTGCTAGAAATCCAATGTTAACAAATATAAAACCCAATAATACCAAAACATATGATATATATCAATATTGCAAGACCAAGGCGATTAAGCTGGTCTTGTTCTCAAAACTTGATATCGTGAATTAAGTTGCCAAGTCTACTTCAGATCTCTAGTATTCATATAAAATACACTAGCAAGTGCAAATAATAATATATATAATACTGAAATACCTATTTCCCATGGCTCAACGAATGACATCTTCTCTGGGGAAAAGTACTTCCAAAAGGGGAAAGTGTTAAGTTCTCTGAAAACACCGCTAGGGAAAAAGTTTCCAATGTCTCCCAGTGCCCATCCGGCAAGTCTCTGCAAAATGATTGTCCAGGCGAAGAATAGCAAAATGCTTTCAGCAGTTTTTTTAACGACAAAAGCGAAAAGCATTGCCAAAGAAAGGTAGCCCATCAATTCTAGGCCGTAAAGCAATACGGCTTCCATTCCTGAGAGTATCGACAATTGCTCGTTTCCGCTTATTGAAGCATTGGATTTGCCCACCAGCAAAGTTGACACGAAAAGAAAAAGCATAGAAGCTATGGTCAGAATCGCAACAACGGAGAATTTCCCAAGCACTAAGCTTTTAGGATCTAGTCCATTGATGACTTGTTGTTTGAATGTTTTGAAACGGTATTCGTTGCAAATAATCATGATGATGATGATTGCTGGTATTGGATTCAAGTAACTAGCCATGTAAGCCAAATTTCTCCATACATCCGGGAATGCAAAAACGCTGTTGATCATTTGCGGAATATTGGCGGCTATGTCGCCTTCAGTTTGGATCGTAAGCGTTGCATTGTTCAGAAAAAATGAAAAGTTGTTGGTCATCATGTAGAACAAGAATGCGTAAACTGCGAACATTACCCAAAATGATGTATTGTACATCAGTTTGATCAGTTCGATTTTGATGACTTTTTTCATGACTTGTGGCGTTTAATAATGTTCAAAAATTCTTCTTCGAGGCTTTTCTTGACTTCTGAAAAATGAGTAATTGTGAGCTCTTGATCGTTTAGGTGTTTGGATAGGTCTTTGAGGTACGATCGGTCTCCTAATTGCACGATAAATTTTCCTGATTCTTTCTTAATAGATTTAATGCCGTTGAAGTCTTCCAACAACGATTTAAGCTTTTCAGGGTTGTCAGCGTTGATTTCTACGATAGTATCGCTTGTAGTCAGGGCATTGATAGGGCCTTCGTATAGTTTCTCACCTTTATCGAGGACAATAAGGTGGGAACAAACTTTTTCCACTTCGTCAAGCAGGTGGCTGGCTAGCAGAATAGTTTTGCCTTTATCACCCAACTCTATGATCATCTGGCGAATTTCAGCGATTCCCTCAGGATCCAAACCATTGGTAGGTTCGTCTAGGATCATTACTTCAGGGTCACCAAGCATGGCTGAAGCGATAGCTAGCCGCTGTTTCATTCCAAGCGAATAATTTTGATATTTTCTTTTGGCATGCTCTTTCATTCCAGTGAATTCAAGAGCAGTCTTTATGTCTGATGAGCTGGCTCCTTTGATTTCCGCCACGATCTCCAAGTTTTTCGCTCCCGTTAGGTAAGGATAAAAGTTAGGAGTTTCGAGCAATGCGCCTATATTTTGTCTGGCATTGCTGTTTTCTTTATTTAAGTTCCAAGAAAAGCTGCCTTGATATCCATGAGTGACATTCAATAAGATGCCGAGCGTGGTGGATTTTCCGCTTCCGTTTGGCCCCAAGATTCCCATTATAGAGCCTTTGGGGACTGAAAAGCTAAGGTTTTGCACAGCTTTGACTTTACCGAAACTCTTGCTAAGATTGGTTACTGTTAGAATTTCCAAAATAATTATTTTTCTGTTTTAGCTAAAAATCAATATATTAAAGGCAATCTTATGCAAAATCTTTGATCATAAATTGCGTTTTGAAATAATAAGAGTAATACGCATATGATTTTTAGATTTTGATACATGTATCATTTTTTTGATCTTGCTTAAGATTAGATTGCAATATTGTGTAACTATTTAGTTTAGGGTATAATTCAAATACGATAATAATGACATTAAGATACTCCGTTCTGCTTATATATATGTCTTTTTTTATGACGATTTTAAGCGTTGAAGCCCAAAAGGTGGATTATGCTCAAATTGTTGACGGCAAGTTCCTGAATTATGGAGGCGCTTTTCCTGAAGATTTACTGAGTTCAAGAACCGCTGTTTTGGTTCGTTCAACTCAGGTATCGTCTCTTGACAAGTCTAGAGGGCCATGGAAGGAAATTTCAGCGATTTCGCATAGAACATTCAAAGATTTAGGCATTGACGCGATGGCCTATTACAATGCGGATGATTTTTTCGCCACGGGGCAGACAAGATATGACTTTGCTTTGCAAATGGTGAAGAGAAGAGTTTCTAATATTTTGATTATCGATCAGCAAGAAGCTCAAGGTAGAAAAGTTTATAATATGGTAATCACATCCTTTAATGGAAAGCGTTCCTTGATAGACCATGGATCGGAAGCATGGAGATTGGAGTCAGGTGACTTGAAAGAAATCTTAAAGGAATTAGAAGATCAAATAGTGCACTCCACATTAGTTAGGGAAAATAATTTGGTTTTGGATGAGCCTGAATATTTTGAAATAGAATCGGTTATTAAAAAGAAAGCTAAAAGGTACAAGACATTTCCTTCGGACTTGACAGTTGATAAGTTGGCGATTCCAATTTATGAAGATATGGAAGTCCCTGAATCCTTTGCTTCAAATTCGTTTAATCAGCAGTTGCAAAAAGATGTAAATGCTTATAATTCAGAAATAAGCAGAAGGAATCAATTGATGAAGGAGTATTTTGCATCTTATCCGTTTCAATATGAATTCCTTGAGTATGACAGACGTAAAGAAGATCATTTGTTAAATAATGGCTTCAACTATGTGCTGTTGACGATGGAAACGAGTGGAGAGAGTATCAAGAAGTCTTTGGAATACGATGATGAAAATATTAAGCAAGAGGTATATACATCCCAACGACTTTTAGACTTTAAGAAAGAAACATATGAGGATGTAGAGAATAATCCTGCAACGGGAAAAGTTGTAAAGTTTTATATCAAGCATCTTCTTACTGGAAATGTTTATGTCTGTAATCCATGGGAAGCTTCCTCTGACTGGGAAAAGTCAATTAGAACTTTGATGTTAAATATGAGTGAGGCTATGAGTTTTGACAAACGAGCCAAATAAGGAGTTTATAATTAGTATAAACTTTAGAATAGATTTATGTATTGAATATATATCAAATTATTGTTTTATAATATTATTTTGACATAATAAATTCAAATTCTTACTTTGCCTGAGTAGTAAAAGGAAATTAAATATCGATTTTATGAAAAGGCTTACTATTTTTTTATTTTTTTCTGCTCTGTTTTTACGATTAAGCGCCCAAGATTTTGACGAGCCTAGGCCCTGCAAGGCAGACACACATGTCCAAGATCAATCTAGACAAAGGAATATTATGGCTGATGAGTTGCCATGGTATCCTGATGAAGGAAAGTTCATCGTTCCTGTGGTGTTTCATGTTTTCGGGGATGATTTTTCGGGCAAAAAGGTGACCACTGAAATCATAGAAAATGCTTTGAAGCTTACAAATGAAGATTTTATGGGTATGCGCCCTGATTTTCAAGCTGTAATGGAAGAGTTTGAGGATGTTAAACAATCAATGAACATTGAGTTCAGGTTGGCTAAAATTGCTCCTGATGGAAGGCCCTCTACAGGTGTTACATTTAATCCAAATGAAGCGGGTTTTGGAAATGGCAATGGATATGACGCCAAGGTAAAGCAGTATGCTTGGGATAATCACAAGTATATGAATGTATATATCATGCTAGATTTATATGATGATGGAACGACAAATAATTCAGGTGTTGCTTGGCTGCCTAATGAATGGATGTCGAATAATAATTTAGCTAGAGTCGTTTATAATGGACGTTATTTAGGCTCAAATACATCTGAGAATTTCAGGTCGGTCTTAACGCATGAGTTTGGACACTTTTTAGGTCTTCATCACACTTTTCAGGGAGGATGCACAAATAGCAATAATGATGACGGTGTATTGGACACGCCTAAAAAGGAAAATTCTAATAGAATGGCCAAGGGCTCCAAGAATTGCTTTGATGAAGTGATGAATGTGGAGAACTTTATGGATTATACGGATTTTTACGCCATGTTCACAAGTGGGCAAGTCGGTAGAATGACTGGAGAGGCTTATGGCCTGAGGCATAGTGCTAGATCATCCTTATGGTCTGAGGAGAATTTGATAGCTACAGGGGTGGCTGACGACATGCCGCCTTCTATTCATTATTCATTATATGAGTTGATGGAAGACAAAGTGAATGATGGTACTGTAAGCACCCAGATTCGTGTATTAGCGGTGTCCACTTCTTTTAATAAAGAAGGTCAATTAATCGAAAATGTTGATTTTGAAATTGAAGGTGTGCCTGAAGGTCTCACTGCTAAATTGGAGACAGAATCTTCTCAGGTAATTTTGTTGAGTTTCGAAGGAAAGGCAACTGACCATTCAGAGGGGACAGAAGAGATTAAGATAAAGTTTTTGGACACGATGTTTGAAGGAGGCGCTTCAACAATAATGAATGTTGAGTCCACTATTGAAATCCATTTTATGGATCCTTACACTGAGTATTGCGAGCCGGGGGTTGATTGGACTGCGTATAGCCATATTTCAGGAGTATCTATAGGAAGTTATTCGACGAAAAGCGGCAATGATATATATTCTAAACATACTGATCATGAGAAAACAGTGGTTAGGCCAGAGTCGAATGTCAATATCACGGTGACAGCTCATGCAGGAAATTCAGGGATGTCGGATTATAATGTCATAAGAATATGGGCGGATTGGAATCGAAATTTTTTGTTCGAGGAAGATGAATTGTTGGTGATGGAGGAGTACAAGATTCAAGATGTTGTAAATTCAAACAAAGAGTATAACTTTAGTTATAACCTTGTTCTTCCGGAAGAATTGACTGAGGGTGATTTGGTGATTAGGTTTATGGTGCACTATCAGAATGGGAATGATGGAGAGGATCCATGCGAGAATTATGAAAGCGGAGAAGTGGAGGACTATGCTTTGGAAATAAGAAGGATTACCGGCATTGGCGACGAACATGCTCCTGTGCTTTATCCAAATCCGAGCGATGGAAATATTTCTTTAGGCAAACGCTATGAGGAAGTTCAAGTATTTTCTCTTCAAGGGTTGGGGTTGAGCAAGCATTTTGATGTCGATGCTATTGATTTGTCAAGCTTGAAGAATGGAATATATATTCTCAGGATGATTAATGGAACCCGTAAAGAAAATGTGAAAATAGTAATTGCAAAGTAGGTTAGCATTAATAATACCTTTGCGAGTTAAACAAATCAAATGCAGGAGGATTAGTATTTTATGAAACTTCCTGCATTTATATTTCTAATGCTTTTTGCTTGTTGCTCCTTGGAATCAGCGCAAGGACAGACTAAAAAGCCAAAGACAAAAAAAGAAAAGGCTTACGTGCCTAATGATAGCATACCTGACGCGATAAGAAGCAATTTTCAAAAAGCGTTTCCCGATGCTTTGACATTTGGTTGGTATGCCTCTCCTAGCGGAGTTAATTGGGAATCATACGGCGTTGGGTCCGGCCCATGGTATGATGAAATGTGGGATAATGATATCTGGATGGATGGATACCCTGGCGAAGGCATTACCTATCCGAATATTTACGAGGTGGAATATAAATATCAAGGACATGATTGCTATTCGGTTTATTCCGCTGAAGGCATGCTATTGCAAACGAGAGTAATGCTTGATCTTGAGAGTTTGCCAAAGGTTGTCTCCGAGACCTTCCACAATGGACCTTTTGCCAATTACAAGGTGAAGAGCGTGAGCGAGGAAATAAGACCCGGTAGATTTGATGTTTATAGAATAATAGTTAAAAAGGGACTTTTTGGTCGGCATGTTATTTATTACGGCAAAGATGGAAAACAACTAAAGCATATTTCATCCCCAGATTAAATTCATTAAATTGAGATAATTTAATTTCTTAAAATAAATTGAACTGCTAATTATAAGTGAGCATTTTTAGGAACTTGGTTGCTCTTCGTCTGCAAAGATTTTTGCTTTCAGTCGGCCTCATAATATTGAGTATAACTACTGGGGTTTGTTTTTATCATTTTTATGAGGATTATTCATTCATTGACGCTGTGTATATGACAGCGATCACAATTTCTACTGTTGGCTATTCTGAAATCAATGAATTAAGTCCTGAGGGAAGAATGTTCACTTCCGTTTATGTGTTTTTCAACTTAATGGTTTTCGCCTTCAGCATATCGACGTTGACAGCTTATTTGTTTGAAGGGGAATTCAAAAAGATTTATAAAATATTCATGATAGGTATGGATGTCAAGAAGCTTAAAAACCATGTCATTGTTTGCGGTTATGGACGTAATGGAGTGAAAGCTTGCGAAGAGTTGGCGAACTCCAATACTGATTTTGTAGTTATTGAAAACAATCAGGAACTCATTAAGGAAACGGTCAACTCCAATAAAATCAATTTTATTTATGGCGACGCTACCTTGGATGAGACTCTTCATAGCGCGCAGATTCAACATGCTAGCGCTATCATTACTACTTTGCCTAGAGATGCAGAAAATGTATTTATTACCCTTACAGCTAGAGAGCTTAACCCGGAAATAAATATTATTGCGAGAGCTCATGAGGAAAATACAGAGAAGAAGCTTACTCGAGCGGGAGCAAACCATATAGTGAAGCCCGATACTTTGGGAGGCATGACAATGGCTATGCTGATAACGAAGCCAGTGGTTATAGAATTTTTGGAGCTATTGAATGGGATGAGCCATAATGAAATGGTTCTTGAAGAATTCAATCATTCAGAGTTTAAAGATGAGTTCAAGGAATTGACATTAAGAGAACTTGATATTCGAAAGAAAACCAATGTGATGGTCATTGGACTTAAGGATAATAACAAGGGGTTTATTTTCACTCCATCGTCGGCCATGAAAATGAAAGATGATAGTTATTTGATTCTGCTGGGGAAGGAAGAAAATATAGAGAAGTTTAAAAAGGTTTATTCTAGAGAAGAATGATGGTAAAATGAAAAACGCCGGCTTATCAAGCCGGCGTTTGGTTATTTATGCTTTTTGAAGAACTGGTTTTTCTTTTCTTTCCGATATTTTGATCGGCTCTTTTGTGATGCTGAACATTTTTCCGAAAGTCAGGCATCTCCAAAGCCATTCTAATGGTCCGAATTTGAAGCTTTGCAACCAATATTTGCTATATGCAATTTGGAAAGCGTAGATCAATACGGCTACGATCATTACTTCCGCAAGGCTCAATGTTCCGAAGAACCCCAAGCCAAAGCTGTAAAAGATTGCGATTCCCAACACTGTATGCATGATATAGTTCGAGAACGACATTCTTCCTGCATGCGACAAAGTGGCGTTAAGCACTTTTTGGCCTATTTTCGTTTTGAAAGCGATGGACATTGTTGAAACATACGCCGTGCAAAGTGCTATTTGACCTAAAGGCATAAGGAATTTGAAAGCGATATCAGTCCATTCTTTTGGAAATTTGCCAATGCTTCCGCCTATCCACATTGAAAAAAGAGTCAATGAAACTCCTAAAGACCAAGATATGATCAAGGTGGATTTCTTAGCGGATTTGTTTTGGATGAATTTGGTTGAAGCTACATAATATCCCAATAGGAATAATCCCAAGACTTTGAAAGGCCTTCCGTCAGGAATCATGTCAAACCATCTCCACATGACATTGTGCATGTTTAGCTTCCATACTTCTAGAATGTTTCCATGCTGGAAAATATTGGTAACTTCCATAGGCGTCATGTCAAGGTAAGTCTTCATCGCCAAAGCCTTGTCAGGAGTCATCCAACCCGGAGCTACGATTAACACAATGATATTGTATAGAATCGGAATGTTGAACAGAATCGCACTTCCGATAAGCATTTGCTTAGGTGTCAGGTTGCGAAGAAAATAGACAAGAACTAATCCCATAAGCGCATATAAAGTAAGGATGTCTCCTGACCAAATTAGCGTATGAATAATCCCAAATACGAATAACACCAGCATTCTTCTGGTATATGTTTTCACAAATGGAGCTTGGTTTTCTCTATGCTTTTTGTATTGAAAATAGAATCCTATTCCAAACAATATTGAAAATAGAGTGTAAAATTTAGTGTCTATGAAGAAGTTTATGAATGCGTTGATTCCTTGATCCAAGTTGTAGAAGGAAAGGTTTTCAATCATTTCATAAGGAATGAATTTGTACCCGCTCCAGCTAAGAATGTTGGCTAGAAGGATGCCAAGTATGGCGAAACCTCTTAATACGTCAATGATAACGACTCTGTCGCTTGCGAGTGTGGGAGCTAATTTTTCCATATTGTATTTTCAGGTTGGTTAAAATACATGCCCAAAAGAGCGGAAAAATTATGAGATGTAATGCTTTAATAGCGAAAAGTATGTTAAAAAACTAAAAAATGAGGCGAAAAAGTACCCGTTCAGTAAAAAAATGAGCTGAAAAAATCATTACTATTCGCTACCGTTTACATGACAAAAGTAAGAAACTGAAGTTGCTTTAGGGTTAGGCTAATGTAAAGTGTATGTAATCAAAACACTTTTTCTATTAAGGAAAAAATAATTGCCTTTTCATACAATATTTAAGCTTATAATGAGATTAAGGTACTAAGGATATTTTTACATTTTATTTAAATAGCGTTATGATGAAAATTTTAAAATCCTACGGCTTGATTACTTTGGGAGTTTTCATTTATACTTTAGGGTGGGCCGCCTTCATTATTCCCTCGAAAATTTCCGGAGGTGGAGTCAGCGGTGCTGCGACATTGGTTTACCAATCTACGGGAGTGCCTGTTTGGATAACTTACATGCTTGTCAATATTGTGTTGTTGCTTTTTGGAATCAGGGCATTGGGCAAACAGTATGGCGTTAAAATTGTATATGGTGCCAGTGTGACTACATTCTTCTTTTCCTTATTGCAAGCTAATATTAGCGAACCTGTGGTTCACGAAGCGTTTATGGCGGCGGTGATTGGTGGCGTGATGTCCGGAATAGGCGTAGGCTTGATTTTGATGGAAGGAGGTAGCTTGGGAGGCACGGATATTATAGCTTCCATTATTGTAAAATACAAGAATTACTCGCCAGGCAAGATTTTATTGATCTTGGACATGTCTGTAATCTTGGCTTCTTATTTTGTTTTTCATTCAGTTGAGGCTATAGTTTATGCGGGTGTTGTTATGGGAGTGATGTCTTATGTGATCGATTTAATGTTGACAGGTAGAAATGCCAGTGTGCAAATTTTTATATTTTCAGAAAAACACGAAACTATAGCCAAAAGGATTTGCGACGAAACGATGCGAGGCGTGACAATATTGGATGGCAAAGGATGGTATTCCAAAGAAGAAAAGAAAATCATCATGCTGATGGTAAGGAAGAAGGAATATACTCAAATATTGCGTATTGCCAAGAACGAGGATTCCGAAGCATTTATTAGCGTGGCTTCGGTAATGGGAGTTTATGGAAGAGGCTTTGATGCTATTAAGCTTTAACGCACTTTATATAAAAAGTCCATCAAAATAATACTACTTGTGATTTTTTTTTTATTTTGTAAAATGATAGACTACTTAAGAGTATAGAAAGCAATGTATAAAAAAATAGCCGTAGCTGTAGCCTTTTCGCCGACATGTCAAGCATTGATATCCGAAGCTTTGAGGTTGCAGTCACTTTTTGATTCCGAATTGCTGCTTATTCATGTTGGTAAGAACGACGATGAAGAGCAGAAAAAAATGGATGATATTCTTCGCAAGGCATCTTTAGCCAAAGACAAGACTAAATTGATCTGGAAAAGCGGCAATAATACTGCGGATATCATTTTAGAGGTTTGCTTGAAGGAGAAAGTCGACTTATTGGTTGCTGGCGCATTAAGGAAGGAAAACCTATATGGATATTATATTGGATCCATAGCAAGAAAGATTCTGCGCAAGTCCAACTGTTCGGTTTTGATGTTGACGAATCCTAGCTTGAAGCCTAATTCATTCAATAAAGTTGTCATTCAAGCTGGAGCGAGCAGCGTGCCGCAAAGAGCTTTGAGCATAGGTTGCCAATTGGCTAAGATGGAAGAGTCTTCGATCGTCCACATCGTCAGGGAAGTTAAGTTGTTGGGGCTTAGCATGGCTTTGGCCAGTGAAGAGACAGAGGATGAATATGGAAAGACCAAGAAAAACATCGTCAATGAAGAGGTGATTGAAGTAGAGCGCAAGCTGAAAGGCCTGGATACCGAAGGTTTGCGTCTTAATATCAAAGTCACTGCCGGCAAGCCGGGGCACGAACTTTCTAATTTTGTGCAAAAAATTCATGCGGATTTATTGATAATGCAGGGGCTTGATCGCAAAATGAAATTCATCGATCGAATTTTTAGACAGGATTTGGAGCATATCATGAGCAACCTTCCAACCAATCTCTTGATCGTTCATTGATGATCGAGCGATTTTGAGGCATTATTCTTTGAGTTAAATAACATTACATGGAAAAACTAAATCATAGCGAGATCATTACTTTGCTTCTTCAGCTTTCCATCTTATTGGCGAGTTCGAGGTTGTTGGCGGAGCTTGTTCGCAAGTTGAAGCAACCAGGAGTAGTGGGTGAGATCTTGGCCGGGGTTCTTTTGGGACCGACTTTTTTTGGAGCATTCTTTCCAGAGGCATACGATTCATTGTTCCCTGCTGTAGGGAACTCTTCGATAATATTGGATGGCCTGTTCACAATAGGCGTCATACTTTTGTTGTTTATCGCTGGATTGGAAGTTGAACTTCCTTTAGTGTGGCAACAAGGCAAAAGGGCTGTTTATGTTAGTTTATGTTCTTTATTCATACCCATTATCGTAGGGTTTGGGTGCGCGTATTCTTTTCCGGAGTTTTTTGGCTCTGTCAATGAGGAACAAAGAGTTGTATTCGCATTATTTCTGGGCACGACCTTATCCATTACAGCGCTTCCTGTTATCGCCAGAATTTTGATGGATTTGAATATTTTCAAAAGCAAGATGGGTATGTTGATTATCGCATCCGCTATGATCATAGATATACTGGGCTGGTTCATTTTCACCATTATCTTGAGCATGATGGAAACAGGCGAGCAAAAGATTGGACTTTGGCATACTATCGGGCTTACGCTTGGCTTCACAATGATCATGCTTACGATTGGTAAGGTGATTATCGATCGATCGTTGCCTTGGATTAATAAGAAGTTAGCATGGCCCGGAGGAGTATTGTCCTTATCTATGGCTTTATGTTTTCTTGCGGCGGCATTTACAGAGTCGATCGGCATACATTCTATCTTCGGAGCTTTTATCGTTGGTATAGCCATGGGGGATTCCGTTCACTTTTCCGAAAGAGCAAAGGAGATTGTCCATCAGTTTATCAATAATATTTTCGCTCCATTGTTCTTTGTGTCAATAGGCTTGTATGTGAATTTTATCGACAATTTCAACCTAATGCAGGTACTTGCGATTACAGGCTTGGCTTTTGTAGTGAAAGTGTTTGGCGCTTTGCTTGGAGCTAGGCTTGGAGGAATGAACAATAATGATTCGCTGATCGTAGGTTTTGGCATGAATACGCACGGTACTTTGGAAGTTATTTTAGGAACGATTGCGTTAAGCGCCGGATTGATTACCGAAGAGTTGTTTGTGTCTATTGTCGTTATGGTGATTGTCACGATTATTTTCTCAGCACCAATTATGAAATATTTTATTGGCAAGTCAAGAAATGAATAGCATTTGCGCAACTATAGGAGCCTGTGATTCGATATAATCAAGGTGCAATTTGAATGTGAAATGCATATTAATATATTTTTGGATAATTATGTTTACTTTTGAGACTTGCGAATTCGGGTATCGTGCGGTAAAATATTAATCACAAAGGATGAAATTAGTAGCGGACAGTCTAGTAAAAATATATGGGCAGAGAACTGTTGTAAACAAAGTATCTGTTGAAGTTAATCAAGGTGAGATTGTAGGGCTGTTGGGGCCAAATGGAGCAGGGAAGACCACTTCATTCTATATGATTGTAGGCTTGATAAAACCTAACCAAGGAAAGATTTACCTTGAGGATCAGGATATTACTACTTTGCCAATGTTCAAGCGCGCAAAGCTTGGGGTCGGCTATTTGGCTCAGGAAGCATCGGTATTCAGAGGCTTGACGGTAGAGGAGAATATCAAAGCGGTGCTTGAAATGACTAAAAAAACTAAGCAGGAGCAAAAGGAAAAAGTGGAGGAACTGCTGGAGGAATTTAGTCTTACGCACGTTAGAAAAAATTTGGGGAAAGTGCTTTCGGGTGGAGAAAGAAGAAGAACGGAGATAGCAAGAGCTTTGGCAGTGGATCCAAATTTTGTGCTATTGGATGAGCCTTTCGCGGGAGTTGATCCAATTGCCGTGGAGGAGATTCAGTCTATTGTCGCAAAATTGAAGAATAAAAATATCGGAATTTTGATCACCGACCATAATGTAAACGAAACATTGTCAATCACCGATCGAGCGTATTTGATGTTTGAAGGCAAATTGCTAAAGGCAGGATCTGCGGAAGAGTTGGCTTCGGACCCTCAAGTGAGAAAGGTATATCTTGGTCAGAACTTTGAATTGAAGAGAAAGAGTTTCGATTAGCTCTGATTCATTTTAATACCACTATGGAAATCATCAATACATTTTTGAATTGGGTGATGAAAAAGCGTATACATCAAATTGAGCTTTTTCTTAAATACCCCAACGAAGTGCAGGGAGATGTGCTTAAGAAGCTTCTTAAAGAAGCCAAAGGCACTTCTTTTGGAAAGCAATATCATTTTAAAGAAATTTCATCTGCTGAGCAATTCAGCGAAAGGGTTCCTGTATCTACTTACGAAGAATTGTACCCTTGGATAGATAGAGTGTTGAAAGGCGAGCAAAACGTGCTTTGGCCTACTGAGATCAAGTGGTTTGCCAAGTCGTCAGGGACTACCAATGCAAGAAGCAAGTTTATTCCTGTTTCTCAGGCGGCATTGGAAGATTGCCATTATAAGGGAGGAAAGGATTTGATTTCTATTTATGCCAATAATTATCCTGATTCTAAAATCTTCACGGGAAAAAGCTTGGCCATAGGCGGAAGCCATCAAATAAACAAACTTAGCCAAGAGGCAAACTCCTACTTTGGAGATGTGTCAGCGGTTATCATGCAAAATTTGCCGGCTTGGACGCAGTTGCAAAGAATTCCAAAGCTTGATATCGCCTTGATGGATGAATGGGAGGCTAAGATTCAAATCATGGCGGAGACTTGCTCTGAGGAGAATGTTACCAGCATATTTGGCGTTCCAACTTGGACATTGGTGCTTATACAGAGAATTCTGGAATTGAAAGGCAAGGACAATATACTGGAAGTATGGCCAAATTTGGAGCTTTTTGTTCATGGAGCTGTAGCTTTTGGCCCTTATAGAGAGCTTTTTCAGAATCTGATTCCAACGTCTAAGATGAGGTACTTGGAGACATATAATGCTTCCGAGGGATTTTTTGGCATTCAGGATCAGAGGAATAGCGAAGAAATGTTGCTCATGCTCGATTATGGCATATACTATGAGTTTGTGCCGATGGATCAGATCAATGAGGAGAGGCCTCAGACTCTGACCTTGGATCAAGTGGAATTAGGCAAGAATTACGCGGTAGTTATATCAACCAATGCTGGACTGTGGAGGTATATGATCGGAGATACGGTCAAGTTTACTTCTTTATATCCATTTAGAATAAAAATCTCAGGAAGGACAAAGCATTTTATCAATGCATTTGGAGAAGAAGTCATAGTGGAAAATGCGGAGCAAGCTATCACAAGCGCTTGTAAAAAAACAGGAGCTATCATAAGCAACTTTACTGCAGGTCCAAAATACCTAGGAGAAGGTACCAAAGGAGCCCATGAATGGATTATTGAGTTTGAGAAGAGGCCAAGCGACTTGAATGATTTTACTGATGAGCTTGATAGAACTCTTCGTGAGATCAATTCGGATTATGATGCTAAAAGGTACAAGGACCTTGCTTTGGTTAAGCCAACAGTGCATGCAGTTGAAAATGGCACTTTTTACGCATGGATGAAGAGAAGAGGCAAATTAGGAGGACAAAATAAAGTGCCAAGGCTCTCCAATGACAGAACATATCTTGACGGTATATTGGAAAGCATTAATTGATATTAGAATACAAGACACAAAAGGCGTTGCTTTAGGAAGTGACGCCTTTTTATTTATTGAAGTAAATCAATAAAAACGGTATCAGGAAAAACGTCAATATGATATAAGCGAATCCCCAAAGTCTGTTTTTTATCGTAAGATTTCCTAGTTTGAAGGCAAAAGCTACAATAGACTCTCTGATGGGTTTGAATGGAAGAAATAGCAAAATCCCCGCTGTATTGAATAGAAAGTGCACCACTGCGATTACCAAAGCCGCTTCTGATTGCGACACAGCGGCGATGAATCCAGTTATGGTTGTTCCAAGGTTTGCGCCCATTACAAAAGGAAATGCCATTCTCAGACTAACTTTATTTGTAGCTACGAATGGAACTACCAGTGATGTGGTTACAGAGCTCGATTGAACCAATGCTGTGATCAAGCCTCCCCAAGACAAGGAGCTGATTGGCGATCTGAATATGATGTTTTGAAACCAAGATTGCGATTGGGATATCAGCCTTTTGTATATAAAGTTTGAAAATAGCTTCAAGGATGTAAATACCATGGCGGCGGAAAGTATAACCAAAATAACGTCGCTTTTAAGAACCGACCTGAAATATTCCACCACTACTCTAAAGTCCAACACTTCCCAGAAGAAAGTATGGCCAAGTGTTTCAGGATTGTTGAATGAGGAATCAGAAACAAACTGGGCGATTTCAGAAGCGAAATTGGTAAGTAATTGGTACCTGATTTCCAGAGGGAAAAGAATCAACACGATTAAAATGTTGAAGATATCATGCAACATGGCCGCTGATATCGCTTTTCTGAATTCGTTCTTTTTTGCGATAAAGCCTAAAGCGACGATCGTACTGGTCAACGTTGTGCCGATATTGGCTCCCATGATGATAGGCACTGCTTCTCCTACGGTAAGGGTATTGGAAGCCACAAGCGCTATTGCCATGGATGTGCAGGTAGAGCTGCTTTGTATCAAAGCCGTAATGAAAAGGCCTACAAAAAGCCCGATATATGGATTTGAAGCTATCGCTAATATGCTTTGAGCTGTTTCTTTACCAAGATGTTCGAACGAAACAGTCATTAGCTCTACAGACAAAAGGAAAAATATAAGAATGCAGAAAGTCATCAAGATGCTTCCTAGTATATCAGCTCCTCTTCTCCAATTGCCATTAGATGTAGATGTCAGTGTCTTCTGCATAAATCCTTTTGGTGTTCTTGTTCCAAATTTTGGAATGAGTTATTCCGTTTGTTTGTCTTTTAGGCTGGAAACATTCCGAAGATTTCGCGCCTAAAAACTCAAGCACAAAATTATCATATATTTAAGTCATTTCCTTAAGGGGAGTTTAAAGTCTTTGTTAAGCTTTAAATGCTCATTCTCAATATGAATGAGAAATAATTAAAAAAGTACTGTTTTAAATTATATATGAATATCCAGGCTTTTGATAAAGTTTTCGTAATGTATAATTAAAGTTAGTGTAATTATGATAAAAATAAAATTTTTGCAACATACTTGAAATTCATTTAAGACATTTTCGCTTAATAAAATGATATATTCAACAATGGGAATCTTATTAATATTAACTTAACATTAAAAATAAAAAACTATGGTAGTTTTGCGATGTCGACGTATAAATACGCTATTATTGCAGTTGACGATTAGGGAAGATTCGTTTAGCTTACAATAGAACATAAATACAAAATTTAGTTTAAATGGAATTCGGAATATTCGATGCCTTGAGAATTGTCGGGGCCCTAGGGTTCTTCATTTACGGGATGAAGGTGATGAGCGAAGGCATCCAGAATGTCGCTGGCGACAAAATGAGAAACATTTTGGGCGCAATGACTTCCAACCGCTTCATGGGCATGCTCACTGGAGTATTGATTACCGCTTTGGTGCAGTCTTCTTCAGCCACTACAGTGATGGTAGTGAGTTTTGTGAATGCGGGCTTGCTTAGTTTGGTGCAGTCGATAGGTGTGATTATGGGTGCCAATATTGGTACTACGGTTACCAGTTGGTTGATTACGCTTCTTGGTTTAGGAAAGTTTAGCGTTGCGGCGATATCCTTGCCTATTATCGCGATTGGATTTCCAATGATGTTCGCAAAGAACGTCAAGTGGAAATATTGGTCGGAAGTTATTATCGGTTTCGCGATTCTTTTTATGGGATTGAGCGAGTTGAAATCAGCTATGCCTGATCTGAAAAGCAACCCTGAAGCTTTGAGCTTTGTTCAAGACTTGACAGAAATGGGGTATATTGCTATTCCGATTACGGTTTTGATTGGTACTTTGCTTACTATAGTTGTTCAATCTTCCAGCGCGGCGATGGCAATCACATTGATTATGGTAAACCAAGGTTGGATTCCGCTGGAAATCGCATGCGCTATTGTATTAGGAGAGAATATCGGAACTACGGTAACGGCTAATTTAGCGGCCATGATTGGTAATGTTCACGCTAAGAGAGCTGCCAGAGCCCACTTTATTTTCAATGTTTTTGGTGTGTTTTGGATGTTGTTGGCATTTCCGTATTTTGTTGATTTGATCAAGGCAATTATGACTTCTTCGGTTGGAGATTGGCTAGTGAGCAAGATCCAAGGCGAGAATTCATTCAATACGATATCTTTGTCATTATTCCATACACTATTCAATATCATCAATGTCTTTGTGTTGATTTGGTTTGTGAACTTTATCAAGGATGTTGTAATCAAATTTGTGCCGTCAAGAGGCAAGGAAGATGAAGAGTCTCATTTGGAATACATGGGAGATGGTATCATTTCTTCCGTTCAAGAAGCTGTTGAGAAAGTTCGTGGATTTGGATATATCGTCGGTGATATGAACAAGTTCATCGAAGGAATGCTCAATGCCCAAAATCAAGAGGAAAGAGACAAAAATTACAATAAAATCAGCAAGTACGAGCAGAGAACAGACGAACTTAAGGTTGAAATTGCGAATTATTTGACGAAGCTTTCAGAGTCTGGAACATTTACTTCCCAGTCTGTTGAAATTAAAGAATTGCTGAGCATAATCGATGATTTGGAGCGTGTGGCGGATATTTACTTGAGAATTGCCAAGGCCGTGAAGAAGATGTTCGCTAAAAATATAGAATTGACTCAGTCCCAAATTAATGATTTGAATAAGATGTGCGAGTTGATCAAGCAGTCGATAGAAATCATGAATAAAAACTTGGGACAAGAGGACTTCTCACAAGTTCAAAAGGATGAAGCTTCAAATATCGAGAACAGCATTAATCATTTGAGAAAGCAATTAAGAAAACAGAATATCAAGGCTATTGACGCATCTGAGTATAGCTTGAAAAGCGGTATGTTCTTCTATGATATGATTTTCTCTTTTGAATTATTGGCTAATCACGTTTACAATGTAACGAATGATTTGGCAGAGGATGGAATTATGGATTAAAAATCCAAAGAGTTTATAAGCAAAAGCCGATGCATTTCGCATCGGCTTTTTTATTGAAAATACTTATAGTCTAGTGATCTGAAAGGGCTAGATCCTTGAAAGATTGATTTTTCTCAAGGCCAATTTTTTTTCTTAGCCTGTATTTTTTCATTTCGATAGCTTTGACGGAAGTATTTTGGATCGTGGCGATTTCCTTGTTGCTCAGATCCATTTTAACAAGACCCAACAGTTTTCTTTCATTCTCATTGAGGTTTGGAAAATTCTGCTCGATTTTGAATGTGAAGCTATCTTCAAGCTCTTCAAGCTTTTGATTCATTTGGTCGTTTTTAGTCAAAGAATTGATGGAATGGTTGATCCAGTTTTGAAGCTCTTTGATTTGTTTTACTCTTAGATAGCCTTCCTCATTTTTTAAAGCGTTGATTTTTTCGTTGAGTGTATTGTATATGCTTATTTGCTCTTGGTATATTGATTGGGCTTTGACAAACTTGTCTTTTTCAAATTTTAATTGAAATTCCAATTCGTTCTTCTTAAGCTCTTTTGTGGCAAGTTGCTCTTTTGCGAGGCTTTTTTCGAGCTCTATAATTAGTTTCTTCTTTTTAATCGTCTTTTTCTGGTTTTTCATGATGGCGCCCATGATCGCCGAGGAGAGCAAAAGGAATATTCCAAGTCCTATTTTTTGACGATTTTCCATTTTGTTCTTAAGCAAGAGCAGTTCGTACTGATAGCTTCTTTTTTCAAGTTCTTCTTCATGCAATTTGTCTTCTATGTTTTTAAGCTTGTTTTGATGGTAGATGGAATCGTTGATTTGATTGTAGAGCTTTAAGAATTTTAATGCTTTCTTAGTCTCATTGCCTTTTTCATAGATGTCGCTAAGTCCTCTGTAAGTTGGCAACAACAAGTTTCTGTATTTACTTTCTTTGACCAAAGGGGGATTCTTCAAGTAGGTTTCAATGGCCATGTCTTTATTCCCAATTTGCGCGTAATATCGAGCCAAGTTATTGTTGGAATGTATGATGTCCAGGTAATTGTTTATTTGTCTGTAGATATTGTTGGAAGCAATGATATACGAATAGGCAGAGTCTGGCATTTCTTCAATCAAGAAAAGATTGCCAATATTGTTATTTAGGGCGGCGAAATTCATTTTTCGCTTGTAAGTGCTGGTGTCAGGAAAATGAGACAAAGATTTTTTATAATAGACTAATGATGAATCGTACTTTTCGAGGTCTTTGTAATTCATGGCTATGGCATTGTAAATCGCTGAAAGCCCAATGTCATAGTTGGCCTTTTTATAAGACGATAATGCCGAGTCGAGCATGATATTGGATTGAGCAAAATCTCCTTCTTCTGTCAAAATTCTTCCAATATAATATTTAGCTCTGCCCATATATAGGTAATCATTGGCTTTTTCTGCCATTTTTGAGCCTTTTAAGAAAATATTCAAGGCTTCAAGATGTTTGCCCTCTTTCATCATAAAGCTGGCTTCGAATAACATGACGGAGATTCTCAGCCTATAATCCTCAGCATTGTAATATCTCCAATTTTTTATGCTTTGTATTGGCGTGAAGTAATCTCTTTTTTTGGAATAGAATTGGACATTGGCTATTTCCATTTGCGAATATATGCCATACAAAGCTAAAGAGTCGGCGATTTCCTTGTTTATGCTTTTATCGAAAGTGATGATAGAATCTATTGAATTGAAGAGATCTTGGAAAAGAAAGGGGGAATCTTTATAACCGTTAGAGGATAATTTGATAGCTTCTTTATATCTATTTTTGACTAGGTCAAGAGAGGAATGTTCTTTGCCATAGGCAATGCCTGTGATGAAAAATGACAATAACAGTATTGAAGCCAATCGGAAGATTAAACGATCAAATTGTTGCATTTTTCTTTTTATAAAAGATAACGTTGTATTCATAGATCAATTGTTTTGAAATAAAGACAAGCCTTAATCTTGTTTGAGATAAATACAGAGAAGTGTTGTTAATGTGATTTCAAAACAGCTTTAAAATGAGGCAATATTCAACGTTTGAGGGTATGTGAGGGTGATATTGAGGGTGTGAATTTATATTTTTACATATATTTAATTTGAAGAGTTATATTTTACTTTTTGGAAAAATATGCACTTGTGTTCCCCTCTTTTATGCTCCAATGTTGTGTCTAATATGCTGAATTGTGAAATTGGATTTCATAATCTCTCTGTCAGAGATGGACTCCTGATAGTCGGAAAATTGGCATTAGTTTGGGTAAGCAATTGACGGAATTTGGAGCTCCATGTCGAGATAGAATTCGCTTTTTAGACGAAGAGTGAGAGGCCTTTTTTGGTTTCTCACTTTTTATTATTTGTACAAAACCACTATTTGAGTTAAATTAGAGGGATTTATTTTTTATTATTCCTTCAAAAAATAGCTAACTAAAACTACTACACATGAAAAAGTCAAGTTTAGCCTTCGTAGCATTGCTGGCATCAGGGATGTTTTTAGAGTCATGCAAATCAAAAAAAGTAGCCACTGCTATTGACAGTGGAGAGGAAATCGAAGTGATCATTCCTTGTTCTGGAGAAGAATATAAATCGGATGAGGATTTTATCAGAGCGACTTCTATGGGTGAAAGTCAAGATTTGACGCTTGCTAAGAAGAAAGCAAGAAACAATACCCTGCAAGAATTAGCGGGAAAGATTCAAACCACGGTTCAAGTAGTCGTGGATAATTATCAAAATTCGACTGAGACACAGGATGGCGAGGTGATTCAAAAAAGGTATGAGGAGTTAACCAGAGAAGTCATCGAACAAAAAATCAGCAATTACATCACTGCTTGCGAGAAGTTGACGAAAACCAAGAATGGCTCTTATAGATCGTATTTGGCTTATGAGATCAAAGTTGATGACTTGCTTACGCCATTGAGCGACAAGATTAACCAAGACGAAATACTAAGAGTGGATTATAATTATGAAAAGTTCAAAAAAACTTTTCATGACGCGCTTAAGAATCAATAGTAATAAAAGATATGAAAATTTATATGTTCATTGGATCGCTGTACCCCATCTCATAGGCGATCCTTTGAACCATTTTTGATTTCTTTAAGTGTTGATATGAATAGAATAGTATTTAGAGTGTTCATTTTGATCCTGATGCTGAGTTCATGCAAGGCTAGCAAGATGAAAAAAAGGGCTTTTGAACTGGAACAGAGCGGATCCTTTGACGAAGCGGCGAACTATTATTACAAGTCTCTTTTAAGCAATGACAAAGATGTAGAAGCTATACTTGGATTGAAAAAGAGCTCTCAGATTATTCTGGACCAAAAACGCCAAGATTTTCAGAAAGCTTATAGTGTCAAGGATTATAAATCTGCGACATATTTGTATTTGGATGCTTTGTCTATTGTAGAGCGTGCTGAAGAATTCGGAATTTCGCTATTGAGACATAGTGATTCTGAGATCTATTTTAGAGAGGCAAAAGAAGGATATTTAGGCAATAGATATTCTGCGGGAATGAGAGAGCTTACGGCTGGAAATTATAGCGGGGCCAAGCTTGTATTTGAAGAGATCGTGAATATAGATTCTCAATTTAGAGATAGCGAAAAGCAATTGGAAGTCGCCGTAAAAGAACCTAAATATTTAAAAGGTATCTCTTATTTGGACGCAAATCAGCCTAGAAAGGCTTTTTATGCATTTGAAGAAATAAGGCTATACAAACAATCTTCCCAGTATATGAAAGAAGCCAAGGAGAAGGCAAGGTTTGTAATTGGCTTGGTCTCATCAACGGGTTGGACAAGTCAAGGAAAGTCCAAGGCGAAGGATTATATCTACAGCCATATGAGTCATATCGATTCTCCTTTTTTGGAATTTGTGGACATCGACGAAAGAACATTGGCACAAAGCAATAATACTGAACGTTTGCCAAAAGGATTGAAGGCAATTATGCGAGTGGATGTGGACCAATATGAGACTAATACAGGTAAAAAGGAACAACGCAGAAAGAAAGCATACCACAAAGTGGCGACAAAGTCAAAAAACGAGGCTGGCGAGGAGGTGACGAAATACGATTATCGCAAAGTCTGGTATGATGAATATTATCAGAAGTCCACTTGCCATATTTCATTGCAGTATAAACTAATTTCAATCTTTGATGGCGTGATATTAGCCAGCGGATATTTGACGGATTCTGTTGAAGACGAAGTTGAGTATTCAATTTATGATGGTGGGGCTAAGAATTTAGTTCCGGGACAATGGGAATCGAAAAATGAAGCTTCTCCGATAGATAAAGTTGATTTATCGTCGGGCTCTATATCGAAATTGAGAAGCCAGTTCGATAATCGAATGAAATTAAAGGGTTCGGAAGAGTTGGCGAATAACTTATTGTCTGAATTTTCCAGCAAGATTAATTTAGCCATTTTGAATTATGATCCTGAAGATTAATCGCTTTTTGATTATTTTATTGGTTTTTGCTTCATGCGCTGGAGCTAAACGCGACGCAAAGTTTGAAGATTTGCCCGAGTGGGTTAAAATGAAACCAAAAGTTTCTGGTCGATATATAGGAATAGGCAAAGCGTCTCGTAGCGGATATCCGGATCAATACAGAAAAGAGGCTGAAAGAAATGCGTTGTCGGATCTGGTAACTCAAATATCTGTTAATGTATCCAGCAGTTCATTGCTTTATGATATTGAAGATAGCCAGACTAAATCATCTTATCTTTTCAATAGGGTTAAATTGCATGCCGAGGATATGGTGGAAGGTTATCAAGTTGATCAGCAGTTTGAGTCGGTAGATCAAATATGGGTGATGTGCTCTATTTCCAAACTTGAGTATGAAGCCAGGAAAAAAGCTCGAAAAGAGCAAAATTTGGCCAATTCTCTAAAGAGCTTTGTGCAAGCTGGTGGATACTATGATCAAGGCAAACATGCTTTGGCTATTCAAACTTACCTGAAGGCATTGTCTTATATAAGTCAGTATTTTGACGAATCAACTTTGGCGGAGTTGAATGGCGAGGATATTGATTTGGCGAATGCATGCAAAAAAAAGGTTGTTGACATTATCGATTCGATCAGAATTGAGCCTGTAAAAGATATCTTTATTGATAGAAAATCGCTGGAAGTTGGAATAAACAAGGCGATGTTTGAAACTAAAGACGCATTGGGCCGAAACGTATTTGATTTACCCTTTGACTACAAAATCATAGACAATTATTACTCCTCGTCGACAGAATTCACTGATAAGCAAGGTAGAGGGTTTGTTGACTTGAAAAACTTTGAAAAGCATGTTCAAAGCCAAACATTGGATATAAACATAACTTTGGAAAATATTGCTGAAGAGTATACTGCTGATTTATTGGTAAGAGGCTTGTTTCATGACAGCTTTGAAGCGGATAAATTATTAAAGTTAGCGGTTCAAATTAAGCAACCTGAACTGATGATTGATTTCGAAGGTATTGAGTATGCGAGGTTAAACCAAAGAATAAAAGAACAGCTTGTAGATAAGGGTGTGAACTTAGTTCGTGAAGGAAGAAATGCTACAAAGTTGAGTATTAGAATTGATAGAGTAAGCGAAGAAGCTTTGTTGATAAAAGCATCTTTGAATGGAGAAGCTATTAAGGAAGACAAGTCTTCCAAAATCCAGTTGCTTGAGTCCGATGATATCTATGCCGAGGAAAGCAAATTGATTTGGGCTTGGCAAAAAGATATAATGCCGATTGTCGATAGAAATGTAATAGGTGAAGAATGAAGCCACTTGAGAAAGCGGCTTCAAATATGTTAATGCTCTAAATAAGCTTGCATTTCAATTCTGGATATTGCTTGAGTTCTTCCAGAAGTTTACTATCAGGATTTACCGTATAGTTTCTTGACATCGTGTCAACTTGGATTTGATTTCCTCTATCGATTAGTTCTATATGGTAAGGAATCGATCCGGGGTGCTTCTGCGGGATTTCAGTCATGAATTCAGCGATACCTTCGTCAAGTTCTTGAACATTGACAGAGATTTTGAACCCTTTGCAATATTTATCTTTAACATCGCTTAGCAATTCGATTTGACTGATTTTGAAGTCAATTCTGGTTTCATCCCATCTTTGTCGTTGCATTTTGCCTTTGATGAACAAGAACCAGCCTTCGACCATGTATTGCTTGAAGCGCACATAATCCTCAGAAAAAAGGAAGAATGTGAATGAGCCTGAATAATCCTCTACTGTTAGCGTTCCAAATGGTTGGCCTTTTTTGGTAAATCTATGTCCAATTTGGCTTACGCAACCACCGATAGTGATCTCTTTGCCGATCAAGCTCTCAGGGTTGTCTTTGCTCAGGTCCGCAATGCCTTGATTGCAAAAGTTTTCAAGCTCTAGCCTGTAATCATCCAGAGGGTGACCGGAGATATAAATACCGACAACTTCTTTTTCTTTATTAAGCTTGTCCATAGTGCTCCACTCTTCGCAAGTTGGAATCTCAGGCTCAGGCATTTGCACGCCTGAATCACCGCCAAAAAGAGATGTCTGAACCGAGTTCTCGCTTTCTTGATGGGAAGCGCCAAACTTTATCGACTTTTCGAGCAAGCTTAATCCTTTTTGATCTTGGGCAAAAAATTGGGCTCTATGAATATTCTGAAAAGAATCGAAAGCTCCGGCCAGTGCGAGGTTTTCCAACGTTTTTTTATTGGCAGACCTTAAATCGATTCTTTTAGTAAGGTCGAAAATAGAGTTGAATGAGCCTTTATTGCTTCTTTCCTTGATGATTACTTCTACAGCCCCTTCTCCAACACCTTTGATTGCACCAAGGCCGAAACGAATTTCTCCATTATTATTTACCGTAAAGTCCAATTGGGATTCGTTGACATCTGGCCCCAATACAGGAATTCCCATTCTTTGGCATTCTTCCATAAAGAAAGTAACCTTTTTGATGTCATTCATATTATGCGTTAGCACCGAAGCCATATATTCTGCCGGATAATTGGCTTTCAGGTATCCGGTATGGAAAGCAACTACAGAGTAACATGTTGAGTGGGATTTGTTGAAAGCGTAAGCCGCAAACGCTTCCCAGTCTTTCCATATTTTATTCAATCTTTGCTCGTCATGGCCTCTTTCTTTTCCTCCGTCGATGAACTTAGGCTTGAGTTTTTCCAGCAAAGCAAATATCTTTTTACCCATCGCTTTACGAAGCATATCGGCTTCACCTTTGGTGAATCCTGCGAGCTTTTGAGACAGAAGCATCACCTGCTCTTGGTAAACTGTAATACCGTAAGTTTCGGCAAGGTATTCCTCCATGTCACCCAAATCATAGATGATAGGCTCTTGTCCATGTTTACGGGCGATAAAGTTTGGAATATACTCCAATGGCCCTGGACGGTACAAGGCGTTCATGGCAATAAGGTCGCCGAATTTATCGGGCTTCAAAGCTTTAAGGTGCTTCTGCATTCCCGGAGACTCAAACTGGAATGTACCGTTGGTCTCTCCTCTTTGGTAAAGTTCGTATGTCTTGCTATCATCAAGAGGAATTTCATCTGGATCTATTTCCACGCTATGCCTTTCCTTGACGATCCTGATGGCATCTTTAATGATACTTAGTGTCTTTAGGCCTAAAAAGTCCATCTTCAGCATTCCAGCATCTTCCACTACAGAGTTGTCAAACTGTGTAACAAGAAGGTCAGCGTCCTTGGCAGTGGATACAGGAATGAATTTACGTATATCATCCGGAGTAATGATTACTCCGCAGGCATGGATACCAGTATTCCTCACTGAACCTTCCAATACTCTGGCTGTGCTAACTACTTCTCCTTCCAGATTAGGTTGCGCGGCAATGCTTTTTAGTTGATGAGCCATATCCATCTGCTCGGAATTGAGCTTGTCAGAAAGTTGTCTGTCATCCATGCCAAAGAGCTTTTTCAGCTTCATGTCAGGAACTAGCTTGGCTATTCGGTCAGCATCAGGAAGAGGAAGGTCAAGTACTCTTGCAGTATCTCTTATGGATGATTTTGCAGCCATTGTACCATAGGTGATGATATGCGATACTTGGTTAAAGCCATATTTGTCAACTACCCAATTGATGATTCTCTGTCTTCCTTCATCATCAAAGTCAATATCAATATCGGGAAGCGATACTCTGTCAGGGTTTAGGAAACGCTCAAATAGCAGGTCGTAAGCAATAGGGTCAACATTTGTAATTCCGATGCAGTATGCCACAGCGGAACCTGCGGCAGATCCCCTTCCCGGACCAACTGAAACACCCATTTCTCGAGCGGCAGAAGTAAAATCCTGTACGATTAGAAAGTATCCCGGATATCCAGTCTTCTCTATAATCATCAACTCAAAGTCGAGCCTTTCTTTTATCTCAGGGGTAATCTCATCATACCTTTTCTTTGCTCCTTCAAACGTCAAATGCTTTAGAAAGGCATTTTCACCTCTTTTGCCACCGTCTTCCTCATCTTTGGGGTCGATGAATTGTTCTGGAATGTCAAAGGCAGGAAGAAGGACTTCTCTAGCGAGCTTATATGATTCGCATTTTTCGACGATTTCATTGGTAGTGACGATAGCTTCAGGAAGATCTTTGAAAAGCTCTTTCATATCAGCTTGACTCTTGAAGTAGAATTGATCGTTAGGAAATCCGTATCTGAAGCCTCTTCCCTTCCCTATCGGTGTTGATTGCTTCTCTCCATCTTTCACGCATAGCAAAATATCGTGAGCGTTCGATCCGTCTTGATTCTCATAATAGACATTGTTGGAAGCGAAGTATTTGACACCGTATTTTTGTGCGAAGCCAAATAATACTTCGTTGACGTGATCTTCTTCAGGCAGTCCATGGCGAATTAATTCTACATAGAAGTCATCTCCAAATTGTTCATGCCACCATTTAAATGCTTCTTCGGCTTTTTCTTCGCCGACATTAAGTATAAGATTTGGAATTTCACCATTTAGGCTTCCCGTGAAAGCCATTAAGCCTTCTTTGTATTCTTTTATAAGTTCTTTATCAATTCGAGGATAACCAGCGTATAATCCATCGATATAAGCCAGAGAGCTCATTTTTGCCAAGTTATGATAGCCTTCTTTGTGCTTGGCTATTAGCACTTGATTGAATCTGCGATCCGGATTGTCTTTGGTGAATTGTCTTTTTTTATAATCTTCGGCCACATAATATTCACAGCCTAATATCGGTTTGATTTCAGCCTTGAGTGCGTCCCTAACAAAGTGAAAGGCCGCCATCATATTTCCATGGTCCGTTAACGCCACGGCAGGCATGCCGTCTTCTTTGGCTTTGTTGACGATTCCTCCTATTTGACAAGTTGCTTGCAATACCGAATATTGAGAATGCACATGCAAGTGCGAATAAGGAATATCTGTCAGATCAATGTCTGAAGCTTGACTGGTAATTCCAGAATCGCTGTCCTCTTCTGCGAATTCGACATTATCAGGGGTGTAAGGCTCGATATTCAGCCCTATAAGCTCAATGGTCTTGGGGTTATTATCCTTAAATACCTTGATAACGTCTTCTGTGGTGCCAAGCCTTTCATGGCCTATGACATCTATTCTGATTAATTCCAGAAAACACCTTGCCGTGGCTTCAACATCGGCAGAGGCATTATGGGCTTCTGCGAATGCTTCGCCAAATAGTTTCGTATGCAGTTCCGTCAGCGTAGGCCATTTGAATTTGCCACCACGACCCCCAGGGATGGCGCAGTAGTCGGTGGCTTCATCTTTGGTATCAATGACAGGCATGTCCATGATCAGGCCGGTATCCCATTCACGTCTGTCGTATTCTGCTCCCATGATATTGACGTCAAAGCCAATATTGTGTCCAACAACGAATTTTGATTTTTCCACGGCCTTGGAAAATTCTTCCAATACATAATCAAGAGGCATACCTTGCTTCATTGCTCTTTTGGTAGAAATACCATGGATCTTTTCAGCATTAAATGGAATGGTAAAGCCGTCGGGTTTTACGATGAAATTCTTGACTTCCACCAAGTCGCCTTTTTCATCATGAATTTGCCAAGCCAACTGGACTAGCCTTGGCCAGTTTTCATGGTCGGTGATTGGCGCGGAAAAGTTCTTCGGAAGTCCGGTGGTCTCGGTATCGTAAACTAAATACATATTTTAAAGAAAAATCTTGGTACACAGGGAAATATGAATAGGATAGAATGAAATAACATATAATCATTGAATATATCATACTCACGCCAACCGAATCAAATTTATAAGCAAAATTAAAGTTTTTTTAATGGAAAGCCATGAGGGCATTCCGATATTTGAGTGTAGGAATGAAGGCTTTAATTTTTGAGATTAAGAATCTATTCTGCTACTTTTGCGACTATTTCCTTGATTAACATATATATTATTGAGGGAATTACTACGTTACTGGGAGAAATAAAGGCCTGTTATGGCATTATGGACTTCTAGTCAAGCAATTAAATAAAGTGTATTCTTAACATCAACAATATGACTTATACAGACCCTTCGATAGTAGAATTCAAGAAAAAGCTTGAGGAGCAACATAGTTTTCCTGGCGATTATGTATTCAAGTTTATCGTTGCCAATGACAAGGTTGGAGAAGTGGAAAATTTGCTTCCTAACGCTAGTTGGAGTAAAAGGCCCTCAAAAAATGGCAAATATGTGAGTATGACGACTAAGCACAAGGCTTCGTCCAGTGAAATTGTCATTGACACATATATTAACGCCAAAAAAATAGAAGGCATAATTTCTTTATAGAAAGAAGAATAAGTAAATTAATTCATATCATTAAACAATTTAACTGGTATTAGGCTTTATAGAATGATTAATTAAAGCTAGTCAGTTAAATTGTTTATGAGAATTTTTAATAAATCATTTGCCATTGTTCTTGCGTTGGTCTTAAGCTTGGCTAGCGAAAAGCTATTTGCTCAAGAATTTGATTATCCTGCGGGTTATACTTTTTGCAGGCCCAATACATCAAAAGTTGTAAATGCCCATGTAAGCGGGCTTTCCGGAGGGGAGTTTTCTATTTCTCCTGAAAACCAAGGAGTGTCGGTCGATCCCAATACCGGAGACTTATTAATTACAAATCAAGTATCTCCATTACCTAAAGATTACACAGTTTCATATACATTTAGCGATAGAGGAACGACCCAAGCCGTTTTAACAGGTGACTTGCGAGCAGCCTTGTCATCTGGAGATATGGCTTCAGGGATCAAGTCTCAAGCTGGAGTCATTTACCTTTCGAATATTAAAGTAGGTTCTCCCGAGCAAGGAATATATAGAGTAAGGCTTGAGGGGGCTACAGCTAGATTGACAAGGGAGACGAGTTTGAATGATATGCGAGCTCATATCGCTCTAGGTCCTGTGGAAACGGAATTTGAGAACAAGCTTTTCGGTATTGAGACAGGCTCTAATGCTCGGTTGTTTTATTATAATACAGATGGATCTGATAATTGGGCAGTAAATCCTATCGCTCGAATTAGTAATGGAGCCGCTCAATTGGCTTTTGATTCCAAGGGGAACATACAGTATGGGTCTGGTCAATACGTCTATCAGATTGATAAAAGCCAAATAGATTTAAATAATGGCTCATTTTCAAGGACAATTTCTCCCAATAAAAAGTATCAAATGTATGATAGAGGCAGGTTGGTTCATTTTTCAGGTGGTGATTTGATATATGATAGTTATGATACGCTTTATATCACGACAACCTATAGCGGAAGTGGTACAGGAACAAATTCAATTATTTACAAAGCCTTTTTGGAAACAAACTCATCAGGAACAGAATATTTCAAAGTTTATGATTATTTGATAGTGCCGGGCAAGGTGACAGGTTTCTCAAGAAATGTTGATGGCTGTTTGTATTATACTGTCAGAGGAGCTAGAAGTCTTACAAGAGTTCATGGTTTTGTTTCGGACTGTGGAAGACCATCAACTATTTCCCAACAGATCTCTGTTGTAGCGGCTCCTGACGGTGCAGAGTTTAATTATCCAAAGCAAACCTTTTGTTCGGCTGATATGGTTGCTGTTCCGACTTTGAGTCAAGGGAATTACTTTGGAACATTGAAAGTGAGTCCATCTACAGGAATAGTTTGGAAAGATTATTCTTTGGGAAAGATCGATTTGATAGCTTCGGAACCGGGAACTTATCGAATTACGAATACGCTTGTTACTGATTGCAGGCCCACATATACTTATGAGCAAACAATTACAATCTCGGACCCGCCAGCTTTGCAAACTATTGATGTAAGTAAATGCACAGGGGATGTGGCGAATGTACGGGATTTGGTTCCAAATTATCAACAACTCATTGATCAAGGTCTTGAAGTAGTGGTGTATGATAATTATCAAGCGGCTATTGACGGAAGCTCAGAGCATCAAGTTGATCCTGATAATATACCTATTGGCTTTTTCTATATTAGAGCATTTGATCCCAATAGTGGCTGTTTTAATGTGTTAAGAGCGGATGTGCTTGAGATAATCGCGCCGAATATTACGGTTACTCAAGAACCAGATGTAGCTTGCGATGGTAGTGCTGTTGACCTTAATACAATAATGTTTACGACTAATATTCAAGACCCTTCAAGGTTGAGCTTATTGTTTTTTGAGGACGAGCAGTTGACAATACCTGTTCCAGACCCTTCAAATGTATTGACTTCAGGTATTTATTGGGCCGTCTTGAGGGATAATGTTCATGGGTGTGAATCTCCTAGCCCTGCGATGGTTACTGCTGTAATCAGGGATAGGGATATTGCTGAATTTGATTTTGATGATTTTTGCGAGGATGCTTCAGGCCGTCCTGTCTTAGATGATGGAACTATTAGAGGGGGGATGTTCGCATTTAGAGTTGAGGGTTCTGGAGATCCATTTGGAGTGATTGCCGGGCCTGCAATGATAGACCCAGGCTCAGGTGAAATTATAGGAGGAGTTGCGAATGTAACTTATGAGGTAAGATATTTTACAGGAAGCAGTCAAGAGTCCTTGTGTCCGAGCACAAGTGAGGAGACAGTTACCGTTTTAGAGGTTCCTGACCCTTATTTTGAGTATGAAAAAGGGACATTTTGCAACTCAGAGTTGCAAGCGGCACCGACTGTAATTCGTACTTCAGGAGGTGTTTTTAGCTATAATGCATTGACGCCTTCAGCTCAATTGGATCTTAATACCCAAACAGGAGTTGTAAATGTAATAAATAGCTCAATTGGGGATTTTGAAATAAAATATGCAGTCAGTCAAGGAATTTGTTCCGATGAATATACCTTTAGATTTTCCATACAAGAAAGCCCAAGCGCGTCTTTTGAGTATTTAGATGGAGATTTCTGCCAAGAGCCAAGACAATTATCACCTCACTTTACAAATCGAGGGTCAGCAGGAATTTTTTCGGCGAGCCCGGATGGATTGGCTATAGATGCCAGTACAGGAATTATTGATTTGATTAATAGCAGTCCAAATACTTATACAGTTACCAATACTATAGAAGCTGTTGGCGCTTGTCCTAGAGAAGAGTTCAGCAGTCAGGTGAAAATTCTTGAAAGTCCTAATATTCAAGTTCAAAGAAACATCGTTTTTTGCCAAAGCGCGGGAAAAGTTGATATAAAGGATCCTACATATTTTGTTGGAGATTTAACAGACTTTACTTTGGAGTTTTTTGATCTGGGACAAGCGAACCCAATGCCGTTGCCTCCTGATGATGCTGACAGAGTTTTAGTTGGAGCAGGAGCTTATAGGGTTGTTATTACAAAACCTGATGGCTGCATGCAACAAGCTGAAATGAATGTGATAATGCTTGAAGAGCCTATGATCAATATTTTGAGCCAGCCTTCAGCGCAATGCGAGCCTGCTTCATTTGATTTAACTCAATTGGATGTCGAAGTTATTTATTTTAATGATATGGGAGGCAATCCGCCTTTGAAATACTATACAGATAGTATTGATGCGGTTAATGATATTGATCCTATAGTTGATCCGACAAATGTCGATGGTGGGCCAAGGCCAAACGGCAAGGAATATTTTATAAGAGCGGAGAATACACAAGGTTGCGTTACCATTTCGGACGCTATTAATGCGATAAGCGTTCCAAGAGATGATGCTTCTTTTGACTTGGAAGATTATTGCGAGGGAAGTCAAAATCAAGCCACGAATATTGCGACACCTGGGGGAACGTTCAGTTTTGCGGATACAGGCTTGGATTATATTCCAAATTCGGATAATGTTTCAATCAATACATTTACAGGTGAAATATATAATGGAGTTGGTGGTGAAACATATTCAGTAAGGTACCGAACGAATATCAATGTTGAGAATCCAAACGCAGGTGTTTGTCCTTCCGAAATGGATAATGATGTTACAATATTTGAAAATCCGATATTAATAATCACAGACCCACCGGTCGCCTGCTCCCCTGATAGAGTGGATCTTACTTCACCTTCGATTGTGGATGGGAGTACAATGGTAGGCGTTACATTTAGTTATTACAAAACTATGATTGACGCGATCGAAAAGCGAAACCCTATTCCTCTGAATGAAGCAAGAGCTATAGATGCGGGGACGTATTATATTAGAAGTGAAAATCAAGATGCGTGTTTTGAGGTTGGAGCGGTTGTAATTAGAATAAATTCTCCTGCTCGAATTGATTTTAGTCTTGGCGATGAGGCAAGATTATGCGCTTTGGATCAATATCAAGTTCAAGGAGTAAAGTTGTATCAAGCGGATTCATTTGAATGGACTACGGATGGAAGCGGAACCATTTTGAACCCCATGTCTGTGAGCCCTATCTATAATTCGAGTGTGGGCGATGGCGGAAGGGTTGTCAACCTTATATTAAGCGCAAGACAGAGTGAGGGTTGCACTGAAACAGTGAGTGATACTTTTGCTATTGATGTAAAAGCTAGACCATTTGCAGACGCTGGCACAGGTATGGTGATATGCACTACGCAAAAGTCAGTGACATTATCCGGAACGGCTTTGAATGGAGTCGTAAGATGGGACAGTTATGGAAGCGGAAACTTCAGTAATAGGGATGCGATCAATCCGAGATACTATTTTGATCCTTTGGATTCGCAGTTAGGCTATGTTGATTTTGAGTTGACTGTTTCTGACCCTGAAAATATTTGCATCTCATCTTCTTCAGATGTGAGAATCGAATTAGAACAGTTTAACGATTCAGATTTTACTTATCCTAAATCCACCTATTGTGTGGATAATGTATTGGAAGGCACTGGAAATCCGCCAAGAGTCCAGCTAAATAACATTGTTTCTCCAGATTTTGTGGCTTCGCCCGGAGGATTATTTTCAGCTACGCCAGCAGGTTTGAATATTGACCCGAATACTGGAGATATAGATTTGAACTTGAGCGATGAAAATAAGTATTTAATCACCTATACTAGTTTACCGACTCCTGCTTGTTCTTCTCAACAGACTACTATTGACTTTGAAATAATAGAAACGCCTAATGCTTCATTCTCCTATCCCAATAGTTCATATTGTCAAAGCGACGGTAATCCAGTTCCGATAGTTCCGGTAGGATCTTCAATTGGAGAGCTGTTCTCTATTCCGGAAGGAATTCAGTTTGCGAATAAGAATATAGGTTTAGTTGATTTGATAGCATCTGAACCAGGTCAGTATAGAATTGTGAATCAGATACTGGATACCGTATTTTTTCATGACACATTTACTATATGCAGGGCCTCGGACACTGTTGATTTTGAGATAAGACCAAGACCTGATTTGGTAATAAATGATCCCTCGCCTATTTGTGATGGAGTTGATATAGCGATAAATACGCCTGACATCACTGCTGGAACACCGGATATTCAGGATTTAGAGTTTTCATATTATTTGAGCTTTATAGATGCTATAGAAGGTTCTGGAGATAATTTGGTTCCGAATCCTTCATCTGTCGGAGGAGGAAATTACTATATAAGGGCAGTAAATCGTATTAGCTTATGCGCAAGAGTAGATACAATCAATGTCATTCAAAATAAAAACCCTGATGTAACCATAGTCAACCCAGAGACGGTCTGTAAGCCGGGCAAGGTTGATATCACATCAAATTCAGTAGTGATGACCGATGCTGATAATAACCTGTTTTTTAGATCGTATCAAGATGCTTTGGAAAATAGAGATCCTCTTACAAATGCTGAGGCTATGGCTATTGATGTGACTGGTGAGTTTTTTGTTAGGTCGTCATTTGTGAATACTTGTTATACTATAGCCGGGATTAGTGTTGAAAACCCTGAACTTCAAGACCCTGCGTTTGATTTTCCAGATTTTTGTCCAACAGATGATAATATGCCAGAAGGAATTGTTACTCCGGGAGGTGTTTTCAGTTTGCTAGGCAATTCTCGAAGACCTGCTGTTATTGATTCAAGAACAGGTCATATATCTGGATTTACGCCGGGAAGCACATATTCTGTTCAATACAAGACAAATGGGCAATGTCCTGACTCAACGAGCTTGCGTGTATTAGCGAAAAATTTCGATGATGCGTCTTTTATATTCAATGATTTTTGTTTTGAGGATGCTAATGGACCAAATTATATAGCCATACCGGGAGGAAGATTTTCATTGGGCGCACAAAACCCAGGAGGAGCTAGTATCGACGCTCAGACCGGAGTATTGTCAGATTATTTATCAGATGCGACTTATGAAGTAGTGTATAATACAACTGGAGCCGCTGGTTCAATATGCCCTAATACTTTTACAGACCCTGTTCATGTTATTCAAAGAGCTGATTCAAGTTTTTACATCGAACCATTTTGCGCGGATAATCCAGTTGAAGCGATAATCTTGGGAGATCTCAACGGAACGTTTGATTTTGTAAGACAGCCTGGAGATGGCGCGCAAGTTAATCCAGTCAATGGAATGATCACAGGAGGAATCCCCGGTAGAGAATATTTGGTGTCATATACCACGCCAGAGCCTTGCCAAACAGAAGGTTTTCAGGTCGTTAGAGTTCTTGAAAATGATGATGTGGATTTTGAGTTTGACGACTTTTGCGTGGGTGTTTATGCCGCTCCAAGCACTTTTAGCCCAGCAGGTGGGATATTTACGCTTGTAGACAATCAGAATGTAGGAGAACAAATTGATCCTTTGACAGGCCGAATCACCAATGCTATTGCTGGAAAGTCTTATAAAGTGCAATACACAGTAACTCCTTCCAATGGACATTGTGGAGGAGAAGTTGTTAAAACGGTAAGAGCGGTTAATCCATTAAGATATTGTCCTTCTGATATTGTTGTTAATCATACCGATCCTGGAATTTGCGGAGCTCAGGTTGTATGGACAGAACCAGTGGTGAGCAATAGTTGCGATTTCTTAACGATAACCAGCAATTTCAACTCAGGGCAGATTTTTCCAGTAGGAACTACTCTAGTGGAATATTCTATTCAGAATAATTCAGGGACGGTCATAGCAACTTGCGATTTTGCGGTTACAGTTGAAGACAAAGAGCCTCCTATGATATTGAATGATGGAGAGATAATCACTATTGTCGCTGATAATTCAAATATAGGAACCGTTCCTGATTTGAAGGATGTACAGGATAATTGCGCATTACTGTCCGTTACCCAGAATCCCATTGAAGGGGAAAGGTTGGCAGTAGGTTCTTATCATGTGGAAATTGACGCTTTTGATGTTGCCAGAAACGCCTCTAAAGGGTGGTTGACTTTGGAGATAGAGTCGTCTCCGGAATCGCAACTGAATTGTGTGGACCCTGTGACTGTGCAAGCTGATCAATCATGCAGAGCCCCTGTAGTGGATTTGAAGTCGGAGTTTGGAGCTATTAACCCTCAACTATTCAATATTCGCCAAGTGCCGGAGGCAGGAACATTGGTTGATGCTGGTATCGTTGAAGTGACTTTATTTGGAACGAATGATGATGGAGGCATAGATTCTTGCAGAACCTTTTTGAGTATTGGTAGAAGTCCTGAAGCTATTTGCGAGGATATTGATATATACCTAGATTTCTCTGGACAAGTTCAGATAGATCCAATGGAGTTGAATGGAGGGTCTTACGATCCTTGCGGTTCATTGGATGAAGTAGTTTTTAATGCGCAGAGAACCAGCTTTAGCTGTGCTGATATTGGCGAGAATGAGGTGAAATTGACACTGACTAATTCTGTTGGTTTTAAATCCTCATGCTTATCAGTAGTGAATGTGATAGACACTTTGTCGCCTGTGGCATTAGCCAAAGACACAGATATTTATCTGGACATTAACGGTTTTTATAAGCTTGGACCTGATGATATCGATGACGGATCGTTTGAAAGTTGCGATAGAATGCTGAAAAGAACAGTAAGTATGGAAGTGTTTGAATGCAATAGTTTGGGCTTGAATGAGGTGACTCTAAGCGTAACGGATGATGATGGCAATACTTCTCAAGCATTGGCTAGAGTGAATGTGATAGACGCGATAGCTCCTGTTGTTTATTGTCCTGATACCATTGAATTGATCGCAACGCCTCAAGAGTTGCCTGACCTTGTAGTGAATGTGATTGATTCGTTGAGACCAGAGGACATTATCGAAAATTGCACTGTTCAGTCGTTGTTCCAATTGCCTGAATTTAGAACCGTGTTGAATTATGGGGATAATGCTGTGGATATCGTAGCTATAGACCAGTCCAATAATGTCGGCAAATGCAAGACTATAATAAGAGTGAATAGGGATGACATACACTTCCCTTCAACTGAAAGAATACCAATTAATGAAAATTGCATGGCTTCGCTACCGGATTATGGTCAACAGTTAACTAGTATGAATCCAGGCGTTACCGTGAACTTTCAATCTCCGGGACCTGGATCGGAGTTGGATTTAGGGCAATACACTGTTTTGATTGGCGGAGTTGATGTTGATGGCCTGGATTTTAGATTGATACTTGAAGTGGAGGTGTACGATGATATTCCTCCGGTTGCCAAATGCAAGGACTATACAATTACGCTTCCCCGTAGAGGAACTGCAAAGCTTAATGTGAATGACATAGATAATGGTTCTTATGATAATTGCGCTCAATCGGTGAATCTTGAATTGAGCAAAACCGAGTTTGGTTGCGATGATCTAGGTGTTGATGAAGTTGTTTTGACTGTGACGGACAAGTATGGCAATGAAGCGTCTTGCAATGCTTTTGTCACTGTGGAACCATATCAAGATGAATTGATTCAAGGTTGCCCAGCTGATTTGGTTGTAAATAACACTTACAATGAATGTGGAGCGAGAGTTTATTGGATTCCGCCGACCTTGGTTTCAGATTGCGGAGAAATAACGTCCAATTATAAACCGGGTGACTTCTTTAATATTGGAGAAACCACTGTGGAGTATAGAGCATTCTCAGGCAATTTCGATCAAATCTGCACTTTTACGGTGACAGTGAATGACAGTCAGAGACCTGAAATCACTTGTCCTCCGAACATTACCTCTTGTGTCAGTTATGTGGAGGTGCCTATGCCTGAGATCAAGGGCAATTGCAATATAATTGAACTCAGAAACTCCTTTAACAATACTGATAATGCTAGTGGCGATTATCCTGTCGGGGATACGACTTTGGTGACATGGTTTGTGGAGGATAGCGCTAAAAGATCCGCCAGATGCATGATGACTGTAGAGGTTGCGCCGAAGATAAGCGTAAGCTTGAATAGGTACGATACTACGCATTACGACAGACCTATACAGTTTACGCCTACAGTTGTAGAGGCGAACAGGTTTTCTTGGATGCCTACCAAGTTTTTGAATGATCCGAATATTATGAATCCAATATGCACGCCAACAGAGAGTATTGATTACACTTTATCTGCTTGGTATGAAGGTTATCGAGAGTGCGCGATAGAGAAAGAAACGAGTGTTTTTGTCATTAGAGGACTGGATATACCTGATGTTTTTACTCCTGACGGAGATGGAATTAATGACACTTTTGAAATCATAGGCATAAGTTACTATCCACAGGCTAAAGTGAAAGTCTATGACCGGTCAGGCAATGAGCTTTTTGTCTCTTCCGACGGATATGAGGATGAATGGGATGGAAGGAAAAATGGATCCGATTTGCCAGTTGCGACATATTACTACGTCATCGAATTGAATGATGATGAGAATAATAAAATTAATGGAATAATTACAATTATACGATAAATAGCATGTTAAAGAGAGCGTATTTGTTGATTGCTTTATTTGTTGTCTATTTTTCAGACTGCAATGCCCAGATGCTTGAGTATTTTGGACAATATGTTGAGAATCAATATTTGATCAACTCGGCGACAATAGGGAAAAATGGTTTTATGGATTTGGATGCTGGCGCTAGAAAGCAATGGGATGGCATCAATGAATCTCCCGAGACGTTTTTTTTCGCCGCAAATTTTGGGTTGAATAGCTGGAAACCCAAAGAGTACCCGATCGGAGGCTTGAGAATGGGTGAAGATAATGATGTTTTGAAGTTGGCGAAAGAAGAAGGTGAAAGAAGGTTCATGTTCGGATTGGGAGCATTGGTTTATTATGACAAGTATGGCGCTTTTGAGACCGTTAATGTAAAGTTGGCGGGAGCCGTTCATTATCGAATTAGCGAAAGGTACAAGGTTAGTTTGGGCTTGGGAGCGCTTTGGACAAGGGATAATTTTATCCAAGAGAACGCCAGCAAATTAGTGAACCCCAACGACCCTACTTATTTGCGATACGCGAATGATTATGAAAATAGAAAGTTCTACAATTTTGATGGCGGAGTGTATTTGTATTCTGATCGATTGAATTTGGGGTACTCGATTACTACGGTTGATAATAGGTATGTAGTGGATGACAGAAGCAATGTGTCGAAATTGTATTTAAGCCATTTGCTAATGGGAAGTTATATGATACCTCTTTCTCATAAGCTGGAATTAAGACCTACTCTTTTGATCCACATTGTGCCTCCTGCTCCAACAGTGTTGGATTTCAATTTGCTCTTGTATTACAAAAGGCGAATATGGGTCGGAGGATCTTATATTTCCAATAATAGTTGGATCGCTATGATAGGAGCCAGATTTGTCGATAAGTATAAAGTATCATATAGTTATAGCATGATAGAGAATGATTTGAGCAGATACAGCAATGGGTCTCATGAAGTAATTATAGGTTTTCAAATTCGTTAAATAATTCTGTTTATGAATAAAGTTGCTACTGTTCTGGTATTTCTATTGATGGCGTTCTCTGCCAGAGCACAACAGGTACCATATTTTTATAGTGTGGAGAAATTGCCTATAAACTCGGAACTGCCTACTTTTTTTCCTCTTTATAATGACTCGATGGATGTTCTCTATGTTGTGAAAGCTAATATGCTGGAAGATGAGTCAGGAGAGACAAGTTATGAAAGTCAGGATATATTTCATTATAAGTTTTCCGATCTAAAAGCTGGAGGAGTATATGATTCGCTTCTGAATAATAAAAGAAATAATGCCGTAGTGGGAATATCTTATTCTGGAGACACCCTATACCTGTTAGGCACATATGATAAAAGGGCTAAAAAAGCCAATGGCTTGTCATATACAAGGTTGGAGGAAAATGAATGGGTGAAACCGGAACAGATGAAAGTGCATGGAAAGAATGTGATTGATTCTTTGTATAGTTTTTATGTTCATCCGGAAGGTGATTTGGTGATACTATCTAAATTCCCTGATAAAAAATCGGACAATGAGGACCTTTATATTTCAATGTTAGGCAAGAATGGGAAGTGGAGTGATCCTCATCGGTTGCCTTCCAATATAAATTCCCCATATTATGAGATAACTCCATTTATGTCTGATGACAAGAATACGCTTTATTTTTCAAGTAATAGGCCTGGAGGGAAAGGAAGCGCGGATGTATACATGTCCCAGAGGCTCGGCAATGACTATAGTCAATGGACGGACCCTGTGAATATGGGCAAACATGTGAATACTAGCGCGTTTGACGCGTATTTTAGTATTTATCCAAATGAGGAGATGGCTTTTGTCGCAAGCACTAGAGAGCGAAAAAAGATAGAGGTATTTATGCTTAGCTCTAAAAAATATGAACCTGAAGCTATTGTTGAAGAGGTTCCTGCTGTTTTGCCAAAGCCAAAAGTTGCAAAAGCGCCGATTTTCATGCCGATATTATTTGATTTCGACAAGACTTATATTAGAGCGGGATATAAGATGATGTTGAAGCAAGAAGTAGTTCCTTTTTTAATGGATAATCCAACTTATGATGTTATGGTCATTGGGCATACAGATCATATTGGGTCCGAAACGTATAATGAAGATTTGTCGAGAAGACGCGCATTGTCAATATTTAATTTCTTGCAACAACATGATATTTCTCCGAGCAGAATGAAAATAGTCGGCAAAGGTTTCAGTGATCCCGCGGCTCCAAATACCACAAAAGAAGGCCGTCAAAAAAATAGAAGAGTTATTTTAATGCTAAAAGATAGAAACTAAAGGCTTTAAAATAGGATTATAAAAATTAATTAGAAAATTTATAGCATTTACTGGTTACAAAACACGAAAGAAAACCACATATAATTAGTGTAGTGTAAATGTGTTCCCATTGGTTTTTAACCAATGTAGTAGAGTTCTAAAGCCACCCCAAAAAGGTGGCTTTAAGACTTTATCTATTTTTTCAGTGAAGCTGATTTTGAGTAAATGCTGATATCGCCTTCCTCTATTAATTTGTAGCTTTTTTTAATTAAAGGAATTGTGTTCTGAATGTTTTTGAATACGCCTTTTTCATCTATAATGAGGTCAGGAGCATGATGCTTGAAGTTCACATATAGATTTGTTTGGTTATCGTAATAATCCAGCTCTTCAAACAATGGTTTTGATATTTCCCAATTAAGATAAGGTGTCGATAACTTAGCTTTTGCGTAATGGCTTAAGTCCTCGCCAATGACCAATATTTTTTTGTTTTCGAATGGTGCATTGTCAGGCTCGTGCTTTGCGGTCAATTTGTTCAAATTCAAAATTTCTGACATGAAGCCTTTTTGATAATAGCTATTGTAATTAGTGAGCAACGCGCTTACTGAAAGCACCCCAAAGAATATTTCAGCAATGAATCTTCGCTGAATAAGCAAAAGCAGATAACATATGAAATATGTCATTGGGAACAGCAAAAAGATGAATTTTGAAGGTTCCTTTCCATCACTGAATGCTGTTGCAAACAGGCCTATAATCAGCAACAAAACCATAGAAGTATTTACTTTCGCTTGGTTGAAATTGAATGATGCTCTTTCAACCATTTTAAAAAATGAAGCAAATAGCATGATTAAAGGAATAGCTACAGGAATAAGAATGCCGTATTTCGATACTGAAAAATGCGAACCGATATTGAAGAAAGAAAGGCTATTTTGATAGAAAAATTCTGAAGAAGCGTCAAAAATAAAAAAGTAGCAGTACGCTATTGCTATAGGCAATATGGATGCGAATAAAAATAAAAGGTATCGTCTGAATATTGTGGCTGAAGAAACCACTAGTATGACTTCTATGCCTATGATATACAAAGAGTTGGTCCAATAAAATAACGAAGCCGTGCCCATAAGAAGTCCTGCCATAATGAGGTAGATATCATCTTTGGTTTTGCTATTCATATGGATAATGGTGAAGTAAATGCTCATCAAAACGAATGGCATGCTTAGCATCCAAGGCGATAACAATGAAAAGGTGAAGAAAGACAAGCAAAGAAACGAGTAGACTAAGGCAGAAATATAAGAGCTTTCATTGTAAACTTTTAAATTATTGAGGATTGCGTTTACAATGGCCGCTTGAATGAAGACGATGAGCGTTCCTAATATTCGATCAGCCCATAACGAGTTGTTGAAGATATTATGATACATCCAGTAAAATCCAGCTGATAATGGTCCTGTAGAGTCATAAATATCTTTGTACATGGTGTTGCCTCCATTCAGGGCTTCGCCAATGATAAATCCTTTTAATTGGAACTGGGTCACAAATTCAGGGCCTGTCCATATTGGAATTTGGGCGATGAATAATATCAATAAAATCCATGCAAGTCTAAACGGGTCGTTGATTCTAAAATACTGTAACAAAGAATTGCGCCTTTTAGTGAGTTAATTAAATTCCTGTTTTTTATTTTTGTATGCTTTTTAACTTAAGTTCGAGCTTTGGGTTGAAAAGATACATTGAACTACAAAAATATCAGAATATTTATCCTAATAAAATATGGAAAGCAAGAGACAACAGAAATTTTCAAAGCTTATACAAAAAGACTTGAGTGAAATATTCCAAAGACAAACTAAGCATTTGTTCGGAAGCATGTTCATTACAGTGTCTGAGGTGAAGATGAGCCCGGATTTGAGTTTTGCGAAAGTGTATTTGAGTTTTATGCTGGCGAAGACTCCTGAGGAAAACATTAAATTGATAAACCAACATAAACCTGAGATTCGCAAGTTTTTAGGAAATAAGATCGCCAAGCAGGTTCGCATAGTGCCTGAGCTGGCTTTTTTCCTTGATACTACGCTTGACAATGCCAGCCGCATCGAGAATTTGCTTAATGATATTGAAATACCAAATGATGATAAAATAAATCCAGACGATTACTCAAGAGATATCGACTAATTGCTTAATTTGGATATTGAACTAAATACCTGACACTTTGAATCTTCCATTTTTTATTGCTAAGAGATATTTTAAGTCCAAAAAGCAAAAGAACTTCATCAGTATCATCAGCAATATTTCGATGATAGGAGTTGCTATCGGGACGATGGCGCTTGTTGTTGTGCTTTCTGTTTATAATGGATTGGGAAGTTTGATTAGAAGCTTTTACAATAGTTTCGATCCGCAACTTTTGGTGGAAGCTAAAAAAGGGAAGACTTTTGAAGTGGATAGTTCTTTTATCGCCGAGATCAAATCCGTGCCAGGAATCGCTTCCGTCAGCGAAGTGATAGAGGACAATGCGTATGCCAGATACAAGAAAGCCGAGATGGTGGTGAAAGTAAAAGGCGTAAGTCCGGAGTACAAAGAACAAAGCGGTATTGGTGAGCAGATAAACCTTGGCACGTTCAAGTATAGAGAGAAGCAAAGAAATTATGCTTTGATAGGTGCTGAAGTGCAATATGCTCTATCGGTAAATGTCAATAATGACTTCTATCCCCTTCAGATTTATTATCCAAAGAGAAAAGCGAAGGCTAGCCTTGACCCTCGCAAAATGTTTAACAACAAAAGCATATTGCCTTCGGGGGTTTTTACTGTCGATAGGAAGCTGGATTATATAATAGTGCCTTTGAGTTTTGCTCAAGGTTTGACTGGTTATGGCAATGAGCGAACCAGTCTTGAAATTATGTTAGAGAGCGATGCCAGAGTAAGCAAAGTGCAGAATGAGCTGAAAAAGTTGCTTGGAGATAAATTTGAAGTATTGAATCGGGATGAGCAGCAAGCTACTTTGTTAAAAGTATTGCGTATCGAGCGTTTGTTTTTAATTGTAGCGTTAAGCTTTATTATTGCGGTGGCTTCCTTTAATATATTTTTCTCGCTTAGTATGCTTGCCATCGAAAAGAAAAAAGACATTTCGGTTATGTATGCAATGGGAGCCTCGGATCATTTGATTCGTCGTATTTTCTTAAATGAAGGCTTGATAATTGCCATTACAGGAGCCTTGCTGGGCGTGTTTACAGGATTGGGAATTTGCTTGTTGCAAGCCGAGTTTGGTCTTGTGAAAATGGGCTTCCAAGGAAATGTCCTCATCCCCTACCCTGTTAAAATTATTTGGACGGATTTGTTAGTTACTGGAGCTGTTGTTATTGTGATCACATTGCTTGCTTCGCTAAGGCCTGCTCAGATCGCCTCTAGATATAATAACAATAGCATGTTATAGCAAGCCTGAAACTTAATTCTATGATTTCTGTAGGAGATTATATTAAACTCTGTAGCAATAAATTTCGAGAGTTATTTTCAAAGAATGATGAATGGACTGAAGAAATGTTTTTAGAGCAGTTCAATCATGTTACTCTATGGTTTGAAAGTTTAAACTGCCGAGGAGAGTACGCCAAAAGTATCTTTGATTCTTCTGTGTCTAAAGTTATTGATATTGAACATGATGAAAATGGAGCTCCAATTTTTGTGAAAACGACACTATTTTGGATTGATTTTCAATATGCATTCAAAACAAAGAAATAGAAATTATACAGTCCTCATCAGAAGAATTATATGAATATACTGAAGATAAAGAGATAGTTTCTGATTTAGAGTTTTTTGAGAAAGGGTATAATGACGAACTCTTTGATATTCTGGAGAGAGAAAATAATAAAAGAGATACTTATAAAAGGGGCTTTTATTTGATGAGAAGTTCAAATAAATGGAGTATTGTATAGCGTTTCATTAGTATATTTAAAGTAAAAATGGCTTTATTTATTGATACAGATTTATGCACAAACATGGGAGCTTGTGAACCTGAATGTCCACACACTGCCATATATGATGTAGGAGAATATTGGAAATTTTCTGATGGAACCAGTTTGAGTGGGCAAGTTAAAAACTTAAATGGTGAAGTTATTGATGCGGATGTTATAAATAAGCCTTTATCTGATGAGAGTTATTTTATAGTTGCTGATAAGTGTACAAATTGTATTGGAGAATATGATGAACCACAGTGCGCGGCAGTCTGTGCTACAGATGCTCCTACTTTAATTACAGGCTTGGAAGAAGAAGACAAATCTAGACTAATAAAAAAGAAAGAATGGTTAACAGAAGAGCAATATAATTTAGATTTATAAAACAGTTTAAAAACAAAAAAGCTGTCGATTCTTAGAGACAGCTTCTATATTTTTTAAATATTTCTTTTTCAGTTTAAGAAATAATATCCTCAGGGTGCGAGTCATGATGAAGTTCTCCGGTTTCCTTGAAGAACCTTTTTTGGAAGATGATGATGATGGCTACGCCGATAAAAATCGAAGCATCCGCAACATTGAATATTGGCCATAGTGCCATATATCCACCTCCAAGCCATTCAGGAAGGTATCCCTCCCAGATGTCAACGTAAAACATGTCGACTACCTGCCCATGAAACCATGGCGAAGGCGCGTTATAAGGAGCATTATTCAAAAACACGCCGTAAAAAATACTATCTACAACATTGCCAATTGCACCTCCCAAAATCAAGGCAATGCACCAGAGCAATCCTCTGCTGACGTTTTTCTTTGCCAGATAATATAAATAATAAGCAATACCTCCTGTGGCGAATAATCTGAATGTCGTCAAGAATAGTTTTCCGTAATCAGAACCCAACTCCATACCAAATGCCATTCCCGGATTTAGTGTATAATGCAGTTTGAACCAATCACCCAATACTTGGATTTCGCCTGCCGAACCCATTGGCATATAAAAATGGACCAAAAGTTTTACTATTTGATCAATAACAATGACCGCCAGAGCTGCCAAGTAATATTTTGCGTATTTCATATGATCTGAATTTGCTCACAGAGTATTAGTTCTGCGATGAAATTTTAAGATAAATCAAAAATTAAAACAGGGAAAGAGCAAAGCATCTTTCCCTGTGATAAAATCTATTAAGAGTTTATGCTTACTTGAAGTATTACTCCGTCTATATCCATTTCTGTTCCGTTGTCTACTTTTTCAGTAAACTCAAGGCTTAGAGCTTGAACTTCCTCGCAGATATAATCTCTGTTCGTATTCAATGCGTTTTCAGCAAACTCATTGCCTTTTTCGATTCTGATGTTAATTTTGTCTTGCACTTCAAGACCGCTGTCTTTACGAAGGTTTTGAATTCTGTTTACAAAATCTCTAGCAAGACCTTCAGCTTTTAGTTCGTCAGTTAAATTGATATCCAAAGCAACTGTAACCCCATTCTCTGAAGCAACTGACCAACCAGGAATATCTTGAGATTGGATAACTACATCTTCGATAAGAAGTTTGATTTCATCTCCTCCTTCCAGAGTGATATCCAGGTGACCTTCTTTTTCAATCGCTGCAATCTCGTCTTTTCCAAATCCATTGACAACCTTTACGATTGCTTTCATCTTAGGCCCGTAAGCTTTACCTAATGTCTTGAAGTTAGGTTTGATACTCTTCACCAAGATTCCTGATGTATCATCGATGAACTCAACATCTTTGATATTCACTTCCGTCTTGATGATATCTTCAACCGCTTGTATCTGATGCTTAAACTCTTCGTTTAGCACCGGGATAAGGATTTTTTGAAGAGGTTGGCGTACTTTAAGTCTGTCTTTCTTACGCAATGAGTGAACTAATGAACTAACTGTTTGAGCTAATTCTTGTCTGTGCTCGAGCTCTTTGTTGATAGAACCTTCAGTTACTTTAGGGAATTTAGCCAAGTGCACTGACAGATTCTTTTCTCTTCCAGATACAGCGTTAAGATCTCTGTAAAGCTTATCCATATAGAATGGAGCTATTGGAGAACCTAGTTTAGCTATAGTCTCTAAACAAGTGTAAAGCGTCTGATACGCAGCTTTTTTGTCATCATTATATTCACCTTTCCAGAAACGCTTTCTGTTAAGACGAACATACCAGTTGCTTAATTGATCGGAAACGAATCCTTGAATCAAACGGGCAGCTCTTGTCGGCTCGTAAGTGCTGTAAGCTTCGTCAACTTCAATCTTTAAGCTGTTAAGCTTAGAAAGAATCCATTGGTCGCTTTCAGGTCTGTCTTTCAAAGGAATCTCTTCGCCTTCATAAGTAAACCCATCAAGGTTTGCGTAAAGCGCGAAGAAAGAATATGTATTTTGAAGTGTTCCGAATAGTTTTCTTTGAACTTCAGCCACGCCTTCTATATCAAATTTTAAGTTGTCCCAAGGGTTAGCGTTCGAGATCATGTACCATCTCGTAGCGTCAGGACCAAATTTCTGCAATGTTTCAAATGGATCAACACCATTGCCTAATCTCTTAGACATCTTGTTCCCATTCTTATCAAGCACAAGTCCGTTAGCGATTACATTTTTAAATGCTACAGAGTCGAACAACATTACCGCTATCGCATGCAAAGTAAAGAACCAACCTCTAGTCTGGTCTACACCTTCAGCGATGAAGTCAGCAGGATAGTTTTCTCCGAAGATTTCCTGATTCTCAAACGGGAAGTGCCATTGAGCGTAAGGCATAGCGCCCGAGTCAAACCAAACGTCAATAAGGTCTGTCTCGCGAGTCATTTTTTGACCTGATGGAGAAACTAAATAAATATCATCAACATATGGTCTGTGCAGGTCAAAATCTTCACCGATTTGATCTGTCATGAAACCTGCTTCGATAGCTTTCGCTACTTCGTCTTTAAGTTCTTGAAGCGAGCCAATGCAGATCTCCTCTTTGCCATCTTCTGTTCTCCAGATTGGAAGCGGAGTACCCCAATATCTTGAACGGCTTAAGTTCCAGTCAACCAAGTTTTCAAGCCAGTTGCCAAATCTACCTTGTCCGGTAGAAGCAGGCTTCCAGTTGATCGTCTTGTTAAGCTCGATTAATTTATCTTTATATTCAGTCGTACGAATGAACCAAGAAGAAAGAGGATAGTAAAGCACCGGCTTGTCAGTTCTCCAACAGTGAGGATAACTGTGCTCATACTTCTCTACTCTGAATGCCTTATTTTCTTCTTTCAATTTGATAGAAATAAGAACATCTGTAGACTTGTAATTCGGATCAGACTCGTCATGACCTTCGTAATTTTTCACATACATGCCAGCGAAATCAGTGATTTCTTTCACCAATCTACCTTGTCTGTCTACGATAGGAGCCTCATCTCCATTTTCATCCAATATGGTGATGCCAGGGATGTTGTTTTGCACACACACCTGAAAGTCATCCGCACCAAATGTCTTGGCGATATGAACAATACCAGTACCATCCTCGGTAGAAACATAATCCGCATGAACTACTGTAAACGCAGGAGCTTCCAAAGGAATGTATGGCATTAATTGCTCGTAAGATTGACCGATTAATGTGTCGCCTTTGAATTCTTCGATGATTTCAAACGGAATCAGTTTATCGCCAGCTTTATAATCTTCAATTTTAAGATCTTCAGCTTTTTTATTGAAGTAAGAACCAATTCTATCTTTAGCCAATATTACGTTTATCGGCTCGTGAGTATATTGGTTGAATGTTTTTACTTTAGCGTAAGTGATGCTTCTGTTGATAGCCAAAGCTGAATTGGCAGGCAAAGTCCAAGGAGTTGTCGTCCAAGCGATGAAATAATCGTTCTCAGTGCCTTTGACTTTAAATTGCGCTGTGATTGAAGTGTCTTTCACGTCTCTGTAGCAACCCGGTTGGTTAAGCTCGTGAGAACTTAATCCTGTGCCTGCTGCCGGAGAGTAAGGCTGGATAGTGTATCCTTTGTACAATAATCCTTTTTCATAGAAAAGCTTGATCAAGTGCCAAAGCGTTTCCATATAATCCCTGTCAAATGTGATATATGGATTGTCAAGATCTACCCAATAGCCCATTTTTTCAGTCAAGTCATCCCACTTGCTCTTGAACTTCATAACAGACTCTCGGCATTTGGCATTGTACTCTTCCACAGAGATTTTTTTGCCAATATCTTCTTTAGTGATGCCTAGTTCTTTTTCTACTTGAAGCTCAACAGGCAGACCATGAGTATCCCATCCACCTTTTCTTTTTACTTGGAATCCTTTTAATGTCTTATAACGACAAAAAATATCCTTCACCGTACGCGCCATTACGTGGTGAATTCCCGGCACTCCATTCGCAGATGGAGGACCTTCAAAAAAAGTAAATGTAGGATTTCCTTCTCTAGTCTCAACGGACTTTTGGAAAACTTCATTTTCTTTCCAAAAAGACAGCACTTCTTCGGCTATCTGAGCATAGTTAACTTGCTTATATTCGTTGTATTTCATCGGACTATTGTAATCATGCTAAATGAAAAAGAGCTGCGAGAGCTCTTTAACTGCTAAATTTAGTGAATTTTTTCACGATAAGCATCTCAAAACTAAGCATTCTTGAACTATAATGTTATGATAATCTATTCCATTGCATCAAAATGTAGTTTAGCGAGTTGAAATTGTTTGAAATGAGTGGATGCCATTTTGCATATAAATAAAAAAGCTTGATTGCAGTTGGTTGCAAATCAAGCTTTTGAATTAAATAGTATGTTTAATATTTAGCTCAGTCCAAGTCTTCTTAAATCAATTTCCTCATCTTCATCCTCATGATAAAAGTCCTCGTAATGTTCGATTAGACCGTCTCCTTTTTTGCGCTTTCCTTTGTCAAATACCATTAATAGCGCAGGCAATAGAATAAGGTTCGTGAACATAGCAATCATCAAAGTAATGGAAGTGAGTATGCCTAGCGCTTTCGTTCCTCCAAATTGGGAAAATGAAAAGATCACAAATCCAAAGAATAGAACAATGGAAGTGTAGATCATGCTCATTCCGGTTTCTTTTAAAGACTTTGATATTGCCAAAGGCACAAAGAAATTATTGGCGAAAAGCTCTTGCCTGTATTTTGCCAAAAAGTGAATAGAGTCATCTACTGCGATGCCAAAGGTAATACTGAAGATAAGAGCAGTGCTTGGCTTGAGCGAAATTCCAAAATATCCCATGATTCCTGCCGTGATAAGCAGCGGAAGAATATTTGGGATCAATGAAATGATGATGATTCTTACTCTGCCAAATAAAGCGGCCATGATAAAGGCAATCAACACAAAAGCTAAAGCCATGCTCTTTTTCAAGTTGTTGATCAAGAAGTCATTTCCTTTTACAAATAGCAAAGTAGTTCCAGTAGGCTTGACTGTAATTTTTGAATTTCCAAATATAGAGTCGATTTCAGGCTGTACTTTATCGGAAAGCAATTCGCCAAGCTTATGGGAACCCACATCCGCCACCATGCAAGAAATACGCATCTTTTGGCCTGTGGAGTCCACAAAAGAATTTAATAATCCGCTTTGGTCTTCGTCTTGGTTGGATAAGTATCTTAAGATAAAGTTTTTGTCTCTGCTGTTGGGAAGCTTGTAATAGTTTGGATTACCATTGTAAAAGGCTTGCGAGGAGGCTTTCACGAATGAAATGATGGATACCGGTTGCGAGATAATATGCTCATTGGCTAAGGCTTCTTCAAACTTATTCACTTTTTTCATGGTGGACAAGCTCATTACTCCTTTTGGTTTGCCTGTGTCAACTACAAATTGCAAAGGCATCACGCCGCCAAAGTTGTTTTCGAAAAATCTCAAGTCAGTCATGATCTTGCTATCTTCAGGAATATCGTCAACCATATAGGAGATAGCATTCATCTTGCTCATGCCGTAAATTGAGACTACAGCGATGATTCCTGATACTGTGAAAATTATGATCGGATGGCGATGGACAGTTATATCCAGCATATTCACCATCTTTTGAGTGAATTTAGAATTAAGATGGTTCAGCCTTTTGCCATTTGGTGGCGGCAGGTAGCTGAATACCGCAGGAATAAAAATAATACTAACAAAAAATGTAGCGAGAATATTGATTCCTGCAACGATACCAAATTCTTTAAGTATGCCAATATTAGTGGTTGTCAATACCAAAAATCCTATGGCTGTGGTAACATTTGTAATCAGCGTAACGACTCCGATTTTGCGGATGACTAGGCTTAAAGCACGAATTTTATTGCCATGTCTGGAGATCTCCTGATGGTATTTGTTAAGCAGGTAAATACTGTTTGGAATACCTATGACGACAATAATAGGCGGTATCAAGCCCGTTAGCATGGTGATTTTGTACCCCAATATGCCTAATGTGCCCGTGCTCCAGATAACGATGATGCCAATCAAGATAATAGGGACTAGCACAGCGTCCCATGACCTGAAGAATACCCATAGAATCAAGGCCGTAACGGCTAGCGAAAGCACTAAGAACATTTGTAGCTCTGCCTTCATTTTTGTTGATAACGTGGCTCTGATATAAGGCAAACCAGCGTAATGAAGCTCTATGCCTGTATGCTCTTGGAATTGATCTCCGGCTCTTTGGATATCATCCATCAATTGAAATCTCTTGTTGGAATCAAGATAGTTTTTGTTGATGGAGATCAGCAATAAAGTAGCGTTGGTCTTTTCATTGATGATTTGCCCGGCGTAGAATTTTTGCTCTTTAGCTACTTGAATGAGGCTGTCCAGTTGATGCTGGTTATCAGGGAAGGGCTTGAAGATAGGCACCAAATCGAATTTTTTCTTTTCAGTGTCCTTTACGATCTTCACAGCCTTGGGCAGTGAAAGCACGTCGTTTACTCCTTCTATTCTGCTGATTTCCTGACTTAGGTAGTTCAGGTTTTTAAAATCATCATATTCGTAAACTTTAGGATTATTAAGCCCGATGGCTAGTATGTTCCCGTCCTCACCAAACGTTTCTTTGAATTGGTCAAAAAAAACCATTTCGGCATCGTCTTTAGGCACGATACCTCCATATTCGTAGCTCATCTCAACAGTTCTGGCATTATAGCCCATAAAAACTGTTATAATTCCAATAATTCCAATGAGCGCTATTCTGTTTTTTAGTACAAAATGTGCAAATTTAGTCCACATAATTATATGAATAGAATCTTTTTTCTCTGTTTTAGATTAGATACTTTTACTTTGCAATTTAGCAGTAATATGCTAAAATCCGCTTGACTGGCTTTATTTTTTACAATTTAAGGATACTGGGTTGGCAAAGCATGGTGTCTTTGGCTAATAAACTCGATGCCTATCTTTTCGATAGTTTCGATAAACTAAATTTATTTCATGTAGTTCCTAGATTAATGTAAGCTCGATTCATCTAATAAAAAAGTTGATATCAGATTGAGAGCAATTTTGGAACGTTTTCTAGGTTTAATGAATCAACAAAATACTATTCTTTTTATTATTTGTTTATTTCTGACGTTAAGTTCTTGCAAGGAGAACAGCAAGCCCGTTTTGTCAAACAAAAGAAGCGCGTCGGCTTTGGAAAAGCATTGGTTGAATATCGATGTGGAAAAAAAAGAGTACATGAGCCAAAGTGAACAATATTTCGCCGAAAGAAAGAGCTTTTTTGAACGACTTGTCCTGGCCGAGAAGAATCTAGAAGAAGGAACCGTTGTTGATTTTGTAGAGATTGACTCCTTATCAAAAAATCTAGTTAATGCCGAGAAAGACCTGCGGGATGAATTTGATGTATATTTTGAAGAAGAAGAAAGTTTTGTGGATGAATTTGGCCTTTATGTGAATGAAAAATGCGATGAAGCTGAGCAGTTGAATGCTTCGGGTGCAGGAGGCCTTATTTCAAGATACAGGGTGGAAACAGCTAAATTCGTGATTTTGCTCAAGAAGTTTTATCGGCAAAAATTCTTGATATTTCAAATGAGGCATTTGGATTTGTCAAGCAAAACAGTCGACACGACGGGCATTAGAAGGTTGGTGGTCAATATGTCGAGGGATATTAATTCTCTGGACAAGTATTTGACGCATGAAAGCTTGATTTTATCCGAAAGAATGAATGAACTGGAAGAACAGAGATCCAATATTGGAAAGCGGGTCTTGGATTCGAAAAAAACGATGTCCGATGATAAGTTGGAATGGCAAAAAGCCCAAGCTGTAGTCCGTCAAGATAGTCTGCGTAAAGTCGAAATTCAAAGAAGAATTGATTCATTGCAGGATTCCATAATGGCCAAGACTGAAAGGCAGACGGCTTTGAAGTATATGAAAAGATCATGGGAAGAAGAAGTTGCTTCATATAATAATGAAGTGAAATCTTTAGGCATCAGGCAAGAATCAATGGAAAGCACGCTTTCTACTTTAGGAAAAGAAAGAACGGTAGGGCAGGAAAGAATAAATCTATTGGAAAAAAAATCTTCAAGCCTTAGTGCTGAGATTGAGCAGTTGTCAGCAAAAATTTTATTGGAAACCGATAGCACAAGCAAGAGAAGACTTGAAAGTTCTAAAGAGATATTAATTGAAGATTTGGAACGGGAGAAAATGCTGAGGAAAATAGCTGATGACAATCTTAGCGGTTTGCTTGAGAAAATGGAATCGGTCAATGGGGCTATTTTGGAATTAGCGGATGAGAAGCTTAACAATGAATTGAGCATAAGCAAATTGAAACAAAGAATGCAATCTTCGGACATTGAAACAAAAGAGATTGGCCTGAAGATCAATAGATACAAAGGAGAAAGAGTTAGACTGCTCAAGTCTTTAGAAGAATTGGTGAATAAAAGCGATTTGAATGCTCGCAAAGAAGCTACCGCCAGATTAAAGTATTTCAATTCCAAAAATATTTTTTCAACGCATAAGTCTGAGTTGGCAGTTGCTGACTCCGCAATGATGACTGCTGAAACTTATAGTCGCCAGCTTGATCTTAAAAAAGACGAGCTTGTGCAGATGAAAAGAAAAAAGGATCTGTTGAGTGAAAGATTGAAGTATGGAAGAGACTTTGAAGCGAATTTTGGGTTGAATTTGGAAGCAAAGCTTAATGAATCATTTAAAGCCATGAATATTGTTTTACACCAAAAGGATTCTCTGAATGCCCTAAGAATAGATGCTGAAAGGGAATTTTATAGGCATTTCAAAGGAAATAGCCAGTTGGTGTCCGACTCTTTGTTTATGTTTCAGGTTCATGACTTGTAAATGAAAGCTTAAAGCTCTTAATTTGTGTACAAGCGGATTCTTTTTTTGTCATATAGGCAATCAAATAAGGAATCGCTTTGCATATTTTTAAAAATGAATAAAAATACGATTACAGTGACAACATTGAGAAGAACTAAAATCAAGACCTTATTGGAGTCAGCGGAAGCAGATATCCAAGTTTGCGTTAAAGGATGGGTACGCACGAAAAGAGGCAATAAGCATGTGAGTTTCATCGCACTTAATGACGGTTCTACGATTAATAATTTGCAAGTTGTCGCTGATCCGAATATTATTTCAGAAGAAATTTTGAAGGATGTTACTACAGGAGCAAGTTTGTCTGTAGTTGGAAAAGTAGTGGCATCGCAAGGTTCGGGTCAATCTGTGGAAATACTAGCTGAGGCAATCGAGGTGATTGGTAAGGCTGATCCAGATAGTTATCCTTTGCAGCCTAAAAAGCACTCGTTGGAGTTTTTAAGAGAAATAGCTCACTTAAGACCAAGAACCAATACATTCTCGGCGATTTATCGCCTTAGGCATGCGATGATTTTCGCAGTTCATAAATTCTTCAATGACAAAGGATTTTTGAATATACATACTCCATTGATTACTCATTCGGATGCTGAAGGAGCTGGAGAAACGTTTAAAGTAACGACTATCGATCCAAAGAATCCTCCAATGAACGAGGAAGGAGAGGTTGATTACAAACAAGACTTCTTCGGAAAGGAAACGAATCTGACTGTTTCTGGACAGTTGGAAGGAGAGCTTGCGGCCTTGGCGATGGGAGATATTTATACTTTCGGGCCGACATTCCGCGCTGAGAATTCAAATACGTCTCGTCACTTGGCAGAGTTCTGGATGATTGAGCCTGAGATGGCTTTCGCTGATTTGGACGATGACATGGATTTGGCTGAAGAATTTTTGAAGTATTTGGTTTCATATGCTTTGGATAATTGCAAAGAAGATTTGGCATTTTTGGCTAAGAGGTCCGAGGATGAGGAAAAGAGCAAGCCTGCGGCTGAGAGACATGATATGGGCTTGATCGAAAGGTTGCAATTTGTTCGTGATAACGAATTCCAGAGAATCACTTATACTGAGGCAATTGATATCTTGAAGAACAGCAAGCCGAATAAAAAGAAGAAATTCAAATTCATCATTGATGAGTGGGGCGCGGATCTTCAATCAGAGCATGAAAGATTCTTAGTGGAGAAACACTTCAAGAAGCCGGTAATTATTACCAATTATCCAAAAGATATCAAGGCATTCTATATGAAGTTGAATGATGACAACAAGACTGTAGCGGCTATGGACATGTTGTTCCCGGGAATTGGTGAAATTGTTGGAGGATCGCAAAGAGAAGAGAATCTTGATTTGCTAATGGAACGCATGAAGCAAATGGAGATTCCTGAGCATGATATTGACTGGTATTTGGACACAAGAAAGTTTGGAACAGTGCCTCATAGTGGTTTTGGACTTGGCTTTGAACGATTGATGTTGTTTGTTTCAGGTATGAGCAATATTCGCGACGTGATTCCATTCCCAAGAACGCCGCAACACTGCGAATTTTAGAATAAATCAGAATAAGATATTACGATATGAAATGGCTGTCAGTTGAGACAGCCATTTTTTATTGATTAAAAATTGTATCTGGCTCCTACTCCACCTTGCAAATTTGTCGCGAATGAGTCGTCAATGATTTCCATGTAAATTATGACATCTGCAAACATGCTGATCGGAGCTTCGGAAAATGTGTATTCCAATCCGGTAGCGATATCAATACCCATGTCGAAATCTTTTATTTTATCGCTTTTTATAGGTTGCCAAGAATAATGTTTGTCTTTTCGGTAGTAATATTTGAACTGGTAAGTCTTATATCTTGCTTGAAGTCCTCCTCCATAATACCAGAACAAATCTTCTGATGCAGAAATTTTTTTGCTGAGCAAATAGTGTAGTTGAAAGCTTAAGGGAATAGAGTTTTCAACTCCAACGTATTTGAAGTCGTGAACTTTTTTATTGTCAAGATATTTTTCAGTGTAATAGGACTTATGTATTTCTTTGTTCCAATCGTTGAACCCGTCTTTCATCTCATCGTCTTTGAAGTTTGTTCTTCCAATATTGAACTCAAAAGCTGAAGTTTCTGTAAGGTACTTTTTTATTGATATTCCTGTAGGATCAATGAATCTCATGCCTAATGAAATGTTCTTATTTTGAGATACGCCTTTGAATGAAATTACTATAAATAATATGAGCAATAATTGTTTCATTCTTATTTTTTGAGGTTGTTTTTAGTGAATTTTAATTTAGGGGTAAAATCCTTCATCTTATTGTATTTTTTTAACTATTTATGCTTCAACTTTGTCTTTTTCTAATTAATTGAGTGTTTGCATTCCTAATATTTTTTGATTTGTTAAAGAGTTTTATTTGATTATTCTTAGCTGGTCGAAATCATTGATTTTCCACATATAGAAGAGGTTTTATATTATACATTTTTCTAAAAAGTGGGCTTGTATTTGAGTTGATTGAAAAATTATTTAACTATTTATATTATAATTATTGCTATGTTGGGTAATTTGGTTTTTGAATAATAGGAGGAATGATTTTTGTTTAACTTTTCTCGTGGAGTTTCCATTTTTTATTATTTCTCATTTGGCTTGAAAGTAGAACGAGTCAGTCTAATTCGTTGATTTATGGGTATAATCAAGAGTACTCAATCCCAAAGAAGTTTCATATTGCATAGTCAGTATACCATTGGAAGAGATGTTAATAACATGTATAGATTGCATGTGTCCGATGTTTCAAGAAAGCACGCAGTGATTTTTTGGGAAGTTGGATTGTGGAAGTTAACAGATCACAGTACCAATGGGACAATGCTTAACGGCAAGCATGTGAATCATGAGACAGTTGAATTGAAAGTGGGGGATCGAATAGTTTTTTCCAATGAAATCGAAGATGAATTGACCGTGATGGATTTAGCTTCTCCTAGCAGTTATTTATTAGCTAGTCATCCTGATTATAGATTCATCGAATTAAGAGACCAAGTAGTGTTGTCACAAGAGAGCGAGCTTAATTACAGCTTGTTTTTGAATAAGGATCAATCATGGGTTTTGGATAATTGCGATGAAGAAGTGGTATTGAGGCATGGAGAAAAATACAATATCATGCATTGTGAGTACGAGTTTTTTGAAAACAACAGCTTGGAGGAAACAGTGAAGAACAATGATATAGCTTCCCAAGCCTGTTTTGAATTCATGCTTAGTTATGATGAGGAGAATGTTTTTTCTAAGATTAAAATCAATGATTTGACCATGGATTTGGGAGGCAAGGTTTTTAACCAATTATTACTCCTATTGGCACGTATGAAAAAAAGAGACATGGATGAAGGAATTGAGGAAAGCGCTTCCGGATGGGTCGCCGTTTCAGACTTGGAAAGGATGTTGGGCAAGGAGCTCTTTAAAGACGTGGATGTGTATTACATCAATATTTTAATTCACAGACTTAGAAAATTCTTGACGGAACTTAAGCCTTATGGATACTTGTTCGCTAATGTAATTGAAAGACGAAAAGGAAAGCTCAGATTTAACTTTTCAAGATTTGAAATAAAGAAAGAGGCGTTCTACGCTTGATAATGATTTTTGTGGGAAGGCTTTTGCTTTAGCGCTATTTTTTTAAAAGCAAGAGCTTGTTATAATTGAATTTTTTATGGAAATATATCATACGGATAAGGAGAGGATATTTGATATTCCTAATTACAAGTACTTGGAGCTTTTGGGGGAGGGAGGTTATGGAGTCGTGTTCAAGGCTATCCAAGAGAGCACTGACAGAGCTGTGGCAGTTAAGATGGTTAAGTTTGATCCCAAAATCGATGAAACCAGAAAACAACAACATTTAACCAGATTTGATAGAGAAACGCGTATCTGCGCTGGAATATCGCATCCAAATATAGTGAATTTGATAGACAAGGGCGTGTCCGAAGAGGGAAGCCCTTTTGCTGTATTTGAATATTTGGAGGGCGAGACACTCAAGGAATATATAATGAGGCACAAGAGGCTTGAACCGTTTAAAGCCAAACAACTTATGAGCCAAGTTTTAGACGCCTTGTCTTGCGCTCATGAGAAAGGTGTGGTGCACAGGGATTTGAAGCCTCAAAATATCATGGTGACAAAGTCTGGCGGAAAGGAGTATGTCAAAGTACTTGACTTTGGCATAGGGACCTTTACCAGTGGTTCGCTCTTGGGCGCTTATCAACAGATTACCATGACGCACGATTTGGTTGGGACGCCTATTTATAGCGCTCCGGAGCAATTAAGAGGAGAGCCATCGACTGTGCAATCAGATTACTACGCATGGGGACTCATTTTTCTGGAATGTTTGATGGGCATGCCTGTTATGAGCGGAGCATCGTTAGCCCAAGTGTTTCAAAAGCAACTTATGGCAACTCATGTGCCTCTGCCTAGCGGCTTAATAGATCATCCCTTAGGTAAATTGTTACGGTGGGTATGCGCTAAAAGGCCAATGGATAGGCCCAAAGGTATTGGGGATTTGATCAATGAGCTAGAAAAGATCAATATGGATACGGTGCTCGTTGATCTTAAAAGAAGCAGATCTCAGTCTTTGTTGGAGCAAGAAGCGCCTACTTTATCCAACAGTATGATGTGGTCTGGAATGAATGGGGTTAAGAAGCAGTTGACAGTGCTATGTGTCAAGTTGGATATTGATTATGAAGGAAGCCTTTCGGGAGGGAGCATGGAAGTTATCGATTCAATATTAAAAGATCAGATAAATATCTGCAGGGATATAGCGCTAAGATATGGAGGTTTCGTTTCTGATTCATTCATGAATAATTTGGCGATCTACTTTGGATATCCTGAAGTGAGCGACACGGATGCGAGAAGAGCAGGAAGAACGGCTTTGGAACTAGTTAATGCGGCTAGAAATAGAAGTGTTCAGTTATATGATCAGCATGGGATAAAAGTCGCTATTAGGCTAGGGATGCACTCAGGACATGTGTTGGTGAGTAGAAATCGTTTGCCGGAAGGAGCGGTGCCCAACTTGGCAATGGATATGTCATACCGGGCTGGCAACGGAATGATATTGACCAGCGGAGTATCGAAGAAAATGTTGGAACCATTTCTTGAATTTGAAACGCATCGAAATGGAGAGTTTCTGTTGATGGGCGAGAGGCATTCAGAGGCATTTATTTCTTTGAATACAACTACTGGCAAGAATAAAATGGTTGGTAGAGATATCGAAAAGAAAAAAGCGCTGAGTGAATGGAATAATTATAATGATTCATTTGGGATATTATTAGAAGGCCAAGCTGGAATAGGCAAATCATGTTTGGTTCATGAAATAAAAGCGGGATTAAAAAGCGAGGGAATAGTTGTTTTAGAATGCAGAAGCTTGCCTGAGCATGAGAATAGTGCGCTTTACCCATTTTTGAGACTTTTTAGAAGAGCTTGGCAGTTTGATGATTTGTCTGAAAATTTAGACAAGTTTGAGAAACTTAGAACAGAGCTGAAGAACATAGGCATAGAAGATGATGACAAAATAATGTTGATGGCTTCTTGGTTCTCCATTGTTTTGCCGGAAGGTTGGGAAGTAAAAGCATTTGATCCCAATGATCAGAAAGTCATATTGTTTGATATTTTTCAGAGATGCTTGACAAGGCTTGAGTCAGAGAAATATATGGTGGTGATCGAGGATTTGCACTGGATTGATGAGATGAGTTTGGAGTTTGTCAATCATATGATCAGCAACGATGAAAAGAAAAAGCTTCCATTTTTTCTAATTACTAGCAGGCCCGTAGAGGAAGGTTGGCTTGATGAATTGAAGATTGAAAAGTTGAAAATCGACTCAATGCCTTCAGAGACGATAGAGGCTTTAGTGACTAGTCAATTGGATGGTGAAAAAGTAGCGCAGGAAGCATTGGATTATATTACCGAGAGAGCGGATGGAGTTCCTTTGTATGCGAAAGAACTGACAAGCATGTTGATTGATCAAGATTTATTGGTGAAGCCGGATAGTATTTACCGTTTGATCGATGATATAGATGACAAGATGCTCCCGCTTACTCTGCAAGAGTTGTTGCACTCTAGATTGGATCGGCTTGGCTCGGCAAAAGAGACTGCGCAATTAGCTTCAGCAATAGGCCGAGAATTCGATTACGACCTATTGCTAAAGTCCGGACGCAAGGATGAGGCATCTTTGCAAATGGACCTTGAATCGCTTTTGAAGTCCGATTTGATTTATCAACAAAGAAAAGTCGAAGGAGCGAATTATATCTTTAGGCATATTTTGATACGAGACGCTGCTTATGACAGCATGGTTGATAGTCATAAGGTGAAGGTGCATATTGCTATTGCTGAATATATTAAAAAAAGCAATAATAGTTTGGAGACAAATCAATTAGTTGCTTATCACTATCAATTATCTGGAAAAATTAATGAAAGTGTTAAATATTGGTGGTCTTGTTCAGAGGAAAGCTTTAAAATCAAACAGTCATATGAATTGACTTTATTCTTAATTAAGAAAACTATTTGTTGTTTGGAGATGTTGTCTGGTTCTTCGCTGGAAACCCAAGAGTTATGGCTAAAGGTGTTAAATCTTCAAAATTCTATTTTTCAATTTTCAAAAGGTTTTACAGATGATTTAATTCATGAAAACTATAAAAAAAGTATAGATATAATTGAGTCAAATCCAAGGCTTGATCTTAAGCTTACTGTTGAAACCATTAATGGTAAGTTGTTTTATGAATTGAATACAGGAAATATTGGTTTTGCTTTAGAATCAATCAGGTATCTATCAAATATTGATGAATCCAAGTTGGATAAAAAAGAAGCGTTGACATTGATTTTTGGCAGGTCTTACACTCATTATTTAAGAGCTAATTATAAAGAGGTAATTGAATTAGGTGAAAAGGCGATTAATTTGTTTAATTTGGACAGGTTGGATGATGATTATAAAGATAGATCTAAAGTGTTGCCATTAGTAAATGCTTTGTCATTTAAGATGATTTCGTTGATTTTTTTAGGAGAATTGGGGAAGTCAGCTAAATGTGTGTCAACCATCTTAATGTTAGTTGAAAAATGTGGTTTTCAAGATTTAATTGCAAATGCTTATTGTCAGATAGCTTCAGCATATGTAATTCAAGGTTCTTTCTTTTCAGACTCAGAGAAAGAGTATTCTCAAGCGAAATATTATTTAGACTTTGCGAAAAAAATATCAGAAGAGAATGATTTGGAGTTTATAGAGCATAGTTGTGAATTGATTTATATGTCATTTAACGTACTTGATTTTAAAAATGATTTAAGGGAAAGTTTTTTAAAAAAAATACATAACTCAGGTCTGATGTCTTTTGAAAGTTGGTATATGCTATTTTTAATTAAAGCTAATATTGATAGAAAATTATTCGATAAGGCTGTAAAAATGATTCAAAATGAAATACAGAGGTGTGAGAAGACAGGGATATTTTTTGCATTGGATTATTTGAAAGTATTTTTTGTAGTTGCAAAAATGGGGAATGGTCAAAGTGTCGATAGCATTGAAATAGAAAAATTAATAAGCTATTTAGAAAGAAATAATTTGATTTGGTTGAGGTTAATCTTAGCATATCATTTAAAAATATACAAGGGAATTAATTTTAATCTCGAGGAGTATTTTTTAGTAAATAATTTAAATAAAGTACATTTTAAAAATAATAATCTATTCAATAAATTTTTTTAATAAAAACCATTAAACTATGCTATTACATTTAATTTCAGATTTAATTAGAAAAAAAGAAATAAATGATTCATTTTCAAATGATCCAAAAAGGGTTTTATCAGAGTATAATATTTCGAATTTGGACGAATTGAAAGCAATGAGTCCTGAATCTTTAAAGGCTAAAATCATAGAAGAAATTGATAATGCTTTAAGTCAATACCCATTATTAGGATGGCCAGCTCCTGGAGTAATTAAATTAACTGAAGTGGATCCTAGCACTTTTAAATCAGGGCAGACAAGCTATGAAATGATTATAAAAGGAGAGAATTTTGAAAGTTCTGGAAATAAAATTGACGAAATTTTGGTATTTAGTTCGGAAGTGAATTTTGCAAGAGCATCGAAGTTCGAAGTTATTTCGAATAGTGAGTTGCGTGCGATATTTGATGAAAATTTAGAGGTCGGACGTTATAATTTGAATATAAAGTATCATGAAAATAGTGGGCAGTTTGATGCATCTCTGCCAAATGCGTTTGAAGTAGTATGATCGCAACCAATGATTTAATCAAGTATTCAGAGAAGTATTTGAGTGATGAGTTAGTGTCAAAATCTTCTATGAATGCTATAAAGAAAGTGGCGGGAGATGTACCCGCCATTTTTCATACATTATATTTTGAAGTGCGAATTTGTGATAACACTAGGGTTGACTTGATAGGAATGGCAACAAAAAAACGAATTGGTTCACAAGGTGATGCGATGAAAAAGTGGCTCAACAGTAGCCATTATTCTATTTTGGATAAGTGGATGTCTAATGAGGTGTTGCCTCAACTTTGCTGTTTTGAATTCGATATTGTTAACCATGAATTGGATAGGACATTGATGTTTTGGGCTTTAGAGCATGGCTATTTTGATAGGCAGATGTTTCATAATAATAACAAAGCATATACAATGAAGGCACTTCATGAATGTTTCAAAATAGAGGGGATCAATCCAACTTCAGATGTTTTAGTTAACTTGAAAGATTGCATTAGTAAAATGCCTTCATCAGCAAACCTTCTGCATACTTTGAATATGAGTTATAGAGGAACGGAAGGTCAAAGATTGATTATCTCGTTGCCTGTTTCGGAATGCTTGTCTTTTTTAAAAAATATAAGTTGGGAAGGGAATTCTGTATTGTTGAAAACAGTCGTGAATTTGCTGATGGAATATCATTTTAATATTTCGTTACAACTTACTTTTGATCCAAGTTTAAATGAATCTATTGGGCTTGAAGTGTATTCTCGAAACTCAAAAGATTCTAGTGAATCTATTAAAAGCTTTAACTTGTTTTTTAATGATTTGCAAAGGGAAAACTTGCTTTTATCAGATAAATTGGATTTAGCAGCAAAGTGGATTGGTGAAGATACGATCAATGACGATTCTGTGGCTTGGAAAATGGGAATTGTAAGAGATTTGACATTTAAATTAATAATAGGAAAAAAGGTTTCATTGGATGCTAAGATGTATTTGGGTGTGAATGCTTTTTATAAGTTATTTTAAGAATGAGAACATGCTTTTTAATTGCTGTGCTATTTTTTAGTCAAGCAGGCTGCTTATACTCACAAGATTCTAGTAGTTTAAGCTTAGAGAATTATTTTAGTTTTGAGCAGAATGGGATGTATACTACTGGGTCTGTTCTTGCTGATTTGAATAATGATGATTTTTTGGATATTGTTCAGGCAAATGGAAATGATATGGCTCCTCAACCATTAACTATTTATTATAACACTGGAAGGTCATTTGGAACTTCTTACAATAGTAGAGTCGATCATTATTTTTCTGATATTGATTATCATACTAATCTTGCAGTCGGTGATATTGATAATGATGGGTTTGTAGATATTGTAGCGGTCTCTCCATTTAACAACTTCAATAAAAAATGTGAAGGTGGAAAAATAAAGGTGTATATAAATAATAATGGGCGCTTTTTAGAAAGTCCTTCAATGGTCAAGAATTTAAATTATAGCGTTTTTGATGTTGACTTAGGAGATATTGATGGTGACGGAGATTTAGATTTAGCAGTAGCTTGTGTTGGAAAGTGTGAAAGCAATACAAATGAATTGATATCAATGCCGTCTTTTGTATTTGAGAACAAAATGGGAAAGATAGATTTTGAAAAGCCATTTTGGTCGACATATGAAAATTATAGCGCATGGAGTTTGAATTTTGCTGATTTTAATCGAGATGGGAAGTTGGATTTGGCTTTGGGACATGTTGCTGATAGCTTGCAAGCTGGTGCCATTAGTATTTTTTTTGGGAATGAACATTTTTTAGATATTGAGCCTAGATGGAATGGAGGTGTTTATGATGATGTAATGGGTTTTTCTTTAACCTCTGGCTTATTAATTGAAGAAAAGGAGAATGCTTACCCAGCGATTCTAACTACATTGATGAGCACATCAAATACTAATAGGGAGTCAAGCGGTTTTTATCTGTATCAGACTTATGATTCAAGCCCTGTTTGGAAATTGAATTCAAAGGAAATGAAATATGTTGATAATCCATCATATTCAGCAATCTCGGATTTGAATAATGACGGGATATCAGATTTAGTGTTGGGATATTATTCTTTGAGAAATTGTTTGAATACAAGTGGAGCTCCATTACTTGTCTATTCTTATGATTCTTTAAATGAAAGTTATTTAAAGAGTTCCCCTGACTCTATTACTCAGATGAAGTTGGGGGTTAATGAACAAATTGCAATTGGGGATATCAATAATGAATGTTTAGTTTATCAAGAAGCTAAAAGAGTGCTTGTGAATGGAGAAAAGGTTGTAACTCTAAATCATAATAATGTTCAGGTCATTGATAGTGTGATGATAAACGGAGAGATAGTTTCACACAATAATTACAATTGGTGTCCAAATGAATTTTGGTTGAGCTTATCCAATGAAATATTTATTAACAAAAAAGGAATGGTTTATGTTTCAGTTTTTTATAAAATAAGCCGAAAGAAAAAGCTTTTGAGAGCTTTATGGAATCCTAATTTCGGTAGTTTGATTTATTCTGTCAGTGATTAGCTCTAAAGGTGTAAATATGTATTTACCTTAAACACAATTAACACAGGGTATTTTTATTTATTTTGTATGTTTTTTTGGCGATGCACTATTTTAAATTAACGGCTATAAGACGACAGCGAATATACTTATAATTTCAATTTTAGCGCTTTTTAACATTTCTTCAGGGGTGGGTTTCTTTATTGATTTGTAATATAGTCAGAAACCGATATAATAAAACCAAATTGGAGTAATCATTTAACCGCTTATTAATTATGAAAAAGTCTGTTTTAATCATTGCGGCCTTATTGGCCTTCGGAGCTACCATTTCAAGTTGCAACAAGGATAGTGATATTGACGATGCTGAGCCAGTGCAACCGCTTCCGCCAGAAGCAGTGCAACCACTGCCAGAGATTCCTGTGCAACCATTGCCCCCTGCAGAGTAAAATCAAAAAAAGCCTCTTGTTAAAATTGACAAGAGGCTTTTTTTATTTAATTAGCTTGAACTATTTGATTATTGCCCGGTTAGGAAAAGCGCATTTCCAAAGATCAAGTTTCCACTATGCCAGCTTGCTCTGAATAATGGATCATCCACCATGTAAATGATTTGTCCTTTGCCGATGTTTTCCACGCCAAAGATTAAAGACTCCTCTATTTGCTTAGCCGCTTCATAACCTACGAAACCAGCCAGTCTTGAGTCAAGGCCTTTGATTGTTGCTACATTCCAGCCATTGTTAAGATACGCATACCTGCTTGAGGATGTTTTCATCGTGTAATAATGCTTGTCATAGCCAAAGCCTAATGGATGCGTATTGTCAAGTCTCGCATTGAAGATAGCGCCTGAAATGTCTTGGCTGATAGCTCTTCTATTTCTTGAGTGATAGTCGGTTAATAAATTGCTTTCATGGTACGCCTCGTCTATTTTTTCGAATTTGTCTTTCTCAGACTCATTGCGGTAAGCTTGCAAGCCAAATCCTTCTTTGTTTTTAAAGGCTTTCAAAGCATTTTGCAATGCGATGACTTTTCCGCCTTTTGAAATCCAAGCTCTAAGTTTAGCCAATTCTTTTTCACCAAGAAGATCGCTGTAAGAACCATTAGGAAGAATCAATACGTCATAAGCATCCAAGTTGATACTGGAGAAATAGTTTTTACGAATGATATTGATAGGGTATTCTATTTCTCTTTCGAAATAATACCAAACTTCGCCAAATCTATAAGGAACGACATTTTCACCTCCTAGCAAGGCTATTTGAGGCTTGTCGATAATCTTTACAGATTCCGACCCAAAGTCTTTTCCACTCAAGACCATTCCTGAATATACTGGGTGAATGTATCTTTGGGTTGAATTTGCGATTTCAATGATCTTTTCTTTAAAGCTTCCCAAGTTTCGGTTTGATTCTCTTGTGATGATTAAGGATCCCGCGTCATAAGTAGCTCCTCCAGTTGTGAATTTTTCTGTTGCAAACCTGACATGCACGTCTTCTTTTAGCAAAGCCGCGAGAAATCTAACATCCTTGACATCTTTCCACTTAGAGACGAAAGCGTAAGGAGTGCTGTCCGGCACAGGATTCTTTCTGAAGGTTTCGGTATGAATGACAGAACTTCCATATACGTCTACAGATGTAGCGACTACATCCAAGTCAAACATGTATGGTACTGACCAAGCTGTAACATCATAAGTCAGAGAATCTTCCAGTTTTGATGAAGGTTCAAATATTACGTCAATCAAGCTTCCTTTGGCTTGGTTGGCATTAATGATGATGTCATGTGCTTGCAAGTTGTAAGTAACATCTTTTTGCTCGCTGAAGCTGTAGCCTCTCACGCCTCTTTTTACTAATGGCTTGCCGTATACAATGCCTTGATTCGCTAAGAATCTTTTAAGCGTATTCATTCTATCAACATCATTAGTCTCTTTTATAATGTATGTTTTATATTGAGCTTTTGAGTTTGACTTGCTTTGTTGATAGTATTTTTTGAATTCGCTAGCTAATTGACTGGCATGCAATGAGCTGATTTCAACAGTTGCAAGTCCGGTAGTCAAGTGGTGATCGATTCTTTGCTTAAGAGTTAGTGTGTCCCCATCGCTGGTTTCGACTTTTACTCCTGATTGAGTATGTCCGGCTTGCTCGTAAGTCATGCCTATCGCTCCATTGAATATTGGATATGTATCCCCATAGCTAGGGTAGAACAAATCAAACGATTCTTTAGTAAAATACAACCAACCGTTTTGATCGAAATATTTGGCATTGTTCTGCCCTACTACATATTGGAAATCGCTTTGCCAGTTCGTAATGTTTTCATGGAAAGGCTTTGCCCCTGGAGCGAAGTAATAATGGTCATCGATAAATTGTTCGTGAAAATCCACATGCACTTGAGGCAGCCATTGGTTATATGCTTTCATTCTTGAAGCGCTCTCGATTTGAGTTTGCCATAGCCAATCCCTATTCAGGTCAAAAAGGTAGTGATTCGTTCTGCCTGCCGGCCAAGGCTCATGATGTTCCGCTGCGTCTACATTTGGATTGGCAGGGAAGTTCATGTTTTGGCTGAACCAACTTACATATCTTTCTCTTCCATCAGGGTTAAGACAAGGATCCATGATCACCAAGGCATTGTCGTACCATCTTGGATTTTCATCTGTTCTTGCTTTGTAGAATAAATTCACAAGTTCGTAAAGCGTCTGCATAGACGTCTCTGATGAACTTGCTTCATTTCCATGAACATTGTAGCTAAGCCACACAATGATGGTAGAGTCCGATGGATTTTCGGGAGACCCATTCAAGACACCAGCTTTTTTTAAGTTGTCTTCTCTGATAGTCTCAAGTCGGTTGATATTATCCGAAGCTCCGATAAAAGTGAGCAATAGTGGCCTTTTTTCATATGTTTTGCCATATTCCTTAAGTTTAACATATTGACCAGAGTGCCCGGCTACGTATTCAAAATACTGCACGATTTTGTGATGTGGAGTGTATTGATCACCAAGTTCGTAGCCTAAAAATTCCGAAGGGCTTTTTAATTTCTGCTGAGCCAAGGAAGTTTGGGCCCATACTGCGAAGATCAAAAGCCATAGAAGCTTAATTTTGCGCATTTTTTATGAGTTATTCTACTTTACAAAATCATTAGTGTCCTAAAGTTACTGAAAACAAGCTTCTACGGAAAGATTTATTATAATTTGTAAAAATAATACCCCATTATTGTGTCCATTGAAATCTCTAAATTATTATTTAGCCAGCAATTCCTTAGCGCTTTCGTAAGCTGATATGGAAGGATGAGCACCTCCAATCATTTGAGCGATCTCTTGCACTCTTTCTTCATGGTTTAGCGCTTTCATTTTACTTATAGTGCGTTCGCTAGAGTGATCTTTGTAGACAAAATAATGCTTTTGGCCTTTAGACGCTATTTGTGGCAAGTGAGTGATGACAAGCAACTGGTGCTCTGTAGAAGCCATTTCCTCCATCATTTTGACCATTTTCAAAGCGATTTCGCCTGAAATTCCAGTGTCAATTTCATCAAAAACTATGGTTGGCAAAGCGGTTTTGTCCGCAAGTATGTATTTGACGGCAAACATAAGCCTGGAAAATTCTCCGCCTGAGGCAACATTCTTCAATTCTTGAGGCGTCACACCCTTATTGGCGCTGAAGAGCAAGTTTATTTCGTCTATCCCATTAGTATTGGGCTCTACCTTTTTGTGATCGATGACAAGTCGGGAGTTTTCCATTCCCAAATCCACGAGTATGGAAACCAATCCATTGCTTAGTTTTTTAAACGTTTTGGTTCTGGATTCACTTAGCTTCTCCCCTTTCAGCATTAATTGTTCATATGCTTGGGTTCTTTCTTTTTCGGCTAATTCGATATCTTCATCCAAGTTTTCTATGCGAAGGATTTTGTCCGATAGCTCTTCGTGAATTGCAATAAGTTCTTCTTCGCTGTCGACTTGATGCTTTTGTTGTAGGTGGTATATTTTTCCCAGCCTTTCTTGAACAAATAGAGCTCTTTGAGGGTCGAACTCCACACTTGAAGATTCCGAATCGATTTCATTGGCCAAGTCCTTGAGTTCAATCATACAGCTTTCCATTCTCTCCGATAATGACTTGTAGATGTCTGCATATTCGCTGATAGAAGCCAAAGCATTTTTTAATTCATGCAGTTGGTCAAGGATCGTTTGTTCGCCATCTTGAAGAGCGTAGTTAGCCATGGATAGCTTGGATTTGATTTCTTCAGCATGACTCATGACTTCATTTTCCTGCTCAAGCTCGGATAACTCCCCTTGTTGCAAAGAAAGTTCTTCAAATTCATTGAACAGGAAAAGGTTGTAATCATGCTCTTTTTTCAATTCGGATGCTTGTTTGCGAATTGAATTGAAAGCCCTTTCTTTTGCTTTGTACAAAGAGTATGCTTTAGCGAAGCTAGATTTGATTCTGCTGTTTTGCGCGAAAGCATCGATGACTTCCAACTGATAGTCTTGAGAACCCAACAATAGCGTGTCGTGTTGAGAGTGAACATCAATAAGTCTTGTTGACAAGGCTTTTAGCGTTTCCAAGTTGACAGGCGTATCATTGATAAATGCTCTGGACTTGCCGGATGGATAGATCTCTCTGCGTATAAAAGCTTGGTTGGAATACTCGATATCTTTTTGATCAAAATAGGTTTTGAGCGAATAGTTTGAAATATCAAATGTTCCCTCAATCACGCATTTCGTAGAGCTGTCATATAATACTTTCGTATCGGCTCTTTTGCCCAACAATAAGCCCAAAGCACCCATCATGATGGACTTTCCTGCTCCTGTTTCACCAGTAATTATATTCAGATGTCGTGAAGGCTCAATCTCCAAGTGCTGAATCAATGCGTAGTTTTTGATCAAAAGGTTCGTGATCATGGCTTCTAATTAGTAAGACTAAAATTGTTGGACTATTATTTTTAGTAAATATACATTAAAATTATCCATAAAAAAAAGGCCAAAATGAGGCCTTTTCAAATATTATTAGCAATACTGCTTATTTTCAGTGATTTATTTTAGCAATTCTAAATTTTGTGAACATGCTATTTGATGATCTTGGCATATTTATCCGATTCTGTAGGGTTGACAGAGACAAGGATTTCATATGCTTGTTTTCTTACAGTCATATCTCCTTCAGCAAACAGATTAGACAGTTCATCAGCTTTTGCATAGAAGAAGTTTCTAATCAAAGGAGAACTTGGCTTGTAAGTATTCATTTGCTTGATTTGGGACAAGAACTCCAATACTTTCTCTCTTGATTGGTCTGGGTCTTGAGTCATCATGTCCAAGCCATGTCTATGATAGTTGTAAAACCCAGGTCTGAATTCCTCCATTTGACCATTGAATAAATCATCAATGATAAAATACCTGCTGTTCGGATTTCCAAATGCTTGCCAGCCGGGATAACCTGAAGATTGGGCCGCATTAGCTATTTCTCTGGCTTCGTCAAGTTGCTCTTGACCTCCTTTGGATGCGAATGAATCTTCATGCATTCCTATTATAATTAGCGCGTAATAGCTTAACAAGGAGGTTAGATTGTTCGTGAAGCTGTTTTGTACATATTCCAAAGGTTGCCCCTGAGTGTATTCAAATACCCATTCTTTATCGGCGAAAACCAATAGAGACATTGTTTCATAATTGGTGTCATAAACCGGGCGCACAGCAGTAATTGTAGCCGTGCCTTTGAAAGAAGTGCTGGAAGGCATTTCTTCGATATTCAGAGCTATGGAACACTTTATCCTTTCGCTATTCTGAAATTTTAAAGATGTCCATTCCCTGTCATTGATAAATTGCTCCAGATTTTTTTGCATGTCAGTGAATATTCTTTTGTCAGTAGACTGTACTTGCTGAGTATTGACAATTACCGCGCAATCCAGTTCTTGAGCAAAAGTGGACTTGGCGAAGAAAATGCTTAGCAATGCAATCAGTGAAAAGAATTTCTTAGTCATGGCTGTAGTTTATGATGGTGTTGACAATATCTTTTGCCACTTCGCTTTTTGATTTGAGATCAAATTTTAACGCCTCATTTGTTTTCGACAAGATTGTAACCTTATTGGTGTCATGTCCAAAACCAGCTCCCTTGTCTTTGAGAGAGTTGAGAACAATCATATCAAGATTTTTTCTATCAAGTTTGCCTTTGGCATTCTCGATCTCATTGTCGGTTTCAAGAGCGAAGCCTACCATAAATTGGTGATTTTTTTTCAATTCACCAAGTTTTGCGGCGATATCTACTGTCTTGACGCAAGTGATATCAAATTCGTCGGTTTTTTTCTTAATCTTTTTGTCAGCGACAATTTTCGGGGTATAATCAGCTACAGCAGCGGAAAGCACTGTGATATCAGAACTTTCAAAAGTTGCTTTTGATGCTTGATACATTTCCTCTGCAGATTTTACAGGGATTATCTTCAAGTTTGGGTGTTCAAGCTTGCAATGCGTTGGTCCTGAAACTAGCGTTACTTCAGCTCCTTGGTCAAGCATTTGTTCGGCAATGGCATATCCCATTTTCCCTGTGGAATGGTTGCCGATAAACCTAACAGGATCGATTGCTTCATGCGTTGGTCCTGCCGTTATCAAGATTCTTTTGCCAGATAGCTTTTGTTCAGCGTTGAAGTGAACTTCCAAAGCTTCGACAATATGCTCGGGCTCAGCCATTCTCCCCTGTCCTATTAAGCCACTGGCTAATTCACCTGATTCGGCATTGATAATTCTATTGCCGTATTTTTCCAAAGTTTGGAGGTTGGAAAGCGTGCTGGGGTGCATATACATATCCAAATCCATAGCAGGCGCTAGATATACTGGGCATCTTGCGGACAAGTAAGTAGCAACTAAAAGGTTGTCGCAATGGCCTGTAGCGAATTGGGAAATGGTTTTTGCGGTGGCAGGAGCTATTAATATCAAGTCAGCCCATAAGCCTAGTTCAACGTGCGAATCCCATTCTCCGCTAGTGTTTTTGAAAAAATCGGAATGTACGGGATGTTTGGATAAAGTGGAAAGTGTGAGGGGTGTGATAAAAGCTTTGGCCGATTCAGTCATGATGATTTTGACATCCGCACCAGCCTTTACTAATAATCTAGTAAGCATAGCGGCTTTGTATGCCGCTATGCTTCCACATACTCCCAAAATGATTTTTTTACCTTGGAGCATGGCAAAATTCTTTTAGATGATTTCTTCGTTTCTGCTTCTGTAGTTCAATTTGTTGTCTAAGAACTCGTCGATAGCCACGTTAGTAGGCTTAGGCATTCTTTCGTAGAAGCGAGAGATTTCGATTTGTTCTCTATTTTCGAAAATTTCTTCCAAGTTGTCAACGCTTGACGCGAACTCGGCAAGCTTGCCGTTCAACTCTTCTTTCATCATAGTAGACAATTGACGAGCTCTTGATCCCATCACGATAAGCGATTGGTAGATATTGCCTGTTTCAGACACTAGCTCATCAAAGTTTCTTGTTTCTAATGATGCTTTTGAAGCCATAGTATTTATGATTATATGAATGATTCTTTTATTCTGATTCTTTTTCTTCTGTTTCAGGAGTTGATTCTTCCTGAGATTGCTCTTGCTCGGCTTTTTCTTCCGCCTCTTTCTTCAACTTCTCTTGCTTGGCCTTGTATTCGTTGATTTTAACTTGTTGTTCATTTACTTCCTCAAGCTCAACCAATATCATTCCATACAAGTTTTCAGCTTCTTTCAAATATTTGCTTTCAGGATATTTGTCGATGAAGTTCTCGTAAAATTTCACAGCTTCGTCCAATCTTTCCTTTTTCTTAGCGAAGAAACTTTCTGTCGCATAGTTGTAAGCTGATTTAAGCTTGTAAAAAGAAAGTTCTTCGTTGTATTTCGAGTCAGGGAAGCCTTTATGGAAATGGTCTACAGCTGCCATTGAGGCTTTGTACCTGTCAAGCTTGTAATATTGCTTTGCCACTTCATAGTATTTCTTCTCCAATTTTTTCTGAAGCTCTGAAATGATCTTGCTAGCCTCTTCCTTTTTTTCGCTTTGAGGGAATTTGTTGATAAATGACTGCATAACAACAATAGCTTCTTCAGTGCTCGATTGATCCAAAGAGTGTCTTGGAGATTCCAAGTATTTGGAATAAGCATACATGTAAAGAGCTTCCTCCGCTAAAGGGCTTCGCGTATAAGTTTCGTAAAATCTATTGAAATAATGTCCCGCTAGAGTGTATTGCTTTTGGTAGTAATAAGCATAGGCAAGCTTGAATAAAACTTGTTCTGATTCCTCCGCTCCTCTTAATACTGGAAGAATTTCTTCGAGCAATGTAGCCGCTTTGTAGTACTTTTCATTGTCGTAGTATTCCAGCGCTCCGGCAAGTTTTTCTTGGATGTCGCTGCTTTTTTGCAATTGCCTGAATTTACTCGCGCAACCCGAGAAAAAAGCCATTGCTATAAGCCAGATAAATAATATCGATATTTTACTTAGTCTATGCATAAGTTCGCAAATATATGATGCTAGTAGTTAATATTCAATTTGTTAGTAGCCTTTTTGAAAAAATATGGAAAACTCACTCTCTCAAAACGCTTTTTCGGGTAGGCCGCATATCTCCTAGCCATTGAAAGCCTTTCAGTCTTGAGCTTTGTTCATCAATCTCGTGGGGAGGAATGAATCGCGCTTCGGGTTTAGTATAGAATATTACTTCGGCGGGTTGTCCTCCGCTGAAATACATTGTCGTCGAACTGCAGATAATTCTGTTGATACCGAGGAATCCTTTTCTTTCATCCATGGCATAATAAAGGTTTTCGCTATTGCCAATGACATCCATTTTGCTGAGTTCCTGACCCGAAAAATAGCTGAAAATATCCCGTCCTCGAAGTTGATTGAACTGGCCTAAGCTATCTTCCAATATCATAAAAGCATTTTTGTACAAATCCATTTGTTTTAATCCCGCTGAAGATATTAAGATGCTGATGGTGTCTGCAGTAGCTTGGTTGTTGTCATTCCAAAGCACAGGATCAGTGTACATGTATATCGTCGAATCTGTAACATGGTAGCTTATCGAGTCGGCAAGTCCCTGAAGATTGGATTTGAAAATTTGAACGCTATCATATGCTAATAAAAATCTTTCGCCAGTGACTTGATCTTCAATGGAAACAAGGGTATCCGCTTTCAAATAAAAGGTGTCGGCTTCCATGATTTTTTTCATCAGTGGATTTCCATAAATCTTGGTTATGCCTTCCTGTTTATTCATTTTAGCCTCAGTGCCCGTGATTATGAGTTGCTCTTCAAAGTTTTCCAAAAAGACATTGTTTTTGGCAGTGTAAAGGCCTGTCGTTTGATTGAATGTCAGAGTGTCTCCTTTCAGCATGTATTCTTCTGATTCGATAGTTCCTGAAGGCAAGACTGTGTTTTCATTCGACAAATTGTAAATTGCGCCTATAGGAGAGTCAATGATATATCCTTCCGGAGTGATCGACTCTGTTTCGCCAAATGTTTCAGCTATTTTCGTGTTTGTATTATAGACTAGCGAATCAGTTCTGAGATTGTATTCAGGACTTTTCATACGAACGCTGTCCCAGAAATTCATGTTTTTAGTTGCTGTGTTGTAGATGCCTTCTTCACTGATAAGCTCATTGGCTCCATCGATGATTCGTCCACCACCCCAGTATCTCGCGGATCTGGTTTCTACATAGTAATTAAGCGTGTCAGTATACAGTTTTGTGGTTTTGTCCGTATAGATAACATCTTCCCTCATTCTAGCGAGCCTCTCGCGAGTATCGTAGATTAGTTTTTTTGAAATAATTGTGATGGAATCTCCTTCATGAACGCGTACATTTCCATAGCATTCCATTCTCCCCGCTTTTCTGAAAAAAAACGCGCTATCGCAATAGATTTTTGAATCTCTTTTTTTGAAATCAAATTCTACATTGTGGATTAATTTTTCAAAGCGTTCGCCATCACGTGTTCCACCTCTGAGCGAGTCCGACTTGTAATTTACTTTTTCTTTCTTTTGGGCAATTGCGTTGTTAATGTTTAGGAAGTTAATCGCAAAAGACAAGAAGAACAAAGCTCCAAATATTTGTTTTATCATTGATTAATAAAAATTCGTTTTTTGATACTAAGCTATAAATAACGAGATTAGCATATTAATTACCCAAATTTACGAAAAAAACTTTGGCAAAAATATGTTAAAAGAATTTCAAGCATTTATCAAGCAGGAAAACCTGGTAGTGGAAGAAGGAAAAGTGCTTTTGGCTGTAAGCGGAGGAATGGATTCAGTAGTGATGCTTGATCTTTTCGCAAAGTCGGGATATTCCTTTGGTATCGCTCATTGCAATTTTGGATTGAGAGGTGAAGAATCGGATGCCGATGAGCTATTTGTGCAGAAATTGGCAAAGAAATATAAAGCCAAAGTTTATGTCAATCATTTTGATACAGAAGCATACGCTGAAGAGGAGAAAATATCTATCGAAATGGCGGCGAGAAGCTTAAGGTATGAGTGGTTTGAAAGCTTGCTTGATAGCGAGGGGTATGATTGCCTTGCTACCGCTCATCATAACAATGATACTTTAGAAACCATCTTGTTTAATTTGGCCAAAGGCACTGGTATAGCTGGGCTTCATGGTATCAAAACAAAAGCAGGCAGAACTATAAGGCCTATGATGTTCACAGATAGAGAGAGCATCATGGACTATACGGCTGAGAAGCAGTTGATATGGAGAGAAGATAGTTCCAATCAGGACAACAAATACAGACGTAATTTAATTAGAAACGAGATTGTCCCTGTATTGAAAGAAATAAACCCCGATCTTGAGAATACTATTCAGAATACTGTCAAGAGGGTAAGCGCGGTAGAGAATATTTACATGGCTTATGTGAATGATTTGAAAGAGAAGACGTTTAAAACTGTTGACGGGCATATATTCATAGATAAAAATCTTATTGAGCAAGAAAGCGAAAGCATAGTGCTTTTGAATGAGTTGTTGAAGCCGTATGGTTTCAATCTGTCTCAAGCGGAGGAAATATTGTCGTCAAGAGATTCCAATGCTAGCGGTAAGGTTTTTCATTCTCCAACTTATACATTGAATCTGGATAGAGATCAATATGTATTGTCCAGAAAAAATTTGAGCCAGTTTCAAGATATCTATGTAGAAGAGGATGATTCTGTGGTTGAATTTGCTGAATCAAAGCTAGTTCTTGAAAAGAAGAAGGCTGAGGGTTATAAAATAAAAACGAATCCAAAGTTGGGAGCGTTTGATTATGATAAGTTGAAGTTTCCTTTGAAGTTAAGAAAGTGGAAAGCTGGTGATTGGTTCGTGCCGTTGGGCATGAATAAGAAAAAGAAGCTTAGCGATTTTATGATCGATCAAAAAATTCCTCTAAATTTAAAGAAGGATATTTTTGTGTTGACAAGCGGTAATTCCATAGTTTGGATTGTGGGACAAAGAGTCGATAATAGATTTAAGATCACGGAATCGACAGAAAATGTTTTAGAATTCAAATTTGAAAAACAATAAGCAAAATATTGTTGTCTACGATGGTTTGCGAATGTTTGTAATAGAAATTGAGAGAAAGTTCATTATCTCGGTTTTTTGTGTTAATTAGATTAATTTTTAAAGCAATGCTAAAGCCTTTCAGACTCCAAAAAAAATATACTGATAAAGAACTTGCCTCGCTAAAGTTCTTGAGCAAGGTAAGTTTATTCAATTCCTTGACTTATAAGGAGATGGAAGCATTTCTTCCTTTTTTGTATTCGAGAGATTATATTGAAAATGAAGCGATTTTTTTCAGAAACGACCCAAGCAATGGCTTGTATATAGTAAAAGAGGGAGAAGTGAGTTTGAGCTATGAAATAGGCGGAGAGCTTGAAGAGGTTCAGACGGTTTCGTCTCATAAAGCTTTTGGCGACAATGCATTGTTGGGTAAAGCAAAGCGCATCTATAATGCTGTTGTGAAAAGCAAAGGGGGGGCTGTAGTAATTGTGATTCCCAAAGTCAATATATTGAGGGTATTTGAAAAGCATCCAAAGATCGAGGCTAAAATGATGAAAAGCCTGTGTTCCGAGTATAATGATTATACTTACAAGCTATTTGATGCTTATAAAAAGACTTATGGCTTTTTTAATTTAAAGGAAGTCTATCAAGGTTCTGAAAAGTGACTTTGATCACAAGCCAAACAAAGATGATATTTATTCATTATTAATGTAATGGGTCAAACTTAAATATCATGCGTAGCTATATCTTTATTTTTTTTATCTGTTTGGGTTTTATGTCTTGCACTTCGTCAAGCAAGAAAGTGAGTGATAAGTCTCCAAAGTCTGACTTGGAAGGTTTTGCTGAAAAGACAATAGTAAAGGAGGAGCGATTGGTAAACTTCACTTCTGTAAATAGTCAAGATTTATTCAGGTTAAGTGTTGGGAAGAATGATTTATTGAGAGCGACAGTTTCCTTTGATGTGCTTAATAAAGAAGGCAAAATTATTTATCATGATGAATTTGACGCTATCGAATTAGTCGACAGACAAGTTTTGAATGAACAAGAGCCATCCGAAGAGGAAAGAATTGCTTATATCAATGGTCGTTTGATGTCTTTTTTCGCCGATAGCCACTTTTTGAGACCAGCCATATCTACGACGATGAGTTTTAATCCTGAAATCGATGTGAAAAAATATTGGCAAACGATTAAAGAGGAAAAAGCGATAGGATTTATTTATAAGATTGGTTTGTCCACTGAGAAATATATCGCATTTGATCGAAACGAGGGGAAAGTAGTTGTATATAAAGAATTGAAATGAGATGCTTGAAGTATGCTTCAAGCATCAATTTATTTGATAATAGTGTTTTTAAGATACGATTCTCTGGTTTCTGGATAATCAATCATATAATGAAGTCCGCGACTCTCATTTCTTCGAAGAGCAGAATTGATAATCATATAGGCGATGGCTGTGCAATTTCTTAATTCGATAAGATCAGCATTGATTTTAGTTCTTTTATAATAGTCTTCCACTTCATCATGCAACATTGTGATTCTACGATAAGCCCTGTTGAGTTGTTTTTTAGATCTGATAATTCCGACATAATTTGACATGACTTCTCTGATCTGAGCGAGGTTGTGCCTTATTAAAGTCCACTCTTCTTCATCGGTAACGCCGTCCTCTTTCCATTCTGGAATAATAACGCCTTCGTAGTTTTTGCGGGATTTTTTGATCATCTTTTCCGCAGCCCTATGGCTGAAAACCAAAGCTTCCAACAAGCTATTGCTTGCTAATCGGTTAGCTCCATGTACTCCTGTGTGAGCGACTTCTCCTGTGGCGTAAAGATTTTGCATTGAGGTCAAGCCGTCAAGATTCGTCATGATGCCACCGCAAACATAATGAGCTGCTGGCACAACAGGGATAAGGTCTTTGGTGATATCCAGATTCATTTCATGGAGGCAGTACATGTATATATTAGGGAATCTTTCTGAAGTATCATCCAGATGAGTCATGTCAAGGTATACGCATTCATCGCCTAAGCTTTTGATTTCGGCGTCAATGGCTCTGGCTACGATATCTCTCGGGGCTAGCTCCTGTCTCTCGTCATATTTCTTCATAAAGAGCTCGCCTTTGGAGTTGCGAAGTTTCCCTCCGTGGCCTCTCAATGCTTCTGAAATCAGGAATGTTTTGCCTTCTGTGTTATATAATGATGTTGGGTGAAATTGAATGAACTCCATATTGGCTATCCTCACCCCTGCTCGGTATGCCATTGCGATGCCATCTCCTGTTGCTATTTCAGGGTTTGTGGTATGCTTGAATACTCTTGAGGCTCCTCCTGAGGCTAGTAAAGTATAGTCGGATTTGAAAGCGCTGACTTTTCCCGTTTTTTTATTCAATACATAAGTGCCAAAGCAGATATTGAAATTAGCGCTTAAGTTGCCAAGAACGTGGTGTTCGGTGATTAACTCTACTGCTTGGTGGTCTTCAAAGATGACAATGTTAGGGTGGGCTTTTGTTTTTTCAATCAAAGCTCTTTCGATTTCCATGCCTGTAAGATCATCGGCATGTAGAATTCGGTGCATGGAGTGCCCTCCTTCGCGAGCGAGAGAATATGTCCCATCGGCTTTTTTTGTAAATTCAGCTCCAAACTCAATAAGCTCTTTGATTCTTTGAGGGCCCTCTTTGACAAGAACATCTACAGCGTCCTCATGACAAAGCCCTGCGCCAGCGATGAAAGTATCATTCTTATGAAGTTCAAAACTGTCTTCATTTTCAGTGACAGCTGCGATTCCTCCTTGAGCGTATCGAGTGTTCGATTCTTTGGCTTTGTCTTTTGTTACTATATGCACTTTACCATATTCAGCAACTTTAAGGGCGAATGTTAGCCCTGCTACACCACTTCCGATTACCAAGAAATTCGAATTGATCGTGTTCATGAATTGAGTTTGAGTTTGAGGTCTTGACATATATAACGGGTTGCCATGATGGAGACCGTTTGATGAATGCCCGATAGCCTTCTCAGCATTCAGTACTGCAATTTACAAATACTGTTCATTATTTTTTAGCAAAGAATAAACTATCCTCAATAAGTAAAGAAGAGTATTTGATTTTTTATAAGTGTCCGATAAATTCTCATATCCTCAAATCAGTGATGAAGAATGCATTGCGGCTGGCAAATATTTTAAGGCTCTTCATTATTATTCTAATAATAGAAACAATTAAATGTTAATTTTAACTAAATAAGTACATTGTGTAGTGGATATTCGAATTTTTAGATTTTGTTAAGGGTTGTTAAATTCTTGAAAAGATAAAAATTAGATATTTGATTCATGTTTTTTTAACTCAATATTAATCCTGTGTGTTAAAATTATATTTATTGCACGAAATGAGGCAATATAGTATGTTAAAATGGTAATTTATGTTATGAAAATGATCTTATAAGTATATAATTTGCTTAAACATTGAGTTTTGATAATCTCGATTTTTATGAACAATGTGTTTTTTTATAAGAAATTGTTTTTATCGAAGTTCATTGGATGGAATTATTTATGTGAAAATATAAAGTGTTTTCTCAATTTTCTAACCCAAAATCAAACAAAATGGAACAAAAATTACGCATGCTTTTGATGCTATGCATGGCAGTGTTTTTTAGCGCTGCAGCATGGGCTCAAGAGCGCACGATCACAGGTAGAGTTACCGAAGCTTCAGGCGAAGGTGCTATCGGTGTAAACGTTGTTGTTAAAGGTACCACAACAGGTACTGCTACTGACTTTGATGGTAATTACTCTCTTACTATCGGAGATGACGCTAAAATCCTAGTTTTTTCTGGAATTGGTTATGTTTCTCAAGATGTAGAAATTGGAAACAAGTCTACAGTTGATGTGGAAATTGCAGCTGATGTTAAGCAGTTGGATGAAGTAGTTGTAACAGCTTTAGGTATCTCTAGAGAGAAAAAAGCACTAGGTATCGCTGTTCAGGAAGTTGACGGAAGTAAACTGAGCACAGTTAAATCGGCTAATGCTGTAAGTAACTTGTCAGGTCAAATTGCCGGTGTATCTATTAAGAACTCTCCTTCAATGGGTGGATCTTCAAATGTTGTGATACGTGGTGCTATATCTTTGCAAGGAGATAATCAGCCATTATTCGTTATCGATGGTGTGCCGATTTCAAACAGTAACTTTAATAACTCTGAAGTTGCTCGTGGTGGCGGTGGTGTTGACTACGGTAACGCTGCGCAGGATATTAACCCTGATGACATTGAGTCGGTATCAGTATTGAAAGGTGCTTCTGCTACTGCTCTTTATGGATCAAGAGGTGCTAATGGTGTTATCTTGATAACAACTAAAAAAGGTACGAAAAGAAAAGGTATTGGTGTTTCTATTAATTCAAACTTGACAATTAACAAGATCAATGAAGCTACTATGCCAAAGTATCAAAATCAGTACGGTGCTGGTTACGGAGATTACTGGCATGAAGAAGATTTAGATGGTGACGGTGTTGCTGAAACTAAATTTGTTAACTTTGGAGATGATGCTTCATGGGGACCTGCTTTTGATCCTAGCTTGAATGTTGTACACTGGGATGGAGTTTCAAAAACTGGAGAAGTTCTTGAAACAAGACCATGGGTAGCTTCTGAAAATGGACCAGAAAAATTCTTCAAAACTGGTAGAGTTTGGACTCACAATATTGCTTTGAATGGTGGAAATGAAGACGCTTCTTTCAGACTTTCATTTACTAATAGAGATGAAAAAGGAACTATGCCTAATTCATATTTGTTGAGAAACAATGTCTCATTCAATGGTAGCTATAACTTTACTGATAAATTAACTGCAGCAGTTTCATTTAATTACTATAATCAAAAAGGTAGAGGTCGTCAAGGTACAGGATACGACTGGAGAAACTCAAGATCCTTCATGGCTTCAGCTGCAATGTGGGGACAGACAAACATTGATTATGAAAGGTTGAAAAACTATACGTATGAAGATGGGTCTCAAAGAACTTGGAACAGATACTCGGCTACAAATCCGACTCCAGCATACTGGGATAACCCTTACTGGATGCAGTATAGAAACTACAATACTGATGAAAGAAATCGTGTGTATGGTAATGTAATGTTGAATTACAAAGCAACAGATTGGTTGACAATTACTGCTAGAGGTGGTGTTGATACTTACACTGATTTGAGAGAAGAAAGAATAGCTAAAGGTAGTTACGCAATCTCTGATTATACTGTAGAGAGAAGAAATGTTTCAGAGGAAAACTATGACTTGTACGCTACATTCAACAAGCGTTTTGCTGATGATAAAATATCTCTTACAGCATTAGTTGGTACTAACTTAAGAAAGAATAGATATTCAAGATTTGGCGCTAGCACTGTTAATGGACTAGTTTATGATGGAATTTACTCAATTGAGAACTCAGTAACTCCAAGTGTTGGTATTTCGGATGAATTTACACCAAAAAATGTGTTTGGTACATTTGCTAACTTCTCTGTTGGTTATAATGATATGATTTTCTTGGAGTCAGCGGTTAGAAGAGATGTTTCTTCGGCTATTCCAGGGGAATCGTTTACTTATCCTTCAGTGAGTACTAGTTTTATCTTTACTGAATTGCCTGCATTGCAAAATTCAAGCGTTCTTTCATTTGGTAAGATTAGAGCTTCTTATGCAGAAGTTGGTAACGATACAGATCCTTATAAAACAGATTTGTATCTTTTTAATTCTCCTTACAATGGACAATTTACTAGCTACAATCCTAATGAATTGGCTAATAATAATTTAGAGCCAGAAAGACAATTGTCTTGGGAGATTGGTACTGAGTTGCATTTCTGGAATAGAAGAGTTTCATTGGATGCCGCTTACTATGAGTCAGACAATATTAATCAAATTATTGCTGGTAGAGTATCAAACTTCTCAGGTTTCCGTGATGCTGTTGTTAATGCAGGGAAAATTTCTAACAAGGGTTATGAGTTGACATTAGGTGTAGTGCCTGTGAAAGGTGATTTCACATGGAGAATGGATATCAACTATGCGAAAAACGTAAATGAGGTTGTGGATCTAGGTCCTTCTGAGAAGTTTGTTTTAGATAGCTATTACGTTGAAATTGCTGCAGTTGAAGGTCAACCGCTTGGAGCTATATTAGCTACAAACTATGTTTATGACGATAACGGAAACAAAATTGTAGGCGAGGATGGATTCTACAAAAGAACATCTGAAAAAGAAGTTGTAGGTTCGGCTGCTCCAGACTGGACAGGTGGTGTTCGTAATACTTTCTCTTACAAAGGTTTTACATTGTCAGCGCTTATTGATGCTTCAATTGGAGGAGAGATGTTCTCGCTTACTAAGTATTGGGGTAGAGGAACAGGTGTATTGGAAGAAACAGTATTTACTAACGATCTAGGAAATCCAGTAAGAAACCCTGTAACGGATGATGCAACTTCAGGTGGATGGATTTTGGATGGAGTTAAAGAAGATGGAACTCCTAATACTACTAGAGTACACATGGGATGGAATGGTGGAATGCACTACAACAAATTGCCGGAAGTATCAGCTGTTGAAGACGCTTCATGGGTTAAGTTGAGAGAGCTTTCATTGTCATATAATTTCCCTAAGCAAATTATTGACAAGACTCCATTTACTAATATTTCATTAGCAGTTGTTGGATCTAATTTAGCAATATTGCATAGAAATGCTGAGCATTTTGATCCTGAAGCAACTTATTCTACAGGCGGTGTTCAAGGTCTTGATATTGGTACTTTGCCAACTTCAAGAAGCTACGGATTTAATGTAAAACTAGGTTTCTAATAATTTGAATTTGAGAAAAATGAAATATAAAATAAATATAAGAAAGGCCTTGCTTCTGTCCGCAGTGGGTATAGGTCTAACCTTCAGTTCTTGTACTGATGACTTTGAACAGTTGAATACAAATCCAAAGTCTCCAAAAGAGTTGGCTGCTGAAGACACAAAGTACCAATTGGCGAATGTTCAGTATAACTATGCATTTCAATATTTGCAAATCAGCAGAGTTGATAATCCATCAAATGTTTTGGTTCAGCACTTGACTCAAACTACATATGTGGATGTGAGTCAGTACAACTTTGCTTCTAATGCTGGAGATCAGTTTTATACTAATTGGATAAGAAAGGCAAATGACTTGCAATCGATCATTAGCAACGCTGAGTTGAATAAAGAAAGCTTATCTGCGGGGCAATATGGTTATATTAAAGGTATTGCTTTAGCTCATTTCGTATTTGGAATGCAAAATGTGACAGATCATTTTGGGCCAATTCCTTATACTAATGCATTTAGAGCAATTGACGGGACTGAGTTCTTTTCTCCATCTTATGATTCTCAAGAATTAGTATACGATAATTTGTTGAGCGATATCAACGAGGCTATTACTTTGTTGACAGCTGCAAACGAGGAAGGTGTTAACATGTACGAGAGCTCTGATAGAATATACGGCGGAAGTGCATCATCTTGGTTGAAGTTTGCGAATTCTATGAAAATTAGAGTTGCAGCTAGAATGCTTGACATTAAAGAATCTGCGGCATTAACTGCAATTGAAGAGGCTGCTGCAGCTGGAGCTATCGCTTCTAATGCTGATAATGCGGACTTCCCGTTTGGAGATGATAATTATCAGCCGATTGCTGATGAGCATAGAAATAGAACGGATTATGTTGTTTCTGAGACAATGATTGATAGATTGATCGAATTGTCTGACCCTCGTCTATCAGCATATGCTTCACCTAATAATGCTGGAGATTATGTTGGTGGTGTAAATGGAACAACAAACTCAGCTGATGAAACATCTACTGTAGCTGCTAATTTGAAAAGTGATCCTTCATTCCCTGCTACTTTTATTCAGTATGCTGAAGTTGAATTTATTTTAGCGGAAGTTGCTGCAAGAAAAGGAGATGCTGCTACAGCTAAAGCTCACTACGACAAAGCTATCGAGGCTTCGATGAATAAGTGGGGAATTACTGATGCTGCTGCAATTGCTGACTATATTGCTTCTGAAGGTGTTGCATGGGATGGAACTGGTAACTACAAGGAAGCTATTGGTGAGCAGAAGTGGTTGGCATTATACATGCAGTCACATGAAGCTTGGGCTGAGTATAGAAGACTTGACTATCCAATGTTAGAAAGAGCGGTTGGAGCTACTGTTGATGTTCCTGTTAGAATTTTCTATCCTTCAAATGAGTCTACGGCAAATGCTGTAAATTATGCTGAAGGAGTTCAGATGCTTAATGGAGCTGATGATTCACAAACTAAATTATGGTGGGATGTTAACTAACCCATCTGTTTAATAATATTAAAACCAGCTTCGGCTGGTTTTTTTATTTCCATATTTTTAGTCTTATCTAAAAATATTTTTTGCATAAACAAAATTTAATTTTTAGGTTTGTGTCATAAATTGGAAATGATACGGACTATGAAAAAAATCTTACTCTTCTTTTGTTTTATTTTGGCTATGACGAATGCCATGAGCCAATCCATATCGGGTAGAGTGGTTTCAAATAATGAAGCGGTGCCATTCGCTTCTTTGCAGATAAAAAACACCAATCTAGGAGTGGCTTCTGACGAAGATGGCCGCTTTAGCTTCGAAAAGCTTCAATCAGGCCAATACACGGTGCAATGCCAAGCAGTGGGCTTTAAATCAAAAAGTATTGATATCAACCTAACTAATGATGAAAATGCAGAGCTTACGATTGAGTTGAATGCGGATTTATTAAATCTGGAGGAAGTAGTTGTAAGCGGTACGAGAACCAGCGTGGTCAGAAAAGAATCACCTGTGATCGTTACTGTCACTGATGAAAAGATATTCAATGCTGTGCAAGCGGTTAGTTTGTCGGAAGGACTGTCTTTTCAGCCGGGCTTGAGAATGGAGACTAATTGCTCGAATTGCGGATTTAGTCAAGTGAGAATTAATGGTTTGGAAGGAGCTTATAGTCAGATTCTGATTGATAGCAGACCAGTTTTTAGCGCTTTGAACAGCATATATGGACTTGAACAGATACCATCCAATATGGTGGATAGGATTGAGGTGATAAGAGGGGGTGGTTCCGCGCTATATGGATCCAATGCTATCGCGGGAACTATTAATGTAATCACTAAAGACCCAGTGGACAATACATTTCAAATTGGAATGAATAGCGCCTTGGTGAATGGCAGTTCCATGGATAATATGTTGAATGCTAATGGATCAATTGTCAGCGATGATGGCATGAGCGGAATGTCTTTGTTTGGGATGACAAGGGAAAGACAAGAGTATGATCATAATGACGATGGATTTTCAGAAATTCCAATGATCAATAATTTGACATTTGGAATGAAAGGTTTTCATAGATTCTCAGAGTTGGAGAAGATGACAATAGAGTTTCATACGACTAGAGAGCATAGAAGAGGTGGAGATAGTTTGAATTTACCTGCGCATGAATCAAATATTGCGGAGGAATTAAGATCTACGATTTACGGAGGAGGCGCTTCTTATGAGAGATTTTCTAGAGACAGGAAGAATTATTATTCAGTATATGCCTCTGTGCAAAATACGGATATGAAGAATTATTATGGAGCCGGCAAAGATCCGGATGGCTATGGCCGTACATTTGACAATACATTTGTCACTGGAGGACAGTTTACCAGAACTATGGATAAATTTGCCGGTGGAGAAGGAACTTTTACAGGTGGTGTGGAGTACAAGTCGGATGTGATGTCAGACAGCAAGCCGGGCTATGGAATTTCGATAGAGCAGGATTTGAGAATGCTGGGAGTTTATGCTCAACAAGAATGGAAGCCGGTGGATAGACTGAAGCTATTGTTTGGGTTGAGGTATGATTATAATAACCTGACGGAGGAAAATATCTTAAACCCTCGTTTTAATTTTATGTATGATCTTACGCCGGATTTGCAGTTTAGAGCTTCATACGCAAGAGGTTATAGAGCTCCTCAAGTGTTTACTGACGATGTGCATGCTGAATTGATTTCAGGCGAAGTAAGAGTGATACGTTTGGGCCCAGATTTAGAATCGGAATTGTCCAATAGCTATTTAGCTTCATTCGACTGGAACAAATCATCAGGTTTGTCCCAATACGGCTTGACATTAGAAGGTTTCTTCACAAGGTTGAATAATCCATTCATTTTGGAAGGTGTCGAAGATGATAATTTTCCTGATCAACAAATTCTTGAAAAAAGAAATGGAGATGGAGCAAGCGTATATGGCTTGAATATCGAGGCTAAATATGCCTATACTCAGAAATTGCAACTGCAGGGAGGTTTTACAGTTCAGCGAAGCCTTTATGACAATGAAGTCGTTTGGACAAGTTCTGAAGACTCAGAGGTGATAAAGAACACGTCATCAAAAAGGTTTCTTCGCACGCCGGATGTATATGCCAATATGGTTATTTCATATTATCCTGTTGAAAAATTCGGAATATCAAATTCAGCGGTTTTCACGGGCTCTATGCTTGTGCCTTTGGCAGAGAGAGATGATGAGTTTATTCAAAGAGCCGATCAGTTTGTGAATACCAAAGAATTTTTTGAGTGGAATATAAAGTTTGACTATGACCTGGATATTTCCGATCAATATTGTATTCAATTCAATGCGGGGGTTCAGAATATTTTGAACAGTTATCAATCGGATATAGACCCAGGAGAGAATAGAGACGCAAGTTATGTGTATGGTCCTGGGAGACCGAGAACTTTCTTTGTTGGAGTTAAAATTGGGAATGCCTTTTAATTTTTAATATCTATCTTTTATCATGGACTTGCAGTTTTATTAATTGAGACTGTAAGTCCCTGTGATTGGAAAGTGGTCAGAGTATGTAATGTCTCTATGCACCTTGAAACTGTGGTTTTTAAAAAAAGCATTGTCGAAGAATTGATTGTCAATGCGTAGAAAGAACAAATCGCTGTTGTAGGTAAAACCAAAGCCCATTCCTTTTCTTTCGAAACTGTTTTCGAATAATTTTCTAAAGGTCAGGTAATTGAACGTGTATGGGATGTCATTGAAGTCTCCGCAAATTATCACGGGATAAGGAGATGTTGCCGCGTGAGTACTGATAGCTTTAGCTTGTTTGGATCTCATGATTATTCCTGATTTTAACTTGCGATAGGTTTCACCAAGAGAGTTTTTGATTTTGCTTCTTTGGGTCAGATTCTCTTGCTTGATGGAGTTGGAAAAAAGATGAACATTGTAAATCCTAATTGTATCCGCATCCATTAGAATATCAGTAAAAATGCATCCGTTGGCATTTTTATTTTCGTTTAATACGATCTCTCCCTGAGCGATGATGGGGTATTTGCTGAAAGTGACTACCCCGTTTGTGTGCTTTTTTGTTTGGTTGCTGTTTGAAGATTTGATGTATCCTTGAGCTTTGAGTTGTTCGTCTATATTTTTATCTGGATTTTTATTAGAGCTTACATATTCTTGAAAGCATTTTATTGGAGAGTCTTCTTCAATGATCCACTTTTTCATGTTTTCAGAAAATACCATTTTGCCTTCTTCGTTTATTTCTCTGACGTTTCTTAAGTTATAGCTCAAGATGCTGAAACCTTCTGTTTCTTGTTTGTTCCATTCAAATGTAAACGTTAGATAGGGTATGCCGATAATGATTGAGATTAATGAGGCGGATCTTATTTTTGACGAGAAAATAAATGACAGGGCTAGCCAAACAAGGTGGAAAACTAATATGATTGGAATAGAGTAGGATATAATTCCTGCCGGCCAAAATGCGTAAGGAGGAATTAGCGCGCTAGCATAACATAAGCATGAGCAAATAGTAATAGCAAGAGATAAAGTAGTGAATTTGGAGAATTTTGTTTTAGTCAAATTCATTCTGTTGTGAAAGAATAAGGTTATGGTAATTTGAACGAGCTTAAAATAGCCAATCAGTTGGCTAAATTTACATTTTATAATTGATTTTGCATCAATATTTGTTCTAATGAAACATTGTGTCCAAATTTCAAGTAAAAATGATCAAATTACTTAACTTTGCATTAATAACCATTTAGATAATCGGATATGACAACGGTATTATTAGGGATAGGATTGATAGGCTTGTTTTTTGTGTTAATGTCTGTGAGACTGATATTTATAAAAAATGGTCAGTTCAAAGGCACTTGCGCTTCGCAGAGTCCTTTTTTAAACAAGGAAGGCGAGAAATGCGGCTATTGCGGTAAAGAGCCTGAGCATTGCAAAAACAAGAAAACCAACCTTGGCGAAGTAGAAAAAGTGCTTGCGAAGTTTGAAAAAAACTAGTCTTTTTATAAAAATAGAAAAAATTAGTTTCATTTATTTTATATTTTTGGTTGATGATTTCGGACTTTCGATTTCATAATCTGCTTAATAATATTATTTTAGTTATTTTTTGGTTAAATTCGGTTTGGATCTTTTGTTAAATAGATGACATTAATAAAATCAATATCGGGTATCAGAGGTACCATAGGTGGCGGTGTAGGTGAATCCTTGACGCCTCTTGATATAGTGAAGTTCGCTTCGGCATATGGCACTTGGTTGGCTAGGAAGACGGATAACAAAAAAGTGGTGATAGGTAGAGACGCAAGGCCTTCAGGTGAAATGGTCTCAAGCCTAGTGACATCCACTTTGATAGGTTTGGGATTTGAAGTGATTGATTTGGGATTGTCTACGACTCCGACGGTGGAAGTTGCTGTTCCTGATGAAAATGCCTCAGGAGGAATTATCTTGACCGCGAGCCATAATCCAGTTCAGTGGAATGCTCTGAAGCTCCTTAATGAAAAAGGGGAGTTTATTTCAGCTGAGGATGGAAGTGAATTGATCAAAATTGCTGAAGAGGAGGACTTTGAATTCAGTCCTGTCAAGTCTCTAGGTTCATACCGAAAGGATGATACTTATATTGACAAACATATTGAAAAAATATTGGCGTTGCCATTGGTGGATGTTGAGGCTATTAAAGAAAGAGATTTCAAAGTAGCTATTGATTGTGTCAACTCTTCCGGTGGGATAGCTTTGCCAAAGTTATTGAAAGCATTGGGCGTTGAGCAAGTAGGAGAGTTTTTCTGTGAGCCTACTGGTTTATTCCCTCATAACCCAGAGCCATTGCCGGAGAATTTAATTCAATTCTCCAATGAAGTGGATAACGGGCATTACGATTTAGGTATTGTAGTGGACCCTGATGTGGACAGGTTGGCTTTGATCAATGAGGATGGGACTCCTTTCGGAGAAGAGTATACTCTAGTCGCTGTTGCGGATTATGTATTGGCAAACACTCCTGGCAATACCTCATCCAACCTTTCATCAACAAGAGCATTAAGAGACGTTACAGAAAAGTACGGTTGCGAATATTCTGCTTCTGCTGTTGGAGAAGTTAATGTTGTGACTAAAATGAAAGAAACGAATGCTGTGATTGGAGGCGAAGGAAATGGAGGCGTGATTTATCCTGCTTTGCACTACGGAAGAGATGCGATGGTGGGTATCGCTTTATTCTTGTCTCATCTGGCTAAATTCGGCAAGTCGATTTCTTTCTTGAGATCTAAGTACCCTAACTATCATATCTCAAAGAATAAGATTGAATTAACGCCTGATTTGGATGTGGACATGATATTGGAGCGTATTAAAAACAAGTATGCATCTAATCCAATAATTGATATCGATGGCGTGAAAATAGAGTTTGACAAAAGTTGGGTGCATCTAAGAAAGTCAAACACAGAGCCTATTATAAGAATATATTCAGAGTCTGATTCAGAGGCTACTGCTGATCATTTGGCTAATAAGATAATACAGGATATTAAAGAAGTTTTGACTGAGAAAGTTTGAGCTTAAAGTATAAGATATAGTTGAAAAGCCGGTCATAAGTTTATTTTGATCGGTTTTTTTATGAGCAATTAAAAAAGTGCGGGCATAAAAAAAGCCGCCATATAGGCAGCTTTTAAATTTTGTGACCTCGTTAGGATTCAAACCTAAAACCTCTTGAGCCGTAATCAAGTGCTCTATTCAGTTGAGCTACGAGGCCATCGCAATGCGCAAAGATCTTATTATTGTATAATTAGTGACCTCGTTAGGATTCAAACCTAAAACCTCTTGAGCCGTAATCAAGTGCTCTATTCAGTTGAGCTACGAGGCCATTGCGTAATTGCGGATGCAAATATAGTCTTATTTTTTGTAAGAACAAATTATTCGATCATTTTTTGATTGCTTGGATGATAATGATTGAAAAATTTTTATAGAAAATATTCAACTTATTTTGATAGCCTGATTTTTTATTTCAATTCTTTTAACAAAACTAATCCTCTGATATTTAGGGCTACATAAGCAAAAAATATTATCTTTGCATATTCTATCACTTTTAGCGTATATAATTTTTGATATGAAAAGAATTTTCTTAGCGATAGCATTGGTGCTTTCATTAGTAACGTTTGGCTTTGGACAAGACGTAGAAGGGACGAGTGAAAAAACCATAAACGAAAAACTAGGAATGCCCAACTTGCCGGGAGACTTTTTAGTTGAGTTTGGTTGGAATTTTATAAACAATAAGCCTTCTGATTTTAATTATGATTTTTGGAATTCAAGATCATTTAATGTCGCTTATCTTTATGAAATTCCCCTAGCAGGCAAATCCTCAAAGTTTTCTTTCCACCCAGGTTTAGCCATAAGTGTTGAAAGTTTGGGAATGGGAACTAATCAGACTTTAGGACTGAATTCTGGTGGGGATACAGAGTTTATCAGCATTTCCGGATCGGACTATGGTTCTGTGAGAAAGTCGCTTGTAAGAGCAACGTATTTGGATATACCTTTGGAGTTTAGGTACAGCACAAGAGGTTATAACAATCCAAAGGGTTTTAAAGTAGCTGTTGGTGGTAAATTTGGTTATTTGGTTGGAGCTAAAACGAAGATCAAGCATAATCAAGACGGACAGACAAAAATTGAGAAGAAAAAGGAGAGGTTTAATATCAGCGAATTTAGATACGGGATTTACGGCAGAGTAGGTTTTGGTTGGATAAATGTCTTCTATTATCAAAATCTTAACTCATTCTTTGATACTGGAAAAGTAGTAGGAGGCACGGACATGAGTACTTCAGAAGTAGGATTAAGCTTCTCATTGTTCTAATCATTAGAACATATTATAAAATATTAGGCAACAATTCTTGAGATTGTTGCTTTTTTTATCTTTGTTAATTTTTCTTATGCTAGGGAAATTATATTAACTTAGCAGCTATAATTGCAGACTAATTGAGTTGTGATATCGGGATTTGGCGTATATTATTTTGATAAAGCGCTGTTTCTGACACAATGCTTCTAAATAAAAAAACATGGGATATCATAAAATAGACAAGACTGATAGAAAAATCTTGAATATTCTCCAGAAGAGTGCCAAGATTACTAATGCTCAGCTTTCAAAAGAAATAGGCTTGTCTCCCGCGCCAACATTGGAGAGAGTAAAGAAGTTGGAGCAAACAGGTATTATCAAGAGCTATCATGCCCAGCTTGATCCTGCTAAGATAGGTTTGGGAGTGAGCACTTTTGTGTTGGTGACTTTGGCGGGTCACAATAAAGAGAATATTGATAAGTTCTTGGATAACATCAATCAGATAGAGGAGGTGATAGAATGCCATCATATCACGGGCTCTGGAGATTTTATATTGAAAGTCATAGCAAAGGATATTGCGAGTTATCAGCAAGTGATGCTTGAAAAGGTAAGCGATATATCGGTGGTTGATAATTTATCGTCAATGGTTGTGCTTTCAACGTTAAAGGATAGCAAAGCTTTGCCAATTCCTGAATAAAATATATTGCAAAGGAGCGCTGACTTGATAAATATACAGGTAACAGGGCTCCTTTTTTCCTTCCTAGTTTTCAGATTCATCCAAAAATCATAATTTAGCGAAAGTTTAACTATAAGCTCCTCAATGATGAATCAGATCAATAATCAAATCTTAAGCCAAGTACAGAGCGAACAAAAAATTAGAAGAATTTCTTATCAAATTCTCGAGAGCAATTTTGAGGAGGAAGAGATTTTTATCGCTGGAATAGATGGAACTGGCTATGCTTTTGCAGAGCTATTGACACAAGCTTTGTCAAGCATCACAAGCAAGGATATCAAATTGGTGAAAATCAGCATAGATAAGAAGAACCCTATAGATAGTCAAATTATCATCGATGAAAAGGTTGAGTCGATGAAAGGAAAAGTGTTGATAGTAGCGGATGATGTGCTAAATTCTGGCAAGACGCTTTTGCATAGCTTGAAGCCTTTTCTAGAGATTCCATTGAAGAAAATCGAAATAGCTGTGTTGGTCAATAGAAGTCACACAAGATTCCCAGTTGCCCCAGCATATAGTGGCTTGGAACTTTCGACTACTATGAGCGAACATATAGAAGTGGAGATTAAAGACGGAAAAGCGGTGGCTTATCTGCATTAATATATTTTTTACAAGCGAAAGTCAACTTTATCTGCATTGACCGGTTTAAGGCAATAAGGTATTGATGGTTAGTAGCGAATAAACTTTTAAAAGTATCATGTCTGTTCATAAGAAAGAAGTAAAGAGAAAGGTAACAACGCATAGGTTGAAGGAAATGAAAGCCGCAGGGGAGAAAATCAGCATGCTTACAGCTTACGACTTCTCAATGGCTAGAATTTTGGATAATGCGGGAATAGATGTTTTATTAGTGGGAGATTCTGCGTCAAATGTTATGGCTGGACATGAGACTACTTTGCCGATTACATTGGATCAGATGATTTACCATGCGTGTTCGGTAGTGAAGGGTGTTGACAGGGCATTGATTGTTGTTGATATTCCTTTTGGTTCATATCAGGGAGATTCTAGAGAGGCCTTGAAATCAGCCATAAGAATTATGAAGGAATCGGGAGCTCATGCGGTAAAAGTAGAAGGTGGCGAGGATATTATAGGTTCTGTGGATAGAATATTAAGCGCAGGAATTCCTGTCATGGGACATTTAGGTTTGACTCCTCAATCGATTTATAAGTTTGGAACTTATTCTGTCAGAGCGAAAGAAGAAGAGGAAGCTGACAAGTTGATAAGCGATGCGAAGTTATTGGAAGAAGCAGGTTGTTTTGCATTGGTTTTGGAGAAAATTCCTGCAGACTTGGCAAAAAAAGTAGCGGAGTCTATTAGCATTCCTGTGATTGGTATCGGAGCAGGTTCTGATTGCGACGGACAAGTTTTAGTGGTTCATGACATGTTGGGTATCAATAATGAATTCAAACCAAGGTTTTTAAGAAAGTATGCTAATTTGCATGAGGTTATGACACATGCTGTGAGCAATTATATAGAGGATGTGAAAACAGGAAACTTTCCTTCAGATACTGAGAGTTATTAAAGGGTCTTGTTTGTTGCTAAGATATTAGAGCCGATGAATGCGTTTTCATCGGTTTTTTTATGATCAGGATAGAAGTGTGTTGGAATGTTTAGAAAGTTATATCAAAAGAATGTTGTGGCTCCATTGAAAGGAGTATTGAAGAAAGGCGCTAGTCCTCATCAAATGGCTTTGTCTTTGACTTTGGGAGCTATCATAGGTTTGTCTCCCTTGATTGGTTTGACAACTATTGTCTGTTCATTGCTTTGTTTGTTGTTAGGGTTAAATATTATCAGCGCTAATGTTTCAAATTTTTTAGTATATCCTATTCAACTAATTGTTTTTATGCCTTTCATGTATTGGGGTGGGAAGATCATGGGTGTTGATCTTGAAGGCATAGACGCTGACCTATTAGCCAGTATGATACTTTCCGATACGATGACTTTTTTGAGGAGCTTTGGAAAAGCCTTTGTTGGAGCTCTATTAATTTGGCTTGTTGCATCTATTCCATTTGCCTTGATATGTTACTTGACTATGAAATATTTGATGTTGAAGGTGGGAAAAAAGCTTGCGATTTAAATTTTTTGAGTATAAAATTCGACAATTCTCCTTATTCCTGTTAAAATATTATTATATTCTTATTTAACGTGGTTTAATAATCTTAAAATGTTTAATTTTTGATAACTATTACCCATAAACAAACATTTTACGATGAAAAGATTTTTACTTGTCATAGCCGTAATTGCTATGACTTTGTCAGGCTTGCGCGCGCAACGCATTTCTGGTGGTGGATACAGTTACCATTCTTCTCCTTTGAGTAAGGTAAGTATATTCATGAACGGAGGGATAAGCCAATATCAAGGGGAGGTTTCAAGTTTTTATGGATCAAATCAGTCGCTTAGCCCTATGATTGGTTTTGGATTAGGTTATAATATTAACAACCGTTGGAAGATTAGAGGAGAAGGCAATTATTACACGATTCAAGTTGATGATATTCAAGATAATATGCAGCTGGATAGTATGTTGAATGTTGGTTTTTGGTCTAGAAATTTAGAAGGCTTATTGATGTTGGAGTGGGTTGTTTTTGATGGAATACAAAAAAACAAAGCTTCCAAGTATTTTGATTTAAGAATATTTGCAGGATTTGGCTTGCAGTTTTCAGACACGAATACCTCAGACAGACAAAATCGTTTGGATTATCAAAGAAGAGATGGCGAGCTATATGAGGGGATGGCTAATAGAATCGCGCCGATTATACCTGTTGGGGCGAATATTACCTACCATATCACTGATCAAATCTCGATTGCATTGGAAACAAGCTTTAGGTATTTGCTAGATGATTATGCTGATGGTTATAGCATTGAAAATTCAGAGATGGATTATTTCTTAATGTCAAATTTGCAATTGACTTATAGGTTTTGGTCACAGAAAGGAAGCTCTTACATGTATAACAAATATATAAAGAAGAATCGTAGGTAATATTTATTGGTTGTCTATTTAATAACAAAAGCCCAAGGTTTAATCTCTGAACTTTGGGCTTTTTTATGATTTAATATTCAACGGTTATGCCATGATATTTTTCTTGGTGCTCATAATCTTTTCTTAGTGGGTGGCCTTCCCAATCATTCGGTAATAATATTCTTCTTAGATCAGGATGTCCTTCAAAATATATTCCGAGCAAGTCAAATGCTTCCCTTTCGTGCCAAAGAGCTGTCTTCCAAATGTGACTGACAGTTTGAACTGTTGGCTTTTCAATATCCCGATCCAGTTTTACTTTGATCATTAGATGGATATCAAACGGAATGGAGTAAAGGTTGTAGATAACCTCTAGCGAATTTTCTTTTGGTCCATTGTCCAGTCCTGTTAGAGAAGATAAACTGTCAAAATAAGTTCTTTCATCTCTATACAGAAAATCGCATAGCTCTATTAAAAACTCTTCATGGATTTCAATGCAAATGGGGTGAGAGTTTTCACTGATATCGATTATTTTATCATCACCAAACGTTTCTTTGATGATATTTATGATCGTTTCTGTTTGTTCGTTCATAATGCTTAATCAATGTCTTTAGAAAGAAGTTTTTCAATAGCCTTAGGAGCCATTAGCGTTTCTTTGCGGATTTTTTCTTGAAGTTTGATGAAACCGCCGATTAAGGCTTCAGGTCTAGGGGGACATCCAGGGACATATACATCAACAGGAATAATTCTATCCACTCCTTTTACAACATGGTAGCCATGTTCCCAGTAAGGTCCGCCACAATTGGAACATGACCCCATTGAAATTACGTATCTTGGCTCTGGCATTTGCTCATAAAGTCTTCTTACCCTGTCGGCCATTTTAAATGTAACCGTTCCCGCGACGATCATGACATCGGATTGTCTTGGGGAAGGTCTTGGTATAACGCCTATTCTATCCAAGTCGTAACCTGAAGCATAGGTGGCCATCATTTCAATTGCGCAACATGCTAGTCCGAATCCCATTGGCCATAATGAGGAGAGTCTGGCCCAATTGATTAGGTCGTCGACTTTGGTGATAATGACACCTCCTTGGTTGAATTTCTGATCTAGCAATCCCATGATTAATGATTTTGATGTAATGATAGCTTATTTCAATGTTTCGCTATAAGCTAAGCCGATTTCGAATACTTTTTGTTTAAGTTCTCATACAGTTGTTGAGGAACAGGAGAATTAGTTTCAGGAAGACTGATATCAGGCTTTTCCCATTCCAAAAACCCTTTTGCCCATGCGTATGCCAGTCCTAGAATTAGTATGAAAATAAAAGTGAACATTTCAGCGATGGAAAACCATGCCCAAAGACCATTGGTCTCTGTGATTAATTCTTCCCTGCCAAATACCACTGCCCAAGGAAATATAAAGACAATTTCCACATCGAATAAGATGAACAGTATAGCAACAATGTAAAACCTCATGTTGAATTTTCCCCAAGCACCTTGCACAGGGTCCTCTCCACACTCATACGTTGTGAGCTTTTCTTCGTTCGGTCTGTTTGGCCTAAGCATAAAGGCTGTAAACAAGCCTCCAAGGGCGAAGACTATGCTTCCAATAATATATAAGAGTATTTCTCCAAAAGTTGATATTTGTTCCATTTGAAGCGATTTGTTTATTATTATCGATACGATTCCAATGTAAGCTCTAATTGGAATCAAGATCTTTTGCAATTTACTAAATATATGGCGCCAATAGACTTATGGCTTGCATTAATTTGATCAAATGATAAGAGCAACCACTTTGACTTCAAAAGCATGCCACTTTTGTATATTGCGTACACAAAATTAAAAAATATTTGCATAACGGTGCATGAAAAATCTCTTATTTAGACTAATTTTGCATAAACAGAAACTTTAATCTTAATAGATGAAGATAAATATTTACAGGATTATAATTTGTTTATTGGCAGTTTTCATATCCACTGTGTCTCAGGCGCAAAGTGATTTGAAAATTTATGGAGTCGTAAAAAGTGCTGATGGCAATAATTTGGCAAATGCGGAGGTTTTTATTAAAAATTCATCAAGCGGAACCAAGACGGACTCCAAGGGGTATTATGAGATAAAAAGGCTAACAAAAGGATCTTATGAACTAGCGGCTTTCTATATGGGAATGAAGAGCGAAATGCAAAAGGTCACATTGCAAAATGTCGATGTGAAGCTGGATTTCGTATTGGAGGAAATTACCCAAAATCTAGATGCAGTGAATGTGACCGCGGAAAAGGAAGAGACTTTCGGCGTTAGAAGATTGAACGCAGTGGAAGGAGCTGCGATATATGAAGCTAAGAAGAATGAAGTTCTGGTGATGAAAGACATCAATGCCAATCTAGCCACAAACAATGCTAGACAAGTATTCTCAAAGGTTGCGGGCTTGAATATTTGGGAAAGCGATGGGGCTGGTCTTCAACTTGAGATAGGAGCGAGAGGCTTGAATCCAAAACGAACAGCGGAGTTTAACACCAGGCAAAATGGATATGACATAAGCGCTGATCCATTAGGCTATCCAGAGAGCTACTATACTCCTCCTGCTGAAGCTTTGCAAAGAGTAGAGGTAGTAAGGGGAGCTGCTTCCCTTCAATATGGTCCTCAATTTGGCGGAATGATAAATTTTGTGATGAAAGAAGGGCCTGAAGACAAGCCTGCTGAAGTAACAGCAAGACTTACCACGGGATCGTATGGCTTGCTTAATTCGTTTACAAGTTTGGGAGGAAAAGTAGGCAAATTAAAGCACTATTCTTTTTACAATTATAAGCAAGGAGGGAATTTTAGAGCGAACTCAGATTATGAGTATCATGCGGGATATACTAATTTGTCATATGATATTTCTGATAAGCTGAGCACAGGAATAGATGTGACTGTGATGAGGTATACAGCTCAACAACCGGGAGGCTTGACTGATGAGCAGTTTGAGGAAGATCCAACAATGGTTACCAGATCAAGAAATTGGTTTGATGTGGCATGGAACTTATTTAATTGGAATATTGATTATGAGTTCAATGATAGATTAAGGTTGAATTCAAGGACATTTATGTTGTTGGCTCACAGAAAGGCACTTGGAGTCTTGGAGACGGGCATAGATGCTGGAGTTGGGAGAACTCAAAGAGATCTGATGTGGGATGAGTACAACAATTGGGGAAATGAAACCAGATTGATTTATCAATACAGTACATTCGGACATCCATCCACTTTATTAGTGGGCACAAGGTACTTTTCAGGAGATTTGCATAGACGTCAAGGTTTTGGTCCTGATACGGAAGGAGCGGATTTTTGGTTTGACTATGAAGGGATCAATGCAGATATATTGCCTCCGGGAGATGTGAAGAATGACTATAGATTCCCAAATAAGAATTTTGCGGCATTTGCGGAGAATATATTCTTTTTGCATGACAAATTTAGCGTTACGCCGGGTATTAGGTTCGAGAGTTTTAAGACAAATGCAGAAGGTTATTATTACACGATTGTCGAGAATGATAGAACTGGAGAAATTGAGAGCGTAGAGAAATCGGATCCAGAGAGCAAGACATATCCTAGACAACTAATATTATTAGGTTTGGGGGCAAGTTACAAGCCTAGCGAGACTTTGGAGTTGTATGGAAATTTCTCACAAAATTATCGAGCGGTTAATTTCAATGACTTTAGAGTGGATAATCCCAACAAGGAAATCGATGAGAATATTCAAGATGAGAAAGGGTATAATGTTGATTTAGGACTCAGAGGTCAATTGGCAGGAAAATTGAGCTTTGACATCTCGGCATTTATGCTTTATTACAATAATAAGATTGGAAATATAAATCAGCAGAGCCAAAGAGGAAGCCATAGTGTGAATTTTGTTACGAATATTGGTTCGTCGAGGAATATTGGCTTGGAAACTTTCTTTGAGACGGATATTATTTCTTGGCTTAGAAGCGAGTCTGCATCGAAATTGAATATTTATTCAAATTTTACGATTTTAGACGCTAGATATGTGAATGTGACCAAGGGTTCTACAGACGGAGATATTGAAGGAAATCAGGTGGAAAATGTTCCGCCGATAATTTTCAGGTCGGGCTTGAGTTACGCTTATCGCAACTTTAAGTTGAGTTATCAATTTTCTTATACTGCCGAGCATTATACTGACGCGCAAAATTCAGGTGTTTTGCCTGCGTCACAAGGTTTGGTTGGGCCTATACCGAGCTATTATGTGATGGATTTGTCCTTGAAGTACAAGTATAATTGGCTTCAGGTAGAGACAGGAGTTAATAATTTGCTTGATGAGATGTATTTTACTCGCAGAGCCGATGGTTATCCGGGACCTGGAATTATCCCTGCCAATGGCCGCGCTTTTTATTTTGCTTTGCAAGTAAAGCTTCCTTAGTACAATGTTGAAGACTGGTTTATAGTTCTAGTATTTAGTTTTTTTGCTTTCTATGGAAGAAAATTGCTAAAATGCCGTTAAGCTAGAAGGGATTTAAAAGCCTTAACTTAATGATTGTAGGCTAAATGAATAATTTAATTGATCCCATTGCGTATTTCTTTTGTGATGATAGAAATCATCAGCTATTTTTACTTTTGAATTGAAATATTAAAATTGATTATATAGTGACGGCTTATAACGAAAAAGAAATGTCTTTTGTGGATCACCTTGAAGAATTGAGGTGGCATATTATCAGGGCATTGGTGTCCATTGTGGTTTTTTCCTTAGTGGCATTTCTTGCCAAAGACTTTGTGTTCAATAAGGTGATATTTGCACCTGGGGAGACTGATTTTTGGACATACCAGTTTCTTTGTAAAATTGGTTATTGTATTGAAGATCTTCCGTTTAGAGTAATAAACCGACATCCAACAGGACAGTTTACCATGCATATTATGTCCTCATTGGTGATTGGGATGATAATGGCTTTCCCTTATGCTTTTTGGGAAATTTGGAGATTCATTAGCCCAGGACTTTATGAAACGGAAAGAAGAGCGTCTAAAGGGGCTGTTTTCTTTGTTTCCTTTTTGTTTTTGCTAGGTGTTTTTTTTGGTTATTATATTGTAACTCCTCTATCGCTTAATTTTCTTTCGAACTATCAAGTGGATCCGTCAATCAAGAATGAGTTTGATTTGACAGCATATGTCTCAACCATGATTATGATGGTTTTGTCTTGCGCTATTATGTTCCAATTGCCTGTGGTGATATTCTTTCTTTCAAAGGCCGGTTTGGTAAGTCCTGCTTTCTTGAAACACTTTAGAAAGCATGCATTTATCGTTATCTTGATCATTTCGGCTATTATTACTCCTCCGGATATTATTAGCCAAGTGTTGATTGCTATGCCGCTGATGTTGTTGTATGAAGTGAGTATTGTGCTTTGCCATTGGGTGACGAAAAAGAAGGTGAAAGAAGAGTTGATGGTTAATAGCGATGACGATGAATATGACGTCAAACCATTGGATCAAGTTGAATAAGTTTGCGATGGCGTGAAAAAGGCTTTATCTTTACGCATAGTTTAAAGTGAATATTAAAAAATTAAATTCTCCATTTTATTATGGCAAAGAAAATAGCTATCGGAGGCGATCATGCATCACCAGAGTATAAAGAAGCAATCGTTGAGCAGTTGAAAGCTCAAGGGTATGAGGTAGAGGATTTTGGTACATATACCACTGATTCGTGCGATTATCCTGATTACGCGCATAAAGTAGCGAAAGCGGTAAACGATGGAGAGTTTGAGTTGGGAATATTAATTTGCGGAAGCGCTAACGGTGTTGCGATGACAGCTAATAAATATCCTAATGTTAGAGCTGGCTTGGCTTGGAATAGCGAGATTGTAGGGTTGATTCGTCAGCATAACGATGCAAACATACTTTGTGTTCCTGCTAGGTTTACTTCTAAGCCTCAAGCAATTGGAATGGTTGAGACTTTCTTGAGCACTGAGTTCGAAGGTGGCAGACATCAAAACCGAGTAAACAAGATACCTTTGAGCTGCTAGTTCATTGATATGCAAATAGATTAAAAGCCCCTTCCTCTATGGAGAAAGGGGCTTTTTTATTAATAAATTAGTTCTAAATTGTCCAGTGACAGTTGACTGCCTACATTGCCATTGAAGTTGTCGCCATCATAACTTGATGCCGCTACAACTGATATTTGATTTGGATAGGCGTAAGGCATACTGTAATAACCGGATTCTTTGAGAGGAGAGTCTGGTCTGACTTTGCTGTAATCTGGAGCTGACTCCGGAAGCTCGCCATAGATCAAGTCCATTTCTATGGTTTGCCATTCATTAATGGTAGCGCTGTTCCTGAACCACATCGTTCCAAGTCTATAAATATCGCCTGAGTTTTCATCTTTGACTTGCAGAAGGACATATATGTCGCATTGATCTGTGAAAGAAGGATCGCTTGCTGGAGAGTACATGAAGTCGAATTTAACTTTTCTTGGCCTTGCTTCTCCATAAGGCTTTCCGAATTCGGGAACAGGTTCGAATGGATTGGTGATATCTAGATCTCCTGTAAATAAACTGCTAGCGGCAAGTACTCCAACAATACGCTTTGTGGTCATCTGAGCGTAAAAATCACCAGGAGACCTTTCAATCATTTCGACGGTGGTGGTCCCTCCAATGATAGCTGTAGCTCCTTTGTCACTTGAAATCCATGGTGTTGTGTCGTCCTCTCCAGGTAGGATATAGCGACCAGCGCTGAACCAAGTGTTGAAATTGCTGAAAGGAACTTGCAAAGCATGTTGAGCCCTGACAGTCCAGTTGTAGTTTGTTCCCCCAGGCGTCGTAACCACAAAGTCTTGAGGTGTGGAGAAGTCAGTAACAGTTGTGATGTCTGGGCTGATACTTGAACCTGGTGATAGTTCCACTGATATGACATTGACTTCGGACTTTGATTGATCTATCGGTATAGTAAAGTCAACGATATTGACATTTTCGTCACTATAGATCACCGTTTCTCCAACCTGATTTTCTACTTCAAGATTTAAAATCAACCCTCTTTCTTCTTCTACAGTTACTGTCCATTCTGTGTCTATGCCTTCTTGATTCGTTACGGTAAAAACTTGAGGAGTGGTGAAATCATGCACTTCTGACTTGTTGGGCGTGTATGTTGATCCTTCGCTCACTTCTAGCGTGATGATATTGATGTTTTGAAGATCGCTTCCCTCTTGAACATATGCTAATACAGTTTTATTTTCAGCATTTATTGTTGATTCGCCTACTTGGTTTTCTATTTCGAATTCTATTATTTCTCCTTCTTGAATTTCAGTCATGATGGCTATCTTCCAGTCATAATCTTGATAAGTGGATAGCGTAAAAATCACAGTGTCGGTAAAGTCATGGACAGTATTGTAATCTGGAGTAATGGTAGCATCGCTGGGGTTTGTTAGAAACTCTATGATGGTGATATCGTCGATACTAACTGTGTCGCTGACGATAGCCGTCACTATTCTTTGATCATTATTTATTTCGGAATTTCCTACTTGTCCTGACACTCTAAATGAAGTGATGATACCTGGAACAATTGGACATTCGCAATCATTTTCAATGCAACTATTAAAAAGCAATACAATTAAGCTTAATGAAAAAAAGAGATGTTTACGGAATGGTTTGTTCACAATAGTAGTGTTTTGTTATGGTTGAAAAAGGTATATGGATACACCAAGGTTGAGTTGAAATAAGTTGACACTAAAGTTGCCTCTGCTCGTGACTTGTCTGGATTTTTCGACTTGGTTGGTGGTGGATCGGTCCCACTCTGTAATAAAACCCAATACACCTACTTGCACTTCGAACGCTATATTTTTATTAATAAAAGCAACCATGCCGGGAGTCATGCCGACTTCAAGCCTGAAAGAGTCCGTGTAAACGCAATCAACAGATTCTGCCTCTGTAGTGGTTTCTTTGCCTTGTCCCACAGCAAAGCCGATAAAGGTCTCGTTGAAAATCGCAAACCGTTTGCTTTTGCCTAAGGCAAGATAGTTTCGAATCATTGGAAAAAAGGTGAAGTTGTGGGATATTTCTTTCGTGACAACGAGATCTGTTCCGGAACTTGACTCATAAGTCCTTTCTCCTCCATTTCTTCGGTATGAAGCTCTTAAGCCTACCAAGAAATTGTCTTTTACGAAATAGCCTCCAAAAGGACTTACTTCATACCTGTAAGTATTTCCTTTGATTACATAGGTGATAAAGTTCTGGACGCTGTCTTGCTTTTTTGTGTTGTAACTGAAGTTTCCTCCAGCCAGCCAAGTTTTGCGGGGAATGAATGTCGGATCAGGCAATTTGCTTTTTTCCACTTTGCCTTGGGCAGTAGTTATTAAAGGGCTTAAGAAAATAAGAAAAAACAAGGGTATGAATTTCATTGAGTCTCTCTATAGTTTGAAAAATATAGAGAGCAAAAATGATGTAAAAAAATCAAGAGTTTTTAGATTGCATGCATTGCTTGTCAATACCAGAGTGAGAGCTCTGGTATTGGCTTATTTATTAGAAAATTGTTTTAATGACAGTCACTGCATCTGCAGCCTGGTTGAGGGTTGTTTTCATGAGGCCTTAACTTGCTTGTAGGTCCTTCTTCTCCCCCTCCTTTGATTGAGACTAGGGTGTTAAGATTAATAATTTTTGCTTTTGAAAGATCATCTAGATTTAATTTTTTCATATTGTAATGATTTAAATAAAAAATAAGTCTTTAAGAATATAACAATTTAATTTAACATTAAAAAATAATATTAATAAAATTATATATCTGCTTATATGGGCTATCGCTTATTTCAATCTCCTTTATTGCATGAATTTTTTGGATAGGCAGTGAGGAATGGTAAATAGATGGGTTATCCACAAGTTTTCCACAAAAGATATTTAGGGGTTTGAATTTTGAAAAAATACAGATAAACAATAGAAAAAATGAATAGAAACCCCCAAGTTTATCAACAGGTAGTGGATAAACTTGGGGATTTTATTGGTTTGAATAAAGTGAAGTTATTTTTTCGAAGGTTTGTCTTGTTTCCAATTTCCCTCAAATACTTTCTCTCCTTTAGGATTGAAAATTACCCCAAAACCATCTCTAAGGTTATTGGACCAGAAGCCTTCATATTTTTCTCCAGAATTGAAATAATATATGCCATAGCCCGTGCGGATTCCATCTTCAAAATTCCCTTCATAGCGATCGCCGTTTATCCAGCTGTATGTGCCTTCTCCATTTCTCTTGTTGTCTTTCCAATGGCCTTCGTAAAATCCTTTTTTTGCGAAAATAGCATACCCAAATCCATTAGCTTTGCCGCTAGAGACTTCACCGATGTAATTGATTGTTACGTCATCTTGGTTTTTAAACTGAAGTTTGTCTATCTCTTCGCCCTTCATGGCAAGTTCAAGTTGTAAATCGACGATCTCATTTTCAGTATGGAAGAGCTCATCTTCCAAATCTCCCTGATTGGATTCTAGTACTTGGTTATTATATATTAAATGTTTTACGCTATCATGAAGAACGGATTGGTTGTTCCTCAGGTACTTGATGATCTTGCGTTCGTTATGATATTTTTGCTCTAAGTCATTTATTTTTTCACATGAAGCCTCCTGTTGTCCTATGAAGTCCAATGCGAGTTTGGTATAAGCTGAAGAATTATAGATACTGTCCACTTGATGGAATAAATGAATGGCTTGCTCATATTCTTCCACTATCAATAGTGAGTCGGCTTCTAACTTAAGTTCAAGTAGTTTATTCTCAGTTTGAGTTTTCTCAAGCATGTTTATTTTCTTTTTTAGATGCTTGATGTGTTGATAAGTAAAATAACTTGCAATGCCTGCTAGTCCAAGGATGATTATATAGAGATACTTTTTCATAACCAATGATTTTATCTGACACATTATTAATATCCAAGGTTGACTTTTGGAATGTAGTTTTTGCCTTTCCTAACATCTAAGGCTACAAAAACATTGAATCTGAATATATGGCTGGTTCTATACTCATACCCGCTTGATTTTTGGCCTAGGGTCCACATATGCCCGGCAAATAGGGTGATGTTATTATTAAGAACATATCCGAATCCATTGTATGTTCTAAAGTCTTCAAATGGATTGTTGACGATAGATTTACCCGAATGCATAAAGATCTCTACACTTGGAGAAAAGTATAATGATTTCGTTGTAATTTCTTTTTTATTGATCGGCAGGTAGGTGAATAGCTTGTATCTGTACCTGTTGGTGTAATCGTATTCCGCGCCTACATCATTGTCTTTTTTCCATCTATGCTCGAATCGGAATTGATGATAAAGCTTGATATTATTTGTCAGTGGCATTTTGAATAGCCATTGGTGCCAAATTCTATGCTCCAGAGTAAAGTCTTCATATTCGTCATTCCCTGGGTCTGGACTATAATTTACGACTAAGGCTGGACCAATCACTGCTTCGAAATTTTCACTGAAAAAAATGTTCAAGCCAAATCTATTGTAAATTTGTCGAGGCCTTCCAACATAACTGGTGACATCATCCAGACTATTTCTAACTCTGTAATGATGCTCGGCATAGTATCCAAAGCGTTCTGAAAAACGTGCTTTTATGTAAAGTCCATTCCAAATGCCTGTTTCTTCAAGGTTGGTTTCGGATTGTTGCTGTCCATAAGTTGATAGAGAAAAAAGACATAGTAGTATGAACAGTACAAAAGTGGGCTGCTTCAGCATTTTTGTAAATAAGGTTATAATGAGTAGATCTGTTTCTTAGTGGTATTTTTTAGTGTGTGATAGTTTGACTTTGAAAACAAGCCAGTTTGATTTATTTGAAAATAAATATTTTGTCATGATAATGGCGTCTGGTTTTATTGAGTAAAAAATCAGGCATTTTATTGCTGAGAAGCATAAACACAATGACCTAATGGTAAAACGGGATACATATTAATTATTTTGTATACTCTCCCATTTATTACCCAAAGAACGATATTTTAGCTTTAATCAGCTATTTATTGTTTTTTGTGAAGTTAATTAATGTTAATTAATTGATTTGTAATTCGTTGATTGTGCTTTTTCATTTATTATTGATGTTTTGTGTAGTTGGTTTTGTCTAGGGTGTGAAAAGTAAAAGAGTGAGGCGCTTTTCCTTTTTGATTGAATCGATGAATGGGAAAGCAACCATTTTAAAAAAGGCATAAAAAAACTGAATGCGAAATGCACTCAGCTTTCTATTCTATGGAATAGTTTTAAATATTTTAGGCTTCCGCTGTTTCTCCATCAACATAGCTTTGGAGGTATGAATACTTTTCAGTAAGGGCTCCTTTTTTAGCTATAGTCGCTCTTAGTACAACTCCGTCAGTATCTTCTCCGATTAAAGATGGCAGAACTTGATCGATAAGATCTCTACCAAAGTCATTGGAAGCATTTCGAGGCAATTCGCAAGGTAAATTATCGACAGCCATTACAGTTACATTTTTAGGATCGCTGTACGCTGGAGCTTCGTCATCTTTGGATGCTACAAAATCATAAACCGGGTCAGCAATAGTGCTCGGACGAATAGTGCTAGGAATCGATCCTTTGATATCGCAAGTAATATCAGCGATAACTTTGATATTAAAGTTATCTTCAAGCATGTCTTCTCTTGTGAATAACACTGGAGCTTCTGGCGCCCAGTATGCTCCTGCGATCAATAAGTCTGTTTGAGGAAGGAATCTCTGGAAATCACTTTCGTAACCCTCAGGGTTTGTATAGAATTCATCAAAATTGAATTCTGCTCCGTCTGTTCTTTTGTTATAATCATTAACATTAAGCTGAGCATATACTGGCTCGTCAAATGTTTGAGTCAGATATTCATCCACGCTTACTTTTTTGATGCCTGCTTGGTCAAGGACTTCCAAAGCGCCGCTGGAAACTCTACCAGCTCCCGTTACTGCGATTTTGATCGCAGGAAGCTTTACTTTTGCAAATTCCGTTTTTAGATCTTCCAAGTCAAAGCATTCGTGTGAAGCTCTTAACTTGTAAAGGTCGAATTTCTCTCCGTATGTTTTAAGACCATTGTATGCTCCCACGATACCAGCGTATCTACCGAATGCGACTACTCTAGCGCCAGTCGGGTTGGTAAGCGTTTCATAATCTATTAAAGTGATATTCTTGTCTAGTACAGCTCTTAGCAGGTTTCTGTTGTAAGGCTGAGCTTTGATGGTATGCGAGAAGAAGAAGTAGGTTTTATTCTCGATAAGATTTTCAATAGGAACTTCTTTCACACCAAACAATACGTCGCAATCGCTTACATCGTTGGTTATCTCTCTCCCCTCTTTGGCGTAATCCTCGTCTTTGAAACATCTGATATCGCTCGATTGCACTTTGATGCTTACTTGGTCGAATTTCTCAAGAATTTCTGATGTTTGCTCAGGCGTGAAAGGAACTCTCCTGTCTATAGGAATTTTACCTTCTTTAATAATTCCAATTTTCATATATAAATCAATTTTATTGGATGGGTCAATTACTAATATCCAAAAATATGGATATTTTGTTAACAAACAAGCGACTCATGCATGAATGCTACAAGACCTTGGAGAAGGTAAAATGATGCAGGGATTAAGAGTTTATATCCAAATCTTTTTGCAGATAAGAGATCAAGTCGCTCATTTGGCCTGACTTGCAAGCTTTGATGAAGTTTTTGTAACCTTGCATGCTTTGTGCATGGTCAACTTGAAAACGTTCTTGTTTTTCGACTAATCTTTTTTTCGCTCTGTCAAGAATCTTGCGACAATTTTCAGCCTTCTTTTCCATGATTTCAGAGATGTCCTGATAGTCGAAGTTGAAAATCTCTCGTAGCAGATAAACGCCTCTTTCGGAAGCATTTAGCTTTTTCATCAATACATTGAAAGCTTCAGGCAATTCTTTTTCAAAATCGATCTTAGGCAGCTCCAAATCCAAGTGCAACTCAGGCATTTTAGGCAAGAAAGAGCATTCTGTTTTCACTTCTTGCTTGTGAGATGCTTTCTGAACCTTGTTGATGCAATTGTTCTTGACAGCTCTTAGCAAGTAAGACTTGGCATTCTCCACTTTGCTGTTATCCACCTTGAACCACTTCAAGAAAGTGTCTTGGACAGCGTCTTCAGCGTCTTTCATATTGCCTAGCATTTCGTGCGCAAGAGCTAGCATCATAGGTCTGTATTGAAGAACGGCATCTGTAGAATTCACTTGTATTTTAATTTTTAAGAGAAAAAAAATTGATTGTTATTCAATCAATGCTTTGAACAAAAGTAGTGATTCTCTACGAATTTACCCCTTCAGGTTTCCATCTTTTTTTTAATTTTTTCTTGAATGACCTTCTGCACAGGCACTTTATTAATCTTGCTTTCCAGCCAGGAGATGATGTCAAAGTAGATAAAGGCCCTTCTTTCAAATGGAATTTCCTTGAGCTCGAGCATTTGGCTGAGCAGCTCCTTGAAAGCTTCATCCAATTCATTTTTTTGAATAATCATCAACTTTCTAAGAAATTTCATGATGTTTCTTTGGTAGAAATTAATGTCTTCTTTTTTGATCAAGAATCGATATGTCGAACGGATGTAGTATTCCACTAAATCGACATTTTCCATCTCGTAGTGGCAGATCAAATTAAGGATTCTGGCAAAGCCTTGAATATCCGCTCTTAAGTCCACCTCATTGTTATTGATGATCTTGTTCAGCCAATGAGCGGCCTTGCTATATTCGCTGTTTCCAATATACATGCAGGCAAACTTGTAGTAGAAAACCATGATATTGTGTCTGTCCAGTTTCCTTGAATGTATTTGAAGTTCTTCCTGAATTTTTTGAATGATCTCTACGCCATTGGTAAAATCTCCTCTTAGAAAATAATAGTTGATTTTATGAGTTGAGGTGTATTTGAATAACTGAAGACTGATATTTTCTGTCAGTGTCAAGCCTTTCAAATTCCTTATATTTTCCAGATCGCTGAGGCAATTCATGAATTGCTCAAATTGTCTTTTTTTGTAATGCCCTAAAAGTTGGTTGTTGATTCCCTTAATATACATTTCAACTTTCGGGACTTTATATTCTTCATATTCGTCAAAAAGCCTTACCCATTTATTTGCGTAATCGAGACCTTTGTCAAATTCCTGCACATAGTATAAATAGCTTACCATAGCGCTATACAGATACATCTTCTCATCCGCCGAGAGGTCCGCTTCATTGTATTCGGGTGTTTTGTCGACAAACATGCTTCTGAATTTGTCATATTCAGCTGCATTTCTAATAAATCCGGTATTTAGATAAAGTGAATAGAATTTGTTGTAAAGATTGGAAAATTGGTATACTTGGCCAATTTTACGCTGTATTTGCTCGGATTCGGCGCTTAGCTGAGTCACCTGTTTGGCTATGTCAGGTCTTATCAGTTTCATGGCTAGCTTTTTTTCTTGTTCCAAGATATGCAGTAGCAGTATTGTCTTGTCAGCGCTCTGAGCCATTTTTTTTGCTTTTCGAAGCAATTTGATAGATTGCTTGTAGAGGCATTTGTTGTATAGTATTGTGCTTTCGTCAATGAGAGCTCTTATTTGCAAATCGTGGTCATTGTCGGAATTTAGACCTCTTAGTTGTTTAAGAACTTGTTTGTAAAGATGCGCCTTAATATTTGAGATTTGTCCACTCTTGATGTGCGGATTTTTTTTTAGAAATGATTTTTCATCCAAACTCTTGTTGCGGTCTATATGATCGAACATCAGCATGAAATTAGCCTTCTCATTGGACTTGATATTCAAAGAGTGTAGTTTGAAATACCTTTTTTCCGACTTTGTCAGTGAATTTATCAACTGAATCAAGGCGTTTGAAATCTCTTTGGGCATCGTATTTATATTTTAGTGTAATTATTATAAAGTTAGCATTTATAGGGGAATGGGCAAGCCTTAAAGTCGATTGAACATCGTAAAAATGGTTAATATTTGTTTTACGGATGAAATTAAGAATCATACTTTGCATTGGAAATCATAATAATCATAGTCAAACGTAAATATCTAAATCCATTTTCTATGAGCGATAAAGTCTATATTTTCGACACGACCCTAAGAGACGGGGAACAAGTACCGGGATGTCAGTTGAATACTGAGGAGAAAATCCAGATAGCCAAAGCTCAGGAAGAGCTCGGCGTGGACATCATTGAAGCAGGGTTTCCGATTTCCAGTCCTGGAGACTTTAACTCTGTGGTTGAAATCTCCAAGGCGGTGACAAATCCGATCGTATGTGGACTGACAAGAGCTGTGGAAAAGGATATTGACGTGGCTGCGGAAGCGTTGAAATATGCCAAAAGACCAAGAATACACACGGGTATCGGTGCTTCGGACATTCATATTCAGCATAAATTAAGATCGACGAGAGACGAAATCCTTGAAAGGGGTGTGAGAGCTGTAAAGCATGCTAAGAAGTATGTGGAGGATGTTGAGTTTTATGCGGAAGATGCGGGAAGAGCTGATCTTGAATACTTGGCTAGAATGGTAGAAGCTGTGATTGCGGCGGGAGCTACTGTGGTGAATATTCCTGATACAACTGGATTTAACTTGCCATGGGTATTTGGAGAGAAGATTAAATTTCTGAAAGAGAATGTTAAGAATATAGACAATGCGATTATCTCAGTGCATTGCCATAATGACCTAGGTTTGGCTACAGCGAATTCTATCGCTGGTGTTGAAAACGGAGCTAGACAAATCGAGGTTACGATGAATGGAATTGGAGAGAGAGCTGGTAATACATCGCTCGAAGAAGTCGTGATGATTATGAATTGTCACAAGGCGATGAATGTGCATACGGATATCGCTACTGAGAGAATTTACCCAATGAGCAAGTTGGTGGAAAGGTTGATGAGAATGCCTGTTCAACCAAATAAGGCTATTGTAGGTTCCAATGCATTTTCGCATTCATCAGGAATACATCAGGATGGATTTTTAAAGAATAAGGAAAATTACGAAATTATAGATCCTTCAGTTGTAGGAGCTGATACATCTAAAATTATCTTGACAGCAAGAAGCGGAAGACATGCGCTGAAGCATAGAATGGAGAGAATTGGCTACATCTATGGGCAAGAGGATTTGAATGATGTTTATCAACAGTTTTTGAATATGGCTGATGAGAGGAAACAAATAGAAGATGCTGACCTTAAGGAGCTTGCTGAAGCTTTTGATAAAGTCAGATCAGCATCAGTGTAAGAAGGATCGAGAGTAATTTTTCAAAAATAAAGCATTATAAATTGACACCACAAGATAATAATAGCCCAAAGACTTTGTTCGATAAGGTATGGGATTCGCACGTTGTTGAGGAGATTAAAGATGGACCTCAGGTATTGTACATAGATAAGCACTTGATTCACGAGGTGACAAGCCCTCAGGCTTTTGCTGGTATTGAAAATAGAGGAGTGCCTTTGTTTCGTCCTGAGCAGATAGTTGCTACCGCTGATCATAATGTGCCAACGAAAGATCAGCACATGCCTATCGTGGAAGCGCTAAGCAGAAAGCAAGTGGAGAAACTTACTGAAAACTGCGAAAAGCATGGAGTGGAGCTATATGGGCTTGGACATCCCTACCAAGGTATTGTCCACGTGATCGGACCAGAGCTGGGTATCACTCAGCCGGGAATGACCATGGTATGTGGTGATAGCCATACGTCTACGCATGGAGCTTTTGGTAGCATTGCTTTTGGTATTGGAACGAGTCAAGTGGAGCAGGTAATGGCTACGCAGTGTTTGTTGCAAAATAAGCCGAAGTCAATGAAGATCGAAGTTAACGGCGAGCTAAAAGAAGGAGTGGGAGCGAAGGATATAATCCTTTACATTATCTCTAAGATTTCGACTTCTGGAGGCACAGGTTATTTTGTGGAATATGCCGGCGATGCTATCCGTCAGCTGAGCATGGAGGAAAGAATGACAGTATGTAATATGAGCATCGAAATGGGTGCTCGCGGAGGAATGATTGCTCCGGATGATATTACATTTGATTATATCAAGGGTAGAGAATTTGCTCCTCAAGGAGAGGCTTTTGAAGAGGCTGTAGAAGAGTGGAGACAGTTAACTACTGACGAAGGAGCAGAGTTTGATTGTGTGTTGACATATGATGCCGCTGATATTGAGGCGATGATTACTTACGGTACAAATCCAGGTATGGGCATCAAAGTTACTGACAATATTCCAACAGTGGAAGATGTGGAGGAAAGTAATGTCGACAGCTTCAAAAATGCATTGAATTACATGGGATTTGAAGGAGGACAATCTTTGATCGACTTCCCTGTGAATTATGTGTTTGTTGGAAGTTGCACAAACTCTCGTATTGAAGACTTGAGGGAGGTGGCTGAATATGTAAAAGGCAAGAAAAAAGCAGATAATGTAACTGCTTTGATTGTGCCGGGATCCAAGCAAGTTGAAAAGCAAGCTAAGGAAGAAGGTATTGACAAGGTACTGGAAGAAGCTGGTTTTGAACTTAGAGAACCGGGATGTTCAGCATGTCTTGCGATGAATGAAGATAAAGTTCCTAAAGGAGAATATTGCGTTTCTACTTCCAATAGAAACTTCGAAGGAAGACAAGGACCGGGCTCCAGAACTTTACTTGCTAGTCCATTGATGGCCGCTGCGGTTGCTGTAAATGGCAAGATTGTAAACCCACTTGACAACTAATTCATCACTTTTAAGCAGAGACAAAAATGGAAAAATTTGAAAAAATAAACTCAAGACCAACACCGATTGCTATAGAGGATATCGATACAGACCAGATCATTCCTGCTCGCTTCTTGAAAGTGACGACAAGAGAAGGGTTTGGAAACAATTTGTTCAGAGATTGGAGATTCAATGCAGACGATACACCTAAGGAAGGTTTTATATTGAACCAAAGCCAATACGAAGGAAATAAGATCTTAGTAGCTGGAAGAAATTTTGGATGCGGATCGAGTAGAGAACATGCCGCTTGGGCTCTGTATGATTACGGATTCAGAGTGGTGGTGTCATCATTCTTTGCTGATATCTTCAAAGGAAATGCTTTGAATAATGGGTTGTTGCCAGTGCAGGTAAGCGATACGTTTTTAAAAGAAATTTTTAAAAGCTTGGAGAGTAATCCAGAAACTTCTATCGAGGTTGATTTGGAAGAGCAAGTGATCCGCATCGAAGGAACGGATTTATCGGAGAATTTTGAGATAAATATTTATAAGAAGACTTGTTTGCTTAACGGGTATGACGATATCGATTATATCTTAAGCATCAAGGATAAGATCGAAGCTTTTGAGCAAAACAGAAAGCAGAAGATCGCTAATGTATAGAGAGTAAGGAGAGAGAAAAGAGCGTTTGTGAGACGGGAAACGCCTTGCTCGCAGGCCTCTTTCTTATGTTCTTTAGAGATATTATGAGCAGCTCCTTTTGGAGCTGCTTATGCTTTTTAAAATGAATTCGAAAATATTAAATATAATATAAATGAAAAAGATAGCTGTATTGCCTGGTGATGGTATCGGACCAGAAGTAGTAAAACAAGCGATTAAAGCTTTGGACGCTGTGGCAGAAGTTTATAATCACGAATTTGAATATAAAGAGGCATTGGTGGGAGCTTCTGCAATTGATGCGGTAGGTGATCCATTCCCGGCGGAGACTCAAGAAGTATGCGAGACTTCGGATGCCATTCTTTTTGGAGCTATCGGAGACCCTAAGTATGACAATGACCCTAAGGCAAAAGTTAGACCTGAGCAAGGTTTGTTGAGGATGAGAAAAGTGTTGGGTCTTTTCTGCAATATCAGACCAGTTACTTCTTACAAGATATTGGAAAATGCTTCGCCACTGAAGCCGGAAATAATCAGCGGTGTGGATTTCGTTGTATTCAGAGAGCTAACAGGAGGTATCTATTTTGGAGAGCCAAGAGGAAGAAGCGAGAATGGCGAGACCGCATTTGACTCAATGGTTTACAGCAAAGAGGAGATCAAAAGAGTGAGTCGTTTTGCTTTTGAAGCGGCGGGTAGAAGAAAGAAAAAATTGACTTTGATAGATAAGGCTAATGTGCTTGCAACATCAAGGCTTTGGAGAGAGACAGTTAAAGAATTAGGCGAAGCAGAATATCCTGAAATTGAGATTGAATACATCTTTGTGGATAATGCGGCTATGCAGATGATTCAAAATCCAGCTCAGTTTGATGTTTGTCTTACTGGAAATATGTTTGGAGACATCATCACCGATGAAGCTTCAGTGATTACTGGTTCTTTAGGTTTGTTGCCTTCAGCTTCAGTTGGTAATAAGATTGGATTGTATGAGCCTATTCACGGTTCTTTCCCTCAGGGTGCTGGAAAAAATATCGCCAACCCTGTGGCTACGATTTTGTCGGCGGCAATGCTTCTAGAAACTTCATTTGGCATGGCAGAAGAAGCAAAGTCTATTAGAGATGCTGTGGAGCAAACATTGAATGAGAGTATTGTAACACCAGATATCAAAGCAGAAAAACATTATACTACTGAAGAGGTAGGTGATGCAATTGCTGAAATTATTAAGCAAAAAGTTTCAGCGTAATTATAACTATAATTGTTGTTTTGAGAAAATGCCGCTTTGAGTACATCAAAGTGGCATTTTTCTTAAAAAGAAACTGTATCAATTATCGTAATCATTTTTGGCTATTTTAGATATTTGCCCTTCCACAATATTAGCCATTTCATCCAGCGTTGGATTAATGCTTAAAATCTTGAAGTTTTCATCCAATATCAACAGACTAGGAATCTGCTTTACATGATACTCTTGGGAGAAAGGCGAGTTAAAACCCAGTCCGTCGCTGATTTGAATCCAATTGATTCGATTTTGACTGATGGCTCTTTTCCAGTCTTTGATGGAATCGTCGAGACTAAATCCTACAACCGCTAAACCCTCATTTTTTAATACTCTGTACATCGGACGAATTGATTCTTTAGCTTGTTCTATTGAATATTCGTTCCATGAAGCCCAAAACTGCAAGATGATTACTTTGGCTTCGATTTCATAGAGAATTACGGTTTCTCCTTTGGTGTTTTGACCCAAAATGTTCGGAGCCAGCATGCCTTCTTTTAGTTTTTCTTCTTGAGCTAAGGAGCTGAAACTCCATAGAATTCCCACAAACAATAATATCAAACTTCTCACAATCATCATCTTTCTTAAGGGTGGCAGATTTGAGCGCTTAGAGTAAAAGAGGTCTATGCAACGCTCATTTTCATACTAACCTAGAGAAAGCTTGATTGTTGCTATTCGTAAGATATATATGGCTCTAATTGGAGGCTTATTGAAGGGATTTTGGCTTTTAGAATTTGAAAATTTAGAATGGAGTCTTCTTTTTTAGCTGCGAAAATAGCTTTAGTCTGTTCGTAATTGAGGTAGGGATGCTGTATCAATTGTTTGAATGTAGCATTCTGGATATTTATTTTTTTTGGTGTAAAATCTGAAGAAATAGATGCGTGTTTTATAAGGAGATCTATTTCATCATTATTGATGCCGTATATTTCTTTAATCTGAGCTTTGTCGACGATTCCTCCTAATTTATTTCTAAAGCTGATCATTCGGTCAAAGATATAGGGTCTAATGCTCTTGAAGTCTTCTTTGTCTGCGTCGGTGATCTTATTGATATTGAATTTTCTTAGCTTTTTGGCAATCGCTTGACTTTTTATAGGACCAATTTTTTTAGAATAATTAGACTTCTTGGGCTGAGAAATATTTTCTGGAAGATTTATAGAATCGTATAAAGTTAAAATCAATGTGGAATCAATATTATAAATTTTGAACAGGTCTTTTTTTATTTTGAAAACGCCGCCTTTTGATCTGTATTTTATAATGTTTTTCGATGTCCATTTATTAAAGCCTAGAGAGACTAGGTCTTCTTCCGAAGCTGTGTTGGGGTTGAATTTAAAAATGTTGAATGATTTCTCTGTGAAATCTTTTTGCGGAACTGCTGAGGAGAGGCTATCAAGTAGCTTAGCTTGTACTTCTGTCACTGGAGATATATCAGCTTGCCATATCTTATAAAATGATTTGCCTGTGATAAGCAATATAAGCAGAAAGGATAATACGCTAATGGATCTAATTTGGCTGGCTGTTAAGTCAAACTCTTTTTCCAGATAATTTTTTATTTTTTTGAGCGACATATATTTATTGATAAATGAAGACAACAGCCTGAATAATTAGATCAGACTGTTGTTGAATACTTGCGATTTCCATTTATCAAAAAGCGATCTATAAAGCTTTGTAAATAGATCTTTTTACATATTTTTTTTGATGAAATCTTGATATCCTGAAGCCATTAGCCTTTGAACGTATTTGCCTATGATATCAAATTCCAGATTGATGTTGTCTCCAGCCTTCAAAGTTTTGAAGTTGGTATGCTCATGTGTATAAGGAATTATAGTTACTCTGAAGCTTCCATTTTCACAATCAAAGCAAGTCAGACTTACTCCATTTATTGTAATTGAGCCTTTTTCAACAAGCACATTATGGTGAAGGTCGAAATCATATTCGAAATCGTAAAGCCAGCTGCCTTCAAGCTCCTGTACTTTTGTGCATGTCCCAACTTGATCTACATGGCCTTGAACTACGTGACCGTCAAATCTACCGCTGGAAGCCATTGCTCGTTCCAAATTGATGATATCTCCTACTTGGAGATCGCCCAAATTGGTCTTTTTAAGCGTTTCATCCACAGCTGTTACCGACGAGATATTGCCTTGTATTTCTGTTACTGTCAGGCAAACGCCATTGTGCGCTAAGCTTTGGTCTATCTTTAGTTCTGGTCCTAATTCAGATTCGATTTTGAAGATGACATTAGAGCCTTCTTTTATAATATCTCGGATGATTCCGGTTTTTTCAATTATACCTGTAAACATGTGATTAAGCCTTAATATAAACGATTTAAGAATGCTAAGTTAATTTCAAATTACGTAGGGACAAACTTTTAGGTTCCTCGACTTGAATATTACTATTAATATTGTGTTATCGAGGCCTTTTTCGAGTAGGCTGCTTGATAAGCATTTCCAAGCTTGTTTGAACGATTTCTCCCATGTTTGAGCATTTCAGAAATGATTTGTCCTGATAGATTTCATGCAATTCTTTTTTGAGATTGTCGATATTCTCTTCTTTAGCGATTTCATCCTTTCCCATGGCGGATAGCAGTCTCTTCATTCTTACTTTGGAGGCTTGATACCTTCTGGACAGGCGAGCTCTTTCTTCTTTCTGATATTGCAACTCAAGCTCTGGAGTGATATGCTTAAGGCCGAGTTTGATAATGGGATTATTCTCTTTGAAATATTGCGGCAAATAAATGACTCTTCTTCCTTCATAGCTTTGTTGATCGAAATCTATTGGCCTTATGCGATAATGTATCTCGTCAAAATCTGGAATGATCTCAATGACAAAATTGCATGAATGCATATCTCCGAGTAGCCTTACAAAGCATCTTTCGTTGAATTTTACAAATTCTTTGGCAAGCCGGATTTCATTTGTAGTTCGACTTTTAATGAACTTTTTGATAAACTGATCGCCGGGAATTCCTTGAATATGCTCTTCAACTAATGTATGCTTGTTGACAAGGAAGTTGATTGTATTAGGAGAAAGCAGGTGCTCCAGCTCCAATCCATATACCCTTGAGGCGTCTATTTTTTTGATATAGAAATAATCGAACAAGTCATTGATCTTGTTGACAATACGAATTCTGAAAGGTTTGGTATTGCCATAGATGCACAAGTCTATTCTTTCTATATATAAATGCTCAATTACTGAAAGGTCTCCGCCGGATTTAAGGTATGCGTATATTTCTTTTAAGGAATGATGGATGTACTCCATTTCCAATGGAGAGTAATAGACCGTCTCCCAAAGCGTGTCTTCGTCATTTTTATCATGCAAAGGAATGGCATTGTCAAACCTTAGCAGATCATCGTATTCAATGGGAAGGTTTTCAGACCGGCTGTACCTTGTCAAGTATTTATTGAGTGACGAACTGATTGGGTATTGGAGTTTCTTTTTGCTAATGATAGCCATCCTGCGTGTGATTAGTGAATGATCATTTTTTCCTCAACCACTAAACGAAGGGTAATAGTTTAATATTTTGTGATTTTAAAATGAAAAAGGAAGCCTTGATGGACTTCCTTTTACTGTAGTGTAATATGTACAGAGTAGTTATACGAAAATATATTTTTTTTCAGACAAGATTTTGTCAGCGAGTTGTCTCCTTGCTTCTTTAAGGTTGTATGCCTTGATTTTTGAGAATCTCTTCATGCCAATAAGAAGCATTCTTTGTTCATCGCCTTCAGATATCGCAAAAATAGCTTCTTTGGCGGCTTTAGTGATATCTTCTACTGCTTTGTGAAGATATATTTTAGAAGCTAATAATCTTGAATCAAAATCTTTGCCAAGAGATTTTGATTTTTGCGTTCTTAGGATAGAGGATTCAGATACATATATTTGGATGAGCATATCCGCAATATTCATTAAGATTTCCTGCTCGCTTTTTAGTTGTTCTTTATATTTTTTAAATGCAGCTCCGGCGATAAGCAAGCATAGTTTTTTGAGATTTTTGACAATATTTATTTCTTCACTCATGAATTCAGAAGAGTTGCTTTCAACCATGTCGGGAATAGAGAGTAGTTCTTTGGCAACTTCCGAAGCAGGGCCGATAAGGTTGATCTTTCCTTTGATATTTTTTCTGATAAGCATATCGACTGTAAGAAGTCGGTTGATCTCATTGGTGCCTTCAAAGATCCTATTGATGCGCGAATCCCTGTAGGCTCTTTCTACGGGTGTTTCTTGAGAATAGCCCATTCCGCCATACGTTTGGACAGCTTCATCCACTACATAGTCCAAAGTCTCGGAACCATGTACTTTCATCATTGCGCATTCAATGGCAAATTCCTCTACGGATTTTAGTTTCGCTTCGGAAGGATCCATTCCTTGTTCAATCATTTTATAATAAGCATCGTCTATATTTTGACCGGCTCTGTAACATGCTGCTTCCGAGGAATAGACTCTACTGGCCATTTCAGCGATTTTATGCTTGATAGCTCCAAATTCGCTTATAGATTGGCCAAATTGCTTTCTTTCAGTCGCGTAGGTTGATGAGTTGACGATTGCGTCTTTGGCTGCTCCTAGTGTTGCCGCTGAAAGTTTTATTCTTCCGATATTAAGAATGTTCAAGGCGATTCTAAATCCTTTTTCTCTTTCATAAAGCAGATTTTCTATTGGAACTTTGACGTTGTTGAAGAACACTTGTCTTGTGGAGGAGCCTTTTATTCCCATTTTCTTTTCTTCCGCATTCATTGTGATACCTTCCCAAGATCTTTCCAAGATGAAAGCGGTTAAATTTCTGTCATTATCTATCTTGGCGAAGACAATAAGAATATCTGCAAAACCACCATTGGTGATCCACATTTTTTGGCCATTGAGTATATAATGCTTGCCATCTTCGCTGAGCGTTGCTTTGGATTTAGCCGCATTGGCATCAGAACCAGAGCCTGGCTCTGTCAAGCAATAGCAAGCTTTGAATTCCCCTGTGGCTAACTTTGGTATATATTTTTTCTTTTGCTCTTCGTTTCCATAATATAATATTGGCAAAGTCCCAATACCAGTATGAGCTGAAAGAGCTACAGCAAATGAAAAGCCTGAACCCACTTTTTCTCCAACTAACATGGATGAGTTGAAGTCCATGCCAAAGCCGCCGTATTCTTCTGGAACTGAAGTAGCCAATAAGCCGAGCTCTCCCGCTTTGTCAAGCAATGAAGGCATGATTTCTGGATGTTGCATGGAGTCAATTTCAGCGATTTTTGGAATAACTTCCATGTCGACGAAGTCCTTGCATGTTTGAGCAATCATTTTTTGTTCTTCAGTCCATTCTTCGGGAATGAACACTTTTTCAGGGGCGGTGGATTTGACAATGAATTCTCCTCCAACTATGTTCTTCTGTTCTTCAGGCATATTAAATTATTATCGTTTAGAAAAAATGGGAATGGAGTTGCTGATAATTTGATTTGACCTTATCAGTAAGATTTAAACTTCCAGTTTTATGCCAGTTTATAAGGCTTGTGGATAAGGTTTTTGAGGAGTGTCGATAAATGTTGATATTTTTCCACATATCCACATTCAAAATGTGGATAATTAGTTTTTTATTATTAAGTTTGTATAAGTAATGTGATGAAAGTTAAACTATCAACACTATTTTAGGATTTATCTACATGTTGAGAGTAACTTTATCCACTTATCAACATTATTGATGTGGAAAAGTAAAGAAATAGATGCCTATGAGAGTGTTTCAGAAAGAAATAGTATTAACTTCAAAATCCAGAGGTTTTCATTTAGTGACAAATGAGGTTCTTCATCAACTAAGTGAGCTTTCGGAATTCAAGGCGGGAACTTTGCAATTGTTTATAAAACATACATCAGCAAGTTTAGCTCTGAATGAGAATGCGGATCCTACGGTCAGATCAGATATGGAAAAGTATTTTGACAAGTACGTGCCGGAGAACGAGTCATATTACGAACACACTTTGGAAGGAAGTGATGATATGCCTGCTCATATCAAATCAGTATTGACAGATTCAAGTTTGATGTTGCCTATTAGCGATGGACATTTGAATGTAGGCACTTGGCAAGGGATATACCTTTGCGAGCATCGTAATCACGGAGGTGCAAGATCTTTGGTGGCTACGGTCATGGGAATTTGAGTTCTTTTATTTTGTATAATTAATTATATCCTTTGGGTTTTAGAGGAAACAGTCGATGACTAAGGCCATTATTATATTTTAAGGGAATAATGTGGATAAAACTTTAGTCAAGAGAATAACGAGGCGAGCCGAGTTATTCTCTTTTTAATTTGAACAACACTTAATAACGATACACCTATTTACAATTCTCCTTGGGCCAATAATTTATTTTATTGGTCTTTTTTTTATTCATAAAAAATGATGAGTTTTATCACTGAATATATCATTTTGCAATTATGACAGGAGACAATCTAAGTGAAAAACAACAATTTCAAATCGAGTCCATCAAGAGTTTGGTTAAGGACAAATTTTTAGGCGAAGGTTCCGGGCATGATTGGTGGCATATACATAGGGTTTATAGTTTGGCAAAGAGCATTGCAGATATTGAAGGGGGAGATATCTTTGTCATTGAACTGGCTGCCTTGCTTCATGATATAGCTGACCATAAGTTTCATGATGGAGACGATAAGGTTGGGCCTAGAGTAGCGGGAGAAATTTTGCTTGAAGCAGGTGTTGATAAGCTAATTGTCGAGAAGGTCAAACGAATAGTGGAGGAAGTGTCATACAAGGGAGCTGGAGTGGATACAACCCCATCGACTTTGGAAGGCAAAATCGTGCAGGATGCTGATAGATTGGATGCTATTGGGGCGATAGGGATCGCAAGAACATTTGCTTATGGCGGGGCGAAATCGAGGGCAATGCATGATCCTGAAGTCAAGCCGGTTCTTCATAGCAGCTTTGAAGAGTATAAAAAGAACGAAGGGCCAACAATCAATCATTTTTATGAGAAGCTTTTATTGTTGAAAGAACTGATGCACACTTCTACGGCTTTGAGAATAGCTGAGGAAAGGCATGGATTTATGCTTGAGTTTTTAGAACGATTTTTAAGAGAGTGGGAAGGCAAGCAATAGCAAGCGTTTATTTATCACTTCACTATACAACAGCAAAAGCTGAATTTGCGTAATTTCAATAGAAAAAGTCGGAACTCTATTTCAAAATAATGTTGTCCGCATTTTTACATCATATTATTATACATTTTTATGAAATCGACTCACAAGAAGAAAAGCGTCCCTAAAATAATAAAATTGGATCCATGGCTAGCGCCGTTTGAAGAAGATATCAGAGGAAGAATAAGTCGATATAAAAAGACTTTGAAAAGGATAGAGAACGACCATGGCAGTCTATCGGAATATGCGTCGTCTTATGATACCCTTGGTATTCATTATGATAAAAAAAAGAAAGGTTGGTGGTATAGAGAATGGGCTCCAAAGGCTGCTTTGCTGTCTGTGATTGGTGATTTTAATCAATGGGATAGAAGATCTCATTTGATGAAGTTGAATCCAGCCAATGGGTTGTGGGAAGTATTCATTTCTGAAAGCGAATTGAAGGAAGGTGATCAGTTCAAAGTTCATATAATAGGTGACAATGGCGGACATGATAGAATCCCCGCGTATATCAGAGAGGTAAAGCAAGATAAAAATACTCACGAATATAGAGCTGTTGCTGTCAAAGGCTCTAAATTTGAATGGGAGGATGATGATTTTTCCAAAAAACTTAAAAAGATAGTCAAGGCTCCTTTGATTTATGAGGCTCATATAGGCATGGCTCAAGAGAAGGAAGGCTATGGCACATATAAAGAGTTTGAGGAGCTGGTTTTGCCTAGAATTAAAAAGCTAGGTTATAATGTAATTCAATTGATGGCTATTAAAGAGCATCCGTATTATGGATCCTTTGGCTATCATGTTTCCAATTTCTTTGCTCCTTGCCATCATTTTGGCTCAGCGGAAGACTTGAGATCATTGATTAACAAGGCGCATGAGTTAGGCATTGCGGTGATTATGGATTTGGTTCATTCTCACTCTGTCAAAAATTTCGCCGAAGGCCTGAATGAGTTTGATGGTTCGGAAGATCAGTATTTTCATGCAGGGGGAAGGGGCTATCATAATCAATGGGACTCCAAGTTATTCAATTATGGCAAGGATGAAGTGTTGCAGTTTTTGCTTTCGAATGTTAAGTATTGGATTGATGAATTCCACTTTGACGGCTATCGTTTTGACGGTATCACATCCATGATGTATTTCCATCACGGAGATTTTATGACATTTGATCATTACGACACGTATTTTAATGATGTCGAATGGGATGCATTGCTTTATTTGCAATTGGCAAATAAATTGGTTCATGAATTGAAAACCAATGGCCTAACCATTGCGGAAGACATGAGTGGTATGCCGGGCTTGGGCTTGCCGCAAAAAGACGGAGGGATTGGCTTTGACTACAGGCTAGCTATGGGAGTTCCTGATTTTTGGATAAAATTGCTTAAGGAGCAAAAAGATGAGCAATGGAATATGCATGAGATATGGCATGTTTTGAATAATAGAAGAGCCAATGAGCCGGTGATCGCTTATGCTGAATCTCACGATCAAGCGATCGTTGGTGATAAGACGATCGCTTTCCGCTTGATGGATAAGGAGATGTATTGGCACATGAATGCTGATGATCCTAATTTTGTGATTGATCGCGGTATTGCTTTGCATAAGATGTTGCGAATGCTGACTTTGTCATTGGGAGGCGAAGGTTATTTGAATTTCATAGGCAATGAGTTTGGCCATCCTGAGTGGATAGACTTCCCTAGAGAAGGCAATCATTGGAGCTTTAAATACGCTCAGAGAAAATGGTCTCTGGTCGATAATGAAAATTTGAAATACCAATTTTTGAGCAAGTTCGACAAGGACATGATTCATTTGGCTAAAAAGCATAAAGTTTTAGAAAGCAATGAAATCGTAGAATTGAATATTGATAATCAAAATAAGGTGATTGCTTTCATGAGAGGAGATTTAGTGTTTGTATTCAACTTTCACCCAGTGAAGTCGATTCCTGATTATGAATTTTACTGTCCAGTGGAGGGTGACTATAAGATTATTCTTAACTCTGATGATAAAAAGTATGGAGGGCATAATAGAGTAGATGATACTTTGATTCATTCGGTGATTGATAAAAGAATGAAGGTTTATTCAACCAATAGAACTTGTTTGGTGTTGAAAAAAATTTGATTGAAACTAAGTATTCCAGAATTAAAAATTAACAAAATGAATCTGATCAGAGTATTTCTGTTTTCTATTTTTGCGATATTCCTTTCAACTTTTGAGGTCAAAGCTCAAGAGGCTAATTTGGGAAAAAATGATTTCTTAAGTATTGTTAGAAGTAATATTGATTCAGCTTCTTGCCAGAGTCCGGATGTGTATCGATGCATAGGAATAGAGACAAAGGAAAGTTGTTTGGAAACGGTTCATCAAGTATTGGATGAATGTTCACGTGTTGTGCCGGCAAGCGTCAACCTTCGTTTTAAAGCAATGGTTCTGGAAGATCTTTATGTTTGCATGCTTCAGAGTTTCAGTGATAAGCTGGGAGTGACAATCGATGAAATAGAGAAATGCAGTTTTGGAGACAGTCTTAATGAAAGCGTCAAAAATGAATGATCAGTTGTGAAATTAGAGCTCGCAAAATAAATGCGAGCTTTATTAAATATTTTTTTGCTAAAATTTTGTTTATGCGAATATTAATTACAATATTCGCTTATCAGTTGATTATCCTTATCGATAGTTGATTTATAAAGAAGAGTGAAGAGACAGGCTCGATGAAACTCTAGCAACCTAATCACCACAGGTTAAGGTGCTAAATCCTGATCCAATAAATTTTTGGAGAATATAAATTAAAAAATTTATGAAAAATTCAGTAAAACGCACATCAGAATCATTCTTCATCATAGCTAATTGCTATAAGCAATATATGTGTTGTATGTGCATGCCTGCTATGGGTTGACCTGACCCGTATTAATTAATCCTTTTATTATTTATTGGCCAAAAGGCCTTCGACATCCTTATCGATTATGATTTGGTAAGGGATCATTTTATTCTAAAAAAGTAAACTCAATATAATTATGGCAACCGATTTAAAATTCGAAACACTACAATTACACGCAGGGCATGATGTTGATGAGACAGGTTCTAGAGCTGTTCCTATTTACCAAACTTCTTCATATGTATTCAAAGACGCTCAGCATGGAGCTAATCTATTCGCATTGAAAGAGTTTGGGAATATCTACACAAGATTGATGAACCCTACGACTGATGTGTTTGAAAAGCGTATTGCTGCCTTGGAAGGCGGAGTAGCTGCTCTTGCGGTTGCTTCAGGTCAAGCTGCTCAGTTTATCGCTTTGAATAATATTGTAAGCGCTGGCGAAAATATAGTGTCGAGCAGCAACCTTTATGGAGGAACATATAATCAATTCAAAGTCGCTTTCAAAAGGTTGGGCATAGATGTGAAGTTCACTGAGGATAATGAGCCTGAGACTTTTGAAAAACTTATTGATGAAAATACAAAAGCGATTTATCTAGAGACTATAGGAAATCCGGCATTTAATGTTGTTGATTTTGAAGCTATAGCTGAAGTCGCTAAGAAGCATGATATTCCATTTGTAGTGGACAATACCTTTGGTGCTGGAGGTTATTTATTCAGGCCATTGGAGTATGGAGCTAATATAGTGACAGCATCTGCGACTAAATGGATCGGAGGGCATGGAACAAGCATCGGAGGTGTGATTATCGATGGAGGAAACTATAATTGGGGCAATGGAAAGTATCCACAGTTCTCGGAGCCTTCAGAAGGTTACCATGGCTTGAATTTCTGGGAAACATTCGGTTCTGATAGTCCGTTTGGAAATATTGCTTTTATAATCAGGGCTAGAGTGGAAGGCTTGAGAGATTTGGGGCCTGCTTTGAGTCCATTTAATTCGTTTCAATTGATTCAAGGTCTTGAAACGTTGTCTTTGAGAATGGATAGAATTTGCGAAAATGCTATCGAGCTTGCTAAATGGTTGGAGAAGCATGAGGCTGTTGATAGTGTTAACTATCCTGGATTAGAATCCAGCGCAACTCATGAAAATGCTAAGAAGTATTTGAAGAGAGGTTTTGGAGGAGTGTTCACTTTCAAGATTAAAGGAGGCAAGGAAATAGCGGAGCAATTCGTTAATAACTTGAAGATTGTGAGTCATTTGGCTAATGTGGGAGATGCAAAGAGTTTGATAATCCATCCTGCGTCCACAACACACCAACAGTTGAGCGATCAAGAGCAATTGGCTGCGGGTGTTGAGCCTACTACTTTGAGAGTGTCGGTTGGCATTGAGCATATCGATGACTTGAAGGCGGATTTTCAGCAGTCTTTCAACGCTGTGAGGCTTGAAAATGTTAATGGAGAGTTAGTATAAAATAAAAATAATAAGCAAGGCCTTCTCAGTAAGGTCTTGCTTTGAATTCACCTTAAAATAAATGTATATGTTGTCGCATCAAGTATTTAAGTACGATCAACCTTATGAAGTTGAGTCTGGAGATATTTTGCCCTGTTTCGATTTATTTTACGTTACAATGGGGAAGCTCAATCCAGAGAAAGATAATGTCATATGGGTTTGTCATGCATTTACAGGGAGCGGCGATTTTACTGATTGGTGGCCTGGCTTGTTTGGTAAAGGAAAGTTGTTCGACCCGGATAAGCATTTTGTAATTTGCGCGAATATGCTTGGAGGTTGTTATGGGTCCACAGGTCCTTTGAGCAACAATCCGAAGACAGGGGAACCTTATTATCATGATTTTCCTCAATTGACCAATCGAGATATAGTTGGCGCGTTTGAGATATTGAGAAATCATTTTGGTTTTGAGAAAATTCATACATTGATAGGTTGTTCAATGGGAGGACAACAAGCATTGGAATGGGCTATTTCCAAACCAAATATTTTTGAAAGATTAATATCTATTGGATCAAATGCTAAGCAATCTCCATGGGGAGTTGCATTTAACGAATCGCAACGCATGGCTATAAGGCAAGATCAAACTTGGCCTGAAAGAAGTCCTGAAGCCGGTGTTGAAGGAATGAAGACGGCGAGAGCTATCGCTTTGATTTCATATAGAAACTATAATACTTATAATATATCTCAATCTGAAGATACAGATGAGAAAATCGATAATTTTAAAGCTTCTTCATATCAAAATTACCAAGGAGAAAAGTTAGCCAGGAGATTTAACGCTTACACTTATTGGCTGTTAAGCAAAGCAATGGATTCCCATAATGTTGGCAGAGATCGAGGAGGCGTAGAACATGTGTTGAATGATCTTACTTCTGAAGCCTTGTTCATTGGCGTAAGCTCCGATACCTTATTTCCTACCCTTGAGCAAAAACATATGGCTGAACATGCTCTTTTTGGTTCGTATTCGGAAATTCATTCGGATTATGGACATGATGGATTTTTATTGGAAGCAGATCAACTGACTGAAAAGGTGAACAACTTCTATAAAAAAGTAGAGCAGAAAAGGCGCTTTCATTTAAAAGCGGCTGAGGTGCAAATCTAATTTTGTGAAAATAATAATATATTTCATTAATATTGAAGTATAATTTAATTTGACTCAACTTTGTGAGCTTATTGTTGTTCTCTATTCATACTTAAAATGAAAAGAGAATGATAAGAAGGGTACGAACGTTGAGTTTTTTGTTTTTTAGTGTAATAATATTCACTTTTTCTTGCGAAAGCGATCCACGAGACGACTTGAGCTTTTTGATGAAAGAAAATGTCGATGGAATTTGGAAAGTCTCTGAAATTAACGCTGATGTATTCGAAGGGGATGAAAAAGTGGCTATAGAGTCAATCAAGGGTGCTGAAGACTTTTTAAAAGGGTTGATAAATCAGAAAGTGGAGTTTGAGAGTCCGGATATTTTTAGAATCGGGAATATCTCTGGAGTCTGGAGACTTAACGCTTTAAATAAGAAACTCATTTTCACGCCTTATTCATTTTATATTCATCCAGATCAAAGAGATTTATTAGAAGGCCTCATTAATAATGGCGAAGAGGTTAATTTTAGTGTGCTTGATTACGGATCTTCATTTATTAAAATGGAAACTGAAATTCCATATTCAGCTTACTCTTCAAATTCAAGCTTGAAACTTTTTGTCAAATTAAATAAAGATTGATGAAATAAGGGTGCTGTTAAATTTTTCTAGCTTTTTTCTTTAAAAATATTCACTTTAAAAACACTCAAATTATTACAAGCTGTATTTTAATCTGCCGTCTTATAATTTATCTATATATGTCAATATATTGTGTGCATAGTTAAATATTATAACCCTTTTTTGATAGTTATCTTTTTCTAATGTTGAAATACAAGATAAATATTACATATTGAATAGGCTGTTTTTTATTTAAATGCATTATAATGTTCTTATTATCACAAGTAAAGTATTAAAATTTGATTTTTTTTACCTATAATTGTAATGTTATGTTATCGTAATACAAATTATACCTTTTACTCCAACAGATACCTTTTTTAAGTTTTTTGAGTTAACCCCAAATGCTTGATTGAGTTATGCATGAATTAGAAACAGGCTTTGTAAGTTTACAAACGCAAAATGACGCACACTTTTTTATCTTAAGATTTGAAAAGGAATTTGTTTCGTCAGACCTAAATATCCCAGGTGAATGTTCAGTCATCAATGAGATATTGTGGGTGAAGTCCGGAAGCGGACAGATAGTCATAGACGATGAAGAGTATGAAATCTCTGAAAATTCTTTTTATCTTATTACTAAAGGCCAACGAAGACGTTTTACACGAGACACTAATGTGGACGGGTATTATGTGGCTTTTAGGGATTCTTTCATTGAAAATCAGAATGCAAAATTCAATCTTTTCAATCACTTGAGAATCAATACAAGGATAGAATACAAGTCAAATTACAATGTAGTCCTTGATGAGTTTTTTGATAAGCTGCATCAAGAGAGTTTAAATAGCCAAGAAGGTGAGTTCGGAAGCTTGGATATTGTTAAAAACATCCTTAGAGTTGTTTTGATCAATATTGAAAGATTCAAGCAACAGCACTTTTCGACATCTTTTGATGATCTTGATGTCAATGATGGGTATTTGATTTTTAATAATTTTATTAAGTTGCTAGAGAAGAAATACAGAATTTTTCATAGCGTAAGCGAGTATTGCCATGAGCTTGGCATCTCTCAACTTAATTTAGGTAAAATTTCTCAAGTGTATTTGGATAAGACTCCAAGGGAGATTATCGAGATGCGTATTGTGACTGAAGCAGTCAGGATGATGAAGCATGATGGGAAGTCTACTAAGGACATAAGCCAAGATCTAGGATTTGACAATTTGACATTCTTCAATAAGACATTCAAGAAGATTATGGGTATGCATCCGAACAAGTATATCGAATTGTTTATTGACTAGATATGAGAAAAAATTACATTGGTTAAAATTGATAAAGGAGAGCTGTTCACGGCTTTCCTTTTTTTATAGTATGGTTTGTGAAAGAGGATTTTGAGTAAGGTTTATATAGTTTTATAAAATGATTTTTTAAATTTTTTAGCTATGGTAATTAAAAATGGCGTTAAAATTAGTTTTGTCCTGAAAGAGACGATGAAACCTTTGGTTTATTTGATTAGCATATCATTATTTGCCTGGATTGTCTATACGACAACAGAGTTCAAGCATGATTTATTTTCTTTTGCGATTTTGGGTGTTTTGGGAACAGCTCTTTCCATATTTTTGGGGTTTCGTATAAACGAAGCTTATGAGAGGTGGTGGGAAGCTCGAAAACTTTGGGGAGCGTTAGTGAATTATAGCAGATCTTTCGCCAGGCAAATCAATACGCTTGTCACGAGAGAAAACTTAAATGCTTCAGAAGATTTAAAAAGCTTCAGGGAAGAGATGATTTTAAGGCATGTGGCTTATATAAATGCATTGAGATTACACTTGAGAAATCAAGAAGATTTTGATTTGTTAGGGAAGTATGTGGATGAGGAGGAAATTGAATATTTAAAGGAAAAGAAGAATGTGCCTGCTTTCATCGCTCATATCCAGAGTGAGAGGTTGAGGTCGTCATTTAAAAGCAGCCTTTCGGATAATATATTGCTTTATGAGGTGGATAAGAACCTTATTGAACTATATAATATTCAAGGAGGTTGCGAACGTATTAAAAACACTGTTTTTCCAGAGCATATTTCTCATTTTGCTACAACAATGGCTTGGATTTTTTCATCTCTGGTGCCGTTTGCAATTATTGAGGTAGAGCGTTTTGATTGGTTTGAGATAATGACAGGAACATTTATAGGATTGACATTGATTATTACTGATAGGCTGGGGATGGAATTAAAAAACCCATTTGAAAATGCGGCTAATGATATTCCAATGACTGCACTATGCAGGACAATCGAAATAGATTTATTGCAAATGCTTGGAGAGACTGATTTGCCGGAAAAAGTTAAGTCAAATGAAGGGGTGTTGCTTTAATGCAACCCCTTCGATGATTTTTTTATGACAAGCACATTTTTTTTAAAAGCTCATGATGGTTTGGATATTCAGATGCAAGTTCGGAAGCTTTGAATAACTCGAAATCTTCGAAATCGAACCCTGGAGCTACCATGCAACCAACTAGGCCGTATCCAAATTCACCTTCACGGCATTCGGATCCAAAGATTGCCCCAGCAGGAACGATGACTTGCATTTTTTGTCCATTTTCTATGTCAGGACCTAATATTTCTGTTTTTGCTTCCCCATTTTCAAGAATGTGTATTGTTAATGAATCTCCATAATGGTGATACCAGATTTCGTCTGACTTCAGTCGATGCAAGTGGGATTTTTCGTTTTTTTCTAGAAGAAAGTAAATTGAAGTTGCCAGTTTTCTGTCTCCACTGAAGTTTTGGTTAGTAGAATTTTTGTCAAGAATAATGCTTGAAGCATATGTTTCCTTGTAATGGCCTCCTTCAGGGTGCGATGATAAATTGAGGCTGTTGATCCAATAGTTTGCTGAGAATTGCTTCATGATTTTAATAGGAGTCTGATTATTAGAGTTTTAATTTGAATTTTAAAAAAGCAATTTAATGCTTTCTGTTTTTTATTAAAATAATATTCTGTAACTTTGCGAGCTGAAATTTAGTTTGTTACCCGAGGGACGGGATCCCTCACCAAAACAATTAATACAATGGCAGTAAAAATTAGATTAGCGCGTCGTGGACGCAAAAGAAGACCTATCTACGACGTAGTGGTTGCTGACTCAAGATCGCCACGTGATGGTAAATTCATTGAGAAAATTGGTTCGTACAATCCAAACACTAACCCAGCTACAGTTCTTATCAACGAAGAAAAAGCTGTGCAGTGGGTATTGAATGGTGCTACGCCAACTGATACTGCAAGAACTTTGTTGTCATACAGAGGTGTAATGTACAAGAAGCATTTGCAAGTAGGTGTTGCTAAGGGTGCTATCACTCAAGAGCAAGCTGATGCTAAATATGCTGAATGGAAAGCTCAGAAAGACGCTAAGATCGAAGGTAAAGTTAGCTCATTGACTCAAACAGCGGATGCTGCGAAGAAAGCTAAGCTTGACGCTGAAGCAAAAGTTAATGCTGAAAGAGCAGAGTCTTTGAAAAAGAGAGACGAAGAGGCGGCAGCGGCTGCGGCTCCAGCAGAAGAGGCAGGCGAAGCTGAATCAGAAGCAGAAGAAACGCAAGAATAGTAAATTATAGAAAGTCATGCGCATAGAAGATTGTTATCATCTAGGAACGATAGTCAAGAAGCATGGCTTAAGAGGAGAGGTTTTAGTCACTTTTGACGTTGACGAACCGGGAATGTACGAAGAGGTTGAAGCAATATTCTTAAAAGAGGGCGAGAGTTTATTGCCTTACTTTGTCGAAGACGTGCACTTTAGCAACCAACGCGTAATTGTCAAATTTGAAGGAGTTGACACCCCAGAGCAAGCTGATGAGTTCAAAGGCATGGAAATGTACTTGCCATTGGAAGTGTTGCCGGACTTAGGCGAAGGCAAATATTACTACCATGAACTTATTGGGATGCAAGTGATTGACAAGGAAGCTGGAGATATAGGCAAAGTGCTTAATGTGCTTGACCTTACAAGTCAAATGCTTTTGCAGGTTGATCATAAAGAAAAAGAGGTGCTTATTCCGTTGAGTGATGACATCGTGGTCTCGGTGGACAAGAAACTTCAGAAGATAGACGTAGATCTTCCTGATGGTTTGCTTGACCTGTATCTTGAAGATTAGTTGAAATGATGAGGATTGATATTATTACCGTATTGCCTGAGTTGTTGGAAAGTCCCTTGGGACATTCAATTATGCAAAGAGCTCAGGATAAAGGTTTGGTGGAGATAGGAATTCATAATCTGAGAGATTATAGCGTCAAAAAGCATAAGAATGTTGATGATTATGCGTACGGTCCGGGCGCAGGCATGGTGCTTCAAATCGAGCCGATTGTTCGATGCATAGAAGCGCTGGAGACTGAAAGGAAGTATGACGAGATCATCTATATGAGTCCTGATGGCGAGAGGTTTCAACAAGCTATGGCTAACGAGCTGGCTTTGAAAGGCAATTTGCTGATTCTCTGTGGGCATTATAAAGGTGTCGATGAAAGAGTCAGGGAGCATTTTGTAACAAAGGAAATTAGCTTGGGAGATTATGTGCTTTCGGGAGGCGAACTTGGAGCTGCTGTTGTCACAGACGCAGTGGTAAGATTGCTTCCAGGAGTATTGTCGGATGAAACTTCAGCATTGACAGATTCATTTCAAGATGGATTGGTTGCTCCTCCGGTTTATAGTAGACCGTCTGAGTTTAGAGGGATGAAAGTTCCTGATATATTATTGTCAGGGCATGAAGCGAAGATTGAAAAGTGGAGATTTGAACAATCTCTGGAGAGAACTAAACTAAGACGTCCGGAATTACTCAAGAGTAACAAAAGATAGTCTCTTGAGTTTTAGCAAATAGAACTTTTAATTAATAATATTTGGTTACCGAAAGGTTGGCCTTAACTCTTAAAGCAATGAGCGATTTAATTAAATTAATCGAAGAAGAATATAAAGAAAAAAGAGCTGCCCTTCCTGAATTTAAAGCAGGAGATACTGTAAACGTATACTGCAAAATTAAAGAAGGTGAAAAAGAAAGAATTCAGCAGTATCAAGGAACAGTTATCCAAATCAAAAATGTTGGATCAAATGGTGAAACATTCACTGTTCGTAAGATTTCTAATGGTATAGGTGTGGAAAGAATTTTCCCTATGCTTTCTCCTAACATCGATAAGATCGAAGTGATTAGAAGAGGTGCGGTGAGAAGAGCTCGTCTATACTACTTAAGAGGTAGATACGGAAAATCTGCGAGAATCAAGGAGAAAAGATAATAATTTCTTCGTTCAAAGAAACAGTTGTGAAAAGAGGCGCTTCATTCGAAGGCCTCTTTTTTTGTTTAGTCAATGACTTTAAGTTCTTTGCCTACTTCGATGAAAGCGTTGATTGCTTTGTCAAGGTGCTCTTGTGTGTGCACTGCAGAAATTTGAACTCTAATACGAGCTTGTCCTTGAGGCACAACTGGGTAGTAGAATCCAATAACATAAATACCTCTATCAAGCATTTTAGAAGCGAACGCTTGAGCTAGTTTCGCATCATAAAGCATCACCGGGCATATTGGGTGAGTTCCAGGCTTGATGTCGAATCCTGCTTCAGTCATTTTTTCTCTGAAGTATTTAGTATTCTCCATCAATTGGTCTCTTAAGTCTGATGTTGATGATATAAGATCAATCACATCGATAGAGGCGGCTGTGATAGATGGCGAAAGCGTGTTGGAAAACAAATAAGGTCTCGACTTTTGTCTTAGCATGTCGATGATCTCTTTTTTTCCAGATGTGAATCCACCAGAAGCTCCGCCTAAAGCTTTTCCTAATGTGCTGGTAATGATATCAACTCTGTCGATAACATCGCATAGCTCATGAACACCACGACCATTTGCTCCCATGAATCCTGACGAATGGCTTTCGTCAATCATGACAAGTGCTTTGTACTTGTCAGCTAGATCGCAGATTTTGTCTAATTGCGCGATTGTGCCGTCCATCGAGAATACAGAGTCAGTAACGATCAGTCTATGTTCAGCATCTTGAGAAGCAATTAATTGAGCCTCTAGATCCTCCATGTCATTATGCTTGTATCTGTATCTTTGAGCTTTGCAAAGCCTCACGCCGTCGATTATGGAAGCGTGGTTTAGTTGGTCGGATATGATTGCTCCACCAGCATTCAATAAAGGTTCGAAAACACCTCCGTTGGCGTCAAAACAAGCTACGTAAAGAATAGTATCCTCTGTGCCTAGAAATTCGGAAATCTTTTTTTCAAGTTTTTTATGTATATCTTGAGTTCCGCAGATAAATCTTACAGATGACATCCCGTATCCATGCTCGTCAAGCGCTTTTTTCGCTGATTCGATAACTTTTGGATGAGATGAAAGTCCTAAATAGTTGTTGGCGCAGAAATTAATAACTTCGCTGCCATCTTCAAGCTTGATATCGGCTCCTTGAGGGCCTACGATGATTCTTTCTTCTTTATAAAGACCAGCGTCTTTTATTTCTTGAAGTTGTTTTTCTAATACGGGTTTTAGTGTATCGTACATTGGAACCTTATATTTATTTATTTTTTGATTTGAACTTTTCTTTTTGGAATTACAGGTGTTGAGCTTTTTGTAGAGCCTTTAGCAATTTCATCGTCTTGAGGAGTTAGAGTATATTTTCTCCTTAAGTTGTTTATAAGATAAAGTTTTTGCGCTGTAAAGCTTTTAGGGTGCATTTGCTCGAAATGATTTTCGAATTCATGCCAAAGTGCAGAATCGTCTTTTTTGAATTTTACTGAGTCTATTTTTTTACTCGCAAGATATTCTTCGAAGTTCATGAGCAGTAACTTTTAGTCAAAAATAAGTAAAAAGAATAGTTTTCAATTTTTTTGGCTATTTTTTTTAAGCTCTTAATCGTTATATATTTGTGTTAAAATATAAGAAGACATATAGAAAGCTATGAATAAAATTTTAGTAATCGGGGCTTTTGGCCAATTAGGTTCTGAATTAACCTTGGAATTGAGGAAAATATATGGCGATTCAAATGTTATCGCATCGGATATTTCGGAAAATCATCCATTGGCTCATGAAGGACTTTTTGAGAGAATCGATGTCTTGGATTATCAGAGATTAGAGGAAGTCGTTGATAAATATGAAATCACGCAGATTTATAATTTGGCGGCAATATTGTCTTCTGTGGGAGAATCCAAGCCTAAGTTAGCTTGGGATTTAAATATGGGAGGCTTGATGAATGTGCTTGAAATAGCGCGAATTAAAAAGCTGGATAAAATTTACTGGCCAAGCTCAATGGCTGTATTCGGGCCGGATACTCCTAAAGCGAATACGCCTCAGGATACAGTGACGAACCCTACGACTATGTATGGAATAAGCAAGCTGGCAGGAGAGAGATTGTGCGAGTATTATTACAACAAGTTTGGAGTGGATGTGAGAAGTATCAGATATCCAGGACTTATTGGCTACAAAGCAATGCCGGGTGGTGGTACAACTGATTATGCGGTTGATATTTACTTTAAAGCTGTGAAAGGCGAAGCATTTGATTGTTTCCTATCGAAAGGAGAGCCATTGCCTATGATGTATATGAATGATGCTGTTCGTGGCACAATTGAGTTGATGGAAGCTCCAGCGAAAAATATCACAATCAGAACGAGTTACAACATGTCGGCGATGTCATTTGATCCGGAGGAGATAGAGGCGTCTATTCAAAGGCATTACCCAGACTTCAAGATTGGCTATGCTCCTGATCATAGGCAAGATATAGCCGCGTCATGGCCTGATTCGATAGACGATCAGGTAGCCAGAAGAGATTGGGCATGGAAAGAAGAATTCGATCTTAATGCGATGTCAGACGATATATTATTGAATTTGGCGAAGATTCTGAAATAAAAAATAAAAGAGATCGCTTTAAGTTTAGAGCGATCTCTTTTTTTGAAGAAAATAAAAGCAGTTACTATTCTCCTTGCGCGAGTGAGAAACCTCTTTCTCCATCGAAAGTATATAAATGCTCTGTTTTAACGAACTCCAGTCCGTTTTGATTTAGAGTGTCCAAGAGCTTGATAATATCCGAAGGTTTAGCAATATCTTCATTAGCGTAAAATCTGCATATCCAGTGGTCTGCTTTAAAAGTTTCAGGATTGCCGTGAGGGTACACTTTTACGCCTCTGCTGGTGATTACTTTTAGTGAAAGGTTTTCAATTTCAAGCTTCTCCAGCAATTCACCCAATACATTAGGGTTTCTGTTTCCTTCATTCCAATTAAGAAAAACATCCACTCCTACTAAAGCCTTTTCTTTTGGCTTTGCTGACTCGATGTTTACATTTTCGTTTTCTGCTTCAGTTTCTTGTTGAGTGTATTCGACAGCAGGTATTTCGATGGGTTTTTCACCTAATCTTTTGATAACAGCTTCTGCAAACTCTTTAGTCCCAACTTTTTGAGTGCTTAATCCTTCTTTGTAGATGTCTCCAGTGTGTATGCCATCTTCGATAGTTCTCAACCAGGCATTATGAACGATTGTGGCGATATCAGGCTGGCCTATATGCACAAGCATCATGATAGCTCCATTAAGCAGTCCTGAAGGGTTTGCGATATTCTTGCCGGCAATGTCAGGCGCGGATCCATGGATTGCTTCAAACATTGCGTAGTTTTGGCCAATATTCGAAGAGCCTCCCAAGCCAACAGAGCCTGTGATTTGAGCTGCAATGTCGGAAATTATATCTCCATACAAATTAAGCGTCACGACAACGTCAAGCGTTTCAGGTTTGTCAGCTACGATAGCAGAGCCGATATCTATAATAATATGGTCTTTTTCGATTTCAGGATATTCTTCACCGATTTCATTGAATACTTGATGGAATAGGCCGTCAGCTTGCTTCATGATATTGTCTTTGGTCATGCAAGTGACTTTTTTTCTGCCATAAGCTTTAGCGTATTCAAAAGCGTATCTTACGATTCTTTCACAGCCGGGTCTAGAGATTAGCTTGATGCATTGAACGACCTCGTCAGTTTGCTGGTGCTCGATGCCTGCGTACAAGTCTTCCTCATTTTCACGAACAATGACAATGTCTGTCTTTGGGTGATGGGTATGCACATATGGCGACAATGCTCTGCATGGTCTTACATTGGCGTATAGGCCTAGAGTTTTACGAGTAGTGACATTAAGGCTTTTGAATCCTCCTCCTTGAGGAGTGGTAATAGGGGCTTTAAGAAATACTTTTGTTTCTTTGAGCGAGTCCCAGGATTGAGGTTCTATACCAGCAGATATGCCTTTAAGGTACACCTCTTTTCCGATTTCAATAATGTCGGTTTCGATTCTGGCTCCAGCCGCCTTGATAATATCAAGGGTAGCCTTCATAATCTCTGGGCCTATTCCGTCTCCGTACGCTACGGTGATTTTTTTATTGACCATGGTAAAAAATGACGTTTGATGATTGAATATCTATTATTTTCTTATTTACAATTTAGCTAATTTTGTCTGAATATAATATGCTTTTGTGATGAAGAGTTTTATTTCAGCTTTGAAGTTTTTTAGCGACAGTATTTTAACTGCTAATGAACTGCAATGTTACGGACGAAACAAGATCAGTATAAACCCAGCAAAAGATATTGAGATAAATAAGAGGGGTTGATGAATGCAATACTACTTTTTTTACAAAAAAAACGCTCATTTTTTGTTAAAATAATCAATCTAGTGTGGATATTGCATTTTTATTGCAAGGCACTTTAATTAATTGAAAAATATTATTTTATTGGAAATATGTTAGCGATGTCATCGTTATTTTTTTCGCGAGAATTTGAAAGTGAAAGCGCATAAAACACTTCTCAAAAATGAATTTTCCGCATAAAAAATTAATTTTCATTGCTAAAATTGGTTGGAATAGACCAATAATAGGAAAAGAGGTTTTGTGATTGTATTTCCAAAGTTTATATTTGACTAAACATTACATTTATTAAGATAAAAAATGGCTGACTTTGAGTATTTAAAAGTATCACAGCAAAATCATATTTTGACAATTACTTTGTCAAGAAAAGATAAGCTTAATGCTATCAACACTCCAATGATTGAGGAATTGCAACAAGTCATTCAAGAGGTATATGACTTAGATGAAGTCAAAGGTGTGATTATAAGGGGTGATGGAGATAAGGCTTTTGTTGTTGGTGCTGATATAAAAGAAATTTCCCAATTGAACGAACTCAATGGGAGAAAGTACTCTGAGACAGGTCAAGAGCTATTTTCATTGATTGAAAATTGTCATAAGCCAGTTATTGCAGCTATTACGGGATATTGCCTCGGCGGTGGATTGGAATTGGCTATGGCTTGCCATTTGAGGATCGCAACAGAAGAAGCTAAGTTCGGCATGCCTGAAGCTAATGTTGGCATGATACCAGGTTTTGGTGGAACGCAACGACTGCCTAAATTGGTAGGCAAAGGCAAGGCTTTGGAATTGTTGATGACATGCGATCAGATTTCAGCGACTGAAGCTAAAGCGATAGGCTTGCTTAATACGGTAGTGTCCGATGATGATGAGTTGACGTTCAAATGTAATAGTTTGTTGGAGAAGATTACCTCTAAGGCTCCTTTGGCGATAGGGATGGTTATCAACTGCGTGAATGCGGCTGATGGCAATTCGGAAACAGGTTTTCAGACTGAGTCGAATAATTTTTCAAATTGCTTCAAATCTCAGGATTTTAAAGAGGGCATAGAAGCTTTTGTTGAAAAAAGAGAACCTAACTTTATCGGAGAATAAATTAAGAAATAATACAGTATAATATACGTTTTAAGATTATAGGGCTCATGTGAGCCCTATTTTGTTGCATCACTATAATAAAAAATCAACGCCATATGGGGGCATTGAAAAAGCTAGCTGGAGAAACGGCGATTTATGGGTTAAGCAGTATCATAGGCAGAGTGCTTAACTATTTGTTGGTTCCGCTTTATACTAGTTATTTCCTTCGGGAACAGATGGGTGTTGTCAGTTTGCTGTATGCTTATTCTGCCTTTTTTATTATTGTCTATACTTATGGGATGGAAACCTCGTACTTTAGGTTTGCCACCAAGATGCCTGAACAGAAAAACAGCATTTATAATTCATCTTTGTCTGCGATCATTTTAACAAGTGTGTTGTTTTCAGGATTATTGATTGCTTTTGCCGATCCTATCAGCAGTTTTGTTGGAGTGCAAGGACATCCTGAGTATATATTCTGGTTTGCTTGTATCTATGCAGTGGACGCCATAGTGTCGATTCCTTTCGCAAGATTGCGCTTGGAAGGGAAAGCTAAAAAGTTCGCATTGATTAAGATTTCAAATATTCTTTTAAATATATTTCTGGTTGTTTTCTTTATTGTTCTTTGCCCAATATTGCTAGAAACGAAGTTGGGAAGTAGTTTGATTTCAGGTTGGTATATGCCTGAAGGCGGGCCAAGATATGTTTTCTTAGCCAATCTTATTGCGAATGGAATGCTTGTGCCTATGTTGTGGAGCGAGCTGAGAGCATTTAAGTTTTCTTTGAATTTCGAGAAATATCTGAAACCCATGTTATCGTATGGGATTCCTTTGATATTCATAGGCTTGGCAGGAGTGGTTAATAATCAAGCGCCGATTATCATGCTTGAAAAATATATTCCCGAAGGTTTGTATCCGGGTAGCTCGAATATTGATATTGTGGGAGTGTTTGGAGCTTGTTCCAAATTGGCGATATTCATGCAGTTGGCAATTCAAGCATTTAGATATGCTTCGGAGCCTTTTTTCTTTTCAAGAGCAAAAGACAAGAAGTCGCCAGAATTATTTGCCAAGGTAATGCGTTATTTTGTGGTTTTTGGAGTTATTGCTTTTGTTGGAATTTCAACCAATCTTGATATTCTTGCTTCGCTGTTTTTGACCAATAAGATTTATTGGACAGGGTTGGATGTTGTTCCTTATCTTTTGATCGCAAATCTGCTTTTGGGAGTGTATTTTAACTTGTCCATTTGGTTTAAGTTGACTGAAAAGACAAAATATGGGAGCTATATCTCATTGGCAGGCTCTTTAATTACGATAGTTGGTAATATTATTTTAATTCCAATGTACGGATATATGGGAAGCGCCTATGTCATGCTGGTAGCTTATGGCTTTATGGTTGTTGTCAGCTATGTATTAGGACAAAAGTATTTCCCGATTCCTTATGATATTGTCTCAATGTTTGCATACTTGGGTGTTGGAATAGCAGTAGTCTATGTTTCGACTACTTATCAGTTCGATCAATTCTTATTGAAAAAAGCTGTTGACCTATCTTTAGGTTTGATTTTCTTGTTTTTTATTTTTTTAGTTGAAAAAAGGCAATTTAAAATAATAAAAGACATAAATTTGCGAAATTGATATTGTAAGAGAAAATTCAGAATTAATGAATGTGAAAGTGATAAATAAATCCGGTCATCCGCTTCCTAAATACCAAACGGAAGCTTCGGCGGGCTTGGATTTGCATGCTAACTTGGAAGAGTCAGTGATATTAGGACCTTTGGAAAGAGCTTTGATCCCGACGGGATTATTCATGGAGTTGCCTGTAGGTTATGAGGCTCAAGTAAGGCCAAGAAGCGGTTTGGCGTTCAAACATGGTTTGACAGTGTTGAATACACCGGGAACTATTGACGCTGATTATAGAGGAGAAGTTAAGGTGCTTCTTGTGAACCTTTCAAATGAAAAGTTTGAAATTAAAAATGGCGAAAGAGTAGCTCAGATGGTAGTAGCTAAGCATGAGCAAATTTCTTGGGAGCCCGTAGAGGAGTTATCAGTGACTGATAGAGGAGCTGGCGGCTATGGAAGCACAGGAAAATAAGACATAACTTTTTTAGAAAATAATAAAGATTTTTAAAATGAATATAATCGTTCCGATGGCGGGTATGGGGAAAAGAATGAGACCTCATACGTTGACAGTGCCAAAGCCTTTGGTGCCTATTGCAGGAAAACCTATAGTACAAAGGTTGGTGGAAGATATCGCAAAAGTTTGCGGAGGAGATATTGATACAATTGGGTTTGTCATAGGCAAGCACTTTGGCGAAGAAGTGGAAGCGCACCTTTTAACTGTGGCTAAGAGTGTTGGAGGTGTTGGTAAGATATTCTATCAAGAGGAGGCTTTGGGAACAGCGCATGCTATTTATTGCGCCAAGCAAGCTTTGGTAGGCAATGTGATCGTTGCTTTTGCGGATACATTATTCAAAGCCGATTTTCAATTGGATGTGGAACAGGATGGAATAATTTGGGTTCAAAAAGTGGAAGACCCATCTGCATTTGGTGTTGTCCAGCTTGGCGAAGATAATGTTATCAGAGAATTCATTGAGAAGCCAAAGACATTTGTGTCGGATTTGGCCATTATTGGGATTTATTATTTCAAGGATGGTGAACATTTGCGCAAAGAGATAGAGCATATCATAGACAACAATCTGAAAGACAGCGGAGAGTATCAGTTGACAAGGGTTCTTGAGGCTATGAAAAGGCAGGGCGTTAAATTCTATCCTGGCGAGGTTGAAGAATGGTTGGATTGTGGAAATAAAAACGCAACAGTTAACACAAACAAGCGTTATCTAGAATATATCCGCGATGACAAGCTCGTTGACGACTCTGTGAGATTGATAAATTCGATTGTTATTCCTCCATGCTATATCGGCAAGGATGTGAAGATTACAAACAGCGTTATTGGTCCATATGTGTCAATAGGCAAGAAAACTGACATTGCTGATTCCCGCATTGATAATACAATAATCCAAAATGAGAGCGTTATCAGAAAGGCTAATATTACGGGTTCAATGTTCGGAAGCCATTCTGTGTATGATGGCAAGGCGAGGAATTTGAGTGTGGGAGATTATAATAGAATAGAAGAATAAGATTATATATGAATAAGAGCACCCTAAGTAGAATAATGTTGAGCCTGATTTTATCCGGCTCATTGCTTTTTGCAGATTCGGCACAAGCGCAAAAACGCAAGAAGAAAGATTCAAAAACTGGAATTGAGAGAATTTCTATTTCTGACTCTTTGAAGTCCGAGTATTATTTTACTGAAGGGGAAAGGCTCTTTATTCTTGAAAAGTACCCTCAAGCGCTTGAGGCATTTAAAAAAGCTGATGAACTAACGCCTAATAATGCGGCCATTCAGTTTAAAATGGGACAAGTCCTCTCTATAACTCAAGCATTCAATGCGGCTTTGCCTCATGCGAATAAAGCTTTGGAATTAGACCCTTCCAATAAGTATTATTATTTGCTTCTTGCTCAAATTCAGACTCACAAGGGTGATTACGAATCAGTTGCTCAGACTTATGAGACCATGATTGAAAACACTGATGATGCGGAAGAATACTATTATGAGTTGGCTGCGATCTATATGTATCAGAAAAATGAGGACATGGCTATAGACGCATTCAAGAGAGTAGAGGAAATCTATGGGTTGAATCCAGAGGTGAGCCAACAAGTTCAAAAGATATATTTAGGACAAGGCAAGCTTGATGAGGCTATAGAGGAAGGAAAGAAATTGATAGATGCGTATCCTTCGGAGGATTCGTTTGTATTGTCTTTAGCTGAAATTATGCATGCGAACAATCGCAAGGATGAAGCTAAGGAAATCCTTGAAAGCTTGGTGGAAAGAACAGGTTCGGCTCCTGCGAGAATGAGGCTTGCAGGTATTTACTCATCTGAAGGCGAAGAGGCTAAGGCTGCGGAACAAGTATCCAAATCTTTTGCAGATCCAAAATTGGATGTGAATATGAAGGTCGACTTCATTGTCAGAAAGATGAAATCGAGCATGGATTCTACTCAATATGTAGAATTGAAAGAGCTAAGCGATCTTGTGATGAATTCGCATCCAGATGAAGCGATTGTGTATACTTTGCAGGGAGACTTGGAGTTCACTAAAGAGAATAGGCTTAAGGCCTTGGAGTTCTACAAAAAGAGCTTGGGATTAGATGGTGATAATTTGAATATATGGCAGAATGTGATCAATATTGAATTAGAAAACAATATGATCAAAGATGCGATCGAATCATCGGAGCAAGCTATTGAGAGGTACCCTAATCAGTCAGTATTATATTTCTTTGGAGGCACGGCTTATTTGATGGACAAGGAGTATGCTAAGGCTGAAAGATTGCTTAAAGCAGGGCTTCCGTTGTCAAAAAGTCAAACTCAATTATATACTCTGATGCTTGGACAGCTTGGAGACGTAAACCATGGACTTGAAAATTTTAAAGAGTCAGACAAATATTACGAGTTAGCATTGGAATCTGATCCTGAAAGCGATCATGTGCTGAATAATTATAGTTATTATTTGTCTCTCAGAAAGGAAAACCTTGAAAAGGCAAAGGAAATGTCTGGCAAATTGGTTTTGAAGTTTCCAAATAATGCGACTTACCTTGATACCCATGGATGGGTTCTTTACCAACTTGGAGAATATAGTGAAGCGGAATATTATTTGAAAAAAGCAGTGGATGAAGAGCCTTCGGGCACCATTCATGAGCATTATGGCGATGTATTGTACAAGCTTGACAGAAAAGAAGAAGCTTTGGGACAATGGAAATTGGCCATAGAAAAGGGTGATGAGATTTCAGATTTGTTGGAGAAAAAGATAGCTGAGAAAAAGCTTTATGAATAATAAATTTATTTTGGGGTTATTGGTAATAGTATCAATAACGATGTCTTCATGCAAGAAGCAATTTTTTAATTTTACTTTGTTTGATACAGAGAAAATTGTGGTGGATGATTTGGATTTTGAAGCCATATCTATGAAGAGCAAAATTAAGTTTCAAAGTGGGGGAAAGAGTGTTTCCGCAGTAGCAAATTTTAGAATAAAAAAAGATTCCTTGATTTGGTGCTCTGTAAGTCCTGGTCTGGGAGTTGAAGTTGCTCGAGCATTATTTACTCAAGACTCAGTATTTCTTTTGGATAAGTTGAAAAAAGAGTATTACGCATTTGACTATGAAATGTTGAGTGAGAAATTCAAGTCAAAGCTTGATTATAGAGTGGTTGAGTCTATTATCATAGGGAATATGATTTATCCTCAGCAGATGAGGGATAAAGTGGACCGTAAAGAGGACGCTGTAGTTATTACTCAAAAAAGAAAGCGGTTAGAAGTTGAAAACCGAATTAATCCTGCGATTTTAAAAGTTGAAAAAGTATCTATTAACGATCCGGGGACTAATAATACTTTGACAATTAATTACTCTGATTTCAAGTTTATAGATAAAAATATACCAAAGAAAAAAAGAAGCGTTTATTTCCCTTTTTATAATTCAGTGGATCTTATATATTACACTGATGATGATGTGATTAGCACTAAGATTGACATCAAGGCAAATAAGGTAGAGCTTGGTGAAAAGCAGCGTTATCCATTTAAGATTGCCAAAAAATATGAACGGAAGTATTAGGCTTGTTTTTTTTGTATTGCTGCTTGCAGTAAATTCTGTTGCTTTGGCTCAAAACAGTAAAAGCAAGCTGGAGACGCAAAAGAAAAAAGAGCAAAAGAAAATATCCGAATCGGAAAAAATTCTAAAGGAAGTCGAAGGCAAAGAAAGTGTTTCCATAGGACGCCTTAATGCTTTGAATCAACAAATCAAGGATCGTGAGAACTTGATGAAGACTCTTAACGATGAAGTCGATTTTCTTTCCGAGGAGTTGAAAAAGCAAGAGAATGTCATTTCGGATTTAGAGAAAGATTTGGAGGATATTTTGAAGGAATATGGCGAGATGCTTTATCTCGCTCAAAAAGCTAACAATGGGTTTCAGAGAATTTTGTTGATTTTTTCCTCATCTAATTTTAGAGAATTTTTCTTAAGAATGAAATATCTGCAGCAATATGCTGAAGCGAGGAATAAGCAAATAGTTGTGATTAAAGAGACGCGCAAGGAGCTTTTAGGGCAAAAGCAGATATTTGAGCTTCAGAAGGCTGAAAAAGAGATAGCCTTGAGATCAAAGCTTGCTGAGCAAAAACAACTTGAGACTTTAAAAGACAAACAAGCGTCTTTATTAGCGTCATTATCCAAGCAAAAGAAAAGCTTGAGACGCGATATAGAAAAGTATAAAAGAGAAGTTAAGAAGCTTGATCAGCTGATTGCAAAAGTGGTGAAAAAAGAAATCGCTTTGGCAATGGCTAAGAAAAAGAAAGATGAGGAGGCTAAGGCAAAAGCGAATATTAAAAACGCAAAAGCCAGTGTAAAGACTCCTAGCGCAAGTATTTCTTCCGGAGCTAGTTTTGGGAAATATAAGAAGAAGATTCCGTGGCCAGTTGGGTATGGATTTGTCTCCCGAAAGTTTGGGAAGATAGAACACCCAGTGTTAAAAGGAATTTCCATTCAGAATCAAGGTGTTGATATTCAGACCAAAAAAGGAGAAAAAGCTAGAGCTGTTTACGATGGCGTCGTAAAAAGCATCGCGCAAGTTCCTGGAGCGATGAATAACGTAGTTATCGTGCAACATGGACAGTATTTTACAGTTTATGCAAAGCTTAAGAGCGTCACGGTAAAGAATGGAGATAAAATTGCTAAAGGACAAGAAGTGGGAGTTGTGTATACTGACAAATCGGGACGTACAGAACTTCAATTCCAGCTTTGGCATAAGCAACAAAATCTAAATCCTGAGTATTGGTTGACAAAAAAGTAACGTATTACAAGCTTGTCTTGGATAATCAATGATAAAAATTAATATCTTATTGAGGTCTTAGATATAATTGTGTATATTTGTTACGTTCTGTATTATATGGATAGTCTGCTTAACAATCTTTGTATCAGGGTTTTGGATCGTATTGTAATTGCAGGCTCGGCCTAAATATATTGCACATATGTGCTTAAATGAAAAACAAAACATAATATGAATACAGCATTGGCATTTATAGGTGGTATCGGCGGTCCAGAAATCATCGTAATCGTTCTTTTTGTTATCGTGTTCTTTGGTGCGAAAAAAATACCAGAGTTGGCAAGAGGATTAGGAAAAGGGATTAGGGAGTTCAAGGATGCGACTAAGGAAATTAAGGATGAAATCGATGATGCGGGTAAGCACATAGATAAAAAGTAGGAAAAGCATTAGGAAAAGATATAGCCAATGGCAAGCATTTGTCATTGGCTTTTTTCTTCATAATGGTTTTTTAAGATTAGTATTGATAATCGCCTTTGAAAGCATGTTGAAAGTTGAATTAACATTTTTTAAATGGGGTATTGAAAATGGCGGTTTAAATGCTTGTATTTTTGGAGTTGAAATCTGAGATGCGCGTGCGGGTTCTTGAGTCTAGTAATAACATTTACAGCAAGTGGCTGTTAATTTAATGTTTGAATTCTGCTCAAGTATGAGGGCCCGATTTTTTATTGTGGTGTTGGTGCTCTATTAATTCATGCAGCATATATGAGTGAAGTGTTTCATTATACAATTGTAATTGAACGTAAAGATGTATAGTCCTAGAAGTGTTGTTTTCTTGTTGGTAGGTGTTTTATCATTTGTTTTGGCGAGTATCGAAAGTGTCGGAAAGGATACGGTCGGGCCCGGTGATCTAAGAATTAAAGTCTTGGCTGATCTGCAGGAGAATCTTGAGTTTTTAAGACAAGAAGACGAGGATTTGCAAAGAATGGGGAATCGCTATCGATTGGCTCCAATTTTTGAGGGAGTGGCAAGCGTTGGTGTTGAGGAGGAGATACCTGTTGCTTCTTACGAGGAGATATTGGAAAGAATGTCAAAGATAGAGAGTCAAATTCCGTTGAATTTCAATCATAGAGTAAAGAGTTTTGTGGACTATTATGTAGTGAGGGATAGAGCTTATTCACGTATGGCATTGAGTCGCAAGGATATTTACTTCCCGATGATGGAAGAAAAGTTGAAAAGCCATGGCTTGCCTGATGAATTAAAATATTTGTCAGTAGTTGAATCAGGATTACAGACTCATGTCAGGTCTAGAGCAGGCGCGGTTGGTTTGTGGCAATTCATGGCGATGACTGCCAGATATTACGGGATGAAGTATGATTTTTATTATGATGAGAGAAGGGATCCTGAAAAGTCCACAGAAGCAGCTTGCAAGTATTTGAAGAGTTTGTATGCTCAATTTGGCGATTGGGAATTGGCGCTGGCCGCTTATAATTGCGGTCCGGGCAATGTCAGAAAGGCTATTCGAAGATCTGGCTATAAAAAGACATTTTGGGAAATATATAGACACTTGCCAAGGGAGACGCGGTCTTATGTGCCTCAATTTGTAGCAATTACATATATGTTCAATCATGCTGAAGAGCATAAGCTATATTCAAGAATTGAGAAGCATCCTATACCATCGGATACAATTATTGTGAATCACTTTTTGAATTTGAAAGTGGTATCGGATATGATGGAAGTGCCGATTGAAGATATTCGTTTTATTAATCCCGAGTTGAAAAGAGATGCTGTGCCATCGCATTTAAAAGGGTATAGTTTGAATTTGCCTGAACATAAAATGGATTATTTCAGAGCGAATGAAGTGGCAATCTTGGATTCCGCAAAGCGAGTAGGAAAGAAGGAACTGGAGAAATTAGCTAAGAATTCGGCTGGAAGCACTTGGGGTAGAGAAAAGGTCGTTTATAGAGTGAGAAGAGGAGATGTCTTGGGCCGAATCGCCGCAAGGCATGGAGTTAGAGTCAGGGATATCAAGGCATGGAACAACCTGAGGAGCAGTTTTATTCGTGAAGGACAAAAGTTGAAAATCTATGTGAAATCTTCGCATTTTGACTCCTACGCCAAATCAACAAGTGTCAAGGCTAATCAAAGTATTCCTGACTCGGGAGTGCACCTTGTCCAGCCGGGCGATAGTCTTTGGAGCATAGCGAATAAGTACAAAGGCTTAACTATTGAAAAAATAAAAAAATTAAACAACCTTGGGTCAAATATGATCAAGCCTGGGCAGAAATTGATAATTAGTTAGGCGTTTTTTAAAATATGTGTGTTATAATTTTGTTTTGATATTATTTTTGGGCTAAATTATTTTGTCGATTAATGAATCATGAAACTTAAAGAGTGAGCATCTAAAAAATCAATCTTTAAGTTTTTTTATGACTTTTATTATACTTTTTTTGTGCAATAGTGTTGACTATTGGATAATAGCTTTAATGATATCATTATGAAAAACCTTTTGGCGTTTGCTTTTATTTTCTTTGCGCTTTTCTCTTGTGGAGAAAAGAAGCAAAAAGAGAATGTAGAGAAAGAGAAAAAAGATAAATCGTCGCCTAAGGCGATTAGACCTGCGACAGGAGCTGTCGGCGAAGTTGTTGTGGTTATTGACACAACAGTGGAAGCAGGGAAAGTAGGAGAAGCATTGAAAAATGCATTGCAGAGAGAAACTCCTGGAATTATACGCTCAGAGCCTGAGTACAAAGTTCACTTTATCGCTCCAAAACAATTCAACAGTGTTTTTAAATATTCTAGGAATTTGATTTTCGTAACGACATTTGATGTCGATTCGGAAGATTCGAAAGAATTGCAAAAAAACTTTAATGACAAGGCTTTTAATGAAATGAAGTCTAATCCTGATTATTATAAAATAATCAGATACAATCAATTTGCAAAAGGACAGGTGTTGTTGCAGTTGTTTGGTGTTAATCAAGCTGACTTGGCAAAGAATATTAACAAGCATGCTCAACAAATTCGAGATATTCTTAATCAAGAAGAATTAAACAGAATTCAAAAAGAGAAGAAATTCCAACCACAGATTACGAATCTTTTGAAAGAGAAGTATGGCTTTTCGCTTCAAGTGCCTTATGGATATAAAGTTGCAAAGCAAAGCGATAGTTTGATTTGGTTTAGGGAGAATGTTAGTCCAAAGGAAGATAAAAATATACTAGTGGCGTATAAGCCATATGTGTCCAAGGAACAGCTGTCTATAGATTCAATTGCGGCTTTTAGAGATGAGGCGAATAGATATGTGGAAGGCTTGGATGCGAAGACGTTTAAAGTTGTTCAAACAGGAGTGCCTGTTGAAACTAGAGAAGTTAACTTTGAGAATCGTTATGCATTAGAATCCAGAGGAGCTTGGAAGCTTAGCAACAACTCTATGGGTGGTTCTTTTATTAGTTACGCATTTGTTGATGAAACTCGACAGAGACTTTATTATTTGGAAACGTTTATTTATGGCCCAGACAAGAAGCTGAGAGAAGATTTGAGAGAGATGGAAGCAATCTTGTGGACCTTTAAGGCAGATTAATAAAAATGATATTTTGATAGCGCTGATAGCGCAGACTAAAACCATTGGCAAACAAGCCAATGGTTTTGTGCTATTGGAGCAAGATGAAAATTTGACGAAAATACACTTACTATGTCAAAAAAGTTGAAAAAAGAGGCTTTAGCATATCATGAAATGGGACAACCGGGAAAGATAGAAGTTGTGCCCACAAAACCTCTAACTACACAATTGGATTTGGCTTTGGCTTACTCTCCGGGAGTGGCAGAGCCATGCTTGGAAATTGAAAAAAATCCTGGAGACTCTTACAGATATACATCAAGAGGAAATCTTGTGGGAGTTATATCAAATGGTACAGCTGTGCTTGGCCTAGGAAATATAGGAGCTTTGGCTTCAAAGCCGGTTATGGAAGGAAAAGGTGTTCTTTTCAAGAAGTTTGCCGGAATTGATGTTTTTGATATTGAGATCGATACTGAGGATCCAGATGAGTTTATTCGAATTGTCAAATCTTTGGAGCCGACATTCGGAGGAATTAACCTTGAGGATATTAAAGCGCCTGAAAGCTTTAAGATTGAAGAAGTTCTTAAGAAGGAAATGAATATTCCTTTGATGCATGATGATCAACATGGTACGGCTATAATTTCAGCGGCAGGCTTGATTAATGCTTTGGAGCTTGCTGAAAAGCGTATTGATGAAGTTAAGATAGTGGTTAGTGGCGCGGGAGGCTCTGCAATTGCTTCATCGAAGCTCTATGTTGCTCTTGGAGCAAAAGAGGAAAATATTGTTATGCTGGATAGTAAAGGCGTGATTCGAAAAGATCGACCTGGCATTGAGAATGATCCAATGAAATTCCAGTTTGCTACTGACAGAGACATTACAACTTTGGAGGAAGCATTGACAGGAGCTGACGTATTCTTAGGATTGTCTAGAGGGAATATCATGGGGGCTGATGAGGTTATGACTATGGCTGACAAGCCAATCATCTTCGCGCTGGCTAATCCTACGCCTGAGATTGCTTATGATGTTGCTGTGGCGGCTAGACCTGACGCTATTATCGCTACTGGAAGATCGGATTATCCTAATCAAGTGAATAACGTTTTGGGCTTCCCTTATATATTCAGAGGAGCGATGGACGTAAGAGCTACGTCGATAAATGAAGAGATGAAATTGGCTTCTGTGCATGCTTTAGCAGAATTGGCTAAGTTGCCTGTTCCGCAAAGTGTGAAAGCCGCTTATAACGACAACTCACTGAGTTTTGGCCCACAGTATTTGATTCCTAAGCCATTTGATCCTAGATTGATATCAACGGTATCTCCAGCAGTTGCCAAAGCCGCGATTGAGTCAGGTGTTGCCAAGGATTGCATTAGTGATTGGGATGCTTACGCTAAGGAATTGGAGGCAAGAATTGGTATCGATCAATCAATCGTGACGAGCATGATTACTCAAGCTCAGAAAGATCCGAAGAGAGTCGTATTTACAGATGCGGAATCTCGAGTTACACTAAGAGCTGCAGAAATCGTAAAAGCGGAAGGCATAGCGCATCCAATTCTGTTGGGTAATAGAGAGAGAGTTAATCAGCTGATTGAAGAGGAAGGCTTGTCGTTAGAAGGTTGTCCGATTATCAACCCTGTGGAGGAGAAAGAAGCTAGAGCAACTTATGGCGCTCAACTTTTCGAGAAGAGGAAAAGAAAAGGAGTTACTTTGAAATCGGGCAAGCGTATGATGAGGGATCGCAATATGTACGGTTGCATGATGCTTGAGATGGGAGATGCTGATGCAGTAATCGCAGGTGTGACTAAGGATTATCCTAGCTCATTGAATCCGGCTTTGCAAGTTATCGGCAAGAGCCCAAAAAGCGAGAAAGTCGCTGGTATGTATATCGTTACGAATAAAAAACAGACTTATTTCTTCGCGGATACGACAGTGAATGCTAATCCGAGTTCTGATGACTTGGTGGATATCATTGGTATTACAGCTGACTATGTCAAGTCTTTGGGCATTGAGCCGAGAGTAGCGGTGTTGTCTTACTCCAACTTTGGTTCTGCAAAAGGCAATACGCCTGAGAAAATTGCTGAAGCAACGCAAAAAGCGAAGGACAAATATCCTGATTTGGTGATCGATGGGGATATTCAGGCAAATGTCGCTTTGAATACAAAAATTCAACAAGAGATGTACCCATTCAGTGAATTGTCTGATAAAGGAGCTAACACGTTGATATTCCCTAATTTGTCTTCTGGTAATATTGCTTATAAACTTCTAATGGAAATAGGAGGCGCTGAAGCGACAGGACCTATTTTACTAGGAATGAATAAACCAGTCCATATTTTGCAGTTGGGAGCCTCGGAAAGAGAGATTATCAATCTGACAGCAATAGCTGTAGTGGATTCTCAGCAAAAAAATCATTAGGTTGTGATAATATTTGCTTAAAAAATAGTATTAATAGGGAATTAATGTTATAATAGCGTATAAAGTTGCTGCTTATTGCTTATTTTAGGAAGATGTTGTCTCATTTTGATTTGACATATTTTGATATAAGCAAACAAAGTACTGTCTTGAGATAAAATTTTCAAGATAGTACTTTTAGAACTTTTTACAGATAAAGAATAGATATACGCTAATGATTGCTTACATTAAAGGAGAATTAACGCACAAAGAGCCTGCATTTATAGTGTTGGAGACTGGGGGGATAGGTTATGAAGTTAAGATCTCTTTGAATACTTTTTCTCGCATCAAGGATTTAGACGAATGCATGCTGCTGACTTATATGCAAGTCAGGGAAGATGCGCATACGCTTTATGGTTTTTTAGAACAGTCTGAAAAAAAGCTATTTATGCTTTTGATTGGAATTTCAGGAGTAGGAGCGAACACGGCTTTGGCCATTTTATCTTCCTTAGGTGTGGAAGAAATAGAACAGGCCATAGTCAATGAGGATAAAAAAGCGATTGAGTCGGTAAAAGGAATAGGTGCCAAAACCGCTCAAAGAATAATATTGGAGCTTAAGGATAAGCTCGTGAAACAGGGTGTTGTAACGTCTAAAGCTGAAATTGCTGGAGGCGTTTCAAATATTGCACAATATGCTATAAGGGAAGAATCTTTGGCTGCGTTGACAACGCTTGGCATTGCGAAAGCAACTGCTGAAAAAGCCATAGAATCTATACTGAAGGGAGCTTCCGGTGATATCACAACGGAAGAGGTTATTAAGCAGGCATTGAAACGCAAGTAATTTTCAGACAGGTAGGATAAAAATAGGTATGGTATTGAACACAAAGACCGTAATAAGGTATTTATTTGCAATTTTTGCATTTGTATTATTTTTTGAAAAAAATGCGTTTTCGCAGAGTGAGACAGGAAATAATGCTGATGTTAATGCAGGTAATGAACCTGTAGAAGATTCACTGGAGGTCCAAAAACCTGTGTCTCCTTATAGACCTACATATGAGCCTAAGGACAGGTATGGCGATCCTTTTACGAATAAAGAAACCGCTTCGCCGCTCTTTTTGGATAAGCCTTCAAATTATAAAATCGACTATGATATAGATACTGCCAATAACTATACGATTTATGAAAATGTGGGAGAAATGGATTATAGACCACCAGCATTCATGAGCTTTGAGGAGTATAGTTACTTGAAAGAATTAGAAATGCTTAAGCAGTATTGGCAACAGCGTTCTGCGGGATTGGATGGAGAAAGCGCTGTGAGTGGCAGAAGACTGATTCCTCCGATTTATATAAGTCCAGTGTTCGACAGGATTTTTGGTGGTTCTTATGTGGATATTCAACCTAATGGTTATGTGAACCTTGATTTTGGAGGTAGATGGCAGAGAACTCACAATCCTTCTTTATCATTGGCTCAACAAAAAACAGGTGGTTTTGAGTTTGACATGCAGATGAGCATGAACTTGGTAGGTACAGTAGGAGAGAAACTAAAGGTTACTGCTAATTTTGACAACAACAATGCATTTGACTTTCAAAATGACATGAAAGTTGAATATACTGGTTTCGACGAGGAAATTATAAAGAAGATAGAAGTTGGTAATGTGAGTTTGGGTGTGAACAATAGTTTGATAAACGGCGCCCAAAATCTTTTCGGATTGAAGACTCAGCTTCAGTTTGGACGATTGTATGTGACGGCAGTCGCGGCTACTCAAAGAGGTAAGACCGAAAGTGTTTCCATTAATGCTAATGGAGATGCGCAAGGCCGAAATTTTGAAATAAGAGTTTCCGATTACGATGAAAATAGGCACTTCTTTTTAGGACATTTCTTTAAAGACCATTATAACGAAGACAATGGATGGTTGAAAGGTTATCCTCAAGTTACTTCGGGACTTACGATCAAGCGTTTGAATGTTTATTTGATAAACAATAATAATACAGCCACTTCTTTGAGAAAAATTGTCGCTTTTACTGATTTAGCGGAAGCGGATTCATTGGTTAATAGCGGTTTCAATCCAAGAAGAAACGGTGCTCCGACGGACAACAAAAACAATGATATCTTCCAAAGAGTGCAAAATGACCCATCGGCCAGAGATGAATCTACGGTTCATACAGCTTTGCAATCAATGGGAATGGAAAGCGAAGTTGATTATTTATATGTAAATTCAGCTAGAAAATTAGAGAGAACAGAATATTATATCAATGAGAGATTAGGGTATGTGTCATTGAACAGAAGACTGCAAAATAATGAGATGCTTGCTGTTGGATATGAGTATACTTATTATGGTCCTGGAGGAAATGGCATTTATACAGTTGGTGAGCTTGAAGAAGATTTGACAAGTGGTTCCGATACAAAAATCATGTTCTTGAAATTATTGAAGCCAAGAAAAATAGATACACAAGTGCATACATGGCATCTAATGATGAAGAACGTGTATAGCATGAATGTCAGCGAGATCAAGAAAGATGGATTTGAATTGAAGGTATTGTACAGGGATGATAGAAGCGGTATCACGAATCCTACTCTTCAAGAAGGAGCTCAAACAAAAGGACAGCAATTAGTTCATTTGATGGGGGCTGATGAGTTGAATCAAAATGGAGACAGAACAGGTGGAGATGGCTTATTTGATTATGTAGAGAATGTTACAGTCATTAAGGATCAAGGATTGATTGTGTTTCCTAGATTAGAACCTTTTGGGAAAGATTTTGAAGAGTTATTCGTCGATGGAGAGGAAGCTTTGGTTAGCAAATATGTATATGATGATTTGTATACGAAGCCTAAGGCTGAAGCTGAATTGAATACCAATAAAAACAAGTTCTTAATTAGCGGTAAAGTTTCGGGTAGCGGTGCTTCGAATGAAATTACACTTCCGGGAATCAATATTGCCGAGAATTCGGTTGTCGTGATGGCGGGAGGAACAAGGCTTGTTGAAGGAACGGATTACCGTGTGGACTATAATTTGGGTAAAGTAACTATACTGAATCCTAGCGTTATGAATTCCGGCAAGGAAATCACAGTTACTTATGAAAAATCGGATTTATTCAATTTCCAGTCTAGAACGCTATTAGGAACGAGATTGGATTATGTATTCAGCGATGATTTTAATATTGGAGCTACGTTGCTTTATTTGAATGAAAGACCTGCGGTGAGTCGTATTGGCGTGGGAGAAGAAACCCTTCGAAATGTCAAGTATGGTTTTGATGTTAATTACAAGACAGAGTCTCGATTTTTAACAAGAATGATGGACGCTTTGCCTGTAGTTTCAACCAAAGAGATGTCTTATTTCCAATTCAATGGAGAGTTTGCCCAGTTGATTCCGGGGACTTCTAATAAGGTAAATGGAGAAGGAACCGCGTATATTGATGACTTTGAGGGAACGGCAATTCCTTATTCATTGGGATCAAGTCCTCAGTCTTGGAAGTTGGCTTCTACGCCTAAGACCGCTGTGAAAAATAAATTCAATCATGAGGAAATGGGCTTGCCGTTTAATTATAAGAGAGCGAAAGTTTCATGGTTTATTATTGATAATATTTTTTATAGAAACTCTAGCTCGCAGAAGCCTGGGAATATCACCAGCGATGATTTGGAAAATCATTACGTAAGATCAGTCCAACCACAGGAGATTTATCCAAATAGGGACAAAGATGTGATCAACAATAACCTTCCTGTGTTCAATATTGCTTATTTCCCAAGTGAAAGAGGTCCTAATAACTATACTCCTGTTTTAGATCAAAACGGCTTGTTGAATAATCCTGAAGATAATTGGGGAGGTATTATGAGAGCCATTACCAATGAAGTTGATTTTGACAAGTCTAATATAGAGTATATCGAGTTTTGGATGATGGATCCATTTATCACAGGTGTGAATGGTGTGGTAAAAGATGGAATTTTCAATCAAAATAATACTACTGGTGGACATTTGGTGTTTAACCTCGGGGCGGTATCAGAAGACCGACTGAAAGACAATAGGCATTCTTATGAAAATGGTTTGTCTCCAGATGGGTCCTCTGATGGAATGGATGAGTCTGGTGACTTTAGAGTGCCTAAGAATGGTTTGGCATTGACACCCGGTTTTGACAATAATACAGCCGCCAGACAATATCAAGATGTTGGTTTGGATGGTTATTGGGATGAAGAAGAAAGAAGAGTTTATGTCGATTTTTTGAATGCTCATCAAGGCAAGTCATATTATAATGAATTACTATTAGATCCTTCAGGAGATAATTTTTCTTATTTCTTAGGCGCGGATCATGATGAGAATGACCATAAGATTATTCGAAGGTACAAGGACTTTAATCAAGAGGATGGAAATTCGCCTGTAGGTGGCGCGAATTCGTATACTCAGACACCTGACAATGAAGATATAGATAATGATAACACGATATCCAATACCGAGGATTTTTACGAGTATGTGATTGATTTGAAGCCTGGGAAATTGGATGAAAGCCACAAGTACATAGTTGGCAAGCAAAATACCAATGGCGCTGATTGGTATTTGTTTAGAATTCCTATTAGAAAGCCAGATAATAGATTTGGTAATATCAATGGATACAAGAATATCCGATTTATCAGAACGTATCTGACTCAATTTAAGCAGCCGGTAGTGCTTAGAATGGTTGACATGAAATTCGTAGGTGCTCAATGGAGGGGAATGAACCAAGAGTATCAAGGAGGAGATGTAGTGCAGCCGTCACAGGAGAAAACGATTGAAATATCCGTGGTTAATTTGGAAGATAATCCTGAGTATGTATTGCCTCCAGGCATTGAAAGGGATTATGATAATACTTCAGCCATTACGAGACAAAATAATGAGCAATCCATGCAGCTTTGCGTACAGGATATGCCACCTAATACCGTAGAAGCAGCCTATAAGAATGTTTCTTTGGATCTTGTCAATTACGGTAGAGTAAAAATGTTCTTGCACGCTCATAGCCCTGGTGATGAGGTGTATAATAAAGATCCAATGGGGAATAGAGCCGATGGAACAGGGTATAGTGATGTAAAGGCATTTTTAAGATTTGGTACTGACTTCGATCGAAATTACTATGAAATAGAAGTGCCGCTTAAGATGACTTTGGAGTCTAGCATGATTCCTGGGGCAGACCCTTATATCATATGGCCGGAAGAAAACAATATCGATATTAGTTTTAATGAACTTTATGAATTGAAATCGATAAGGGATAGATCCGATACAGGCTATGATTTGCCTTTTAGCCAAGAAAAGCAACGTGATGACGGGAGTTATTATAAATTGACAATTGTAGGTCGTCCTCAGATATCCACGCTTGAAACTATCATGATTGGTATGAAGAATCCTGCAGGGACTATGCCAGCCAAGAAAAACCTTTGTTTATGGGCAAATGAATTGAGAGTTACGGATTTTGATTCCGAGGCTGGTTGGGCTGCTAATGCAAGGATGACAACCAAGCTTGCTGATGTGGCGACAGTAAATGCATCAACGCAATATGTGTCAAGCGGATTTGGAACGATTCAGCAAAGAGTTTCGGAAAGAACAAGGGAAGAATCCTTGTCATATGACGTAAATGCCACAGTGAATTTGGATAAGTTTGGTCCGGATCGACTTGGGTTCAAGATTCCTATGTATGTGAGTTATGAAAAGTCGGTGGTAACTCCGAAGTATGATCCTTATGACAATGATATACCTTTGAAAGCTGTTTTGAATTCATTTGATACAGAAGGAGAAAGGCAGGATTATTTAAGTTTGGTTCAAGATCGAACGCAACGTAGGGCAATTAACTTCTCGAATGTCAGAAAAGAAAAGAGAAAGGAAGACGCAGTTTCGAGGTTCTTTGATATAGAAAATTTTACGATGAGCTTTGCTTATAGCGAGATTAACAGAACTTCTTACAATGTGGCTGGATATAATTTCAAGGATTATAGAGGTACTTTGACTTATAATTACAATCCTCAAGGCCTTTCGGTTGAGCCATTCAAAAATATAGGTTTCTTGCAGTCGCCTTTCCTTCAATTGATAAGAGACTTTAATTTCTCTCCGGTACCTTCTAGTATTGGCTTTACTGCTGATATTGATAGAAGGTATGTTGAGACTCAGTTGAGAGAAGCGGATAATAGCCTTTCTGCGGCCACTTATGAAAAATACTTCTACTTTAATAGAAATTATAACCTAAGGTGGGACTTGAGCAAAGGCTTGAGTATGAATTATAATTCTAGGGTAAACAGTGTAGTTGATGAGCCTGAAGGAGCTATTGACTCAAGAGAAGATAGAGATGAAATCATTAGCAATTTGCTAAGTTTTGGGCGTATGCAGAATTTTGATCAACAAATAGCCTTGAACTATAGATTGCCATTGGACAAGACACCTTTGACAGATTGGACCAATGTGGATGCAAGTTATGCTGTTGGTTATACATGGCAGTCAGGTCCTATTAACCAAGATCCGGAATTTGATTTCGGGCATACGATTCAAAACAACCGTCAATACGGGATCACCGGTAAACTCGACTTTGTGAAGCTTTATAATAAGAATAAATATTTGAAGTCGATTAATGCTAAGAAAAGAAGAAGAACTTCTTCCAGATCAAATTCGATAAGAAAAACCAGCACGGCGGCTAAGGATTCCACTGAGAACAAGTCTTCGATTACTGACTCTAAGACATTCAAGGGAGCTGCAAGGTTCTTAATGATGTTGCGATCTATAAATGTTAACTACAATGTGAATGAAGGAACCTTATTGCCTGGTTTTAATAAAAGAGCTTATCTTTTTGGTGCGGACAGTTCTTTCTCTGCTCCGGGATGGGATTTTATATTAGGCAGTCAAGATCCAAATATTCGATACGACGCAGCTAGAAATGGTTGGGTCGTTGATAATCCAAACCTAGCAACGCCATTTACTCAGACTCGCAATATTGATTTGAATATTAAAACTAATATTGAGCCGGTCAAGAATTTTAGGATAAAACTGGATTTTAGAAAACAAAGCGGATCGTCTTATCAGGAAATATTCAGAGCTGACACACTAGGGAATTATAGCTCATTGTCACCTTCCAGATCTGGAAATTATATGATTTCATTCATGCCGATAAGAACGGCTTTTGTCAAGTCGGGAACTACCTCTGCTACATTTGAGGAGTTTGAAAGGAACTTGGATATTATCGAGCGTAGACAAAATGAATTGCAAGAGAGCTCTGAAAATGAAATATTTGGAAACAAGCACCAGGATGTGTTGATCCCAGCTTTCTTGGCTGCATATACCGGCAAGAGCGCTGAAAGCGCGAACTTGTCGCCATTTCCGAGATTCCCAATGCCAAATTGGGATATCAATTATAGCGGCTTAAGAGATATTCCTGCATTGAGCAAGATCTTCTCGTCGATTAATATCAAGCATGCCTATATGGGTACATATTCGGTGTCTAGTTTTACCAGTAATTTGATTTACACAGAACAAGAGGGCGGAGGAGCTTCTATGATTGATATGTCTAAGACGGTTGAGGATTATCCACGTCCTACTTTGACCAAGGAAGTGCAAGTAGATGATGGCAATGGAAATCTGGAAACTAAGCAAATGTGGATGCCTGTTTATACGATTGATCAGGTTGTGATTTCTGAAAGGTTCCAACCACTGATTGGTATAGACTTGAGAACAAAGAGTAAGATAAGCGCGCGAGTTGAATATAGTTTGGAGAGAAATGTCGCTTTGTCGATTTCCAATGCTCAGGTAGCGGAGATGAATAGCAATGATATTTCATTCGACTTTGGATATACTAAAGCAGGCTTAAAGCTGCCTTTCAAATTTGGAGGTAGAACGGTTGTTTTGGATAATGATTTGACCTTGAGGATGAAATTCACTGTGAGAGATACTCAAAGCGTGCAAAGGAGAATTAAAGAAGGAGAAGGAGAGTCAGTGGAAGAAGATGTGATTACAAGCGGTAATGTGAATTATCAAGTGAGGCCGACTTTGAGTTATTTGGTGAATCAAAGACTTAATTTGCAGATGTACTATGAGCACACGATTAATGAACCGAAAGTTTCTCAGCAGTTTAAGAGGACAACTTCTTCATTTGGCGTTCAAGTAAGATTTAGCCTTGCTCAATAGAAAAATCATCGTTGAATACTTAAAAAATTAATAAAATTATAGCATATTTGATGCGTGGATGACTCCAGTGACTTTTGTGCTGGAGAAAATTTAATAATTAGTTTATTTAGGCAAAACCTTATTAAATTATAGACAAATGAATATACCTGCTGAATTAAAGTACACGAAAGATCACGAGTGGATTCGTGTAGAGGGCGACATCGCTTACATTGGAGTTACTGACTTCGCTCAGAAAGAGCTAGGCGACATCGTTTACGTTGAAATCGAAACAGAGGGAGAAGATCTTGCTGAAGGTGATGTTTTCGGTAGCGTTGAAGCTGTTAAGACTGTATCTGATCTTTTCATGCCGATTTCTGGTGTTATCGAAGAGTTCAACGAAGAGTTGGAGTCTGAGCCTGAATTGGTGAATTCTGATCCTTATGGTGAAGCTTGGATGATCAAAGTTAAGATCGGCGATGCTTCTCAACTTGATAGCCTTTTGAGCGCTGATGCTTACAAAGAGTTGATCGGACAATAAGAAAAGAATATTTTTCAAGAGGCAGGCCTGCAAGCCTGCCTTTTTTTGTTATAAGAATATGTTTTTTCGATATAATCTTTTTACCCTCTTGTGGGCCTTGGTGATTTTGTTTCTGACATTGATACCAGGCCAGCACTTGCCGGAAATGGTAAGTTGGAATTTATTGGCAACAGATAAGCTAGCGCATTCATTTGTGTTTATGATTTTGACATTGCTGGCAATTATTGGTTTTCTTAAACAAGGAGTGTATCCATGGCTTAAGCAAAGAGCTGAATGGGTAGCCGTAGCAGGCGCTTTTGTTTATGGAGGATTTATTGAGCTTATGCAAAGCTTTATACCCAACAGATCTTTTGAATTTCAAGATATGATTGCCAACGGCATAGGCTGTTTGTTGGGGTATGCGGTTTATTTGCTTATTTACAAAGTTTGATAGCATAAACATCTACTTGCGAGCAGTTTACGCGGTTGTCAATTTTTTTTAGATTATTGATAATAAGATTTTAAAGTTGAGAATATTCCGACATATTCTTTCGTTATATCAAAAAAAAAAGTGCTATTGCTTAATTTCCTTTTAGGTTTAGCCAATTTTTTTTACATTTGAGAACGACTGTTTCTTAAAATAATTTGCTAAGTGCATAAAACGAATAATTATGGAAAGTAAAAAGAACCCAAATGCGGACTTAGAGCCGAAAACTGGTTTCTTCGGCCTTTTCTTCAACATCGGTTTGGTGATATCACTTGCACTCGTATTGACGGCTTTTGAATGGAAGTTTTACGATGATGTGAATGTAGCGGAGCTTGCCCCGGTTGATGAGATTGCAGAGGAAGTGATCGATATACCACAAACTACTCAGCCACCGCCACCACCGCCGCCAAAAGTACAAACACCTAAGATTGTAGAGGTACCGGACGAGGAGGAGATCGAAGAGGAGATTGAAGTTGATCTTGATGTTGAAATCGAGGAAGATGCTGAAATCGAAGAAGTGATCTTGGAGGAAGCTCCAGTAGAAGAGGAAGTTGACGAGATTTTCACAATTGTTGAGAATCAACCTGAATTCCCAGGTGGTATGGCTGCTTTCTACAAAGAAGTAAGTAAGAAAATGAAGTATCCTTCTGCTGCTCGTAGAATGGGTGTTCAAGGACGTGTGTTCGTTCAGTTCGTAGTTGACACTGATGGAAGCATCACTGAAGCACAAGTGATGAAAGGTATTGGTTCTGGTTGCGATGAAGAAGCTCTTCGTGTATTGAACGAAATTTCTAAGAAGAAGAAATTCTCTCCTGGTAAGCAAAGAGGTAGAGCTGTGAAAGTAAGAATGGTACTTCCAATTATTTTCAAGCTAAGCTAAGATATATAAATATAATCATGACTAAAGGTCGTCTGGCATTATGCCGGACGACTTTTTGTTTTTTCGGCATTTAAAAGTATAGACAAATTTTAGTTTTGATGGTTTTCTTATAGCCAATGGGTGGAAATTAAGTGTGGTTATGGATAAGTTGACTTATTATTTATACAAGTTTTTTGTCGCGACGATGAAGCTCGTGCCAATGAAGTCTCTTTATGTTTTCGGGTATCCGATTTATTTATTGATTCATAAAGTATTCAGGTATCGAAAAGGAGTAATTAGCAAAAACTTGCGAAATTCATTCCCTGAAAAAAGTGAAGAGGAATTGAAAGAATTGGAGAAGCAAGTGTATGTGAATACCTCGGATTTGCTTCTAGAAACGATAAAAGGAACAGGGATTCGCAGAAATGTGCTTCAGGAAAGATTCAAGATCAAACAACTTGATGTGTTGAATCATTTCGCTCAGCAAGGACGATCAGCGATATTTGTCGGTGGGCATACCGGCAATTGGGAATGGGCCGCATTGGCTTTAGGCCTTCAAGCTGAGTGCGAGCCAGTGATTATTTATAGAGAGCTTTCCAATAAGCTCATAGACGAAGAATTTCGTCAGGAACGGAAAATGTGGGGAAGCAGAATGGTTTCAACCAAAGAAACTCGTACCATATTTTCTGAAAAGTCCGATGCCCCTACCATCTACATTATGTTGTCTGACCAATCACCTGTAAGACCTCATAAAGCTCATTGGGTCAATTTCCTTAATCAAGAGACTGGTTTTATACATGGTTTTGAATTGCAAGCAAGGAGATATAATTTGCCCGTGCTTTTCTTTGACATTCATAGAACTTCTAGAGGCTACTACGAATGCAATATTGAAATTTTAGCCGAAGATCCGACTATTTATAAGACGGGTGAGTTAACAGCTCTTTATGCCAAAAGGCTTGAAAAAGCGATTAATGAGCATCCGGCGGATTACCTATGGACTCATAATCGTTGGAAGAAAAAGCGGCCAGAAAATAAGCCCTTGATTCAAAATTAGTCTTTTCTCTGATAGATTTTTTGGTTTAGCCACTCTAGATCATAAAATCATGAATGCAAACTGTCTAAATTCATGTTGTTAAGCATTAATCATATTAGATATTAAGATGGAGATACAGAAAATTTTTGAGAACAACGAGCAGTGGGTGGCTGATAAGCTGAGTGTGGATAAAAACTATTTCGAAAACTTAGCCAAGGGACAAAGTCCCGAGGTGCTTTACATTGGTTGTTCGGATAGCCGTGTTACAGCAGAAGATTTGATGGGAGCTGAACCGGGTGAGGTTTTCGTGCATAGAAATATCGCCAATATGGTTCCTAATACGGACTTGAATGCTATGTCGGTGATTAACTATGCTATTACGCATTTAAAAGTCAAGCATGTTGTGGTATGCGGACATTATAACTGCGGAGGAGTCAAGGCGGCTATGGAGCCGGTGGATTTAGGCTTGCTGAACCCGTGGTTGAGAAATGTCAGGGATGTTTACAGACTGCACAAGACAGAGCTTAATAGTATAGAGGATGAGCATAAGAGATATGATAGGTTGGTAGAGTTGAATGTTAAAGAGCAGTGTATGAATATTGTCAAAACAGCTGCATTTCAGGTTGCTTACAAGAGTAGGAATGTGACTGTTCATGGTTGGGTATTTGATATTAAAACAGGTAAGATCATTGACTTGAAGATCGATTTTGAAAAAATGCTCAATAATGTGATGGAACTGTATAAGTTATCATAATTGAAAAGCGATAGATTAAAGAAATTCGAGCGAAGGTGATTATATTGCCTTCGCTTTTATTTAATAGAATGATATGAAGAATAACGATATACTAAGAAGGCTTAGATACACATTTGATATGGGTGATGATGAGATGATGCGTACTTTTGCTTTGGCAGGTAAGGATGTGTCAAGGTCTTTGGTTAGCGACTGGTTGAAAAAAGATGATCACGAAGAGCATGTGGAGATGCTGGATAAGGATTTGGCAGTTTTTCTGAATGGCATGATCATCGCCAGACGTGGCATGAAAGATGGTGAAATTCCCAAGCCAGAGAAATCGTTAAATAATAATCAAGTATTCAGAAAACTCAAGATAGCGTTAAGCATGAGAGATGAGGATATTTTGGAAATATTTAAATTGGTGAAATTCGACGTGGGAAGACATGAGCTTAGCGCGATATTTCGAAATCCGAAGCAAAGCCAGTATCGAAAATGCAAAGATCAGTTTTTGAGAAATTTCCTATTGGGACTCCAACAAAAGAATAAGCGGGACATTGTGAAATAGGCGAGTATTAAAAAGATTCGTTAAGGCCGATTTGAAAATTCGTATTATCACGTCCAAATGATACGTCAAAAGATAAGTTGATTTTGAATTGTTTGAACAGCTTATGCCTTACGCCAAAGCCATATGAGGGCAGTTCCATGCCTTGATGAAAATTGTGAACTTGATCGAATAACCATCCATAGCCAACGAAGCCAACAACTCCCCATCTTTGCGCGAACATCCATCTGTATTCAGCTTGAAGGGTCATGATACTGTTGTCAATATAGTTTCCAGTGATGTAGCCTTTTAGAACGGATGAGCCTCCCGGTGAGGCTTTTTCATGCAAAGGCAAAGATCCCCAGCCAAGTTGAGTATGAAGCTTGTAAGCCAATATCATATTGTCCGTGCCATTTAATGATATATAATTTGATAAATTGAAATTGAATTTGTCAAAGCCGTATGGAGACATGTGAGAATTGATAAGGTTTTGATAATTCATATTGATAAAAAAACCAGAGGATGGGAAAAAAATGTCGTTCCGGCTATCGTATGATACTTTTAATCCAATGGAGTTGTACCAATGATAATCTTCATCTTTGTTTTGCTCGCTGCTCTCATTGAGATAGTTTGAATTAAAGAGCAAACCGCCGTAGAAGTTGTTGAAAATCTTTCGAAGCACGGTTATATTGGAAGAAAAACCGCTGAAATACAAGTTTTGAGGATTTTCAACTCCGCTGCTTTTCAAGTTTTTCATTTTCATATTCAGATATCCAGCATATCCATCGATCCAGAAAGCATTACGGTTTGTGTAAATTGTACTTTTGATTCCAGTGATGTACGATCCTTTGAAATTAAGAAAGCCCAAGCCTTGTATGGTGGAAGGGTTGGTAGTAGAGTCCATTTTAGGGTTTTTGTATACGATCATTGGAAGTATAGCTATTCCCGCTCCAAATGAAGGATTAAAAGTAGGCGCTGGGATTATTCCGACATCTTTGCTTAGCGCTTCCACTACCATTGAGTCGATCGCTTCTATGCCATTCGCAATTTGTTTTGTGACGGGCTTTTGAGCTATTGTGCTGAAATGAATAGTAAGCACAATGATAAATGTCGTAATGAAATATTTGGCCATTGGGGACAGAAAAAGTATAACCTTCTTAACGATGCCACACTTGTCAAATTGTCCTTGGCTAGTATGATTTATGCGGGGAATAGTTTTAATTGTGATTAAGCTTTTGTATCTATCGATTTAAATATTTCAAAATGATCATTTATCGCAAAGAATTCAAGCTTTATGACAAATCGGTGTTGGGTGGAGTAGTACTTAAGCCGCCATTTACTGCTAGTGCTTCCTTGGAAGGAGAAGCGCGAGTAGTATTTGTTCTTAAAGGTAAGTCAAAGTTTTATTCGCCTGTTGGAAGTTTTGAATTGTCTGAAGGAGATGTGGTAATCATGAAATGCGAGAATTTTATCAATCGTTGGCAAGTGAACGGAGATGATGAAGATGCCGAAGTGATGATTATGCAGTTATATCCAGATGTGTTGAATAAAGTTTATGACAATAGGCTGCCTGAAGTGTTGAAAACAGCTGGAAAGTTAACGTCTCAAGCTTTAATGAAAGTGGATAGTGGTTTGTTGGTGAAAGAATTTTTTAATGGCTTGAGAGTTTGCATAGAACATGACCATGTGATTAACGAGGAATTTCTTAAGCTCAAGATTCAAGAATTGATTTTGCTTTTGACTGCTGAAGATGCTTCTGGAGATGTCAGGCAGATATTAGGTGAGCTTTTCTTGTCAAGAGAATATGAATTTAGGGATATTATTCATACTCACATTTATGAGGATTTGAGATTGGAGGATTTGGCATTTTTCGCGGGCATGAGCTTGTCAACATTCAAGCGAAAATTCAGATCCGTATTTGGAGACAGTCCTGCTCAGTATATTAAATCAAAAAGGCTTTCGGAGGCCAAAAGGCTGTTGGATATTACAAATCGAAGAGTTTCGGAGATTGCTTTTGACTGCGGATTTAATGATATCAGTTATTTTTCTAAATCGTTTAGCGCTGAATATGGGTATCCGCCTTCTGAGTATCGCAAATCGATGGTTTAGTATTTAATTGTTGAATTTTTAAAATTAATCAATGTTGTATGTGCTAATTAAGTATTTATTTCGTTAATAATTGTAATTTTTATTTTTGGATTGAAAATGATGCAAGATTCTTTGTCCAATGGATTTTGCATTGATAGATATAGGATTAAATTTGTAATAACAATAACAGGAAAGTTTTTATTATGAAAAGGAAGAACATTTTATCATTAACAAAGAGATTATTTTTTGGAGTATTAGCATTTGGCTTTATTATGACTTCTTGCAATAAGAGCAAGGATAAGTCAACTGAAGAGCAAGTTGAGAACGTTGTGGAGCAAGAGCCTGTTGCTGAAGCTCAGCCAGAAAAAATAGAGGAAGCTCAACCAGTAGAGAAAGTTCAGGAAAAGGTAGAAGAAAAGCCGGTAGTCAAAAAAGAAAAGAAAAAAGAGCCAGCTCCCCAAAAGCCTAAGAAAGAAGTAGTTGCTCAAAAGCCGGTTGAGAAACCTAAGGAAGAAAAAGTTGAAGAGCCTGTAAAGCCTAAGACTTATACGCTAAGAGCTGGAAATACTGTTGACATTGCCTTGACGCAAGAGGTTTCTACTGCAGATAAACAAGTAGGCGATGAGTTTACAGCTAAAACGACAAGAGCGCTTTACCTTTCGGATGACATTACTATTCCTGCGGGATCAAAAGTAGTCGGTAAAGTCACTAAGGTTCAAAACGAGAAGAAGCTTGGAGGAAAATCCCATATCGAAGTAACTTTGGCAAGCATTAATTTCAATGGCCAAAGCTATAAATTATCAAGCGATGCTATTTATTTTGAAGGAAAAAATAAGACTGGAGATACAGCGATCAAAGCTGGAGCGGGTGCTGCTATAGGTGCTGCCATTGGTGCTATCGCTGCCAAAAAAGAAAATAATGGCAAAGGTGCGGCAATTGGCGCTGGAGTTGGAGCCGCTGCTGGAGTTGGAGCCGCTGCTTTGGGCAAGAAAGGATCATATGTTTTGACAGATGGCCAAGAGATATCATTCAAGTTGAAAGGAGATACGAAAATAGAGATTTAATTTGACAAGTTTTTTCTTGTCAGACATTTAAAATGAAGCGGCACATCTATTGTGTCGCTTTTTTTATGATTTTTCATTAATAAATTAATTTAAATTCTTTAAATCTTTTGGTTTTGAAGAGTTTTACTCATTTTTTACATCCATAAACTATACTATAGAGGCATGAAGGAAATTTTGGAAGTGTTCAAAGCGTATTCGGACTATGAAGTATCGGCTTATTACGCATTTTTGTACAATATATTGCCTTCGCATTTGAGGACGATGATTCCCTTGGAAGCGAATAAGGAGAACATGGGAAGTGTATTGGCTTTGCTTGACTTGGAAAAGGAAGGCTATGAAATATTGATTAAAAATTGGAGCACTGATGATAGCAGAGATTCTGATATCAGCGAGGATTATGCTTATCAAGTTTTGTTTCAAAGCTCCACGCAAAATACTTTGATTTGGGTGAACTTGAGCCATGACGATCTTAGCGTTGATTTTTTCTATGACATTAAAGATCAACAGGCAGAGCAATGGATCTTGGATGCGAATCAGAGGCTCAGGAAAACATTTGGGGAAAAGAAGCTTCCTGTTTTCAATGTATTGACGAAGTCAAAAAGCAATGGATTCCATATGAGAGAAGTGAAAATGGACGTTCCTTCTATGAGTATTTCAGAGTATTATAACGATGATTTCGCTCAAGTGGATCAGGCTATTCACTCGTCGATGGGCAAGAAGAAGTCTGGTCTGATATTATTGCATGGCGACCCGGGAACAGGCAAGACGTCGTATATTAAAAACTTGATCAAAACTTATGACAAGACGAAGTTCATCTTTGTGCAAAATGAATTTGTAAGCGAATTGTTGAACCCTGATTTTATCTCGTTTTTGCTGGAAAATAAAGATTCGGTTTTGATCATTGAAGATGCTGAGAAAGTCATTACTTCAAGAGATTATGCAAGTGAGCGTTCGATAGTATCCACTATTTTGCAACTTACCGATGGCCTATTTAGCGACTTTTTAAATATTAAAATCGTCTGCACTTTCAACACTGGTATTGATAAAATTGATCAAGCATTATTAAGAAAAGGCCGAATGATCGCTTTTTATTGCTTTAAGCCGCTAGCCAAAGAGAAAGCTCAGAAGTTGATTTCCGATTTGGGGCATGCTTCTGAAGCAGTGGAGGATGATATGACATTGGCTAATATCTTTAATTATGCTGAGGAAAATTTTGAGTCAGGAGCTCAGCAAAAAAGAAAAATAGGTTTTTAGCCTCTAGATTTCCAATGCAAGAATTTCAGTATCAATGAAAAGTGTATGACCGCAAGAGATTTGTATAAGCTGTAAAATAGTAGTGAACATTAAATTTGTAATGTTCACTAAAACTTATAATTATGGCGGAAAAATGGAATTTGAATCAAATGCCAATGCAGTCTGGCAAGAGGTTTTTGATCACTGGGGCTAATAGCGGCTTGGGCTATGGTACGGCCAAGGCTTTGGCAAAAAGCGGCGCGGAAGTAATCATGACCGCAAGAAGCCTTGATAAAGGAAATACCGCTTTGGAATCGATAAAAAGAGAAGTTCCAAATGCCAAGCTTAAATTAATGATGTTGGATTTAGCGGATTTGAATTCCGTTAAAGGTTTTGTGGACAAATATGAAGATGAGCTCGGAGCAATAGATGTTTTGATCAATAATGCGGGCGTAATGCTTCCCCAATCTCGCAAGACAACTCAACAAGGTTTTGAATTGCAGTTTGGAACGAATCATTTAGGTCATTTTGCATTTACGAAATATTTGTTGCCATTTTTGGAAAAAGCGACGAATCCTAGAGTAGTGACCTTAAGCAGCTTGGTGGCTAAGATGAGGCCCGCTAAAATCTATTGGGATGATATGCAGTGGGAAAGAAGTTATGATGATATGGCGGCTTATTCTCAGAGCAAGTTGGCGAATATGATGTTTGGTCTTGAATTGAACGATTTGCTTGTAAATAGAGGCAGTAATATTTCCTCATTGCTGGCTCATCCTGGTTATACCGCGACTAATCTTCAACAACATATGGGATTGCAAGGCAAGATCATGAACTTTTTGCTGGCACAGAATGTCGAAATGGGCATATTGCCGACGTTGCGAGCTGCTACAGACCCAAATGCGAAAAGCGGAGAGTATTACGGACCAAATCGCATGAATGAATGGAGAGGATACCCGACAATCAGTACGCCAAATGATTTGGCTATGGAAAAACTGCAACGCAAGAGACTTTGGGAAAGAAGCGAGAAACTTACAGGAGTTCGGTATTGATTTTCGTTATCAAGAGTAAAGAATAAATGTTTTTGAGATGAAAGATATTGTGAATTTAAGTACAGTCTCCGAGTTGATGGACTTTTATGCATCGAAAAAGCCACTGCATCCATTGATTGCAGTGGTGGATTTGGCGGAAGTGGGTATTCCTGAGTCTATGTTGGGTGTCGGAGTTAATGCTGCTCTTTATTCTATTACCATGAAAGTCAAAACACCGGGGATTAAAGTGAAGTACGGTAGAACGAATATAGATTTTGCCGAAGGTTGTTTATATGGATTGTCTCCGGGACAGGTGATGAGAGTGGAGGAGAGCGCTGACGTTGGAGAGTTTGAGGGATGGACTTTGTTCTTTCATCCAGATTTGGTTTCTGGCAGCGAGTTGGCTCATAAAATTAAAGGATATGGATTTTTTTCATATGAAACGAACGAAGCCTTGCACTTGTCAGTGAGAGAAAAAGAAACATTGAATGAGATTGTGAGGAGGATTAAGGAAGAGTATAGTTCCAATATAGATGAGCATAGCAGAGAAGTGCTTATATCAAGCATAAGTTTGATGCTGAACTATATTCAGAGATATTATAATCGACAGTTTCTAACTAGAAAGTCCACTAATACGAATATTCTTCAAAAATTTGAGCGAAAATTGGATGAGCTTTTGAATCCAGAATATTTAAAGGAAAAAGGACTGCCGACGGTTAGTTTTTTAGCCGCCGAGCTTAATTTGTCTCCAAGCTATCTTACGGATTTGATGAAAAGAGAAACGGGCAAGAATGTGCAGGAGGTGATGCATTACCATTTGTTAGAGCAGGCCAAGAATTTGCTTTTGAGTTCGGATATGACCATTGCCGAGATCTCTTATGAATTAGGCTTTGAGTATCCACCATACTTTAGCAGGTTGTTTAAAAAGAAAACAGGCATGACGCCTTCAGCATACAGAATGAGTGTTAATTAAATCGCATGATGGACTTTTTGGCTAGATATGCTTTCGATTTTCGCCAAGTTGAAAAACAAATGCCCACAGGCAAATCTATGGCGACAGTTTTTGGATCTGCTCGAGTAAATGAGGGAACTTATGATTATGAAAACGCCTATGCTATTGGCAGAGAGCTTGCGTTGCATGGCTATTCAGTAGTTACTGGAGGAGGAAAAGGGATCATGGAAGCCGCAAACAAAGGTGCTTTTGAAACTGCAAACTCTAATGCCGAATCAATAGGTATTTGCTTGAAGCAGTACAAGGAGCAGGAGCCTAATAAATTTTTGGATATTGAAATTCAGTCAGAAGTACTTGAGGTTCGCAAGCATTTTTTGATTTATTCATCAAGACTTTTGATTGCAATGCCTGGAGGTTTCGGAACATTGGATGAGCTTTCCGAAGTCCTTGCATTAAAGCGAAAGGGGTTGCTGAAGGAAACCAAGCTTATTTTGATGCATCGTGAATTTTGGAGTTCAATTGATAAATGGATGGAAGAGTGTCTTGGTTTGAACTATTTATCACCTCATGAACGCAGCAATATGCTTACCATATTGGATACCCCGAGTGAAATTAAAGGATATTTATAACAAAGTAAGAGCAAGCAATTTTCAGTTGCTTGCTCTTGTCTTTTATAATTGATGGGAAATTTCGTGTTCTTTTTATATCACTATAATATAGCGCTTGCTTTTGAGCTTTGACCAGCAATGAGCTATAGTCAGTATAAATCTGTTGTAAAAACGTTTTATGTCTTAACGTTGCTTTATCTCTTCAATTAGAGCATTTTATCTATCTTAAAATTACCTAATTAATAATTTTAAACCGAAAAAAGAGTCGATTTTTAACGTTTTTTTATCGAAAACGTTTTCGGTTTGTCTTTTATCTTGTTGGCAATTGTATAATAGTTGTTTGGGAAATGACCGAACAAAAAAAGCGCTTGACTAAATTGCCAAGCGCTTTCAATATTATCGAGAATTTAGATTCTTTACTTTGCTGGATTAGGTCCCATAGTGATTTCCAAAAGACCTCCATCTTTAATCTCATTATGATGGAAGAAAAGTTTTTCTAATGCTTTTCCATTGATTTTAACGGACTGCACGTACTTGTTCTTTTTGCTATTGTTGTTGACAATAACTTTGAATGTTCCTTCTTTGATGCTTACTTCAGCTTCATCCACCACAGGACGGCCAATAGTGTAAGTAGGATCTCCAGGAGCTACTTGATAGAAGCCTATTGCGTTAAGAATATACCAAGCTGACATCTGTCCTACATCTTCATTACCGCAAATGCCTTCCGGTGTTGGAGCATAGTAATGATACATTACAGAATCGATGATTTGCTGTGTTTTATATTCTTTGTTAATATAGTTGTACAAGAATGCTGTATGATGGCTAGGCTCATTTCCATGAGCGTATTGACCGATAAGTCCTGTGATATCCGCAGAAGCATGCTCGCCTTCAATCTCAGAAGAAGTGCTGAAAAGCGTGTCTAATTTTGCTTCGAATATATCATTGCCACCCATTAAGCTAGCCAATCCTTCTACATCATGAGGCACAAACCAAGTCCATTGCCAAGAATTCCCTTCAGTGAAGTCTCCGAATTCATGATCGGAAAGTTTTGGGCTGAATGGAGTTCTCCACGAGCCATCATATAGTTTTCCTCTCATGAAGCCAGTAGACTCGTCGAAATAATGCTCATAAGCCTTGCCTCTTTTTGAGTATGTTTCATACAAGTCGTCATTTCCAGACAGTTTGGCCATTTGAGCAATACACCAGTCATAATAAGCATTTTCCAAACCATAAGACACCGACTCGCTGCATGAATCAGCCGGGATATAACCCATTGTATTCATGAAGTAATTATGTCTAGGCATCACTCTATCAGCTCTTGGCTCGATTTTGCCTTCTACTCTGTCAGGATGATATTCAGAGCTTATGATTGAAGCTTCCAAAGCTTTGTCAAGACCTTCAGTGATGATGCCTTTAGTATATGCGTCAGCGATTACAGAAACAGCAGGATATCCAACCATTGTTCCAGTGTAGTTCGCTGACAAAGGCCATTTAGGCAGAATGCCACCTTCTTTATATTTTTGCATTAGTGAATTCACATAATCCTTCGCTCTGTCTTCATCAATGATCGTCATCAATGGGTGAAGTGCTCTGAACGTATCCCAAAGTGAGAATACGGTGTAATTAGTGAAGTCATTGGTTTGGTGAATATTTTTATCAATACCTCTGTATCTTCCATCTACATCATGGTAGATCATTGGTTGGATATTGGCATGGTACAAGGCCGTGTAGAAATTGGTTTTAACATCCTTGTCATCTGATTTGATTTTTATTTTTCCAAGAAGGTTTTCCCATGATGACGAAGCGTCGGCTTTAACTCGGTCAAATTCCCAACCAGGAAGCTCAGCCATCATATTTTGTTGTGCACCTTCCATGTCAACTGCGGAGATAGACACTTTTACCATCAAGTCTTTTTTGTCGGAATTGCCAAAATCAAGGAAAAGTCTGATGTTTTTGCCGTCCGCTTTCTTTGCGTCGGTTTTTCCTTCGCCTGTCCAGATTTCATGAGCAGTGAAAGGCTCGGAAAATTTAGCATAAAAGTATACATGATCATCCGCTGCCCAACCTGTGGAAATATGCTTGCCACGGATAGTTGTGTCATTGATGATTTCTAGCTCTGCTTCTTTGGTTACGCATCCCCAGCTGACTTGCAAGGTATGAGTGATGTCAAACATTACTTGTCGCTTGGCATTGGATGGGTATGTATAGCGATGTATTCCGACTCTTGGTGTTGTCGTTAGCTCGGCTTGAACTCCATCGTTCATTTTTACTTGATAGTAACCAGCTTCGGCATGTTCGTTTTCTTTTTCGAAATAGGTGAACATGTCTTCTTTTGCCTTAGGCTCGCCTGTGAAAGGAAGCACAAGGATGTCACCCATATCTCCAATACCAGTACCACTCAGGTGAGTATGGCTGAAGCCTAGGATAGTGCTGTCTGTATAATGATACCCACTGCAAGCATCCCATCCTTCGATTCTAGTATCGGGACTTAATTGTACCATTCCGGACGGCACTACAGCACCAGGGAAAGTATGCCCATGAAAGCCTGTTCCTATGAAAGGATCGACATATTGATTGGGATTTTCAAAGTTTGTCGCTTGAGATTCCTTAGCGCTAGTACATGCAGTTGCAAATGCGATAAGGACGAGAATAAAATAGCGTATATTGAGTTTTCTCATTGGTATTGGATTAAATTGGGTAGCGAACCCTACTCATTTTGGATGAGTAGGGATTGATATTATGGATATATTGGTTTGCCTTCGTATTCAAATTTGCCTTTCAATCTTATGTCTTTAGATGAAGAGCCTATATGCACATTGAAAGCGCCTGGTTCCACAACTTTTTTCATGTCCATTCCGATCAGATAAAGATCTTGAGGGGTCAATTCAAATGTTATGGTTTTGCTTTCATTAGGTTTGAGGTGCACTCTGTCAAAACCTCTTAATTGCCATTCATATTGAATTACAGAAGAGAATTCATCATTGTAATACAATTGAACAACCTCGTCACCAGCCTTGTCGCTTGAATTTGTAACATCAAAGCTAACGATGACTTTGCCATTTTCATCTGTCATCTGATTATCGATTTTCAGATTGCTATAAATGAATTTGCTATATGAAAGCCCGTAACCGAATTCGTAAAGTTCTGTGACAATTCGGCTATTTCCAGTGCCGTTAGGTCCTTCTTGAGCTTGTCCCGCTTGAGACCATGGCTTGTAAGGGAAGTTCAACTCGATCTGACCAACTGATCTAGGCCAAGTAACCGCTAGTTTTCCACCTGGATTATAATCTCCAAATAAAGTTTCAGCGATAGCTTTTCCTCCAAATTCACTTGGGAATCCAGCGGTAAGAATGGCATCGGATTCTCTATTTAGATAATTTATGGAAATAGGCCTAGCATTGATCAAAACTGTCACAACGGGTTTTCCTGTGCCAATCATTGCTTTAGCCAATTCTTGTTGTCTGTCTGGAAGATCTAAGCTTGATCGCGTCAAGTTCTCTCCAACCATTGATTCGTCTTCGCCTAAGAACAGAATGATAATGTCGCTGTCTTCGGCTTTTCTTTCAGCATCTTTGATCATTCCCTCTTCTTTTTCTGTCAGAGGATTTGGATATACTTCCGAGTCAGGCCATCTGCTGTCATATAGTTCAGATCCTTTGGCATAATCCAATTCTACACCTGTTCCTTTTAAATATTCCGCTATGCCCGCATATCCTGACTGAACATCAAGCTCCAAAGCACCATAGCGACTGATAGAACTGCTTGTTTGCTTTGCTGTAGGTCCAACGACAAGCACTTTTTTAAGGTCGTTTTTTGATAGAGGCAATGTCCCTTCTTCATTTTTGAGCAAAACGATTGCTTCTTTGGACGCTTGAAGAGAAAGAGCTTCATGCTCTTGGCTTCTTACGATATCTGTTCCTTTTTCATCTCTGTAGGGGACGTCGAACAAACCTTCCCAGAATTTATTGTAAAGAACAGCATAGACTCTTTCATTGATCGTTTCTTCGGATATTTTTCCTTCCGCGATCAATTCCCTCAACGGATTAACAAAGTTAGCAGGGTGGTTGAAGGTTGTTCTAATATTAAGGCCGGCCTCCACGCATTGTCTTACAGACTCTTTGTAGTTTTCAGCTGTTCTGTGCTTCGACCAAGGATAGGCGGCTGCGTCGGAATCCGAAACAACAGCTCCTTTCATCCCATATTCAGTTCTTAGAAGATCAGTTAAGAAATATTTGCTGGTGATCACTGGCACGCCATCATAATCATTGTATGAAGCCATGGCGCCAATCGCGTTTGCTTCTTTGATTGTTCTTTCAAAAGGATACAGGTAAATATGATGCATCTCTCTGAATGAAACGTGAGGGTCTGTTCTTGCCAAGCCATCTCTTGCTCCTTTAGGCGAGGAGTAAACCGCAAAGTGTTTTAAAGTAGCCGCGACTTGCTGGCTTTGCATCCCATTGACAAAGTTGATGCTATATTCAGCCATCAAATATGGATCTTCAGTAAAGCTTTCAACAACTCTTCCCCATCTTTGGTCTCTGACTACATCAATTACAGGAGCGTACACATTATGATAGCCTAGAGCGTAAGCTTCTTTTCCTACCATTTCTCCTGATTTTCTCATTAATTCACGATTCCATGTGGTTCCCATCGCGCTTTCTGAAGGAAGGGAAGTCGCCTTGCTATGGTTCAAGCCTCTTATGCCTTCATTGGAGAACTCGACAGGAATCCCAAGACGCGTTTCCTCCACGAAGAATTTTTGTATTTGGTTCAATGCCCATACATGCTTGTCGTAAGGCAATTTGTATTTTGCTCCCTCGAAAACACCATTGGAAGGCTCGTCAATATTTCCTAGTCCATCCGCCCAGAGCTCATTTTTCCACTCTGGAGTGGGCAATTCATCTTTGGCAACACGACCATAACCATAAAGAGTAACCATTTGAGCGGTTTTCTCTTCGATAGTCATTTGGTTGATAAGATCCCATATTCTGGTGTCAATATCTTGAGTAGGATCTTCATATATATCTTTCTTGCCGTTTTTATTAAAATCTATCCAGCCTTTTTGATACATGTCCGCATTTTGAGCGAAACCAGCCGTAGATATTAACAGGCAGAAAGCTAGCAGTCGGATTTTCATATTCGTCAATTATATGATTGAAAATTCAATTCTTTTATTTGAAATTTTTTAGTTACCTCAACTCGAACATGCCTTCAAGTCTAAGATCCTCGGATGAAGCGCCTACCCAGACATCGAATTCTCCTAGTTCAATTACTTCTTTCAGATCAGTAGTGAAGAGAGTCAATTCTTCTGACTTGAGGGTGAATGTAACTGTCTTAGTTTCATTTGGCTCCAAGGTTATTCTTTCAAATCCTTTAAGCAATTGAGTATAAGTAGTTACGCTGCTCAATCTATCGTTTATATAAAGTTGAACGACTTCATCCCCTTTTCTATTGCTTACATTTTTGATGTCAGCTGATATTGTGATTTCTCCCTGAACTCCTTGAACCTCAGGGCTTATCTTAAGATTGGAGTATTCAAATTTTGAATAAGAAAGTCCAAATCCGAATGGGTATAATGCGTCGACAATACGACTGTTGCCTGATCCATTAGGATCGCCTTTTTTGTGTTGACCACCATGAGCGGCAGGTTTTGATGGAAATGTCAAAGGAATTTGTCCAACTGTTCTTGGGAAAGTAATTGGAAGCTTGCCTCCAGGGTTGTAGTCTCCAAAGATTACCTCAGCTATAGCTTGTCCGCCAAATTGTCCAGGGAACCATGCTTCCAAGATCGCAGGAACATAAGCTTGCTCATAGTTAACAGAAAGCGGTCTTCCGTTGATAAGCACAGCTATTACAGGCGTACCTGTAGCTTGAAGCCTTTGAATAAGCTCTTTTTGTCTTCCGGGAAGATCCAAGCTGGTTCTGGAAACACTTTCACCTACTGATTCTTCACTCTCTCCCACGAATACTATGACAACATCATTTTCCTTCGCTTTTTCCTCCGCTTCGGCAAAATAAGCTTCTTCGGAAGCATCTAGGGAGAAAGGAAGTATTTCTGACGCAGGCCAGTTTTTATCATAAAGTTCGCAACCTAAGGCAAAATCGACATTGACTCCCTCTCCTGCGATTTTTTTGATGCCTTCATATCCGCTCATTACGTCTATTTCCAAAGAACCGTATCGGCATACACTATGACTGGTAGCTTTAGCATTTGGACCAGTTACCAAGATGTTTTTAACCTTGTTTCTGTCTAAAGGAAGGATGTCGTCTTGGTTTTTAAGCAATACGATAGACTGTCTTGATGTTTCCAAAGAAAGCGCGTGATTTGCTTCATTGGCAACCAGCTTGTCTACGTTTTTAGTAGATCGATATGGTTCATCAAATAGGCCTTCGATGAATTTTACTTTGAGCACGTCTTTTACTCTTTCATCGATAAGATCAATGGAGATTTGTCCTTCTTGTATAAGCTCTCTAAGCGGCATTACAAAATTAGCTGGGTCATTGAAAGTAGTTCTAACATTCACTCCAGCGATCACTGCTTGCCTTACAGCTTCTTTGTAGTCATGAGCTACATTGTGCTTGGACCAAATATGAGCCAAGGCATCGCTGTCAGTAATCACGTACCCTTCAAAGCCGTAATCTTTTCTAAGAAGATCAGTGAGGAAATATTCGCTGCCAGTGATAGGCTCGCCGTCATAGTCATTGTACGAGCTCATTACTGCTAGCGGATTCGCTTCTTTGATAGTTTTTTTAAACGGGTATAAATATAGTTCATGAACTTCTCTAGGAGTAAGGTGAGGGTCTGTGCGACAGTCTCCATCTCTTCCTCCATTAGGAGTGGAGTAGACTGCGAAGTGCTTCATTGTGTTTGTTACTCCTTGAGATTGCAATCCTTTAGACATTGCTATTCCCATCTCAGCTACAAGGAAAGGGTCTTCGCCATAGCATTCCACCGTTCTACCCCATCTTTGATCTCTGGCGATATCAAGTATTGGAGCATATACATTATGGTAGCCCAGCACATACGCTTCCGAACCAACGACTTCTCCCACTTGATGGATTAAATCCTTATTCCATGTTGATCCAAGCCCTATTTGAGCGGGGAAATTAGTGGATTTGGTATGATTCAAGCCTCTAATCCCTTCATTTGTGAATTCTACAGGGATACCTAGTCTTGTTTCCTCGACGAAGAATTTTTGAATTTCGTTGAGGGCCCAAGTGTGTTTAGAATAAGGCAACTTGTATTTTGAATTTTTTACCACACCGTTAGAAGCCTCATCGATATTGGCCAAGCCGTCTTTCCACAGCTTTTCTTTCCAACTTGGATTTGGCAATTCAGTGTCTTGCACTCTCCCATAGCCATAGAGAGTCACCATTTGATTGGTTTTTTCCTCTACGGTCATTTGTTTAAGCAAATCCTCGACTCTTTCGTCGATGCTTCGCTCAGGATCCTCATAAATATCTTTGATTCCATTTTTATTGAAATCTATCCACCCTTTATGGTAGATGTTGTTTTTCTTTTGCGAGTTGGCCGGAACATGAATTCCCCAGCTGGCGAAAAACGCTAGTAGTAATAATAGAGTGATTTTTTTCATTATCGGGCAAATGATGAAATTTGTCAAATATTTTTTGTACTATATTGACGTTATGGGATGGGGGTAGGGAGTAAGTGCGTTAATTTATTTCAAATATAGCAAAAATTAGGTTTTAATTTCTATAAAATTTTATAATTTTAAATTTGTAAGGCGTTAATATTTAAGATGTTGCAATATTAAGCATCTTAAAAATCAATAATTGTAATTTTTGTTGAATCTTTTTTATTTGATTTCATGTTATTAAAGAATAATATATTTCTTGTTCTATTAACGTCTGGAATATTGTTTTCATGCGGAACAGAATCACCACAAAGTGAAAATACGAAGGTAGAGGATTATGTTGACCCAATGATAGGAACGGATTATCATGCTCATACATATCCCGGAGCGACCAATCCTTTTGGCATGGTGCAGTTAAGTCCTGAAAATGGAAGATCAGGATGGGACTGGACTTCAGGGTATCATTATTCGGATTCATTGATCGCAGGTTTTAGCCATACTCATTTATCAGGAACGGGTATTGGAGATCTGAATGACATATTAGTGTCTCCTGTTATTAATAAGGTTGACCTGAATAAATCTAGAGCGGGAAAAAGAGATACATATGATTATGTGAATAAGTTCAGTCATGACAATGAAATAGCCGAGGCAGGATATTATTCTGTAATTATGGATAATGGCATAAAGGCTGAAATGACTACATCTCCGAGAATGGGGTATCATCGATATACTTTTCCAAAAGATGAGCAACAACAGATTGTTGTGGATTTAGCGCATGCGATTAATTGGGATTGGCCAAAGGAAACAGCTATTGAAATTGTTGACGATAGAACGATAAAAGGCGTAAGAGTCAGTTCTGGCTGGGTTGATCATCAGAGTGTTTATTTTTACGCGCAGTTTTCGAAGCCTTTCGTATCCTATGAACTAGCATTGGATTCAACATCTGTTTCAGATCAATCGACGAACCTTGAAGGGCAAATGGTTAGAGGCTTATTCGCTTTTGATAATTCTTCAAACGAGCCAATAGTTATGAAGTTGGCGCTTTCATCTTCTTCCACAGATGGTGCGAAACTGAATTTTGAAGCGGAGTCAGGTCATTCTTTTGACGATCAAGTAGCTGAAAACAAATTGGCTTGGAGAGAACAATTAGGTAAAATCAAAGTCAAAGGAGGAACAGAGTCTTTGAAAAAAGTCTTTTACACAGCTTTATACCATTCTACTACGGCTCCTGCATTGTATTCTGATGTAGATGGTAAATTCGAAGGAGGCGACCAACAAGTTCACAAGACGCATAAAGGAGATCAATATTCAACATTTTCTCTTTGGGATACATTCAGAGCGGTGCATCCTTTATTGACGATTATCAATCCTGAAAAAGTAAATGATATGGTCCGCTCGCTAGTTCATTCTTATGAAACGACTGGAAAGTTGCCTGTATGGGGACTTGCAGGAGGGGATACCGGTTGCATGTGGGGTTATCATGCAGTTTCTGTGATTGGCGAGGCATATTTAAAAGGCTTTAGAGACTATGATGTGGAAAAAGCTTATGAGGCTATGATGGCATCTGTCATGCAGGATATTAGATTTACAGATTTGTATAAGCAATATGGCTATATTCCATTCGACTTGACAAATCAATCAGTTAGTAAGACTCAGGAGTATTGCTATGGTGACTGGGTGTTGGCTCAGGTGGCTAAAGATTTAGGCAAGATGGATGATTATGAGATGTTGATGAAACGTTCTGATTATTGGAAAAACCTTTATGATGATACGACGGGATTCATGAGAGCAAAAGATACCAAAGGAAATTGGAGAGAGCCTTTTGATCCGATTAGTTATGGAGGGCATGATCATGAAAACCCAGTTAAAGATTATATTGAAGGAAATGCATGGCAATACGTATGGTATGAACTGCATGATATTCCTACGCTTATAGATACGATGGGAGGGGCTGATGTATTTGTCGCTAAATTGGACAAATTGTTCGAGTTGCCGTCTGATGCAGGTGATGCCAGTTCGGATATCACTGGCTTGATAGGTCAATATGTGCATGGCAATGAACCAAGCCATCATGTGGCTTATCTATATAATTACGCAGGTTATCCTTGGAAGACTCAAGAAAAAGCAAGAGGGATCATGGAGACTATGTATACAGATCAACCGGATGGTATTGCAGGCAATGAAGATTGTGGCCAGATGTCAGCTTGGTATGTGATGTCTGCGATTGGCTTGTATCCTGTTACGCCGGCTTTGGCTCAGTATCAAATCGGATCGCCTGTATTTGAAGAAGCAGTAATCAGCAATGCGGATGGCTCTGAATTTGTGATTGAGGCCAAGAATAATTCGGATCAAAATATTTACATCCAATCAGCTCGATTAAATGGAAAAAATCTTGATAGAAGTTATCTGACTCACTCAGAGATTGCAAAAGGAGGAAAATTGGAATTAGTGATGGGCAGTAAACCGAACAAGTCGCTTTTTAAATAATAGTTTGAATTACCATGAAAATAGCCAAGTCTTAAGATTTGGCTATTTTTTTATGCAATAAATGAAAGCTTGCTTTTGGTCTTGCTCACATTTGGCATGCCCCAAAGGTCAACAATTTTCATGTTTTGAGTGCTGTTTGAGTCATTGTAGTATAACAAACTCCAATCTCCATCCATGTCTTCGACAAGCGCGCATTGAGAAGAATACCAACTTCCGCAATTCATATAAGGAGTGTCTTTATAAGTTTCGATTTTTTCCATATGTGGCGAAGCTATTATAATTCCATCGCATGCGGCTTTTGATGCTTGCTTAAGAATGATTTCTCTATTCTTTTCTTCTTGCTCAGGTTGTGGATTCTTATTTGGATTGTTTTTTCTGACAAAAATCCAGTTGGCGAGTTTTTTGCCCAATTGTCCTAAATTCAGAAGAAATGAATAAGGCTGATGGAAAATGCTCAGGCTCTTTTCACTTTTAATGTAATATTTTCGTGGTCCGGAAGTGTATACTAATTCATTTTGGACTTTGAAATATTTGGACTCGTTATCATGCAGATAGCTTGGTAGATACTCGAATGGAGTGGATTTCACCAAAGTGGTGTCGGTATCGTTTTTTCTAACGATTTTCAATATTTTATTGAAAGCCTTCATTTGCTTTTTTTCAGCGCTAATCATTGTTGAGCTGAAAGGATCATCGAATGTTTCACCGATGAATATTAGATTCTTGGTTTTGTATTGTTCCAGCAATTCCATCAAATTTTTGGTCCTTCCTTTTTTGAAGCCCAGATGGATGCCCGAGACGATTATCGTTTTAAATTGTTTGACCATTTTAAAAATATTAGTGTTAAAAGTGTAAATGAGAGGGCTGAATCGATAGAAACTTCAAAATATTCTTTGAGTTCAAGAGTCAACCGGCTATATGTAAAAGGAAAAAATTTCCAAAAATAAATCAATGAAAAAATCACTTCAATTATTAAGCCAATGGCAAAATATCTGATAAACTCTCAAACGTATCATTTTAAAAATGGTTATGTCCAAGAAATTGTGAAATCTTTATGAAAGCCTGAGCAGTCCTTAATACTCAGGCCATAATGTTCTTTTTGTAATAGAATTAGAATACTTCAAATATCGCTGAAACTCCTTGGCCACCTCCCACGCAGGCGGTTACCATTCCGTATTTTTGCTGGCGTTTTTTCATTTCATGAATCAGTTGAACGGAAAGTTTGGCGCCTGAGCAACCCAATGGGTGTCCTAAGGCGATCGCACCGCCGTTGACATTGACTTTTTGAGGGTTCAGATTCAATTCTTTAGTGACAGCGAGGACTTGAGCCGCGAAAGCTTCGTTTAATTCTATTTGATCGATATCCTGCAAAGCCAAATTAGAAAGCTCTAAAGCTTTTGGAATGGATTTGACAGGTCCTATTCCCATGATTCGAGGTTCAACGCCGGCAGCGGCAAAGCTCTTCATTTGGGCAATAGGTTCCAAGTTGTGTTTTTTGAGCGTTTTTTCAGACATGATCATCAGAAATGCCGCTCCGTCGGAAGTTTGGCTGGAGTTGCCCGCTGTTACCGATCCGCCATTGGCGAAAACGGGTTTCAGCTTGGCCAATGCTTCCAAAGAAGTGTCTCTTCTTGGGCCCTCGTCCGTATCGAAAACAGATGATCTGACTTGTCTTTTTTCATTAGCATCAAGATAGATTTCTTCAATGTTTAGAGGAACTATTTCGTCTTTGAATCTTCCCTCATCTATGGCTCTTATCGCTTTTTGATGGGAATGAAAGGCGAATTCGTCTTGAGCCTGTCTTGAAATACCATATTCTTTCGCTACTTGCTCTGCTGTAATTCCCATGCTGGAGTAGTAATCTGGAAATTGACTTGAAAGCTTATAGTTAAGAGCGGTTTTATATCCAAGCATGGGAACCATAGTCATTGACTCTGTACCTCCAGCAATGATACAGTTAGCCATGCCTGCGTGAATGCGCGAAGCACCGATGTAAAGGGCTTCCAATCCAGAGCCGCAATATCTGTTGACTAAAAAGCCAGGCACTTCTTTAGACAATGAGAGCAAAGATATGATACGTCCCATTTGCATGCCTTGTTCTGCCTCAGGTACGGCATTACCGACAATCAAATCATCTATCTCATTTACGTCTAAACTGTTTACTGAGCCAACTAGATGTTTGATAACATCCGCTGCGAAATCATCTGGTCTAACTGATTTCAAAGCTCCTTTCTTTGCTTTGGCTACAGCTGTTCTGTAGCCTTTTACTATATATGCATCCATTATTTTGATTCTTCTTTGATGTGGAGTATTGACTTTTTTAACTAAGGGTTGAAAGTCGTTGTAGTTAATTCCTAAGCGGTTTGCCGCCTTTCAAAATTGCTTGGATTCTTTCCAAAGTTTTCTTTTCTCCAGTGAGAGAAAGGAAGGCTTCTCTTTCGAGATCCAGCAAATATTGCTCAGAGACTAGAGTAGGACTTGAAAGGTCTCCTCCGCAAATGACATAAGCCAATTTTTGAGCGATCTTGGCATCGTGTTCGGAAATATAGTTGCCGATTTTCATGCCATGTATTCCTGTGAGAAACAAAGCCATGGCTCCTTTGCCTTGGACTTTCACATCTTTTCTTTCATGAGGTTGTACAAAGCCCTGATTAGCTAGAAGCAGAGCTTTTGCTTTCGCATCTGCTATTTGCAATTGCCTGTTCACTGAAATACCATCGCACTCTCTTAGTATCCATTGATTTATAGCTTCATGGGCAGAAGTGGCGACTTTAGCTGTAGCTATATTCATAAATACTTCTTGGAGCTGATTGTATTCCACATCTCCTTTGTGAAAAGCATCGGATATTCTTAAAGCCATTTCCTTTGTGCCTCCTCCAGCCGGGATGAGTCCAACGCCGAATTCCACGAGGCCAATATATGTTTCAGCGGCAGCTTGGACAGCATTGGCATGCAAGGTAAGCTCGCAACCTCCTCCCAGAGTCATCGCATGTGGAGCGACTACTACGGGTATGGAAGAATATCTGGCTCGCATCATTGTTTTTTGGAAGCTGCGAATCATAAAGTCTATTTCATCAAACTCTTGTTCGATAGCATGCATGAAAATCAAACCTAAATTAGCTCCAGCGGAAAAATTTTGGCCCTCGTTTGCGATGACAAGTCCCTTATAGTTACGCTCAGCATCGTCAATGGCTTTGTTAATTCCTTGAATGACTTCGCTTCCCATGGTATTCATCTTGGTGTGGAACTCCAAGTTGACGATGCCGTCTCCAATGTCATATAGTGTTGTCCCTGAATCAGACCAAACTTCTCGATTAGTGCCCTTAAGGTCTTTGAGAATAATAAAATTGTCGATGCCCGGAATCTTTTGTTGTTCTCCAGCTTCAATATTGTAATATGATTTTATTCCATCATTTATTTGATAGAAGGAATCAATACCTTTTTTTATCATTTCATTAACCCATGGCGCAGGATTGTAACCAGCTTCTTCCATGTACTTTGTGGTTTTTTCCACACCTAATGCATCCCATAGCTGAAATGGACCTAGTTCCCATCCAAAACCAGCTTTGGTGGCGTCATCTATCTTGTATAATGACTCAGTGATCTCAGGGAGCCTGTGGCTGACATATTTGAACAAGCCAAAGAACATGTCCTTGAGAAACAAGCCTGCTTTGTCTTTGGAAGAGATTAATTGCTTTATTCTTTTTTCAAGAGAGTCCTCATTTTTCGCTAGTTCCAATGAAGCAAAACTCACTTTTTGTCGACTTTCATATTCGAAATTGCTCAAATTGAGCGTTAATATGATTTTTTCGCCTTTTTCGTTTTTCGTTTTTTTGTAAAACCCTTGCTTGGTTTTGTCTCCCAACCATTTTTTCTCAATCATTTTGTTGCAGAAATCAGGCATTTTGAAAGTGTTTCTGCTTTCATCGTTTGGCAAGGAATGGTAAAGAAAATCGGATACTTTAGCGAAAGTGTCGAATCCAACTACATCGCAGGTTCTAAAAGTCGCGGATTTAGGTCTGCCTATGATAGTGCCTGTCAGTTTGTCAATTTCATCGATATTCAAATCAAATTTTTGCATGCTCTCAAAAGTTTTGAGGAGCGTGAAAATACCGATTCTATTGCCTATGAATGCGGGAGTGTCTTTGCATAGCACAGTGGTTTTGCCTAAGAATCGCTTACCAAAATGTTGGTAAAAGTCAATGACTTTGCTGTCAGTATGCTTTGTTGGAATGATTTCTAATAGTGGCAAATAGCGTGGTGGATTGAAAAAGTGCGTTCCAGCGAAGTGTTTGTTAAAGTCATCGCTTCTGCCTTCAGTCATCATGTGGATCGGAATGCCGGAAGTATTGGTTGAGATTAGAGTTCCGGCTTTTCGATGCAATTCTACTTTGTCGAACACCAATTTTTTGATTTTTAAATCCTCTATGACAGCTTCAATAATCCAGTCGCAAGAAGCGATGTTTTCCATGTCGTCATCGAAGTTTCCAGTTGTGATTCTTTTTGAAAAACTTTGATCGTATATAGGCGAGGGTTTTGATTTAAGTGTTTTGGAGAGAGCCTCGTTGACGATTCTATTGCGAACAAGCGGATGGTCGAGGCTTAATGACTTGGATATTTCTGAATCATTCAACTCTGAGGGGCAAATGTCCAACAAAAGCACTTCCACTCCAATGTTTGCAAAGTGGCATGCTATGCGAGAACCCATTATACCCGAGCCGAGAATGGCGACTTTTCGGATTTTTCGATTCATTCGGAAAAATTTAGGTGCTACATCTTTAATAAATATATAGCATATAATAGACCATATTGGTTTATTAATTCGAAGCTTAATTTAGAATAAATTAAAATAAAAAGGGTTTTTGTTTGGACTTAATCCAAATTAGGTGATATATTTGCTTCCGTAATTAAAGAACACCACAATAAAATATATTGATGAAAAAGTTTTTACCATACAAGTTTTTATACTCAGCGCTTTTGATAGCAGGAATGATATCTTTTACTTCATGTTCTGATGATGAGAATAATGATGTTGATCAAGGATATGATATTCCCTCTACTTATAATTTTGACAATGTAAGCTTTTCTGGACAAACGATTAGATTGGATCAAGTAGGCAAGCTTACGGCTGAAATGAAAAAAGGTAATGAAGTAGGCGTTGAAGTTTCCGAACAGACATTGACGGATATTTATAATGAAGATGTAAGCGGGAAAAAAATTCAAAATAAAGTTCAGGAATCGTTCGATATAGTTATTAACAGTTATTTCCCTAAACTGGAAGCGGCTAGCATGGCAACTGAAGCTGGTTCCGAAGGCGTGGCAGGAGTAGTAACGTCTCATAATGGAGAAAAATCATACTTGTTTGATGCTGAAGGTATCGAGTACACTCAATTGATTGAAAAAGGCTTAATGGGCGCTTTAATGTATCACCAAGCAACAGCTGTTTATTTTGGTGATTCTAAAATGAATGTTGATAACGAAACAGTTGAAGAGGGTAAAGGTACTGAGATGCAGCATCACTGGGATGAGGCTTTAGGTTACTTTAGCGCTAAAACAGAGAATGGAGTTACGGTTTTTGATGATAGTCGTTATTGGGCAAAATATGCTAAGAAGACTGAAGTGTTGAAAACGTCGGAAAATATTTACAATGCTTTTATCAAAGGTAGAGCGGCTATTGGAGCAAAAGATTACTCGACAAGAGACGAGCAAATCTCAATCATCAGAAGAAATTGGGAGATTGTTGTGGCTGGAACAGCAGTTCATTACCTAAATGGCGCTAAAGATGAAATCAGCAATGGACTGGATGTTGATTATGCTTTGAAAAATCATCAATTGTCAGAAGCTTATGCATTTATCTTAGGCTTGCAATTCAATCCTGAGTCAAGAGTTTCTGCTGGAGACGCTAATAAAATAGCAGCATTGTTAGGAAATGATTTCTATAAAACAGAAGCTAAGGATGTTCAGAATGCAATCGATGAGATTACAAGCTTAGTTGATGAATTGAAAGATGTTGCTGCTCAATTGTAGTAAATAATTAAAAATATACTTAACCATGCACTTTTAGAGTGTATGGTTTTTTGCGTTTATAATTCAAAGAAATTTAGAAATGAATAAGTTGAAATATTTAATTATAGCTTTTTTAGCAACTGCATTTTTTTCTTGCGATACTAATGAAGGAAGTGAAGGTAGTGATACGGATGCATTGCAAAAGTCAATGATTGAGAATGTATCGGAGAATGTTATTTTAGCTAGGTATTCGTCATATAAGAATACAACTGAAGGCTTAAATGATAAGATCATGTCATTTGCAGAAGCTCCTAGCATTGCTTCTCTAAATGATTTGAAATCAACATTTGAGCAGGCATATTTAGAACATCAGTATAATGAGTTTAATATTGATCCTAAAAAGGTAATAAATCTATCTGCGAGTATTAATGTTTATCCTGCTAATCCTGAAAATATAGAGGATAATATTCAAAATGAAATTTTGAAGGTTGAAGATGTGCGAACTTCTGAAAAAGGATACCCAGCACTGGAATATTTGCTTTATTCAGATTCTGAAGATAAAGTAGTCGAGGCATTTGTTTCCAATGCTTCTAGAGGAGATTATCTTAAGAATGTATCTAATGATATTGTTGATAAAGTACAAGAAGCTTATATGCGTTGGTCTCCAGAGGGTGATAACGAAGCTGCTAATTTTTATTCTAATAATAAAGGTTTGAGCAAGTTTGGCGCATTAAGTATGATGACAAATGGCATCACTCAAGACTACGAATGGATAAAGAAATATAGAGTTCACAAGCCGCTATTGATTGCCCAGACAGGCGAGGAATATAAAGGTGAAGGACATTATAGTAAGCTTTCTGTGAAATTGATCAAGAAGCACTTGGAAGCTTATAATGACTTTATGAATGGCGGTGGCGATGCTGATTTTGAAATGGGTCTTTATAATTATTTGGATGCTATTGAGGCTAAAGTTGATGATGAATTGATGTCAGCTGTTATTAAGTCAAAAATAAAGACTTCTGAAGAAGAGATTGCCAAACTTGATGATAGTAAGTCAATGGATGAGAATATCACGATGAATAGTGAGCAAGTTTGGAAAGTTTACGATTCTCTTCAATCATTGGTTTCTATCTTGAAAGTTGATATGGTCAGAGCATTAGGTGTCCAGGTAGATTATCAAGACAGTGATGGAGATTGATTTTGGAGTTTATATAGATGCATTAAAGAGCCGCTTTTTAAGCGGCTTTTTTATTGTTTTGCGAAGTTATTAGTCGGTTTGACTTTGGTGTTATTAATGAAATATTATCTTCTAAAATGTTGATTTTTTTAAAAATGGTTAATTAAAAGTAGTTGGTTTCTATCGATTTTTATCGAGTGGAAAATAGAATATAATTTGTGCTTAGATGATTCAGTCTTGTTGATATTATAAGCTTGTATGTTATCAAATGATTAGGTATATTAAATCTTATCTTTACCTAAAATACAATAAGATGATCAAAAAACTACACAGGTTATGGGTTGTTTTGATGGCATTATTGGCTTTCAATGCAAATGCCCAGATTATCGACAGGGCTCCAAACCCTTGTCGAGCAGAGGATCATGTGCATGAACAACGTTCTAGTTCTCGCCAAATGGCAGATGAGGCACCATGGTATCCTCAAGAAGGAAAATTTATAATTCCAGTTGTATTTCATGTATTTGGAAATGATTTTGACGGCTTGACATTAAGCGTTGACAAAGTAGAAGATGCTTTGGTTGCGACTAATGAAGATTTTCAAGGCTTGAGAGCTGATTTCCAAACGGTAGCCGCGGCTTTTCAGAATATCAAAGAAGGTATGAATGTTGAGTTTCGATTGGCTAAGCTTGATCCTGAAGGAAATCCAACGACAGGAGTGACATATCACCCTGAAATGTCAGGTTTTGGTAACGGCAGCGGATATGATGCTGAAATTCAAAAAGTAGCTTGGGATAATGCCAAATATATGAATGTATACATCATGCATGATTTGTACAATGATGGAGATACATATAATTCAGGTGTTGCTTGGTTGCCGGATATGGGAATGACAGAGGCTAATATCGCCAGAGTGGTTCACAACGGGAAATATGTTGGATCTAATACCAATGAAAATTTCAGATCTGTTTTAACGCATGAGTTTGGCCATTTTTTAGGATTGAGACATACTTTCAACGGAGGATGTTCGGAATTCAATAATGATGACGGAGTTGAGGATACGCCAAAGCAAGATGACACTTCTAAAAACATGTATAGAAATACAGGAAGCTATATCAATTGTAACGGGAAAGAAGTCAACAGACATAATTTTATGGACTATTCTGATAACTATGCGATGTTTACGCGTGGACAAGTTGGAAGAATGACAGGTAGCAGTTTTGGGTTAAGACACCCCGCTAGAATTACTTTATGGCAACAACAGAATCTGGAAGACACAGGTGTAGCAGATGATTTCAATTTGGGCCCTCATGTGACTTATGAAACTAGTTTGTTTGAGGAGAAGTTTATCAATAATGGAGAAATTGAATCATCTATAGCTATTAGCGCTCAAGAAAATGCTCAGTTTGCCATAACAGGCGATTTGCAAGAAGGAGTACACTATAGCATTACCAATGTTCCTGCGGGCTTAACGGCAAATATCAACGTGATTTCTTCAACTCAAGCGAGTATTAGTCTGCAAGGAATAGCGACTAGCCATACAGTTGCTGATAATGTGAGTGATATGACGTTGACATTTTTAGATGCCGCATTTGTTGGAGGAGTGGCTGGTCTTTACAATCCTTCAAATAGCAGTCTTTCAGTATCTTTCAATGATCCATATACATCTTATTGTATACCTTCTACTCAATATGGAGCATTCTATAGCCATATAGTGAGTGTGCAAATGAATAATATTACTTCCACTTCTGGAAATACTGAGTATAGCGATTATACTGATACATATGCTACAAGTGCTCGACCGGGAGAAACAGTTCCTGTGACAATTATTACAAATAAAGGATCTTCAGGTGATAATGACCAGAATTATATAAGAGTTTGGGCGGATTGGAATGGAAACTTTGTGTATGAGAGTGATGAATTGATTACAACCCATAACTATGTAATAGGCAATGTTGTTGATGCTGATGGGAATTTCACTTACCAATTGAATTTGAATGTGCCGGATGATGCTGTGGAAGGAAAAATAGGAGTTCGTGTAATGGTGCATTACTTTGAGAATGGAAGCACTGATGGACAAGAACCTTGCGCTAATTACGAAACAGGAGAAGTTGAGGATTATGGATTGAATATAATTCCTAAAGATGCTCCTTTTGAAGCTAATTTTACGTTTGGACCTAAAGAAGTCATTTTTGCGGACCCAGTTAGTTTCTCAGACTTGAGTACGACTCCTGAAGGAGTGACTATTACTAAATGGGAATGGTCTTTCCCTGGTGGCGAGCCTGCAAATTTTGAAGGTCAAGTGCCTCCTCCTGTTTACTATAGTGAGGTAGGAACTTATGACGCTACTCTGAAAGTGACAAATAGCAACGGAGAGGTCAAAGAGATTACGAAAGAAGATGAGATTATTGTTAAGTTCGAATACTGTGAGCCATATGTTAGGTATGGAGGCTATACTGGTATCACTAATGTAAGTATTGGAGAAATAAATAATGAAACAGACAGATATGCTGGATCTAATAATTACTTCGATGCTCAAGAGACAGTAGTTAATACGGGAGAAAGCTATCCATTGACAATAACTTTGAATAAAGGCGCGTCAGGAGATGTAGATAGTAATAGGATTCAGATTTGGATCGATTGGAATTATAATAGCGCTTACGATGATGATGAGTTGATTGACAGCCATGTGTATAAAGTAGGAGATTCTGATGCTGAAGGCAATTACACATTTTCGACGAACATAGCTGTTCCATTTGATGCTAGGATAGAAAAAGTTGGTATGCGTATCTTGGTGCATTATGTGCAAAATAGTGAAGGGGATACTGCTTGTGGCACAATTGATAGTGGCGAAAGCGAAGATTACGGATTGGTGATTCAGAAAGGAGACAAGCAAGCATTGGTTGACTTTAAGGCTGATGACATTGCTCCTGTGATTAATACACCGATTTACTTTACAGATTTGACGAGTGTTTCAAATGCAAATTTGAGCATAACTAATTGGAGCTGGACATTTGATGGCGGACAGCCAGCATCGGCTTCAGGACAAACGCCTCCAGCTGTTAGATATGCAGAACCTGGAGAGTATAACGTGTCTTTGGAAGTGACGCTTTCGGATGGCACAATAGAGAAAGTGGAAAAGTCGGCTTATGTTAATGCTCAATACAAGTTATGTGATATTGAAGGCGAAATTTGGGATTTCTTGCATGTTACTAAAGTGGAGTTTGGCTCAGTAAGCAATACATCTGAAAGCACTAATATCAATAAGAACTATATGGATACTCATAATATGAATATCCGAACAGGTGAAACTATTGATATGACGGTAGTGACCAATACTGGCAAATCATGGGATAATGAAGCTTACTTGTTGAGAGTATGGGCTGATTGGAATTATAATGCAAGCTTGGATCAAGGGGAATTAGTTGCGACAAAGAATATCACAGCTGCAGGAAAAGGCATCGAAGCAACGCATAATTTCTCTTTTACTGTTCCTGATAATGCTGCGACAGGAAAAACGATTGCCCTAAGAGTAATGACCAGCGGGACAAGAAATGCTCCTGTAGGAGGAGAATGCGGACAATTTCATTCAGGTGAAGCGGAAGATTATGGCTTGAATATTTTGGATCAATCGGCAAGCATAATTCCTGATTTTACTGTGGACTATGCTAATCCAGTAGTAGATACTGAGGTGACTTTCCAAAACTTGACCGCATTTTATAATGGAGTTACTGGAGCGGAGTTCGAATGGACTTTTGAAGGAGGGGAACCAGCTTCTTATATTGGAGAAACACCACCGGATGTGAAATATAATGCTACAGGATTGTATGACGTAACTTTAAAGGTGACTGGTTCGAATGGCGAAGTGCAGACGATTTCAAAGTCGAACATGATCCAAGTTAAAAACTATGAGTTATGCACGCCAACTTCAGCTTATTGGGGCTATGGACATATTGGAAATGTGAAGGTTGGAGATATTGATTTCAGCAATGGCAATACAAATGTCCATAATGATTTAATGACTAGTCAAAATACTGATATAAATCCTGGTGAAACGCTTAAACTTACGATTACCGCTAATACTGGTGATTCAGGAGATGGGGATAACATTAGAATCATCGCTTGGGCGGATTGGAATTACAATGGTGAATTTGAAGCGAATGAAATAGTTGCTCAACAGGATTTTGCCTCACAAGCTAAAAATGCTGATGAAGTTGTCGAGGTTGATATTACTGCTCCTGAAGATGCTGCTGCGGGAAGAACTGTCGCATTAAGAGTTGTTGTTCATTATTTGGAGTCCGCTACTATTGACGCTTGTCAAGATTTGGACAGTGGCGAAGTTGAAGATTATGGGCTGAATATCATAGATGAAGATGCTATTTTGAGCATTGATAGTTTAAACAGCACCATAAGTGTATATCCTAACCCAACAAACGGATTGTTGAATATTTCTCAGCAAGTTGAAAAGGCTGTGGTTTACTCTACTTTAGGTCAGAAAATGCTTGAAGTTGAGAATACTGGAAATTTAGATTTAAATGGTATGGAAAGCGGAGTTTACCTGCTTCAGCTAAGCACAGAGTCAAGTACTTCAACCTTAAGAGTTGTTTTAAAATAATTAAAAATTAGAGGCTGTCGATATCGACAGCCTCTTTTATTTATATCTTATTTTCGTAGTTTTTCAGCATATCTTTTAGATCTTTTCTAGCAATGTGTATTCTGTTTTTCACGGTTCCTATTGGAATATCAAGTTTATCAGCTATTTCATGATATTTGAATCCTCTGAAGTGCATCATGAAGGGAACTCTATAGTTTTCATCCAGTTTTGATATCGCTGTATTGATATCTCTCATTGCGAATTCCGTGTAAGCTGAATTTTCTGTTGTGTTGCTGGTGGAATTGATGTAATGAAGGTTATCAGTCGTATCAATGAAGGTGTTTCTTCTCACCATTCTTTGATAATTGGTGATGAAGGTGTTCTTCATGATAGTGTAAAGCCAAGCTTTCAGGTTCGTTCCTTCAGTGAATTTCTCTCTGTTGTTAAAAGCCTTTAATACAGTTTCTTGCATTAAATCATTGGCGTCTTCCACATCTTTTGTTAGTCGCAAAGCAAACGGCTTCAAAGAAGTCGAAAGCTTGTTAATGCACTGACTAAATTCTAATCCTGTCATAATTTGAGTTTTTGAATTGTAGAATTATTTCATTTCGTAGATTTAGCTATCCGTTGCGTGCTGTTGTTGCTATTTAATAGTGTTTTACTAATAAGCTACATGTATTTATAAAGGCTTAATGCTGGTAATTGTTTGAGTTATTCGACAAATAGGTCGATTTTCTGAAAATAGGATTGATGCTGAATTGAAAGGCGTTGGTGATTTTTGTAAATCTAAAATCGGACTAAGAAGCTCAGAATATTTGTTTTAAACTTTTGTTTAAGCACATGCGTCATTTTTTCTATATTTACATAGTAAATAGATACTACCGACATGCATATTATTATTGCTGGGGCGGGAGAAGTGGGCTTTCACCTCGCTAAATTGCTCGCTCATGAACAGCACGACATAGTTTTAATAGATACTAACAAGGATAGATTGCAGTATGTGGCTAATCAGCTTGACATTGCAACTATACATGGGAATTCGACTTCCTTTAAAATATTGCTGGAAGCTTACATCCAAGACACGGATTTGTTGATTTGTGTAACTCCTGCTGAAGAGACTAATCTTACGACAGCCATGATTGGCAAGAAGCTCGGCGCTAAGAAAACAATTGCCAGAATTAGCAACTTGGAGTTTCTTTTCGATAAGGAAGTCCTTGATTTGAGTAAAATGGGAGTGGACTCATTGATCTCTCCAGAGTCGCTGGCTGCCAGAGAAATTAAAAGGCTATTGCGCGAAACAGCATTGACAGATACTTTCGAGTTTGATAGAGGGTTATTGTCCTTAATTGGAATTAATGTTGATCGGGGAGATGCGTTGGAAAACTTGAGCCTTCGCGAAACGGCAAAGTTGAATCCTGAAAGGGATTTTGTAATCGCAGCCATTTTAAGAAATGATAAGACAATTGTTCCCAATGGAGACACGCAGATTTTGGCCAATGATCATGTGTATTTTATCGCTGAGCCAAAGGGAGTTGATCGTGTCTTTGAGTTTAAAAGCAGAAAAGGAGGAAAGCTCAAGAATTTGATGATCTTGGGAGGAAGTCGCACAGGCATAAATGCGGCGAAGAAACTAAGCAAAAAATATCGAATCAAGTTGGTGGAAAAAGACAGGGATAAATGTTTTAAGCTTGCAGATGAACTTGAGGAGATTTTGGTAATTCACGGAAATGCGAATGATGTTGAATTGTTGAAGCAGGAAGGCATTGAGGATATTGATGTATTCATTGCGGTTACTGGCAATTCCGAGACAAATATCATTTCATGTTTGTTGGCTAAAAAGTGCGGTGTGAAAAAGACCATAGCGATGGTGGAAAATGTTGACTATTTCCATTTATCTCAGCAAATAGGTGTGGACACTTTGATTAACAAGAAGTTGATTGCTGCCAATTTTATAAGTAGATATGTGAGGAAAGGCAATATTTTATCTATTGCAGGTATTCACGGACTCGATGCTGAGGTTCTGGAGTTTGAGATAAGCGACGATTCTACTTTGGTGGATATACAAATTAGGTATATAAGCTTTCCTAAGGATACAATCATTGGAGGGGTGATTCGAGGCAATCGGGGTTATTCTATTTCTGGAGATTTTAAATTTCAGATAAAGGATAGAGTGATCGTATTGGCCAAAACATCTTCGATTAAAGAAATTTCGAAAATTTTTTCATAGCGTATGAGATTAAATTTACCTGCTATTGCTCACATTTTGGGATTGTTGTTGATTATCAACAGCCTTTTTATGGGAATCTGCATTCCTTTTTCTTTAGCACATAATGATGGATCTTGGAGAAGCTTGTTGATGGCGGCAAGCATCACATTGTTGGTGGGAGGACTTACTTTTTTTAGCACTAATCGTATTCAAAAAAGAGACATCCGAAAGAAAGATGGTTATGTAATAGTTTCTGTTGGATGGATTGTGATGTCCTTGTTTGCAACATTGCCCTATATGCTGGAAGGTTCAATCCCGAATATCACTGATGCATTTTTCGAAACAGTGTCAGGCTATACCACCACAGGCGCTTCTATTTTGAATGACATTGAGTCTGTTCCTATTGGAATATTGACTTGGAGGAGTATGACACAATGGATCGGTGGAATGGGTATCATTGTTCTTACAGTTGCTATAGTGCCCCTTTTAGGCATGGGGGGAATTCAGCTTTTTTCCGCGGAGTCGCCAGGGCTTAGTCCGGATAAGCTCAAGCCAAGAATAGCGGATACAGCCAAAAGGCTCTGGGGGATTTATATGGGCTTGACTATGATAGAAACATTGCTGTTAATGTTGGCAGGAATGACTTTCACAGAGGCATTTAACCATAGTTTGACTACAATGGCCACTGGAGGTTTTTCAACTAAGCAGGATAGTGTGGCGTATTATGATAGCCCAATGATACAATACATTATTATTGTCTTCATGTTTTTTGCTGGAACAAATTTCTCAATTACTTATATGGCTTTGCATAGACAATTCAAAAAGGTATGGGAAAATGAGGAATTTAGATATTATAGCTTGATCATATTGGCTTGCACACTAATCATTTCTATTATTGTGATTTTTAACAATAATGCCAGCGCTTTGGAAAAGGATTTTAGAGATGTATTGTTTCAAGTCGTTTCCGTAATTACCACTACTGGTTTTGTGACAGCGGATTATACTCAGTGGACAACATTTGTCATGATTATTATTTTGATATTGATGTTTGTAGGTGGCTCGGCAGGATCCACAGCGGGTGGAGTGAAAGTAATCAGGCATGTGATATTATTTAAAAACAGTCTTTTGGAGTTTAGGCGACAATTGCACCCTCATGGGGTTATTCCTGTGAGAATTAATAGAAAAGCGATTGAAAGCAATACGACATTCAATGTCTTGGCTTTTATTTTTATCTATTTGATTGTTTTTTCTGTAGGTGTTTTGATTTTAGCAGCTTTAGGGTTGGATTTTGAAACTTCTGTTGGAGCGTTAGCGACTTCACTTGGCAATATTGGTCCTGGCATTGGCAAGGTTGGTCCTATGGATAACTTCGCTTGGCTTCCTGATTCGGTAAAGTGGGTGTTGTCTTTCTTTATGCTTTTGGGAAGGCTGGAGCTGTTTACATTGTTGTTGATATTTACTCCTTCATTCTGGAAAGAATATTAATATTCTCTCCAGAAGTTTTCTTCTATCCAACCATTAGCGAAGCTGATGGATACTTGTATGTTTTTGTATAACTGCTGGAGCTCAATGCCAGAGCGAAAGTGAGTATGCCAACTCTCCCAAGGAACATTGAAACAATAAGCACAGTCTTGCTTGTGGAAGTAAGTATTCCTGTGATGCCAGTGCTTAGTCCTACAGTGGCAAATGCGGACACTTCCTCAAAAGCTAATTCTAGTATGGATATGTCGGGTTCGAAAATGGATAGAAGAAAGATTGAAATAAATATAATTGTAGCGGCAAAAAAGAAAATGGATAGAGCCTTGAAAAGAATCTGTTTTGGGATTTCTCTTTTGTTGATTTCTATGCGAGACTTTCCTCTCAATGTGGCAATTGCCGAAATCATGATTAGGTAAAATGTAGATGTCTTGATACCTCCTCCTACAGATCCTGAGGAAGCTCCAATGAACATTAAGAAAATCATGAACACCAATGTGGATTTTTGCAAAGCGGCGAAATCCATGGAATTGAATCCAGCTGTACGAGTGATAACTGATTGGAAGTAGCTGCTTATTATTTTCTCTCCGAAGCTAAGATCGCTTAGTGTATGATCGTATTCTAGTGAGAAAATAATGATTGTGCCGATGAAAATAAGCATTGCAGATGTGTATACCGCTATTTTGGTGCCTAGTTTCCAGTCGATCCATGGTTTAGCCAAGCGCTCTCTAAGCTTGCTGGGTGAAAACAAATCTTGAAGTGTGGCAAATCCGATTCCTCCAAGAATTACAGCCAATGATACGACAATGTGGAGGCTGTAAGCATTCCTTACCACGCCTTCATATAAATTATTGGAAAAAAGGCTGAACCCGGCATTGCAAAATGCGGATATCGCATGAAAGATTGAATAATATATTTTTTGTCCGTCTGAGACAAAGGTGACTTGGTCTCCCCATGTTAAATAAATTAGGATGGCGGCTCCTGCTTCTATGCTTAATGTCATTAATACGACTTGCTTCAATAAATTTTTTGCTGAGTATAATGAGTCGCTGCTAAAGTAGTCTTGCATTAAAACTTGCTCTTTTAGACTAATATTTTTACGAATAAAATAAGCGAAAAATGAAGCGAAAGCTATTAATCCAAGTCCTCCAGCCTGAATTAATAATAGAATAATCACTTGACCTCTGAATGTGAAATAAGTGGCTGTATCGACTACAATAAGGCCTGTTACACAGACTGCGCTGGTGGAAGTGAATAATGCGTCAATGAATGGCATGCTTCCTTCGACAGTTGTCATGGTAGGCAGCATCAATACCAAAGCTCCAATGATTATTAAAAGAATAAAGCTTAGAATGAATAATGTTGGAGGTCTTAGATTGAGGTCAGGCAATGACATGCTGGCCATTACAAATTCATACCCGATGATTGTCAGCAAGTAAATCGCCAGACTGACGCTTTTGAAGATGACAAAATCGTCGAGGTGAAACAATTCGAATATATGTATGAGTATGAAGTTGTTGAAAAAAAAGTTGGAGATGCCGTTGAGAATGATCAGAAGTATTAAAAAGGATTCAAATTTATGATCAAGGATATATTGTTTCCTTTTTATGGCGTAAAACAATTTGGTGATAAATATGATCACAAATATGGTGAAAACATAGTCTAAAAGCTCGATGATTTTTCGGGCCTCTTCCTTGTTTTCCTTAAAGCCAAAACTGTAGACGAGTATGAATACTCCTGCTAAAGATGTTAAAAACTTTACGATTAGCAATGCATTCTTTACATATCTCTTGCTGTCGTAAAGTTTTCTATTAAGTCTTTCGTTGAAATGATCAAGCATTCTCAAGTAAGTTGTTTCTTTCAGCTTCTTTCAGAAGCCTTTCTTTGTCAATAGGAACAACGCCTAAATGTTCGCAGACTAAGCCTCCTCCTAAATTCGAGAGTCCCGCTATGAATTTTAAAGGCAAGTTCAACGCCAAGCATAGTGAGGCAATGCTGATAACTGTATCGCCGGCGCCTGACACATCAGAGATGTCTCTAATATGAGCAGGAATATGGTGATTTTTTGATCCATTGTCAATATATACACCTTTTTCTGATAAAGTAATCAGAGCGGAATCTGCTTGAAGGTGAGAAAGCAATTTATCCACTGCGTATTTTAGTTCATCCGCTTCATCAGGATTGAAGTCTATTTTCAAGCCTTCTTTGATTTCTTTCAAGTTCGGCTTGAATAAAGTAACTCCATGATAGTCAAGGAAATTTCGCTTTTTAGGATCCACTACAGTAGGAATTCTTTTCTCATTAGCCCAAGAAACTACTTTTTTGATGACATTTTTGTTTAATACGCCTTTGTCATAATCTTCAAAAATGATGACATCAATATTTTCCATCAATGGATATATACGTTTCAGCAATTGGGATTCTTCTTCTTCAGATAGAGGTTTGTCAGTTTCAGAATCTATTCTAAGCAGTTGTTGAGAGCCTGAAAGGACTCTTTCCTTGAGTGTCGTAACTCTATTGTCGCTGGAAACAATGCCTTCAGCGGATATTTGTTTTCTATTTAACAAGTCGAAAAAAGTGTCTCCGTCAACATCTTTGCCTATGATTGAGCAAAGGATTGGAGTTGCTCCAAGGGATTGGATGTTTTTCGCGACATTTGCAGCTCCACCCATCCTAACTTCTTTTTTCCTGACATTGACTACAGGCACTGGAGCTTCTGGCGAAATTCGGTCTACACTACCCCATACATATGAGTCTATCATTACATCTCCGATGATCAAGACTCTCATTTGGTTGAAAGCTTCGCCAATTTGTTCTATATTCTCAAAATTCATATGTTGCAACTTTTTTGAAAAAATCCGACGCAAATGTACAAAATGAAAATGACGATTTACGAAAAATGGATCGCAAATCGTCATTTGATTATGATATGGAAATATTATTACTTGGCTTATTTAAGCTTGGCTAAAGAGTTTTTAATTCTTTCCAAAGCTTCTTTCAATTGCTCTTCAGAAGCTGCATATGACATTCTGATACAATTAGGAGCTCCAAATGCATCACCAGAAACAGTAGATACATTAGCATCCGCAAGCAAATAAAGCGCTAAGTCATTCGAGTTGTTAACACTAGTCGACTCGCTTGAAGTACCGAAATAATGGCTTACATCAGGGAAGAAGTAAAACGCGCCTTCCGGCATTGGTGTTTTAACTCCCGGAATCTCATCCAATAGCCCTTTTACCAAAGATCTTCTTTCTCTATATGCTTTAGCCATTTCTTTACGAGGCGTTTGCTCACCGGCGATAGCTGAAAGCGCTGCTCTTTGAGCAATTGAAGAGTTTCCTGAAGTCATTTGGCCTTGAAGTTTCGCGCATGCTTTAGCAATGTATTCTGGAGCGCAAATGTATCCAACTCTCCATCCAGTCATTGCGTAACCTTTGCTGAATCCATTCACAGTGACAGTTTTGTCAGCCATGCCAGGCAAAGATGCAATACTCGTGTGTCCTTCCTCTGTGAAGTTGATGTATTCGTAGATTTCATCAGCTATCAAAGTAATATCATCATGTTGTTTCAAGACTTCTGACATAGCCAATAATTCCTCTTTGCTCCATACAGCTCCAGTAGGGTTGCAAGGAGAAGAGAAAATGACAGCCCTTGTCTTGTCGGTAATCGCAGCAGCCAATTGCTCGGCAGACGCTTTGAAATCTTGCTCTAAGCTTCCTTCAAGCATAACAGGAACGCCTTCTGCAAGTTTGATCATTTCGATGTAGCTTACCCAAAATGGGGAATATACAATCACTTCATCTCCAGGGTTCAAAAGAGCTAAAAATACATTGGCGATAGAATGCTTTGCTCCCGTTGATATAACAATATTGTTTGCTGTGCACTCAATTTTGTTTTCAAGCTGAAGCTTTTCAGCTATCGCTGCTCTTAGATCCGGGTAACCTGGTACCGGAGGATAAGAAAAGAACTCTTCGCTTTCAATAGCTGATTTGGCAGCCTCCTGAACGTGTAATGGAGTTTTAAAGTCAGGCTCCCCAAGACTCAGGCTAATGATGTCTTTTCCTTCGGCTTTCAATTCTCTCGCCTTCTGTGCCATAGCGATAGTAGCTGACTCCGCTAGTGCATTTACTCTATTCGATAGTTTGTTCATGTGTGATGTACTTTTAGCGCTTCATTTATGCAAATCATCCATTTGCCCATATACTTGATTATCTCCCAGCATATTTCTAGTATAAATTTTGCATTATTTTCGCCGTTTTCAAAAGAAAATTTTGCTTACTTTGATAAAAAAAAATAGTGCATACAAAAGTACAGCAAGAACAAGAAAATGAACAACAGCATTCGTCGAATCCTAGCGGTGATGCCAACGATAAATGCAAATCTTCAAATTTTCGAAAGGAAAAAGAGATCTTGGATCAAGATGAATGGATAAGATTGGTGCATGAAGGACCATGTTGTTCGCATCCTGAAGAATGATGATGCTTCTCTAGGAAAAAAGCGTTCGAGTCATAATGCTTCTGCCAAGAGTAACTTCGTCCGTGTATTCGATTTCGCCTCCAATAGGAACACCTCTGGCGATGGTTGATAATTTGATATCACAACTCTTAAGCTTTTTCGAAATATAGAAAGCTGTTGTGTCTCCTTCCATTGTTGGACTTAAGGCGAGAATAACTTCTTTGACCTCGGAATCGTGTTGCGAAACTCTTTCTATTAATAAGTCGATGCTCAAGTCGCTGGGACCTATGCCTTCCAAAGGCGAGATGATGCCTCCGAGCACATGGTACTCTCCTCGGTAATGAGCGGTGTTTTCTATCGCCAGCACATCTTTGATGCTTTCCACTACGCAAATCGTGGATTTGTCTCGATTGTTGGAAGAGCAAATATTGCAGATTTCCTCATCGGAAACATTGTGGCATTTTTTGCAATACTTGACATTTTCTCTCATTTGGACAAGAGCGTTGGATAGCATGGTGGTTTGTTCCTTGTCGCTATTTAATAAATGCAAAACAAGCCTCAATGCAGTCTTTTTGCCTATGCCGGGAAGCTTGGCCATTTCTTCTACAGCGTCTTGAATGAGTTTGGAGGGCAGTTGCATGTCAATGTGTGGTGGTTAAGGGATTTTGTTACAAAATTTTAGCGTCAATGCCAGATTCGCACAAAGCGTCTTTCATAGGCTTAAGGTCTTTTTTTGAACCTTTTTTCACACTGCATTTGCCTTTGTAATGAATAATCCACGTGCATTGTTCCGCTTGTTCTTTATGGTGTTTGCAGATTTTGATCAACATGGAAATGACATGGTCGAAAGTGTTCACATCATCATTGTAGACCATAAGGTCATGATTGTCTTCTAGCAAGTCATCCAATTTGATTTCTTCTAGAACTTCGATGAGCTCGTCTTCTTGTATTTGATCCATATTAATAATTATTTCAATCTATTCAAAATGCTCAATTATAACGTCTTTTCCGTCGAAATATGCGTATTGGCATTGCTTAATCCATTCCCCCAGATTTATATATCTTGAATTTTTGCCTACTTTAAGATCAAGAGGCAAGTGTCTGTGCCCAAAGATATAGTAATCATGGTGATTTTTTTCTTCTATATTTTTGCAGTGAATGTAAATCCACTCATCATCTCCCAAAAACACTTCATCATGAGAAGAGTTGCTTGCTCTACTGCTTTTGGACCAAGTATTGGCAATGCCTATTCCCAAGTTAGGATGAAGTCTGGCAAAAAGCCATTGGCAAACTTTACTGTCGAAGAAGTTTTTCAAGAATTTATATTTTCTGTCTCCAGGTCCCAAGCCGTCTCCATGGCCGATCATGAATTTTTTATCGTTGCAATAGAATGCAATAGGCTTTCGAATGATCTTCGCTCCGATTTCTTTAGGCAAATAATCAAACATCCACATATCATGATTGCCAGTAAATAAATATAGTTTTATTCCATTGTCAGCCATTTTGGCTAGCTGTCCTAGAAATCTAATATAGCCTTTGGGAACTACTGTTCCATATTCAAACCAGAAATCAAATAAGTCTCCAACTAAGAATACGGCCTCAGCATCTTTTTCTATTTCTTTAAGCCATCTAACAATTTTGTCTTCTCTTTCACGACTTTTTTCATAGTTAGGCGCGCCAAGGTGAAAATCAGAGGCGAAGTATATTCTTTTATTCGAAGGAAGAGAACTAATTTCATCAAACATATGCGTGCGCTCTTTCGCAAGAATTTAGGTCAATGTATTGAATAGTGCTTTGGATAGTAAATGCCATTTTACACACTATTCAGAATTCAAAATAAATAAAAAAATCAGACATTTTTAGTATGTCTGATTTTAATATTGATATTATAAAGTATTTCGAGATTCTCTAAGCGTCTTTCGAGTCAGAAGCTTCAGGCTTTTCAGAATCGTTTTGCTTTTCATTTTTAGGAGCTTCCTCTGTCTTTTGAGGCCCATCGTTTCCGCTTCTATTAGCGTTTGTATAAGCTTGGTAAGTGGTTTCTTTACTAAAAGGCCTTTTGCCAATAAGTGTTTCAAGATCCGTTTGGAACAACACTTCTTTGGTTAAAAGCTCTTTGGCTAACACTTCCAGCTCATTTCTTTTTTCAAGAAGCAAATCTTTGGTTCTTTGGTAAGCGCCTTCTACGATTTTTCTTACTTCGGAATCTATGGTTTCAGCAGTAGCTTCAGAATAAGGCTTGTTGAAATTGTATTCAGACTGTTTTGAGTCATAGAAAGATACATTTCCAATTTTATCATTCATACCATATACTGTCACCATGCCATAAGCAGACTTGGTTACTCTTTCCAAATCGCTCAAAGCTCCAGTGGAAATCTTCCCAAAAATTATTTCTTCAGCAGCTCTACCGCCAAGCGCCATGCACATTTCGTCAAGAAGTTGCTCTGTTTGGTAAAGGAACTGCTCTTTTGGCAAGTATTGAGCGTATCCTAGTGCCGCAACACCACGAGGAACAATACTTACTTTAACCAATGGGTCCGCATGCTCCAAGAACCAACCTGCAACCGCATGGCCAGCTTCATGGTAAGCAACGATTTTCTTTTCTTCAGGAGAAATGATTTTATTTTTCTTTTCAAGGCCTCCAATGACTCTGTCAATAGCACTGAAAAAGTCATCAAGTGTAACTTCCGGCTTATTGTTTCTTGCCGCAATAAGCGCAGCCTCGTTGCAAACGTTCATGATTTCAGCTCCCGCAAAACCAGGAGTTTGAGCCGCTAATTTCTTAGGGTCAACGTCTTTGGCTTTTTTAAGGTCTTTAATATGAACTTTGAATATTGCTTCTCTACCGATGATATCAGGCTTGTCAATGCTGATCTGACGATCGAATCTACCCGGTCTAAGCAAAGCGCTGTCCAGCACATCCGGGCGGTTGGTTGCAGCAAGGATAATAACTCCTGAATCAGTAGCAAATCCATCCATTTCCACTAGCAAAGAGTTCAATGTATTCTCTCTCTCGTCGTTTGCTCCCGGCATAGAACCTTTTCCTCTTGAGCGCCCAATAGCGTCAATTTCGTCAATGAAGATGATGCAAGGCGCTTTCTCTTTGGCTTGCTTGAACAAGTCTCTCACTCTGGCAGCACCAACTCCAACGAACATTTCTACAAAGTCAGAACCTGAAAGCGAGAAGAACGGCACTCCTGCTTCTCCTGCCACAGCTTTAGCAAGCAAGGTTTTACCTGTTCCCGGAGGGCCTACTAACAATGCTCCTTTTGGAATTTTACCTCCCAGTTTAGTGTACTTAGTTGGCGTCTTTAGGAAATCTACAATTTCGGCAATTTCTTCTTTGGCTTCATCTAATCCAGCTACGTCGTTGAAAGTTATCTTAACTTTATTTTCGGCGTCGAATACTTGAGCCTTGGATTTTCCGATATTGAAAATTTGTCCGCCAGGTCCAGATTGGCCTGTCATGCGTCTCATCAAGAACCAGAAACCAAAAAGCATTAACAGTAAGAATCCCCAAGTGGTGATAAATTGAGAGAAATCGCTTCTGTCTTCAACTTGATAACCAATTCGGTCTTTTGGAGGAAGTTTTTCCTCTATTTCATTGAATTTTTTAGTGAAAGCTTCCGCTGAAACGATTTTAACTCGATATTGTGGGCCTTCCGCAAATCCAAATGGAGATTTGTTTTCTAGTTCTTTTTTGTATTTAGTATTCTCAAGAGCTTCCTTCTTCAGGAATACTTCCACCAAATTTTGGTTTCGTATTAACACAACTCTTTCGACATCATGACTTTCAAGCATTTTTTGAAATTTATACTCGGTGATATCGATCGCTGTGCTGCTGTTGTTGAAGTAAGTTAATCCAAAAATAAGCGCTAAAAGGGATACAATAAGCCAAACCTGAAAGTTGGGTTTTTGCGGCGGCTTAGGAACTATCCTTTTTTTATTGGGGTTTTTTGATTTAGGTTCGTCTCCCATTACGTTCTGTTTGATAAAAATCCAATTTTGTTCTAAATCGAATACGATTATTATTCGAAAGTGTTGTCGTCAGATGAATTTTCGGGATTGAGGCGGGTGATTTTCGCATCTCCCCACATTCCTTCTATGTTGAAGAACTCCCTGCGATCCTTTTTAAACACATGCGCAACCACATCAACATAGTCTAGCAAAATCCATTCCTTATTTGTGAAGCCTTCTTTGTGCCATGGGTTTTCTTCAATAGCTTTATAAGAGAACTCTTCTACAGAGTCAGCAATTGCTTCGACTTGCGTCTCGGAATTACCAGAACTGATCACAAAAAAATCTGCGATAGCTCCGCTGATTTCTCTTAAATCCATGATCACAACATTGCTTGCTTTCTTTTCCAGCATCCCCTGAGCTATGATTTCGCTAAGCTTTTTTGAATCTATAACTTGTTTTTTTTCTTTCATATGTTGTTTTTAAATTGCGGTGTCAAATTTAATTAAAAATCATTGCATATCAGAAATCCAAATTCATTTATTATTGGCAAACAGCTCATAGAACTAGAATCTTGTAGTTCAACTAATACGGAAGCTGTCAAAATGGCGCAAAATGGCGATGCCCAACATGGAACTGTTGTATTGACAAATTGTCAGACTTCCGGGAAAGGCCAAAGAGGCAATGTTTGGGAAGCCGCTTCAGGCCAGAATCTTACTTTTTCGATTGTTCTACATCCTCAATCACTTCATATATCCGACCAGTTTTTCCTAAGCATGCTTACGAGTTTGAGTATTTACGATTTTTTGAGTGAATATTTGTTGGAGGAGGATTTGAAGATAAAATGGCCCAATGATATTTATTTTGAAGATACGAAAATGGGCGGGATATTGATCGAAAGCATTGCTCAAGGAGAGTTTGTGAAAACTTCAGTTGTTGGAATAGGGGTCAACATCAATCAAAAAGAATTTGTTCACCCTCAAGCGAAATCTTTGGCTATGATTTGTGGTCAAGAGTTCGATTTGAGGGAGATGTTGACTTTGTTTTTAGAGTTTTTCACTCGTCGATATCGACAGCTTGAAAACTTGTCCGCAAAAAGTCTGCATCAAGAATATTATTCCAAGCTATATTGGTACGATGAAATTCATACTTTCCAAGATTTGCAAGAACAGTATTTTATGGGAAGAATCAAGGGAGTGAATGAGTTGGGATGCTTGATTGTAGAGCGGGAAAATGACACAAAAGAATTCGATATTAAAGAAATTAAATTTATAAAATAGAAAGTAAACCTATCGTTATGATTGACACTTCATTGCAATACAAAGTTAAAGATATCTCTTTAGCTGAATGGGGACGTAAGGAAATTGAACTTGCCGAGGCTGAAATGCCGGGCTTGATGTCTTTGAGAGATGAGTATGGTGAGTCTCAACCTCTTAAAGATGCTAGAATCGCTGGATGTCTTCACATGACAATTCAGACGGCGGTTCTAATCGAGACTTTGGTAGCTTTAGGCGCTGAAGTAAGATGGTCTTCATGCAATATTTTTTCTACTCAGGATCATGCTGCCGCTGCTATAGCCGCCGCTGGTATTCCTGTGTTCGCATGGAAAGGCATGAATGATGAGGAATTTGATTGGTGCATTGAGCAGACATTGTTTTTCGGAAGCGAAGACAAGCCATTGAATATGATTTTGGATGATGGAGGAGATCTAACCAATATGGTTTTGGATCAATATCCGCAATTGGTTGAAGCTATCAAGGGTATTTCTGAAGAAACTACTACGGGAGTTCATAGATTGTACGAAAGAGAGCAAAATGGAAAGCTTCCTTTGCCATGTATCAATGTTAATGATTCGGTGACTAAGTCTAAGTTTGATAACAAATATGGATGTAGAGAATCTTTGGTTGATGGAATAAGAAGAGCCACTGATGTTATGATTGCTGGTAAGGTTGCAGTTGTAGCTGGTTATGGCGATGTAGGTAAAGGTTCTGCAGAGTCTTTGAGAGGTGCTGGAGCAAGAGTTATTGTTACTGAAATCGATCCTATTTGCGCATTGCAGGCCGCGATGGAAGGCTTCGAAGTGAAAAAGATGAATGACGCTATCAAAGAGGCTGATATTGTTGTGACTACTACCGGTAATAAGGATATCATTGTTGGAAGACACTTTGAGTCGATGAAAGACAAAACGATTGTTTGTAACATTGGCCATTTTGACAATGAGATTGATATGGCTTGGTTGAACACAACTTATGGAGACAGCAAAGTCAATATCAAACCTCAGGTTGACAAGTATACTATCAATGGAAACGATATTATCGTTTTGGCTGAAGGAAGACTAGTGAATCTTGGCTGCGCTACTGGGCACCCTTCATTTGTAATGTCTAATTCTTTCACTAACCAAACACTAGCTCAGATAGAGTTGTGGTTGCATTCTGAAAAGTATAGCAATAGTGTTCATGTTCTTCCAAAGCATTTGGATGAAAAAGTGGCAAGACTGCACCTTAAGAAAATTGGAGTTGAGTTGGATGAGTTATCGCAAGATCAAGCTGAATACATCAACGTGAAAGTTGAAGGTCCATATAAGCCAGAGTATTATAGATACTAATAAAAACTTATAATTAAAAAAAGAGGCTGTCTCGTAAGAAAGACAGCCTCTTTTTTATCTCATTGCTATTTTGATTAAACAAAAGCAAAGAACACCAGCCATACTAATATAAGAATAGGCAATAGTATAGGCACTGAAAATCTTAATATGTAACCAAAGAACGAAGGCATTTTAATTCCGCTTTGCTCAGAGATGGATTTTACCATGAAATTCGGACCGTTGCCGATATATGTCATGGCGCCAAAGAATACGGCGGCTACTGCTATTGCTTTTAATTGTAAGATGGAATTAGCGAATTGGCTACCACCATCAGCAAAGGCTTTTACAGCTTCCATGTCAGAAATCGATGCTCCTTGAGAAGCCATTGCTGCCGCAAGGAAGTTCAGATAAGTAGGGGCATTGTCAAGAAACCCGGATAATATTCCTGTTCCCCAATAGAGAGTATTGTGATTGATCAGGCTTGCTCCTGTTTCAGATTTCGCAAACTCGCCTACAAGCTCCAATGCAGGCATCATAGTGCCGAATATACCGATGAATATAAATGTAACTTCTTTGATCGGCTCGAAATTGAATTCATTTCCTCTGATAGCGTCTTGATTGGCGAATTTAAAAGAGAAAAATGCAACGCTTAACATGATTAACTCTCTTAAGAAAGAAATTTTCTGGCCATCATAATTAATTGCCGGAATGAAATCAAATACATTTGGATCCATGAATACAGCAACGATCACGATCAATAGCCATATAAAGTTCTTGGTGCCAGTAATAGATATTTTACCCGAGTATGACTTTTCATCCCCTTCTTCTTTGCCAATGTTTCTTTTGTCAACAAGATAGAATACTAAAGCTAGAATTATAAGGCTAAAGATCCACGGCACTATGTTGTGAATCAAGGTCCATTCGAATGGAACACCTTTCAAAAACCCTAAAAACAACGGAGGATCACCGATTGGCGTTAAGCCACCTCCAATATTACTGACCATGAAGATGAAGAAAATAATATGATATGCTTTGATACGATCTTTATTAAGACGAATAAATGGTCTTATCAGTAGCATAGAAGCCCCTGTGGTTCCAATAAAGTTGGATATAACCGCTCCCATTAACAATATGGCTATATTAGCCATTGGGGTTCCTTTTTTGTCAATCTTAATCATTATACCGCCTGAAGCAATGTAAAGCGAGGCTATTAATGATATGAATTGAACATATTCAGCCAATGCATGAATTGGAGCATGCATATTATGCAATACGGTGATATAGTATGTTACAACGAGTGCGGCAAGCGCTACGGCTACTTTAGGATAGTGATGATGCCAAAATTGTTCGTAAAAAAGCGGACCTGTGGCGATCATAATAAGTAATAGAACAAAAGGAATTACTGTCCAAGAAGGGGCTACAGCATGATGTTCTCCGTGTCCACCAGCTTCTAGTTCGTCATACTCTTGCACTGGCATGCCGGAGCTGTCCGAGTGATCAGCATTGTTTATTTGTTCTTGAACCAGCTTAGCTTTCCCCTCATTGTTGTTTTCCAAAGCACCTCCGTAAGCCGGGGCGTGATTGAATCCTAGCGAAAGAGACATTGTCAGCCAGGTTATCAATCCAAATAAAAAATTATTCATCGATCAGAAAATTGGTTTATCAAATTGTATGTTACTAAAATAAAGTTACGCCAAAATGTTTGACTGTAAATGCTTGTTGCTAATTTATGCAAAGCATCGGATAGCAATATATCATTTATAATGAGAATAGGTGCAATTATATATTAATTTTGGTAAAAATTAATGATTATGTACCATTCCACTGCAAGTATTATACTTTGCGCCAGTCACACTGGCCCAAATATTGTCTTCTCCCAAGCTTCTTAGTAATCCTAGAAAAGCAAAGACAATGGCTTCTTTGAAATTTGTAGTGTCAGAATCCGCCAAATGATATTCGATTCCTAATGGATTTCCAAGTAAATTCATAGTTTGAAACAAGAATTTGTTGTGAGCTCCTCCTCCTGAGACAAGCACGTTCAAAGTGTCTTTTTGATGATGCTTGGCTTTCAATACTTCAAACTCATAATTAACTCTTTCAGCAATATGCTCTGTTACTGTTCTCAATAAATTATTGATCATATTTTGATTAGCACAAGCATATTCTTCAATGATTGGAAAGATGTTTTTTTCAATCCATTCAATTCCTAAAGATTTAGGTGGATTTAATTTATAGTATTCCAAACTTTCTAATGAACGAAACAACTTGTCAATGAGTTTTCCAGATGCCGCCATTTTTCCTTCTGCATCGTATTTTTTATCCGCGAGGTTGGCAAGTTTGTTAAGAATGATATTGCAGAAGCATATATCATATGCGACAGCGCTTTTTTCTTCCAAGGAGTAGCTTAAGTTCGCAATGCCTCCCAAGTTTAGGCAAGCGTCATAATTATGATAAAGGTAATAGTCGCCAACTGGCACAAGGGGAGCTCCTTGACCTCCGAAAGCAACATCCATGCTTCTGAAATCATTGATCACTGTTGTTTGCGTTTGAGCCATGATGCAGTTGCCTGAAGCTATTTGAAGAGTTAGTCCTTTTTCAGGCTGATGAAAGACTGTATGACCATGAGAAGCGATTAATTCTGGATCAAGATTATGAGATTGAATAAAGTTGGAGATAAGCGAGCCAAAATAATTTCCTAGTTCAATATCCAGCAAGGACAAGTCCAGACCGGATAAAAATCTGGCTTTTGATAGTTTGTCTATCCAATATTGGTTGTATTCAGCAGTCGCAGTATTCAATATTTTGTATTGCCAAAGCCCATCAATATTTTTCCAAAATTCGCAACAGGCGATATCCAGCCCATCAAGTGAAGTGCCTGACATAGTGCCAATGATTTGGTGCTTTTTCATTATAGTGATAATTCGAAATTGAATGAAGTGCTCATTTAGATTTATAGATAGGTATTTTTTTTGAAAAAAATGTTAAAATTTAATCAATATGTTTTTTATCTAGCAAAATAGGTGTTAATTGTTTTAATTAAGCTAGAGAAAATGGCTTGAAGGAGAAAAAACATGAAGAATTATTGCATTGACGTTGGTAATACTTTTACAAAGTTGGGAGTGTTTGAGGCAGGAGAGTTGAGGTCTGTCAAAAGCGTCGATAATTTGAAAAGTTTGAAATCTTTAATCAATGGCGATCTTGATGTTGCAAAAAATTATATTGTTAGTTCTGTAGGTGCTGATTCGCTCCAGATTTCAAAAGAATTAGAACTTGATTTGTCAAGACTGCATCATTTGAAATGGAATATGCCATTGCCAATCAAGCTTGAGTATGAGACGCCAAATACGCTTGGAGCTGATCGAATAGCTTCTGCTTGCGGCGCAAAAAAGCTTTTCCCGGATTCTAATTTACTTGTTATAGATGCTGGGACGTGTATCACCTATGATTTTATAGACTCACAAGGTTCGTTTTGGGGAGGAGGAATATCGCCAGGACTATCGCTGAGAGCTAAGGCATTGCATAATTTTACTTCTCGTTTGCCTATGGTTGAGATTTCTTCTGAGCCCAAGCTTGTGGGAACTTCTACAAAAACGGCAATTGAAAGCGGTGTATTTAATGGTTTTAAAGCTGAAATTAAGGGGATTATTAGTGAGTATCGTAAAAAATTCGGAGATTTGAAGATAATTCTTTGCGGAGGTGATTCGAAATGGTTCGATCCTGATAGAGATATATTTGTAATACCTGAATTGGTTTTAATAGGTTTAGATTCAATATTAACATATAATGTCAATCAAAAAAAATAAGTTTAGTCTAGTTGTTCTTCTTACGCTATTTTTAAGCTCAGCGTATGGCCAATACAATTTGTCACCCTATTCTGTGGCAGGCATAGGTACGCTTAATAATTCCGGTTTGGCTTTCAATGAGTCAATGGGTGGAATAGGAATTAGTAATGGATCATCTAGGCATGCTAATGTTATTAATCCGGCTTTATTGCCTTATAATAACTACGCGGTGTTTGATTTCGGAATGATCTACGAAAATAAAACCATAAGCGGAAACAATCAAAAACAGAATAATGGTTTTGCTAACTTAGCTTATTTGACGGCAGCACTTCCAATTAAGGCAAATAAAATGGGGCTAAGCTTTGGTATCATGCCATATACGACTGTGAACTATAAAGCTGAGAATGTAAGCCGATTTGCTGGGCCAAACAATGAGCCAATAGAGCAAACTTCCATTATGGAAGGTCGCGGAGGTGTTTCAAAAGCATTTTTGGGCTTAGGTTATAGGTTGTCAAAGAATTTTAGTGTTGGTGTTGAAGGGGTGCTTTATTTTGGCTCAATTAATAGAGATATTTCTACTTCTTTGTTTGACTTGAGAGATCCGTCGACAACCCCGGATTATATTACTTTTCCTTACATAACTAGTTATATAGATCAAGTTACTGTTCAGCATGTGTCTGTGAATTTCGGTTTATCTTATCACGCGAATGTTGGTAAAAACAATGTATTGAACATGGGTGCGATTTATGAGCTTGGAGGAGATTATGGCGGTAAGAGAGATATGAGGTTGGAGAGAAGACTGAAAAATAATTCAGGAGCACCGCCGGAAATTGAACGTTCTATTACGAATGAAAGTATTTCGCAGTATATTCCTAGCAAGTATGGGTTTGGAGCAAGTTATGAAAAGCCTAATAAGTGGTTGATTGGTTTGGATTTTACTGCGCAAGATTGGGGTAAATTTAAAAATTCAAGTGGAGTGAATAGATATTCAGGAGATACTTATAAGATTGCATTAGGTGGTCAGTGGATTCCTGATATTTTTTCAGTGAACAGCTACCTAAGCAGAGTTGCTTATAGATTTGGAGCGTACTATGAAAAACCCCCTTATGCGATTGAAAACGCTGTATTTCATTCGTGGGGATTTACAGGAGGATTTGGCTTTCCTGTTGGAGCATCCCAATTGGATATTGGTTTTAAGTACGGAGAATTGTTAGTTGATAAAAATTCGCTTTATGATGAGCAAACATTCCAAATCAATATAGGCTTTGCGTTCGGAGGAAGAGATTGGTTCATTAAGAGAAAATACGATTAATGCAAAAGCTTGATTGCTTTGATGACAAAAATCATAATATGATCATTTTTAATCCACTACCTTGTAGTGGATTTTCTTTTTTACTGCGTTTTGGGTGCTAACATTTGCAAAGTTGCGTTGTTCATAAGAAAATGAAAATGATTTACTGACTGATTTACAAATATGAAAACAAAGTTTTTTTTATCAATGATCCTAGCGATTGTATGTTTGCAACCAGCTTTCAGCCAAGCCGGATGGAATTGGCCTGAGGATAAGGAGCTTGCGATGGAGAAGAATGTGCTTTACACAGACTTGTTAAAGCAGAAGAAATATGAGCAAGCTAGAGCTCCATTGACTTGGCTATTGAACAATGCCCCGGACTTGAATAAGTCTTTGTACATCAATGGTGAAAAAATCTATGAAGCATTGGCTTTGAAGGAAAAAGACCCATCTCTAAGACAGAATTATGTCGATTCCACTATGCTGATGTTTGATATGAGAATCAAATATTTTGGAGAAAAGAATGAGGTTATAGAACGTAAAGCTTTGACCGCTTATAAGCTTGAGAAAGGAAATAAAGCCGCTTATAAGGATTTATATGAATTGCTTGGCGAATCTGTGGATTTGAATGGCAACGATACGTTCGAAAGCAATCTGGTCGCTTACATGGATGTGACTCGTAGATACAAAAAGTCGGGAGGAGATATTAGCGATGATCAAGTATTGGCTGTGTATGATAAAATATCTGATATATTCGCTTACAAGCTTGACCATGGAGGCAATGAAGATCGAATTGGTAAATATCAGGAGAATGTGGATAAGCTATTAGCTGCAACTATAAATGTAGATTGTGATTTTATTGAAAATAAACTAGGACCAAAGCTTCAAGAAAATCCTGAAGACTTAGGTGTGGCGACTAACATTTTCAAATTGTCGATAGTTGGAAAATGTTTTGATTTGCCTGTTTTTGTTCAATCCGCAGAAGTTGTTTACAATAGCAAGCCTACTTATGGTTTGGCTAAGTTGATCGCCACAAGACTTGTTGATCAGAAGAAATACACAGAAGCATTGGATTATTATCAAAAAGCAATTGAGTTAACTGAAGAGAATACGAAAAAGGCAGAGATGAATTTGCAAATAGCTGTAATGATGAACAGACAAGGTAATAAATCATCAGCTAGATCCTACGCTTTGAAAGCCACTCAAGAAGACCCTTCATTAAGCGAAGCTTATTCTTTTGTAGGAAATCTATATATGAATTCTTACAACTCTTGCAAGGGAGGCCAAGACAAGGCATTAGATCGAGCTATTTTCATTTTAGCTTATGATATGTTTTCGAAGGCTGGGAATAGAAAAGGAATGGCTGCTGCAAAAGCACAATTTCCTTCTGCTGAAGAAATTTTCACATATAATCATTCTGTAGGAGAAACAGTGCATGTTGGTTGTTGGGTTAACCGCGATGTTGTTTTACAGAAAAGAGATTAAGAATATATAATTCTTAAAATTGAAACCGAGATTAGTCTCGGTTTTTTTTTGCTTTCTATATTTTTCTTATTTTTTGATCATTGTTTTTTTATTGATTTAGTTTGATCTAACAGGAATTTTTTTTTCACTTTTTTTGTGTATTTTATAAAAATCATATTAATTTTTATAATAATGGATTATTGGTTGCGTTTCATATATTGTGATTGTAACGTTAAATGATGTTAAATGAATTTATTTCTACCTCGAATGGCTTTTAAATCGTATTTTGAGATAATAAAATATAAGTTTTTGTCTTTTTTCTTACTTGTTGTTCTTCCATTTATAGCTGAAGGGCAATCAAGAGCGGTTGACAAAGAATCAGTATTAAGGCAAGATGACTGGTACAAGTTCGCTGTTTTGGAAGAGGGGATATACAAGCTTGATAAAACATTCTTTGATGGAATAGGTATGGCTGGAGCGGATCCAAGAAACATTGCTGTTTATTCGAGTAGATCAGGAGCGTTACCTCAGAAGAATCTGGATAAATGGGATACGGATTTGCAAGAATGCTCTGTTGAGTTTGTTGGGGAGAATGATGGTCGTTTAGATGCAAATGACTATTTATTATTTTATGGTCAAGGGGCATATTCAAGAAAATTTGAAAATGGATATGAAATATTGAATTCGAACCCATATGATGATACTGTTTTTTATTTTGTCGTAAATAAGTCTATAAGAGCAAAGAGAATTACAGTAAAGCAAGTTGTTGGCGTGCCTACGAGTCGTATTCGATCTTTTTCAAAACCAAATTTGCATGAGGAAAGCGAGAGAAGCTTAGTTGTTTCTGGAAGAAACAGATATGGAGATAAAGTATCTTCAGGAAGTTCGAAGTCAATAGTTTTTGAAGGTCAATCATTAGTTGCAGGAGGACGATTGACATTAGATTTAAGTTTGTTGAGCGTGAGTGGAGACGATGATTTAAATTGTAAAGTAACTCTAAATGGCAAATCTTCATTTGATGTTAATATTAGAAAGCGTTCAAAATTAGGCGATTATCCTGAAAAGGGTGTTTTATCTATTTTTAATAAAACTTTTTCGAGCGATGTTTTTGCTGGAGATCAAAATTTGGAAGTACTATTTCATGTGAATTCAGGGGATCTTAGAATTGATAATGTGAAAGTATCTGCTAACAATAGCTTGAGAGCATTTAACGGAGCTCTTGTATTTGATAATTCCGCAGTGGTCAATGGAGAAAAGGTTGTTGATTTTCATTTACAAGGTTTTGAGAGAGATATTAGAGTATGGGACATTTCAAATCCGTTGCATGTTCAGTCATTGAAAGTGACTAATAATATAATCATTGATTCAGCTAATCATCACTTGAATTATTTTGCATTTGATAATTCATATGAATACAAACAAGTTCAAAACGTTCAGAGAGTTGCGAATCAAAATTTGCACGGAGATAAATCTCCTGAGATGGTGATTGTGACATTGCCTGAGTTTAAAGATGCGGCAAGTGATTTGGCTGCTTTCAGACGAGCACATGATGGGTTGTCGGTGAAAATAGTGACTCCAAATCAAATTTATAATGAATTTTCCGCGGGAAGACTCGACCCTAGCGCAATTAGAGATTATATGTATTATTTGTATCACACAGGCGGCAATAAGCTGAAATATTTATTGCTCATGGGAAAAACAAGTTACGATTACAAGAATTTGGATGGAGGAGGAACAAATTTTGTCCCCTCTTATCAAACAGAAAATTCATATCATCCGGTAAGAAGTTATGTGACTGACGATTATTTTGGTTTGCTAGAGGATGAAGATGGCGATTGGTTAGAAGGTTCCTTGAGCAAAGAGGAAACAATGGAGATAGCTATTGGCAGGTTGCCAGTGACTAGCCTTGAACAAGCTTCAGATGTAGTAGAAAAAATTAAAAGATATCAAACAAGCGCGCAAAGTGTTGGCGAATGGAGGCATAGAGTAACCTTTGTGTCTGATGATGGGGATTCTCATACACACTTAAGAGATGCTGAGGATATTTCATCTTACATTTATGATAATCACCCGCAGTATACACAAGAGAAGATTTATTTAGCGAACTATACTAAAGAGGGAGGGAGCCCTTATCAAGGAGAAAGGGAGTTGGACAACGCTGTTGAAGATGGCTCATTTATCATTAATTATATAGGACATGGTAATGAAAGAAATTGGGCAGAAGAAGGAGTATTGAGGATGGATATGATTAGAGATTGGAATAACCTTGATAGGCTGCCTTTATTCATTACAGCAACTTGTGAGTTTGGCCGCCATGATGATCCGCTAGTCGTTTCTGGGGCTGAAGAGATATTATTAAATCCAAACGGAGGAGGAATAGCTCTGGTGACTACATCTCGCCCTGTTTATAGCTCTTCTAATAAAAAAATCAATTTAGCATTTAATGAACATGTACTTGATTATAGTTTTGAGTACAAGCCGACATTGGGTGAAATATTTAAAAGGGCAAAAAATGCGGCTTTGCCATTGCAAAGAGATAGAAACAGGGGTTTTATTTTACTTGGTGATCCATCGATGACTTTAGCGTATCCGGAGAGAGGTGTTAAACTATCTGAGATTAATGGAAAGAAGGTTGGGTTGGATGATATAACTTTGAAAGCTTTGGATAAGGTGAATTTGAAAGGCAATATATTTTTATCTCAGGGGGTCGTTGACACACTGTTTAATGGAGAAGTAGTTTTAAAGCTTTATGACAAGCCATTTGAGCAAAGAACTAATGGTGTTAAAGAGTCAGTGATAAATTATATTAATTATAATAATGTAGTTAATTCTGTAAGAGCAAAAATTGTCAAAGGTAGTTTTGAGCTTGAGTTTATAATACCAAAAAATATAGATTATAAAATTGAAGAGTCAAGAATGACAATGTATGCTTTTGAAGAAGGTAGTCATGTGGATGGGGGTGATGCGTTTGTAGATTTTAGTTTGGGAGGCACCAGTGATAACTTTGTCGTAGATGATAAGAATCCAGAGGTTTTGGCATTTATTAATGATTTTACTTTTGTAAGTGGGGACAAGACAGGTAAAGATATAGTTTTGTTGGCTAGGCTTTTTGATGAAAGTGGTTTGAGTTTGAGTAAAAATAATGTGGGTCAAATTATGATGGCTGTTTTGGATGAAGACGAAGAGTTTATTCTCGTCGATCATTTTATTCCAGAAATAGATGATTTTACGAGAGGGGAAGTGCGTTTTCCAATTTCAGACCTTGAAGAGGGAAAGCATCTGTTGAAAGTCAAGGCATGGGATGTGCATAATAATGCGGGAGAAGGGGAAGTGGAGTTTTACGTAGTTAGTTCAGATGGGTTGACAATTTTTGATTTGTATAATTACCCTAATCCAGTGGCGGGAGAGACGACTATTAGTTTTTCTCATAATAGAGCGGGAGAGGATTTGATAGTCTCGCTTTCACTGTATAATTCAAATGGCCAATTGATTTTTGAGAGAGAAAAGGAAATTTTTAATAGTTCCCAAAGAGTAGAGGAATTGAAATGGGATAGTCGTTTAGATTCAAGAAATTACTTGGCACCAGGCGTTTACATATACCAAATTAACGTCAAATCTCAAAAAGATGGGAAAAACGCAAAAGAATTTAGTCGATTAGTTCTAATTAAGCAAAAATAATATTATTTTAAAAAAAGCTTCATAAAGTTATGGAATTGTAGATGTAGATTGGTGTTTTTATGATGGAAAAAAAAGGGAATATGAATAAATGTAGATTACTGTTTTTGTCTCTGATAGCCTCATTCGCGCTATCCAATGTTAATGCTCAAGTGAACAATCCGGATGATGTGGGAGGCACCAAGGATGTGATTGCCACAGGGGTTCCATTTTTAAGAATCACTCCTGACGCAAGAGGTGCGGCGATGGGTGATGTTGGTATAGCTACCACTGCGGATGCTAATTCAGTTCATTATAATGCTGGTAAATTGGCGTTTATAGAAGATGATATGGGGGCTTCAATATCATATACTCCTTGGTTGGGCAAGATTGTCAATGATATGTGGGTAGGCTACCTGTCAGGTTATTATAAGATCAACAAAGAGCAGACAGTAAATTTATTTTTGAGATATTTTGACTTGGGAAGCATCACATTCACTGATGAATCTGGAAACTATAACGGAGAGTCAAGACCAAGGGAGTTTGCAGTTGGAGGTACTTACTCAAGAATGTTGTCCGACAAGATTGGATTAGGTATTACTGCTAGATATATCTATTCAAATGTATTAGATGGTGTTGCCGATGCTGTTCCTGGAAATAGCGTGTCAGCGGATATTGGTTTTTATTACAACAATGACTACATGCTAAAGAATGGAAAGAAGACCAACTTGGCATTAGGAGCTGCGATTACTAATATCGGGGGTAAAATTAATTACGGTAACGAGGATAATGCGAGCTTTTTGCCAACTAATCTAGGTATTGGTGCTAGCTATAGATATCATATGGACCCTTACAATTCAATTGCGATAGCTTTGGATTTTAATAAGTTATTGGTGCCAAGAGATTCTGTGGATCAAAACATCTCTGTGGGAGCTGGAATGATTGAATCGTTCGGTAATGGGTTTGGTGACTTGAGAACCAATATTGGTGTTGAATATTGGTATAAGGATATCTTCGCGGGTAGAACAGGTTATCAATATGAGAGTGCAGATGCAGGAGGTAGACAGTATGTTACTTTAGGTGTTGGATTCAGATATCAAGTATTTGGATTGGATATGGCATATTTAATTCCTACTATTGACAGAGAACATCCGCTTTCAGAGACCTTACGTTTCTCATTATTGTTTAACTTTGGGGATCGAGGAAGAGTTGAGTCAATAAAAGAGAATTAAAAAACTATAATGCTGGATAGAAGTATAGCGCCCAAAATACATAAAATAGAACATGCGAATTTTGCGAAAGCTGACACTACATACTTGAGCAATGGTTTTCCGCTTCATCAATTGATTGCTGGAGAACAAGGTGTGATTAAGTTAGAGTTAATCGTAAATGCAGGAATATATCAGGAAGCTTCCAAACAAGCTTCCTTTTTTAGTGTCAATATGTTGCATGAAGGATCAGCCAAATACTCTGCGGAGGAAGTGAGCCGTTTGTTTGATTTTTACGCCGCGGAATTTGAAGCATCTGTTGGAATTGATTATTCTACGATTAGCCTTACGTGCTTGACAAAGGACTTTCAACATATTTTGCCGGTGTTTTTTGATGTGGTAATGCACCCGTTGTTTGACGAGGAAGAGCTTGAGCACTTGAAAGAAAAGCAAATCAATCAACTGCATTTGAGTTTGGAGAAAAGTTCTTTTGTTGCTAATAACTTGTTCAAGCAATTGATTTTTCCCAATGATCGATTTAGCGAATTGCTTACTGAGGAAGAAATAAGGGGTGTTAGTCGTCAGGATTGCATAGATTATCACGTCGAGAATATCTTGAATAATTTCCAAATAGTAATGGCTGGAAAATATTCAAGCGATGAAATTCATTTGGTGAAAAGAGCCTTTGAGTCTATTGGAGAGTATAAAGGTGATGACAAGTCGAGGATTGACTCATTTGGAACAGACTTTACGCCAAATAGTATTCATAGATCTAAGGAAAAAAGTATTCAGTCGGTTCTTAAAATAGGAAAGCCAATATTTACTAAGAATCATCCGGACTTTTTCAAGCTGTCTCTTTTGAATGTGGTTCTGGGAGGATATTTTGGATCGCGCCTGATGAAAAATATCAGAGAGGAGAAAGGCTTGACTTATGGAATACACTCTACGCTGGTTCCTATGATTAGAGGAGGGTATTTTATGATTTCGGCTGAGGTAAGTTCTGAGGCTTCGGAGTTGGCTTTGCAAGAAGTTTATAATGAAATAGAACGATTGAGGAATGAATTGATACCTGAGTTTGAATTGGAGCTTGTAAGAAACTATATGTTGGGACAATTTCTTTCTTCTGTTCATAATCCTTTTGCTTTGATTGAGAAGTTCAAGGCGGTGTATTTATATGGTATGGATTATAGTTATTATGACAACTTCCTGCATGCGCTTAACGATACAACTCCTGAAGAGTTGAGGGATGTTGCGAAAAAATACTTGGCTCCAGATCAGATGGGAGAAGTCGTTGTCGGACCTTAAAAAATTATGGCCATGTTTGAGGAGTTTTGTTTGAAGCCCAGCAAAGTATTGGAAAATGATGAGTTTGATAAAAACGACTATGGAAGATATGCGATCAGCCTATCACGTTTTAATGGGGATTTGAATAGTATTTCGCTCGCTTTGTTGAGTGTAGGTTCTTTGGAATATGATCAAAGTGCTGAAAAAATTCGAGCGAAATTGTATTCGTTGAAAAGACCTTCTCATGATGTGACAAAAGTGTTGGACTTGGGTCACTTGATAGTGCCTGAAGACGTTGAATTCGTTGATGATTTTGAACACATTTTGTCCTGTTTATTGAGTCATAATGTATTGCCTTTGATATTGGGAGAGTGTGAGTCTTGGTCTTTTGGACAATATAGCGCTTATGGCAAGATGGATGATTTGCTTAATTTCTTGAATGTGGATCCAGTTTTGGATATAAGCCAAAGCTTGCTTAAGGTTTTCACTCAAGATCCCAATCATTTATTTCATTATACGCATCTTGCTTATCAATCCTATTTAAGCAATCCAGACACCATCAGTTTGATGAAAAGTTTGGGGTGTGATATTATGAGATTGGGGGATGTTAGCCATCAGATCGTCAAGTGCGAACCATTGGTGAGAGATGCTAATTTGTTGAGTTTTAATGTAAGCGCTATCAAAGCTATAGATTTTCCAGCTTCAAATAATGAGTTCCCTTTTGGCTTGTCTGGGGAGCATTCCGCTCAATTATTCAGGTACGCAGGGATAAGCTCAAAACTGAGCTCTATCGGAATTTATGGTTATCAATCAGACAAAGACAATAAACATTATCACAGCGCTTCGGTTTTAGCTGTTATGCTTTGGTATTTTATCGAAGGATTTTCAATGCGAAAAGATTCGCTTGATTTTACCGAGAAGAAGTTTTTGAAATACAATGTTGCCATTCCGGGAGGAGAAGAAGATTTGGTTTTTTACAAAAACAAACTTGATGAGAAATGGTGGATGGAAGTGCCAGTGCTATTTCAAGGTAGAGACATATCAAAACATGTGATTTCATGCGATTACGGCGATTATGAATCCGCTTTGTATGGCGATTTGCCGGAACGATATATCAATGCATTTGCCAGATTGAATTGAAAATAGGTTTAATATTATGATATGTCACTATAAATGACGTAATTGCGCGCTTGTAAATTGAATATTAACTTTGCTGCAAATCAAGCTTGTTTTGGGTAATTACTTTCAAGACCTTGTATTTATTTGAAATAAATTCGTATATTTGCAGGCCTTAAAATATAATACAAAGAGATGAAAAGAACATTCCAACCTTCGCAAAGAAAAAGAAAGAATAAACACGGGTTCCGTTCGAGAATGGCTTCTGTGAATGGTAGAGCTGTTTTGGCTAGAAGAAGAGCTAAAGGAAGAAAGAGATTGACTGTTTCTGACGAGAAGACTCATAAATAATCCGTAGTATATGCTGCATTCTAAAATGCACGGTAGACGCAAGTTCGTCAAAAAAGAGCGGCTTTGCAGTAAAAAGCTTATTCAGGAACTTTTCTCGAAAGGTTCCTCTTTTTTTTTATATCCCTATAAGGTAATTTATTTGCCTGTGGATAATGCTGAAGAACAGCTTCCTCATCAGGTGCTAGTATCTGTTTCGAAAAGAAAATTCAAGCATGCTGTGGACAGAAATCTTGTCAAAAGAAGGATAAAAGAGGCTTACAGGCTCAATAAGCATATTATATCTCCAAAATTGGATCAAAACGTTTCTTTTTTGATCGCATTTATATATGTTTCCCCTAAATTGTTGCCTTATAACGAGATCGAGCCTAAACTAAAATCGGCAATGTCTCGTTTACTTGATACCGGACTGTAGAAAAAAATATTGATGATGAAAAAAAGAATGTTTAAGCCTGTGGCGACAACAGCTTTGGCTGTGCTCCTTTTGGGACTATTCTCCTTCACAACCTCTGAGAATTCTGAAACAAGCAGAAGGTATTTTGAAATTGCCAAAAATCTAGAGATTTTCGCGACTTTGTACAAAGAGGTCAATACGTATTATGTGGATGAGGTAAATCCTAATGAGCTGATCAAAACAGGTATAGATGCCATGTTGAAATCATTGGATCCTTATACCAATTATATTCCTGAGGATGATATCGAAGATTACAGAACGATGACAACAGGAGAATATGGAGGTATTGGCTCTGTGATAGGAAGAAGAAACGGCAAAAACATCATTATAATGCCATATAAAGATTTTCCAGCTGAAAAATCCGGCTTGAAGATCGCAGACGAAATTATTTCCATCGATGGTATCAATGTGGAAGATAAAAACACAGAGGAAGTGAGCAAGTTGCTTAAAGGCCAAGCGAACACTACTTTGGAGATAGAGGTGAAGAGACATGATCAGGATGAGACGATTCATTTGCCAATCAAAAGAGAGAAAATCACTTTGAAAAATGTTCCGTTTCATGGCATGCTAAATGAAGATGTGGGCTACATTAAACTTTCGGATTTCACAACAGGTGCAGGAAAAGAAGTGAAAAGCGCTTTAAAAGAGCTTAAAGAGCAAGGCGCTCAAAAAATTGTCTTGGATTTGAGAGGGAACCCAGGCGGTTTGTTGAACGAGGCGGTTAACGTATCCAATGTGTTTATTGACAAGGGATTGGAGGTTGTAAGCACTAAAGGCAAGGTTCAGGATTGGAATAAGACTTATAAAGCTCTTAACTCAGCTGCTGATACTGAAATTCCTTTAGCTGTGTTGACAAGTGATAGAAGCGCTTCTGCCGCTGAAATCGTTTCAGGAGTGATACAAGATTATGACAGAGGAGTTTTGATTGGCGAGCGTACTTTTGGAAAAGGACTTGTGCAGGCGACAAGGCCATTGACATATAATTCTCAATTGAAAGTGACAACCGCCAAGTATTATATCCCTAGTGGCAGATGCATTCAAGCCATAGATTACAGTCATAAGGTAAACGGCCATGCTGAGAAAGTTCCGGATTCTTTGAAAACAGCTTTTTCAACAAGAGCAGGAAGAGTTGTCTATGACGGCAATGGTATTGCTCCGGATATGACGGTTGAGCGTGAGGAATTATCTCCTATTGCAGTTAGCTTGATGGCTAAAGGTTTGTTCTTTGACTATGCTACTGAGTATTATTATGAAAACAAGGACGAAAAAGTCGTTCCTAAGACTTACGCTATTTCCGATCAACAGTATGATGAGTTCAAAGAATGGTTGAGTGACAAAGACTACGACTATACTACTAATGCTGAAAATACGCTTGAGAAACTTCAAAAGATTACAGCAACAGGTAGATATGATGAGAATGTTAAAACGCAGCTTGAAGCTTTGGAAACAGCCATTTCTCATAATAAGGAAAAAGATTTGGATACGTATAGCGATGAGGTAAGGCATCTTTTAGCTCAAGAAATTGTTTCTAGACATTTCCTTAGCGAAGGAATTATCGAAGCGTCTTTCAAGGAAGATCCGGATATAGCAAAAGCTATTGACATTTTGAATGATCAAGAGGCTTACCAAGAAGTTTTGACAAAGAAATAACATTTTGTTAGAGTATTTATATTTATTGACAGCCGGCTTAGTAGGAGGACTACTAGCCGGCTTTTTGGGTATTGGAGGAGGAATCGCGTTTATTACGATTTTGCCAATAGCAATTACTGCTACGACCCAAATTCCATCAGAGGAAATGGTGCCTTTTGTTATTGCCAATTCCTTGTTCGCAACAGTGTTTGCATCAATTTCAGGTTGCTTGGCTTTGATTCGTAGATCTTCATTTTACTATCATGAGGTAGCTTATGTAGCTTTAGGGGCTATTTCAAGTGGATTGATAGTTAATGAATTAGTGCACTTAGGCCATTGGTATTCTAAAGAAAAATTTTCGATTGTAATCATAGCTTTCCTTTCCTATTTGGTATATACTGTTATTAAGAACAGGAATTCGGAGGGCGAGAATAGTGCTGTTGTGGAGCATTATAAGCTCAAGTTATTTGGTGGAGGTGTAGCCAGCGGAGTTATTTCAGCGTTAAGCGGACTTGGTGGCGGAACCGTGCTTGTGCCGATATTGGGAAAGTATTGTCAAATGAAAGTGCATAAATCCAAGTCAATTTCGTTGGGAATGATTTTTTGCTTTTCGTTTACGGTTTCCATTATCAATTTTATGTCGACAGTTGACTTGAATATCGGAATGTATCATATTGGATATATCTTGCCCGAGATAGTTGTTCCGATGGGTTTGGGAGCTTTGATAGGTTCTCCTTTAGGGGTTAAATTCAGTCATAATGCCAAGCCTGTGGTTATTAATATTGTGTTTTCACTCTTTATTTTATTTCTTATTGTTAAATATTTAATTTATATCTTTGAGTGTTTCTTTTGAGAATTTCGATTGGAAAAGAAGTTAATAGAAAAGGTATAGCGATAAATAACAAGTATGGGCTTGATTTTAAGTATTGAATCTGCGACAAATATATGTTCTGTGGCATTGCATAGAGAAGGTCAGTTGTTGGGAAGAGAAGAGCTATTTGCTGAAAAATCCCATTCTGGAATGATGACGACTGTCATGGGAAATGTGGTGACCAATTGTGGTTTTCAACTTGGTGATCTTTCGGCGGTGGCTGTATCAGAAGGTCCTGGTTCTTATACAGGATTAAGAATAGGAACATCTTCTGCCAAGGGGCTTTGTTATGCCTTGAATTTGCCATTGATCGCAGTGAATACATTGCATGCGATGGCAAAGGATGTGTCTTCTTATATTTTGGATGAAAGTGCTATATTAAGGCCAATGTTGGATGCAAGAAGGATGGAGGTGTATACGCTTTCTTGTGATTCAAATGCTGAAACAGTGATCGGTGACACCAAGCCAGTGGTTGTGGATGAGTCAAGCTTTGAGAATGATCTGTCCAAAGCAAAAGTGTATTTCTTTGGCAATGGAGCTGAAAAATGCAAACCATTGTTTGGCGAGCATGAAAATGCTTTTTTTATTCCGGATGTTAATACTTCAGCTCATGGTGTTGGTTTATTGGCTTGGGAAAAATTTATGAAACAGGAATTCGTGGATTTGGCTTATTTTGAGCCATTTTATTTGAAAGAATTTCATTTTACAACCCCTAAGAAAAAATTACTGTAATAATGTCAAAACAAGCTGAACAAGGAGAAATAGTGAATAGAGTTGCGAGTAGTGGCTTGATTTCAATTGATTTGGAAGAATATTACCCAAAATGCCCGATAGTTGCTTATGACATCGCGCCTCATTTGTTTATGGGGATAGCTTTGAAAGAGATGGACTTTAGAAAAGCTCTTGGTGAAGAGGATTGGAGTCAGTTCGAAGGCAAGGCGGTTTACCTGCATTGTTCTGTTGACGCGATTATCCCTACGTGGGCATATATGCTGTTGATGACCAAATTGAAGCCTTATGCTGTTAAAGTTCTTTTTGGCGGCGAGGTTGACATGAGAAATGCATTGATGCTGGAAGCTTTTGATGCGATTGATTTTTCCGAGTTTCAGGATAAGATGATAGTGATCAAAGGTTGTGGAGATTTGCCGGTTGGAGAATTCGCTTATGTCGAATTCACAAATCGATTATTGCCATTCGCTAAGAGTATAATGTATGGAGAGCCTTGCAGCACAGTTCCGGTTTATAAAAAACCTCGTAAAAAATAGAACATTCATATCAAGGCCTTGTTGAGTTACAAACAAGGTAAATGATATGAGAACGAAGAGCTTACTAGCTTTAATAGCAATTGTTTTTTTGATTTCTTCTTGCAAGGATGATGATGATAATAACAGTACATTAACTCCGCAGAATCGATCGGCTAGTTGTTTAGTGACGAAAATTGAATATGAAGATATTGAGGCTCAGGAAGTAGCAGCGGTTGATATTGCTTATGATGAGAATAATAGAATTGTTTCGGTGGATTCGTCTATGGGAGGCAGCTATGTTATTTCGTATAATGAAAATGGAGTTAAGGGTGTTTACACAAATAGACTGGGAATAGAAATTTACACTAAATCGTATGTCTATAATAGCAGTGGAAAAGTGTCGATGGTTTTTGTGCTTGACAATATCGCAGGCGAGCAAGTTCTAAAGCAACAGTTGAATTATGTCTATGACAATAATGGACAATTGAAATCAGTTGTAGACTATGACGTTAATGATGGTGTTAAAACTCAAACGGGAATAGCGAATTTTGAATTTGCTGTGGATAATAATAATCCATCATTGATACAATATGATCAAAGCGGCGTTCTTGAAAATCTTCAGTTTAGTTACGATGATATTGGCTTGAATCCTTTTTACGGGATGTTTTATGGGTTAAATGATTTTTCAACTTTTCATAAATCTGCAATTCAAAGAATAGTAATCTCAGGAACAAACAACTATACTTATGAATACAAGTATGGTAATTTTTCGAAAAGTGTTCCGAATAATTTAACCGTTTATAAAGTAGATGGCGATGATGTTACCAAAGCATTTGCTTATAAGTTTACATTGAAGTGTCCTTGATAAAAATTTTTATTTTTTTATCAGGATAAATTATTAAATACTTTTGGGGAAGTAAATGTAGAGCTTGGAAATTCATTTATTTCCCTAATTTTAGGTTTAAATATAAATTTTTGTTTAGAAACTATTTTTTAAAAATACATTATTATGTTGCCATTATCCTCAGTCAATCATGTCAAGCTCGATACTTATGGAGTAAAATATCTTGATGAGTTATATGAACTTATTCAAAGTGAGAAAGGCCGGTTAGAAGAGTGGTTTTTATGGCCTAGATCAATTCAATCTAAGGATGATTTGAAGAAGTTGCTTGAAAGACAAGAATACGCTTTTTGGCAAGGAATGAGACAACACCATACAATTTGGGCTGATGGTGAGCTTGTGGGAGTAGTTGAAGTACATACGATTATCCAGCAACATAGAAAAGGAGAACTGTCATATTGGCTTAAATCATCTGCTGTGGGTAAAGGTATAGTGACTTTTTCTTGCGGTGTCTTGATTGACCATGCATTTAGTGCTCTTAAACTCAACAAATTAACATTAAGGTCTGCAAAAAGCAATTTGAAAAGTGTTGGAGTAGCTAAGCGTTTAGATTTTGAATTTGAAGGAATAGAGAAAGAGGCTGAATTGATCAATGGAGAGTTTCATGATCATAACATATATGTGCTTTTTGCGAGAGATTGGCCTGAAAAGAGAAAAAGCGTGCTAGGTTAGTGACTTGTTTTTATTTATGAGAGTGTTTGTATATATTTTTTTAACACTATATCCATTTGCAATTTTATCCCAATCGAAAGATAATGCTCGCCAACTTCTACTAGGAGAATGGAAAGCTGAAACGACATTTTATCTATCAAATGACAAAAAGGAAAAATATAGTTCTCAATCTCTAATTTGGATAGAGCGAGACGATGATCGATTGGAGTTATATGAAATTATCCCTGGAAATCCTGAAGAAATGTCATCCTGTCCTATAATCATGAGAATTGATGAAAAAATATCGAAAAATAAATTTCGAATCTCTGTTTCAGAAGAATTCGGAAAGGGAAAAGGTTTCATCAAATTTTACTCCCCTGACTCTGTAAAGATCAAGTACTTACTGAAGAATAGACAAAGAAGAATGTATGTTGAGACTTTTTTAGATCGAGAATAACCAAAACAAACTTCTCTCTCTCCTCACATTTCCTTATTTTTAACCTCAAGGAATTTTTTTCTTCTTTTGAGAATCAATTTCCTTCGAACATCGTCTTATGGCGCATGTTTTTTCAAGGACATTGTCCTATTTATTATTTTCTGAAATGCTCGAACATAGGTTTTCTAATAAACTGAAATTTCGATTCATTTTTGAAAGAGTACTTATTATTCTGAAAATTCATACTTCATATATATCATGCCAGATAAAAAACTCTTTTTGCTTGACGCGATGGCGTTGATCTACAGAGCGCATTTTGCTTTTAGCAAAAATCCACGTATCAATTCCAAAGGATTGAATACAGGCGCTCAGTTGGGATTTACCAATACACTTTTTGAAGTTCTTAGAAAAGAAAAACCGACGCATATCGCTGTGGCTTTTGATGTGTCAGGGCCAACATTTCGTCATGAACGTTTCCCTGAGTACAAGGCTCAACGTCAGGAAATGCCGGAGGATATTCGTACAGCGATTCCGATGGTCAAAGATATCGTAAGGGCTTTCAATATTCCCGTATTAGAAAAGCAGGGTTTTGAAGCGGATGATATCATCGGTACGATGGCTAAAAGAGCTTCAAAGCATGATTTTGAAGTTTATATGATGACTCCGGACAAGGATTATGCGCAGTTGGTCGAAGAACATATTTACTTGTACAAGCCGGCTTATATGGGCAATGGTGTTGATGTTTTAGGTGTTGAAGAAGTATTGAAAAAATTTGATCTTGAAAATGTCGATCAGGTAAGAGATTATCTAGGCTTGATGGGTGATGCTTCGGATAATATACCGGGTATACCGGGTGTCGGACCAAAGACAGCGGTGAAATACCTTAAGGCTTATGGAACTCTTGAAGGACTTTTGGAAAATGTAAATGATCTGAAAGGAAAGGCCAAAGAGAAAGTCACGGAGTTTGGACAACAAGGGATATTGTCAAAAGAACTGGCTACAATACATATAGATGTGCCTGTCGATTTTGATGAAGAAGATTTCAAATACACAGGTCCTAATGAAGAAGAGCTTGGGAAGATCTTTGATGAATTGGAATTTCGTACATTGAAGACAAGAATCCTTGGACAAACTTCAGCTCCTGCTCCAGCCAAGAAGTCAACTCCTCAACCTACAGCTGATGCTCAAGGCCAGTTGGATATGTTTGGAAATCCTACAGCTCAAACAACAAGCAAAAAAGTAAGCAAACCAACGGAAGAAATCATTCCTTCGGCTCCTTTAGAAAAGAAAAATATCGACACTTATCTGCATGATTACAAGCTTGTCGATACGCCTGAACTTCGCCAAAGTCTAGCTTATTATCTTTCATTGCAAGACGAAATATGCTTTGATACAGAGACAACTTCTTTGGATGCCAATACAGCTGAGTTGGTAGGTTTGGCATTTGCATACAAAAAAGGTGAAGCTTACTATGTGCCTGTGCCGGCTGATCAGGAAGAAGCGCAAAAGATCGTAGAAGATTTCAGAGCTGTGCTAGAAAATGAGAAGATCACCAAGATCGCTCAAAACATCAAGTACGACTTATTGATAATGAAAAATTATGGAGTAGAAGTCAAAGGAAAGTTCTTTGATACGATGATTGCTCATTATCTATTAGAGCCGGACAACAAGCACAATATGGATGTATTGGCTGAGAATTACCTTAACTACACGCCGATTTCGATTACCGAATTGATCGGGAAAAAAGGCAAGAAGCAAGGCAATATGCGCGATGTAGAAGTGTCTAAAGTCGTGGAATATGCCGGAGAGGATGCCGATATCACTTTACAACTTAAAGAAGTGTTTGCTCCGATGATCAAGGCTAATCAGGTAGATGATTTGTTTGAAAATATCGAAAGTCCGTTGATTGATGTATTGGCAACGACAGAAGCAAATGGAGTTAAGATCGATACGGATTTCCTTAAGACACTTTCAGTAAAATTTGGAGAGCAAAGTACTGAGATTGAAAAGAAAATCTACGAATTGGCAGGCCAAGAGTTTAATATCGCTTCGCCTAAGCAGTTGGGAGAGATTCTTTTTGGTAAAATGAAATTAGTTGACAAGCCAAAGAAAACGGCTTCGGGACAATTTGCTACGGGTGAAGAGATTTTGAGCAAACTTGCTCATGAACATGAAATCTGTCAATTAATTTTGGATTTCAGAGGTTTGCAGAAGTTAAAATCAACCTATGTAGATGCATTGCCGGAATTGATCAGTGAAAAGGATGGATTGATTCATACTTCTTATAATCAAGCAGTGGCAGCTACAGGAAGATTAAGTTCTACCAATCCTAACTTGCAGAATATTCCGATTCGTACGCCGGAAGGCAGAGAAATCCGTAAAGCATTTATTCCTAGAGATGAAAACCATGTGATATTGGCAGCGGATTATTCTCAAGTCGAATTGAGAATAATGGCGGCATTTGCCAAGGATGAAAGTATGATCGAAGCTTTCAAAGAAGGAAAAGACATTCACTCGATGACTGCCAGCAAGATTTTCAAAGTGCCTTTGGAAGAGGTAACTTCTGATATGCGTCGAAAAGCCAAGACAGCCAATTTCGGTATCATCTATGGTATCTCGGCATTTGGATTGTCACAGCGATTGGACATCCTACGTAAAGAAGCTGCTCAGATTATTGATGCTTACTTTGAAGAGTTTCCGGCTGTTAAAGCATACATGGATAAAGTCATCAACGATGCCAAAGATAATGAGTATGTTGAGACGATCACTGGTCGTAAGAGATACCTTAGAGACATTAATTCCAGAAATGCCACAGTGAGAGGTTTTGCAGAACGAAATGCCATCAATGCTCCTATACAAGGAAGTGCCGCTGATGTGATTAAGAAAGCAATGATCGAAATCCACCATTGGATGCAGTCAGAAAAGCTACAATCGAAGATGATTCTTCAGGTACATGACGAATTGGTATTTGATGTAGTAAAAGACGAGTTAGAGTTGTTCAAGACAAAAATACCAGAATTCATGCGCAACGCCGCTGATATGGAAGTACCATTGGAGGTAGAGGTTGGTATTGGCGCGGATTGGTTAGAGGCGCATTGATAACCCCGTTGGCGCACAAAATTTTGTGCGCCAACAACGAAATCACTGCCTAAAACAGTCGTCGTTCCATTTTTGGGGATTATTGATAATATAGTTATGGATATTATGATAGGCCCGTTCATCACGAATGATATGATCATGATATAATTTTTGCCACCCAAAGTAAGGAAGTATACGCTTTGCTTCCTTAGTTACCCCCACTTTAAACCCTCTGACAATAGAAGCCAAATTTCTAGATTGAGGCCCGAAAATATTACGAGAATTAGTTGGCAATAAACTCGGATATTTCTTCTCAGATATTATTTCCTCCCTAGATTTATTGATCTTGATAATGCCGTGTATATGGTTAGGCATGATTACATGAACTCCTAACTCTACAAAAAGAGAATGATCAGGAATCTGTAACCAATAATTACTAGCCGCTTGACCTATAGCTGACAACTGCATTTGTGAGTTTTCAATTTCCCCAAAAAAGTGCCCTCTATTTTTAGTGAAAATCGTGACGAAATAAGAACCATTCCAATCATAGTCCCAAAAGTTAGCTCTAGCAGAACCATTTATATGTTTTTTATTCGGTTTTTTCATTCCCAAATAAATAGAGTTGAAAATGGATTGTTTTAAACAAAATTATATCTTTCGATGAATTCAAATTTATCATGCTATGAAATCCGTTTTTCAATCTTTATTAATATTCATTTTGCTTACGTTAGCCAACATAGCAATTCTTTTTGCTGATCAGTTTACGTTTGCGAATTCATTTTTTTCGAAAAATCTTGACCCATTATTAACATTATTGCTTTCAACCATGATATTTTTGATGGTGACGGTAGAGTATCACAAAAAGAGGTTTATTAAAAATCCGCTGGTATATCTAGTTTCATTAATGTTGTTGGTTAGTTTGCCTTTTGTTTTAGTGTTTAAAACTATGCCGTCATACGCGGATCAATTTTTAAAAATGTTATTGATGCAAATGATACCCGTTGTTGTTTCGGGAATATGGTTTGTATGGAAAGTAAAAAGAAATGCTTAATATATTTTTTTAATGAAATTAGCTCTTAGATCTTCGGTAATTTTTCTGATATTAACGTTTGTCAACCTCTCTTTGATTTTTTCTTATCAAAGACCTTTCGATAATTTTGAATGGTTTTTTAAGCTGAAGATTGTTGTGCCTGTTGGTATTTCGATCTTGCTCTATTTTTTTGCGACATACCGATACTCTAAAAATTTGCATATCAAGACAACATTCGGTTTTATTTTGTACAGTTTCAAAGCTATTGTTTCGCCTATTTTCTTTACCGTTTTATTATATCCCGCAGAGTCGAGCTTATTGCTGAAAGTGCTAGTATTGCAGTTGCTCCCTTTGGTATTGACTGATTTGTGGTATTTGAGAGAGGTAAGAAATAGAAGTAAATGATTTGGATGGTAAAAGTCCTCTATCACTCTTAATATTAAATTGAAGAATCCAAAACCTAGCTTGTTTTCGGCATTGATAAACTTTAATATTGTCCAAGCGATATAACAAGATAATAAAACCTTTTGCATGGCTAAAGCGAAGATAAAAACAGCATATTTCTGTCAAAATTGTGGAGCGGAATCTCCCAAATGGTTAGGCAAATGTCCGGCATGTGGACAATGGAATACTTATGTGGAGGAAGTTGTGGATTCAACTCCTAAAAGCCAAACGGTTGCATGGACGGGAGAAGTGAAAGGTTCCGGTTCGAATAATAGAGCCGCCAAGCCTTTGAAGATCAAAGAAATCGAACATCAGACCGAAAAACGATTTAATAGTAAAGATGCCGAGCTCAATCGCGTCCTTGGAGGTGGTGTAGTGCCTGGAGCCTTGGTACTGATTGGTGGAGAACCAGGCATTGGTAAGTCTACTTTGATGCTGCAAGTTGCTCTAAAGATGAACAACAAAAAAGTACTCTATGTCTCAGGAGAAGAAAGCCAAAGCCAGATCAAGATGCGCTCGGATCGTATGGCGCATAATTCTGACAATTGTTATGTCTTGACTGAAGTAACGACGCAAAAGATCTTTAAGCAAATAGAATTATTGAAGCCTGAAGTATTGGTGATAGATTCCATACAGACGCTTCAATCAGAATATATTGATTCATCAGCGGGAAGTGTGAGTCAGGTAAAGCAAACTGCTGCTGAGCTAATGAAGTTTGCGAAAGAATCCGCAGTGCCTACATTCATCATTGGCCACATCAATAAAGACGGAAATATCGCCGGACCAAAAGTATTGGAGCATATGGTGGATACTGTATTGCAGTTTGAAGGAGATCGCCATGGCTCATATCGTATTTTGCGTACAACGAAGAACCGTTTTGGATCTACATCTGAGCTGGGAATCTATGAGATGCAACATAATGGCTTGAGGGAAGTGTCGAATCCTTCTGAAATTTTGCTTTCGCAACGTGAGGAAGCTTTGAGCGGAGTTGCTATCGGCGCGACCTTGGAAGGGAATCGGCCTTTGTTGATTGAAGTGCAATCATTGGTAAGCGCGGCGGCTTATGGCAATCCTCAGCGTAGCTCGACAGGCTATGACGTTCGCAGGATGAATATGCTGTTGGCAGTTCTTGAAAAGCGTGGAGGATTCAGGCTTGGGGTGCAAGATGTGTTCCTGAATATCGCCGGAGGTATCAAGATAGAAGACCCTGCTATTGATTTGGCTATGTGCGTGTCGCTGATCTCTTCTTATGAAGAAATGAATGTGCCGGATAAAACATGTTTTGCCGCGGAGGTTGGCCTTGGAGGGGAATTGAGAGCTGTTAATCATGTGGAAAGCCGTATTTCGGAAGCTCAAAAGCTAGGTTTTGAACAGATATATTTATCTAAGTATGCATTGAAGGGGATTGATATGTCCAAGTATAGCATCAGCATCAGGGCATATGCAAAGTTGTATGAGGTGTTTCAAGATTTGTTTGGATAATAAATGTCATAGATTTCCTTTCTTATTATTTCTATTGTTGATTAAATTACACTCAAATATACTTTTTGTAAAATACTAAACGGAAAACAATAATGGCAAAGGAAATAATTCAGACGCCGAATGCGCCGGCACCAATTGGTCCTTATAATCAAGCGACAAAAGTAGGGAATACTGTATATGGTTCTGGCCAGATTGCTATTGATCCTGCTAAAGGAGACTTGGCGGATTGCGTTGGCAAAGACATAAAAGCCGAGACTAAGCAAGTGATGGATAATATGTCTGAAGTACTGAAAGCTGCGGGAGCTACATTTGAAGATATCGTTAAGTGCACGATTTTCGTGAGCGATATGGGCAATTTTGTGGCAATCAATGAAGTGTACGGTCAGTATTTTAATGAAGAAACTGCTCCTGCTAGGGAAACAGTGGAAGTTGCAGGTCTTCCTAAAGGCGTGAATGTTGAGATATCTTTTACGGCTGTAATTGGTTAGTAATAAAAAAGGGAAGGAGAGTTTTAGTCTCCTTTTCTGTTTCAATGTGCTATGTGGATACTACCCTACTCGACGAAGACTTTTGTGTTTGAAATGAGTCAAATGGATGTGATTCATCGTATTGACCAAGCGACTTTGCCTTTTAAGGAAGAAATTATCGATCAGTCAAATGAGGATAAGATTCAGAAAAAGGTATTTAATGGCAGAGTTCGAAAAAATGGCTTTAGAATCTCTCAAAAGCTGCTTCAGCCTAATAATTCCATTCCGCTAATGGTTGGAAAAGTGGAAAAAACCAGTCGAGGCTGTTTGCTTTTTGTCAAGTTTGTCCCTTTTTTTTCTTCCCTGTTTGTTTTTTCTTTGGTTTCACTTCTGTTGATATTGACAGGCGCTTTCTTTTTCTATATCAATAAGCCTGTATATGGGTTTTCATGCTTGGGAATTATTTTGCTACACGTTTTTAGCTCATTTTACCAGTTTAATCGACTGGCCAAAGAATCTACTGCATTATTGAATCAAATTTTCAATTGATGCTAATTTATCCTGATTGACCTATTTTTTGATAAGTTTGAGTCTTATTCGTCATATATTTTGATTATCTTGGTATGGAATGACTATTTTGATCTATTGTCAAATAGTTATTTTTCAAGTTCAATAATCCGAGTGTTTAATATGAAAGTATATTTTGATAATGCCGCGACCACTCCCATGGATCCGGCAGTGTTTGAAGCAATGAGGCCGTATTTGCTGGAATATTTTGGGAATCCATCATCCACTCATAGCCATGGAAGAGAAGCGAAGGCGGCTGTGGAAAAGTCTCGAAAGACAATAGCGAAAATGGTCGGGGCAAAAGCTTCTGAAATATACTTTACATCAGGAGCGACTGAGGCAGATAATTTAGCCATTCGTTCATTTATTGATAAATACAATTTAGAGGTAGTTGTGAGTTCCCCTTTTGAGCATCCTGCGGTGTTGAACACAATTGCGCATTTGGAAAGCAAAGGGGTGATCAAGAGTTTTCAATTAAATTTTGATAACAAAGGAAATTTAGACCTTGGCCATTTGACAAATCTTCTAGAGGAGTATGGAGACAAGACATTGGTTTCTTTGATGTACGCAAATAGCGAGATTGGCAATATCACTCCAGTTGATAAAGTCGCTAAGCTTTGCAAGGAGCATGGAGCTTATTTTCATACAGATGCAGTGCAAGCTGTGGCTCATTTGCCAATAAACGTGGAGGAGTTGAAAGTAGATGCTTTGGCAGCTTCCGCGCATAAATTTCATGGACCTAAAGGCGTTGGTTTTTTATATGTAAATCAAAATTCTAAGATTCCTTCTTTTATCAAAGGGGGAGGGCAAGAAAGAAGTGTAAGAGCCGGGACGGAAAATGTGGCGAGCATCGTAGGAATGGCGAAAGCTTTGGAGATTGCTTGTGAGAACCTAGATTCAGATATGGCTAAAGTTCGAGAATTGAAGTCATATATGAAAGACCAATTGATCAAGGCCATACCAGAAATTGCGTTCAATGGTGAGAGCGGTGATTTGGATAATTCATTGTGCACCGTGCTCAATGCAAGTCTGCCGGCTAACAAGCAATCGGGCATGTTATTGTTCACATTGGATTTAGCTGGGATTTCCGCCTCAGGCGGTAGCGCTTGTTCCAGCGGAGCATTGCAGGGCTCTCATGTTTTGACAGCTTTGAATGCTGATTCTACGAGACCTTCTGTTCGTTTTTCGTTTAGCAAGTTGAATACTATGGAAGAAGTTGATTTTGTTGTGGCAAAGTTAAAGGAAGTGTATTCCGCTTAATATTACGGTGATGATAAGATTGAACCTGCAAAAAAACATTTTTTTGCAGGTTTTTTTATGCCTAAAATTTGGAATTTTAGAAAAACATTTTTCATGAAAAACTTATGTCATTTTTTTCAATTTTGGCTTGAAAAATGATCAATGCATATTGGCTATTGCTTGAAAAACGAATTTAGTTTCTTTTCCTTAAAGAGCTTGGATAAGCTATTTATCCACAATTATTGTGGGTATGTGGAAAAAAAAGTGGATAAATATCGGGGTTTCACATTTAATGTTAAAATTTAGGCCTTATTTCACTTATTTATCCACAGTGTTGATAACTAAGGTGGATAGCTTTAATTGATTTTTTTTAAAAGCTTACATTGCCAAAAAACTTAAAATTGTAAGCGAATTTCTCGAAAAACACTCCATTTCCAGCTATATGGTTATGGTTAAGTATGGTTATCCACAAAAAAATCAGCTTGTTGATAAGTTTGTGGATAACATTTGTGTTATTCATAAGTTATGCACATTAATTTTATGATAACTCGCAATATAGACTTAGTTCAACTGAAGAGTTTTCTTTTTCTTTACTTTTACAGTTCTTAATCTTGAAGGAGCGCTTTCTTTATTATATCTGTCAACTGAAGAGACTGCGTAGCTGTATATTTTATTCTTTTCAACATTGTTATCAACATACGAATGCAAGTCTTTAACCTCTCTAGATAATATAGCGATGATATTTTTGGGATTGTTATAATCCAAGGCTTCTCCAAGTTCATATCTATATAAGATGTATTTTCTGGATGAATTTGCATCGTTATCTGACCAACTTACTGAAACTCCTTCCAGCAGGCTTCCTTCAATATTTTCAATTGAAGGAGCATCAGGTTTGTTTCTTGAAAGTTGCAACCATTCCATCTCAGGAATTAGCGCGGGCTCGTTGTATGCATTTGCTTTTAATTGGCTTTTAAAGCCTATGCGATCAGACATGAAATATTTTGCGGAATAAAAAAAACTGCCATGGACATTGCTTAATTCTCTATTGAGAAGAATTTGTTTTTCTATTTGATCGGAATTCATCCAGTCCGAGTGCATTTTTTTATCGCCAACTTTGTAAATCGAATGTCCTATATATAGATGCTTGCCATAAGTATGTTCACTCCACCATTTTGCAAGCTTGGAATAGTCAGCGGCAGGATTGCCAATACGCCAATATAGTTGTGGTGCCACATAGTCTATCCAGCCTTCTTTAAGCCAAAGCAATACGTCCGCGTATAAATCATCGTAGTTTGTTTGTCCTGCTCTTGAATCGGACCCTTCAGGATCTGTGGATTTATTTCTCCATACACCGAATGGGCTAATGCCGAATTTTATATCCATTCTCACAGATTTGATGACAGTATTCAAGTTTTCCACAAGCTTGTTCACATTATCTCTTCTCCAATCCTCAATATTGTCGAAATTGTTTCCGTATCGAGCAAATTCCACTTCATCAGGGAAATCTTCGCCACTTACTTTATAAGGGTAGAAGTAATCATCCATATGAATAGCGTCTATATCATAGTGTGTGCACATTTCTCGGATTACTTTGGCTAGATAGTTTCGAACTTCAGGTATGCCGGGATTGAAATAATATTTGCCTCCGTAAGCGACGACCCATTCTTCATGTTTGAAGAGCGGATTGCTGGGACTTAACTTGCCCTTGTCCAGATCCATGCTTAGTCTGTATGGGTTTACCCATGCGTGAAACTCCATTCCTCTTTTGTGAGCTTCATGGATCATAAAAGACAAGGGGTTGTAATAATCAGCATTTTGATAACCTTGCTTTCCGTTGAGATAGCTTGACCAAGGCTCTAGTGTCGATGGATAAAAAGTATCAGATTGAGGTCTTACTTGTACTATGACAGTGTTGATGTGAAGCTCAGCTAATGAATCAAGTATGGCGCAAAACTCGGCTTTTTGTTGATGGCTTTTAAGCTTTGGCTTCGAAGGCCAATCAATATTATATACTGTAGCGATCCAAGCACCTCTGACTTCTCTTTTGGGAAGGTTTTGACTGTGTGATAAGGATGCGTTTAATAGTAGAATGCTTAAAGCTAGGATTATTTTTATTTTTTTCATGTAATAACTTCAAATGTACTGTCCGTGTCTTGTTGCTTTGTTAATCTTGGCAATTTAATTAAAAATGCACTTAGAGTGTCTTGAAGAGATTTTTTTTGAGATTTTAAAGATGAAAATCGCTAAATGTAATGAGGCTTACATTTTATAAAGCTGGATTTGGTGACTTTTGAGTTGTATTCAAGCTCGAACTTAAAGTATTGATTTCATGGAGGGAATATTGAACTCAAAAAAACATATGCTTCAGCCTGAGAAGTGGATAGAGAATTACTCTGAGGCCTTGGGAAATTTTGCTGTTTCAAGGATGAATTCTAATGAAGAAGCATCGGACATAGTCCAAGAGACATTTTTTACGGCTTTGAAAGCCAAGGACAGTTTTAGAGGAGAGGCATCGGAGAAGACTTGGCTCACATCGATTTTGAAGAGGAAAATAATCGATCATTATAGAAAAGCAGTAAGGAAAAAGCCGCATTATTCTATTCATGAAGCAGGCGAGGAATCCTTTGTGTCTTCTGGCAAAAGAAAAGGCGCGTGGAATGAAGAATACGCTCCGGGAAATTGGGACTTTACTTTTTCGGATAATGAGATTGAGCAAAAAGAGCTTAACAGGATGATAATGGCATCCATAGAGTCTCTTCCAGATAACGCCGCCAAAGTTTTTAAAATGAAATATATTGATGGAATGGCAACGGAAGATATTTGTCAGGAATTGAATCTGACGACGTCCAATGTTTGGGTGCTTTTGCATAGATCGCGTAATAAAGTGAGGCAGTATTTGGAAAAGAATTGGTTCATGAAGTAATAGTGATGAGCATCCGATTGAAGCTTGTTTTGATGCTAAATCGATGATAATGAAATTATTCTATGACTGCAATACAGCGACAAGGCTGATGATAGAAAGCGAGGATAGGGAGTTGACCAAAAGAGAAAAGATACTGCTTCGCTTGCATTTAATGACCTGCAAACTTTGCAGAAACTATCAAAAACAAATGAAAGGGATGGCGGAATATTTGAATAAGCATTTTGCCGAAGAACACCTATAATTGAGTTTTTGATATTTTTTTAATTAAAGATAATGCTTATTCCTAGTGTGGATTGTTTCTTAAGTGCTTGATTAATGGATTGGATATTCGGAACTTTTACAAACAATAGTTTATGAGAGATAAGTGCCAGTTTATAGTCATCAAGATATGCAAGAACAATTCGAAGGTCAAAGACCAGAAGGCTTAGTCAAAATAGTTGCTGATAGCGGATCAACCAAGACTGCTTGGAAAGTTTATAAGTCTGGTCTGTTAATGAAGTCTGTTGAGACCATAGGCTTCAATCCTTATTTTTTGAATGATCGAGTAGCTTTGGATATTCTTGAAAGAGAATTTGGAGAGGTGAGCGATCAAGTAAGCAAAATAAGTTTTTATGGAGCTGGATGTGGCCGAACAGCTGGGAAGATTATTATAAAGGAGATATTTTCCAAAGTTTTTAAGAATGCTGACTTTCTGATTGATACAGATTTGCTAGGAGCAGCCAAAGCGTCGCTTGGCGATGAAAGCGGGTTTGTATGCATTCTTGGAACGGGTTCTGTGGCTGGTTTATATGATGGGAAGAAAATTTTCAAAACTTTTGGCGGCTTAGGTTACTTGCTGGGAGACGAAGGCAGCGGCATGGCTTTAGGACGAAGATTGTTTAAAGCGTATTTGGAAGGCTCAATGCCTGCTCATATTTCCAATCTTTTTAGACAAACTTATGACAAAGATGGAACAAGCATGCTTGATGAACTGTATGGTGCTGATCGGCCAAACAGGTATTTAGCTTCGTTTGCACGCTTTGCATACGCAAATAAAAGTGATGACTGGATAAAGGCACAGCTTGAAAAGCATTTTTCTGATTTTTTTAATTCTGTAATTTTTAGCCAAATTGATTTTACCTTGATAGACAGAGCTGCATTTGTAGGTTCTATAGCTTATTTTTTTCAAGCTTTTATAGATGGTTATTTTTCTTCTGAAACAGACTTGATATTTGTTGAAAAGCCAATCTCATCATTGCTGGATTAAATTACCAATATCCTGATTTTAGCTTAATATTAATCTAATGTTAATTTTTCAAATCAATTTATGATATAATATTATCGTAATTATGGCTTATATTTTTATTTATTGATAATAATTTGATTTCTGGCACAGAATTCGTAACATTGTGTTAACATTAGAGTAATGTTACAATAATTTCAAAACAAGGAGGATAAAATGAAAAATATATTAGCAATATTGATAGTAATGGTAATGGCTTCAATCTCGACATTCGCAAGCGATGGGATTAAAGAAGTAGATGGCAAATATTACACCAAGGATGGAAAAGAGTTTACTGGAAAACTAGAATCTTATTACGAAAATGGTCAACTTTCGCAAGTGCAGCATTTTTCTCTTGGATTAGTGGAAGGGCCAATCATTAGATATTACGAAAATGGAAACATTAAGGAAATAGGCCATTATACAGACAATTCGAAATCTGGACAATGGACAAGGTGGGATGATGCGAATAGAATCGTTGCCATTGCAAAATATACTCAAGGCCTGAAAGATGGAAAGTGGATAGTGTGGGATAGCAATAAAGGAGTGAGATATGAAATTAGCTATAACGCAGGAAATAGAGAGAACGTGAAAGTAGTGGAGTCCGATGGCTCTATGCTTGCGAGCAAATAAAAAATAATAGAAACAGTTCAGTCAAGTGATATTGGAAATTATCATTGTTAGTTTTTTTTAGTGTGAAGAGACCAGGTTCGAAAGACTTGGTCTTTTTTTGTATAAGATTTAGAAGTCAAAACTATTTTTGCTTTCCTTTTTTTCCTTTATAAATTCGTTGAAAATCATACAAATTCTTTTGCAATGAACTTAACTAAGAAATCAGGAATTATTCAAGGAAAGCATGGCAAGTCCATCAGTTATGATTATCAGTATAATTCGGACCTTGATAATAATACCTTGCCAACAGTGATATTTGTCCATGGCTTTAAAGGTTATAAAGATTGGGGTGCGTTCAATTTGGTTGCCGAGTATTTTGCGCAGAGAGGATGCTTTTTCTTCAAATTCAATTTTTCTCATAATGGCACGGATCCGGGCCATCCGAATGAGTTTGTAGATCTAGAGGCATTTGGCAATAATAACTTTAGTATCGAAAGAAGCGATTTGGGTGTTGTCATAGATTTTGTAGAGTCATTGAAGGGTGAATTGCCTTTGGAAACTAAGAGTTTATCACTGATAGGGCATAGCAGAGGTGGAGCTGATGTGTTGATGAAAGCTTTGGAGGATGATAGGGTCAAAAAGTTAGTGACTTGGGCTTCGGTTCTCGACGTGGAGAATTTTTTGTCCGAAGAGTTGAAAGCTAAGTTGATGAAAGAGCAAAAGATTGAAATTTATAATGGCAGGACCAATCAATACATGCCTATTTATAAGCAGTTTATGAATGATCTTTTGGAAAATTCAGATATATATAATTTGAAAAAAAGATTGAAAAACTTGTGGCAACCTTTATTGATATGCCATGGGACTTCCGATGAAGCTGTTGATTATGTCAATGCGGAGAAAATAAACGAATTGGCGCCTAATTCAGAACTATTTTTGATCGATGATGCAGGACATACCTTTGGAGCAAAAGAACCTTGGGAAGAATCGGATTTGCCTAAAGAATTAGCTTTGTTGTTGGAAAAGACTTATCACTTTTTAGTAAAATCGTAAAGCTATCTAATTCTTTTTTTAATATCATTTAAATGTCGATTTATACTTAATGAGTATATTGACAGTATCTTAATAGTTTTCTAAAATAACATTTACCTACTATATGATTACTGTAGAACAAGCCCTTCAACATATTAAAAATATAACCGTCCAACAGCCTAAGTCATTGGTGCAAATGTCAGAAGCTCTGAATTGTGTGCTGGCTGAGGATATTCATTCTCCTATAAATATGCCTCCATTTAGACAATCAGCAATGGACGGCTATGCTATAAATGCGCATGAAAGTAACCATTACCTTCTTGTGGGAGAAATTAAAGCGGGAGACAACTCTCAATTTGAATTAAAAAGAGGCGAAGCTGTAAGAATATTCACAGGCGCTCCTGTTCCTGACTCTTCGAATGCTGTAGTCATGCAGGAGAAAGTTCAGAGATTGGATGACAATAAGATCTTGATAGACGGCGAAGTTAAAGCCGAGGAAAATATAAGGCCGTTAGGAGAGCAGATTCAAAAAGGAGAAGTAGCTTTAAGGGAAGGAGATAAACTTAATCCAGCAAGCATAGGTTTTTTAGCGACTTTAGGTTTGGACAAAGTCATTGTGAGACAAGCTCCCAAGGTTGCGATTTTGTATACCGGAAATGAGCTTGTGGAGCCAGGAACTCCGTTGGATTATGGCCAGATTTACAATAGCAATTCCATCATGTTGCAATCGGCCTTGTATGAATTGGGTTGCAAGAGCGTGGAAATTCACCATTGTATGGATGATTTGAGCTCGACAAGGCAAAAGGTCGCCAGTTTGTTGGATGACAATGAAGTCTTGATCGTTTCTGGAGGAATTTCAGTGGGGGATTATGACTTTGTAAAAGACGCTTTGGAATACAACGATGTAGAGGAAGTATTTTATAAAGTGAAGCAAAAGCCGGGCAAGCCATTATTTTTTGGGAGAAAAGATGAAAAATTGATTTTCGCTTTGCCGGGCAATCCTGCCGCCGCATTGACATGTTTTTACGTTTACCTTCTTCCTGTCATCCAAAGAGCCTTGGGTGCCGAAGACTTTGCGCTTGAGCGCCAGTATTTGCCTTTGAAAGAAAAATATGAATATAAGGGTGGCAGGGCACTGTTTTTGAAAGGGAAAAGGACTAAAAATGGTGTCGAAATATTGGAAGGACAAAGCTCAGCAATGCTTCATACTTTCGCTTTGGCAGACTCATTGATTTATATTTCTGGTGAAAAGTCAAATTATGATCAAGGCGACTTGGTGGAAGTTATAAAAATAAAGTAATTTTTCTTATCTTCGTTATACCAGCAAGGGAATAACGAAATTTAAATCTGGATGGCCTACAAAGTTAAAAGTCGATTATGGTTGGAGTCTGACGAGGAAATGCTCTTGGGAATGGGCAGGCTCAGGCTTTTGAAAGCGCTTCAAGTTTGTGGGTCTATATCTGGAGCAGCTAAAGAGCTCGGGATGTCATATCGCAAGGCTTGGCATCTGATTGACAGCAGTAATTCGCACTCTAAGCAACCATTGGTAGAAAAATCCACTGGTGGAAAAAATGGCGGTGGAGCGAAATTGACTCCTTATGGAGAAAAGCTGCTTTCTAATTTTGAGCATTTAGCGGCTAAATGCGAAACGTTCCTTGAGGAAGAAATGGATAAAATGGATTGGTCATGAGCCTGATTTCGAAGAATAATATAACGGGGATCATATTGGCTGGAGGAAAGAGTTCTCGAATGGGTGAAGACAAAGGCATGATGATGATCGATGGCGAGGCTTCAGCAAAGAGAATCGCGCGCAAGCTTGAAGTTTTTTGTGGCAAGGTGATTATAGCCTCGTCAAATGAGCAGCATAAGTTATTGCAATATGAATTAGTCGAGGATATGTATCCAATGCAAGGGCCTTTGGCTGGTTTGCAAGCGGCTTTGTCGTATAGCTCGACACAAGCGAATCTAGTGTTAAGTTGCGATGTGCCCATGATAGATGATGATGTGTTGCAGTCTTTGATTGATGCTCATGATGGTAGTTCGCTGATTACTTGGGTTTCTGCTGAAGGTAAAGAAATGCCATTGGTGGGAATCTATGATAAAAGTTGCGCTGACTACTTTGAAGAGTGTCTTAAGCAAGATGAGAGGCGAGTTAGAGTAGCTTGTGGCCAATTATCCAAGAAAGTAATTCATCTGGAAGGAAGCTTGGCGCTTTCTGTTCATAATTTTAATACTCCTGAAGACTTGAAAATAGTGGAACTATGCAAATTGAAATAAAGTATTTTGGCATGGCAGCTCAAGCCGTAGAAAAGAATAATGAGCAGCTTAATTTCGATGGAGATAAGACATTGGCAGAGCTTGAAAACACGCTTTTGGCCCGTTATGCTGGTCTGGAAAAAGTGCCATACAAGCTTGCGGTCAATAAAAAGCTGATCAGAGATAAAAACTTGCTGATCAGCGAAATCGACGAATTGGCTGTATTGCCTCCTTTTGCTGGTGGATGATTATAATATTGTTTTTTCCTAAAATGTAATTGTATCTGAACAAACAAAATTTACTGATGAAGAATAAAAAGCCTAAAAACATATTCAGAGAAGGTCCTATAAGTCCTGAATCCATAGCGGAATCTATTGCTAAACATCAATCGAAAACAACTATAGGAGCTCATGATATATTTTTGGGACAAGTCAGGGCGGATATTATAGAAGACAAAGAGGTAAGAGCTATAGAATATAGCGCTTATGAAGACATGGCAATGGATGTAGTGCATGAAATTAGAGAAAACACTTTTGAAAAGTTCGATATCACGTGCATGCATATTTATCATAGCCTTGGAAGAGTGAATGTTGGTGAGATTTGTTTGTTTGTCTTTGTCTCATCACCAAGAAGACGTACTGCTTTTGAAGCTTTGGAATTTGTCGTGGAAGAAATCAAGGCAAAGGCTCCGGTTTTCGGCAAGGAGTTGTTTGAAGATGAAAGTTTTGTATGGAAGGAGAATAAATAAGGCAAATGATAGATATAACACATAAGCATTCAACGTTAAGAGAAGCCACAGCCCAAGCTGTAGTGAAAGTAAGCAAGCAGGAGACTATAGACGCAATCGTCAATAAAGAAGTGCCAAAAGGAGACGTGCTTGAGATGGCAAAGGTTGCAGGACTTTTTGCCGTGAAGAAGACTTCGGATGTGATTCCGGATTGCCATCCTTTGCCGGTGGAACAGACTTCAGTAGCTTATGAAATAGATGGACTTGAGGTTAAGATTATGTTGACTGCCAAGACGATCTATAAGACAGGAGTTGAAGTGGAGGCTATGCATGGAGCTTCTGTGGTTGCCTTGACGATGTATGATATGCTTAAGCCCATTGACAAGCAGGTTGAGATCGGGAATATCAAGTTATTGAAGAAAAGAGGTGGGAAATCCGACTTTTCAAAAAATACCAAGGAGCTGAAGGCCGCCGTTGTTGTTTGTTCGGACTCGATTTCCGCTGGAAAAAAGGAAGATAGAGCTGGTAAGGTTATCGTTGAGAAATTGGAAAAATTGGGTGTCCAAGTGATCGAATACGCGATCATACCCGATGAGTTGGAAGCCATCCAGCAAAAAGCCATGACGCATGTTGATCAATCAACGGATATGGTGATTTATACTGGAGGAACAGGCTTGTCTCCAAGGGATGTCACCCCGGAAGCATTAAAGCCTTTGATAGAAAGAGAAATACCGGGAGTTTCCGAATACATCCGTCATTACGGGCAAGACAGAACGCCTTATTCGATGCTGTCGAGAAGTGTGGCAGGACTTAGAGAGGAGACGTTGCTGCTGGCTTTGCCTGGATCAACCAATGGGGCTAAGGAATCGATGGAAGCCTTGTTCCCATCATTATTGCACCTATTTAGAGTAATTGAAGGAGCCAGACATAACTGATTTGAAGATAGAAAGTAAAAATCCATTGGTGGATAGATTTGGGAGAGTACATGATTACTTGAGGATTTCTTTGATTGAGAAATGCAATCTTAGATGTACTTATTGCATGCCTGAACAGGGTATTCCGCTTTCTCCTAAATCGCACCTGATGACTTCCGACGAAGTGTTTGCTTTGGCGAAAACTTTTGTCGACTTGGGCGTGAAAAAAATACGCTTTACGGGAGGAGAACCGCTGCTTCGCAAAGACTTTGATGAGATCTTGCGAAAAGTAGCTGAACTTCCTGTTGAGCTTGCGATTACGACCAATGGAATTTTACTGGATAGGTATTATGACTTGTTGCTTGAATTGAATGTAAGAAGCATCAATGTGAGCTTGGATACGCTTGATTCGAAGAAATTTGAAGAAATCACAAGGCGAAATCAATTTGATCGAGTGATGAAAAATATCGAATTGTTCAATAATGAGCACTTTGATTTGAAAGTCAATGCTGTATTGATGCGTGGTTTTAATGAGAGCGAGCTTGTCGATTTTGTGGAAATGACTCAGCACTCGTCAATAGCAGTAAGATTTATTGAGTTCATGCCTTTTGGAGGCAATAAATGGGAAGAAGAGAAAACCGTTACTTTGGCTGATATCCTAGGTGTTATGAATACTTTTTATGGAGAAGAAAAGGTTGTCTCTCATGCGCATCTGCCCAATGAAACCAGCAAGATATTTCATATAGAAGGCTATCAAGGGACATTTGGAGTTATAAGCTCCGTTACGTCTCCATTTTGTGGAGATTGCAATAGAATGCGATTGACAGCTGACGGCAAGATGAAAAACTGTTTGTTTGGACAGGATGAAAAGAACCTCTTATCCGCACTGAGAGAAGGACAGGATATTGAGTCTTTGATTCGTTCATCTGTTCATGAAAAACATGAAAAACATGGAGGCTTGTCCTTGGATAATGAAAATGCCGACTCTTTGGATAAGAATAGAAGCATGATTCTCATAGGAGGATGAAATTTTTTTACAAAAATTTAATAAATTCGCTGATATTTTAAATTTTTTATTTCAGTGAAAGCTATTTTATTATTATTTACATTGATTTCTTTCTCAATACTTGGCTTTAGTCAGAAATCAGAGCATACGATTTCTTCTATCAATGGAGAAATAACTATTTACAGATCAAATATTCAGGTTGATTTTTATCAGCTTAAGCCTGAGGATTATATAAATTTAGATGATGTTGTAAATGGCCGTTTAGAAATTCATACAGATATTGATACTTTAGAACTAGCATTCAATAGAATTATTGATGGAGAAAATTTATTAAGTGTCGTGTTTGATGATAAGAAAGTTGCTAATATTAATTTTTATGTGAAGAAGAGTAGCTATAGTGCGGATAAGAAAGTATATAGAAAACCTCCAAACATGATTGAAATTTCGGGATTATTTGTAGATAAATCTGAAGTTTCCAATATCCATTGGATGGAATTCCTTTATCATGTTAGAAATAACCTTTCTCGTAAAGAGTATTTGAAATTATTGCCACTTGATGATAGTAAAGTTTTTGAGAATGAAAATTTTAGATATTACCCGATAACAAACATTACCTATGAGCAAGCGTTGGCATACTGCAAGTGGCGAACAGAATTTGTTGAGAGGTTTAATAAGTCAGATAAAAAATTTGTGTTTAGGCTTATTACTCCAGAGGAATGGGTTTTGATAGGAAAAGTTTTGTTAGAAAAAAATTACAAGAAGCTGAATAATTATTATTTGAAATCAGCTGAAATAAATGCGGGTGTGTTAAAAAGTTATGGTTCTGAATCTTTTCATACATCTGGTATTTACAATTTTTTTGATAATGTGAGTGAAATGACTCTTAGAAAAGGTGTTGCTATGGGAGCAAGCCAAGAAGTTTTCATATCTCCTGAAGAAAGTTTAGTTAAATTAATGAATTATGACTATCCAAGTCCATATTTGGGGTTTAGATGTGTTGCTGAAGTAATTGAAGATTAATTGAACACTTCCAGACAGTATGTATTGTAAGTGTCTTGGGCTCTTAAAGAACCTTTGCTAATGGCTTTTTTCCATTCATCGCAAGCTTTATCCATTTCTCCCTTTGCCCAAAAACAGTTCCCTAGCATATAATAACTCTCAGGCCTGTTTTTTCTTAGCATGATAGCCCATTCATAAGTGTCAATGGCTTTTTGAACTTCCCCTAGCCTTAGGTAAATAATACCTAGATTATAATGAATTTGGTAATGCGAGTAAGGGATTTCATTAGGGTCTAATACTAGAGGATAAGCTTCGCCGTACTTGGCCGTGTACATCTCTATTAAGATATCAATGGCCTTGTCGAAGTAATTCAAAGCAAGCCTGTTGTCATGCATTTTATCCGCGGCTACTTCCGCCGCTGATAATAGAACAGGCAAGTCATAATGGCCTATCATAAGCATATCATCGTATACGGAAAGTGCAGCATTATAATCCTTGAAGTGTTCGTAGATCTCAGCGATGGTTTTGTGAATAGCGGCTGAATAAGGGCCGAAAACCCTGACATAATGAAGTTTGCTTAAAGCCTTTTCGTATTCATTGTTTTCATAATGCTCCATGCCTTTGTCATACAAATCACTGATGATGACCTCGAAATATCTTTTCACTTCCGTGGAGGCTTTGGGGTGCCTACTGAGTATGCTAAGTATTTTCAAACTTTCATCCAGTTGATCATTTTCATAGGCTTTTTTGGCTATGATGAATTGTTTTTTCTCAAGCTTTTTCATGCGATAGTCCATGTAGTTGAGATAAGTCACCCTTAGAAAGAGAAATGCCAGTAAAGTAAATAAAAAACTCATGATAGCTTTGGTGCTGAACTTTTGCCAAAACATCTGTTTTTGTCTGAATAAGTCCCTTTTGATATATTCTTTGTAGATTCGATTTTTTTCAAAAAGTTCTTCATCTGACAGCGGGTGATTTTCGTTTGTTATAAGCGTAAGGTCGTATTGAGCTCTTTTGCTTTTGTCCGATAAGATTTGATAAGCTTCGTTGATGAGTTTGAATATTTCTTTGTCTTCATCGTTTGCCTTGTCGATGTTTTTATCCGGATGATGGATTTTGGCTAGTTTTCTGTAAGCTTCTTTAATGGATTTATCATCAGCGTCTTTTTCTATGCCCAATATGTCGTAATAGTCTTTCAATGCGATTATGTTTGTAAAATAATATTATTTTTAAACCGGAAGTCGGGATATGGAAAAAATCATTGGGTAGATTTTATTACATACAAGTTTATTTTTATTCAATTTGTTTAATAAATATAATTTTCAATCAACGTATTTTATAATAAATTATAATCAATTATGCTAAAGTATCGTTTACTTTTTTTGCTGATCTTTTTTAAAACCTCCTTTCATGCGATGGGAGAAGAGGGGATGTGGCTACCTCAATTGCTTAAGCAGTTGAATGAGCAGGATATGCAGTCGTTGGGAATGAAGATGAGCGCGGAGGACATTTATAGCGTTAACAAGTCGAGTCTCAAAGATGCGATTGTGTCTTTCAATGGTGGGTGCACAGGCGAGATTATTTCCAACGAGGGATTGCTGTTGACAAACCATCATTGCGGTTACGGACAAATTCAATCTCATAGTTCTGTAGAAAATGATTACTTGACAGATGGCTTTTGGGCGATGAGCAAAGATGAAGAGTTGGCAAATGAGAATTTATTTGTCACGTTTATCATTCGTATTGAAGATGTGACAGATCAAATGCTTGCCGGTTTGGATGCCTTGGAAGGAAAGGCTTTGGAAGATAGCATTTCAGCCCGCATGCCTTCAGTCAAGGAAAAGGCTGTGGAAGGTACGCATTACGAAGCTTTGATCAAGCCTTTCTTTTACGGCAATAAGTATTATATGTTCGTAACGGAAAAATATGAGGATGTAAGATTGGTAGGAGCTCCGCCATCGTCTATTGGAAAATTTGGAGGAGATACAGATAATTGGGTATGGCCAAGACATACTGGGGATTTTAGCATTTTTAGAGTGTATTCAGGTCCTGATGGCAAACCAGCGAAATATTCTGAAGACAATATACCTTTGAAGCCTAGGCATTTCTTGCCGGTTAATATCGCTGGAATAAATGAAGGAGACTTTTCGATGGTATTCGGATTTCCAGGCAGAACACAGGAATATTTAACCTCTTATGCTGTGGAAGCTTTGGTTGATAGTATTAATCCCGCAAGAATAAATATTAGAGAAGAGAAATTGGCGATCATGAAAGCGGAAATGGATCAAAGCGATAAAGTTAGGATTCAATATGCTTCAAAATATGCCAGAGTAGCGAATTATTGGAAAAAGTGGATAGGTGAAAACCGAGGTTTGAAGATATCCGAAGCTGTAAAAGTAAAAAGAGTTGAGGAAAAAGCATTTCAGAAGTGGGCTGACAAGCAAGGCAATGAAGATTATAAAAACTTGTTAACGAATTTGGAAAAAGCCAATAATGGACTGACACCTTATGAAGTGCCATTGCAGTATATGAGAGAGGCTATTTTCGGGATAGAGGCTTTTAGATTGTCTTTAGGTTTAGATGCGAAGTCTGATGCTTCAATTGCCAAGTTTTTCAAGGATTATAACAGGCCGACCGACCAAATGATGATGAAAGCTATGTTGAAAACTTTTGATGAGAATGTCGCTGATGAATACAAGCCTGAAGAGTTTCAGAAGTTGAAAAGCAAGTTCAAGGGAGATTATGGAAAATTGACTGATTATTTGTTTGAGAAATCCAAGCTAACGACAGAGAAAGAAGCTTTGGCTATTAAAAGTAACCCAAAGAAACTAGATAAAGATCCGGTATATACGTTGGCGAATGCTTTTTATGGTTTGTTTAAAAATAGCATAGTTCCTGAAATAGAGCAGAGAAGAATCGAGATTGATCAGTTGCAAAAGCTGTATGTTAAGGGACTAATTGAAATGAGCCCTGAAAAGAAATTTTATCCTGACGCGAATAGCACGATGAGGGTGAGTTATGGCTTGATCGATGGCAATGAGCCGGAGGATGGAGTCAAGTATACTTTTCAAACTACGCTGGAAGGAATTATCAGAAAGAATGAGAGTGGAAATCCAGATTTTGCGATGCCTGAGAAGTTGAGGAAATTATATGATGAGAAGGATTATGGCGAATATGGAATTGGTGATAAAATGCCCGTGTGTTTCTTGGCTTCAAATCATACGACAGGCGGAAATTCAGGTAGTCCCATTATTGATGCCAATGGAAATCTAATTGGTCTGAATTTCGATAGAACATGGCAAAGCACGATGAGCGATGTGATGTACAATGCGGAGATATGCAGAAACATAGGTGTAGACATTCGATACATTTTGTTCATTGTGGATAAATTTGCAGGAGCGACGCATTTGATTGAAGAAATGAATATTGTCAAAGAAAGGCCAATGATCCCATTAGAGGCTAGTAAGACAGCTGAACAAGAAGCCTTAATAGAAGAATAAATTAAAAGCATAAGGGGAAAGAGATTTTCCCTTTTGTTTTTTACATTTTGCAAGGAATTTGATTAATCGATTGTGTTGATATATGTGAAAACTTTTAAACAATAATAAATGATGAAAGCTGTTTTGAAGAAATTTTTAATGATCGCTTTAGCCAGTTCGCTAATGGTGAGTTCCAGTTGTATTGGACCTTTTAAATTGACAACTAATTTACACTCTTGGAATCAGCAAGTAGGTACTAAGTTTATTAATGAATTAGTGTTTTTCGCCTTTGTAATCGTTCCGATATATCCTTTGTCATTGCTTGGCGATGCCTTGATTTTCAATTCGATAGAGTTTTGGGGCGGGGAAAATCCGATCTCTATGAAAGAGGGAGAATCAGAGGAAAGAATTGTTAAGGTTAAAGGAGAGAAATACAAGGTGCTAACGACGAAAAATCGCTACGAGATTGTGAACTTGGCCACAGAAGAAGTCGTTGAATTCGATTATGATCCTGAGACGGGAATTTGGCTTATGACCGATGAGGAGAAATCAATGAAGCTGGTTGAGTTGAAGAAAATGAATAAAAAGACTGTCGCCAGATTTTTCACTCCTAATGGAAATTCAGTGGATTATATGGTTGATTCACAGGGAGACAATATGAAATTAGGGCAAGCATTGGCTCGATAGATAACGAACCATTTGCTTGATCAATTCTAGTAAAGAGGCTGTCATAATGACGGCCTCTTTAGTAGTTGAATTTCTTTTTGTATTCTGTAGGCGTGTAGTTAGTGATCGCCTTGAATTGTCTGTTGAAGTTGGAAATATTGTTGAATCCGCATTCGTAGCAAATTTCCGATATGTTGTATTTGTTCTCCTTAAGCAATTTGCAAGCATGTCCCACTCTGATTTCGTTAAGGAAAAGAGAGAATGTCTTGCGAGTTCTAAGCTTGAAGTATCTGCAGAATGAAGTCACACTCATGTTGGCAATATCCGCAACGTCGCTTAGTTTGATGTTTTCAGAGAAGTTTTGCATTACATATTCGAATACATCGTTGATTTTTTTGCTGTCAGATTCTTTAAGAAATTTGGAATAGCTTAAACTTGACAAGTACTCTACATCCGACTCGAGGTTTTCAGCGATCAAGTTGAGTATTTCAAGCATTTTTATGATTCTGAAGAATCCCTCCAGATCTTTCAATGTTTCAAGCAAAGGAGCGATAAGATCTCTTGTTTCTCCGGTTATTTTAAGACCTCTGCCTGATTTTTTTATCAAATCCTTGATTTTCGCAGCTTCGGGCAATTCGAAGAAATCCGCGCCAAAAGATGTTTCCGTGAAGAATACAGATATCGCTTTGGCTCTCACCTCTTCATTCGAATCTTCATAATAAAGTTTGTCATTGCGGAATACGTGCGTCAAGTTCGCTCCGATGAGGAGTATATCTCCTGCTTTGAAGTTCTTTATATTGTCCCCTATAAAGAATGTTCCATTACTCTCCAGAATATAGGTGAGTTGGAGCTCAGGGTGGAAGTGTAGCGGGTCATAGAAATAAGGTTGATCTTCATACTGAACCCGAAAGGATTCCTTCTCTGAACTAGGTATTTTAAATAGTAGTGGTTTCTTCATGTACCATATATAATAAATAAATATTAAAAATCATATTGTTTTTATGATTTTCGTGTGCATATAGTGCTAAATTCTAGAAAATAGTTAATGTTTATTAATAAAAGTGAGGTATATGATACGCTTTCTGTGTAAGTTTTGGCTTATAAAAAATATTGATTGGTTTAATTAATTTTTTGTGAAATGTTTTATGGTTAATAGGCCAAGAGTTTGCTTTTTCTTTTTTGAGTGCCATTTTATGAATTTTGACTCAAAGTAAAAAAAATTACCTTTATGAATCGCTTTATAAGAGAAAATCTTGCTTAATTACCATTTTCAAACTAATTTGGATGTAAATAACATATTGAAGTTCGTTGCACGAATTAGCCGAATATATTAGGCTATTTTTTATGGACAGTAGGATTATATTTTTACACTAGACTGTTGCACATCTCTACGGATAATCTCTCATTAATACTAAAATATCATAAAACGCTTTCTATTTAAATCTTAAAGGGTAATATAGTATGTTGTTTGGGCAATATTTTGAAAGACATTATCTAATGGTTTCGGTAAATTTGTTAAGATTCGAGAATGAACTGCATTTTCGGATTTTAAAAAGGAAATAATTAACCATCAAAAAATAAAAGACTATGCAAGTTAATTGGAGAGGGGTATTCCCAGCTGTAACGACAAAATTCACAGATGACGATCGTTTGGATTTAGATGCATTCAGAAAAAATATTGATGCTCAGCTAGAAGCTGGAGTTGACGGTATCATCTTGGGTGGAACATTGGGTGAAGCTTCTGTGCTTTCTGCTGATGAGAAGTCTGAGCTAGTGAGAGCTTGTGTTGCTCACGTGGATGGTCGTGTGCCGGTAATTATGAATGTTGCTGAGCAAACTACTGCTAACGCAATCGCTGCTGCCGCTAAAGCTCAAGAAGACGGTGCTTCTGGTTTGATGATGTTGCCTCCAATGAGATACAAAGCTGACCATAGAGAAACTGTAGCTTACTACAAAGCTGTTGCTGAGTCTACTGAGCTTCCAATCATGGTATACAACAACCCGGTTGACTATGGTATAGAAGTAACTATCGACATGTTCAGAGAGTTGGCTGATAGCCCTAATATCCAAGCGGTAAAAGAATCAACTAGAGATATCTCTAACGTTACTCGTATGAAGAATGAGTTCGGTGACAGATTCGCTATCCTTTCTGGTGTTGATACTTTGGCTTTGGAAGAAATCTTCATGGGAGCTGACGGATGGGTTGCTGGTTTGGTTTGTGCTTTCCCTAAGGAAACTGTAACTATCTTCAGACTTGCTAAAGCAGGTAGACCTGACGAAGCATTGGCTATCTACAGATGGTTCTTGCCATTGCTAGAGCTTGATATTCACCCTAAGTTGGTTCAATACATCAAGCTAGCTGAAGTTGCTACTGGTATCGGTACTGAGAATGTAAGAGCTCCAAGACTTCCGCTTGAAGGCGAAGAAAGAGAAAGAATCTTGAAAATTATCAACGACGGTGTTGCTGCTAGACCAGAACTTCCAGAAGTTGAGTCTCCATTTTCTGTAGAGGCGTAATCTTAGAGATAAAAGCATAATAATATAGGACTCCTGTGTTGTCAGGGGTATTTAGCTTCCTGTTGTCAGAATAGATGAGTTGGCCATGCCGAATTGTCTTTACTAAGCGGGGAGCTTTTTTTATGGGGCGATTTGATCGCTTCATGAGCCGATGAAGGCTTCTCATTTAATATTTCAAGTGATTTTTAAAACAATAAAAAATGGAAACTTTAGAAAAAGGAAAATATACGCTGGAGAATCCTTCAGCTGAGGAGTTGAATGGTTTGTTGGAACTTTCCAATCAAGCATTTGCTACTTTCAGAAAACTTTCTGGCGCAAGAAAAGCAGAGTTCTTGGATGCTATCGCTGATGAAATCGTTGCTTTGGGCGATGATTTGGTTCAAGCGGCATGTGAAGAGTCTGGATTGCCGGAAGGAAGAATCGTAGGTGAAAGAGGTCGTACGACTGGTCAATTGAAGTTGTTCGCTAGCTTGGTAAGAGAAGGTTCTTGGTTGGAAGCTACTGTTGACACAGCTATTCCAGATAGACAGCCTGTGCCAAAGCCGGACATCAGAAAGATGTTGGTAGGTCTTGGCCCGGTTGCAGTGTTTGGCGCTAGTAATTTCCCTTTGGCTTTCTCAACAGCAGGTGGTGATACTGCTTCTGCATTGGCGGCAGGTTGTCCTGTGATCGTGAAAGCTCACGAAGGTCATCCTCGCACAAGCGACTTGGTAGCTACAGCTATTTACAGAGCTGCTGAAAAAACTGAAATGCCTGAAGGCGTTTTCACTATGGTTCATGGATCAGGTGTTGTCGTTGGACAAGCTCTAGTGAAGCATCCGATCGTGAAAGCTGTAGGTTTCACAGGATCTACTTATGCAGGTAGAGCATTGTACGACGCTGCCGCTCAGCGTGAGGTGCCGATTCCGGTATTCGCTGAAATGGGATCTATCAATCCTGTATTGTTGATGCCAGAGGCATTGGATAACAAAGCGGAAGCTCTAGGACAGCTTTACGCTGGATCGATTACTTTGGGTGTTGGTCAGTTCTGCACGAACCCTGGTCTGCTTTTGGCTAAGAAAGGAGCTTCTTTGGATACATTCGTATCAGCATTGTCAACAGCGATCGAGGCGACTGCTCCTGCGAAAATGCTTAACGATAGAGTTCATGGCGGATATACTAAGTCTTTGGAAGAGGCATTGGCTCAAAAAGGCATAGAGGTAATTGCTCGTTCTTCGGCGGAAGCGAATGCTGAGAATATCGAAGGAAGACCAACTATCGCTACGGTTGAGGCTGAGACATTCTTGAATAACCCTAAGTTGCACGAGGAAGTATTCGGACCTTATTCATTGATCGTTCAGTATGATTCTGAAGAGGAGTTAGATGCTATCGTGGAAACTTTGGAAGGTCAGTTGACAGTTACAATCATGGCTGAAGATTCTGAAATTGCGAACTATAGCAACGTGATCGACAAGTTGGAGAATATCACAGGCCGTATCATCTTCAATGGCGTGCCTACAGGTGTTGAGGTTTGTCCTTCAATGCAGCATGGCGGTCCTTATCCAGCAGCTTCTGACTCTAGATTCACTTCAGTGGGTACTGGCGCGATCAGAAGATTTGTGAGACCGTTGGCATTCCAAAACTGGCCACAAGCTTTGCTTCCTGAGGAGTTGAGAGATGATAACTCTTTGAACATTTGGAGAACAGTGAATGGCGAGCTTACAAAGGATAGCTTGTAATAAGAAATAACTTTCATAGTATCTATCATATAGATATGCTATATTTAGTAATGCGGATGCTGTTAGTTGTCCGCATTATTTTTTTGAATTTTGTGAGAGAAATAAAAGATTGAGCATATGCGCAACGTCACTAAAGAGGAAATTATAGGCGCGCTGGACTTTGCTAGTCTAGTGGAGAAGCTTCGAGAGGCTTTTCAAGGAAATTATACAGTTCCAATGCGTCATCATCATGATTTTGAGAATCCTTATGAAGATAGGGAGTCGACTCTATTGTTGATGCCGGCTTGGGAAGCAGGCAAACATGTAGGTGTAAAAATTGTAACGGTGTCTCCGAATAATGGCAAATATGATTTGCCTGCTATCCAAGGCACATATATGCTATTGGACGCTAAGATAGGTTCTCCAATCGCATTGATGGAAGCGAAGACATTGACTACGAAGCGCACGGCAGCTGCTTCGGCTTTGGCTTCAAGCTATGCTTCAAGAAAAGACAGCAAGAAACTGTTGATGGTAGGAACTGGCGCTTTGGCTCCTGAATTGATACAAGCTCACGCTACGGTAAGGCCGATAGAGGAAGTGTTGATCTGGGGTAGAAGTGTGGAGAAAGCGCAGGCTTTGGTTGATAGTTTGAATCTGGAGGGCGTGAAGTTTTCAGCAGTAGAGAATTTGGAAGAGGCGGTGAAGTCTGTTGATATCATTTCATGCGCCACTCTTAGCAGAGAGCCGATTGTATTGGGAGAATGGTTGCAACCAGGGCAGCATTTGGATCTCGTAGGCGCTTACCGTCCTGATATGAGAGAGACTGATGACGATTCGATACGCAAAGCCTCGGTATTTGTGGATACTTACGCTGGTGCGACAAAAGAATGCGGAGATATAGCGATACCTCTTGCCGAGGGTGTGTTGAAGAGTGATGAGATCAAAGGAGATCTGTTTGAGTTGTGCAAAGGAGAAAGAGAAGGAAGAACGGCTGAAGACGAGATAACAATGTTCAAGTCTGTGGGACATGCTTTGGAGGATTTGGCGGCGGCTCAGTTGGTAAGCGAAAGAGTGCTTGAAACAGTTGAGGAGGCTTAATGCCGCTGATGCATTAGGGATAGCAGCGGTTACCCCGCAAGTGAGGAACGAACGAGGAGTAGAAGCGGATAGCCCGGCCTGAGCTTTGGCGAAGGAATGCCCTTATTGATAAGAAACAAACAAAAACAAAAAACAGAAGCTTTTGGGCTTCATGAAAATAAGGTAACGATGGCTAGAAAGATGTTTTTTTGTGTGGATGCTCACACGACGGGAAACCCTGTAAGAGTGGTTGCAGGCGGAGGCCCGAATCTTGAAGGAAACAATATGCTCGAAAGAAGAGCTCACTTTTTGAGAGATTATGATTGGATCAGAACAGGATTGATGTTTGAGCCAAGAGGACATGACATGATGTCCGGATCGATTTTGTACCCGCCTAATGATCCTGCCAATGATGTCGCTGTGCTTTATATTGAGACAAGCGGATGCTTGGCAATGTGCGGGCATGGCACTATTGGTACGGTGACGATCGCTATTGAAGAGGGGTTGATTACTCCTAAGGAAGAGGGCAAGTTGAGGTTGGAGACGCCTGCGGGCCTTGTGAAAGTAGACTATACTCAAGAAGGAAAGAAAGTGAAATCGGTAAAGTTGACCAACGTAGCTTCTTTCTTGCATAGCGAAGGCTTGGAAATTGAATGTCCTACACTAGGCAAGTTGAAAGTGGATGTGGCTTATGGCGGTAACTTTTACTGCATAGTGGATCCTCAGGAAAACTTTTCGGGTGTTCAGGATTTTACAGCAAGTCAGTTGATTCAGTTAAGCCAGGTGTTGAGAAAGCTGATGAATGAGAAGTATTCGTTTGTGCATCCTGAGGACGAAAGAATCAATGGATTAAGCCATATGCTTTGGACTGGAGACACGATCTCTGCGGAGGCTGATGGTAGAAATGCTGTGTTCTATGGAGATAAGGCTATCGACAGATCTCCTTGCGGAACAGGTACTTCTGCAAGAATGGCTCAACTAGCGGCTAAAGGCAAATTGACTAAAGGCGACAAATTTGTGCATGAAAGCTTCATTGGCAGCCAATTTATAGGTCGTGTGGAAGATATCACTAAATGCGGTGATTATGATGCGATCATTCCTAGCATAGAAGGTTGGGCGATGGTGACTGGATACAACAATATCATTATTGACGACGATGATCCATACGCGCATGGATTCCAAGTGATATAATGTTGACATATCAATAGAATTATTTTGAAGCGTAGAGTTAAATTCTGCGCTTTTTTTATGCTCAATATGTTCTTATCTGTTAATTTATTGCTAATTTTTAGTATATTGTATAAGATGAGAAGGCGTCTGTGAATGCCTCTCTCGGCCCAAGATAAAACATACATAACTTTCTATAACTACGTATATGAGCAATAAAAAAGATGTTCTTGTGATCGGAGGCGGTATCGTCGGGATTTGTTCGGCATACTACCTTTGGAAGGATGGTCATCAGGTGACGCTATTGGACAAAGGCGAAGTAGGTGATGCTTGTTCAAGAGGAAATGCAGGGTTGGTAGTGCCAAGCCATTTTGTGCCGTTGGCTGCTCCGGGCATGATCAAGAAAGGGATCAAGTGGATGTTCAATCCAGAGAGTCCGTTTCATATTAAGCCGAGCTTGGATCCTAAATTGATTTCTTGGTTATGGCAGTTCTACAGGCATACAACCAACGAGCATGTGGAGAACACTAAGATCATCTTGAGAGACTTGAATATGATGAGTCGCTCACTATTCAAGGAGTTTTTTGAGAGCTCAGAAATTGACTTCAATTTTGAAGACAAGGGTTTGCTTATGCTTTATAAGACGGATAAGGAAAGAAAAGGAGAGGAAGCTGTAGCTAAGATGGCTCATCAAATAGGCATAGAAGCAAATATATTGTCGGCTGAAGAAGCTCAAGCTTTGCAACCAGGGCTTGAGATCAAGACTATCGGTGGAGTGCATTATCCAAAAGATGCTCATTTGAACCCTACGGAGTTTATCAATAAGCTTAAGGACTATTTGGTGCAAAATGGCGTGCAAGTGCATGAAAACACTGAAGTAACAAGAGTGAGAACGCAAGGAGGCAAAGTGACGCATGCTTACGCTGGTGAAAAAGAATTTACAGCGGATGACTTTGTGATCGCAACTGGGGCTTACACTTCTAGCTTGGCGAAAGATTTAGGTGTGAACCTTCCCGTGGTATCAGGCAAAGGGTACAGTATTACTTTGAATAATCCGAAGCATCAAATGACTGTGCCGTCGATATTGTGCGAGGCTAAAATTGCTGTAACGCCAATGGCTGACAAATTGAGATTCGCTGGAACTATGGAAATCACTGGACAGGACTTGTCGGTGAATCAGAAAAGATTCGGAGGTTTGTTAAAGGCCATTCCTGATTTCTTGCCGCAATATCCAGTAGAGGAAACTCGAAACAATGATGTTTGGAGTGGTTTGAGACCATGTTCGCCTGATGGATTGCCATTTATCGGAAGATTTGGAAAACTGAAAAACTTGATCGCTGCCACAGGACACTCTATGATGGGGGTAAGTCTTGGACCAGTGACAGGAAAGCTTGTGTCGGAAATTGTCAATGAGCAACAAACAAGCTTAAGCTTGACGCAAATTACTCCTGATAGATACAATTAATGGGAATAAATTCTTATACAGATATTTTAAACCGCCTTATGGGCGGTTTTTTTATGATGTTTTTTTGCTTTGTTAATTTTTATAAGTTGCTTTTAGTCAATTGATAATGATTTGTTGATTGATATTTATGATACTATTTTAACATTTTTTCACTAACTTTAATGCTAAGTTTATTTTCAGAATATTTTCAAGATGAAGGAACAAGAGGTAATGGATCAGGCGCTGGCGGAGAAAAAAAATGGCCCTGTTCAGAAATTTTTGCAAATAGTTGAGCGTGCGGGAAATGCTTTGCCGCACCCAGCGACTTTGTTTTTAGGCTTTTCAATATTGATCGTGTTATTGTCAGGCGTAGCTACGCTGTTTGATCTGTCGGTAACGAACCCGGGAACAGGAGAAGTAATCACACCGGTGAATTTGCTTTCTGTGGATGGCTTGCATATGATCATTACTCAAATGGTAACCAATTTTACTGGTTTCGCACCTCTTGGAGTTGTGTTAGTGGCTATGCTAGGTATCGGTATCGCTGAGGGCAGTGGGCTTATAGGAGCTTTGATCAGAATGATGGTTCTTTCGGCGCCTAAGCGCATGATGACATTCATGATTGTATTTGCTGGAATTATTTCCAATACTGCCAGTGAAGTTGGCTATGTGTTGTTGGTTCCATTGGCAGCGATCATCTTTTTAGGTTTAGGAAGACATCCTATCGCAGGTTTAGCCGCGGCATTTGCTGGTGTTTCGGGAGGTTATAGCGCTAATCTGTTATTGGGAACGATTGATCCATTGTTGTCAGGAATTTCTCAAGAAGCCGCTCATATTGTTACAACTGAATATACAGTGAATCCAGCTTGCAATTATTTTTTCATGGCAGCATCTGTATTCTTCATAGCTCTGGCTGGCACATGGGTGACTGAGAAGATTGTGGAGCCTAGGTTGGGAAAATATAATGGAGATGAATCTCAGGATATACAGGAACTTACTCCTTTGGAGAAAAAAGGCTTGAGAAATGCGGGTATAGTTTTGTTGATCTTTGTAGCGTTGATTCTTTGGGGAATATTGCCTGAAGGAGGATTTTTAAGAGACCCTGAAACAGACGGGATACTTAAGTCTCCGCTGATGAAAGGGATCGTGACTTTTATCTTTATGCTGGCTGCCGGAACTGGAATCGCTTATGGCTTGGGAGCTGGAAGCTTGAAAAATGATTCGGATGTCATGAAAGGCATGGAAGCTTCGATGAAAACGTTGGGTTCTTATATCGTTTTGGTTTTCTTCGCAGCTCAATTTGTAGCCTATTTTAAATGGACCAATTTGGGAATTATCTTCGCGGTGAAAGGAGCTGAAGTTTTGCAAGCATCAGGCTTGGGCACGATTCCATTGATGATTGCTTTTATACTTTTAACGGCATTGATTAATCTTGTGATGGGATCAGCGTCAGCGAAATGGACTTTGATGGCTCCGGTATTCATTCCGATGTTTATGATATTGGGAATCTCCCCTGAATTGACCCAATTGGTTTATAGGATTGGCGACAGTGTGACGAATATCATTTCTCCGATGATGTCGTACTTTGCATTGATTGTAGCTTTTATTCAGAGATACGATAAAAAAGCGGGCATTGGAACCGTGGTAGCTACGATGCTTCCATATACTTTAGTCTTCTTGTTGATTTGGACAGTTATTTTAATTGTCTGGATGAGTGTAGGTTTGCCTATTGGTCCGGATTCTCCAATTGATTTTGTGATAAAATAATCGAAACTAACATAATTTGTGAATATCTCTCTTTTGCTCTAAGGGAGATATTTTTTGTTTTTAAGCATTCTTTTTTTGCGTTTTATTGTTTTTTGTTTGTTTATGGGGCAAATAGTTGCTTTTTCTTTTGACCATTGAGTTAACTCCACGGTTTAACTTTGCATCAAAAAGATGATGAAGGTTAAAAGAGAATCTTTGACTCGAGTTTTGCTTGGATTGTTTTTTGTTCTTGCGTTGGGAAATCAATTATCTGCCCGCAACATGAACATTTCGAATGAACTTGATTCAACTAAAAGCGTGTATCAGCTAACTTATCTGAAAATTCATGAAGGCAAAGAGGCTGAATTTGAAAAAGCGAGAGAAGAAGTTACAACTTTGAAAAGCAACCAGAAAGGAGTCGCGTACTATGAGTTGTTTGAGTCGTTTTTCTCCTTTCCTAAGAAAAAGTCCAAGAGAGTTTTTATGGAGTTGATTGAGTGGGAATCTCTTGCTGCATTGGAAGATGCTTCTGAAAAATTTCAAGGACTATCTGGAATGGAGAGGGATAAGGATTTGTTTGAGTCGGTTTCGACTTATCGCATGCGACCAGAGGGAAATAAGATTATTGATCTTAACGAAATGATAAAAGAAGGTTATGCCGTTGAGTTTGCAGCGCGTCAGATAAAAGCATCGAAAAGAGAGGAGTACCCTGAGAGAAGAGAGCGATTTATGAAGTTTATCAAAGAGCAAGAAGGCTTCGCTTTTGATCAGGAGTTCAAAAGCATCGATGACGATGTTGATATATTGGTGTTTGGTTGGAAGTCGGTTGAAGATTTTGAAAATGCAGGCAAGAAAGTCAAAAGGTCAATTTCTCAAATGTGGAAAACATTAAGTTATTTCATGTTGATAGAAGGCAAAGATTTTCAAGTAGGCAAGCCATCCTCTAAGAATTAAATCAATGTTGAATCAAGGCTTCGGGTATAATTTTTTACGTATTATTGCTAAAGCCTAATTTAAATATCTGAAGCCTTGTTTTATAGAAGCAAATCTCTTGAAAAGTGGGTATACAATCATGTGGAAAGAGTTCACTTGATAAAGCTGTTGGTGCTTGTTGTTTCCGCATTTTTGGCTGCAAGGCTGCTGGAAATACCACATGGTTCGTGGATAAGCGGGACCTGCTTGGTTTTGAGTCGTCCAGTGCCTCAGTTTGGAGGGATATTGCATCGAGCCGTTCAGCGTATTATGGGTACTTTCATGGGAGCGGCTTTGTCATTGTTGACCATGTTTGTGACTTCTGAAAATGTGTGGGTGCACACTATCGCTTTGGGAGTGGCATTTCCGCTGTTTGCTTTGTGGGTGTTTCCCAAAGATAAATACGCTTATCAAGTGGCGATACTGACGATGTTGATAGTGATGAGTATTGGCACGGACTTATCCCAAGATGCCGCGATGTGGAGAGCGATAAACATCGGCATAGGTGGTATGCTCAGCTTAAGCATTATATTCGTCTTTCCGATACAGGCCAAAGTGGAGTTAAGGTATTTGTTGGCGGATTGCTTGGCGAAAATCAATCAGCTGTACTTGAAAACCTCAAGCTCAAAAGCTAGCGAACGAAGCGAGTTGGAAGGCATGAACACGGATATTATTACTTCTATTCGAAAACAAAGGAAGATCTTTCCTTATCTGGTGAAGGAGAGTCGATTTTTTAAAAAGAATGAGCAAAGACTTGATGACATTGCAATCTCACTGAGGAAAATGTCTGGAATTCTCGAATTGCTGGGGTCGTCATTGTTTACTTCCGAACGGGGAAACCAAGTGATTTCACAACTCTATTCGATCAAAGAGAAGGAGGTCTTGCTTTCGGAAAGGCTTGATGAAATTTCACAACTTTTGGAACGCAATGAGGTAAAGCCTTTGCCTGACTTGAGACTAAGGTTGAGATCTTCAAAACAAGAATTGTATCAATTGAATCATCAAGGAGCGGATGAGAATGCTCCATTGAGTCCATTTAGTTATATTTGGTTGCATCATAAGTTTGGAGAAGAAATTTTCAAGCTTGAAGGAATGATATTGGAACTCTTTGAAGCAAAGGCTAAGAATTCTAAAGGTTTAACCGAAACGAAACAGCATAACAACTAATTGCCATGATTGATCAAATTCATATCTTGAACGGAGACTGCTTTAAGGTACAGTTTCCTAAAACATTGAAAGGAGAGTTAATAGTTCTCAGAGAATGTTTGGTTGAGGGCGATGTCAAAGCGAGTTCGATCAAGGAACTTTATGAGCTTAGATCAAGGTTTATTTCTGAATCTTATGGAGGAGGAAGGCAAGAATATTTTGATAAGGTTGTTTCGGAGCTTGATAAAATAGAGCGAATAAAAGCCGGTGCAGAGATTAACTTATGGTTTGAAGATGATTTGTTTTGCCAAGTGAATTTTTGGTTTGCGATAAACTTGTTGATGCAGAAAGGACGCAATAATAAACTGTTTTTGGTAAGGCCGGATCAACATACTCAATATGGATTTGGGGGATTGAATAATGATGAGTTAATATCAATTTTCAATAATAGATCAATTATAGAAGAACCCGAAAAGATCGCTGATCTATGGAAATATTATCAAGTAGATGACAATATCCAATTGTTGGGCAGTGCTAAAAAGCTTGATGAAGTTTATCCATTTATATTCAAAGCAGTTGAAGCGCATGTGGAGAGAGTTTCTGCCGATGGAGATTTGGGAAGGCCTGAGAAAACAATAAAGAAAATCATCGAAGAGTTGGGCACGAAAGATTTTGGTCTTGTTTTTCAAGAATTCAACAAACGTGAAAACATATATGGTTTTGGAGATCTTCAAGTCAAGAGGATTTTTGACAAAGTCTTGGATCATTTGAAAGTTTAAAGGCTTGCAGAAAACTGGGCAATGTGCAAAGAATTGTTAGAATTTGAGTGTTGGAGATAAATATCTAATTTATGCAATATAAAATTCAAAAGATAAAGAAAAGCGAATACAAGGAAGTAGTGGAGGTTTGGGAAGCTTCAGTGAGAGCTACGCATGATTTTTTGAAAGAGGAAGATATAACGTACTTCAAGCCTTTGATATTGGATGTGTATCTGGATGCTGTGGACTTGAGATGCGTTAAGAATGACGAGGATGAGATTATAGGATTTTTAGGCGTGGCGGATCAAAGTATTGAAATGCTGTTCATACATCCTGATAAAAGAGGAAAAGGAGTTGGCAGTGCTCTATTGAAATATGCTATAGAGGAATTAGGAGCTTGTAAAGTTGACTCCAATGAGCAGAACCCCCAAGCTACTGGGTTTTACGAGAAGTTCGGGTTTGAGGTGTATAGTCGATCGGAGACAGACTCTTCAGGAAAGCCATATCCTATTTTGCATATGAAACTGGTGAATTCTTAAGCCATAACAAGAAATTCATTTACAGATAAACGAGAGCCTTGATGATGAGTCAAGGCTTTTTTGGTATTTAATTTATGTTATCAAATGCTGATAAAATTAAATAGTAGAATATTTAAATCGATTTATTTTTATATTGTATATGAATATTTATTGTTTAAACTTAATTTACTATGGCAGGAGATACTCTCACCCCACAATTATTGTCTGAAGACCTTGATTTGTTGGTTTCGGATCAAAAAATAGGTTCTGATTCCCAATTATCACCGACATTGACTTCAGGAATTAATATCGATGATGTTCCTTTCGGAGGAGATGATTTTAATTTCAATATGGCCGTTGACGCAGGCTTTTCTGTTTTTTTGATTAATTCGCATACCAAGTCGGGCGAAAATGTTAAAGAAATAGTTGAAGATCATTGGAAAGATGTAGATGGATTTTTTGAAGGCCATGGCTTATTGGCGTATCGGTTAAAAGGAAGTGTAGATATTGGAGTCGCAGGAACTATTGGCTCGGTTGGCATTGGGATTGATGCCAACGCAATGGCGATGCATACTTATATGTCAAAGCACCCATTGGATTTGCAGATAAAGGATGCTGTTAAAAAAGACTTGTCTTATTTCTTAACCATCTTCAAGGCGGAGGATATCTGTAATTTGGAGATTGGAGAGGCTTTGTACTTGTCGGCTGGAGGAAGCCTTTCTATAGGCGTTGAGATCTCAGCGGAGGAAGTATTCACAGGAAGTCTTTCTTTGGTGTCGAAAGCGATTGACTTGGATGGCAAGCTTGGGTTGACTGCTGATGCTAGTTTGGGTGTGAAATTCAATGCAGGCATATCCGGAGAATATGATTTGAAAATCATTAGAACTTCAGACACACAGTATAAAGTAAGCCTGTTCAAAGGACGTAAAATTGATGGTGGAGGAAGTATTGGTTTGTCTATTGAGGCGGGAGTGGCTGACGAATCTGACATGGAAAAGTTGGTAGACAAAGTGTTTGAAGGCATTGATAAAGAAGTGTTTCAGCCGATTAATGAAGAGTGGGAAAAAGCGCATGACAAGGCTACGGGTTGGCTGGGTGCCGAAGCCGTCGAAGTGGCGCAAAAAGCAAATGAGCTTCTTAAATTGACGAATGATATCGATCCTTTCGACAAGAGCGTGTTTGAAAGCAAATACAACGAGTATAGAAATGATATCAAGGAAAAGCTTGTCGAAGCTCTGAAAAAGAAGGTGGAGCTTGGATTGGGCATGGAACTCAATGCCATGAAATCCAAAGAAGCTTTATTTGAGGCTGTTTATAGTGCTGAGGGAATCAGGGAAGATCATGATGCTCTTATTCGTTTTGATATTAACAGATTATGCGATAAGCCTGTTTCATCTAGAAAGTTTGAATTGACAAAGCTTTTGAATAGAGAAATCACTGAGGTTAAAAGGTCAAGACAGATCGGCTTGAAGTGTGGCAATATTGGCTTCTTTGCGAGCAGAGGAAAAGAGAGAACTCACATTCTGGAGAGATTGATTGAAGGAACTTCGGCAGAACGCTATAAAGTATCTTGCAATGAGCAGACAATAAGAAAAAAGTATGGCGCATGGAAGGATACAGCTGAATACACCCTTTGCTTGAATGCGAATATGGACGATTATGTTTCAAGCGAATCCGAAATTAGTTTGCAGGATTTTGATTATGAATTGAGCTTGTTTCATAAAGCGGAGGAGAACAAGCTTTCTGATAAGGAGATCAAAGCAATGGTGGACTGGGCTATAACTTGGGATATTTTGCCACAGGATTCATTTGATTTGCAAGTAGAGAAAGTGAAAAAAGAGCTGGATGGTATTAAGAAAATCAAGTATGAGCTTTCATTGGGAATCGATTCTATGGATAGCTCAATAAGTGGTTCTGCATTTACAAGAATCATGAAGGCGATTCCTGATTTGGTGGATTATCATTACGCTCAAGCTTTGGCTCAGGCATTGCCATATGCAGAGTACAATGATATGAAAGGTCGTGACACAATGGGGGAAAGAAGTCTGTGTTATTTAGGTTTCTGGCAACAGTATTTGGCTAATTATGGAAAAATATTGGAAACAGGCGGTTTCACTCCAGACGATATTCATGAAGAAATTGGAAAAATGCTTTATAAGCATTTCAGTGGACCATTGAATAGAAAGGATCTTGCTAACTTTGAGGATACAAGCTCGGAGGGATATGATAAGTACAATGCGGAGAGAGTTGCTGATTTATTGAAGTTCAATCATATTTATAAAGAATGCAGTCAGATCAAAGGTGTGTTTGGCGATTTTATGGAACTTTGGGAAAATGATGATCATTATGAAAAGCCTATCAACAAGTTTTTCAAGCGATTAGGAAATAGATTGGATTTTCAGAATGATTTTAATTGCAGATTCTTTGGCCGATTGCTTTTGAATGTCGCTATCGATAATGGATTGGAGTCTCAGTTGCAACGTGGGATAAAAATTACATATGAAAAAGACGGAGAACAGAAATCACTTGTATTAGCGTAATTGAATAGATAATGAAAAGCCTCAGTTTATAGCTGGGGCTTTGTAAATGAATGTTGAAATTAACTCTCATCTATAGAGTCCAATTCAAACTCGGCAGGTGATTTATCTCTAGAATCATCAGTCTGCCAATTTAATACTTGAGCCATATCTGACATATTCGGTTTTGATCTTTTCATTTGTTCTTGGCTTGAGAATGCTTCTTCTTGTTTATTCATGGCTACAACAAAGTCAAAAATCTCCAAAGCCATTTTTTGCAAATCTTCAGTAGAATCAGTGTACTGAAGGCGTCTAAATTCTAAAATCGGAGCGGAAGTCTCAAACTCACCTAATTCATCGTATTTTTGCCAACTTCCCATTGTATCAAGCTCTCGAGCCAAAGCCTGATCAGGAAAATTGCGCTTAGTCAGCAAATCTTGGCCTTGAGGTATTTGTCTGATCCACTCCAATCTGGTCAAACCATCCATTCTATAGTTTCTCGCATTATACTGATTTCCTCTGATTCCTTGCTCAAAAAACTGCTCTTCCAACGAAATAGCATCGCCATCATACACTCCAAATTTGACTAACTCAAATAATTTTATGAACATCTTGGAATCGTCAGCCATGAAATAATCCTGCTCCTCTAAAGGCAAAAGCCTGTACATCATAAAAAAATCAGTTCTGGCCATGATTGGAAAAGCGCTTTTGACATATTCATGATAATTGATCATTGGGCATTCAATATAGTGAATCATGTAGGCAAAGAGGTTAAAAAGTTCATTGCTTCCTTGCCAGCCTTCATACAATGGAAAAGCATATGAAAAATCCTCCAATGCATTGCGAGCTCTTTTATGCGCGTTTTTCAATGATTTTCTCTCCCAAAAGAACCTGTCATGGTTATTCAAAGACTCTATTCGGGTAAACCTTTTTGCCAAGGGCGTATTTCGAATGTCGACAGAGGCAATTTCAAATAAAGGCTCCATTGCAGCCATCCTCATGCCGATATTGGCTTGAGGGTGAAAGTCTGGAACTTCCAATGCGTCAATTATGGTATCGGGCATTAGAATTTGTCCTAAGCCCTGACAGATATCAAGTCTGCTCAACATATCAGGATGAGATCTGCTGTCATCATGGAGTTGTTTGGACATCTTTGATATTTCTCCAAATGCCATATGAAGTTTATGCCTGCCGGAACCGTTTTCTTCAAAAGGCTCTGTAATAAACTCGGGCACTGAATGTGAGGAAAAAGGCTGGTCGGCTGTTAGTTCAAAGTCTCGCCCTTGAAACATTTTTGCGTTTTTCTTTTGCTTCTTTCGGGATAAAGTAAAATCACGAGTCAAGGACAAGTCATCCATATAAGAAGTCTTAGGGTCATAAGTTCGCCAATTTTTCACCTCGACCTCAAAGCCCACAGCTCTTTGAATTGCCTGAGTATTGGCTCTTGCTAGTTTCTGATGATTACTTTTTCTATTCTCTTTTATTTGATACATGGATATTTGACGACTCTTCTATATAAAAGGCCAGATCAATAAAATGTTAACTCATATGAGTGTTCCCTAATCTATCATGTATTCGAAAACTATCTTTTTCTTTTTTGAATCCAAGTGTATTTGTATTCTGGTAGGCCATGCTCTCGACGAATTTCATTAAGCCATAAACCTACTGCCATATACTTAGGATCTTTCCATCCAGAGAGTTCTGTATCTTGTTCATATATTCTTGGGTCATTGAATTTAGCCATTTTCCATGGTTTGTGTCTGTAAAGATGGAGCAATAATGCTTCAGCGACATTTATGAACATTGGTGACAAAACATAATGGCCTTCCGTCTCTCTGAATCGCGGTTCGGAATCAATATCCAACCAATCATCCATTTTCTTTCGCTTAGGAATATCATCAACTTTCAGGTCGGCCATTTCTGTTGTCATTTCACGTGGCCTAGCCACCACACTAACATCCACATCCAAATGCCTTTGCCAATCAATAGCTTTTCGTAAAAAGGCGGAGTCTTTCATGCCTATATCAATCGGGACTTTGCTAATAGGCATTGGTTTCATTTTAATTTCCAAATCATCTGTAGCGGGGGTTGAACTTTGGAGATCAGACATAAAGTGGTCTACTGGTTGACAACCTTCCTTCGTAGGATAAAACATAGTCGCTGGAAGTTTTTCCTCAGTCACCGCATCAAGCAATTTTCTTCCTGATGGACCTGCCATCAATCTCATAAAAGCTGCTTTCATGTAAATGCGAAAATTTGAAACTTCTTTGCACCTCATGCTTGCATCTTCGTAGATGCATTTGCCTAAAAAATAATCGTCTTGATCAATTACTTTCCAAAGAGAAGTTGGAAAACTGCCTGACTCCATAGGAGTCTTATATTGGTCAAGCGTGTAAGGCATTCCTTTTGGCCAAAAGTTAATGGAAGCACGGGCCGCGTACCCCCATCCAATATCATCCAACATATCATACATGATTCGAAAAATCTTGTCCCGTTCGGTTTTGCCTGTATGATCTATGGTTTCTATTCCCACAGAATCAAACCAAGCATAGACAGCTCGCGAGAGCTTTTCCAAAACTTCGCTTGAGTCTACGAATTTCCTAGGCTCTTTTTTCATTATAGCAATTTGGTCGGTATACTCCTTAAGCACGGAAAGTATTTCATCATAAATAGATTTGTGGCTCTCATATGAAACTGAAGCATCTTGTTTTGGAATTCTCTTTTTAAAAGATGTTGGGCTAATAATGCACTGAATAGGTTTCTCTGAAGTATATTCTTTGGGCATTTTAGATACTCCTTGTGCTCCCGCAAATTTCCCCACTTTCGTTCGCTTGTCTGCTGATTTACCTTCGGTGTACATAGCTACAATCAAAATTCACATATTGAACCGAATGGAAAGGGAATCGTTAAACGATCATCTTGTCTTAAAAAACTCCAACGCTGAATATTATTTTTTGAAAGTATACAACTTTTTCATTTTGTTTAACGTATATGGACATAAATTAAACAAAATAACTATAACTAAAATCTTTTGCCTTGGAATATATTGTATTATTGATGTAGTGAGTGCTTCCAAGGCAATTAGATTTTAACAAAAAGCAAAACGATGGCTATTATCGAGAGAAAAGATATCGACAAACTAGACAAAATATATCGCATCAATCTGGTTAACTCATTATCAGGATTCAAATCTGCGAATTTGCTAGGAACAGTCAGCGATGACGGTATTGAAAATGTTGCTGTCTTTAGTTCAGTAATTCATCTCGGTTCCGAGCCTCCTTTGCTAGGATTCATACTTAGGCCAACGACAGTGCCAAGAAATACTTATGATAATATTAAGGAGTCAGGTGTGTATACGATAAATCATATCAATTCTGAAATTTCGGAAGACGCTCACCATACATCAGCGAAATACCCCAAATCAATTTCTGAATTCGATATGACAGGTTTGACACCTGCATATTTAAATAATTTCAAGGCGCCCTTTGTTGAAGAATCTCCAGTTAAGATCGCAATGAAATATCACAGCGAATTACCTATCGAAGCTAATGGCACTGCGCTCATCATCGGAGAAATTGAATTTATTGAAGTGAATGGAAAAGCTCTACATCAAGATGGATTTATAGATTTATCAAGTTTGAATATTACAACAATTAACGGGTTAGACGGATATGCCATACCTAAGTTCAAACAAAGGTATGGCTATCAGAGGCCTAAACCCTTGATTCAAAATATTAATGAATAAGCAAATAGTTTTTTTATGTAGTTTAAGTTTATAGTTGAAGAGGTAAAACGTACCTCTCGCCTTTAGTGGTTGATTAAGTTAATGCAACTGGCCTGGAGGTTCATATAGCCCTCCGGGCTTTTCTTAATTTCTGACTTGAGTGTTGGTCCTGTATTACTCCCTCAGGGACTTCGCTCGAGTCAAAACCCTATAAGAATGGAGAAAGTCAAGAAACAACATCTTCCAACAAAAGTCTGTAAAACATGCGGAAAGCCATTTACATGAAGGAAGAAGTGGAAGCGAAATTGGGAACAAGTTAAATATTGCAGTAAAAGATGCAGAAGCAAAAAACAGCCTTAGTTTGGTTTACCAACAACCTTAGAGTTCATGACAACAAAGCTCTAAAGGATGCCTCTCAATATGACAGAGTGATTGGCTTGTATTGCTTTGATCAAACGTTATTCGAATCAACTCAATTTGGGTTAAAAAAAATAGAAAAGTATAGAGCCAAATTCTTGATGGAGACTGTCAAGAACTTAAAAAGTAATTTGAACACCCTAAATATACCCCTATTTATCTTGTATGGGCGTCCGAGCTATTTAGTAAATGAATTCTGCCTGACACACAATGTGGACGCCCTTTTTTTTCAAAAGGAATATACTTTTGAAGAAGTTAAAATCATTGATGAAATCAAGTCAAGCTTGCCTTCAAACGTGAAAATTAATGAGTATAATCAACAGTTTCTACTTGATCCGGATGATATTCCATTCGAAACTGATTCACTGCCAGAAATTTTCACAGTCTTTAGAAGGTCTATAGAAGCGAAGTGCGAAGTGAAATTGTTGAATGAAATACCATCCATGCCTGAAAGTAATTTGATGGCTGATAAATGTGATGTCGAACAAATAGAAGATTTAGGATTCAAAGCATTTAATATCCCTTATCATTCAGCATTCCAATTTAAAGGTGGTGAAACTTCAGGGATAAACAGACTAATTGATTATTTCTACAAAACGAAGAGTTTACAAGTTTATAAATATACTCGCAATGGTTTTATTGGGGACAATTACAGTTCCAAGTTTTCACCTTGGCTTGCCAATGGAAGCTTGTCCGCAAGAAAAATTTATTGGGAAGTTAAAAAGTTTGAATCCGAATATGGTGCGAATGAATCTACATATTGGTTAATCTTTGAACTGTATTGGAGAGATTACTTCAAGCATTTGGCTATTAAACATCAGAATGACTTGTTTAAGATTGGGGGATTCAAGCATAAAAAATATGATTGGAAACAAGACCCTGTATTGATAGATCAATGGATAAATGGCAAAACAGCGGATCCATTTGTCAATGCAAATATGGTTGAGCTCCATCAAACTGGCTGGATGAGCAACAGAGGAAGGCAAAATGTCGCTTCATACTTTGCCAAAGATTTAAAACTTGATTGGAGAATTGGAGCTTCATATTTTGAAAGCCTTCTTATAGACTATGATGTGCATAGCAATTATGGAAATTGGCAATATGTCTCAGGTGTTGGCAATGACCCCAGAGACCGAAAGTTCAATGTGAAACTGCAAGCCGAACGCTACGACAAAAACGGAAAATTTCAAAAACTCTGGCTTCAACCCAGTTTATTCTAATGTTAAAAGCAACTCTCATATATCCTCATCAGCTGTTTGATAAAGTTGATTTCTTAACCAAAGAAATGAAAGTTTATCTGATTGAAGAATCTTTGTTTTTTCTTCAGTATAAATTCCATAAGCAGAAAATACTATTTCATAGGGCTAGCATGAAATATTATGAGGAGAAGCTTGTCAAGAAAGGATATCAAGTTGAATATATAGCGTCTAATAATCCGTTATCTGATACACGAAAATTAATTCCATACCTGATTCAACAAAATATCCGCCAACTGCATATCATTGATCCAGCGGACAATTGGCTGGAATCAAGAATACGCAAGTATGAGCATCAGGTTAATATGCAATGGCATGAATCTCCATTATTCATCAATATACATTCTGATTTGGAAGGATTCTTTGATCCAAAAAAGAAGAAATACTTCCAAACGTCATTTTACAAGGAACAACGAGCTAAAAGAAACATACTCATTGACAATGGACAGCCTGTAGGTGGACAATGGACATTTGACGGAGATAATCGCAAAAAATATCCTAAGAATAAAAAAGCTCCAGCAATCAGTTTTCCAAATCCAAACTCATACATTAAAGAGGCGAAACAATATGTTGAAACATATTTTGCATCAAACCTTGGCGAAATAACGGATTTTCAAATTTATCCTGTAACGCATCAAGATGCAGAAATTTGGTTTGAGAATTTCTTAAAAGAGAGATTTATGGAGTTTGGTCCTTATGAAGATGCCATTGTCAAAGAAGAGCACTTTCTACATCACAGCCTTCTATCTCCATTGATGAATGTTGGCTTGCTTCAGGCTGATCGAGTTATTGAAAAAACTATAAAATTCGCTCATTCAAATGAGGTTCCTATAAACTCTCTGGAAGGGTTTGTAAGGCAACTTTTAGGCTGGAGGGAGTTTATTCGTGGTGTTTATTTAGTCAAAGGCACTGAAGAGCGCAACCGAAACTTCTGGCAACATACCCGTAAGATTCCTAGTTCTTTTTATACAGGCACTACTGGCATTCCGCCTATTGATATGACTATACTAAAAGTCCTAAAAACTGGATATGCGCATCATATCGAGCGTCTGATGTTATTAAGCAATTTTATGTTGCTATGCGAGTTTGATCCAGATGAGGTTTATCGCTGGTTCATGGAATTGTTTATAGATGCATATGATTGGGTGATGGTTCCGAATGTTTACGGTATGAGCCTTTTTGCTGATGGAGGAATAATGTCTACCAAACCTTATATCAGCAGTAGTAATTACATTATCAAAATGAGCAATTATCCCAAAGGCGATTGGCAAATGACATGGGACGGTTTGTTTTGGAGGTTTATGGATAAACACAGAGAGTTCATGTCCAAGAACCCACGATTAAATATGCTGATAAAGAATTTTGATAAAATGGACAACAGCAAAAAAGAAAATTTATTGAATCAAGCCAATCAGTTTCTCAACCAACTAAACAGCTGACAACATGATTTTCAACACAACATATACCAACAAAGAATACAACAGAGAATCCAATAAGCTTCTTGGCAGGTCATTTTCATTTATAGATAAAATAAAAATGAGTGGTGTGGGCTCAAAAAGGCTTGCAGTTGCTGATAAAAGTGAAAAGCTAGACATTCACCCTACGAAGTCGCAATCCATGCATTTTGCCAATATCGAGTTAAGACCCAAAGGCATCATCATTCATTTTGCCGAAAGGCTTGAGCGATTTTCTTGGTGTATCCCTTATTATAGATTAGTCATTTACGATACGGCTTTGTTCAGTATTCATGCGGAAGGCAACTTCATCAAGTTTTTGAAGAATAAATATTATGAGGAAAATAAAAAATTCCTTCACAAAATGATTCACCTCAAAAACAAGCACCAAGAGCAATATCATGAATTACACTGACACTGATCGCATCATCGAGATGGCTTGGGAAGATCGAACGACTTTTGATGCCATTAACTTTCAATTTGATATAACAGAACAACAAGTTATTGAATTAATGCGTCGCGAGCTAAAGCCTTCAAGTTTCAAGCTTTGGAGAAAGCGTGTTCAAGGTCGATCCAGCAAGCATCAAAGCAAAAGAAGTTTTATCAGTGGAAGATTTAAATGTTCTCGGCAAAGAAGCATTTCCAATAACAAAATCTCCAAGCGATAACCAATTTCTAAATACTAAGCTACACAAACCTAAATCAACGAACCATGAAAACTATATTAATCATAGGCGGAAGCAAAGGAATAGGCAAAGCCATCATTGACTTGCTAAAAGATGATCACCAGATCATAGCCATCAGCAGAACCGAGACAGAATCTCACCCTAATATTACACATTATAGTTTGGACATTCTAAATGATGAATTGCCAACAATAGATCAAGAAATAAATGGATTGGTTTATTGTCCGGGAAGTATCAATCTTAAGCCGTTTACAGGTTTATCCATCGAAGATTTCAAATCAGATTTTGAAATCAATGTCATAGGCGCAGTGAAAACGGTTCAAAAATATATCAACAACCTGAAGAAAGGCAATGGAAGCGTTATATTATTCAGCACGGTAGCCACACATTTAGGCATGCCTTATCATGCAAGTGTTGCTGCGAGCAAATCAGCAGTGGAAGGACTTATGAAATCGCTGGCGGGAGAATATGCGACCAAAGTCAGGTTCAACTGTATAGCTCCTACAGTCACAGAAACCACATTAGCCGAAAAGTTGCTTAGAAATGACAAGCAAAAAGAAAATATACAGATGAGACACCCTCTTCAGAGATATCTTAAAGCTGAAGAAGTCGCAAATTTAGCAGAGTATCTACTTTCCAATAAAGCAGAAGCAATATCAGGGCAAGTATTTCCGATCGATGCGGGGATTGTAAGTTTAAAGCTTTGACACTTATCCTATTGGATATGACATAGGTATGGAAAAGCCGAGACAATTCATCTCGGCTTTAATTTTTTATTTTTCAGGAGCAGGCTCGTCATTGCCGGAAATGGAGTCTCTCATGGTTGTATCAGCCTTGATATTTTCCATTTTATAATAATCCATAATTCCCAGATTGCCTTTTCTAAATGCTTCTGCCATTGCAAGAGGTATTTGAGCTTCGGCTTCGATTACTTTAGCCTTCATCTCCTGGCTTCTTGCTTTCATCTCTTGTTCAACAGCTACGGCCATGGCTCTTCTCTCCTCGGCTTTAGCTTCAGCGACTTTCAAGTCAGCCTCGGCTTGGTCGGTTTGAAGTTGAGCTCCAATGTTTTTACCAACATCCACATCAGCAATGTCAATGGAAAGAATTTCAAATGCAGTACCCGCGTCAAGACCTCTTTCCAATACCAATTTGGAAATTTTGTCAGGATTCTCCAGCACTTGCTTATGATTGTCAGCAGATCCAATAGAGGTAACAATACCCTCTCCAACTCTTGCCAAGATAGTGTCTTCACCTGCTCCACCGACTAATTTTTGGATATTGGCTCTTACAGTAACTCTAGCTTCCGCTTTAAGCTGAATACCGTCCGCGGCTACCGCGGATACTTTCGGCGTAGTGATCACTTTTGGATTTACGGAGATTTGCACGGCTTCGAATACATCTCTTCCCGCTAAGTCAATAGCCGTTGCTTGTTTCCAGTCAAGCTCAATATTGGCTTTGTCGGCAGAAATCAATGCGTTGATGACAGAAGGGATATTTCCTTTTGCCAAGTAGTGCGTTTCGATATCTGCTGATTGGACATCCAAACCAGCTTTTCGAGACGTAATGAGTGAATTGACTACAATGCTAGGAGGCACCTTTCTGATCCTCATGGCAACCAATTCTAATAATGATACCCTTACTCCTGAGAAAATAGCCGTAATCCATAAATTAATCGGCACAAAGTAAAGAAAAACGAAAAATAATACGACGATCAAAATGATCGGAAGAAAAGAATAGAACATAGTATTAGTTGTTTATTTGTTCCACAATGATTTTATGCTTGTCAAATCTGATAATCTTTATTTTAGTACCAGAATCTAAAAATTCTCCTTTTGTGCGCGCTTCAAATCTTTTGCCTTCAATCTCGATATTGCCGATCGGCTTCATGTCCGAAAGGCAAATTCCAGACTGACCAATTTCAAGTTCATGGGTTTCGATTTTGTTGACTTTTGCAGGATTGCTTTTGTGGAGAGCGAATTTGTTCCAAACTCCTGATTTGAAACTAAAATATATCGCTGTAAGGTTCAGCACAAGCGTGCCAGCCAAGACGTAATTGCCAACTGTACTGCCCAGAATTTTATATGATACAATAATTCCTGCCACGCTTAGAGCAAAGCCCAGCAAACCTACAAAAGTTGTCCCTGGAATAAATATTATTTCAGCGATAATAAGAAATAGACCTATTGCAATAAGAAAGAAAATGATTAACCAATCCAAAATTAAAGCGATTTAAAAAATGTTTTATCAATTCTATAAAAATTGGCTAAAATACTAAAACAACAGAGAGCCAATTGATTAATTCTAATATCGGAAAAAACTTGCGCTTATTGCAAGTTTTTTCGAGAGTTATAATATTAACAATAATATTAGATTAGAGAATTTGTCAGATATTCTAATACTGGAGAAGTGGTAACAGGCTCTTTGAAAGCTTTTGGGATATGGCTTGGTGGGTTTAAAATCCCTCTGTCAACCATTTCGTTTAGTGTTGCCAAATAATTCACAGATGTTTTCCCGAGAAACAAGTTGTCTAGTTTCACGCCTTTTTTGTGTAGTTCCAGAATATTACGAAAACCGCTCAAATAAAGGTAATCTTTAGTGAATCCACCACCTCTGTATATTCTTGTCACAAGATTGAAAAGATGTTCAGGGTCTACCTTGTATGTTTCGTATAGGTATTGGAACGTGGTCTTAAAATCATTTCCATTCACCAATGATTTCACCGCAAGTACTCTAAGGCCAAGCGTCTTTAATCTATTAATTGTCAGTGATCCACTAAGCATCTCACTCATTACGGCTAAGCCTTCTTGAGTATATGTATTGCGAGGCAGGCCAAGCTTTAACAGTTTGAGTGGTTGTTCTTGCCCGTTCATTGTGGTTACCATATGCACGCCAATTTCATGATTGGCAAGCGCAGTAAGTCTGGAAGGCTTGAATCTCGCTCCTTTTTTAAGCACAAGAGTTTTTTTAGCGTTCATCACAAGCGCGTCAGAAGGAATCGTAGAGGATTCTATAATTTTGAATGAAAAGCCGTAATGATTTCCTTCTTCAATGAATTTTTCTTTGATTTCACTTAATTCAAGCAAAGGTTCATCTTCAAACTCCGGCAACTCTTGGCAGTATAGCAGAAACTTGGCATTATCGATATCTTTGTCCGTAGGTTCTCCGAAGTACCGCATAGAATTATACAAGAATTTGTTAGTGCCCAAAGAGCTTAGTAGATCGGCTTTGTCAGAATATGAACCAATAATGTCTATGTAAAGCTGTCTGAGGTGAATGTCTTCAATTGCATCTATTTTCAAGCTATAGACATCCGACTTGAACTTGAATGGATCAATGGTCAATGGCTTGTATCTGAATTCAGGATTCACGCTAAATTTGCTTTTGAAAAATTTCTTTTTCGCTGAAGCGAGGTTTAAAGGATTTACATAGTTCAATAGCTGGAATCTCGATGCGTATTTCTGAAGCGCATTATCGATTTTTTTCAACTCAGGCTGAAGATCTCCATGCAAGAGCTTGCCTTTTTTCTTGATATTGATATTGGAAAGCTCATTGATGTACTTTTGAGTATTGTTTATAATGGCTTTTTTGAGCTCTTTAGCCAAGCTTTTTATAATCAATGGATATTTTTGACCAGTAAGCTCATCCATATATATTTTCTTGACTTCAGTAGCCAATACCAACGTATTGTCAAAATTATCTTGGATGTATTTTAGTAGATATCCTCGTCCATGGAATATGTGATTAACAGAAACTTCAGCTTTTTGCCCATTGATTTTTATCTTAAGAAGCTCTTCTTTCCATTGGCTTAGTTGCCTGTTGTATTTTCTGATATCAATATTCTCAATTCCTATATTGAAGAGGTATGTTTCAGAATGTCTTTTATAGTTGTATGAATGAATATCATAGATGATTACAGCTTTGAATTTTTGCTCTAATTTTTGAACGAGGGCATGTACAACTTTATAAAAGCTTCTATGTTTTTCAAGCGAAGTATTTCTATCAGCTATGCTTGGCTCCTCTTTCCATATTTGTTTGCCCCAAGCGATGTTGTGAATACACTTATCTTCAGGCCTGTTGAGATCGTATTCATATCTAGAATCATTACCTATGATAGTAATGGGAAGCGATTGAATGAAGTCTTGAGTGTATGGACTCTCTTCATAAAGTCTTTCAGTATCTGAAAGTAAAATTTTATCTTCAAGCTCCTTTCTCAAATTATGTCCATTGTGAATCGCTGCGCAGATAAAAGGAGCGTATTCTTGGATTTTTATTGAGAAACTATCTTCGCAGTTTGCTTCAAACACATCCTCTCCTTGGATGAGTTCGATGATTTGGTCAGTCGTTAGATAAAGCATTTTAGTAAATAACTTTTAAGCAATTCAATGTTCATATAAAAGATTGCTTAATAGAACCATCAAGTGTAATTGATTAGAATTCATTCCAATATTTCACTCTTGAAGGTATTGTGCTTATGTTTTCATACGAATAAATTTAAGAGCTGATCAAACTCGAAAACTTAACTTTTTGTATGATGCGACCATAACGAAGATGAGGTGAGAAATTGTATTTTTAATCGGCTTTTTTTGTTACAAATACTATTGGTTTATTTTTGTTGTCGGTGCTGAAGAAAATATAAATATCCCCTCCATCTTTGATCCCTGTTTTCTTTTTGATTTGTTCCGGGCTCAAATGGAAATTTCGTTGTGAAATATTAGCTTTCTTGTCAGGCAAACAGCGCAAGATTTTCTTTTTGTCAAAGGGAAGAACATGCTCAATCTTGAATTTTCTTCCCGGAAAATCCTGGAGCAAATGACTATTTGTGAACAGATGGCTGTTAGGGGCTATCTTGTCAATGGATAGCTTTTCTGAAAGATGGTCGAAAATGCCTGCTTTCATTATGGAAGCATTTGCTTCATAGAGGAAGTCTCCAATTTTTGGCTCATGGTAATTGATTTTTGGCTTGACAGTTTGATCCCAAATAGTTTCAAATGCGTCGGTGTGATTCTTGCCGAGATTTATAGTCGTTATTGTGATTGCCTCGTCTTCATTAGAAACATTTCTTAAAGCGTATAGCACTTCTTTGCACTCATTGTTAACAGAAATAACCCAAATCTGATACACGCTTTCAAGTTCTTTCACAGCTTGCTTTATGTCAAGCATTGGAGATGTTTTGACTAGTATATTGGGAGAAAACTTGAAGATTTCACTTTTTAAGTTGACGATGTCAGGCTCGCAGTCCTGCAATTTATATAGTTTTTGGTTGACATCTGATCTTCGGGCAGGATCAATGTATACCCAGTCAAATTTGACAGTGTTAGCGTGAGAAAATTCTTCAGCATTGACATTTAAAGTGGAAATATGATGCGCTTCGAGAGTTTTGTAATTGTGATCCACTATTTCAAACAGAGGCTTGTATTGTTCGATATAGGTAGCTTTCGTAAAGTTTCGGCTTAAATAATAACAGTCAACGCCAAAGCCGCCGGTTAGGTCAACAATAGAATTTCCTTTGATAAGTCCTGCTTTGAACTTAGCAGTAAGCTCGCTGCTGCATTGTTCCATGGAGATTAACGGAGGAAAAAGCAATCCTTTCCTTGACCACCACTCTGGGAGCTTATTTTTAGCTTTTTGTCTTGCTTGTATTTGGTTGATGGCTTCTTTGATATCAAAGCTTTCTTTCTTAGCGGAAAATTTGAGTGAAAGCTTATGCGGATCGTCGTTTTTATGATTTTCTATAAAATCTTGCAGTTCGGGAGTCAGGAGCTTTTCTATAGCCATTGGGTATGAAATAGCAATGTAGGAGTTAGTGTATTATTAGTAGACAACGATGTCGCTGACAGAGTCAGGACCGAATTCAGAGCGAATGATATTGATCATTTTGTCTTTATTCATCAACATCTTGTGCTTAAGCGGAGCCGATGTGATTTGGCAAAACAGCACACCATTTTTGAAATATAGTTTAGAGGTGCGGCTGGAAATAGTTTTGCCCATCATATCTTCCCAAGCGGAAAGAATTTGTGTTTCGCTGAATTTTCTTTTGAGTTTGAAACTGTCAAGTAGCCTATTCATAGCTTCCTTGACAGTCTTAGTATCTTCTTCTCTTATGGAAGCCGGATCTTTATATTTTTTCTTCACCTCTATAATTATTAATCATTCATAATACTTCCGTTCTGTTGATTGTTCATTTGCTCAGCAGATTTGATTTCTTCTTTGAGTATGGATTGAACTTTTGAAACCATATTCTCAGAGGACGAATTTTTATCAAATGCGGATTCTTTATTGGAAATTTTATCTGAAAGATAATTGGTGATTTTAGCTCTTATTTCTTGAGCGGACAAGTTATGAAATATTTTTCCATTTCTAACTATGGACATTTGTCCAGTTTCTTCCGATACGACAAGGACTAAAGTATTTGTAATTTCAGTCATGCCAATAGCCGCGCGGTGTCTTAGTCCCATGTGAGCAGGAATATCCTCTTGTTCGCTGACAGGAAGAACGCATCTTGCGGCGATTACTTTGCCTTTATTGATGATCACCGCGCCATCATGCATGGGGCTGTTCTTGAAGAAAATTGATGTTAGAAGCCTCTTGGATAAGGTTCCGTCAATCATATCCCCAGTTTCCGCAAAATTATCCAAGGAAGAATCCTTTGAAATGACAATCAAGGCACCGGTTTTGTTGCCGCTCATGGCTTTTGCCGCTTCCACGATGGGTGTTACATCAATGTCTTGTTCATGAGAAGACTTTCTCCACCCAAACAGTCCTTCTCTTTCGAAAATCGTTTGTCTACCGAAGAAAAGCAGAAACTTTCTGATTTCTTGTTGAAAAAGGATAATCAATGCGATGAATCCCACTCCCATGAATTGGCCAAGTATGGCGCTTACGAGTTCCATGTCAGCTGCTGTTACGACAAGGTAAGTAAGGTATAGAGATAGAAACCCTATGAATACTTTGATCGCAACACTGCCCCGCATGAACTTGTAAAACTGATAGAGTAAAAAGCTCACTAATGCGATGTCGATGAAGTCGACAAAGCGAATATCCAGAAATCCTATTTTAAATAGTATTGGCAAAATGTTGTTGTGCTTTAAAAAGTTTGACGAATTTATCCATTTATAAAACGTTTGACAACGGCATTATGATTTTAATTACTTAAGAAAAATACAGATTTTCTTGGCATTTAAATTTCTTGTTGACAAAGCTAATGCAATTCTGTTTAATTTAAAGTATTATTTTAATGTTCGTTTGGATAAATTTTTTTATGCAATTTGATGGTTTCCATGGCTTCTTTCACATCATGTACTCTTAGTATATGAGCTCCTTTGTTTAAGCTTATAGTATTCAATACTGTTGTGCCATTTAGCGCCTCTGCTGGCTTGATATGAAGTGTCTTATAAATCATCGATTTTCTTGATACGCCGATGAGCAATGGAAGCTCAAGTATCTTAAATTCATCCAGTCTACGCAACAGCTCGAAGTTTTGATCAATATGTTTGGCAAATCCGAATCCAGGATCCAATATTATATCATTCACTCCTAATGACTTGAGTTTGTTGATGCGTTTGGTGAAAAAATCCATGATATCATAGACCAAGTCTTCATATTGATTCAGCTGTACCATGGTTTGCGGAGTTCCTTTCATATGCATCATTATGTAAGGCACTCTTAATTGGGCAACAGTGTCGAACATTTTGTCATCGATAGTTCCGCCACTGATATCGTTGATAATATGAGCGCCAGCTTCCACAGCCGCTTGAACCACTTCGGATCTGAATGTGTCGATGGAAATAATTGCATTGGGATAATGGCTTGCTATCGCTTCGATAGGCCCAGTGACTCTGTCGATTTCTTCTTGTATGGTAATGTCATCCGCTCCGGGTCTTGAGGAATAGCCTCCTATATCAAGTATGGAAGCTCCGTCAATGAGCATCTGCCTGGCCTTGGCGAGAATTTCATCATGATTCGAAATACGGCTGCCTTCGTAAAATGAATCGGGAGTGATATTTAGTATTCCCATGACGATAGGCTGGCTAAGGTCAAGGATTTTTCCGTTGGCGTTAAGTGTTATTTTTGTCGAAAATACAGTATCTTTCGTCACTGAAGTATGGTTTTATACTAATATTAATTGATGAAATTTAGCTGCTCAAAGCAATAAACGAATATAATCAAGTTATCGAGGCTAGTAAAGATGTTTTTATAAAGAAAGCAAAATAATAATGGATCTGTTGTAGAAACCATTGGATGCTCTTCTTAATATTTAATTACTGCCCAAACTAAAAGCATTCCTTTGATGTAATAAGGACACTTGATCATATGTAAAAGTGAATCTGATATTGAGAAAAGCTTAAATATCATTTAAGATAAAAATTCAGCGCAAAGGAGAAAAATTGTAAGGCTTTTTAAGAATTATTATTCCAAGACTTTGTTAAGAGTGAAACAAATTAAAGATAAATTAGGTAAAATTAATATTTTAGAGGAGTGAGAGCTAATTGTCAAGATATGATAAATTGCGCAGTGTTTTGTTTATTAAAATTAAATGGTATAGCCTATGCAGATGCTAAATAGAATCGTAAGGATTCTAACAGGATCCGTCTTTATTTTTTCGGGCTTGGTGAAGCTGAATGACCCGCAGGGAACAGCAATCAAGATGAAGGAGTATTTTGAAATCTTTGCTTCTGATTTCAGTTCAATTTTTCACGTATTAATACCTTATGTATTGCCTTTGGCCGTTTTTGTATGCGTGCTTGAAGTTATGTTGGGTTGGGCTTTGATTTTCAAATACAGGATGAAGTTGACACTTACAGTGTTGATGGCTTTGATTGTCTATTTCGGTTTCTTGACATTTTACTCAGCCTATTTTAACAAAGTGACGGATTGCGGTTGTTTTGGAGACGCTATACCATTGAATCCTTGGGAGTCTTTTTGGAAAGATGTTGTTCTTGGTATTATGGGCTTGTTTATGATTTTTAATTATAAAAAAGCTGATCGCGATGAAAGCGCGAATTGGGATAAATTCATGTTGGCATTGATGATTATCAATGTGTTTATAGCTTACTATGCTATCGAGCATTTGCCTTATGTTGATTTCAGAGCATATAAAGTAGGCGCGAATATCAGCGAATCCATGAAGCCTTCTGCTCCATTCATTTATGAGTACACCATGGAGAAAGATGGAAAAATTTATAAATTCAAGGATTATCCTTCGGACACATCTTATCATTTCCAGAAGATGGAGCTGTTGAATCCTGAAGCGGAACCTAAAATCACCGACTATAGCGTTTGGAATGATGATGGTGATTATACTGAAGAGTCTTTGCAAGGAGTGAAGCTTTTTATAGTGATGAACGATATAAGGAAGTCTCATTTGGAGTATATGGGGGAGATCTCGAACTTGATTGGCGCGGTGAAGGCAGATGCTACTTCGTGGATTTTGACAGCTTCGCCAGAGCAAGAAGTGGAGAATGTAAGGCATGAGTATCAGTTAGCAATACCGTATTATTTCGCTGATGATACCGTATTGAAAGCTATGATAAGATCTAATCCAGGATTGATATTGATAAGCAATGGGACGATCCTTGGAAAGTGGCATTACAACGATATCCCAACGGCCGAAGAGGTAGAGAAACTGATAAGAAAGAATTCTCAGAAATAGAATTTATTAATTAAAATGAATATCATTAGGCATGAAGCACATGATGCTTCATGCTTTTTTATGTCAAAAGATTTCAAGCATTATTCAAATAAGATATTATGACTACAGATCGCATATTTTTAATGGGAATGCCTGGGTCGGGCAAGACGACTTTGGGCAAGGGCTTGGCAGCTTATCTTGATTTGCCATTTATTGATTTGGATGTTGAAATAGAGTTGGATGAAGGGAGAACTATTCCGGAGATTTTTGAGCAATATGGAGAAGAGTATTTCAGAAAACTAGAGGCTAAGGTTTTGAGAAATCTGGTTGCCAATAAGGATAGATTTTTAATGTCATTGGGTGGAGGCACACCTTGTTATATGGAAAATCTAGAAGTTCTTAAAAAAGAAGGCAAAAGCATTTATATGGAAGTGTCGGCTCAAGAGCTTTTTAAGAGATTGCATGGAAGTGGAGCATCCAAACGACCGCTATTGAATGGCAAGAGTCAAGACCAACTTTTGAAAGAGCTTGAGGATAAGCTTAATGTTAGGAATTCTTTTTATAGACAAGCGGATTTGGTAGCTAAAGGAGATAACCTAAGTATTTCGGAAGTATTGAAGCTGCTTAATGACTAAACGATATTTTTTGCTGCATTGACAAATTAATGATCTCTAAATATGCAGACCTTGTTTTAACGCTAGAGTACGCTTAAGATTTAACTGCTTTTTAAAACCGAGAACTAAAAAAAGCGATATAATTCATTTATATTTACTTTCTTAAGTTTTTTAAAGTTATGAGATCATTTAAAGAATATGTGTTGATATTCTGCAAGGGAATAGGCATGGGAGCTGCGGATGTGGTTCCGGGAGTTTCAGGAGGTACAATAGCTCTGTTGACAGGTATATATGAGGAGTTGTTGGAAACTATCAAGTCTGTCAATCTAAATAGCATAAAGCTATTCTTTCAAGGGAAATTCAAGGAGTTTTGGACAGCTATAAATGGAAATTTCATTCTTGCCTTGCTGACGGGTATTGGGTTTAGCTTGGTGCTGTTGTCAAGGTTGATTACCTACTTATTGGAAGCTTTTCCTATATATATTTGGTCTTTCTTTTTTGGACTTGTTATCATCTCTTCTTATATGGTAAGCAGAGAAGTGAAACGATGGGATATCAAGTCCGTATTGATGTTGCTGATAGGCATCGCGGTTGCTTATGGAGTAACCGTAGCGACTCCTGCTCATACACCTGATTCGAACTTGTTTATCTTTTTGTCAGGCTTAATTGCTATTTCCGCTATGATCCTTCCGGGAATTTCTGGTAGTTTTATGCTTTTGATTATGGGCAAATACAGCCAAATCATTCATGCGATCAAGGACTTTGACATCATGACAATATTGATTTTTGGCGCAGGTTGCATAGTTGGCATTACGAGTTTTTCAAGATTGATATCATGGCTATTGAAAAAATACCATAATATGATGATGGCTTTGCTTTCAGGCTTTATGATAGGCTCTTTGAATAAACTTTGGCCTTGGAAAGAAGTGATTGAGACGCGCTTAAATTCCAAAGGCATGGAAGTGCCTTTCATTGAGAAAAGCATTAGTCCGATTAAGTTTGAGTTCTTGACAGGGAATGATGCCCTTTTAATGCCTGCTGTATTCTTTATGTTGTTTGGAATCGGTTTTGTGTATGGTATAGAGTACTTGGCTTTGAAGCTCAAAAAGGAAAAATAGACCTTAGCCAAACAATTGACTTTAATTTAACTTCGAAAAAATAACCTAATATGAGAAAGTTCGGATTGATAGGACGTAAATTGGGACACTCTTTTTCAAAAAAGTATTTTACTGAAAAATTTGAAAAAGAAGGAATTAATAATGCGGCCTATGAGCTTTATGAGTTGGAAGATATTGATGCTTTGCCAGAACTTTTGAATCGAGAAAGTGGCTTGGAAGGGTTGAATGTGACGATTCCTTACAAAAGAGATGTCATGAAATATCTTGACGATTTGGATGAAAGAGCGGAAAGAATAGGAGCTGTCAATGTGGTTAAAATTACCGATGGAAAGCTGAAAGGTTATAACTCGGATTATTACGGATTTAGACAATCTCTTGAAGATTGGCTTGACCATCCTCCAAATGAGTTGAAAGCTATGATTTTAGGGACAGGCGGAGCTTCCAAAGCAGTCAAAGTGGCATTGGAAGATATGGAAATGCCATATCAATTTGTAAGCAGAAGCCACGGAGAGAACCAAATATCTTATCAAGAGTTGGCGGAAAACCATGATTTGTTTGGAGATACAAGATTGATAATCAATACGACGCCTTTGGGAATGTATCCTAAAGTGGAAGAGTGTCCTGAGATCCCTTACGAATTGCTTAGCGAACATCATTATTTGTATGATTTGGTATATAATCCCTTGGAAACATTGTTTATGAAAAAGGGAATCGAAAAAGGAGCTAAAGCGATGAATGGCTTGCCTATGCTTGAGCTTCAAGCAGAAAAATCTTGGGATATCTGGAATAGCTAAGCAAGTTTAGAAACGATATTGTATTAAAGCAAAGGATGGTCCTTTGCTTTTTTTATGCTCCTTTCATACTAAATTATTTGCGATTTATCCATGAATTTAAACAGCAATTCTCATTTTTTTTTTGATTAAATAGAAACATGTGAATGTTCCTAAATTTTTTGATTATGAAAGTTATTAAAAGAGATGGAGCGTTGGCCGAGTTTGAACCTATCAAGATCGAGAACGCTATCAACAAATCCTTTAAAAGTGTAAGAGGGGATCACGACAATTTTTTATCTACCACAAATTATCTCACGCAGCGTATTTTTGACAATATTGAGGACAAAGAACGGGAAAAAGTTTCCGTTGCTGAAATCGAGAAGGAAGTCGAGAATAGACTAATGAAAAGCGGATATTTTGACGAAGCTAGGGCATATATAGAGTACAAGTCAAAGAGAAGGTTTCAAAGGGATACCGATAGTTTGATTATGAGGTATACCGATGAGGCGATTAATTTGGCCAATATTGAAAATGAAAATGCCAATATGCCGGAAGGAGTATTTACCGCGAAGATGACAAGAATATCCGGCGAGGTTTCTAGGGAATATGCGAAGCAGTTTTTATTGCCTCCTGACCATTTGAAGATGCATGAAGAAGGCTGGATTTATATTCATGATTTTAATTCTTACGCTGTAGGAATGCAAAATTGCATGTTTATAGATATTGGCGATATACTGTCCAAGCCTATTCATACGACTAATGGAACCATGAGATCTCCTAAAAGCATCAGATCTGCTTTGCAAGTGACAGCTGTGGTTTTGCAATGCCAGAGTAATGCTCAATTCGGAGGAATTGCGATCAATGCTTTTGATTTTCATATGGCAAAATTTATTCGAATGTCTTACGAAAAGTATTTGAATAAAGCGGAGTCTTATGGAGTGCCAAATAAAGAAAAGTATGCTTGGAATGAAACCATCGAGGAGACTAAGCAAGCCTGCGAAGCATTTTTGCATAATCTCAATCATCTTGAATCAAGAGCGGGAAATCAGTTGCCGTTTGTTTCGATAAATTATGGTTGCGATACTTCTAAGGAAGGACGATTGTTTATCAAGTGCTTGTTGGAATCCACTTTGGATGGAATTGGCGAAAAGAGGACAACCCCTATTTTTCCAATTCAAATATGGCAGTATCGTGAAGAGAATGGCGAAGTGTTGAATTCGGATTTGTTTGGTTTGGCTAACGAATGCTCCATAAAAAGAGTATATCCAAACTATGTCAATACGCATGCTGAAGTGTATGAAGTGACGGATGAGAAAGGCAATTTTATTCCTGACCTATTGCCTGCGACAATGGGATGCAGGACGAGACTGGGAGAGAATAAGCACGGCTCTAATGGGAAATCGGGCAGAGGCAACCTGTCTCCCGTTACGATGAATTTGCCCAAATATGCAGTTGAGACAAAAGATTGGAGCGAGTTCCGAATAATGACTCTGGAAATGGCTAAGAAGGGCATTGAAATGATGGCTAGGAGACTGGAATGGCAGAAGAAGCAATTAATGGGCTCAGCTCCGTTCATGTATAAAAATGCAGTCTGGAAACATGGAAATGAATACAATGAGCATTCGAAAATCGGAGACATATTGAATTCTGGAACTTTAGCGCTTGGATTCATTGGCTTGGCTGAGGCTATGCAGATTCTTTTCGGCAAACATCATGGAGAGGATGAAAATGTGCATCATCAGAGTATAGAGCTGATGAAGGATCTTAGCGATTTATGCAAAGCTCGAAGTGAGAAATTGGGCTTGAATATATCATTGTACGCAACGCCGGCTGAAAGCCTGTGTCATAAGTTTGCCAAACTTTTGAGGTTGCAATATGGCGAGCAGGATGGAGTATTTAGCAGAGATTTCATTACCAATTCGTATCATATTCCGGTATGGCAAAAGATGCCATTTGACCAAAAGATAGCATTGGAAGCTCCCTTTCACAAGTATTGCAGCGGAGGCGCAATTACATATGTCGAACTGAAGTCCGACATTGTCAAGACTCCTGAAGCTTATCGAAATTTGGTTAAAGGGGCTATGGATCAAGGTGTGTATTATTTTGCTACGAATATCCCATTGGATAAATGCTTGGATTGCGATCACGAAGGCGTATTTGAAGACTTGAAGTGCGACGAGTGCGGAAGTGATAATATCATGACTTTAAGAAGAGTTACCGGATATATTACAGGTTGCTATCATAAAGTATTCAATGAAGGCAAAAAGCAAGAAGTCGCTTGTAGAGTAAAGCACGATTGAATTTTATAAAAAACAAAGAAAGATTCCCGTTAAGAAATGCTCTTAACGGGATTTTTTTATCCATCGTCTTGAAGTTATAAATCTTTTATAGTATTAAAGTTCTGATTAATTTTTGTTGTAACTTATACGACTTGAGTCTCGCGCTCGTGGTATTAGTACAGAAAAGAGAACAGTTTAAGAAATGAACTTCCAGATTACTACAGAATTTGAACCTACTGGAGATCAACCCAAAGCTATAAACGCTTTAGTTGATGGAATAGACTCAGGCGAAGAGTTCCAGACATTGCTTGGTGTGACAGGCTCGGGGAAAACGTTTACCATGGCTAATGTTATACAAAACACAGGCAAGCCGTCTTTGGTGCTTTGTCATAACAAAACATTGGCAGCTCAACTTTACGGAGAGTTTAAGCAGTTTTTCCCTAATAATTCTGTGGAATATTTTATTTCTTATTACGATTATTATCAGCCTGAGGCTTTTCTTCCTACTACTGGCACGTATATAGAAAAAGATTTGGCGATCAATGACGAGATTGAAAAGTTGAGGTTAAGCGCTACTTCAGCATTACTTTCCGGAAGAAGAGATGTGATTGTCGTGGCTTCGGTTTCATGTATCTATGGTATTGGAAATCCGGAAGAATTTGGAAAGACAGTACTTGGAGTGAAGATTGGCGACGTTATTTCCAGAAATAAATTCTTATTTGAATTAGTGGATATTCTTTATAGTCGTACGGAAGCTGACTTTAGAAGAGGAACTTTCAGAGTGAAGGGCGATACTGTGGATATATTCGTCGCTTATGCTGACTTTGCGTATCGTATTTATTTTTGGGGCGAGGAGGTTGAAGCGATTCAAAGAATCGATCCGGCTACTGGACAAAAATTATCGGAGGAGACAGCGATCACTATTTTTCCTGCCAATTTATTTGTGACAGGCAAAGAAACTTTGCAAACAGCTATCAAAGAGATTCAAGATGATATGGTGAAGCAGGTTTCTTATTTTGAAGAAGAGCACAGGCCATTGGAAGCCGAAAGAGTCAAGGAAAGAACTGAGTTTGACTTGGAGATGATTCGCGAGTTGGGCTATTGCTCTGGCATTGAAAACTATTCTAGATACTTTGACCGAAGAGAGCCTGGTGGAAGACCATTCTGTCTTATTGATTATTTCCCTGATGATTTTTTGATTTTTGTGGACGAGAGTCATGTGACTTTGCCACAAATTAGAGCAATGTGGGGTGGAGACAGAGCACGTAAAATAAATTTGGTGGATTATGGATTCAGATTGCCTTCAGCGCTGGATAACAGACCTTTGAAATTTGAAGAATTCGAATCCTTAGTGAATCAAATAGTATTTGTAAGCGCTACTCCCGGAGATTATGAATTGAAAAAATCCGAGGGTGTTATTGTTGAGCAGTTGATAAGACCTACAGGACTATTGGATCCTAAGATCGATGTTCGTCCAAGCCTGAATCAGGTAGATGATTTGCTTGAGGAAATCGACGAAAGAGTTAAAAAGGATGAGCGTGTATTGGTTACAACGCTTACAAAAAGAATGGCGGAAGAACTGACCAAATACATGGAAAGAGCAGGCATCAAATGCCGATATATACATTCTGAAATCAAATCGCTGGATCGAGTGGAAATCTTGAGAGAATTGCGTTTGGGTCATTTTGATGTATTGGTGGGTGTGAATTTGTTGAGAGAAGGGTTGGATTTGCCGGAAGTTTCATTAGTAGCGATATTGGATGCTGACAAGGAAGGTTTCTTGAGAAATCAGAAATCCTTGATTCAGACAATTGGTAGAGCCGCAAGGAATGAAAATGGCGAGGTGATCATGTATGCCGACAAGATGACAGATTCTATGCGAGTTTCTATAGATGAGACGAACAGAAGAAGAGCTATACAGATGGCTTATAATGAAGAGCATGGCATCATTCCAAAAACTGTTCGCAAGTCCAAGGAATCTATCATGGAACAAACTTCCGTAGCGGATGCCAAAAAGCCAACTGAGCAACATAAATACTATGTAGAGCCTGAAGAAGCTTCAGTTGTGGAGGATCCTGTGGTTTCTTATATGGATACGGAACAATTGGAGAAGTTGATTGCTGAGACTCAAAAGAAAATGGAAAAAGCTGCTTCGGCGTTTGATTTCATTCAAGCTGCCAAGTTCAGGGATGAGATATCAGCTTTGAAAAAATTGAAGCAGGAAAAAGAAGGAAAATAAAATCATAAAAAAAGCCATTTGCAATCAAGCAAATGGCTTTTAATATCATATATCTAATCTAATTATTTCACTTCTTCGTAGTCAACATCAGCTACATCGTCGCCGCCTTTACCATCATTAGGTTGTTGTTGTCCAGCAGCATCAGGACCCGGTTGAGCTCCGCCAGCAGCTTGTTCAGCTTGTTGCGCTTGATACATTTCTTGAGCAGCAGCTTCCCACGCCTTGTTCAGTTTTTCAACTGCGGCATCGATTGTCGCTAGATCATCTTTGTTTTCGTAAGCCTTCTTAAGCTCTTCCAAAGACTCTTCTACCGGCTTTTTGTTAGCTTCAGAGATCTTATCACCGTAATCTTTCAATTGCTTCTCAGTTTGGAAGATCAATGAGTCAGCAGCGTTAAGCTTGTCAACTTTTTCTTTTGCTTGCTTGTCAGCGTCAGCGTTAGCTTCAGCTTCTTGTCTCATTTTCTCGATTTCCTCTTCTGTCAATCCTGAAGAAGCTTCGATACGAATCTTTTGCTCTTTATTTGTTCCTTTATCCTTAGCAGATACGTTCAAGATACCATTCGCGTCGATGTCGAAAGTTACTTCGATTTGAGGAACACCTCTTGGAGCTGGTGGAATACCGTCAAGGTGGAATTTACCGATAGTTTTATTATCGTTAGCCATTGGGCGCTCACCTTGAAGAACGTGAATCTCCACTGAAGGCTGGCTGTCAGCTGCAGTTGAGAATACTTCTGACTTCTTAGTAGGAATAGTTGTGTTCGACTCAATTAGTTTAGTGAATACGCCACCCATAGTCTCAATACCAAGAGAAAGAGGAGTAACATCAAGAAGAAGAACGTCTTTTACTTCACCTGTCAATACACCACCTTGTATAGCAGCACCTACAGCAACTACTTCGTCAGGGTTTACACCTTTATGTGGCTTTTTGTTGAAGAATTTCTCAACAGCTTCTTGAACCGCAGGAATACGAGTAGAACCACCAACCAAGATTACTTCATCAATATCGCTTGTGGAAAGACCAGCGTCTTGAAGAGCTTTTTTACAAGGCTCGATTGTCTTTTGCACCAAGTCATGAGTCAATTGGTCGAATTGAGCTCTAGAAAGAGTTCTTACCAAGTGTTGAGGAATACCGTCAACAGGCATGATGTATGGCAAGTTGATTTCAGTGCTTGCTGAAGACGAAAGCTCGATTTTAGCTTTTTCAGCAGCTTCCTTCAATCTTTGAAGAGCCATAGGGTCTTTCTTAAGATCGATGTTGTGATCTTTCTTGAATTCGTCAGCCAACCAGTCGATCAATACTTGGTCAAAGTTGTCACCACCAAGCTGAACGTCACCGTTAGTTGATTTCACTTCGAATACACCGTCGCCAAGCTCAAGGATAGAGATATCAAAAGTACCACCACCAAGGTCATAAACAGCGATTACTTGATCTTCTGATTTTTTATCCAAACCGTAAGCCAAAGCCGCGGCAGTAGGCTCATTGATAATACGCTTCACATCAAGACCAGCGATCTGACCAGCTTCTTTAGTCGCTTGCCTTTCTGCGTCGTTGAAGTATGCCGGCACTGTAACCACAGCTTCAGTAACTTCTTGTCCTAAGAACTCTTCAGCAGTTGCCTTCATTTTTTGAAGAATCATTGCTGAGATTTCTTGAGGGCTATATTCTCTATCTCCGATTTCAACTCTAACTGTATTGTTAGATCCCTCAACTACTTTGTAAGGCACGTGGTTTACATCTTCTCCAACGTTAGAGAATTTTTTACCCATGAATCTTTTTACAGAGTATACAGTGTTGTGAGGGTTGGTGATTGCTTGTCTTTTTGCAGGATCACCTATTTTTCTTTCTCCTTTTCCATTGTCCAAAAATCCAACAATAGATGGAGTAGTTCTTTTTCCTTCGCTATTCGTAACAACAACCGGGTCGTTACCTTCCATTACGGCTACGCATGAGTTGGTAGTCCCTAAATCAATACCGATTATTTTTCCCATTTGAATATATTTTTACTTTTTTATTTTTCCTTTATTGAAATTCTCTTTCTGGAAAAACAAGGTCTGTGCCAATCAAAAATCGGGCGATTTTCATGACAAACTGACTGATTTAACAATATTCGGCAAGAAAAAATGTCATTTTCAGTTCTAATTTCTGACAAATTAATTTGTTTTATGTCAGGGTTGCTCTTTATCCTGATGGCAGAATAAGGATTTATTGATTATTGTTGATTTGTTGAAGCCTTCTAAGTTTGATAAATTTGAAAAAAGCGTAAAAAGCTGACAATACGCAAACGATAAATCCATAATATCCGTCCAAAAAGCCCTTTTGGAAAAAGTATTTCTTAATGAATTTGAATAATGGGCTGAAAATTAGTTTGAACATGGAAGCTTTTTTCCCTTTGTTGAACGCTTCTTCAGCCATTAAAGTAGTGTACTTGTTCATTACATTCAGATGTTGTTCAATGGAATGAAAGGAAAAGTGCAGGATATCTCCTGACAGATGAGTGGGGGAAAGCTCTTTTGGGTAAGACAAGGTTTCGTGAATGCTGCCTTCCCAGTTGGCGATTCCATTTTTCCATAACCTTGTTTTAGTATCAGGGTACCAACCGCAATGCTTGATCCATGTGCCGCAATAATTCGTAAGTCGATTGAATCTGTATATTGTTTGTGGAAAACCTTTGGATTTTTCTTCTAATATGTTCGATATCAACTCTTCTGACAGTATTTCGTCTGCGTCAATGGAGATTATGAAATCTCCTTTAGCCAAACTGTTTCCATGATTTTTGGTCGCTGAATAACCTGCGAAGGGCCTTTTAATGAATTGAGCCTTGTAAGAAAGACATATTTCTTCTGTTTTATCTGTAGACAATGAGTCAATGACAATAATTTCATCAGAGACTTTGGATAGTGCTTCCAGACATTTGCCAATATTTTTTTCTTCGTTTTTGGTGATGATGACCGCGCTTAGACTGCAACTCATGGTTGTATTATGACTAGGTTAAAAGTTCTTCGAAATTTTTGCAATTATGTTCAAGGCTAAATGTCGGATGATTTTTGATTTTATTTTGCATGCTTTGAATCTTTTTTTCATTCTCTTTCAAATGCAAAATAGTATCGATAAGATCGTCGCTAATAAAGGAAGTGTCTTTGAAAGGCTCTATATGTTTGAAATTCGATGACAGAATCATTGGAATTTTAAACCCATAGGAAAGCGAAAACGTACCCGAAATTCGGCTTTTAGTATATTCTTCGTACTGGTTTACTTGTGGAGTGATCAATGGCAATAAGAGCTTGGCGCCATTAAGTTCGTTGTAGAAAGTGTCATTGGGGACGAACTCATGGAAGAAACGAAAAAAATTGCTGATGCCAGCATCCTCAATCATTTGTTTGATTGCAGGGCCATCTCCATTTTCTATGTTGCCCAGTAAGATGAATTGTACGTTGTCAGGGATAGAGTTTTGGTTTAGCTTGACTTCGTCTATTAAGCTTTTATAATCTCTGCGCTTGAATTGAATATTCCCTGGAATGCAGATATTGAAGTATTTGTCTTGATGTTGGGAGAAGTGAGATTGATTGTAGAAGATTGGGTATAGGCATTTGATTTTTAAGTCGTCAATAGTTTCTTGAAGGTTTCGTTCAATATATTCACCTAGAACAAAGTACTTTTTGATCCATTTGCAGATCATCTTTTGAGAATTGCTTTCAGTAAGTTTATGCGCGTGATGCAAAACTCCTATCATTTCCACTTTTTTAAGAAAAGGGGCTATGAACCTTATTATGTTTCCCTCAGCGGTATTGAAGATGATTTTTTGAATATTATTCTTTTTGATGAATTGGTTAAGTTTTAAAATCAATTTAACCTTTTGAATAAATGTATATTCATCTTCAACGTATATAAGTTTATGGGGAGCAATGTCAATATTGTTGTAGCAAGCTTTATTGATAGCTAGAAATGTCTCGGCTCCTAAGTTTTTCAATATTTTGAAATGAGAGTCGAGCAGTTCTGAGTGGCCATTGCTGAATTCGATAATTAATACTCTCATGCGTCGTTGATTAAATCTTGAAAGAATGTTTCATAATTGTCCAAAGTTTTCTCGATAGAAAAATCATTGTTGGCAGTTTTCAATCCGCCTTGCTTAAGCTTTTCTCTTTCTGTTTTAGAATGCTTCAATTTCAGTATTTGATCAGCTAATTGTTGATAGTTGTCATTTTCGAAAAGGTAGCCATTTTCATTGTGTTTGATGAGAGATGGGTTGCCTGCCATATTTGTTGCCAATACAGGAACTCCTATGAACATGGCCTCCAGCAAAGCTTGAGATAGTCCTTCCATATGCGAGCACAAAACTTTGATGTCAAACAACTTGTAGTGCTTGAGAGATTCTTCCGGAGAAATAGTGCCTAGAAAAAGAATTTTGTGTTGGCTAATGTTCAATGTGCTTATTAACTCAGAAATAGCTGGCTCTTTTCCGTCTATGCCTATGAATATAACAGTAACAGGCTCTTTGATTAACTCCAGTGATTTTAGTAGATGTTCTTGATGTTTCAACCTTGATACAGAACCGATGACAAAATCGTCTTGTGCGATGCTGTACTTTTCCCTTAATTCATTTGGAATGTAATTCTCAAGGAGCTTGTATTTTGACTTGGGAGTGCCATTATTAATGACATGAATATGTGTTGCAGGCAATTTCATCTTTACCAAGTCTCCTTTGATCCCTTCGCTTACAGCTACGATCTTGTCTGTCCCTTTTGTATAAAAGGCATTTTGAAAATATCCGCCTACGCTTTTAGGAACTTGTCTTCTTGTATGAACAAGCTTTACGTTGAGATTATGCCACCATTTGCCAAGTATTGTGATATATCTGTCCAAGCTTGCTTGGGCATTGATTAGTTGAATATCATGTTTTTCAACGATTTCCTTTAGCCTACTCATGTCTTTGAAACTAACACGTCCAAGAAACTCCATCGGTTCAAAAACCACTTTTGTGCCTTTGATTAATTCTTCGGCATGATTGCCCTTTTTGGTGGCAAGGACTACTTTATGGCCTCTTTCTGCCAGTCCCTTTGCTAAGAATGAAACAGAATATGTCGAACCTGCGATGCCTCCTTGGTAGCTAATTATTAATATATTCATTAGGTTAGTCCTTTACAATATCAGCAAATATAAGGTGGGAAAAGCCTTAATAGCATGAGCTTGCCAGTATTTATTTTTAGTTAATCTACTAATTTGCAAAAACTTTATTTTCTACAGAAACTTGAAGATCATTTATTTAACAAAATCTGGATGAATCGCCTGATTTTAGCTACAAACGAATTTGATTTAATGTGTTAGACATTATTACTGTTGGTAAAGATAAGTGTGATAAAGCTCGGTCTTTAAGAATATAACATACTATTTTTGATCAATTATTTAAAAATAATCTTGTATAGTTTTAATTTCAATAAATGAAATGGAGTTTGTTTAATAAATCAATTGTGAGAAAGACTATTGTTTTGAGTTTTTAATTTTTAAGTTTGCGATGAATGTATTTCTTTATTTTTAGCATCAAGTAATTTACATCTAATGAAAGTTTTACAGCTTAGTTCTGAAAAAAGTTGGAGAGGAGGGGAGCAGCAGATCGCTTATTTGATCGAGGAGTTGTCATCTAAGGGGATTGATTGTCATGTGGCAGTAAGAAAGGCGACAGCTTTTGAAGAGTTTTGCATTTCGAAAAATATCCCCCATCTGTCGTTGCCTTTTGGTTCTTCACTGAGCTTTTCGACAGCTTTAGGGATAAAGAAATATTGCGAGAAATACTCGATAGACGTGATTCATAGTCATAGCGGCAAAGGGCATTCCATAGCTTTTTGGGCGAGTGTTTTGGGAATGAAAACACCTGTGGTTGTAAGTAGACGAGTCGATTTCCCGATAAAAAAAGGAAGACTGTCAAGATGGAAATACAATCACCAAAATATGAAAAAGGTGCTATGCGTTTCTGAGTCTGTCAAGAATAAGGTATTGGGGGTTGTTGATGACAAAGAGAAAGTAGCTAAAGTTTATAGTGGGACTACTTGCGACAAGTTCAATATTTCAACGTCATTTAGTTTAAGAGAATCTTATAATATCCCCGCAGAAGACTTTTTGATTGGTTCTATAGCAGCTTTGACAGCGGAGAAAGATCACAAATCTTTGATTTTAGCGGTGGGTAAATTGCTAAAGCAGAAAAAAAACGTTCGCTTATTGATAGTGGGGGGAGGAAAACTGGAGCTTGAGTTGAAGGAGCTTTCTAGAAAATTAGGCATAGAAGATCATGTCGTTTTTACTGGCTTTTTGAATAATGTTCCAGAAGTGTTGCCACAGCTTGATGTTATGGCGATTACTTCTAGATCCGAAGGATTGGGGACAAGTATACTGGATGCATTTTGTTGTCAAGTCCCTGTTGTAGGCACGAATGCTGGAGGAATACCTGAATTGATTATCAATGAACAAACAGGCTTGCTTTGTGATGTTGGAGATGTGGAAGGCTTGTACCGCTCATTTATGAGATTGATGGATGACTCGAAGTTAAAAAATAGACTGGTAGCTGGGGCAAATGAGCACCTGAAGAAGTTTGATAAAAAAGTTACCGCTGCGAGAACTTTGGAGATTTATAAAGAAATATTGAAAAAGTAAAAGCAGCTGTATTGGCTGCTCTTTTAATTTCGTTTACGCTTCAGCTAGTTCTCGTTTAGCCATCCTCCAAAATTTGAAATAATGGCTGAGCTTGTAGCCTCTAACAGCTGCGCGAGAAAGTTCAAGTTTGTTTTTTTTGATATTGCTTCCTGGGTTTGTTGAAACAGCCCAAGTGTAGCCAGCTTGATGGGCTAAATCTAGAACTTTTTCATTATAGCTGCCAAACGGATAAGCTATTGACACGATTTCTTTGCCAATAATTTCTTCCAGCCCTTTTTTTGAGTCTATCAGTTCAGTGAGGACCGTTTCTTCATTTTTCTCGGCCAAGTGAACATGATTCAAGCAATGAGATCCAATCTCCACACCGTCATTGTTCAATTGAATTAGTTCTTCATTAGTAAGCAAGTCTATAGTGCTTTTATTTGTGCTTTCTTCAAAGACTACATTTTTTTCTCCTATGGCGTTAAATACAGGATAAACTACTGATTTTGCCTTGTATTTATTTAAAATAGGAAAAGCGTTTTTTATGAAGCAATCAGACCCGTCATCGAAAGTAAGTATGACATTTTTTCTCTCAGGATCCATGCCTTTTTCTTCTATTTCTTCAAAGGTTGTGAAGTTAGCGCCATTCTTTTGCAATAGCTTTATTTGCCATTCGAATTGACTGGGTTTGGTGAATAGCCCTTTTATTTTGGCATCTGCTTTAGGTTTGTCAATTTGATGATACATGAGTATCAGTAGTTCGTTGTTTAAAGTCATTGTTGAATCTTAAAAAAATAGATAATAATAGTTATGTGATATATTTTGGGACAATTAAAATTCGTTTGTTTTTATTATTATTTAAATTATTTATTGATGTAAATATATTTTAATTTTACTTAATGTTGGAATTTTTTGTATATTTCATTTAAAAATTATCTAAAATATATTTTTAAATGATTCCAATTAATTCTTAGAAATAAATTATAACGACAAAATTCATGCTGGATAATATTATGTGAGAGAAAGTCAACAAGGTTGCTGTTCCAAAGTATATGGGAAGGTATAATGCGATATAAATCAAAATTCTTTATAACTTTGCATATGGGAAATTTTCAAGTTTTGCAGACACTAGCATTGCAATTTTAAAACCCGCTTCCCATGCCATACTGATTTGAAAAATTAACAACGTAGATTTCTATAATAATATGAGTAACAAGGGAGGTAAAGCCATTATATTTTCAGCTCCTTCGGGGTCTGGAAAGACAACTATCGTGAAGCATTTATTGTCGACTAGAGATGATCTTATGTTCTCGATATCAGCGTGCACAAGAGACAAAAGAGGAAGAGCTGAGCAAAATGGTAAGGATTATTATTTCCTTACTCCTGATGAATTCAAGCAGAAGATTGACCAAGACGCTTTTGTGGAATGGGAAGAAGTCTATCAGGGAAATTTTTACGGCACTTTGAAAACCGAAATCGAAAGAATCTGGAGCGAGGGCAAGAACGTGATCTTCGATGTGGATGTAAAAGGAGGCATAAGCTTGAAAGAGTACTTTGGCGAAGACGCTTTGTCCATATTTGTGAAAGTACCAGATATTGAGACTTTAAGAGAAAGGCTTGGTGATCGAGGAACGGATACCGAAGACAGCATTTCGCAAAGAGTGTTCAAGGCAAAATTTGAGATGGGATTTGAAAAGAAATTCGATACGACGATTGTTAATAAAGAATTGGATGTGGCATTGGCTGACGCTCAAAACTTGCTTGACAATTTTTTGAATAAGTAGACATTATCACGATTGATTTTTTATACATTTTATTTCCCTCTGGAGGGAATACAAAGGAGGATGATTAAGAGAGCCATAAAAAACTTATCGTGATAAACATTGAAGCCGGAAATTATTTAATTTTTGAAGATATAATCCAGGGTCATTGCTTTTGAGGCATTGACCCGCTTTTGATAATAATGAAAACAGGTCTGTTTTTTGGTTCATTCAACCCTATACATGTCGGGCACTTGATTATTGCTAATACGGTAGCCCAGAGAGAAGATATAGATGAAGTGTGGTTTATCGTTTCTCCTCAAAATCCTTTTAAGAAGAGAAGCACTTTATTGCATGAGTTCGATAGATTTGATATGGTGGAGGCGGCGATTGAAGACAATGATTTGCTTAAAGCGAGCAATATAGAATTCAATATGCCTAAGCCGAGCTATACGATAGACACTTTAACTTACCTTTCCACCAAGCATCCCAATAAGAGCTTTAACGTGATCGTGGGAAGCGATAATTTGAGCCACTTCCATAAGTGGAAAAACTATGAGCAAATTCTTGACGAATATGGATTATTAGTTTATCCAAGACCTAACACAAAGCCTCATAAATTTGAAAATGATTCCAGAATCGTACACGTTGATTCTCCAATGGTCGATATTTCAGCTACATTTATAAGAAACTCTATTCAGAATGAAAAATCCATTCGCTATTTAGTTCCTGACAAAGTACAGTTGTTGATTGATTCAAGAAAATACTATCATTGATTTATAGGCCTGGCGAGCATGATGCCTGTGTATCTGTCCGGAGCAATAAATTCCGCCAAGGTTTTATCTGAAATGATCACGCCGTTTTTCAAAGAGGCGTGCATGACATGTACTTGTTTGTTGATGACAATTGCAAAACCTACATGAGAGACGTCAAGTCCTGTGATGTGCGTTGTGAATCCTAATATATCACCAGACTTGATATTGCTTTCTATTTCACTTAGTTTTTCTTTTGGTATGAAATAAATCTCTTGGGAGTTAAGGAGGTTTTCAGCCTTTCTGATGTCCTCTAAATCACTTTCACTCTTAAGACCTTCATAAGCATCTGCATGGGTTGACATGAAGTTAATTTCTTTGTCATATTTTTCTCCATAATTGTCTGACAAGATTCTTAAAGTGCCTTTCTTTTCATTGTCTATCAACCAATCCGTAAAGTAATGCAGTCTTGATGAGTAACCGGCTAATTGTCCGGATCTATAGCGAATTTTGGTGAGCTCGCTTTCGTACGTTTTAATGCTTGAAGATTCGGATTTTACAGTATTGGAAATTGCCAATACTGTTTCAAGATACGTTGTGCAATCTAGCTCTTCGAGGTTGACTACAAGTATTTCCTTTGGCCTTTCAAGTGTTTGAGAAACATATGGAGTCCCTATAAAGCTTTTCCCTACAGTTAGCACAAGACTATCGCTTTTTAAGTTTTGGCCTTGAATTTCGGCAATTTTCTTATTGAGAATACTTTCACTGTTCCCTGTGATTTCGGATTGAGAGCAAGCCGAAGTAATTGCGGAAATGAAAATAAATAAGAAAGTCAACAACTTGTGTACGGTCATTGTAGCTATATTTTTGAGATTGGAAAGAAACTTTGCAGTAAAGTTATTTTCTGAAAGGTAAAGGAATAATTTAGGTTTAAAAAACGTAAAAAAAGATTTATCCATATTATATTTGTCTGATTTATTGAAACAGCTATAGTCTAGTCATGAAATATAAGAGAATATTATTAAAGTTAAGTGGAGAAGCACTTACCGGAAGTCAAAGTTATGGAATTGATCCTGAAGTATTGGAGCGATATTCTCAAGAAATCAAGAAAGCGATAGATAAAGGCGTAGAAGTTGCTATCGTGATCGGAGGAGGAAATATTTACAGAGGCGTTCAGGCAGAGAAATCGGGCATTGACAGGGTTCAAGGCGATTACATGGGAATGTTGGCGACCTTGATCAACGCAATGGCAATCCAAAGTTCGCTTGAGAAAATCGGCGTTGACACAAGATTGATGTCAGGTCTTAAAATCGATCAAGTATGCGAGCAATTCATCAGAAGAAGAGCTTTGAGACACCTTGAAAAAGGCCGTGTGGTAATCTTTGGAGCAGGTATTGGAAATCCTTATTTTACTACTGATTCTACGGCTAGTTTGAGAGCGGTGGAAGTTGAAGCCGATGTAGTGCTAAAAGGAACAAGAGTCGACGGAGTTTACACAGCCGACCCTGAGAAGGACCCTAAAGCGGAGAAATTCGACAGCATTAGTTTTGCGGAAGTGTACCAGAGAGGCTTGAATGTAATGGATATGACTGCATTCACATTATGCAAAGAAAATAACCTGCCGATAATCGTATTCGATATGAATAAGTCTGGAAATCTTGTTAAATTGGTTGAAGGAGAGAAGGTCGGAACGTTGATCGCAGAATAAAAACAAAAAAAATGGAAGAAATAGAACTTTTTTTATCTGATGCCGAAGAGCAAATGCAAAAGGCTGTAAGCCATACGCAAAATGAACTAGGAAAAATTAGAGCTGGAAAGGCTATGCCTAGCATGCTGGATGGCGTCAAGCTGGATTATTACGGCACGATGAGTCCTATCAGCCAGGTGGCTTCAATCAACACTCCTGATGCGAGAACGATTGTAATCAAGCCTTGGGAAGCTAAGATTTTGTCTGATATCGAAAGAGCAATCATCAACAGCGACTTGGGACTTAATCCTCAGAATGATGGCGAGATCATTCGCTTGTCGATTCCTCCATTGACTGAAGAGCGCAGAAAAGACTTGGTGAAGCAAGTAAAGTCTGAAGGCGAAAATGGCAAAATACGAATTAGAAGAGTTAGACAAGACACTAACGATTCGTTGAAAAAATTGCAAAAAGAAGGTGCTTCGGAGGATGCTGTTAAATCAGCGGAGGACGATGTTCAAAAATATACAAATTCTTTTATAGCTCAAATCGACGATTTAGTAGCTAAAAAAGAAGAAGAAATAATGACTATTTAAGTCAAGTTTTATTCAAAGCTATCCTCAATGGATAGCTTTTTGTTTTTTAATTTACTCGTAGAGTGATTGATGGGTTTTCGCCAAGGTTTTTTACCCCTTGAAACCATTGTGCCGAAATGAGCGTAATTTGAACAAAAACATAAGTATTTTTTTAAGCAAATCTATGGGAGACTCAATTCAGAAACAAGGAGTTACAAAGAAGAAAAGTACCAGAAGAATTTCAAAATCAAATATTGCCAAGACCTTGTTAGTTGAAGTGGCTTGGGAAGTTTGCAATCAAGTGGGGGGGATTTATACAGTTATACGTTCCAAAACTCCCGTGGCTACTAAAAAGTGGGGTGAGAACTATTGCCTTGTAGGACCATATGTGAATCATAGCAATGTGTCCACGCATTTTGAGCCTTTGCCTTTGGATGAGGATAAACCATTTTGCAAGGCTGTCAAAACCATGAGAGAATGGGGATTTGACGTGCATTATGGAGAGTGGTTGGTAACAGGCCGTCCAAGGGTTGTCTTGCTTAATCCCGATTCTGTCAATGACCGTCTTGGTGAAATCAAATATGATCTATGGGAGAACCATCAAATAGAATCTCCTTCTGAAGATAATTTATTGGATGAATTGTTGGCATTCAGCTACCTCACGGAAAAATTCTTTGAGATTTTGGCGACGCATGAAATTACCAACAAGAACATCATTGGCCATTTTCATGAATGGATGGTCGGATTGCCAATATTGAATATCAAACGCAAGAATTTTAAAGTTTCTACTGTTTTCACAACTCACGCGACATTGCTGGGTAGATATCTGGCGATGAATGATCCTTCGTTTTATGATCATTTGGCGTTTTATGATTGGCATAAAGAAGCTGTGAATTTTAACATTGAGGCGCAAGTCAAGATTGAAAGATACGCGGCTCAAGCCACGGATGTATTGACGACAGTGAGTGAAATCACTGGAAAGGAATGCGAAGCGTTATTAGGCAGAGTTCCTGATGAGATATTGCCAAATGGATTCAATATTGAGCGTTTCACTGCCTTGCACGAATTTCAAAATCTGCATCAGGATTACAAAGAAAAGATACATCAGTTTGTGATGGCTCACTTTTTCCAGACATATACTTTTGATCTGGATAATACATTGTATTTTTTCACTTCGGGAAGATTTGAATACAAGAACAAAGGTTTTGATGTCACTATTGAAGCTTTAGCGAAATTAAATTATAGGCTGCAACAAGAAGGCTCAGACATAACCATTGTCATGTTCTTCATTACTAAGCAACCCTATCACTCGATCAATCCAGCGGTGCTTCAGTCCAAGGCCATGATTGAAGAGCTAAGAACAACGACCAAAATGATTCAAAAGCAGATTGGCGATCGTATGTTCTATGCTGCGGCATCAAGCGACGAATACAAACTGCCTTCGCTTAATGATTTTGTCGATGATTATTGGAAGCTCAGATATCGAAGAACGTTGCAATCCTGGAAGACAGACAAGCTTCCTGAGATCGTCACGCATAACCTTAAGGATGATGTGAATGACCCAATTTTGAACTTCTTGCGAGTTTCTAATTTAGTCAATCATAAAGAAGATCGTGTAAAGATCGTTTATCACCCTGACTTCATCAATTCGACAAACCCGCTGTTTGGAATGGATTACAGACAGTTTGTGAGAGGATGTCATTTGGGCATTTTCCCAAGCTATTATGAGCCTTGGGGCTATACGCCTTTGGAATGCATGGCCAGTGGAGTTCCTGCTGTCACAAGTGACTTGTCAGGCTTTGGAGATTATGTAGAGAAGAACTTGCCGGAATTTGAAGATAAGGGCATCTATGTCAATAATAGGGATCATAGCTCATTTGAAGCTTCAGCCGACCAGTTGGCGAATAAGCTTTATAAATTTATCAAGTTGACGAGAAAAGAGAGAATTGCTCTGAGAAATAAGACAGAGGAGGCTTCAGAGTTCTTTGACTGGAGAAGCTTGATACATCATTATGACAAGGCGTATAATTTGGCGATCAAAAAATTATAGATGACAAAAATTTTATCGATTTGATTGATAGAGAGTTGTAATAGATATTATTTCTGTTGCAACTTTTGTTTTTTAGGGCTTCATATAACAACAAGCTATTTCATTTCAGAATTATTTATTCACAACTGCAATATTTTTTTACACAAAATCACGAATCGAACTTAAGTATTTGATATTCAGTATTTTGATTATTACCTTTGCAACTCATGAATAATAATTCTCAACATATCCACACACGTACCGAGTCGGTATAAGGCGGGCCAACCGTCTGATTGCTTTAAGCGAAAACTCTTTTCGCTGAATACAAGACAGGTGCGTCCGCTCCATTCTTAGTGGATATGCCGAGCCATACTTTCAAGTATTTTACTAGACCAATGGCTAATCATATCTATTACCTTAATTCATCGGGAGTTCTAACTTGATTCCTAAATCATCATGTTTTAAAGTCAACTAGCCTTATGTGCTTATTAAACTCCTGCCATAAATATTCTTATTCATGAAAAATATTTCCTACAATGGAAAACCAAGCATATATATACAATTTTAAAAATATCATGAGCAGTTCTGGGTGGTCAAAAGAGGAGATCGCTCAAGTCATTGCTGTGCATAAAGATCGATATGAAATTCTTACACCGGATGCTGAAATATCAGCTGAGTTAGCGGGTAATTTGAGGTTTTCGGCTCAAAGTTCTTTGGACATGCCCGCTGTGGGAGATTGGGTCAAGATTGTTCCAATGAATGATGATCATGCTATTATCTTAGAAATATTCAAACGAAAAACAATCTTGCGAAGACAATCAGTAGGAAGCTCAAGTAATGATCAAGTCATAGCGGCTAATGCTGACAGCGGAATCATAGCCATGTCTGTAGGACAAGACTTCAATTTAAGACGAATCGATAGATATTTAACCATATGTTATGATGGAGATTTAGAGCCCATAGTCCTTTTGACAAAGACTGATTTATTGGAAGAGCAAGATGTTTTAAAACTATCATCGCAAATTCAAGAACGACATCCTCAAGCACAAGTGATCTCTGTAAGCATAAATAAGATTGAGACATTGCACACGCTACAAAACTCAATGGCTAAAAACCGAACGTATTGTTTTATGGGCTCCTCAGGCGTAGGAAAATCGACTTTGATCAATTGGTTGGCAAGCAATAGTCTTATGAAAACATCCGAGATCAGTGCTAGCCATGGCAAAGGCAGGCATACTACTACATATAGGCGGTTAATGTACTTGCAAGATGGGTTTGCTATCGTTGACACTCCCGGAATGCGGGAGGTAGGCGTTACGGATGGAGATCGTTCAATTGACGCCACTTTTGAGCAAATCGCTTCATTGGCAGAAGGATGTAAATATTCCAACTGCACGCATACCAATGAAGATGGATGCGCTGTCTCAGAGGCGATAGAAAATGGAGAACTTGAAGAAGAGCTTCTTTACAGTTATCAAAAACTCAAACGGGAGCAAAACCATTATTCGCAGACTGTCTGGGAAAAAAGAAAGAGTCAAAAGGATTTTGGAAAAATGATCAAGAGAGTTCAAAATCAAAAGAAACGATTCAAATAACGAATTATGGATTATAACATAAGAAAAATAAACGATAAAGAATTAGTCGAAGCGCAAACGATAGCCAGAAGAACGATTCGACATAGTTATACAGCTTTCTTTTCCGAAGAGACCATCAATATGTTTATTGATAGCGGAGCCGCTGACGAGGAATTTGTCAAGCATTTCGAACATTGCTATGTATTGGCAAATGAAAAGGAAATTCTTGGCTTTTGTATATTTTATGAGAACTTCATTGATTTGATGATGATTGATTCCAATATACACGGAAAAGGACTGGGAACAACTCTTTTGCAATTTGCCGAAAGTAAAATCGCTGAAGAAGGATATGAGCGAATGCGACTGGAAACATTTTTGGAAAACAAGCAAGCTGTTAGCTTTTATTTGAAAAGTGGCTGGAGCATTATCAAATCCCAAAAAGAAGAAGGATTAAATCTTGAAAGAATAACTTTGGAGAAGTCAACTGTCTAATTACTAACAATTTAATAAGCGCAGAGATTGTTAAGCTGTCTCTGTGCTTTCATTTTTTCAACTCGCAATTCAGTTTTATATTTTACGATTCAAAAGTCAATTCTACGACTCACCGAAAAGCCCCAAGACATCGATTACCTTCTATCTACCTTTGCAATGAACAAGAACAAAAGATATGTATAAGATTATCATTGCATTCTATCTCCTTGTGGCTACCGCCAACTTCTCCACAGCTCAGGATTTCGTTCCTATAGGAAAGTGGAAAACTGCTAAAAGTTCTAAAGGGACAAAATTAATGTACCGCTGGATCATGTTAGGAGATACTCTCAAAACAAGACAACTCAAAGTCACTACCACTATCACTGCATCTCCAGAAGAAATATTAAAGATGCTCAATGATTCTGAAAAGCTTATGGCTTGGAAACCTGAGATCAAAGAGGCGCAAGTCATGGACAAGGACAGCATGAAATGGACTAGTTACATGATCTTTGATATCCCTTCATTATTTCCTCAACAAGACTTGATCGTCTCATATAAAGTTGAGAGCAAAGAAGATTCCTTGACCATCATTGGAGAGTCATTCCCTAATCGGTTGGAAGAAATAAAAGGTGTCAATCGGCAAAAAATTTATTATGACAAATGGATTTTAAGACCAATCAACGAGCATAGCAGCAAATTAACATATACTTCGATTGCTCCGGGAAAGCCTATTATGCCACGATTTATTCAAGATAAATTCTTGCAACCCATGATTATCAGCTCTTTTGCAATGCTAAAAAACAAGTCTGAGGAAAATAATTCGTTAGATAGTTCTAGCTAATAAGTATTAGCACCAAGTAAATCATCATAGTTTCCTACTCTGTTTAGCTATAGCTTTTATATGACAAAGCCCGTCATTGAGAAGACGAAACAAATCAAAGGGCATTCCATCAAAAGTACAACCGTTCAATAATATTAGATATGATAGAAAACATCAAACCCCAATATACCGTCATAACCGGCGCCAGCCAAGGACTTGGCAAGGAGCTTGCCATCGCCTGCGCAAAAAGAGGAAGATCGCTGATTATCATTTCGCTTCCCAATGAACGTATTTCCCAGTTAGCGCTTGACATCAGTCTCAAATACAATGTCAAAGTTCACGCCTACGAAGCTGACCTGACAAACAGCATACAGCTTGGCGAGTTGATCGATTGGATTTCTTCCAATTTTGACATAGACATGCTCATCAACAATGCCGGCATGGGAGGAACATTAAAATTCGAAGAAGCTTCAGAAAACTATATTAGCAATATCATCTCGCTTAATATTACGGCATTAGTCAGGCTTACAAGAGGATTGCTGCCTTTGCTAAAATTGCAGCAGGAAGCTTATATTTTGAATATTTCCAGCGTAGCGGCTTTTGGTGCTATGCCTTTTAAGACGGTTTATCCAGCTTCCAAAGCTTTTGTGGAGTCATTTTCTCTTGGCCTTGCCGAAGAATTAACGGGCACGGGCGTTCATGTAAGCGTTGCTCATCCGGGCGGCATGCCTACAAATCCACAAATGGCTGAACGAATCAATAAACACAACAATATTTTAGTGAAATCCACCATATTAAGCGCTCAAAAAGTAGCGGAAATATGCATGGATAAAGCTTTAAGAGGGGAAAGACAGATTGTACCCGGATTCATGAATAAAGTCAGTCGCATGTTCATGAAGCTATGCCCGGATAACCTTAGACTTCCTTTGATAAGGAAAAACATCCTGAATGAAATAACAGCTTCATGAAAAAGCAAATTCGTAAAATATTTTCAATAGAAGCTGCCCCCGAATCCATAGCCAGAGGATTTGCAATTGGTTCATTTGTAGGAATGCTTCCCATTCCAGGCTTTCAAATGTTGGTAGCCATGGCGATAGCCGCTATTCTCAAAATCAATAAAAAAGCAGCTTGTTTGGCTGTGTTCAACACCAACGTTTTTACCGGATCATTTGTATTCGCATTTAATTTTTGGCTAGGGAAAAAAATTCTCGGCTATAAGTTAGACTATGAATTGCCGGAAACGCTTAACTTGGAGTATATTAAGTCAATATTCATGGCAGGAAATAAAGTGTTTTTCTCCATGATGGTTGGAGGCCTAATCACAGGCGTATTTGCCTCTGCTTTGGCATATTGGTTGATTCTTAAGTTCAAGCACAAATTCCCACATCAGGGTAATTGCGAAAACTAGATTCTTTGATATTTGGCACAACACACTTTCTCAACATTAACCGCAAAATTTTATGTCTCATATACAAAAAGGACGAGTACTTGTCACAGGAGCAAATGGCTTATTAGGTTCCAATATTGTGGAAGAGCTTAATAAGCAAAATTATTGCGCGATAGCCATGACTCGAAAAGGAGCCAACAAACTCGGGCTTGCCGGACTTAGATATGTTCCTTTCGAAGGACAAGTCACCGATGAGAATGATATTGACCAAGCGATCTCCGATTGTGACTATGTGATTCACTCAGCCGCACAGACAAGACATCCGGTCAATAAATTGGAATCTTATCAAGAAGCCAATATTGAAAGCACAAAGCTGGTGGTTAAAGCTTGTGTCAAATACAAGGTAAAACGTTTGGTATTTGTCAGCACTGCAAATTGTTTCTCCAATGGAACAATTGAAAATCCCGGCAATGAGTCCAAAGGCTTCATGCCATGGCTGGAAAAATCCGGGTATGCTTATAGCAAGCATTTGGCCCAAGAATATGTGCTAAAGGAAGCGAAAGCCAAAGGCTTGGAAGTAGTTGTTGTCGCTCCCACATTCATGATCGGAGGAAGAGACGCAGGCCCTTCCAGCGGGGCACTGTTGTTGCATGGACTTAAAAATCGTTTTGTCTTCTGTCCTCCGGGGGGGAAAAGTTTTGTGGATGTACGTTATGCTGCTGAAGCAACTGTCAATGCTTTGACTATGGGCAGTTCTGGCGAAGCTTATCTTTTGGCAGGTCAAAATTTGACATTCTCCAGTTTTTTCAAAAAGGTTGAAGAATTGACTTCTCAAAAAAAGTTTCTGCTTAAACCTTCATACGGAAGCCTGAAGACAGTCGCTTCAATATGCGAAAAATGGAACAATTCATTTTCTTCGAGCTTGCCATTTGACAAAGTGACCCAGAGGCTTTTTTGTTTGGACAATTATTTTTGCAACGACAAAGCCCAAAAAGAGTTGAATATGAAAGAAACTCGTATCGAGCACGCTATGGAGGATGCCATTGCTTGGTTCAAAACCTATAAATATATATGAATCGCAAAAAACCTTATTTGATGCTAGGCCAACGACTAGCCATAGTTTTCATCCTTCAACTGATGTTGACTAGCTTTGATCTAAGCTTTCAAGATGAAACCGAGATCACCACACGAAGATTGGTTTTTACAGCGTTCTTCGTTCCCTTTTGGCTATGCTGTTGGTATCTTGTCGATTACATAAATAACAAAATTGCCCCACTGCCTGCAAAATATCAAATTGGCATAAATTTTTTCATCAGCTTTTTAATAGCGTTAGTTTCCTCGAAGATTTATCAATACGGTGACACTCATTTATTTCATAATGGACATCTTTGGATAGATTTCAAATACCTTAATCTCAATCTAATTGCTGGTATTATGATGTTCTATATGATGATCTATTGGATAGGGTTAAGTATTGACAAAGAAAAAAAAATAAGAGAGGAGCAACTTCGCGTCAAAGAACTCGAAAAACAATACGCAGTATCTCAATACATGACTTTAAGATCCCAGCTTGAACCCCATTTTCTTTTCAATAGTCTGAGTGTTCTTTCCGGACTATTGCATAGTAATATTGACTTAGCTTCTGAATTCATCGTTAAGCTTTCTCAAACATTGAGATATACTATCGAGCAGAACAGCCAGCCTATGGTTTCTTTGGAGGACGAAATTAAATTGGCTGAAAACTACTTTTTCTTGCTTAAAACGCGATTCAATGAATCCATCATCATGAGCATAGATATCGATGAAAAGCTAGCGAAAAACACAATCATCGCTCCTTGCACATTCCAAATTTTGATAGAAAATGCCATCAAGCACAATAAGTTCAATGTTAATCATCCGTTGAAAGTGGAAATTTTCGCCAAAGGGGATTATATAATTCTTAAAAATAATATCAATAGAAAGGAAAACCATAATGATAACATTGGCTATGGTTTGAAAAACATAAAAATACGATACAAATTGCTAACGGAATCGTCTTTGGAAATTCTCGATGACGATCATTTTTTCATTGTTCAAATACCAATAATAAGTCAAGAAGAGTATGAGAATTTTAATCATTGAGGACGAATATCTTACCGCTGACTGGTTGGAAGAACTGATAAAATCATATGATCCGGAGTTTGAGGTTGTAGCGAAACTCATGTCGGTGGAAGAGAGCGTCAAATGGCTTAAAGAAAACAAGCATCCAAATTTGATTTTCCAAGACATAGAGCTTACCGATGGCAAATGCTTTGAAATTTATCAACAGGTAAAAGTCAATGCTCCCATCGTATTTACTACGGCTTACAGCCAATACGCTCTTGAAGCTTTCAAACTGAATAGTATTGATTATATCGTCAAGCCTTATGATAAAGCGGAAGTGAAAAAGGTGCTGGACAAGTTTTCCAACATGAAAAACATGTTTTCAGACAATAGTCAGGATGATTTTCAAGAATTGTTGCAACTTAAAGACAAGCCGGAAAAAAAACGCTTTCTTATCAAAATCGGCGACAAATATAAATCCATCAAAAGCGAAGAGGTCGCTATTATCTATTATGATGAAGGCATTAGCTTCATACGCTTATTCAATGGAGACAAATATCCCATCGACAACAGCTTGTCCGATTTAGAGCAACAGCTTAACAAAGAGATTTTCTTCAGAGTCAACCGAAAATATATCGTCAATATCAATAGCATTGGAAATATAAGCTCTTGGTTCAATAGTCGAATCATTATCGAAACAGAACCCAAAACCGATGAGGAAATGATTGTCAGTAGAGAAAGAGTGAAAAGCTTTAAAAATTGGCTGGATGGCGGGGTGTAGCGATGAAAAGACAGGTTGTTAACAAACTATTTTTTTAATATTCTTAAAACTCTACTAATGCTCATTAGAGTATTTCTAAGCCTATTTGCTCTAATAAAGCCTCTTGGTGTCGGAACTATACCGGCATAGGGAGGCTTAATGCCCATTTGCTCTTTCATAGTTCTTCGCACGAAATCCATGCAATTATTGCCCATCAAGCGATACTCGACATCTCCTATTTTCCACTCTGTGAGACTTTTTAATACCGCTTTCAGTTGACATGATGTCATAGGATACTCTCTTGAATGAATTTTTTTGGCAAATTCATCATGATAGTTGTATTCCAAATATTCATAGTGAGCTCCGCTTCTACTGGATGGAAAAGGTGACAAGCCCGAACCTGCCTCCACAATTTGCTTCCCATGGTGTTTGATTGCAAACCATGCATGCCCCGGCATATTGTCTTTATGCGCATTGACCTCGAAAGTCAAACCGCTGATTGGATATTCAGGATCAACACTGCTTTCCAAAGCTTTAATATCTCCCGGCATGCGTAAAGGTTCTTCAAGCGCTTCCATTTTCTTTTCAGCAGGATTACTCAAGCTTGTTGATTTCCCTCCTTTATCGCGTTGGATTATCCCACCAAACATAGCATCTCGTTCAGCCTTTCTTTGCAACATCAAAGGCGTACTAGCTATTTTTTCGTTAAAGATTCCTTTATTAGAAGCTTTAAGATTATTGTCTGTTCTTTTATTCTTATCTATAGAATGGAACTCCATGTATGTTAAAGCATTTTTAAGATTAAAATGATTTATCGAATTTCGTTTTCATAAGATAATTGTAGCAAAAAAGCTGGCCTAATAAACCAGCCAGCTTCTATTACAAAACATCCAAGCATCAAGCTTGGTAGTAGAAGTTTCTAAAATCACAATCCTCTTAAGGTTTCTATCGACTTTTGGTTCGCAGCCGACCAGCTTTGAGCAATAATAGTCAGTGTAGCCAAGAGCAATACAGAAAAAATATTGACCACAAATAATCCATGAGGCAATGCTATGCGATATGGAAAACCACTCAACCAATACACTGCAATGTAATATACCAAAGGCAAAGCCAATACAACCGCAGTTCCAATCCATTTCATATAGTCAGCAAGTATCAAATTGAATATATCTGAAACGGAAGCCCCATTGATTTTTCTTATCGCAATCTCTCTGTACCTTTTACGAATAGTGAACATCGTAATGCCCCAAAGTCCCATCAAACCCAAGATGATCGAAACAGCACAAGCCAATAGATTCACTTGATTCAAATTTCTGATATCATTGTACTGAGCTTGCAAATAATCTTCGGTGAATAACACTTCGCTATTATTTTCTGGAAAACTCTCTGTCCAAGTATCTTTAAGTTTTCTTTTTAAGGAAAATAAATCATCAGTATTAGCTCTGACATTCAGACAAGAATAATTCCAGCCATCATTTTGAGGATTTGGATTAATAATAACCGGATCTATCGCATTCATGACTGAAGCGAAATGAAAATTATCCGTTACACCAATCACATCATAGCTTATACCATTTCGATGGATTTTGGTCTCCAATATATTTTTCCAGCCTTCTAGTTCTGTAAGCCTTTGGTTAACCAAAACTTTGTTCTGATTGGCTTCCATATGTTTTGCGAAATCATTACCGTCCAATATTCCAATGCCCATAGATTCTATAAAATTTTCATCTACATAAATCGTATTGACTAACTTCAAATCAGCAGAAAAGCCTATTTTATAACCATTAGAGGTCAGTCCGCTGCCAAGTCTTTGAGATGTTAGAGTTACGCTTTCAATTTCGCTCATAGACAATAACTTCGATTTCAAGGAAGCAAATTTATCTGCAGGAAGATTGTCTTCGCTTTCGATTGTTAAAAAATTATCCGTCTTGTATCCGAGCGATTTTTCCAGCATATATTGGTGTTGAAAGTAAACTACGCCACTAGTGCTCATTAACACCAGCATAATAAAAAACTGCCCTCCCAACATTAAACGACCTTGATTCGACGATTTTCTTTTGGATAATAATGCAGACTGAGTCTTGCTTATCAAGCTCTGGCTTATCATTTTCCTCAGGGTCAATAAGGACACCACAATGCCCAATGAGACTAACAAGCCAAAACCTATGATTAATTCAAACCAAGAATAGTCGCTTATGGCTAATTGTATTCCAAGCCAGTTATTCACAAGCACAGTTTCTCCATATAATAAGCTCAAGCCGATCAAAGCCGATATGACAATCATTACCAATGTCTCAATAAAAGTCAACAAGCTTATATCCTTAGGTTTTGCACCATAGAGTTTCAACAAGGCGATGTTTTTAGTGTTCTCATCTTTTTGGGCAACATATAAAACCGTGAAATTCAAAGTTGCCAACAAAAAGATGACCAATGACACTGTCAAAATTGTTAATATGGATTCAATATTTCTCTTGCCATGAAAATCAAAAAGAACATATTCGCTGGTATGTATATCGGAAAGCCTCTGCAGCTTAACAATTGAATGTTCTTTGTCTTGATCACTATATTTTTGAAATATCTGAGTCGCTTTATTCTCAACTTGAGAAACTTCAGCTTCTGGAATTATTGAAAAAAATGTCATCCACCCAATGTGAGTACTTGAATATTCTCCAAGAAAATGAATTGGAATTATCACATCAAAATTCATATGCGTATTTCCCGGCGGATCTTCTGCTACACCTGTGATCGAAAATGTCTGATGACCATAATCAAAGCTTTTTCCTATGGAGTTATCGATGGATCCAAAATTTGAAAAAGCAAAACTTTCCGTAATCACTGCGCTATGCTTTCCTTTCAATACTTCCTTTTCATTACCTTGAATGAGATTGAATGAAAAGAACTCAAAAATATTCGGGTCAGACAGCATTAATTGAGCTATAATTTTTTCCCTGTCAATATACAATGGCGCAGGGTCGGTAGACAATCTAAGCATTTGCTCGACTTCTGGTATTTCGTCTTTTAATACTTTTCCTCCTGGATAATATAATTCTGAATAATAAAGATTCTTATCGTCTTGACTGACTGGCAGTACCCTGTAAATATTTTCACCATTGTGATGAAATGCATCATAACTCATTTCATTCTTAAAGAAAAAATACGAAAAAAATATACTTGATAAGCCTATGGCCATTCCTAAAATCATTATAAAGGAATTCAACTTATTCTTCATCAAATTCCTGATGGCTAATTTAAAATATAATCTATACATGACGATCACATTATATTATTATCCTTAATTACATACTTGCTCATTTTTACAATAGCCAACGACTCTTTCCTTTTCTCCTCCAAACTTATTTCATTTAAGCTCTTTGATTTCGCTTTTTTTATTCTGAAAAATAAGCTCACTTTTTTCAATTCGATAATACTACTCATTTGATAAAAAATATTAGTCTCAAAAAATCACAATCCTCTTAAGGTTTCTATCGACTTTTGGTTCGCAGCCGACCAGCTTTGAGCAATAATAGTCAGTGTAGCCAAGAGCAATACAGAAAAAATATTGACCACAAATAATCCATGAGGCAATGCTATGCGATATGGAAAACCATTCAACCAATACACTGCAATGTAATACACCAAAGGCAAAGCTAATATAACCGCAACTCCAACCCATCTCATATAATCAGCAAGTATCAACTTGAATATATCTGAAACGGAGGCCCCATTGATTTTTCTTATCGCTATCTCTCTGTACCTTTTACGAACAGTGAACATCGTAATGCCCCAAAGTCCCATCAAACCCAAGATGATCGAAACAGCGCAAGCCAATAAATTCACTTGATTCAAATTGCTGATATCGTTGTACTGAGCTTGCAAATAATCTTCGGTGAATAACACTTCGCTATTATTTTCTGGAAAACTCTCTGTCCAAGCATCTTTAAGTTTTCTTCTTAAGGAAAATAAATCATCAGTATTAGCTCTGACATTCAGACAAGAATAGTTCCAGCCATCATTTTGAGGATTTGGATTAATAATAACCGGATCTATCGCATTCATGACTGAAGCGAAATGGAAATTATCCGTTACACCAATCACATCATAGCTTATACCATTTCGATGGATTTTGGTCTCCAGTATATTTTTCCAGCCTTCTAGTTCTGTTAGTCTTTGGTTGATCAGGATTTTATCTTGATTAGCTTCCATATGCTTGGAAAAGTCATCGCCTTCCAATATTTCAATACCCATGCAATCAATAAAACTTTCATCTACATAAATCGTATTCAATATTTTGAAATCAATGGAATGGCCTATTTTATAACCATTAGAGGTCAATCCACTGCCAAGTCTTTGAGATGTCAAAGTCACGCTTTCAATTTCGCTCATAGACAAAAGCTTCGATTTCAAGGAAGCAAATTTATCTGCAGGAAGATTGTCTTCGCTTTCGATTGTTAAAAAATTATCCGTCTTGTATCCAAGCGATTTTTCCAGCATATATTGGTGTTGAAAGTAAACTACGCCGCTAGTGCTCATTAACACCAGCATAATAAAAAACTGTCCTCCCAACATTAAACGACCTTGATTCGACGATTTTCTTTTGGATAATAATGCAGACTGAGTCTTGCTTATCAAGCTCTGGCTTATCATTTTCCTCAGGGTCAATAAGGACACCACAATGCCCAATGAGACTAACAAGCCAAAACCTATGATTAATTCAAACCAAGAATAGTCGCTTATGGCTAATTGTATTCCAAGCCAGTTATTCACAAGCACAGTTTCTCCATATAATAAGCCCAAGCCGATCAAAGCCGATATGACAATTATTATCAATGTTTCAATAAAAGTCAACAAACTTATATCCTTAGGTTTTGCGCCATAGAGTTTCAACAAGGCGATGTTTTTAGTGTTCTCATCTTTTTGGGCAACATATAAAACCGTGAAATTCAAAGTTGCCAACAAAAAGATGACCAATGACACTGTCAAAATTGTTAATATGGATTCAATATTTCTCTTGCCATGAAAATCAAAAAGAACATATTCGCTGGTATGTATATCGGAAATCCTCTGCAGCTTAACAATTGAATGTTCTTTGTCTTGATCACTGTATTTCTGAAATATTTGAGTCGCTTTATCCTCAACTTGGGAAATATCCGCATTTGAAGCTAAGGACAGAAAGGTTATTGGAGTGTATCCGCCTTTCCACCCAACATACACACTTGGGTGTTCTCCAAAGAACTTGATAGGAATCACCACTTCGAAATTCAAATGCGTATTGCCTGGAGGATCTTCGGCAACTCCTGTTATCGAAAATGTTTGATGCATGTATTCAAAACTTTTCCCTATGGAATTATCGATGGACCCAAAATTTGACAAAGCAAAACTTTCCGTAACCACTGCGCTATGCTTTCCCTTCAATACTTCCTTTTCATTGCCTTGGACAAGCTTGAAGGAAAAAAAATCGAAAATATTCGGATCAGAAAGCATAAGTTGTGCTGTGAGCTTTTGCCTGTCAATATACAATGGAGCTTGGCTTGTCGATAATCTAAGCATCTGTTCCACTTCCGGTATTTCACCTTTCAACACCTCTCCTCCGGGATAGTAAAATCCAGAATAATAAGCATTCTTATCATCAAAACTAACAGGATGAGACCTGTAGATATTTTCACCATTATCATGAAATGCGTCATAACTCATTTCATTCTTAAAGAATAAATATGAAAACATTATGCTCGCCAAGCCTATCGCCATCCCTAAAATCATTATAAAGGAATTCAACTTATGCTTCATCAAATTCCTGATGGCCAATTTAAAGTATAGTCTGTACATGGCTATTACATTAAAAGGCTTCCAATCGTTCTTTGTACCATTTCCTGAGAGACCTCTCCGTCATTTAAATGGATGACCCGATGAGCATAATCAGCGTCTCTCTGAGAGTGAGTCACCATCACCACGGTAGTTCCTTGCTTGTTTAATTCCGTCAACAATTCCATTACTTGTTGGCCATTTTTAGAGTCAAGGTTTCCTGTAGGCTCATCGGCCAAGAGCAATTTGGGATCAGCCACCACAGCTCGCGCAATAGCAACTCTTTGTTGTTGTCCACCTGAAAGCTGAGCTGGAAAATGACCTCTTCGATGACTGATTTTCATGCGTTCCAAAGTTTTCATCACTTTTGCCTTTCGTTCGGAAGATGAAATGCCTAAGTAAATCAAAGGCATCTCCACATTTTCAAACACTGTCAGCTCATCAATCAAATTGAAGTCTTGAAATACAAATCCAATATTTCCTTTTCTCAATTCGGTCTTGCCTTTTTCTTTCAAGTACTGGGTATCATTTCCGTCGAATACATATTTGCCCGATTCAGGAGTATCCAGCAGACCAATTATATTTAGCAAAGTAGACTTTCCACATCCTGAAGGCCCCATTATCGCCAAAAATTCGCCTTCCTTCACTTCCAAGCCTATTTCATTCAATGCTCTGGTCTCCACTTCCTCTGTTCTGAAGACTTGGTTTACTTTTTCCAACTTGATGATATTGTTCATTTGATAAAAAATTTTTAGTTCTTAGGATCATCGGACGATAAGTCTCTTGAGGTCATGATCGCAAATGCAAAGTCTCCCAGAAATTCAACGTAAGAAACTTTCAGAAGGTATCAAGCCAACTAGTATATCCGCTACTTTTGACTTAGTCCGTATTCCTTTAAATATTTTAAGCTTGCATAGCCGATGAGCATCATATCTAAACTCATCGTTGGATATTGATCATTGTTTTTATTGATTCATTCGATAAATAGTTCTTCATATTTTTCAAAGCTTTCATAGCTTGAAATCAAGACTCGCTCGCCTTCGCTCAAACCTGACAGCACCTCAATGTATTTGTCATTTTGTTTTCCAGTTTTAATATCTCTCTTAAGGGCTCTTTTGCCTGTCTCATCCATAACAAATACCCATCGTCCGCCACTTGATCGTGTAAAAGCTCCTCTTGGCAACATTATGGATTCTCTTGCCTCATCCAAATTGAGATATAAAGTGTAATGCTGTCCGGTTCGCATTCGTTGAGGACTTTGCTTTTCAAATTTCAGCTCGGCTTTGAATTTTCCTTCTTTTACTTCCGGGAAAATCTTCGCTATCGATAGGTTGAAAACCTTTGCTGACCTTCTTACTTCCGCATGCATTCCTACATTGATTCGGTCAATGTAATGCTCATCGATCTCAGCTTCCAATTTATAATCAGACAAGTCATGAACTACGCCTATTCGCTCTCCCGGACTAATTGATTCGCCAATATTTGCCTCAAGTGTTCCTAGCTGGCCATCAATAGGAGATGTTACTTCCAATGCTTTTAATCTGCTTTGCACATGGCTTAAGTTTTTGCGCATTTTCAATAAATCCTCTTGCAAGGTATGAATAGCAGTAAGTTGAAATAACGAGTCATTTTTCGCTTTTTGTCGATTGATTTGCTGTGTTTCTTTCTGCAAAAGATAGTTATCCTTGGCATCGAGATATTCCTCTCTTGGGATCAAGCCTTTTTCCAGAAGTCTTTTCTTTTGCTCATACTGCCTTTTAGTTTTTGACAATTGAAATTCAGTCTCCAATAAGTTTTTTCTGGACTGTATAAGCTCTGTCTCAAATGTAATCTGGGTATTGCGCAGGTAATTTTCTTTTTCCGCTAATGAAGCTTCGCTGTTCAATATCGCTTGGTACAATGACATATTCTCCAAGCTAATGATCTGATCACCTTTGCTGACCATATTGCCGCCATCCAAGTATTTGTTCGTTACCCTTCCGCCTTCGATTGCATCCAATACAATGGTCTGTATGGGTTTTACCTTGCTTGAAATAACTATTCTCTCTTCAAATTCGCCCCAGATCGCATTAGCGACTTCTATTCTGTCAGCGCTCACTCTCATTACTCTCATTCGATTTCTAGCGGTATAAGCCAAATACCCTAACACTAGCATGCCGGCAAATAAACCTACCCATGTTTTCCATGGGAGTGTTCTTTTTTTATGTATCTTTTTATCCATTTTTTCTTCCGTTATTCCCAAAATCTGATTCCACCATAATACAAAAGCATTCTTTTCTCCACCAGATAATTAATCTTCGCCAGCGTCAATTCATTCTCTGTAGCAGAAAGCTTGTTTTGGCTTTCCAGTAGAGAGAAAATGCTCACCAATCCTTCATGATATTGTTCTTGAGCCTTTTGGAGCGCTATTATCTCCGCTGTTTGTTGAGATTTTAATTGCACAGTTTCCAAAGCCAAAGCTTTCCATTCTCTGAAACTATCTTGATAATCTTGGCTTAGTTTCAGTTTTTCCATTGCCAATTCATTTTCAGCGACAGCCATATCTATTTTTGCTCGTTGCACAGCCAATCGATTGGACGACTGATTAAAGATTGGTATCGTAAGATTCAATCCAACATATTGATTCAAATTGTTTTTAAACTGTTCTTGAAAGCGAATGATATTTCCCAGTTCATCGAGGTTCGTTTCAAAATATCCAGTGTTCATACGTGCGTCGAGGCCTAAGCTTGGAGCATACCTTGCTCTTTGGGCTTTGAGCATTGATTCCGCAGACAGAAAATTGATTCTCTTGGCTTGCAATGCGGGAGAATACTTTTCCAATAATTTTTTTTCAAGCATAGCCTCCACAAGCAAAGCATCATGTTCTGATAAAACTTGCAAGTCCAAATGCAGTTGAATGTCAATCGGAAGATTCAATATTCGTTTTAATTCAGCTATGGATTTTTCTTTGTCATTTTTAGCCTTCAATAAATTGAATTTGTCCTTTTCCAACTGCGCTTTCACTTGATATAAATCCGCTTCTGCTTTGATGCCCAACTCTACGAGTTCTATCGTGTAAGCATGGTTCTTTTGAGAATAGTCCAGCTGTTTCTCCATTGTCAGTCGACAAGATTCATAGTACTGGACAAAACAATATTTCTCCAGTATATCGAAAGCCAAAAGATCTTTTCTTGCTTGCACATTATGCTCAGTCGCTTGAAGCGATAATTTTCGGCTTTTGAAATCCTTTATTTTAGCAAATCCATTGAAAAGCTCCCATTGAGCATTGATAGATTGGCTATGGTTAAAAAATTGATTCTCGGAATATTGATTGGTATTCGGGTCGATAGATCTTCCAAAATTATATCCCGCATCCGCGTACATATTCAAACGTGGCGTAAAACTCCACTTGCTTTCTGACAAGTCAAGTTCCGCATGACGCATCTTCAACACTTCTCCTTTCAGCTCCAAGTTATTTTCCAAACCATAGGTTATGCACTCCTCCAAAGTTCTCAACGCTTGACCATTTGCCTTTCCTCCAAGCACCAAGCATAACATCGCTATAGTAAATATTCTTTCCATCTTTTCGTCATTGCTTATATTTCAAGCATGCCAAAAAAATGACCAAATCTTTAATATGTTGATTTTCAGTAAGTTGATAATTTTTGAATTCATCGATGTGACAAAAAATTAGTCAGTGGATGTCAAAAAATTAGACAACATCATTGAAAGCCTCATGCTAAGTAAAGCCTGTTTATGTGACTGAATCGATGCATTATGAATAAATTCCAATCAAAATCAATTGAAAAGCTAATTAAGCTCATTAGCATCTTTTTGTTATTCAACAGACCTTTGGGAAGTTGGCAAAATAAATTTTTTAAGGATTCATTATGAAAAAAGCACTTTTCTTATTTTTTGCGTTATTGGCTTGTAATAGTTTCGCTCAGACGAATCATGAAACTGTCTATATGATTAAAGATACAATTGTCACGATTGAAAAAGTGGAGGAACTAGCAAAAGAAAATAAAATCAAATCCATTCATAACGGTGTCTCTGAAGAAACATTCAAGCAATTGAATGCAAAGCATGGTTATCAGTTAATTGCCAAGGAATTCATTTTCATGATCGAGCTTTATAATGAGGGCGAAATCCATGACAGCTCTATTTCTGAAATAAAAAAGAGCTCTGCCTCTACCGATTCAGAATTCAAAGTTAAAAAAGGGGACAAAATCATCGACTTTGAAATTCAAATGACAAATGGAAAAACCATTCAATCCAAAGAATTAAAAGGCAAAGTCATTTTGGTAAGTTTCTGGGCAACTTGGTGCGCGTCATGTATTCGTGAACTTTATGAAATCCCTTCTAAAATTATTGATGAATTTGAAAACGAAGACTTCATCTTCCTGCCTATATCAATCGACGAAAAACCGGAGAAAGTAAAGCCAAAGCTTGCGCAACTTAAATCAAAAGGGATAAATTTTGAGAGCGGAATTGATTCCAAGAAAGAAATATGGGATAAATATGCTTCAGGAAGCATTCCTAAAAACCTAGTTATCAATAGAGAAGGCTTTATTACTTACCTTTCGCAAGGAAATGGAGATAACAGCATTCTGTCGATACAATCTGAAATACGAAAAGCTCTTCAAGAATAAGTGATATGAATATGCTCTACGCATGTTAAAATCAAATTATAAAGAATAAGCGTTTAATTTAAAAATGATAATTATCCCAAAGGTGTAAAAATTTTTGACACTCATTTGCGCAATTTTGATTTGCTCGATATATTCGGAAATATGAAAGGCAAGATTCTCATACTCGATGACAACAGAGCTTTGCTCTCCGCTTTGGATATACTTTTAGCGCCTCATTATGAATGCGTGAAGTGCATTCATGATCCCAAATTATTGTTCAGCGAATTGAGCAAAACAGATTATCAATTGCTTCTGTTGGATATGAATTTCGCTTCCAAAATACAAAATGGAAATGAAGGACTTTATTGGCTGAAAGAAGCTAAAAGCAGATATCCTCATTTAAGCATTGTGATGATCACTGCGTATGGCAATATCGAGTTGGCTGTGGAGACAATTAAATTAGGAGCCAGCGACTTCATACTCAAGCCTTGGGAAAATAAAAAAATGTTGGAGACGGTGAAGAAAAGCATTGAGCTGTCATTCAACGCTCAGAAAAAACAGGATAAAAGCAACTCCAAGGATCTTAAAACAACAGAAAAAGCCTTCACGGTTGATCAGATATTAGGGCAGTCTCCTGTGATGTGTTCCATGAAAAAAATCATTGAGAGAGTATCAAAAACCGACACCAATGTTTTGATCAGCGGAGAAAACGGAACGGGCAAGGAGCTTGTCGCCAAAGCGATACATGGACATTCCAATCGTAACGGCCATCCATTGGTCAATGTCGATGTGGGATCTCTAAGCGAGACATTATTCGAAAGTGAAATGTTCGGGCATGTCAAGGGAGCCTATACGGATGCCAAGGAGGATCGAGTAGGCAAGTTTGAACTCGCTAATGACGGGAGCATATTCCTAGACGAAATCAGCAATCTTTCCTACGGTCTCCAAGCCAAATTATTAAAAGTGCTTCAGAATCGAGAAATCGTAAAGTTGGGCTCTAACATTGTTATTCCCATTGATATTCGATTGATATGCGCGACCAACAAGAGCATTACGAAAATGGTAAGCCAACAATTATTTCGAGAGGATTTATTTTACAGAATCAATACGATTCAAATAGAAGTGCCCCCGCTTAGAGATAGAGGCGATGACATTTTGCTACTGGCGAATTTTTTCATCGATAAATTTTGCTCAAAATACCATAGAGATAGGATGACGCTCAGCGATCAAGCCCAACAAAAAATATTGAATTATCATTGGCCCGGCAATGTAAGACAATTGGAGCATAATATCGAAAGGTTGGTTATACTGAATGAGAGCGATACTATTACCGTCAGCAGTTTGCAACTGGAGAATATAGACATTGGAAATGTTGCGGTCAAGGATATTACGCTTGAGGAAATGGAAAAATTAATGATCGTCAATGCGCTTAAGCGTTTTGAAAATAACATTTCCATGGCCTCTTCTCACTTGGGCATTACACGCCAGACACTATACAATAAAATGAAAAAATACTCGCTGTCATGAAATTGAACTTATTGAAATTAGCTTTCACTTTCATCTTGATCGCCGGATTGCATGCTTTTATTCCAAAATATTTGGGTGGGTATGGACTCATTGGAATCGCTGTTTTTGACGTGTTTTTTCTCCTCTATTTGCTTCACAAATACGAAACTTATAATGAAGCAATCATATGCGCTTTGGAAAGCTTGATTAATGATGACTTTAGCATACATGCCCAAAAGTCATCAGGGATTAGTTCTGAATTGATAAAGAAATTGGAGCAATTGCAACTGAAATTCAAGTCCCAGCATGATGAAACCGCTAAACAAACCGAGTATTTTCGTTTTTTGATTGAAAATATCAATATCGGCATTCTGACATACAAAGATAATTGGAAGATAGTCCATTCCAATAAGCGCTTTAAAGAGCAAGTCGGAGTCGGCCAGCTTTCGCATATTCGACAATTATTCAATAGCAACTCCGAATGGAAAGAAGCTTTGGAAAAAGCGAAAACATGGAAAAAGTTTCTTTTCGAATCACACCAACAGCATCGAAAAGCGAAATATTTGATTCAGTCTTCGACCGTTGCCATTAAAAATGACGAGTATACTTTTGTCAGCGTGCATGACATTGAGCACGAACTTGAATATCAGGAGCTCGAATCTTGGAACAAGCTGTTTCAAGTGCTTACGCATGAAATCATGAATACGCTCACACCTATCACTTCATTGTCCGAAAGCTTGTCTGAACTCGTAAATAATAGCGATATCGAGCCGGTTTCGAAAATTCCGACACTTCAGCGTGGTTTGGAAATAATCAAAGGGCAAAGCGATCATTTGATGCACTTTGTCAAGCTTTATAGAGGCTTTATTGAGCTTCCAAAGCCCAAAAAGAAAGATATTAATATCGCTGAACTGATTCATAAATCCATTCACTCGGCCAAAGAGAATAATTGTTTTGACAATACTAAAATTAGTATTAAGATATATCCGAAGGAGTTCTTGATTTCTGTGGACGAAGGCTTGATGACGCAGACTCTTACCAATATTTTGAAAAATGCTTGGGAAGCCAAAGACGAGCATAGAACCTTGGAAATTAATATCGATGCTCATCAAAACAATTCGGGGGTTTTGGTGCTATTTGTCTGCAATAATGGCCGTAAAATTCCTCCCGAAGCTTTGAAAAATATATTTGTGCCTTTTTTCACAACGAAAGATAATGGAAACGGCATTGGCTTAAGCCTTTCCAAACAAATCGTTAATCTACATGGAGGCAAAATTTCCGTTTCTTCTACAGAAGAAAAGACTTGCTTTAAGATAGAAATATGATTTTTTGATAAATTTTCTGAAACAAATAAGGCCTCTGGAAATTGACATAATGAACTTTCAATATTATTATGTCTGAGATAATCGTCAAGAGCGCTAAAGAAGAAGATTTAGATCAAATCATCAATCTGCAACAAACCAATCTTAAGAGAAACGTAAATCTTGAGAAAAGGAAAAAAGATGGTTATGTCACGTTGGAGACTTCTGAGGATGTCCTGCAAGATATGATCAAAAACGAGCTGGTCATAGGCGCTTATGAAAATGATAAACTTGTCGCTTATCTTATTTGCTTGGAAAAAGCACGTTTGGATGTTAATCTGGACGCGCTTACTGAACTTCAAAAAATTTCAAAGCAGATAAAAATCAACGGCAAACAACTTAATGACACTAAATATTGCGCATTGGAGTCTATTTGCATTGATAAAGAATATCGCTCCAAAGGAATATTGCCAAAGCTGTATGAATATGCATCGAAACAATTGGGGCCAAAATACGACTATGCTATCGGGTTCATTGATCAAAAAAACCCTCGATCTTATCATTCACATGTGGAAAAACTAGGTTTTTTGACTATCGGCACATTTGATGACAGCATTAATAAAGCTACATGGAATATCGTCGCAAAGCCTCTGAGAGCGATTGGTTGAAATTCTTGTCATGGAATTTGAAGCCTATTTCAACATAATGAGCAATGAGCTGTTGTCATTAGACAGGCATTATTCTCATTATGTTCGAATATTTCAAAAAAGACAATAAACCAAGAAATATAGTCAACGAACGGGGAGCGTCAATTTCTCGCCAACCGCCAGCCAGTTCATTGCCTGTGCAAATGATGTTGAATCCAAAATTCACCTCTGTCAGCGTAGCAAAGCCTAAAAGGGGAAAAACAGCTCAAACATTTTTCCTGACAGATGCGAGAGGACACAAATTTGTCATGAAGTTTGACAATGGACATCCTTCCAACGCGCCACGAGAGTCTTTTGCTTCTAATTTTATCGAGAATATTGGAAGAGGAAACCTTACCGCTCCCGAATCTAAAGTTCTCCACAAAAGAAGCCGTGAAATCGTAGACCTCAAAAAAATCCTTGCTACCGACTATACGCCTGAAGGTCGAGAGCTATACTTGCTGTTGTTTTCATTTTCCAATCCTTATATCATATTGCAGGAATTTTCCGAAGGGAGCATGCTGGAATATTCGAAAAAACCTCAAAGCCCATACAGAGAGTTTGAGCAAGATTCCAGACGAGGCATACAAATGGGAAGACTGGCCGCGTATGATTTATTTCTCGGAAATTGGGACAGGCTCTGGTATAGCTTCAACGAGGGGAACATGCTTGTGTCTGGATCGTCCTACAATATTTCTACAATTGACCAGACGCTATCTTTTGGAGATATGGACCATTTAGCCAACAAGGTTTTGGGATTAGGCAAAGAGGAAGATATGCTTGGCTCCAGAATGACACCTGAAGGTGAAAGGGAAAGTATATTCACTATGACTGATGTTGATGAGCAAGAGCTTACCTGCAAAGCGAATCAAATCGCGGAGAAATGCCTCCGAGCATTCAAAAAAATTATCGAAGAATTCATGTCTCCCGGCACAGAAGCCCCGTCAGCCTTGGAAGGGCTTCACTTTACAATATATTCAAGTATAGTCATTGATCCATTAGCTTTGACGATCGGATTTGTAGAAGGCTGCTTTGACATCGCTATGCACTCCAGGCTTTCTTCTGCTTTAATGGACCAAGCGAATCATGAACAATTCTTGGCAGAAGCTTCAGCATTTCATATGATGTGGCAAAAATTTCCACCTGTTCTTGACAGCTTCCCTCATATTGAAATCAAAAGAAAGTTGGACGAATACAAAGCCGCGCTGGGCCTCACAGCTTCATATTCGGATAAATAACTCTATTGAGAGGAGTAGGAAACTAGCTCGTTTAGGTCGCTATCAGACATGTCTCCGATCCATTTCTCTCCCGCAGCGACAGTCAAGTCCGATAACTTTCGCTTTGTTCTGATCATTTCGTCGATTTTCTCTTCAAATGTGCCTTGGCATATCAAACGATGGACCATTACATTCCTTTTTTGGCCTATTCGATAGGCTCTGTCAGTTGCCTGAGCTTCTACAGCAGGATTCCACCACAAATCATAGTGAACAACATGCGAAGCTTGTGTCAAATTCAAACCTGTTCCCGCCGCTTTCAAGGACAGTACAAATACTCTACAATCCGGATCATTCTGAAATCGATCTACCATATGATCGCGTTCTTTTCGGCTCAAGCCACCATGCAGAAATTGCGAATGCGTATGATATCGTTCATCTATCCAGTTTTGGAGCATATTACCCATTTCTGTGTATTGGGTAAATATCAATACCTTTTCTTCTGTCTCAAAGACACTGTCCAATACGGCAAACAACTGGTCGGTTTTTCCTGAATACTCCGGTTTGTTCATCTTGCCTTTCAAAAATTGGGCGGGGTGATTGCAAACTTGTTTGAGCGAAGTGATCATGCTCAATACCATTCCTTTTTTCTCTATGCCTTCATCCGCTCCTCCAATCGCTTTCATAGCTTTTTCTACTGTAGCTTGATAGATACTCGCTTGTTCTTCCGTCAAAGCGCAATATACATTTTGCTCAATCTTATCTGGCAAATCGGTAATGATCGTTTTATCGGTTTTCAAGCGACGCAATAAAAACGGCGAAGTCATCTTTTTGAACCTTTCCAGCACATCGTGGTCATGGACTTCTTGGATAGGCTTGGCATAATGGTCAACAAACTTTTTGACTGTACCCAAATAGCCTTTATTGGCAAAGTCCATAATACTCCAGTATTCCGAAAGCCTGTTTTCCACTGGCGTTCCGCTGAGTGCGATTTTAACGCTCGCGGGGATTGATTTTACCGCTTTGGTTTGAGCTGTAGAAGCATTCTTGATATTTTGAGCTTCATCAATAATCAAAGCATACCAGTCTTTTTTCTTCAGTTTGCTCAAATCCGTTCTCGCCATGCCATAAGTTGTCACCAGACAATCATAGTCTCCTTCCAACTTTCTGCCGGGACCGTGATAAATTTTCACCTCCAGCATAGGAGCGAATCTGGCGATTTCCTTATCCCAATTCGTCATCAAGCTTGTAGGGACAATGATCAGAACTTTTCCTGTGCTCAGTAAGCCGTCTTCTTTGAATTTGGCCAATGCAGAGATCGTTTGCAAGGTTTTACCCAAGCCCATATCATCGGCTAAAATACTGCCCAAGCCCAAGCGAGCGTTTTTATAGAGCCACGCATAACCTCGCTCTTGGTAAGGTCTCAATACTGCTTGCAAGTTTTCCGCAGTTTCTACTTCGTAATCTTGGGTGAACTGTTCCAAAAGTTCCTTGGCTTCATCGCTAAGCACAATGTCGCATCCCTCATAGCTTTCAGAAAATGCCGCTTGCAAGACTTCATTGGCTCCCAGCTTTGGAGGGTTGTCCAATTTCCTCAATAGTTTATTAACCTCGTCGGCTTGCAAGTGGACATACATGTCTTTGAATCGAATAAGACCTTTTTTGCCTTTGACCATAGCTCTAAAATCGTCCTCTGTCAAAAAAGTATCTTCCCCAATAGATATTCTCCACTCAAAGTTCAATAGCTCCATGATATTCAACTTTGCCGGCGAAGCATCAGGATGTTTTTGCACTTCCATAGTCAACGTCGGAACCATCATCCTTTGTATGCTCTTAGGCAAAATCACTTCTATCCCCAAAAGGCGAATGGTCGGTAAAATATCAAAAAGAAAATTTTCAAAGCTCTCGATAGGAAACAGCAAATTCTTTTTTTCGCTGGATAGGAATTTATTGATCTTTGGAAAATATTCCGAGACTAAATTCAAGTCCTTGAACAATCCCAGCTTGGCTTTCTTGTTTCGATGCTTTTTCAATAGCTCATCAAAGGCGGACACAAAACCGCTTTTCCTTTCTTTAACTTTCAGCTTCATCGAAAAGTCTCCATCCGACCTTTCATCAAACCAAAATACAGGCACAAGCTCTTTTTCTGTAATAAATAATTTTTGAAGCCATAAATGAATAGCGTCAGGAACACTGGAAGACAATTCTTCATCAAAACCAACAGGCTCCTCTTCAAAAAAAGCGTCAAAAACCAATTGGTCCGTGTCTATGCCACTTCCTCTTAAATCGAATGCATTTTCACGCACCCAGCCTCCCACATACCAATCCACTAAGATATTTAATTGCTCTTCGGCCTTGATCCTCTCAAACCCGCTTTCTTGTTGCAACAAAAGCAGGTCCGGAGGCAACAATTTGGACATGTTTTCAAAAATATTTCTCGACGCCTTGTCCATCAAAAGAGGAATCCATCTGCAATGAAACTTATTGCCAATCTTTTCGACTTGAGGGACAAAAGTTTTCTCCAATAATATTCTGGACACATACAAGCTCAAAGCATATAAGACTTTCCATTCTTTAAGCCAATGAGACATCTTGCTTGCATCTTGGCTTAATATCAAGCTCTGTATCATCTTTGGACTTTGATACGTTTGAGGCAAAGGAACATATTCTCCTTCTATTTGATAATACCAAGCTAATTTATTGTTTGGTTTCACTATAATTTGCAAAGCTTCCGCCTTATGCCAAAATGCAGGTGTTTCTTGCTCTTGAATGCTTTTATGAAAGTTCTTGTAACTTTTACCTGTTGCATTGTATGCTTTCTTCAAGACTGATTTAAAGTCCTTGGAATAGAATAATGGCTTGTCATTTAAGATAGCGAACATTCTCTCCTGCACAGAAACAAGATTTGAAAAGTCGATCTCTTCAAATACATTTTTATCAAAATAATAAGATTCTCCTCTGATCGAGAGCTCTTCCATATGCTTTTTCAATTCAAAAAAATGTCCTTGAAAGCTTTCCATCTCTATGCCTTGTTGCTTTAAAGACTTTGGCAAATCCAATCCTTTTAATTTGAGAATAAGAAAAGGATTTCTGTTGATCTCTTCTGAAAGCTTGTAAATGACCGCAGCCAAATGCTTGCAAGGAACCGCATGGTCGGGACATGAGCACTTCATTTTCAAATCGTCCCATCGGCTTGGGAAAAGAGCTACTCCATGATTTTTGCAAACTTGTTCCAATTCTTTGGGCATTTGCATATTCATAAGCTTAGCGAGCACCAAATCATCATTAACGACAGCATCGACTAAAGCCAACTTTTGTTCACGTTCCAGTTGTGGCACTGTTATTCTCACTTTGTATGAATTCCTAAATGAACCTGACACATCAGCGTGAATTTCATTGCCGTTGATTTCCAAAGCGTATACTGCTCCTTTATTCGCATAAGTCTTTCCTCTAGGCAACCTGTTGCTATAGTCAATTTCGCTCAAAGATTTTAGCCAACGCTCTCCCCACCAAGTATTCGAATTATTGCCTCTGCCTATTGCCATAGTCGATATTGTTACGATTGAATTTGAAAAAGCAATAATACAAAATTATTCTACATTGATTCCTTTATTATCCTCTATGTGCTTGTTGTTGGATATTAATTCATATCTTTACTCCACATTATTCAACTAAAGGACAGAGAGTATCTTGGACATATTAAAGGCAGAACACATTTCAAAGCAATACCAGGATCACATAGCCCTGAATGATTTCAGCTTGTCGATTCCTAAAAACTCGATATTCGGATTGTTGGGTCCCAATGGCGCCGGGAAGTCGACTTTTATCCGAATCATCACACAGATTATCATGTCCGATTCGGGCAAGATATGGTTTGACGGTGAAGAGTTAAAGCCTGAGCATATCAGCCAAATAGGCTACTTGCCTGAAGAGCGCGGCTTGTACAAAAAGATGAAAGTGGGAGAACAATTGCTTTATCTCGCGCAACTCAAAGGGATGAAAAAAAGCGAAGCCACCAGAAAAGTGAAGCATTGGCTGGAAAAATTCGAGATTGCCCAATGGTGGAGCAAGAATATTGAGGATCTTTCTAAAGGAATGCAGCAAAAGATACAGTTCATTGCCACTGTGCTACATGACCCAAAGCTGATAATTCTAGACGAGCCTTTCACTGGCTTTGACCCTATAAATGCGAGATTGATCAAAAAAGAAATCATCAAGCTAAGAGACAAGGGAGCTTCCATTATCTTTTCAACGCATAGAATGGAGTCTGTCGAAGAACTTTGCGATCATTTGGCTTTGATCTACAAATCGCGAAAAATATTGGATGGCAGAAAAGACGATATCAAAGCCGATTATAAAAACAATACTTATGTAGTTGAGCATATTGGAGAGTTGTCCAATCTCGATGCAAGGCTTGAAATCTTGGAATCTAAAATCAAAGACGACGACAGGCATGTCACTAGAATAAAACTTTCCAGAGACGAGTCTCCGAATGAGCTGCTGAAGTATCTGATTGAAAAAACGGAAATTCACGGTTTCAAAGAATTGCTGCCTAGCATCAATGATATATTTATTTCAAAAATTAATGAAGTAAAAAATGAGCAAAATTTGGCTAATCATACAGCGTGAGTATCTCACTAGAGTTAGAAAAAAGTCTTTTATCATCATGACCTTTCTTGGGCCTTTGCTATTCGCATGCTTGTGGCTGTTGCCATTTTGGCTGGCGACGGAAGGCGGTGAGCAAAAAACCATAGAAGTGCTGGATGAAAGCGAAATGTTTATCGGCAAATTCCAAAACAACGACGAGGTGAAGTTTGTCTACATTGACGGTTCTTTGGATTCGGCCAAAATGACTTACAAATCCAGCGGGTTCGATGGCTTGCTGTATATACCAAGACTGGATGTCAATAATCCGGAAGGAATAAACTTTTTCTCTAAAAACAGCCCCAGCTTAAGCGTGCTGTCATCCATTGAGGAAAAGATCGAAAGGGTCATTGAAAACTATCGACTCAAGTCCTTAGGCATCGACAAAGCGGAGATAGAAGCTTTAGCGCCCCATATCAGCATACATACCGTCAGCCTCACTGATGAAGGAGAACAGGAAAATAACGCCATAGTGGCTTCCGCGGTAGGCTATATCTTTTCGTTTATGATCTATATGTTCATCTTTATGTATGGATCTCAAGTGATGAGAGGCGTTATCGAGGAAAAAACCAATCGAATCGTAGAAGTGATTATTTCCTCAGTCAAACCTTTCCAATTGATGATGGGAAAAATACTTGGAGTCGCCGCTGTGGTATTGACGCAATTGGTGCTTTGGACTGCGCTTTCCACTGTGGCTATTCAAATCATTTCCACCATGCTTGGCGTGCAAGAAACAGCTCAACAGATCAGCATGGAACAAGCCGGTGACATCAGCTCATTGTCTGGTGACATGGGGGAAATTTACAAAGCGATCATGCAGCTTTCTTTCGCTAAAATTATCGGTTCATTTATTTTCTTCTTCTTAGGTGGGTATCTTCTATATGCATCTTTATTTGCGGCAATTGGAAGCGCGGTGGATTCGGATACCGATTCGCAACAATTCATGTTGCCGATTACTATTCCTTTGATTTTCGCTTTGATTTCCCTTTCGGGAGTTATCAGGGATCCGGATAGCGATTTTGCATTTTGGATGTCGATCATTCCTTTTACCTCTCCGATCGTCATGGTTATGCGGGTTCCTTTTGGCGTTGATACTTGGGAATTGCTATTATCCATGGCATTGCTTGTCATAGGATTTATATGGACGACTTATATCGCCGGAAGAATTTATAGAATTGGCATATTGATGCATGGAAGCAAAGTCAACTATCAGACTTTGGTCAAATGGTTTAAAACCAAAAATTAATGGCGCAAAACATATGGTGAAAAGCTGCTTCAAACACTCTGGAGCAGCTTTTTTTATTTGTCGAAAACCCATTTTGTCTTTCCTCTGTTATTTCATCGATGGATTTCGCATATGACGATAACATAAAAAAAGATCATAAAAGCATCTCTTCTCCATTGGCAACAGCGAAAATGCCGATACAAAGGCATGTGGGGTTCGAATTTGAAATTTCTTGGAGAACCTACAAGGCCAAATCCGGTAAAATGGATGAAGCTATGCAAAATCCAGGGCCAGAGAATTCAGACTTCTTGAAAAAGAAAGATCAAATCTTTCAGAGCGATACATTCGAAGTTCAAGCGGACGAAACGACTGATAACCAAAGCGACTTTGAAGTCATAACAATTCCCTTCAGCGAGGATGCCTCAGGACTGGAAGAGCTTAGGACAACCGGACATAAACTTGTGGATTTCTTTCAGCAAATGGAGTTGGTGAGCAAAGCCAGCCCGACAAAATGCATTACTTTAGAACCAATGAATAGATTCGGGGTAGTGACTATGGATGATGCATTTGTCAAGCCGAACTTTCCATTCGTCATCACTCCGCAAATGACCGCAGGGTTTAGGCTCAGCGAAATTCCGGATTTTTTACAAGATATCTTTCCCACGGAGGCAAGTCCTTACGGAGCTAATTTCAGAACCCGATTCGGCCAAAAAGCAGTCACGCGTTCGCACCTTAAAGATTTCTTTTATGAAAAACATTACCGTTCCAATGTCGCCAATGGAGAAATCCCCAATAAAGTCGAGGCTGGTCGCAAGAAGTTTTTGGCGAATCATCCCGACCTGCCACCTTGGAGCATGAGTCCAAACCTTCGAGGACTTCTTTGCCTGATCGTCCATTACCTTGATTCCTGCTCAAAGCTGTATTTGACTTATCCAAAGTCTGCGATGAACCTTTTGGCAAGAACGGACTTTGCTGAGATGTTTAAGGTTCTTCCTTTAAAAGAACGGATTTACTTTGGACCTAAACATCCCGAGCGTTGGCTTAGGCTTGTTAAATGTTGTCACCCATACATGTCATGGAAGGATCCTGTGTTCAAGCATGGAGTATACAAAGACGCAAAAGATGAAAAGGACAAACACATACTAGATGAAGTAACTATCCAAAAGTGGTTGCAGAATATTCCTAGAGGTGTTGATATGCTCAGCAAGCATCATTTTCCAAATTTCGAGCATGCCCATCATCTGGAATCCATGGGAGAGTACAGGGACAAGACTGACCCTGGAGGTGGAACCAATACGACGAGAGCGCCTATCATCGAGATCAGGGGAATGGAAACTATCGACAAGCCGGAAGTTTTGCCTCGCTGGATGGAAAACGCTTGGAAAATGATTTACGCTCTAAACAATAGACTTAACTTAAAATACGGAGAGCCATTCGAAATAGACGAAGACAAGCTGGAAGTGTTTTGCGCCAAGCCACCGCCGTTTCGTCCTTAGAAGCTTGAGTGGAAGACTTCGTGACTGGTTGAGGTTAATTAAAGAAAAATCTAATAAAATGGTTCACATCATGTACTTCACTCTCTGATCAAAATCTGTGATTTATTAATTCATTTGCATATCACCTGTCGAAGAAGTATTTTTGAATCAATCAATTAGCTATAGCCATGATCGAAAAATTCATCAATCCATTCACTGATTTTGGGTTCATGAGATTGTTTGGAGAAGAGCAAAACAAGGATCTTTTGATTGATTTTTTGAATCAACTGCTTCCTGAAAAAGACCAAATCAAAGACTTGTCTTTTCATCAAAACGAGCATTACTCCAGATCCGCGGAAGACCGACAGGCTATTTTTGATTTATACTGCGAGAACCAAGACGGCGAAAAGTTTATCATCGAGCTGCAAAGAGCCAAGCAAACAAACTTCAAGGAAAGAAGCTTGTATTACGCCTCTTTCCCTATTCAGGAACAAGCCAAATCGGGCATGGATTGGAAATTCGACCTAAAAGGGGTTTATACGATTGGCATCATGAATTTCTTATTTGATGAGCATAAAGACAAACCGGACAAACTTCTGCATCATGTGCAATTGATGGAATTGGAGATGAAAGAAGTCTATTACGACAAGCTGACCTTTATCTATCTTGAAATTCCCAAATTCAAAAAAGAACTGAATGAGCTAAAAACACGCTTTGACAAATGGCTGTACTTGCTTAGCAATTTGAACAAACTCACTGATCGACCTGTGGAACTGCAAGAACGTGTCTTTCAGAAATTTTTCGATACGGCTGAAATCGCCAAATACAACCCTAAACAACTGCATGAATATCGCGAATCGCTCAAGCAAATGAGAGATTACTATAATACCATGGAAACGGCTAAGGGGGAAGCAAAAGAGGAAGGCATTGAAATAGGAATTGAAATAGGCAAAGAAAAAGGCAAAAAAGAAGAAAAAATTCAAATAGCTAAATCCCTGATTGCTTTAGGTCTTTCTGTCGACCAAATCATGCAAGCGACAAGCCTTAGTGTTGAGGATATCGAAAAACTGAAATGATCGATGTATTCGCTTCTTCACATCACAGATGCTAGGTTTTAAACATTCGCATTTCAAATGCGAACGAGCTGGTGTCTCTCTCAATACTCTAGCGCAGGTTTGCAACCTGTGCTTTGCTGGCATACTCAACTGCTTTTATCAAAGATCTAAAATAAAAGCCCCAGCTTATGCCAAGGCTTTTAATTATTGCAACAGCTAACTGCTAGAATTAATATTTGAAACACTACTGCATTATACTCATTACAAATACCTTGAACTAAAAGGCTTCCATTTGGAAACCTTGTAATTGAGAATAATTAGAGGCACAAGTGCTAAGAATATTACATAATGAAACTTTATAATATTAAATTCTAGTGGAGTATCAACACTTATTCCCTTTAAATAAAATCCTAAACAGATTAAATATATTAGTGATAATATGCTTATAATAATAAGATTAATGATAAAAATTAATAATCCTGTTACTATTTTACCGAAATTTATTCTTATGGAAAAATAAAAAAATAATACGCTAATGGAAATCCATAGTCCATTCTCAAAATACAAACTTGTTGGATGAGAAGTAAAAACCTCATAGTCATTTATTGTAGATAAATAACGATAAGAAAATATCATTAATTCAGGATATATAACCATTAAAAATACTGAGAAGAAAATTGAATTTATAATCACGTCTATTGTTGTTATAATTATATAGCGTTTAATTCTATTCACAATTCGGTTATCTTTTGTTTTATATGGAATTACTTCCTTAAAATGATTTTTTTGAAACTATCATAATCTCGAGGATAAGGAAAATTTGCTTGCTTTGTGGCTACATTTCTTGTTATTGAAACTCTTTTCCGCTATAAATTCATGTTTAGATGTAGTGTCTTCCTACTGAATCATTACCAAGCTGAAAGGATAATAGTCTGTCTGCTGTTGCACTTCGCCTGCTTGGTTCAGGACTACACCCGTATTGTCCGAGTGGTCTTTCAGATTTGTACTTATTGCCTTCCTTGATGATACGGCCGTTGGCTCTTTGGGAGCTTGACACTACATAGTAATTCATACCTTAGCGCAGGTTTGCAACCTGTGCTTTGCAGGCATACTCAATTCCTTTCATCAAAAATCAAAATAAAAGCCCCAGCTTATGCCAAGGCTTTTGAATATTATCTATCGACATTGGGAGCAAGTTGAAATCTTGCTCCAGTGTTCTTTTTTAATCTAAACTGCGACCAGATGGGGCTCCTCAAACCTTACAAAGAGTTTTTCCTCACTCACCCTGCTTTTTTCCTAGCCCATGGTTTTTCCATTCATTTATAACCCGATGCTTTAGATATTTGAATCATCAATCAATCAAAAAACTAGAAGATGAAAAAGCCACAAGTATCTATCGCCATTGTATTTTTAAGTTTAATTTTTTTACCACTTTCTATAAAGGCTCAAAAGAAGCAAAAAGAAATTTTGCTCATCCGTTCGGCTCATGATTATTCGGATTGTTTAAATGAGGATTATGATGAAGCCATTAACGAAATCGTAAAGTTTCAGCCAGACATTTTTTTTTCTGAAACCGTTTCACCAGATAATTTATACGGGGCAGTAATTGATAGGGGGTTTGCCAAACAAGAAATTGCCTACCTACTTTCTGTAAATAACTTGAACACAAGATTTGTAGATAAGGAAATAAAAAAATGGGAAGCCCAATTACTAAAAGCACCTAATAATCTTTATTACCGAGCACAATTAATGCGCGCTTTATATATAAAAAGAGACATGAATTATGAGTATCAAAAGTATATTTTTGATGAGACAGAAAAGACACTTTCAGAGTCAGAAATACAGCAATATTATAAAAAAATTAATACCGAGGTTGCCTCAGTTGATTCATTAAAAAAATACTGTGATTATAGACAAAAAAGTGAGTATCATTTAATCGCATTTCCTGCTGCAAAAAAGTTAAAGTTAAATGGTTTTGGACATATGGATAATCAGGATGATCGATTACTTTTTCATAAATATTGGGATCAATCTATTGATAAATATATGAGTAATGAAGAAGAAGTTATAAATATTTTTACTGTTTTAAATGAAGAGGAAACAAAGTACAGACAACAAGGGAATTATTTAAAAGTATTGAATACAAATTCTTTTGATACAGTGGATTATTTCAATTATTATCTCCCATTGAAATACTCAAAAAATCAGGAGGCTGCAAAAATGTATGAGTATTTTTGGGACCAAAGAAATTTAAAAATGGCCGAAAATGTAGACTATGAAATGCAAGAGGGTAATCATCAAAGAGGAGCGATTATAGTAGGGGCTTCTCATGGTAGGCTAATGAAAAGATATTTAGAAGCCAAAGGATACAAAATCATTAATATTTTTAATAATGAATTAGAAGGGGAGGTCAAAGAGTTGTTGGAGACAAAACTATTTACCAAAGTGAAATTATAAGGCATAATTAATTGAGAGTCCTACAGTTAGTTATTGCAAATTTAAGGGCCTAAGTGAGTACTTATTTAAGATCAAAAATGCATCACAATTATTTTAAATAGGTACTTACTTGATGGCTTGAGTAAATCGGTTCTCTTCACAAATTTCCATGAAGAGAGCCATTTTCTATTTAACAATCTCAATAAACACTTTATTCTTTAATAGGTCCGAATTATGAATTGGCTCAAGATTCTCTTAGTTCATTGACCTCTGTCTGTTGTCGTACTTCGTCTGCTTGGTTCAATACTACACGGTTATTGCCCAAGTGATCCTTTAGATAGTACTCGTGATTGTACTCATTGCCCTCCTTGATGATATATGGCCATTGGCTTTTTGGATATTTGACATTATATAGTAACTCATACCCTAGCGCAGGTTTGCAACCTGTGCTTTGCTGGCATACTCAACTGCTTTCATCGAAGATCTAAAACAAAGGGCTCCGTTTATACTAAGGCATTTAATTATTGCATTAGCTAACTGTTAGAATTAATACTTGAAGCACTACTGCATTATGCTCATTACAAATACCTTGAACTAAAAGGCTTCCATTTGGAAACCTTGTAATTGAGAATAATTAGAGGTACAAGTGCTAAGAATATTACATAATGAAACTTTATAATATTAAATTCTAGTGGAGTATCAACACTTATTCCCTTTAAATAAAATCCTAAACAGATTAAATATATTAGTGATAATATGCTTATAATAATGAGATTAATGATAAAAACTAATAATCCTGTTACTATTTTACCGAAATTTATTCTTATGGAAAAATATAAAAATAATACGCTAATGGAAATCCATAGTCCATTCTCAAAATACAAACTTGTTGGATGAGAAGTAAAAACCTCATAGTCATTTATTGTAGATAAATAACGATAAGAAAATATCATTAATTCAGGATATACAACCATTAAAAATACTGAGAAGAAAATTGAATTTATAATCACGTCTATTGTTGTTATAATTATATAGCGTTTAATTCTATTCACAATTCGGTTATCTTTTGTTTTATATGGAATTACTTCCTTAAAATGATTTTTTTGAAACTATCATAATCTCGAGGATAAGGAAAATTTGCTTGCTTTGTGGCTACATTTCTTGTTATTGAAACTCTTTTCCGCTATAAATTCATGTTTAGATGTAGTGTCTTCCTACTGAATCATTACCAAGCTGAAAGGATAATAGTCTGTCTGCTGTTGCACTTCGCCTGCTTGGTTCAGGACTACACGCGTATTGTCCGAGTGGTCTTTCAGATTTGTACTTATTGCCTTCCTTGATGATACGGCCGTTGGCTCTTTGGGAGCTTGACACTACATAGTAATTCATACCCTAGCGCAGGTTTGCAACCTGTGCTTTGCAGGCATACTCAATTCCTTTCATCAAAGATCAAAATAAAAGCCCCAGCTTATGCCAATGCTTTTGAATATTATCTATCGAGATTGGGAACAAGTTGAAAACTTGCTCCAGTGTTCTTTTTTAATATAAACTTCGACCATAGGAAAAGCTTTACATATTCACTATAAAATATGTCAGCTATTATTATTTCGGAACATAATATAATCCAATGATATCATCTGTAAGATATAATGTATAAATACCCTTATCTGGCTCAATACAAATTTCACTTCCTCCTTCATATTCTCTACAAGGACTCAAATCTAAATAATTAATTGGCGGCAACAATTTAACTTGATCAGGTGATGAAACTTTTTCTTCAGCAGACTCTCTTTGTGTTTTTATATCTAATTTATATGACCTTCCAACTTTAATTCGAATATCTCCTTTATATTTTTTATTCTTTTTCACTATTATTTTATATATATTATCATTATTACTAGCATATATTATATTAAAAGATTTTTTTGATTTGATTTTTTCAATAGTATATACATTTTTAACACTATCTAAAGTACATAAATTAACAAATAGCCAAATAAAATAAATCATAATTATTATCTTTAAATTCTTACTTTTTGTATGATTTCTAAAGGTTTTTAACCGTCCAATAAACATCTCTAGTATTTTTTGGAGATGTTCCATTTAGATTAGGTTTCAATTGAGGTTATTGAGCATCTAAAATATACTCAATAACCTCAATTGAATGGGGAATTACATTCTTGTGAGCTATTGAATATACACTACCAGACTTTCCAGCATTTGGTGAGCAAAATAAATATATAACGATTATTAAATCACTAGATTCGATATAAAAGTGAAAATAAATTTGATTTAAATGCAAGTATCTAATGATAAGGAAGAAGAAATTAATAAGCTTAAGAATACCATAAAACAATGGATTATTCGATCCAATGAAAACTTAACTATTCCTAATAATATCATTGCTCTAAACTATGGAATTCAAAGAGTTTGTACTGGATATGAAATTTACCTGTCAGGCCATGATGAGTATTGTGAAGATCATGATACTTGGTTGTTAGATTCTTCATTTGAAATCGAAGAAAGCTTTTTCTCCCTTGGTGGAGAGTCATTAAAAATTGGGCGATTAGAAATGATGGATATCTACAGAAATATGATTATACATTTAATCAATTCTCATCAATTAAAATATCCAACCAATATCAAAGTTATTTCTGTTTGTGACTCGAATGGATATCCAGAATTAGTGCAGAATAAAATATAGTGAAATATAATGATAAGAGTATTTGAAACTCATTTATTTATAGATAAATTAGAGAGTTATAGAAAATTCTTAAGCTGGCATGTTGATTAATTAAGATGATTTCCAAAGAATTTTCCTAAGGCAAGTTTACAGCCTGTTCTTTGCTGGCATACTCTGGTTTTTTTGTAAAATATCTAAAAAAACTAGGCTTATACCAAGGTTTTTGGGTGTTATCTATCGGCATTGGGAACAAGTTGAAAGCTTGCTCCAATGTTCTTTTTTAATCTAAACTTTGGCCAGATGGGTGTTTCACCAAAAAATGCTAAGAAAAAAGGTGATTACTCTGAAGTCGTAAGAATGGGAAAAACGTATATAGTTTATCAGCAAAAGAAAATGACTGATTGGACTATGGCGAGTATATTAGAGGAACATAAAGTTATTTATGTCACTTCAATAGAGGAATTAATAGAAAAAGTTAAAGAAATAAACAATAAAAAGAAATAAGCAATGGGCTATGATTTTGCACTAATTTTTGGTGATTATGAGGTGAAAAATAAGATTATAGATTTTTTTAAAAAAAATGATTTTATGCTTTATTATCAAGAAAGTGGTAACATTACAATATCTAAAACTGGATTTATTACTCATAGAGGTAACTTGCAGGCAGTTTTTTTTTCTTGCTTTGATTATTCTTATCCTAATAAAGAATTAGAATGGTTTTACAATAAAAATGAATTAAAACTTTTAAATAATAAATTCGGAAATCTGTTTGTATTTTATAATTTTTCTTTTAGTTCTAGTAGAGGACTTGAACTAATAACTGAGATTGTAAATTTACTTATTCAATTTGTTGAAAAAAATAAATTGGATGCGTGTGTTGAAATAGATAGTTGTGATATAATGGAATTTCAAACATTTATTGATATATGGAATAGTGGGAAGAATTTTAACTGGGATATTCAATATATCCATTAGCCACCCACCTTCACTACGCGTAACTAAAGATGAGATGGTAGTAGATCTACCGATGTCGGTTTACAGGAGCAAGTACCAAACCACCTTTATGATGCTATAACAGTGATATTTTAGTGTGAAGCGATAAAGGAAAAGACTCTGTAAAGAGTCAGGTAGGGAGATTCAAAAAAAGGCTCAGCTTATGCCAAGGCTTTTGAATATTAATTATTGCAATAACTAAACGCTCATATTAAGCACAAGTTGTAAACGTTTGTCATAATAAGGAATGAATATAGAGGGAAATTATGGCTTATCTACCTTAAATACATAATTAAAATAATTGCTTTCTTGAATAATCGAATCTCCTTGAAAAAGAAAGCAACTATTTGTAAAAAGCGGCAAACGCTTATTTATCTTATTACGTCTTTGATCTTTGGTATTTTTAGTATAAGTTTTCGTGGAGTTAAAAATTAACATATTGCACCTATATTTCCATGTACCAGAATCTATGACATTTAATCCTGCATGTGACCAAGAATTATAGACATAAGTAGAATCATTTTTATTCAATAATATATAAGACTTAATATATTTAGTATTACACTCATACTTTAGACTCATCCTCTCTTCAATGCTTTGAGAATAAAGCATTGAAGTAGTCATCATAAAAATTATATATTTTAAAATTTTCATTTCCTAGTTTTAACTAATCCATTCTACTCTTATCTTTTTATTTCAATAAGCTTCTTTTGAACCTGTACCAGTATTTGATAAATCATTGTATTACTAACCTTCAAAAGTATACGTTTTCAGCGTTTCATCAATACCCAATAGGTCAAATGTTCATTTACATTTCTATTCCGCATTTCATATGCTTTGATTTGAGCATTTGGGGTTTCAAATATAAACGATCAACTCTTTAAAAATGAAGGTGAAAAACTTTACGTTTTGAAAAATACATCATCTTATATAATTAAATTTGTATTTTTATATAGATATCACGCTTAATATTTTTTTATTGGGTGTAATTTGTGTTTTTTAATGAATTATTTTTTCAAGTGCAAAACTAAAAAAACAGATAAATGGTCAATGAATCTTGTAAGCATTATCTCACAAAGTCAATTAGTATCTGCTCATTGATTTTTGTGATGTTTTCTTCAGGAGCTTGTGAAAATAATGAGGAGCGAGATAATAAATTTGATAATCTATCTACCCTTTATAAGGAGCAATTAAATCACATTAGGCAAAGGCCCTTATATATTAAAAAAAAAGCGTTTGATTTAAATATAGATACTACAGCTTTAACTACACTGGAAAACGACATTAATTCAGTCGCAAACATATTGGCTAAAATCGATTATTTCCCAGATTGCAACGCTCAAAGTTATGATGAAGCATATGAATGTTATCAATCAGGAGAATTTGAAAAGGTTCATTATTCTATTGAATATAGTTTAGACTCTCTTTACAAAGCTAATCAAATGGACAAGCCTGTAGTAGGCTTATTGAACCAAATCGAATGGAGTGATGTTTTTGGAAGAACTGATATCAGGGAAATTATTTTTATAAAAATCAGACAAAGCAAACTAATATTAAATTTTTTAGAGCAAAAAGAAAGATCACTGGTAAATCAATATAAATCAGAATTTAAAAAAATAGAGTTTTATCCTTTTGAGTTTAATCTATTAAATGACAATCTGATTGCTGGCCAAGAAATTAATATGATGATAAGGTATTATCAGCTCAATAATCTTAAAGCTTCTTTTGACAGTTTGGGAGTTTTTTATGGTAATCAGCCAATTGCTTTTGAGACAAAATTTTATGGCGCTGCGATTCAAATGAAATTTATTGCATTGCAAAAAGGAAAATATAAGATTAAGGCAAAAGCGATTACTTCTTATCCTGATTATCCTGAATATGATAAAGTGGATTATTTCACCAAAGATATATACATCAAGTCTGATAAATGATTTTGATATGAAATTTAGAATAATTTTGAGCGTGTTAATATGCCTAGGCTTTATTTCTTGTGATGACAGGGAAAAAAGAAATGATGAAATTCAATTTCAATTGAATAAGGAATTTCATTCCCAAAAGCTCTCGAAAGTTGATGACCTTTTTCGATATATATTAAATGACGCTTACTCCTCGGGTGAATTAACACATGTTAAAAGAAACCTAAAGATAGTACATTCTTTAAAAATGAGAATTGAAAATAATCATTATCTGGATAATTTTCTTGAATCTAATCTTAAAGAGTATATAAATTTTCTTGACTCTATAGAAAGAGAAAATCACTATAATTATACAAATCAGAACATTAATCTCAATTATGGAAATAGCAAATTGAAATATGCAATGTTATTGACAGAATTAGCTCCTCGAGAAATCAACCTGATTGCGCGTTTATGCACAAGATATTCATGTTATTTTAATTTTGATTTTGATGACTCATTTAAACGAACCATTATTTCAGAAAATGTAATTGTTGCAAATGGTCAAGAAAAAAAAGAAACTATATCTATTCAAAATTTATTGAAGACGAAACTTATGAGGCTTTATTGTTTAATGTGAACAGCGATTTAATAAATGAAAGATTTAATATCATTAATGAGACACTCAGTATTATTAATCCTTCAGGCAAACAGATTGCTTTTAATCAAGAAAACCTAGGGTGTATTATCAAGTTTGATTTTATTCCTCAAGATACAGGAAAGTATATTTTAAATAATGTAAGAAGGATTTCTTTAAAAGAAGGAGTTAGAGAATTAAGAAACTACGCTCCTTCTCAACTTATTGAAGATCAGATTATTATTGAGTTTAAATGAGTAGACAATTATAATGGCTATTAAAAAAGGAGCGATGTATTAAGTACTTAAGTATTTAATACAAAATGAAGATCAAAAAATCAAAAAAAAGATTCGCTTTTACTGAAAAACAAAAACGTAAAGATAGGCATCCTTTTGCGTTGACTATCGGAAAATCTTGTAAAGTATGGGCTAACAGATTATTTCGAAGAGAGAATAAACGAATTTTAAAAAGGATAAGGGATGAGGACAAGGAAATTGCCTTCATCAGACATAGAAAATTCTTAAGCTGGTACGTTGATTAACGTAAACGATACAGCTTTTAAAACAAAAGCCTCGATAAATCATCGAGGCTTTTGTTGTATATCTAATTCAAGTAAGCTATGACCATTGATTATTCGACCAATAGACTTGGCTCCAACACTATTTCTCTTTTAACTTCTTGGACTTGGTAAACGGAGTCCGGAACGAATTCTTTCCACCAAACGGATTGCGTATCTATATTTTCAAAATTCACCTGTTCGCCTAGTTTTGGAAATACGACTTTCATTCCTTCTTGATCCATGGCCTTTTTTACACGCACTGCTGGATCATACCAGCTATGCAATGCCAAGTCAAAAGTTCCCCAATGAAGTGGCAGCATTACATCAGCTTTGACCATCTTCTGCGCTTCGACAGCTTCTTCCGGAAACATGTGAACCGAGCTCCATTCTTCATTATATGCGCCTACTTGCATCAGCGACATGTCAAATGGACCAAGTCGATCGCCTATTTCCTCAAAATAGTCAAAGAAGCCGGTGTCACCGCTGTAATATATATTTTTCGCATCGCTTTTGATGGCGTATCCTCCCCAGAATGTCTCGTCCTGATCCATCAAGCCTCTGCCGGAACTGTGTCTTCCCGGTGTCAAAGTTACTTGTATATCGCCAACGTTCTTAACATCCCACCAATCTAGCTCCACGATTTTGTCTGGGGAGACTCCCCAATCCTCCAAATGCTGACCAACGCCCAATGGCACTATGATATACTTAGTTCTATCAGCAAACTCTTTCATGGCATGCTTGTCCAAGTGATCATAGTGGTCATGGGATATCAAAATCATATCCAAATCAGGGATCGTCTTCACATCAACAGGAAACGGGTGCATACGCTTAGGACCCATCCACTGCACAAATGAAGCTCTCTTGGAAATCACAGGATCTACAAGAATGTTCTTGCCTTCCAAACTCATAAACACTGTCGAATGCCCCAACCATGAAAACCAAAAATCGGATTTCGAATCAAAGTTCCAAGGCGTGTCGTCTATCGGGAATTCCACCTTCGCGAACTTCTCAGGATGAGAATCAGTGATATAGTTTTTGAGTATTCTCATGGTTTTGGAAAAATTGAATTTATCCATTTCCACAAGGTTTTGAAATTTCCCCTTTTTATAATTAGGCGATTGTTCCAGTTTTGATTTTCTATCCTTATCCATTTTAGTTCTGCTTTTTGACACACCTACTCCGACTATCGACAATATTAATAATAATACGACTATCGTCCACTTTCTTTTTTTCATCACAACCGAATGTTTTTCTCAATATCCAATCCTGCTTGCCATTCTTTGGTTATAAATAGAAATGACTAAATAGTCATTCTATCTATCCAAAAAAAGTGATCGAAATCACCTTTTATGACTAAACAGTCATTTTCGAAACGTGAATAATTTTCCAAAGTTGTGTGAAATGCAAATTATTTTGCGACGCCTTCCCATAATATTTGAAAGGAGTCTGTCACGAACTTGGCGATTTCCTCGTCTTCTGTCATCGTATTTGAGTTAAGCACATAATGAATCATCTCCATGAATTGGCCAGTGTAGGAAGTATAGACAACCTCAATCGAGTAATCGCCAAAAACGCCTTCGTCCACATACTTTCTCATCAGAATGTCAAAATCCTCGAACAATGTGTCAACCTCTTCTTTTATCAATTTCGAGATAAAAGCCGAAGTCCGAAATTGGTTTAAAAATCTAAATTTCAATGAATTATCTATAGCCCAAATAACCGAGCAATACCAAAACCTCCATAATTGCTCCTTTGGAGTAAGCCCATCTCTTAATTCACCATGAATCATTTGCGACATTTCCTTTTTCGACTCTAGGTAAAGTTGATTGATCAGCTCCTGTTTGCTGTTGAAGTAGATAAACAATGTGCCCGTGGCTACGCCAGCTTTTTTGGAAATCTTAGCTGTCGAGGTTGCTTGAAATCCTTCCGTGCAAAACAACTCCAAGGCCGCTTGCACAATTTGCTCTCTTTTGCCCATATTATTAGTGACTATTCAGTCATAAAGATGTTTGCTTTTTATTTCCAATCAAAAAAATCGGTCATAATTTCTCTTCGAAGTAACAGCTTGTTGAAGCAAGTCCAGCCCAAGCGAAGCCGAATAAGTCCTAAAAATTTCCAATTTACCAAAGGAAAATATATTTTTACATCTTGACTGATGGAAGTTTTCGCATAAGCGGGTTTCCTCGGAATAATCACTATGCGAAGGATTTGCGCATTATCAAATCCTGAAGTGATTTTTGGAATGTGTTTTTAATTTAAAACTTTTTTATAAAATGAAATTATTAGAGGGTAAAGTAGCCTTGATTACCGGAGCTTCCAAAGGAATCGGTAAAGCTATCGCTCAGCAATTCGCGGCTCAAGGAGCGAGCGTGGCATTCACATATTTGTCAAGTGTAGAAAAAGGACAAGCTTTGGAAGAAGAGCTTAAAGCTCAAGGCGTGGAAGCTAAAGGCTATCGTTCTGACGCTTCTGACATGGAAGCTGCTCAAGAGCTTATCGACAGTGTAGTGAAAGACTTCGGAAAGCTTGACGTGCTTGTAAACAATGCCGGTATCACGAAGGATACTTTGCTAATGAGAATGAGCGAGGACCAATTCAATGATGTGATCCGAGTGAACTTGAACTCTGTATTCAATACTGTGAAAGCTGCTACTCGAACTTTCATGAAGCAAAAAAGCGGATCTATCATCAATATGACTTCTGTCGTTGGTATCAAAGGAAATGCTGGCCAATCCAATTATGCTGCTTCCAAAGCAGGAATCATAGGATTCACTAAATCTATCGCTCAGGAGTTGGGCTCAAGAGGAATCAGGTCAAATGCTATTGCTCCTGGATTCATCAAGACAGAAATGACAGAAGTTCTTGATCCGAAGATCGTTGAAGCTTGGGAACAAGGCATACCAATGAAAAGAGCAGGAAAACCTGAGGACGTAGCTGACGCTTGCGTATTCTTGGCTTCTGATATGTCTGCATATGTGTCAGGTCAAGTAATCCAAGTGGATGGTGCTATGCTGACTTAATAAACCGTATATTTTCTATACAATCTTAAGCCCGCTATATCAGCGGGCTTTTTTATTGAAATTTTCAGATTTCGCTTGAAAAAGAATATTAAAACTGAATTCATTACTTTATATTTATTTCAAATTATATACAATAGAAATTCTTGTTTATTCAATGTCATTGCGCGACTTTATATTTTTCAAAAATCTTCCCATTAGCAACCGAATGCAACACTTCAAAGCCTCTTTGGCTCTTGGAATTATTGTCTTTTTGATACTCTATTTGTTTCAGCCATTTGGAACATATGGTTACATAATGGATTATAAAACTCTATTTTTATTAGGCTATGGAATAATCTGTTCCAGTGTTTATTTTGGCTATTATTTTCTAGCTATGAAGTTAGCTCCAAGTTGGTTTGATTCCGCCAAATGGAATCTTGCAAGGGAAATGATTACATTAGCGCCCTTTATGATTCTGGTTAGCCAAGCATGTCTTTATTATCACTATTATTATATCGGAGGCTACAAGATTAATCTTTTTCAAAATTTATATTTTTTAAAGATTAGCTTTATGGTGTCAATTATTCCTTTTTCAATTATTTTATACTTGAAATGGCTGAAATCAAATATTGGCAGTATAAGGAAAAATCAAAAAAGCACTGAAAGCAATGAAACCCAAAACGTTGAAAAAACAACTCAAGCAGAAAATTTATTGACTTTCGAAAGTAATAACAAAAAGGAAAAAGCGGTAGTCATTCCCGAGTCCAATCTCCTTTTTATCAAATCAAGCGGGAACTATATAGAAATTAATGAAATAGGGTTGGGAAAACCTCACCTTATTAGAAATTCACTCAGCAAGATGGAAAGTATTTTGGATGAAAATACTTTTGTGAAAGCGCACCGTTCATATATCATCAACCTTCATTTTATAGAAGATGTCGTGCTCAGAGATTCATCTTACTTTGCTCAATTAAAAAATAATTACGGACAAATTCCCTTGTCAAGGACGAAGGTTAAGGAAATTAGAGAACTGCTTGAGTTAGCATAATAAAAAAGAATGATTTCAACTCTTATTGTGGCGAGAAACAGCTCTTCATTCAATCATAAATACTATAAATATCTCATGCATTTCATCCCTAAAACTTGCCACACACACCTCTTACGTGTATTTCATCAATGATTTGAGTTCTTGGTCACATCTTTTTTTCTATCTGATATCAGCCTCGTATAATTGTCAAAACTCTAGACAATAAAACGCTATAGATATGAAAAAGATCACCCTCTTATTACTTTTGCTTTTTGTATTCACTAAGACGATATGCGCTTCTTCAAATGATTCATATGATGGAACTATTTGGCAAGTAAACTATTCAGATGGAGAGCAGATACTGTTGAAGTTAAGTTTAAATAAACGCGCATTCAGCCTATATTCACGTAAAGGAAGCACACGAGATATTTTAGGACCTAAAGCAGCTCTTGGTAATATTATTGGAAAAGTAAACGCGCATACTATTGAAATCAAAGGAGACTATTTATTGAAAAATGACACTTTGTTTCTTGAAGGAGTGTATGAATCGCTTACTTCCAAACAAAAATTTGAAGGAATTATTTTCAACAGCAAATTTGAAGGGACTCTCGAAGCGTTTTCAATGACTGGCGAGCAAACCGATTCATTTAAGCCTTTAGATGACTATTATGAGCTTACCAAAATGGCGATTGACACAGTGGAGAGGTATCTTTTCAATCCTGAAATATTGAAGTCGAAGAAATGGAATAATATCAAGAAAAAGACTTTGAAGATTTCTCAAAAAGTTGTTGACGACTATGAGTATAAAACTTTATTCAACTTCTACGGAAGACAACTTCCTTTCACGCACTTTGGAATGTTGCCGAGTTATTCTAGTCGCTCGTCAAGTTCAAATACTCCTAAAAAGAAAGTCTCGAAGTTTTCAATAAAAGAAATCAATAAAAATACGGTCTTGTTTGATGTCAATTCATTTAGCGCTTCAGCTGATGAAATCAATCCCTACATAGATACGCTTAAAAGCATGCAATTTGACAACCTTATCATCGATCTGAGGGACAACTATGGAGGCTCGGTATCTTCTGCAATGCCTTTAGCTCGTTATCTGGTGAAAGAGAAGCTTTATGGAGGGGTATTTCTTACCAAAAAGTATTTTGACCAACATACTGAGCTGCCCCAAATTGAAGATTACAATAGTTTTAAGGAGTTTAGCGAAGCCAGTTTTAGCATGATCATTAGCGGAATTAGAAACCATGAAGGCTTGTGCCTGACTGTGCGCCCGGATGAACAAACCTTTGATGGAAATATCTATGTGTTGACTAATGGTAATACTGCCAGCACATGCGAACCCTTAGTCTATGGCTTAAAGCATGCAAAAAGAGCTGTAATAATCGGTGAAATCACTGCGGGTCAGATGCTCAACGGCGAAAAATTCACAATGAATAGCAAGTACGACTTGTTTTTGCCAACAGCGGATTACTATACTGTAGACGGCGCTAAAATCGATAAAATTGGCGTGACCCCACATATTGAAACAGCCTCCAAAGATGCTTTGAAAAGAGTCCTTGAAATTATCAATTAACCAAAGCTTTATTAACCTATGTGAATGCGGTTCAAGCCGAAGCTTTGCACATTTGTATCATAATCAAAATATGAAAACTATGAATACAAAAGCAATCAACATCAGCATATGGATAATTCAAATTCTAATGAGCTTGATCTTCGTGATCGCCGCTGGAGTAAAAATCAGCATGTCATACGCTGAATATGTTCAGATGATGCCTTATGCTAAAGATTTCCCAGCATTGGCCATCAAGTTAATCGGAATCACTGAAATCCTTGGTGTTATAGGCTTGAACCTGCCTTTTCTTATGAATAAATTCAAATATTTATCACCGATGGCGGCCTTCGGTCTAGCGCTTACCATGATAGGTGCAGTGGTTGTTCATCTCAACAACAATGAGCCTTTTGTCATGCAGCTTGTGTTTTTAGGAATGCTTTCGCTTGTTGGCATATATCGTTATAAACAATTGAAGCAAGGATAAAAGATTCTAATTTTATAATTTGATATATAGTTTCAACTTAATACAAGCTATTTTCAATAACCATTATTTCATCGTGTCTTTAAGTTTATAAAAATGAATTTGTACTAATTTTTTATTTAATTAGTATAATCATTTTTTAATCACTAAAAAAAGTAAATATGTTTAAGAAATTAGCTTCTGATGTCATGGGGCTTAGCGATATCGGGAAGATCATCGAGCCTAAAGATTATGATAAAGTTGATTCGGATGACTATATCCTGCATGAAGATGGAGAAAAAATATTCTTTTTGATCAAATCAAAATCCGATGAATATTGCTTCACAAATTACGCGTTGATTCACCTTGATGGAGAGTCAGCGGTTAGCTCCAAGCGTATGCTATACAGATTCACATACAAAAACAATAGCTTCAGCAATGTGCTTTTGGAAACTGCGGGCAATATCGATTTGGATGTGGAAATCAAGTTTAGTCTTGGACAAAGAGATTATAGCATAGATGTCGATAGAAAACAAATTGAGAAACTGAAAGACCTATACAAGAGCTTGGTCAAAATCGCTTCGATTCAAAGAACCAATGAAGCTAATTGGGAATTTGCGAATCAAAGCGTTGCGGCTTCTGTTGAAACGTTGCAAGGCAGCTTAGGTTCGAACACAAACAACGGCGAATTCGCTCAAATTAACGAGTACGTGTTCGATTGGAAGTCAAGAAAGCATAAAGAGTTGCATAGAGAAGACTTTGGTGAAGTTTTTGAAAAATTCATTCACAATTAATATTTATCCGCTTCGAAGGTGAAGCGGATAATTATTACTCCCATATTCTATTGTAAACCAATTTTTGAGTTTCGTTTGTATAGGCACTGAAATACCCTAGAGGAGTTCCATTTATATTATTTCGAGGGTTTGAAGGAACTTCCATACCAGAAGAGCTGTGCAAGTCACTAAGGTAAGTGTAAACTTCCGATGTAATACAACGGAGTTCTATCGAAATAATATCTCCTTCTTTTAAAATTCTATCCTCGTCCTTGAGCTTTTTGTTTTCAGCCATTCCATTAGCGATATCATTGTACAGGTAAGTATTCATTTTCTCTCCGTTGATATACTCGATAACTTGTAAATAATACTCGTACCCTTCATTCCAATGAAAAAATATATAAATATCATGATAGGAGTCGTTATCATTCTTCTCATTTATTTGTTTGACGGAAATAGAATCAAAGTGAACAGGCTCAGGCATTTGACTTGTTGAGGAAAAAGACCTGTTGTCCGCATCAATTTTTAAATAATATTCAATATTTGTTTTTCCATTAATATTTTCTGCACTATACATTCCTGATTGTTGCTCTTTTAAAATCTCTTTGTTCCCTTCGCTATCAGATAGTTCTACTAAAGCACCTTCAATCGGAGAAAAATTATTTTCATCATAGTAATCGGCCGTTTGCGTAATTTTCACAAATGAATTTTCTGAACTCGTTGTAATTTTTGCTTCAATTACAATTTCTGGTGTTTTATGATTAAGGTTGAGTGTAATTTCTTCTTCACAAGACGTTAGTAAAGCGCCGATTAATAAAAGGATTATAGAATGCAATATATTTTTCATGATCTTAAAATCTAAAATTATAGGTTATTGAAGGGACATAAGTAAATAAATGCGTTCTGGTGGTAATTGATTTGGAAGGGTTGTCAGGATCTTGCTTGAATTGAATGACAAACGCATTTTTTCTTCCATAAGCATTATATACAGAGAAGCTCAAGCTGCTTTCAAACTTTTCCGTTTTTTTTAATTGGCATGTTGCACCAAGATCTAAACGATGGTAAGCAGGCATCCTATAGCTATTCCGTTCAGAGTAATAATAGTGTATTTCTCCATCGATTTCATATTTGCCATCGGGAAATGTTACCGCATTGCCTGTATTGTAAACCCAGGTGGCTGAAAGGTTCCATTTTGGATTTAATTCAAATAGGGCGACAATTGACAGGTCATGTGTGGCATCTTGTTTGGCAGGATACCAGTTTCCTTTATTGATATTTTCTATCTGTTTTTCCGTGCGAGATAGTGTATAGGCTATCCAACCGTTTAATCGACCCGACTTTTTTTTCATCATTAATTCCAATCCATATGATCTTCCTTTTCCAAACAACAACTCGCCTTCTAAAAATTCATTGGCTCGGGTATTAGCTCCATCTTTTAGATCCATTTGATTTTGAAGCCAGCGATAGTATACTTCTCCCGACAATTGATATTCATTGTCTTTAAGATTTTTAAAATAGCCTAGAGAAAGTTGATCGCTTATTTCAGGTTGTATATTTTGACTAGAGGATATCCAAATATCTGTAGGAGTTGTTATTGTTGGGTTTTCGATCAAATGAACCGTTTGTGTATTTCGCGTATAAGAAAATTTGAAAGAGTTTGAAGGATTTAAAATATAAGCTAGATTAAATCGGGGCTCAAGGTTATAATACTCTTGAACAACTTCTCCCGATTCAAAATATTGGGTATTGACTAATTCACCATCTTCAAACGTGTAGAAATCACCTCCGCCCATCAGATTAAAAGCCGCGAAGCGCAAGCCTGCGGAAACAGACCAATGAGGATTAGGCTCCCAGCTATAGTTAACATAAGCGCCATACTCATAGATATTTCTTTGCAGGACATTAACAGGTTTCGTATCGGTATCTCCTTCGACTAACAATTGCCCAGGCAAAACAGTATTGTTTTGAAAATATGCTCCAAAATCCAGTGTGGAATTATTGTCAATAAAGTATTGAAACTCATGTTTCAAATTAAAATTTGTAATCTCTGAAAGGTAGCCTATATTAGACGAGTTGTCGCTTACTCTCACATCGTGATTGTATTCAGAATATATAAGCGAAGTATTGCTAAATAATCGGCTATTCCATATTTTGTTCCAGCGCAAGGTAGCAGTGACATTTCCCCAGTCCAATCCAAAAAGATCTTCAGAGGACATTACATCTTTTCCCAAATATCCTGAGAGATAGATTCGATTATTTTCGTTTATTTGATAATTGGCTTTAAGGTTTAGGTCGTAAAAATACAGCTTGCGTTCGTTGATGTCTTCGTCTGGAGATAGTTTCATAAAGAGATCTGCATATGTTCGGCGACCGGTAATAAGAAATGACCCTTTGTCTTTCACTATTGGTCCTTCCAGACTTAATTTCGAGGCAATAAGTCCGATTCCTCCTCCTATATGGTAATTCTGATTGCTGCCTTCATTCATTTTCACATCCATCACCGAAGAAATTCGACCTCCATATTTTGCTGGAGCCGTTCCTTTATAAAGTGTTAGATTTTTGATCGCATCGCTATTGAACGTTGAGAAAAAGCCAGCAAGATGTGAAGCGTTATATATCACAGCTTCATCCAAGAGGATTAAATTTTGAGAATTGGTTCCACCGCGTACCATCATTCCTCCGTTTCCATCTCCAGATGTTTTTACTCCCGGTGTCAAAGTCAATGCCTTTATAATATCTTGTTCGCCGAACAAGACAGGAATAGTTTCCAACTCTTTTGGCGACAGTTGTTCGACACCTATTCTTTCTGATGTGATATTGTCATTTTCTTTTTTTGCCATCACAATAATGGCATCCAATTGCTCTTGATTTGGCTTTAGCTTTATATCCATACGTTGACTTTCATTCATTGATATTTGAACAACTTGAGTCTGATATCCGATAAAGCTAACTTCGACTGCGTATTCTCCTTTGGGCAGTGAGAAAGAATAAAATCCGTATGCGTTGGTAGCTGTGCCAGTTGACAGCGACCTTACTGCGACTGTTGCCCCAATCATTGTTTCTCCATTATCTGCGTCATAAATAGTTCCACTAAGCGTCACATCCTTTTTGGCTAGAGCTTTATTATTTATGATAATTGTTAAAGTCAAAACTAAGATAAACCTGCTCATTGATTTTTAGTATTTTGGTTTTCACATCATGCAGTCAAGTTTCCCTTAAATATTTCTATTCAAAAGGAGTCAACTGAACTTTAAGCATGACTACTGAAAACAAAAGTATATCAACTATCATGTGAGCGGAAATAATGTCGGAGAAGAGCTAGTTTCTCTAGGCGAAAGGTTTATTCAAGCTTATACCTTTTTATTATGTCTGCTTTATAGCTGCTTCCAATAGGAATTTTTATTTCATTCATCATTATATTGTTCGCTCTTATTTGATCTATTTTTGAAATTGAAACGATAAACGAGCGATGCACTCTTAAAAATTGATTGTCCGGCAATTGATTCATTAGCTTAGTCAAAGACATTAAAGAAAGCACAGGCGAACTTTCTTTTCTATGTATTTTTACATAATCGCCCAAGGTTTCACAGTATGTGATCTCATTGAACGGGATTTTTACCAAAGCATACTCTGATCGGACATAAAGAAAAGCGGGAACGCGACTTGATTCTTTTTTAAATTCATAATAGTCCAAAGCTTTTTGACAAGATTGCTTGAATCTATTGAATTCGATTGGTTTGAGGAGGTAATCCACTGCATTTACATTAAAGCCTTCAACCGCATATTGACTATAAGCTGTAGTGAAAATCACCATTGTTTCTTGCTGAATCCTTTTATAAAAATCGATGCCATTGGTATCCGGCATTTGGATATCGAGAAAAATCAAATCTGTGGGGAATTTCGCCAAGTATTTATAAGCTAATGATGTCTGTGTGAAACAACGAGTTAATTCAATAAAGGGAATTTTATCGCAAAATGCTTTAATTACATTCAAAGCAATTGCTTCATCATCTATAGCTATGCATTTCAACATGATAAAGGAAATTTTAATAATACTGAATACTTTAAATCGTTTTTTTCAATTTGTAAAGTGTACTTATTTACGAATAGCAAATCCAATCGCTTCTTTGTATTTGCTAAACCAATTTGACTGGAGTCACTATTTATCGCCTTTTTCTTAGGAATGTCATTGCTGATATCGAATTCAATCCATTGATTATCAATGATAATATGAATGATTATTGATGTCTCTTTTTCTGTGCTTACACCAAATTTAAATGCGTTTTCGATTAGATTTATGCCAAGCAATGGAGGCAGAAATTGATTAGTGATCTTGCCTTCAACCTTGAACACAACATTTGTTTTCTCAGTTAGTCGTTCTTTTTGCAAAGCGATATAATCGTCATAATATTTTATTTCTTGAGCTAAACTTACTCTACTTTCTTGAGTATCGGATAAGACGTAGCGCATCATCGAGGAGAGTTTGCTTATGCTTTCTACAGTTTTATCGGACTTTGTTATTGCTTGGCTATATATAATGTTAAGTGTATTGAAGAAAAAATGCGGGTTAATTTGTGACTTAAGCACTGACAGCTCTGACTTTATTTTTTCCGCTTCAGCGTCTTTATATCGTGTATAATAATGGATAGCAAAAGAAGAAACCAACATGGAGAATGTATAAAAAACATATGTGATGGAGACAAAGAACAATTCAGTCTTGTAATAATCAGCTTCATTTCTTGTCATGAAATAGAAGATTATAATTATAATATGCACTCCTAAGAATACCGATAGTATCGAAAGCGAATATTTTAAATATTTTCGTTTGAAAAAGAGCTTGGGTATGCCTATGTAATAATTATATAAGTAAGGAATGATCGTTAAAATGGCGGAGAATAAATAAATGATTCGTCTTATCGAGTGGCTTGACACAAATTCTATCGCGCTAAATAAAACTGCTGGGGTTAAATACAAAACCCAGAGCAGTATGACTAGCAAAGCGGTGCGCATTTTATCTGACTTCATATGACAAAGTAGCTAGATTATGTCAATGATGTATTAAAATATCGGAGTAAACCTAATATGTGTCGGCCTATAGTTATTATGTAAATTGGGGCAAGAGAAAAAAGTTTTATTGGAAAGTAATTAAGACGAAGCTTTATCGTTAGACTATCTTTAATTTTTTGAATATTAAACCATCAGGCTCCCATCCATTCCTTGAATTTGCCTACACGATCGCGGCTGACAATCACTTCCTCGTCTTCGAAGCTCTTGACAAGCACTCTTAGCCGGCTTGATGAATATGTATACACTTCATTAATCGCTGCCAACGAAACGATATACTGCCTGCTAACTCTAAAGTATTTGTTTGGGTCCAATAGAACTTCAAGCTCGGCCATGTTATGGTCTAAGACATAGTTTCTGCCTGTATCCGTGCGCATGAACGCCACTTTATCCTGCGTGAAAAAGCATACTGATTCATCAACAGGTATGGACTTGAGTTTTTCTCCATACTTGACCATAAATCTTTCTTTATATTCTCTGCCTTTATTATTTGAAGATATTGCTGGTGAATTTAATGCAATGTGATGCTTTTTGTACTTTTCAACTGCAATCTCCAAGGCTTCTTCGCTCACAGGCTTGAGAAGGTAGTCGACAGTATTGGCTTTGAATGCTTTTAAAGCATGGTCAGGGTAAGCTGTCGTAAAAATAATGGGCGTGTGCAATTCAATTTGATCGAAGATTTCAAAGCTTTGCGCATCGGACAATTCGATATCCATGAATATCAGCTCGGGTTGACTTATTCCTTTTGTGGATAAAAACTCGACAGTTTCTTCCACTGATTCAAAAGTATCCATAATCTCAGCTTTGGGAACAACTTTCCTAATCAATCGCTTTAGTCTTTTGGATGCTAATGCTTCATCTTCGATAATCAAAATCTTCAAACCCTTTGTTATTTAAACTAAAAAATGATTTTATATTCATAAAAATAGCTATAAACAAATATGAAAATCAAATTTATTCTTAGCAGAATTATTAAATTATGATACAAGAGAACTGAATTGTTTTTCTTTTATCAAAGGAAGATGAACTTCAAAGCTTTCTTGATCTGAAAAGGTATTGATTCCTTTATCGTTTAACATTGTATATCTTTTGTCAATGTTCTGAAGTCCAAGACCCATTGATATAGCTTTTTCATTTTTTTTCGTCATGTTATTTCTAACGATCAAATGATCATTGTTAATGATTACTTCAATTTTTAAAGGAGTTTTTTTCGTCATTTGGTTATGCTTCATCGCATTTTCCAATAACAACTGAAGGCATAGGGGAGGTAGCTTTGTGTTCAATTCTTCGGGATCAATATGGATGTCCACAATGAGACGTTCTTCAAATCGAATTTTCTGCAGGAAAATATAGTCTTCGCAAATTTTCAACTCTTCCGATAGCTCAATTAAGGGTTTGTCTTGCACGGCTAAAATGTATCGATAGATATGCGACAGCTTTTGAATAAACATCTCCGAAAGGTCTGCGTCTTCATGAACTAATTCACTCAGTACATTCAGACTGTTGAAAAGAAAGTGAGGATTCAATTGATTCTTCATCGCAGTTAGTTGGCTCTCCATATGCTGAGTTTTTAATTTTTCCTTCTCGACAAATGTTGTTTTCCATTCTGTGAAAAAAGAAATGCATTGAAATATCAAGCTCATGAATAGCGATATCAACAATGTCCCGGTCCCATTTTTTAAAAACATCGGAGAACTCCATAGCTCCCATGGCCAGAGCATTTTTCCTCCAAAGTAAATATTCAGCCAAAAATGCAAAAATGTCGTAATACTGAGATTTACCACAACAAACAAAGTCAAGCTCCAAAAAAGACGTTTTCTAAGTTGTTTGATCCATGAAAATTTAAGCTCCAGATATTCATTGTAAGCTTGATTGCCTGTATGCAACGAAAAACCAAAAATAAAGAAGATTATAGAGATTCGTATGACATGCGACAGCGATGCGGTTCCTCCAATCAAACTTGGAGTATTTATTAAAAACAGCCCAAATGCCAATGTCGCATGCACATAAAGGGCTGTTTTTAGATTTTTTGATAATATGAACTTAGATATTCTTAATGACATTTTTGAATGATGCTTTTATTGTTTTTTCCTCCCCAGTTCACAAAGTATTTTTCCGTCGAGCTAAAGCTTTCGAATAGTTCATCCGCTTTTTGCAAATGAGGCAAAGCAGGCTTGCAACCTCCTCCAAAAAAGCTTGGCGTATAATAATAATTCATACCTAGCAAATGGCTAGCTCTGGGGTTTTGAGGTGATGATTTTATCGTCGCTTCCAATATATCTCTCGCTTTGCCAGAGTATTTAGCGCCTCTCATCATTGGGCTTACTTGAATTCTGCATTGATTAAGCCATGCTTCCAACACGTTTAGTTCCGCTTCATCTCCATCATTCGTTCGCGCTTTATCTATATACTTTTGGGCATCATCCAAAGTCGGATCAATCAAATCCTTGTCAAGGCCCATATTCGTTGACATTATTTTCGCCCAAGCGACATAGTATGCAGGCAACCAATCGTTGGCTTCTTTCATTGAAATTCTTTCAAAATGGTTCGCCATTTCTTTCATTTCATCCAGCGTTTCAAAATCTTTCATGATTTTCAAACCTTTTTGCATGGCCTCATCATAAGCTGTTTGAGCGAATAGGCTTGTCATGGATGCGAAAAAAAATAAGATCAAAGTTAGCTTTTTCATAATGATTATAATTTTAGGTAAAAAGGTTATTTAATAAAAAGTATTGTTAGAATTAATTTCTAAAGTTTAAGACTGGTAGAGAAAAGCTTTTAGGCTATTTTTCAAATTGAATGAATACTCCCAGAAAAAAATTGCGTTGCATAAACGCTCCTTGCTTCATTTTGACAAATTCTCCATCATCATAAGGATCGCTAGAGTATTGATAGCCGTAATCTTGGCTTAAGCCAAGCACATTATTAATAGCGGCATGGACTACAGTGAAGTGTCCAAACACATTGGTAAGGTAGCTGGCATTAATATTCAGACCGTGATTAGGAGAAGCGTATTTTTCTAAAAAATCACCATCTTTTTGAGGTTCATAATAAGGCCTTCCGCTTGAGTACCAATAAGTCGCTCCAAATTGAGTGTCTATCGCATTTACAAAGTATTTATACACAACATTGGCGGTATGCTTTGCTCCATACCATGGCACACGATGCTCGTTGTAATTTTTCACCAACCTTTCCGCGTTCACAAATGAATATGAGACCCAATATTCGCTATTCTTGATAGAACCTTTGTCCTTCCAAAACAAATCAACACCATAAGCATGACCATCTCCGAAATTATTATATGTGCCTTGATCGTACCTTTCTTCGAACCTGACCATATCGCTATAGCTTTTGTAATAAGGCTCAATTCTTAAGAATTTTCCATCATTCTCATATTGATAGTTCAGGATATAATGCCATGCTCTTTCTAGCTTTAGCTCAGGATTTACTCGCAAGTCATTAGCATCGGGCATTTGAGTAAATATTCCTGATGAAAAAGACATTTGAGCATTTTCTGATAGTTTAGATGCGATTCCAAATCTTGGACTAAATAGAGCGCGATTGCTTTGGTGATCATATTCTATTCTGCCGCCGATTCTTGTGGTGAAATTTTTAGTGGGAGAGTATGTGAACTCTCCAAATCCAGAGGATAAAGAAAGCGTTCTTTGCTGTGAATATTTCTCCTCGGTCAATTGAGTATCAAAATCATAATTTGCTTTAGTTAATTCCAATCCTGCGATCCAAGTTATCGAGCGGGACAAATCGTTTGTTAATTTTATCTTGGCTTGAAGATTATGCGAAACTATTTTTTCAAAGACTTCATCAGCCCATTGCATGTCATTTACATCTGCGCCATATCCCAATCCAGCAAAAAATTCCCATGAGTCATTCCAAGCTTGCTTATAAGTAGCTTGGGAAAATAAAAATTGATTGTCCGCTTGATAAAGCTTTAGCTTTAAGCTGTCTTCAATATCCAATCGATTAAGGCTCATTTTTCCGCCTCCTATAGATGTGTTGAATTTTAATAAAGCGGAATTCTTAAAAATCTTTCGATACGCTAAGTTTGAAGCATATGATTCCGGAGCTTTTTTAAAGTCCGCATTGGGCTTGTTGATTTGATATATTGGATGAAGATTGACATAGTTTGCATCTACCATTAAGGCTGAACTGTCAAAACGTTGATTATGCATGCCTCCAAAACCGACGGTCATAAGATGAAGCGAGCTTTGACTTTGCTCGGGCAAGTCATTAGTCTCTAAAATCACCGCTCCGGAAAGAGCGTCTCCATATTCAGCGGAAAACCCTCCAGAGCTGAACACTAATCCCTTGCTCATGTTTGCTGAAAACCTGCTTCTCATAGGCACATCAGGTATTTTGGACGCATAAGGATTGGCAACTCTAATTCCATCAACATAAGTCTGTGTCTCTCTGGCATCGCCGCCCCTGACAAATATTCGCCCGTCATCTTCCGCTCTTTGAGTGCCCGATACCGCCATAAGCCCTGCGACTAAATCTCCCATGGTTCCGGGAGTAGTGAGTATGTCTCTTTTGCTTAATTTTACCGATTGCTTTCTTTCTGACACTTCAACAATAGTCCCTGCTGATATCTGAACGGCATCTAGTTTGGTCCAAGCTTCGATAAGCACGATATTCACTTCTATTGTCTTTTCCTTTAAAATTACAATTTTCTCAAAAGGCTCGTAACCAATGAAAGAACAGATTAGAATTTCTTCTCCCTTTGCTTCTGTGGTAAATTGATAAGTTCCATTAAGGCTTGAAGAAGCCCCATCGTAGGTATTTTTCAACATGACATTTGCGCCGGGAATGGCTTCTCCTTTTTTATCAATGATTTTGCCTTTTATCAAGATTTGGGCAAAAGATTCATTAACGCTAAATGATAGTAAAAAGAAAATAAATGAAATGGCTATTGAAGAGAAGTTGAGCATATTCTTAGGGCTTTTGTTTTAAACTTATGGCTCAAATATGCAATGGAATATCATTCCTTTAAAAAGAAGCTTGCCGAGTGGTTGATTTGAATGACTGAATTGAATTATTGATCAACTCAATCGATGAATAAAGGCTTGTAATACCTAATCTTTTGGATTTATACTTAAGCAAGGATAGTCTCTCATGTTGTTAATGTCTAATAAAATTTTTTCAAAAAAAGTTATATTTAAACTCTGTCAAAGAATTTAAATTCATTTATTTTATTATTTTTGTTCACAGTGTCAAAATGAGTGTAATTTAAAATATGCTCAAGGCAACCTTTTGCAGTTCAAGGTAGTATACTGGAAAAATTAATAATATTGAAATTCAAGCAAAAAACTATATCGAACCCTCAGCACGCCGAAACGTCTCTTTTTCGATCAGTTTCTCTTTGTGTATTTTTTGCTTGGTTTATGATATTTATGACTTCTTCAAATCACCTTATTCAGTTCATTGACGAACTTCAATCAGAGAATATCGAATGTTGTGAAGAAAAAGAAGCGGAGAAAGAGCAAGATGAGAAAAAACAGTTTGATTTTTTGCTCACGGAGGCTCAAAAAGAGCTTGGAGACGATTGTAAAATAAATTGGAATCATTCGCAACCGCAGTCCATGTGGAAAAACCCTCATTTTGACTTGCAAACACCACCTCCCCAGCTGGTTTATTTCTTGTAATTTTTTAACATCAAAATCGAGAACATTGCATATGAAGGGCTGTGATGTCGATATTTTTTAAATGGTCGATAGATAGCTTACCCATGCTTAGTGCAAGATTCCACAAGTCGAACATTTAGCTAAATGGATAATTATGCTGTATAATTTTGTTGTTATTTTTCAAACTAAGCAAAACCATACTTCAACTAAATTTACAGAAATGAACCAAAACAATAATATATTCGCCAATCTTAAGAGCGATATACCCGCGGGTGTCATCGTATTCTTAGTGGCTATGCCGCTTTGTCTGGGCATGGCCTTAGCTTCAGGAGCTCCATTATTTTCAGGAATTATCGCTGGCATTATCGGAGGTATTGTCGTAGGAGCGTTAAGTGGCTCGCAAGTCGGCGTAAGTGGACCTGCGGCTGGCTTGATAGCCATTATCTTGAATGGTATTGCAGTTCTTGGCAATTTTGAAGCTTTCTTGTTTGCCCTAATTATCGCAGGTGTAATGCAAATTGCGCTTGGAGCCCTTAAAGCTGGAATTATAGCTTATTATTTCCCAGCGTCAGTAATCAAAGGTATGCTTACTGGTATTGGTGTGATCATCATTAAAAAACAAATTCCATTGCTATTTGGGTATACTGGAGAGGAAAACTTCTTCTCATTTTTAGTGTCAGGAAACGATTTGATAGCATCTTTTACCATGGGAGCGATTGTAATAGGTATTATTTCCATACTTATAATGGTAGCTTGGGAAACGCAGTTTATGAAAAATATTCCTATCACGAAAATAATCCAAGCACCGCTTATTGTCGTAGTTCTAGGTATTTTGTATACTTCATTTTTATCAATCCCAGGATTTGAGCTTAGCGCCAACCAATTAGTATCCATCAACATAGTTGATTCATTTGAGAGTTTCAAAGGTTTATTCAGAAGTCCTGATTTTACAGTATGGAATAATCCTCAAGTATACGTAGTGGCTGCTACTTTAGCTGTTGTGGCTAGTATAGAGACATTATTGTGCGTAGAAGCTACTGATAAAATGGATCCTGAAAAGAGAGTAACTCCAGCTAATAGAGAGTTATTCGCTCAAGGTGTTGGTAATGTGCTTTCAGGCTTCATCGGTGGACTTCCAATTACTCAAGTAATCGTAAGAAGTTCTGCTAATATTCAATCGGGAGGTAAATCTAAATTGTCTGTAATTATTCACGGAGCATTATTATTGATTACGGCTATACTTATTCCGACTATTTTGAATAAAATTCCATACGTAAGTTTAGCGACTATTCTTATTACTGTAGGTTTCAAATTAGCAAAGCCTTCTCTATTCAAAGATATGTACTCTAAAGGTTGGACTCAGTTCGTTCCTTTTATGATTACAGTATTAGGTATCGTAACATTTGATTTGTTGGTAGGTATAGGAATGGGACTTGCTGTTGCCATCATTCATATTCTTTGGAATAACTTCAAAACTCCTTATCATTATGACGAGCCATCAAGAAAAGGAAACGAGCCTTTTATCATCAGACTTGCGGATCATGTGACTTTCCTTAACAAGGCTAGCATTTTGCATACTTTAAATAATATTCCTGCTAATACGGAAGTAATCATTGATGCTTCCAATACTAAGCAAATTGATGCTGATGTGAAAGAAATCATCAATGAATTCAAGGAAAAAGCTGAAATGAAAAACATCAAGTTAGACTTAGTGGATTTCGACAAAGTAGAGCAAGAAGAAGATTCTGTCGACAAGCTTTACAAGCATTTTGTAGCTCACACCAAGGTTAATGAATCAGAAGCTTTAAAAGCTGAAAAAGTGTAATTATCATATCGAGAGAGCACTGCGAACATCAGTTGCTCTCTATTATTCATTATTCTTTTTTCAGACTAGCAGAATATACAATTTGAAATTTTTAATTGCCAAGCCTCCTTTTAAACTTGGCGAATTTTATATATCAAAGCCTTATAAAGTTTCAATTGTCAAATTTTCATAATTACTCTTCGATAATTTATTTAGAGAGATTTGGAGAATAATTTGAGCCGTTTTTTTGAGGATATAATATCAATAAAGCTATAAATATCAGCTAATTTTGCACTACTGATTCCTAATTGCTTTATAGGGTTTCATTAATTCAATTGACACATTCAAAACAATATAACTTAAAACATTTTAGAAATGATAACTAAAGAAAATGTATTAGCAGCTCAAGATTCTTGGGGAAGCGCAATCGTTGAAATCGGATCGCACAAAGGAAAAGAGACATTGACAGATGTAACTTCCAATATCATTGATAGATTGTATGCTTATGAGCTTGGAACTGTATTGTTCAAGCCTACTAAAGCGGCTGAAATTCAATTCAGACCTACGAAAGAAAGCGCATTGTCTTATTTCATCGGAGGAAACAGCAATTTCCCTGAGGACGGCGGATTCGCTATACAACCTTGGACTGCTGTAAGATTCGAAAACTCGGATATCATTTTGGAAGAAAACAGAGCAATCGCAATGGGCAACTATTTTTTCACTGACTTGGACGGTGGCGTGACTAAAGTTGAGTACACATTCGGTTACAAAAAAGATGGTAATGGAAATTTGAAGATCGACCTTCACCATTCTTCTCTTCCTTACAATCCTGCTTAGTGGGTATTAAGACAATATTAAAAAATGAGGCTACTTTATTGGTAGCCTTATTTTTTTATCAAAATTTGATCTTTGCCGATAGTCTTATGCTCCAAGGATTTGTTGAATAACTAACCTCATTGTAATTCATACGGCGTGAGACATCTACACGGAAAAACCTGAATATGTTTTCAATTCCGAAACCAAGGCCAACAAATGGCATGCTAGGGTCAAGTGTGTTGAATCTTTGGATTCCATCATCGCCAACCACAGGCGTGCCGAGTAATTGAGCATTGTATCGTTTGTTTTTCTCGGTCATCCCTCCCCAGACTATATCGCTAAATAGCACAAATCTAGCTCCTGTCCATCTATTCAATTGTCTGAGGCCGGGGATAGCGCTAGCGAGCCTTCCTTCAAAGTAATGTTCCAAACGGGTTTCTAGATAATAGTCGCTGACAAATTCGAATTCGTTCATACCGCGTATTGTTCCGTCCACGGCAAGAATTGATTCAGCTCCTTGGTGAATATGAAGAAGTTGGTAAGGAGCTTCCGTGAATGTATAGCCTCCGTTTATCCAGTAGGAAAAAGATCCGATCCCTAGGAGTGGAATGAACATTTGTCTCGCTTTGAATGATGCTTTTCCATAAGGAACCCAACTGTTGTTCGCATTCAAATCTTGGAAGTAGCCAGCTGAAATACTGGTTTCAAATACAGGTTTATTTAAGGGAGGAACGAGTTTTAATTCGTTGTTTTTATTCAGCAATATTTTATCATGTTTGGTGTACATGAGCTTTAGACGTGCTTCATAGGTTTGCAATGGAGCGTCTATCCCTAAAATCTTATTTGTATTTTCGTTAATATTTTTTTGTCTGGTATCATAATTCCAGATTTTGAGATCGTCTTTGGACAAGTCCATTTGCAGACGAAGGTTGGATGTATGAAAAGTAGACCAAGTAAATCGGTACAGTTGGCGATAGTATGGATTTTTACTTTGCAAGTCTCCCCATCTGGCTAAAGATCGGGCAAATGGGTTCACGCCTGTTTCAAGCTCGAGCAAGCCTAAAGGCATAAGCTCATTCATCGTTTCGAAACCTATGTAATGTGCTTTTTCCGGATTGATATTATAGTACATTTTAACATCGTGCTTCCATTTTTGATCGTCAAATCCGTAGGCAATATTAGGGATTAAGAGTAGTTTGCGGTCAGAGGTGTTTATACGTCCTCCAAGACCAAGACGAAAACCTTCGATATTGTTATAAGCTATCGCGTCTTGATGCTTTCCCCATGCGATATTTTTTCCATTGGTATACGCGTTCATCCCAAAGCGCAATAAGTTGGTAAAACGCTTGACGGATTTGATTTCATTGATGGAGTCTATCATTTGGAAAGTTTGGTTGGATATTGGTTTCAAACTGTCATAATTGATGTACTCACTTTTGGCTGTTTCCCATTCTTCAGGATCTATGTTATTTTCGTCTTCTGTTTTTATTTCAAATCTTTTTTCAAAAACCGATGAAGCTATTTCCGCTTGAAGCTTGTAATCATTGTAATGATATTTATAGTCTAATAATACCGCTGGAAATCCGTCGAAAAATTCCGAAACGTTGTATTGGATATGAAAATACTTTTTTGTCCAAATGCCTGAAGGCTGGCGTTCCATATTTTGAACAACATTCATTTGGCTGATGAAATTGACATTCGCGCTTTTTGCCAATTCCAAGTCCGCTTTTACCAGTGCATTATCTTCTTTGTCAATCCATAATTGGCCTTCAAAAGCCAAACTTCCTTTTATTCGTGGCTCCACTTCGATGAGGTAGGTTTCTCTGCCTTGGTGGTTCAAGCTGTCCATAAGCCAAAGTTTGTAGTTCACTCTCCAAAAGCTTGACAATGGAGATGGAATGCCTTTGTCAAGCAGCATAATATTGTTGTCGTTAAGATCTCCACTATGAAAAGGGCTTTCTGTTATAATTCTCACAATCTCATCGGAGCGATCTATGCCGATGGCTTTGAACTGTTCGTTGACGGGTTTGCTCTTTCGTTTTTCCCCTTTAGCATAATTATTCATTATAGCTTCGCAGTGAACTAGGGGAATAAGGTTGCAAGTTGAAGAATCATTTTTGGCGACAAATTCAGCGGCGTCATGAATGAATTTTAGTTTTTTGGCTTTAGCAGGATCCATAGACAAGTCTATGCTGTTTAGGGATGTGCTAGTGTAGCTGTTAACTCCTTTTTCAGTTATTTGACCTCTTTGCTTTGAGGCTTTTCGAATGATATTATAGGCAGGATTCTCTCCGGCTTTGAAGACTACTGCGTCAAGCTTGGTGACGTCTTCTTCCAATTCGAAAACCATGGATGAAAAAGGCGTTTTGCAATCGAAGTTTTGTATTTGATAACCGATGGAAGACACAGAGATTGTAGCTGAGCTCCATTCTTTAGGAAGAAGCAAAGCGACTTCTCCATCTGGACTTGATTCGACTCCATACAATGGGTCTTTTTCTACATATACATTGGCGAAAGGTATGGGTTCTTTTGTGTTTTTATCAATTACTTTGGCTGTGAGTAGTATTGTTTCTTGAGACCAACATTCATATAGACTCAGTGCAAACATTGTTATTACAAGTGAATACCTTAATAAAGATTGTGACATTAGAGTAATAGTTTATGCTTAGTTTGATGATATCGGTGGGAACTGCTTGAATTGCTTTGTGCTGTGTAGTTCGATTTGCAATTCATCTCTATATTCACCACAAAATTACGCTAATGAGTTTTTGTAAGGAATTGATTGTCTGTGAGTTGTTTGATTTTCTGGTGAGCTGTAAAACAAGCCTTTGGATTGAGAAATTCGAAAATGGAACGACTTAATATTGTCAGTACCTAAAGTGCAATAGTAGCTTGTCAGCCAATATGGGAGGCTTGAGTTTTAGCAATAATTAACGGTTGTTGATCAAATAATATGAAACAAACTTATTTAAAGTGATACTTAAATGGCTTTACATCAATTTTTTCATTGGCTTTAATTGAAAATAGTATCAGTTTTTGTAAATTATAAGAGACTAAAACACTTTTATTTTTTTGTATGAAAAGATTATTAGCACTCATATTTTTTGCATTGATTGGTTTCGACTCTTTTTCCAGCAATTTTTTGTCTAATGCCAATAATGAAATTCATAAGTATAGAAGGCGCAAACAGTCTAGCCCTTCATTTGAATTAGGATTTCAAGGAGGTTATGGCGTCGCGAATGTTTATCTCAGCGAAGGATCGGCTAAATCGAGAGGCGTATTTCATCTAGGAGCTATTGGGCAATATAATTTTAATGAAAAATGGGCATTTGTGTCTAAGCTGCATTTTGATCAGAAAGGCTATACTTATACTGACAACACCTCTGGAAAGGAGTCATTGACTTATGTTAATTTGCCAATGATGGGAAAGTTTAGTTTTGGAAATGGGGTGAAAGGTTATCTGCAAGCAGGATTTCATGTTGGTTATTTATTAGTGGCAAGGGGAGAGAATGAAGGAAAAAAAGTGGACACAAAAGACATGTACAATAGTTTGGATTTTGGACTTGCAATAGGGCTTGGAGTGGAATTCCCTTTGGATAAGGATACGAAGATGTTTTTTGAATGGGAGGCTAATTCCGGAATGGCGAATATAGCCAATCATCCAACGCATGATATAAAAGTTAGAAATGGGGCTTCGAAGTTGGCTGTTGGAGTAAAATTTAATATAGAATAAGCAAGAGTCTGCCTCAATATTATCATGTGAAGCAGACTGATTGCATGTTTAGGTTATTCTGCGTTCAAAGGATTCAATTCGCCAAATTGAACTCCTTGTTGAAGCTTGATGCCGTCGAATACTCCTGGCTCGAATAATAGAATGACGGTCGAACCTCCATAAGCGAAATGACCAATTTTTTCACCTTTCTTTACTTGAACTCCGCTGGAAGGAATTCTTCCGGGTTCGAATTTAGGTTCGAAGTTGATTGAGCTGATATCGTCCAAGCCCACAGGTATCATAGCTATATATCCATGATGTTTTGTCTTGATGATGTAATATCCTCTATGATAAACTCCGAATATGCCGTAGTTGGATTGATATCCTCCAATGTTTCCATTATTTGAAAAAGTGAAAAACTGTCCATCCATGCCAAAATACACTCCGCCTACATAGTCCACTGCCTTCGTTTCAACGATAGTTCCGGCCGCTGGAGAATGATAATGATGATAGTCATTGGGCAATAATACGGAAGCGGTTGCTGTGCCTCCAATAAATTTGGAAGCATGTTCGGAGCCTGCCAGCAGTTGATCCACATTGAGGTATTCATTGTATTTGGTATGGATTCTAGATTCTGTATTTAGGTTTTGGTTGATGACATTGACAAGACCGTCTGCAGGAGCCGAAAGAATGTTGTCGTTTTCAGGTTGAAAAATTGGCCTGGCCTCAGGCTTTACATTACGAGTGAAAAATTCGTTGAATGTAGTATATCCTTCGAAGCCTTCTGTCGTGTCATGTGGAGGAATGAAGTCATTCCAAGCCGGTCCTAGTGCTTCTTTCCATTGCTCCATAATCGTTGGATCAATAGAGGCTGTGCTGTCCATAAAGTCGCCTCTGGCATCTACAAATTTTTTCGTCCAGCTTAAGCCGGGCTCTGTTGCTACGAATTTAAGCGCATTGACATTGTAATAGCACAAGCCATATAAAAGCTCATAGTACTCCATACCATTGGTAGGGTTTGGAACAAATGTGCTCCATGCTTGAAAAAAGTCCATCAAATCTTCGAAGTTCTTTTCAGGCCAAACAAATAGTTCTGAAGAGTCATCAGGGTATTTCGCTAATTCTTCAGGAGTAGGCGACCAGCCATCAGGAGTTGGAATAGCACTGAGCAATGCATTATCTATGATATTCCTAAAGTTTTTATCAGTATCATATAATGCTTTAAGCTCCATAACAACAGGAGAGTATTGCTTCTCCGACTTGTCTTTTTTCTTTCCTTTTTTGGCGAAAGCGGGAGTGGCTATCGCAATGAGAATTGCAAGTATGCATATTACTTGCGTTGTAACGTTTCTTTTTTTCATCTTTTGAAATAGTTGGTGGTAAAAATTAATACGGCTTTGTTGAGCACCTAAAGAAAGCAAAAATAGAGTCGAAAAAATATTTCAAAATATTTCGTTCTGAACTGAAATAAAATACGGCCGACAAGATGCCGGCCGTTGAGATGAAATAGATAGGAATAGAATATTTTTAGAATACTTCGTGAGCGGTTCTTCTGATGATCTCGTCTTGAAGTTCTTCGCCAAGATCATTGAAATAGTCGGAGTACCCAGCCACTCTTACGATGAGGTCTCGATAATCTTCTGGCTTGGCTTTGGCTTTTTGCAATGTTCTGGAGTCTACTACATTGAATTGGATATGGTGCCCGTCCATTTTGAAGTAGGAGCGTACAAGCGAGGCTACTTGGCGAATGGAAGTGTCGTCCTTGAAAAAGCTAGGAGAAAATCGTTGATTAAGCAAAGTGCCACCTGTTCTTAAGTGGTCGATTTTCGATGCTGACTTGATGACAGCTGTAGGTCCATTGGTGTCTGAACCATGAAAAGGCGATATTCCCTCAGAAAGAGGAATGCCGGCTTTTCTTCCATCAGCAGAGGCTCCGATTACTTTGCCAAAATACACATGGCAAGTTGTTGGCAACATATTGATGCGAAACACGCCTCCTGTGGAGGTTGGCCTGCCGTTGACACTGTCATAGAAAATGTCAAAGATGCTTATTGCTTGCTCGTCGGCATAATCATCGTCGTTTCCATATTTAGGCGTGTGATGCACTGCTTGTTTGCGCATAGCTTCAAAGCCATTCCAATTAGCTTCCAATGCGGATTGCAGTTCAGCAAAAGTAAAAGTGTTATTGTCAAAAATATGGTATTTTACCGAGGTCATGATATCTGTCAACGAGCCAAGTCCTACGCCTTGGATGTAACTTGTGTTGTATTTAGCTCCTCCGCTGTTGTAATCTTTGCCTCCTTCGATACACCCTTCTACCAACAATGATAGGAAAGGAACAGGAAGAAAATCGCTGTAAAGCCTTTCAATAATATTGTTGCCTTGGATTTTGATATTAATAAAATGATTGACTTGTCTCTTGAAGGCTTCAAGCAAGTCGTCAAAAGATTCAAAGGTGGCAGGATTGCCTGTTTGCAAACCGATTTCTCTTCCAGTTACCGGGTCTCTGCCATTGTTTATTGTGATTTCAAAGACCTTTGCCAAGTTAAAGTAGCCGGTCAGTCCATATTTTTCCGTACCGAAAGCACCTGTCTCAACGCAACCTGAACATCCTCCTTTCCTAGCGTCAACAATATCTTTGCCTTGCCTAAGCAACTGGTTGATCAAGCCATCGGTATTGAAAATCGACGGTTGTCCAAAGCCTTTGCGAACCACTTTTATGGTATGGTGCACGAATCTATCCGGATTCATCTTGCTGATTTGCACCATTGAGCTGGGTTGGACCATTTGCATGTCGGCAACGACATCTAAAATCATATAAGACATTTCATTGACGGCATCTTTGCCATCAGGGGTAAGGCCTCCGACATTGATTAAGCAAAAGTCGGTATACGTACTGCTTTCTTGAGCGGTGATGCCTACTTTAGGCGGAGCCGGATGGTTGTTGAATTTAATCCAAAATGCTTGGAGCAACTCATAGGCTTTTTCTTTGGTTAGCGTTCCCGCTTCAAGTTCTTTTTTATAATATGGGTATAAGTGCTGGTCTAATCTGCCGGGGTTGAAAGCGTCCCAAGGGTTTAGCTCGGTGATTACACCCAAGTGAACAAACCAATAATATTGCAGAGCTTCATGAAACGTTTCGGGCTTGTTCGCTGGAACTCTTCTGCAAATTTTGGCCATGTGCTCCAATTCAAGCTTCCTTGTTTCATTTTCACAGGAATCAGCTAAGGTTTCAAGTTTGTCAGCGTGTCTGTGTGCGAAATTTATGAGAGCTTCAGCCGTCGCCTTCATAGCATTTAGCTCTTCTCTTTTCTCATAAGCTTTATTGTCATTGAAGAAATCAAGTTTTTTTATCGAATGCTTTATATCCGCTATGATATCAAGCATCCCTTTTCTGTATATGATATCTCCCAATACGGTGTGTCCTGGCGCTCTTTGCTCTTGGAATTCTGTGAATATTCCCGAAGAGTAAGCATCATGCCATTCTTGAGTCATGTTTTCGACTAAGCGCTCTCGATGCGATCTTCCTGTCCAAAATGGTATAATAATATCTCGATAGGTCTGCTTTACATCATCGCTGACTGAGAAAGATACCTTTTCTCTTGAATGGAGTGTTTCTAGATCTTCTAGGGAATGGACGCAAATTTCAGGATAAGTCGGGGTGGCTTTAGGGGAAGGTCCTCGCTCTCCGACGATTAGTTCGTCATCTAGGATGCAGATTTTTTTATTTTCAAAAATGTATTTGAAGCAAAGGCCTCTTTGCATGGCAATAGACAAACCTCCAATTCCCTGTTGTTGGTAAAATTCGGTTACCAGCAAAGCTCTTTCAGCGCTTATCGTATTTGGAGCGTTTAGACTTTGCTCCCTAAGGTTCTTGATTCTATCGTTGATCATAATGGATTTAATTAGTTGATTGAGCAATTGATTCCGGAGTCGACGAATAGTTTTGCGATAGATTTCATGTCTAAATGCTCAGGTTCGTGAAAAATATCTGCTTTGTATTCCATTCCCAGCTTTTCGTATTTGTGTTTCCCTAGCCTGTGAAATGCTAGCAGGTCGATCTTTGACAGGGCTGGTCTGTCTTTTATGAATTTTATGAAATATTGAATGTCTTGATAACTGTCATTTACTTGGGGAATGATTGGGATTCTCAAGTTGATGGCTTTATTCTGCGAAATAATGCAGTCTAGGTTGTCGACAATACGTTGTATGCCAACTCCAGTATATTTTTTATGCTTCTTTTCATCCAATGACTTAAGGTCGTAAAGAAACATGTCGGTATGAGGAAGCACAAGCTTTAAGTTGGCCAAGCTGGCATGTCCACTGGTGTCTATGCAAGTGTGAAGCTCTCTTGCCTTGCATTGGGACAAAAATTCACTGACAAATTTTGCTTGCAATAATGGTTCGCCTCCTGAGCATGTAACGCCTCCATTGCTGTCGTCAAAGAAAATTCTTTCTTTTTCTACTGAATCAAGAAGATCATCGACGCTGACATCCCAACATTTTTTGTAATTGTTGTTTTGAGGAATCAAGCTTTGGCTTTCTGGGTTGTGGCACCACCAACAAGATAGAGGACATCCTTGAAAGAAGATTGTTTGTCTGATTCCGGGGCCGTCATTGACTGCGTATTTTTTGATGTTGAATATCTTTCCTTTGATCATGAATTCAGCTAATGGTTTTAGTTAGGTGACAAATAGGGAGCTTCATTTATAAGTTATAGATAATCCCATTTATATCAGATGATAATTATCATCATGAAAAATGATCTTTGAGAGATAGTTTTTGAAATGGAATTGTAAAATGCTAATATTTCCTTGGAGCTTGTCTTCGTTTGTTAAATGAGGTGAAATGGCCGTAATAGTTGGAAAGATTGTGCGTTAGGATAACAGTAAATTAAAACTATCCTTCACTTCAAATTCGATATCAATGAGAAATCGTACAGGAGTTGTAATTTTTTTCTTATGCATGTTGTTGTCTAGCTTTGCTATGAGCTATGACAGGGGAGAGCTGGTAGATGCGAAATACTCTACTAGAACCCCTCAAAAAACCATCGTTTCCTTATTAGCTTTTTTGCAGGATGATAGATTCGATCCTGCTATTGCTTCAGCTACGATTGCCGGAGATTATACCAAAGGAGAGAAAATCGGATATGCTTTGAAAATCAAGCAGATCATTGATAAAAAAGAAGCAGAAGTTGACTTGTCGGAGATTCCAGATAAGCGTTTGTATAAGGATAAGACATCCAAAGAAAGAATTTATATCTTATTCGAAGATTTCCCAGATTTATATTTGGAACGAATTAATTCCAATTGGTTGTTTTCTGAGCATTCAATCGATAATCTTCCAGAAATTCACAAGCAATTATTCCCAATTGTAGCTCCTGTTCCTGAGTTTGATTTTGAGGAGCTTTGGGAAGAGGTGGATTCTTTGGGCAAAGACAGCGTTGTCACCAAGGTGAAAAAGAAGACTGTGGTAAAAAGAGCTCCTGTCGTTAAGACTGAAAAGGAGATGAGCGACTTTTACGATAAGTTTGATTTGAGTTCGCCGTATGAGACGGTTAGGTCGCATTTGATCTTTTTGCAGGATTTCAATTACAAGCCCGAGTTGGCAGCCAAAACGCTTAACGCTCCATCGCGAGATGAAAATGAGAAGATAGCTTTGGCTATCAAGCTGAAGCAAATCTATGATGGAAGAGGCAAGTACATTGATCTAGCCTCAATTAGCAGGGATCCTAATTTTGCTGATTCTTTGGGAAGAATGCGAAAATATATCGTAGAGCCTTCTATTCCGGAGATTTATTTGGAAAAGAAAGGCGACGACTGGGTTTATTCCGAGGCAAGTGTTGAAAAAATTGGCTCCTTGTACGAAAGAACTTATCCTATTGTTGGCGCTTCAGCGACATTCAAATACAGAGAGATTCTTCAAAAGTATTTTCCTGAAAAAAGCGGGATGATCTTTGGCCAGCCTATATGGAAGTTCATGGGATTGATATTATTGCTGGTTGGAATTTTTATCACCAATGCTTTGCTTGTTTTCTTGTCAAGACAAGTGATCAGTTTATTCAACAAGGATGAAGCTTATCAGAAAGTAGTAATTGCAATAATTTCTCAATTTTATCTGATACTAGCGGTTTATTTCTCCAATATCGTTTTGCAGATCATCAACTTCACGATTGAAGTCTACAGATATATTATTGAAGTCAGAGATGTCTTGTTGGTTGTATTAATCACCGTATTTTTATTCAAGATCATTGATCTGTTGGCCTTCCATACATTGCAGGGAGAAGATGATAGCAAAAGGTTTTTCAAGGCGAGAAAAAGCGTCATGCCATTCTTTTCGATGACAGGAAAGATATTGATTACCTTGGTAAGTGTTTCTTACACTTTGCAGATGTTGGGAGTGGATGTAAGTACTTTGCTAGCTGGTATTTCCATTGGTGGTTTGGCTCTTGCCTTGGCGGCTCAAGATACGCTTAAAAACTTCTTTGGATCTATAATGATATTAATGGACAGCCCTTTTAGGGTCGGAGACTTCATTAGCGCGGATAAAGACGGAATCAAAGGAAGCGTGGAAAAGATTGGTTTGAGATCCACTTTGATCAGGACAGTGAATGACTCTGTTATCTCCGTGCCGAACTCATCTTTAGCCAATTCGCAGGTTGACAACTTAGGACGAAGAAACTACCGTAGGTTGAAGTTTTATTTGCCATTGGAGTTTGGTCAGGAAATGACCAATATACATGATTTGAAGCGAGGCATTGAATCTGTGATTATCGATCACCCGAAGCTTAGGGATGATCGATACTATTGCAATTTATATGATTTGACTCCTTATTCTGTACGAATGATTGTCATCGCTTATGTTAAAGGTTCTTATGCGGAAGAAATGGAGACAAGGCATGAGGTTCTCTCCCAGATATTATTGAAAGCATCAGAAATGAATGTGAAAGTAGCTACTTTGCCAAAAGGCTTCGTGCCGGATGAGCCTGCTAAAGCTACTGCGGGAGGTGGAGGTCTTGGTTCAAATGACTCTGGTTCATTGGTGTTTTAAACAAAAAAGGAGATCGGCCGATCTCCTTTTTTTATTTATTCGTATTGAGGTTATTTCTGTCTGAAATAGAAGTTCACTGGCACGCCTTCGAATCCAAATTGATCTCTAAATTTATTCTCAAGATATCTTTGATATGATTCTTTGATATACTGAGGCAAGTTGCAGAAGAAAGCGATTGAAGGATGTTTTGTCGGAAGTTGAGTAACATACTTGATTCGTATGTATTTTCCTTTTACTGCCGGTGGTGGATATGCTTCAATAACACTTAGCATGAAATCGTTAAGCTCCGAAGTTGGGATGCGTTTGTTGAGATTCTCATGTATCTCCATTGCCAACTCAATTGCTTGGAAAACGCGTTGTTTGTTGATAACGGATGTGAATATAATCGGAATATATCCCAAAGGTCCCAATTTCGCTTTGATTTCTTTACGGAACTGCTCCATGGTATTGTTGCTTTTCTCGATCAAGTCCCATTTGTTCACCATTATCATAACTCCACGCTTATATTTGTGCGCCAAGTTGATAATATTCATGTCTTGTGCTTCGAAACCTCTTTCAGCGTCTATCATTATAACGCATACATCTGAGTCTTGAAGCGCTTGGATGGCTCTCATCACAGAGTAGAACTCAATGTCTTCATGGACTCTGGACTTTTTTCTTATTCCCGCCGTATCGGTAAGTATGAAATCTTTTCCGAAAGCTTTGTATCTTGAGTTCACAGCATCTCTGGTGGTGCCGGCGATATCAGTTACAATACTTCTTTCTCTGCCTAGTAATAAGTTGACAAAAGAGGATTTTCCTGCATTAGGTCTTCCTAAGATCGCTATACGAGGAACTCCTTCGTCAGGGTTATCATCGTCATTATCTTTGAAATGTGTCACCACATGATCCAGAAGTTCTCCAGTTCCTGCGCCACTTGCTGCAGCTACAGGGAAGACTTCACCCATACCGAGTTCATAGAACTCCATGCTTTCATGGATATATTTGGTGTTATCGGATTTGTTTGCTGTTAAAATTACAGGCTTGTTAATTTCTCTAAGAATATTCGCAAAATCCTTGTCTAGATCTGTTAAGCCAGTGTGAGTATCCACCATGAATAATACTACCGTAGCTTCTTCAATGGCTTCTTTAACTTGTTCTCTGATTGCTTGTTCGAAGATATCTTCAGAACCTACCACATATCCTCCTGTATCGATGACCGTGAAGTTTTTGCCTGTCCACTCGCCATATCCGTAATGGCGATCTCTGGTGACACCGCTTTCATCGTCCATGATTGCTTTTTTTTGCTCAATAAGCCTATTGAACAGCGTGGATTTCCCCACGTTAGGTCGTCCAACAATAGCTACTATATTTGCCATAATATATGTTTTCTGGTATTTATTGTTTCTTAATTATATGATCTCACGGTTTACGTTGAATCCTAAAATTCGTTGTATCCGAAGCGTTTAAGCTTGTGATCGTTTTTTCTCCAATCAGGATCAACTTTAATATAAGTTTCCAAGTACACCTGTTTTTGGAAAAATTCTTCCAATTCCTTTCGCGACTCAATGCCGACTTTCTTGATCGAGGCTCCTTTGTTGCCAATGAGTATCACTCTTTGGCTTTTTCTTTCGCAATAAATTTCAGCCCGCATTCTGATGATCGTGTCGGTTTCTTTGAACTCTGTGATTACTACTTCAGTGCTGTACGGGACTTCTTTTTTGTAATTGAGAAAGATTTTTTCTCTAATGATTTCAGAAGCGAAAAAGCGTTCAGGTCTGTCTGTCAAGGCATCCTTTGGGAAATATGGAGGATGCACAGGCATTTTGTCAATGACAAATTTAAGAAGTTCTTCTGTATTTGTCTTATGCAAAGCGGAAATGCAGATGTGTTTTTCCACATCGATTTTGCTTTTCCAATATTCTATCTTGGCTTCCACATCCGATGCTTTTTTCGCCAAGTCTATTTTATTGAGAACCAAAAGCACAGGGACTTTTGCTTTCTTCAACTTTTTGAGCGACTCGTCTTCTTCATTGTATTCTTCGAAAAGATCTGTGACAAACAGAACCATATCGGCATCTTCCAAAGATGAATTTACAAACTTCATCATGGACTTGTGAAGTTCGTACTTTGGAGCGATGATCCCCGGAGTGTCAGAATAGACGATTTGAAAATCATCGCCATTGAGTATGCCGAAGATTCTGTGTCTTGTTGTTTGCGCTTTGGAAGTAATGATCGATAGGCGTTCGCCAACTAGGGCGTTCATTAGTGTAGACTTTCCTACATTAGGTTTTCCTATGATACTTACAAACCCAGCTTTGTGCTCTGCGTTTTCCAATATTGTATGATTTTTTTTGCAAAGGTACTTGTTTTTTGTGAAAATACACCTACCTTTGCAGTCCCATTCGATAATAACACGGAAAAATCGTTAATGGTTGCTTAAGTCGCTCCGTTCGTCTAGGGGTTAGGACGCCAGGTTTTCATCCTGGTAGCAGGGGTTCGAATCCCCTACGGAGTACACATCGCGGGATGGAGCAGTTGGTAGCTCGTCGGGCTCATAACCCGAAGGTCACAGGTTCGAGTCCTGTTCCCGCTACTAAGAAGAGTATCGAAAGACTCTTAATAAAAAACTTTCGCTCCGTTCGTCTAGGGGTTAGGACGCCAGGTTTTCATCCTGGTAGCAGGGGTTCGAATCCCCTACGGAGTACACATCGCGGGATGGAGCAGTTGGTAGCTCGTCGGGCTCATAACCCGAAGGTCACAGGTTCGAGTCCTGTTCCCGCTACTAAGAAGAGTATCGAAAGACTCTTAATAAAAAACTTTCGCTCCGTTCGTCTAGGGGTTAGGACGCCAGGTTTTCATCCTGGTAGCAGGGGTTCGAATCCCCTACGGAGTACACATCGCGGGATGGAGCAGTTGGTAGCTCGTCGGGCTCATAACCCGAAGGTCACAGGTTCGAGTCCTGTTCCCGCTACTAAGAAGAGTATCGAAAGACTCTTAATAAAAAACTTTCGCTCCGTTCGTCTAGGGGTTAGGACGCCAGGTTTTCATCCTGGTAGCAGGGGTTCGAATCCCCTACGGAGTACACATCGCGGGATGGAGCAGTTGGTAGCTCGTCGGGCTCATAACCCGAAGGTCACAGGTTCGAGTCCTGTTCCCGCTACTAAGAAGAGTACGAAAGACTCTTAATAAAAAACTTTCGCTCCGTTCGTCTAGGGGTTAGGACGCCAGGTTTTCATCCTGGTAGCAGGGGTTCGAATCCCCTACGGAGTACTCGTCTCAAGAATTGGCATTCGCTGATTCAATTGGAAATCAAAACTTTCCGCTCCGTTCGTCTAGGGGTTAGGACGCCAGGTTTTCATCCTGGTAGCAGGGGTTCGAATCCCCTACGGAGTACTCGTCTTAACGAATTAGCATTTGCTGGTTCTATCGGAAATTAAAATTTTCCGCTCCGTTCGTCTAGGGGTTAGGACGCCAGGTTTTCATCCTGGTAGCAGGGGTTCGAATCCCCTACGGAGTACACATCGCGGGATGGAGCAGTTGGTAGCTCGTCGGGCTCATAACCCGAAGGTCACAGGTTCGAGTCCTGTTCCCGCTACTAAGAAGAGTATCGAAAGACTCTTTCAAAAAACTTTCGCTCCGTTCGTCTAGGGGTTAGGACGCCAGGTTTTCATCCTGGTAGCAGGGGTTCGAATCCCCTACGGAGTACATATAGCCAAGCATTTGCTTGGCTTTTTTTATGCAAAAAAATATGGCCACAATATTTTGATTGTGACCATAATCGTTATTTGAAATTGTAAATAGGGGAGTTAAGGCAATAGTACTTCATTGACAGCGTGAATGACTCCATTGGTAGTTTGTACATCGGTAATTATAATGTCAACATTTTGTCCGCTGCTCGTATTTAGCATAGCGCCATCTCCTAACTTGACAGTTGCTTTTCCTCCATTCAAAAACGAGATTTCTTGATCATTTGTCAGTTCGCTTGATTGCACATTAGCTCCTCCAATTACATGGTATTTCAATACGGCATCCAATGTTTCGATTGGAATATCAGCAAGAGAGTTCCAGTTCTCATTAGAGTTTAGCAATGCTTTAAATGCATCATTCGTTGGAGCGAATACAGTGTATGGTCCATCCATTGATAATACGCTCACGAAGTCAGTAGAGTGTCTTTCGTCTGTTAAGGCAGCGACTAGCAAACTAAAAGCAGGGTTGGATAATGCAGTGCCGACGATATTCGGAGGCAACATTACTTTATCGATAATGTGAACTACTCCATTATTGGCAATGATATTTGTATTTATTGGTTTAGCATTTTCATTGAAAGTAACCATGTCGTCAACAGAAACTCTTAAAGACAAAGGTTTCTCCGCAGGGCCGGTAGCCAATGTGTTCACATAAGTGTTTGACAGGTCTGTGGACATTACTTTCGCTCCAATAGTATGGAATAATAATACATTTGTTAATACTTCCACCGGAATATCATCCAAGCTGTTCCAGTTGTCATTAGCAGCTAATAGGTTTTCAAAAGCTTCATTTGTAGGGGCTAAAACAGTGTATTGCCCTTCCTCGGATAATGTTTGAGAAAGACCGGCTTTTTCAACGGCCATTTTAAGAATGGATAAATCTGCAGTAGCGGAAGCAAGACCGAATATGGAAGGAGTTTCTTCAGGTTTTTCCATATTAGGCAATAGCACCTGATCTATGGCATGAATTACACCATTAGTAGTCTGTATATCAACAACGGTAATATTGACAGTTTGGTCGCTTGTTGTAATGATTTTCGCGCCATTGGAGAGGTCGAATGATAAAACACTTTCGCTAACAGTCGAAACTTCCAGCCCATCCGATAATTGGCTTGATTGCACATTGGCGTCTTTGATGACATGATACTTTAACACTCCGTCCAAAACATCTATTGGTATGTCGGAGATGGAATTCCAATCATCATTGGAAGCTAATAGTGCTTCGAATGCCGCATTTGTAGGGGCGAAAACAGTAAACAAGTTGTCTGAAGATAATAATTCCACGAAGTTAGTTGTGTGTCGTTCGTCAGTAAGAGCTTCGACTAATAAACTGAATTCGGAGTTTGCCAATGCGATGCCGACGATATTTTTAGGCAGCATTACTTTATCAATCAAATGTACGATACCATTGTCCGCAGTTACATCAACTGTGATTGGCGAGGCATTGCCATTGAATTTAACTCCATTCATGATGTCAATCTGAAGAGAAAGAGAATTATTGTTTGGTCCGGATGCTAATGTATTGGTGTAGCCATTGAAGAGACTTTCAGAATTTACTTGAGTGTTTAATACATGATAGAGAAGCACGTTTTCAAGGATTTCTGTTGGAATATCACCAAGATTGTTCCAATCGTCATTTGAATCTAAAAGTGCTTTGAAGGCATCGTCTATTGGCGCAAACACAGTAAATGATCCATCTCCGTTTAGCGTTTCATAAAGTCCAGCCGCTTTAAGAGCTTCTGTGAGTTGAGACAGGTTGTCAGTTGATGAAGCGGTCTCGGAAATGCTTTTAGGCGTATCAGGATTGTCAGGAAGTTGCATATCGTTGTCGTCGTCTTTGCATGATGACAATACCAATGCAGCCAATGCTACTGAGTAAAAAAGTGATGCTTTTCTTTTTATAAAGTTCATTGAAGTCAAATTTAATGATTAATTATGTTTAATATTTAGATCTAATTGTTAAACAAAAAATATTACGAAGGAATGGTTGTGAAGGTTTATTTTGTGGTTATAAATATTGTAATTACGTTTATTTTTGACGCTAGGACTTTAGTTAATAAAGTATAGATTTGGATTAGAATACATTGCTATATGTATGTTTTAAAATGATTTAATTTTTGACTTATAATTAATTAAGTGATTTTTTTATGTATTTAAATATGAATAATATAATTATATTTTTTGTTAATACATGTTATTTGTATATTCGTGGCCGTTGTTTAAATTGATGAAATATGAAGAAAATTTACTTGTTAATTATTTTAATGTTAGGCTCATTTTTTTCTCTAAGAGCTCAAGATGAAACCACTTCAAATGAATTAATTGATACTCTTTCTGTATATAATAGTGTAATGGACAGTATTAATAGTTCATTTAATTTTAAGAGAGGAGTTGTTGATATTGGAGATGGTTTGGCTCAGTTGAATTTGCCTGAAGGTTTTAAGTATCTTGATGAAGAGCAAAGCAAGCATGTGTTGACCGAGTTGTGGGGGAATCCTCCGTCGGAAACATTGGGTATGATATTCCCGGAAAGCTCCTTCCCTGTTGGAGATTTTGAATATGCTGTGGAGATTTCCTATGCTGAAGATGGCTATGTAGATGATGAGGATGCTGAAAGTATCGATTATGATGAGTTGTTGGCTGATATGCAAAGCGATATTGAAGATTCCAATCCGTCAAGAAAAGAACAAGGGTATCCTGCATATGAATTAGTAGGATGGGCGGCAAGTCCATATTACGACGCGGAAAACAAGAAATTGCATTGGGCTCAGGAATTAAAGTTTGAAGGATCTGATATCAATACATTAAATTATAATATCAGAATATTGGGAAGAAAAGGCTATTTGGTCTTAAACGCAATTGGAGATATTGAGGCTTTGAAGGCTGTTGATAGGGATTCCGAGCGAATTTTGGCAAGCGTTGACTTTTCAGATGGCAACAAGTACAGTGATTTTAATCCTGATATTGACAAGGTTGCCGCCTATGGTATTGGAGGGCTTGTCGCAGGAAAAGTATTGGCGAAAACAGGAGTTCTTGCTATTCTAGCGAAGTTTGGGAAATTCATAATTGTTGGAATTGCAGGTGTTTTCGCTATGTTGAGAAAGAAGTTTTTTGGGGGTGGTGATTCTGAAGAGGCATAATATCTTTAATGATAAAAAATACAAAGCCGCATAAGTATATAACTTATGCGGCTTTATTTATTAATAACCTCTTAGGTTTTTTTATTTGAAATATTCTAACTGTACGCCAGTCTCATTAACATTTCCTTCAGCCTTGAATCCTTTCTCTTCACTGAAGTCTGTAACTACTTGATCCAAAGGAGCGCCATTGAAAACCGCATCGATTTTTGCATTCAAAATATCATAGTTCATGTATGTCCAATTTTGAACGGTAATTTCTTTACTAGCTGTTGGGTAGAGATTCTTTTCAATTGTGATAGTGCCTTCGACAATTCCCCCGCTTGCGCTATTTTCCATGAATAATGCTGTCGCATTGGATTGAAGCTTAATATCAATTTGGCCATTAGAAGGATTGCCGACATTTGTCATTTTGGTAAGCACAAAGTATTTGTCAGTGAATAGCTTGTCTTCTTTAGGTACGATTTTGTACCAGTTGTCAATGTAAGTTACTTCAGGATGATATACTACAATTGTATGCTTGTCACTGATTTTAGCCCCTTCTATTGGTTCTCTGAGATCGACTTCGTAATAGAATATCGCTAAACCTGATGCATCGATGATTGCGACTCTATAGTCTTCATACTCAACGTCAAGAGGAGTGTGTTCTGGATTGTTGATCCCGTCAAGTATAAAATGAATAGTTGCTTCTTCTCCTCCAAACTCCGGAGTGTCTTCTCCAAATGAGCATGAGGTTAAGAATATCAATAGAAGTGAAGCTAAACCGAATAACTTTTTCATAACCGTAATGTAATAACTTAGTGTTTGTGAATAATGCTAAAATCCTATCTTGAGGATAGCATATGAGTATTACACTTGAGCCATGAAAATACCTACCTGTAATTGTCGATTTTTTTATCTGATATTCAGTGACTTACGTTTTTTTTGGATTATTCCTCTTCTATAAAGTTAAGAGTTTCTATTTTTTCAAGTTTTGCTTTGACTTCTTGTATTACCGCTTCTCTAATCAATAGGCTGAATTCGCAATTCATCTCGAAAACTTGATTTAGTATTTCAAGATCAAAATCCTTGATGATTTTCATTACGTCATTCATTTTGATGTAATCGAAAGAGAAGTTCAAGGTCTCTTTTACGATCTCTTCAATGATTTCATTCTCTTCAATAGCTTCAGCGGCGGATACTTTATATGCATTGATAAGGCCTGAAACGCCTAGTTTGGTTCCTCCGAAGTACCTTATGACGACTATGAGTGTATTTGTAAGGTTATTGGATTTGATTTGGCCTAATATTGGGTCCCCGGCAGAATGGCCTGGCTCTCCATCATCATTAGCTCTAAACTTGTCTTGATGTCTTCCAAGCACCCAAGCGTAGCAGTGATGCCTTGCGTCGTAATATTTTTTTCGAAGCGCGTCGAGTCTTTCTTTGATATCGTCCTCGCTTCTTACTGGGTATGCGAATGCGATAAATTTGCTTCCTTTTTCTTTATAGAATCCTTCCGATTCTTTCGCCAGTGTTAAAAAAGTATCTTCTGCTGCCATCTCTATTTTCTGAATTTCGTATAAAATTACAAACTATGAACGATAGTGGCAAGTGGATGCGATACGGCAATATTTTTGAAACTTTATACTGGGAATAATCTTTATAAATAAAACATTTAAGCTTATGTCACTTATCAAGAGAAGAAACGGTTTTTTGTCTGACATTCCTTCGATTTATGATAATTTGATAGGAAAAGACTTGTTTGACTTTGGCAATTCCGCTCAGGGAACTTTGCCTTCAGTCAATGTTAAGGATAATAAAGAAGAGTACGTGCTGGAAGTTGCCGCTCCCGGCTTGAAAAAAGATGATTTTCATATAGAAATCCATCATAATTTGCTGACAGTATCCTCTGAGAAAAAACAAAGCAAAGAAGAGAAAGATGATAATTTTACAAGAAAAGAATTTCATTACTCTTCATTTAAAAGAACATTCTCGTTGCCGGATACGATCAAGGGGGATGAGATTAAGGCCGGCTATAATGATGGTATTTTGGAAATCACTATTCCAAAGAAAACAGAGGTCATTAAAGAAGGCGGAAGAAAAATTGAAATAGAATAGAAAAGGGCTGTTATCAGCCCTTTTCTATTACTTATTCGTAAGATCAATCAAGAATGCATATTCCAATGCGATTTCTTTGAACGATTCAAACCTTCCTGAAGCGCCACTATGGCCAGTCTCCATATTGGTCATCAGTAAGATTGGCTTTGATCCAGTATTGTGGTCTCTTAGTTTCGCCACCCATTTGGTGGGTTCCCAGTATTGGACTTGACTGTCATGCAGGCCTGATGTTACAAGCATTGCAGGGTAATCATGCTCTTTGATATTGTCATAAGGAGAGTAGCTGAGTATCGTCTCGTAGTATTCTTTTTCATTCGGATTCCCCCATTCATCGTATTCTCCAGTTGTAAGAGGTATTGAATCGTCCAGCATTGTGGTGACGCAGTCGACAAACGGAACTTGAGCAACGACTCCATTGAATAACTCGGGTCTTTCGTTGACAATAACGCCCATAAGCATTCCTCCAGCGCTTCCTCCCATGGCGTAAAGCTTTTCTTTGGTAGTGTATCCTTCAGAAATTAAGAAGTCTCCGCAGTCGATGAAGTCATTGAAAGTATTCATCTTATTGTGAAGTTTGCCGTTTTCATACCATTCTCGGCCCATTTCCTCTCCGCCTCTGATATGAGCAATAGCAAATACAAAGCCTCTGTCGAGTAAGCTTAATCTGGCAGAACTGAAATAAGGGTCCATTGAGGATCCATAGGAGCCGTAGCCGTAAAGCAATAAATCATTGGAATCCGCCTTTAATGATTTTTTATAAACTAATGAAAGCGGAACTTTCACACCATCTCTAGTTGTGACGTACTTTCTCTCCGCATGATATTCTTTTGGATCGTAGCCCCCAACGACTTCTTGTTGTTTCAGCAAAGTTCTGTCTTTGGTTTTCATGTCAAAGTCAAAGACAGAGCTTGGAGTGGTAAGAGATCCATAGCCAAATCGGAAAATGTCTGTATTGTATTCGGGATTTAACGAACTGCTGGCCATGAATACTTCTTCCTCGAAAGGTATGTAATAGTCAACATGGTTGTCAGAGCTGATCACTCTTAATTGAGTTAAGCCATTTTCTCTTTCTGAGAGAACCATGAAGTTCTCAAAGATGTCAAGATCTTCCAGCAATACATTTTCTCTATGCGCAAGCACTTCAGTCCAGTTTTCCAGCGAAGGATTGGAGATGGGTGTTTTCATAAGACGAAAGTTCTTGGCTTCATGATTGGTGAGTATGAATAACTCGTCTTTGTAGTCATAAATGCCGTATTCCAATCCTCTTGTGCGGGGTTGGATTATTTGAAACTCGCCTAATGGATTGTTGGCGTCAAGTATTTGATATTCGGAAGTCATAGTGCTTGTAGAGCCGATGACAATGTAGTTTCGAGATTTTGATTGATAGACGAAGGTGTAAAAAGTATCGTCATTTTCTTCAAATATCAAAACGTCATTTTTTTGATCTGTGCCTAGCTTATGTCTGTAAATTTTCGCGGTTCTAAGCGTTTCATCTTTGATGGTATAGAATATATGCTCATTGTCATTCGACCAAGCCAATGAAGTGCCATTATTGGCGAGTTTGTCTTCTAGTATTTCGCCAGTCTCTAGATTTTTGAATCTAATATCGTAAATTCTTCGGCTGACAGTGTCTTCCGCATAGGCGAGAAGTTTGTTGTTTGGGCTGACTTCATAAGCTCCAATCTGATAATAGCTTTGATCTTTAGCAAGTTCATTGACATCAAGCATGATTTCTTCATCATTGTCCAATGAATCTTTTTTGCGACTGTAAATAGGGTATTCTTTGCCTTCTTCGTATCTGGCAAAGTAGTAATAGCCATGATAGAAATATGGGACTGACATGTCAGTTTGCTTGATGCGACCGACCATTTCGTCGTATAGTGTTTTTTGAAGACCCTTGGTGTGGGTTAGAGTGTGCTCTGTGAAATCGTTTTCTTGATTTAAATATTCTATGACATCTGGATTTTCCCTGTCATTCATCCAGTAGTAGTGATCGATTCTTATATGATCATGTGAATTTAATTCTTTTGCTATTTTTTGAGCTTGAGGTGCTTTCATATTATTTTTTGAGGCTAAATATTTCTGAATTGACGAATAATGAATATCACGAAATTTGAAAAAATATATATGTTGAAAAATTAATTTTTAGTAATCGCAAAATAGCTTGAAAGAAGATGAATTCATAGTTGGTTTTCATTAATTCAAATCAATGGCATAAAAAAAGCGAATCCGATAGGATTCGCCTTCTGCAAGCTGTAATTAAGGATTTATTTAATTAAGATGAACTAATTATGCAATGTCAAATTTCCAGCCAAAGAGCTGTAGGGAAATTCGAGTAGCAAAATAGTTCGGTTTGAATTCGAGTTAAAAGCTGATTATTTAGCTTCTTCAAATCTTTTAGAAACCTCTTCCCAATTAACTACATTCCAGAATGCACCGATGTAGTCAGGACGCTTGTTTTGGTACTTCAAGTAGTACGCGTGCTCCCATACATCAAGACCTAAAATAGGAGTTGCTGGGCAGTCAGCGATATCCATCAATGGGTTGTCTTGGTTTGGAGTAGAGCATACGCAAAGCTCTCCGCCAGCTTTAACGCAAAGCCAAGCCCAACCTGAACCGAATCTTGTAGCAGCAGCATTGTTGAATTCAGTTTTCAAATTTTCGAAAGATCCGAATTTAGCGTTGATAGCTTCAGCTAGAGCTCCAGTAGGCTCGCCTCCTCCGTTTGGAGAAAGAACAGTCCAGAACAAAGAGTGGTTGAAATGACCGCCACCATTATTTCTTACGCCCGCAGGGTATTTGCTGATGTTTTTGATGATTTCTTCCAAAGACAAGTTTTCAGCATCAGTTCCAGCGATCGCGTCATTAAGTTTGCCAACATAAGCAGCGTGATGTCTGTCATGGTGGATTTCCATAGTCAAAGCGTCGAAGTGAGGCTCCAACGCGTCGAAAGCGTAAGGTAATTGTGGTAATTCGAATGCCATTTTATTAAATTTTTAATGGTTGAATAAATTTTTTAATCAATTCTATCTAATACGTGCAAGAATGCAAAAAAATGAAGATAATCAAATTAAAAAGAGCTAATTCAAGTCTATTTGCATATCGCAGGTTTATTTTTTTCGCAATTTACTGAAAAAGTCATCCAGCAAGGCTTTGCATTGTTGCTGCATTGGGCCTTTTTCGATCTTCGCTTTTGGATGAACGATATTTTCACTCAACCTATTGAATCCTCGTGAAGGGTCTTCCGTAGCGTAAACAATCCTTTTGAGTTGAGCCCAATTCAGAGCGCCGGCACACATCACGCATGGCTCAAGCGTTACGTAAAGCGAACAGTCTGTGAGGTATTTCGCTCCCAAATAATTCGCAGCGGCAGTTATGGCCAACATCTCCGCATGTGCGGTGACGTCTGTTAGCTGCTCAGTTTGATTGTGGGCTCTTGCTATGATCTTGTTATTGCATACAATGACGGCTCCCACAGGAATTTCGTTGGCATCATATGCTTTCAAAGCTTCTTTAAATGCTTCTTGCATGAAGTATTCATCTCCTTGTACGCTTAAGCTCATGGTCAGTTAATGAATTTATGTTTTTTGATAATCGCTTTTTTCAATATAAAAATAAATAAAATTGATAAATGAAACATGAGCGAGTATTTGAAAGCGAGATTAAATCATAAATAAATCTATCAGGCGTTATCACGATGGTTTTTATATAACAAAACAAGGTGATTAAGTTGAAAACAAGGCATTATAATATTCCGATTTTTATACCAGAATTAGCATGTCCTCATCAGTGTGTTTTTTGCGATCAAAGAAAAATATCAGGGCAAGATTCTCAACCAACTCCTCAAGAAGTGTCAAAAATAATAGATAGCTATCTTCAGACAATGAAGTCGGATTATAAAGAAGTCGAAGTGGCTTTTTTTGGAGGTAGTTTCACGGGTATTGATAAGGAGTTGCAAATCGAGTATTTAAAAGTAGTGCAACCGTATATTCGATCCGGGGAAGTAAATGGGATTCGTGTTTCAACCCGCCCTGATTATATAGATAAACAGATTCTTGAGACTTTAAAGCGTTTTGGAGTCAAGAGTATAGAGCTGGGAGCGCAATCCTTGGATGCTGAAGTTTTGAAGAAATCGGGAAGAGGGCATTCAGTTTCGGATGTGGAGTCTGCTGCGAATATGATCAAAGCTGAGGGTTTTGAGCTTGGATTGCAAATGATGATAGGACTGCCTGAAGATTCCAAAGAAAAAACAATTTTCACGGCGAAGAGGATTGTAGAGTTGGGGGCCGATACGACAAGAATTTATCCTACGCTCGTGATTCAGGGGACTGCTTTGGAGCGACTGTTTGTGAAAGGACGCTATGAGCCCTTGACTATAAGTCAAGCTGTTTGTTGGACTAAGGAGGTTGTGAGAATATTTCAAAGTGCTGGAGTGAAGATTCTTAGGGTAGGACTTCATCCTTCGGAAGAAATTTCTGAAAAAGGAAGCTTGGTATGCGGACCGTACCATCAGTCGTTTAGAGAAATGGTTGATACTGCGATATGGGAAGGAATTTTTAAAAATGATTCCAATATTATCAAAGGAGGAAGAGAACTGTTGCTATTCGTTTCTCGAAGCCAGTTGAATTATGCTGTTGGATATAAAGGGGCAAATAAGATTATGCTTTCACGGAAATTTTCAAAAGTGAAGTTTGTAGGTTGTTCTGAAATTAATGGACTGGATTACAAGGCGGAATTGATCGATTTTTAGGCTTTAGCGATCATTGAGTTTAAATTGTACCATTTTTTGCAGTGGGATAAATGCGATAAACGCATTTGTGGAATTTTAGATCACTTAGCAAAAAATGGAAGACTATAGAATTGAAAAAGATACCATAGGGGATGTTGAAGTTCCCGCTGATAAATATTGGGGAGCGCAGACTCAAAGATCCAGAATGAATTTCAAGATTGGCGGAGATAGCATGCGAATGCCAAAGCAAATCATCAAAGCCTTCGCAGTATTGAAAAAAGCGGCTGCGATAACTAATCTTGAATTGGGAACGCTTGATGCTGAGAAAGAAAAATTGATCTCTCAGGTTTGCGATGAGATATCTTCCGGGAGTTTGGATGATCACTTTCCTTTAGTGGTTTGGCAAACAGGGTCAGGCACTCAATCCAATATGAATGTGAATGAAGTCATAGCGAATAGAGCTCATGTTATTTCTGGAGGCGCTTTGACTGATACTGAGAAAGTCATTCATCCCAATGATGATGTGAATAAAAGCCAGTCTTCTAATGACACTTTTCCTACGGCGATGTCCATAGCTTCTTATAAGGCAGTTGTTGAAGATTTGTTTCCGAAACTAGGTTATTTGATCAATGCTATTTCTCAAAAATCTGACGAATTTAAAGATATCGTTAAGATCGGTCGCACACATACGATGGACGCGACGCCGATTACGTTGGGAATGGAGTTCTCAGGATATTTAGCTCAATTGCAACATGCGAAAAAAGCCATTGAGAATACATTGCCTCACGTTTCGGAGCTTGCATTGGGGGGAACTGCTGTTGGTACCGGCTTGAATACACCTAATGGGTATGCTGATAAAGTAGCGGAAAATATTGCTTCATTGACAGGTTTGCCTTTCAAGACTGCTCCGAATAAATTCGAAGCTTTGGCGGCAAAAGACGCTATGGTTGAGTTGCATGGCGCTTTAAAGCAACTGGCTGTGTCATTGATGAAAATTGGCAATGACATTCGCTTTTTGGGGTCTGGTCCGCGCTCAGGATTGGCTGAGATAATTTTACCCGCGAACGAACCAGGTTCTTCCATTATGCCGGGGAAAGTAAATCCTACTCAATGCGAGGCATTGACGATGGTAGCGGCTCAAGTGATGGGCAATGATGTTTCTGTTTCTGTTGGAGGTTCGAATGGACATTTTGAACTGAATGTTTTCAAGCCGATGATTATATATAATGTATTGAATTCTATCCGATTGTTGGCCGACTCTTGCGAGTCCTTTACTAAGCACTGTGTTGTGGGTATTCAACCAAATGATCTAAGAATTAAAGACAACTTGGATAAGTCATTGATGTTGATAACTGCATTGAATACGCATATTGGATATGAAAAAGCTGCGCAGATTGCTAAAAAGGCTTATAAGGAAAATAAATCGCTGAAAGAATCCGCGTTGGAACTTGGATTATTGACAGAAGATGAGTTTAATTTATGGGTTGATCCTACGAAGATGCTAGGAAATTCTGAAAAATAAGAATAATTATAGAAAATCAAATTTTTATACCTATATTCGCAAAAAAAGGTTATATAGACTCTAATTTTAAAACAAGATGATGAAAAAAGTAATTTTAGCGATCGGTTTACTTTTTGCCATTGGACTTTTTGGACAAAGTGCCCAAGCGCAAAGCTTAAGCAAGAAAGAGAAAAAAGAGTGGAAGAAGAAACTTAAAAGTTTAACTCCGGAAGCTTACAAGCAACTTACTGAGGATTACGCAGCTTTGAAGAGCAAAATCACTGACTTGGACAATCAAGTGGATGATTTGGAAGGTCAGCTAAGCGATAAATCTTCTGAATTGGCAAGAAAAAACAATAGAATCAGCGACTTGGAAGATCAATTGTCGTCTGCGAGCGCATCATCTTCATCAACAGGATCGTCGAAGTCTGGATCGAAAGTGGATATGAATGGTATCGTATTCAAAGTTCAGATTGGAGCGTTTAGAAAGAAAGATTTGTCTAAGTACTTTGATAATAATGAGAACTTCGGCGGCGAGTACGGTGACGACGGCGAGCAAAAAATCACTTTGGGTGTTTTCAGAGATTACTGGGAAGCTAATACTTTCAAGAAGTACTTGAGAGAAATGGGTGTGAAAGACGCTTGGATTGTTTCTTACAAAGATGGAAAAAGAGTTCCTATCAAGGATGTTTTAGAAGGAGTGATGAAGTAATCATCTTGATTGAAAGAATTTGATAATATTGCGATAAGCTGTCATGAAAATCATGGCGGCTTTTTTTATGTTTCGTTCACGTTAAAACTCATAATTGCTAATTGGCAAAATATTTCGCTACAATTGAAGTTTTAGAAAATAAGAAAGATGATTGATTTTGGAGTGTTTACTCTAGGAACAGAGTTATTTGGGGAAAGAAGTGGTGATGAGTGGGCTCGAACCACCGACTCACGGATTTTCAGTCCGATGCTCTACCAACTGAGCTACATCACCAACTTAATTTATGATATTCAATATTATTCAAAAAGAAGAAGTGGTGATGAGTGGGCTCGAACCACCGACTCACGGATTTTCAGTCCGATGCTCTACCAACTGAGCTACATCACCGACTTAATTTATGATATCGCAAACTCTTCAAAAGAAGAAGTGGTGATGAGTGGGCTCGAACCACCGACTCACGGATTTTCAGTCCGATGCTCTACCAACTGAGCTACATCACCGACTAGGTTTATGACATCGCAAATCCTTCTAAAAGAAGAAAGTGGTGATGAGTGGGCTCGAACCACCGACTCACGGATTTTCAGTCCGATGCTCTACCAACTGAGCTACATCACCGTTGTTAATTGCGATATCTTCTATTTTTAAAGAGAAAAGTGGTGATGAGTGGGCTCGAACCACCGACTCACGGATTTTCAGTCCGATGCTCTACCAACTGAGCTACATCACCAGCTTGACGTGCGATATACTTTCTCTTTGAAGAATGTGGTGATGAGTGGGCTCGAACCACCGACTCACGGATTTTCAGTCCGATGCTCTACCAACTGAGCTACATCACCAGCAAACGGACTGCAAAGGTAAACCAAAGTTTTCATTTTGCAAGACTTTGGGAGGAAAAAATGGCCAATATTTAAACGCAATAGTCGAAGAAATTCGCAAGTGCTTGTAAATGAGTATAAAAATTGCACTTGTATAATTACCTTTTTTCCATGTTAAAAAATCGCCTATGCAAATCGTATCCCAGCTTGTCTTCGCCTTAGTATTTATAACAGCTGTTTTTTTAATAAGAGGTCGGATACTGTTTATTAAGAAAAATATTTCCATGGGAAAATCAACTTCAAACAAGTCGAAGGGGGATGAAGCAAGGCTTCGGTTGAGAAATATGCTGATGGTGGCTTTGGGACAAAAAAAGATGTTTAAGCGTTTGATACCTGCAACGTTGCACTTGGCTGTTTATTTAGGCTTTTTGCTGATCAATATCGAGGTCTTGGAAATTGTATTGGATGGCATGCTTGGTACGCACAGGCTATTTCTCTCATGGATGGGAGAAGTTTATGGCATGATGATTAATTTTTTTGAGTTTTTGGCTGTGTTAGTAATTGTAGCATGTTTGGTTTTTATAGTTCGAAGACATGTGTTGAAAGTCGCTAGGTTCCAAAGTTCGGAAATGAGAAGATGGCCCAAAGTCGATGCCTTGTTGATTTTACTTTTCGAAATAGCTTTGATGATTGCAATATTGGTTATGAACGGGGCTGATCAAGCTCTTCAGGCTAGAGGTGTTCTCGGTTATCATCATACAGGAATATTATTTTTCAGCCATTTGCTGGTTCCCATTTTTCAAGGTTTGGACACTTCCATGTTGATTGTCATTGAGCGAGTGGCTTGGTGGTTGCATATCGTCGGAATACTTTCATTTGGTTATTATATCACTTATTCGAAGCATCTTCATTTGGCTTTGGCATTTCCAGCTACATTTTGGGCTAGGTTGATGTCTCAAGGGAAAATGATAAATATGGATGAAGTGACAACTGAAGTGCAGTCCATGTTGGGTTTGGAGACTTCGAATGAAGTCGCTGGTGAAGTGCCTCGATTGGGGGCTAAAGATGTGGAAGACTTGACAAGAAAGAATTTATTGGATGCTTACTCATGCTCTGAATGCGGAAGATGCACGTCGGTTTGTCCTGCGAATATGACTGGAAAGAAATTGTCTCCACGTAAAATTTTAATGGACACGAGGGATCGAATGGAGGAAAAAGGCAAAGAAATAAAGCAGGGCATTGTTTCGAAAAAAGCTCTGTTGGGTGATTTTATAACAGCCGAGGAAATAAATGCCTGCACCACTTGCAATGCCTGCACAGAGGCTTGTCCTATTAATTTAAATCCTTTGGAGATAATTCTAGGTCTCCGCAGATACGCTGCGATGGAAGAGTCGTCTTCTCCAGCTCAATGGAATCAGATGTATTCCAATATAGAGACTTCTTTTTCACCTTGGAAGTTTCCAGCGCAAGATCGCTTTAAGTGGAAGGATGATTTGAAGTAACTAAACCTTTTTCTATAATTTTTTAAATGCGAATGCATATGGAAGTACCTACTATGAAGGCTATGGCTGCCGAAGGAAAACAGCCTGAAGTATTGTTTTGGGTTGGTTGTGCCGGATCTTTTGATGACAGATACAAGAAAGTCACTATTTCAATGATCAAAATACTTAATGCTATCGGTGTAGAGTATGCAGTATTGGGAGATGAGGAAATGTGCACAGGAGATCCTGCAAGAAGAGCCGGTAATGAATTTTTGTACCAAATGCAGGCTACGCAAAATATACAAACTTTGAATGCATACAAAGTTAGTAAGATTGTGACCGCATGTCCCCATTGTTTCAATATATTCAAGAATGAATATCCGGATATTGGAGGAAATTACGATGTGCTTCACCATTCGCAGTATTTGCAGGAATTAATCGATGGAGGAAGGTTGAAACTGGAAGATAACAAGCCTTTTAAAGGTAAAAAAATCACATTTCACGATTCTTGCTATCTAGGGCGAGGCAATGATGTGTATGAGGCTCCTAGGGCTGTTATTGAGGCTTTGGATATGGAATTGGTGGAGATGAAAAGATCTCGTAAAAATGGGATGTGTTGTGGCGCTGGCGGCGCGCAAATTTTCAAGGATGCTGAAAGTGGAAACAATGAAGTTCACTTTGAAAGAGCGAAGCAAGCTTGTGGAACAAATACTGAGATGGTTGGAGTAGCTTGTCCATTTTGCATGTTGATGCTTAGAGATGGAATGAAGAATGAAAATTCAGACATGGAAGTGAAAGATATCGCTGAGATCGTCTATGAATCAATGAATGAAAATAAAGAAAAGGCATAGCAAAAAAATATTTATACATTTGTGAAAAAATAAACTGCTATGTTAGAAAAATTTGAAAATATGCCTGACTCTTCAAGGCTGTGGGTATATCAGTTTGAGAGAGTATTGGATAAGAAGGAGCAGGAAAGAGTATTGCAGGGAATGATGCCATTTATAGAGTCATGGCAAGCTCATGGTAAAGACTTGAAAGCTAGTTGCGAATTGAAATATGGTCTCTTTTTGATCCTTGCTGTGGATGAAGATATGCATGGAGCGACAGGGTGCTCTATTGACTCATCAGTGAATGCAATCAAAAAGATAGTTGCTGAAATAGGTGTTGATTGTTTTGATCGCTCCAAGGTCGCGTTCAGAAACGGCGATAACTTTATCGTAAGATCTTTGCAGGAGTTGAAAAGCTCGGCGGAGAGTGGAGAATTGAACGCCGACTCATTGGTGTATAATAACGGAGTGGCTGATAAGTCTTCATTTTTGAAAACTTGGGAACTCAAAGCCCTAGATTCATGGGCTAAAAGATATATTGTCTGATAAGAACATTGAGTTTTGAATAAAAAGAAAAGGCTTTCATCAGATGAAAGCCTTTTCTTGTTTGTTAAGATATTTAATTTTCAGCAAGTATTATACAAGCTCGTTTTTTACTAGATATTCAGCTATTTGAACAGCGTTGGTGGCAGCTCCTTTTCTTAAGTTGTCGGCAACTACCCACATATTAAGCGTATTTGCTTGAGATTCGTCTCTTCGGATTCTTCCAACAAACACTTCGTTTTTGTTGTGAGCGTTGATAGGCATAGGGTAAACATTATTTGCAGGATCATCTTCAATGATAATGCCTTCTGTGCCTTCTAGAATAGATCGAACCTCTGCTACGTCAAAATCATTTTTAAACTCCGCGTTGATAGCTTCCGCATGACCTCCAACTACCGGTAATCTTACTGTAGTTGCCGTAACTTTCACCTGATCATCCTCAAGGATTTTCATAGTTTCGTTGGTCATTTTCATTTCCTCTTTTGTATAGCCATTGTCCATGAATACATCGATATGAGGCAATACGTTCATGTCAATCTTATGAGGATAAGCCATTTCTCCTTCTACGCCATTTCTCTCATTTGTCAACTGGTCTACGGCTGCTTTTCCTGTTCCTGTTACTGATTGGTATGTCGAAACAACAACTCTCTTCAAGCCATATTTTTCATGAAGAGGAGCCAAAGCTAGAACCATTTGAATTGTGGAGCAGTTAGGGTTGGCAATGATTTTATCTTCTTTTGTTAAAGATGAAGCATTGATTTCAGGAACGATAAGCTTATTAGCCGGATTCATTCTCCAAGCTGAGGAATTATCAACTACTGTAGTTCCCGCTTCCGCGAATTTTGGAGCCCACTCCAAAGATGTTCCTCCTCCAGCTGAAAAAATAGCAATGTCAGGCTTGGCTGCAACAGCGTCTTCCATGCTAATAATAGTATATTCCACGCCTTTATATTCCATTTTCTTCCCTGCGCTACGAGCTGAAGCTACTAGCATTAGCTCGTCGAATTGGAAGTTTCTTTCATCTAGGACCTTAAGGATTTCGCCACCGACTAGACCGGTAGCCCCAACTACTGCGATTCTCATATTATCGACATTTATACTATTAAAATAATTGTAATTATAAGAAGAAAAAACAATCCTTTTTCCTTTTGTTGGATTGTTCTTTGCTTTGTTACAAAGTTATCAATTTTTTTTCATCAAAAGCCATATATCCCAAATAATAAAATGATAAAGCTTAAAAAGTGGAAGATGAAATTTGCCCTCATCGCTATTTTCTTTATGAATATTTTTCAAGAGGCTTCATGTATGTACTATTTTGACTTTGAGAGCCGGAATTTGGAATTATTCTACATTCATCAATTGAATAATGAGAAATCTGACATTGACACTTTATTGCTTATCTCAGAATTGATGGTTGATCCTTCTCCGTCTGTTGAACTCCCTAATGTGGAATATATTGAGATTTTCAATCCTAATGAATTTTCTGTGAATACTATAGATTTTACAATAGCGGATTTGAGCAAAGAAGTGAAGTTGAAGGAGTTTATATTGGAACCGCAAGAGTACTTGTTGCTTGTGAAAGAAGGGCATGTGGAAATGTTTTCGGAATCAATGAATGTCATGGGTTTGAGTAGTTGGGCGTCATTGAATAATTCCAGCGATGAGATAAAGCTAAAAAATAGGCAAGAAGTGTTGTTGGATCGAATAGAGTATGACTTAAGCTATTATCAAGATAGTGAAAAGTCGAAAGGTGGATGGAGTTTGGAGAGAATAAACCCAGATTGGAAATGCTATGATAAAAGAATGAATTGGAGGGGTTCGGAAGCGCCTGCTGGTGGTACACCTGGTTTGGAGAACTCAATTGGTAATTCAGATTGGCATGGCGAATTGCCTCGATTGGAGAGAATAGCCTTGAATGACTCATTGATGGTTTTGGGTTTTGATATTCCAGTTGATGCAACACGCTTTAAGGTCTTTGTTGATGGGACTGCAATTAATGATGGGGTTTGGAGTATTGATCAAAAAAGCTGGACACTTGTTGGAGAATGGGAAGAGCGAAAATATCAATTAACAGTTTCTGATTACTCGAATTGCAATGGCATTTCCAGATCTGATACAACGGTGGTGTTGGAGTTGGATAAGACTCTGCCAGTGTATATTGGTGGCGAGTTTGTAAACCCGAATGTCGTTCGGCTGAAATTTGATGAAATAATAAAGGATGAGGAGTTGAAAGTGATAGGGGAGTCCAATGAAGAAATGGAAATTGTGTTTCAAGGCCAAGCGATAGAGTTGATTTCAGAAGATGCTTTTGTGAATGATAGCTTGTATAGGTTTAAGCTAATTGGTTTATCAGATTTATCAGGCAATAAAGTGGATACGCTAGAGGTGAATGTGCTGGCTCAAAGCGAGTTCGTTAGTTCCTTAGTTCATGATGAAAGAGTTGTTGACTTGGTGTTTGATATTGAGTTAGGGTCATTGGATAGTGTTGAAATATATGTTGAAGGAATTGGGAGAGCGGATATTTTTTATTTGTTGGATGATAAAGTGTTAAGGCTTTTCTTGCCTGAGGGAATAAAGAAAAATATTATATGTCCGGTTAGTATTAGAAATTTAAAGAGTCTTCAAGGAGAGCTTATTAGTTCTTTTGACGCTTACTTGCATTGGGATACTAGAAAAGCGAGTTTACTTAGAGCTTATATCCTAAATGATTTTCAAATCAATTTAGAGTTTAATGAAAAGCTGAATGAGGAAAGCTTGCATTTGGGGTCTTTTGAATTGGGCACGGGATTGTTCCCAACAGAATTCGTTTCACTTTTTCATGATGAATTGTTTACAATTGAGTTGAGTTTTGATCATCAATTTCAGAGTGATAGCGCTTATCAACTTTCTCTACATGATTTACCAGATATGCAAGGGAATTTGTTGAACAAAAAAGTACTGTTGAAATATGACACGGTAGCGCCGATATTGGACGCATATTTTTATAAGCCGACTTCAAATATTTTAAAGCTCGTTTTTGATGATTTGATCGCCGAGGTTGAAGTTGTAAGAGTTGATGGGAAGGAGATTCCATTTTTAGTAAGGAATAATATTTTGATGGCTCAAGATTCAGTTAATGAGTTTGATTTAGATATTATTGGCATGAAGGATTTTAATGGAAATAAGCATGATAGTGTCCGATACCTTTTGGGACTGGAGAATGAAATTGGCCAGGATATTTACTTTTTAAATGATCAAAGTGTTTTTCTCGAAACGGATTACCAAAATTATAATGTTGAACAATGTGGTGTTAGTGAAGGGGATATAGTCAAAGGAGGCGTGATATTTTCTGCTTGTGAGTCTTTTGAAGAGTTAGAGCTTGTAGAGTTCAAGGGTGAAATTGATTTTGATTTGTATTATGATGATTATCTGAGCAAAGTAGAATGGTTTGATCAGATGGTAAAGATTTCATTTGATGGTGAAATCTTAAATGATTCTGTTGGTGTAAAAATCGAAGGAGCTGATTTGACTTGGCAAAGTTGGAATGATGATCAGTTATATGTGGGATTTGAAAATGTTGGCGATACTGTTTGGTTAAGTGTTTCGAGGCTTGAAGGCTCTTATTTTCAAAAGTTGCCTGACTTTAGTAAGAGATATATAAGAGAGATTCAGGATACATTGCCTCCATCAGTTATTCGTTATGAAGTTCTTTCTGCTAATGAGTTGTTGTTGGAGTTTAATGAAGAGGTGGAGAAATTCTCAAGTATAGTAACGAGCTATTTCGCGGTAAATAAGAACAAGCCAGTAAAGATTGAGCGTGAAAGTTCTAAGAGGTTGAGGATTGTTATTGAAGGGGAGTTTGATGATTGGAATGTGTTGGAAATTACTGGTGTCAGAGATCTTAGAGGAAATGAAATTCATGAGCGAAAGATTGAATTTGCTTATAGAAGAGTAAGAAATCCCAAAATTGGAGATTTGCTGTTGACTGAACTGATGATTTCTCCCGAAAAGGATGGTGTTTTCCCATTTGAATATGTGGAATTATTTAACGCTTCAGATCAAACGATTGATTTGCAGAATGTGATTTTATCAGATGAATCAAGTTCTGTTCAGCTCCCAAAGGACTCTTTGCTAAGTGGGGAATATGCGGTTTTTTGCAAGGGTGATTGTCGAGATGGATTTAGCAAAGATGCGAAAGTTATTGAGCTTCTTGCGATGCCGTCTATGAATAATGGAGGGGATGTGATAAGTATAAGTGTTGATGGGAGTATTTTGGATGAAATAGACTATAGCATTGATTATTATCTTGATGTCATTCAGGAAGGGTTTGGCTTGGAGAAAGATATGCAATTTCATTGTAGTCAATATGGATGGGGAGTGTCGCGCTCAGAATTAAAGGGTACGCCGGGGATGAGGAATTCCATAGAAGGGTTGATCGATGAATTTGATCAGTCAGAATTAGATGTTCTTGTCGAGTTGAAGTCTGAGACTTTGATAAAGATGAGTTTTAATAAACCTTACAAAGAGGTTGATATTGATGAAATGGGTTTTCAAAAAGGAAGTGTTTTGAATGCTGAGCCAATAGATGATTTTTCGATTGAATTTACGCTTGAACATGAGCTTGAGTCTGATCGTTTGTATTCTTTTGAGTTGGATGGGGTTTCATGGTGTCATCAGTTGAAGAATGCTAGGCCTGTGAAGGTATTGAAGCCTTCTGGTGGATTGGTGAATTTGAAGCTTTCGGAAATTTTATTTGATCCGGTACAGGATTGTGAGGATTTTATTGAAATTTTCAATGTGTCGGATTCTAAATGGGTTGATTTGACCAATTTATCAGTGAGAAAAGAATTGTTTGGCGATTCGGGCTTTAATGTGCCTGATTATGGAAAGTATTTAGCCCCGCGGTCTTATTTGTGGTTTTCAAGTGATGTGCAATGTAATCTGGAGCTTTATTCTAATGCTGAAAGTGATAATGCGGTCGAGGTGAAGTCTCTTCCCAATTTCGTGAACGAACAAGGGAGCGTTTACCTCGTAGATGCAAGTAATGGATTTGTTGTTGACAGCTTGGTTTATGATGTGGAAGTGCAAAGCTTTTCCCATATTGATGATGTTGAAGGATTTAGCTTGGAGAGAAGGTCGTTTGATGATTCTCTAGCTTCTGATGTGTGGAAAATGTCGAGCGAGTCATCTGGAGGAGCAACGCCAGGTAAGGAGAATTCAGTCTATATTGATGCGGTTGATTCGGATCTTCAGTTTTATTTGTCTAGCAATGTGTTGATTCCAGAAAGTGAAGAATATTCGGAGCTGGAGATTTATATGGATTTTCATGAGCCTTTTGTTGGCAAGGTAGAGGTATTGGACGCTTATGGTCGTCTTGTTCATGAAATTCATTCTAATATGAGTTTTGGTGTCAAAAGTGTATTAAGTTGGAATGGCTATGGAAATAAAGGTAGGTCGTTGAAGGAAGGGTTGTATATATTAAGACTGGAAAGAGATTTGGGGCAAGGTAATAAGGAAGAGTATTTCAAGTCTTTTGCTATTGGCTGGAAAGATTGACGCAATTTGCCATTTACATAAATAATTGCTTGATCCGTGTAAAGTTGTTCGGATGCTGTGTGTTTTTTAATTATTTTAACCCAAATAATAAATATCTCAAATTTGAATATTGAAAATTATCATAAAATTATGAATAATAAGTTAGGGTTGCTATTGATAGCATTGGCTATCGTTTCATGGGGGTGTGGAGCTTCTCAACAAGCAGCGTCTGTTCTTCATGATCAAGAACATGACGAGCGGGTTCGTGAGATATCTGCTGAGGATTTGGCTCTGTTGAATAAAGAGGACTCCTTGCTGTCAATTTATAGAGCTTCAGCTACAAAATATTTTGACCTCTTGCATACGAAATTGGAGGTCAGTTTTGATTGGCAAAAACAATTTTTATATGGTAAAGCTAGTATAGGTCTGAAACCGCATTTTTATTCTCAAGATTATTTGGAGTTGGATGCTAAAGGTTTTGATATCAATGAAGTATCTATTTTTAACAAAGATGGAAGCAAAGATACGCTTGAATATAGTTATGATGGGAAAAAGTTAGGCGTTAGTTTGCCAAGGGAGTTTACAAAAGATGAGTTGGTCCAATTGTATATTGATTATGTAGCTAAGCCAAATGAATTGGAAGTTGGAGGTAGCACTGCGATAACAGAAGATAAGGGGCTTTATTTTATTAACCCTGATAGTACTGATAGTAAGAAGCCTACTCAGCTATGGACTCAAGGTGAGACGGAAGCTTCTTCTTGTTGGTTTCCAACGATTGATGTGCCGAATTCCAAAACGACACAGGAAATATTCATGACTGTTGATGATAAGTTTAAAACATTGTCTAATGGATCTTTGATTTACTCTAAGCATAATGAGGATGGTACGAGAACGGACTATTGGAAAATGGATAAAAAACATGCCCCTTATCTTGTGATGATGGCTGTGGGGGATTTCGCAGTCGTTAAAGACAAGTGGCGAAATATTCCTTTGGCTTATTATGTTGATCATGAGTATGCGGATGATGCTCAAGCGATATTCAATAATACTCCTGAAATGATGGAATTCTTTTCAACAGTTCTTGGGTATGATTACCCTTGGCCAAAGTACGATCAAGTAGTCGTACATGATTTTGTGTCTGGAGCTATGGAAAACACATCCGCGTCGGTTTTCATGGAAGAAGTGCAAATGGATAAGCGTAATTTGCTTGATTATGATTGGGATGGGATTATTGCTCATGAATTGTTCCATCATTGGTTTGGTGACTTGGTGACGTGCGAATCATGGTCTAATTTGCCTTTGAATGAATCTTTTGCGAATTATAGCGAATACTTGTGGTTTGAGCATAAGCATGGTAAGGATTATGCGGATGCTCACAGGCTTGACGAGATGAATGGATACTTTGCGGAAGCGGAATCCAAAAGGGAAAATATGATTCGATATCATTATGTAAGTCGTGAAGATATGTTCGATAGGCATTCTTACAATAAAGGAGGGTGCATTTTGCATATGCTTAGAAATGCTATTGGAGATGAGGCGTTTTTTGCATCTCTTCAGCTGTATTTGAATACGCATCAGTATGGTACTGTCGAATTGGCTGATTTGAGAATGGCTTTTGAGAAAGTTACTGGCCAAGATTTGAATTGGTTCTTCAATCAGTGGTTTCTAGCTTCGGGACACCCTGAATTGAATGTGGCGAGTAGCTATAATCCGGAAAAACGAAAAGTTGTAGTGAATGTTACTCAGGTTCAAGATTTGAATAAAACGCCTCTTTACCGATTGCCATTATATGTTGATGTGTACAATCAAGGCAAGAAACAAAGATTTCCTGTAGTCATTGACAAGGAGACTAGCTCTTTTGAATTTGAGGTTAATGGAGTGCCTGATTTCGTGTTGTTTGATGGGGATCAGCAATTGTTGGGGATTGTTAACCATCCAAAGAGTATTGATGAACTTAAATCCCAATATAATGCTTCAGATCAATTTATGGCAAGGTACAGTGCTTTAACAGCATTGCAAGACTCTGTCAAAGAAGGTCATCTTGGTTGGGATGATCTTGTTTTGACAGAAGCGTTTAAAGATTCTTCTCAGACGATTAGGGAAATATCTTTGGCATTCATGGAATCATATAAAGGTTCGCAACTTGACGCTTTGGTAGCGAAAGTAGAGAAAGTTGCGGCTTCAGACTCAAAGTCAATGGTTAGAGCTGCGGCGATTAATTTATTGGCGGAATTGGCGCCGACAGAAAACTTGGACTTGTTTGAGCATGCCTTGCATGACTCTGCTTACTCTGTGATAGGTTCTGCCTTGTATGGATATTCGTTGGCTAATACGAATGTTGATGAGGTTAGCGATTTGTTTGAAAAGTATGATGATCAGAATAATGTTAATATTATTTTATCCTTGGCAGGATTTTATTCGAAAAACAAAGAGTATATAAAGTATGGTTGGTTTGTGGATAAGATTGATAATGGAGGACTTGAGACTCAATGGTATTTAGTTCAAATGCTTGGCGAGTTGTTGGATGAAGCGCCTGAGGTTCAAAAAGAAGCGGGGGTGGCTTATTTGAAAAAAATGGGCTTGGAGGGCAAAAGCAAATATTTGAGATTGGCAGCTTTGCAGTCGTTATTGTATTTGGATACACCTGAAACTAAAGAGGCTGTCAAAGAATTGGTTAAGGCTGAGCAAGACGAGGATTTGGTGAATTATTACAGTCAAATGCAGTTCGGAGATTAATTCTTTTGTCCTTTGATCAGTAAAGTCGGCCTATCTTATTGAAAATGAAATTGATTATGGCTGATTTTTTTTTTGAAATATTTGACAAATGAAAAAAAGAGTATACCTTTGCGTTCTGATTGGCGAAATTTCGCTATGGCGTAGCTGTGGCTAGACTGTTAGGGGAGATACCAAAGCGGCCAACTGGGACGGACTGTAAATCCGTTGTCTTTCGACTTCGCAGGTTCGAATCCTGCTCTCCCCACGCAATGATTTTTGTTGTGTGGTCGAAATGCGAAGATTAAAATGTCGATTTTGATGTTGGAAAGATCGGAATTTGTCTCATTTTGAATTTTGCTGTCAGATTATTGTGTTTATATTTATATAAATATAAGCGGGTGTAGCTCAGCTGGTAGAGCGACAGCCTTCCAAGCTGTAAGTCGTGAGTTCGAACCTCATCACCCGCTCGCGATTAATTTTGCCGGGGTAGCTCAGGGGTAGAGCGCTTCCTTGGTAAGGAAGAGGTCGGGAGTTCAAATCTCCTCTCTGGCTCATTTTAATTGGAATTAAATTTTTATTTTATACTAACTAAATAGAGGATTTAGAAACATGGCTAAGGAAACCTTTGACCGTTCGAAACCGCACGTTAATATTGGTACTATCGGTCACGTTGACCATGGTAAGACAACGTTGACTGCAGCAATTTCTAGAGTGTTAGCAGACAAAGGTCTTGCTGAACAAAGAGACTTCGGTTCTATCGATAACGCTCCTGAAGAAGCTGAAAGAGGTATTACTATCAATACTTCACACATCGAGTATGAAACTGCAAACCGTCACTATGCTCACGTAGATTGCCCAGGTCACGCTGACTACGTTAAGAACATGGTAACTGGTGCTGCTCAGATGGATGGTGCTATCATCGTAGTTGCTGCTACAGATGGTCCTATGCCTCAAACTCGTGAGCATATCCTTCTTTCTCGTCAGGTAGGTGTACCTGCTTTGGTTGTATTCATGAACAAAGTTGACTTGGTTGACGATGAGGAATTGCTAGAGCTAGTAGAAATGGAAATCAGAGAGCTTCTTTCTGAGTATGACTTCCCAGGTGATGATATTCCTGTAATCCAAGGTTCTGCTCTTGGTGCTCTTAACGGAGAGCCTGAGTGGGTTGCTAAGGTTGAGGAGTTGATGGATGCAGTTGATAACTACATTCCAGAGCCTGAGCGTCTAGTTGACCTTGATTTCTTGATGCCTGTAGAAGATGTATTCTCGATCACTGGTCGTGGTACTGTTGCTACTGGTCGTATCGAAAGAGGTATCATCAACTCTGGTGATCCTGTAGAAATCTTAGGTATGGGTGCAGAAGATCTTACATCTACTATTACTGGTGTTGAGATGTTCCGTAAGATCCTAGATAGAGGTGAAGCTGGTGATAACGTAGGTCTATTGCTTAGAGGTATCGATAAGACTGATATCAAGCGTGGTATGGTTATCGTTAAGCCTGGTTCTGTGACTCCACACGCTCACTTCAAAGCTGAGGTTTATGTGTTGTCAAAAGAAGAAGGTGGTCGTCACACTCCATTCTTTAACAGATACCGTCCTCAGTTCTACTTCAGAACAACTGACGTAACTGGTGAGATCACTCTTCCAGAAGGTGTTGAGATGGTTATGCCTGGTGATAACGTTACTATCGAGGTTAAGTTGATCAACGCTATCGCTCTTGAAAAAGGATTGCGTTTCGCTATCCGTGAAGGTGGTAGAACTGTTGGTTCAGGTCAGGTAACTGAGATCTTGGACTAATATTCATCTAAGTGTGTCATTTTTAGGGTGATACATTTGTTGAATGATAATATTATTCTTAACTTTGCATCCCGTTTTGGGGTGCAAGGTTTTGATTTGCGAATGAAATGGATTGATAAGCTTGTTTATAAGCTTGTTTTCAGGTTCGATTCCTGTCTTTCGTGCTTTGTAATAAAAACTATACGACCATGTTGAAATTGAAAACTTTTATAAAAGATTCCATTGAAGAGATGAGGGATAGGGTGACTTGGCCTACTTACAAAGAGTTGCAATCCAATTCTGTGTTGGTGTTGGTCGGTTGTCTGGTTTTTGCTGTAATTATTGGTCTGATTGATCTTTCTTTCAAGAATGTCATGGACTTGTTCTACGGTAGTTTTTAACCCATATTTTTCTAATACAGGTTGTTATGAATGAGTATAAGTGGTATGTTATCCGAGTTGTGAGCGGTCAAGAGAAGAAGGTTAAGAGTTATATCGAGACCGAATCTCAGCGCCAAGATTTGCAAGATTACTTGCCTCAAGTTTTGATACCTTCTGAGAAAGTGTATGAAATGAGGAATGGTAAGAAACGTGTTAGGGAAAGAAATTACTTTCCTGGATATGTTCTTTTGTCTGCGGATTTGTCACATGGGGAGATGGCTCCTTTTATTAAGTCTGTGCCTAGCGTTATTGGTTTCTTGAGTGAAGCTGGTGGTGGCGACCCTGTGCCTTTGAGGCAATCGGAGGTTAATAGGATTCTTGGTAAGGTGGATGAGGTTGAAGCTTCTGAGCAAGAAGTTGAAGCTCCATACATCGTAGGAGAACAAATTAAGGTGATGGACGGTCCTTTCAGTGGCTTCACAGGTGTGATCGAAGAAGTGTCAGAGGAAAGGAAGAAGCTTAAAGTAGTAGTGAAGATCTTCGGGAGAAATACTCCTGTGGAGCTTAATTATATGCAAGTAGAAAAACAAGATTAGCAAGATGGCTAAGGAAATTAGTGGTTACTTAAAGTTGCAGATCAAAGGTGGTGCTGCAAATCCTTCGCCTCCAGTTGGTCCTGCGTTGGGTTCTAAGGGACTTAACATTATGGAGTTCTGTAAGCAGTTTAATGCGAGAACTCAAGATAAAGCAGGTCAGGTGTTGCCGGTATTGATTACGATTTTTTCGGACAAGTCGTTTGAATTCGTAGTTAAGACTCCTCCAGCTCCTGTAATGATTCTGGAGAAGGCGAAGTTGAAGAAGGGTTCTTCGGAACCTAACAGAGACAAGGTTGGGTCTATTTCGTGGGATGATGTTAAAGCAATTGCTGAGGCAAAACTTCCAGACCTAAATGCATTTACTGTTGAATCAGCAATGAAAATGGTTGCCGGTACTGCGAGAAGTATGGGTGTTACTATTTCTGGTACTGCTCCATGGGCAGAGTAAAACATTAGAAAATGGCGAGATTAACGAAAAAAAGAAAAGAAGCTTTAGCTAAAGTTGACTCTAGCAAAGCTTACACGTTGGAGGAAGCTTCTACGTTGTTGAAAGAAATTACGTTTACCAAGTTCGACGCTTCGGTGGATATCGATGTTCGCTTGGGAGTTGATCCGCGCAAGGCTGACCAAATGGTACGTGGCGTTGTGGCATTGCCTCATGGTACTGGTAAAGACGTTAAAGTTTTGGTTCTTTGCTCTCCTGATAAGGAAGAAGAAGCGAAGGCTGCCGGTGCGGATTATGTAGGCTTAGATGAGTACATCAAGAAAATCGAAGGCGGTTGGGTTGATGTAGACGTGATCATCACTATGCCAACGGTTATGGCGAAAGTTGGACGTTTAGGTCGTGTATTAGGACCTAGAGGTTTGATGCCTAACCCAAAAGCTGGTACTGTTACCCTTGAGGTTGGTAAAGCTGTTAAAGACGTGAAAGCTGGTAAAATCGACTTTAAAGTTGATAAATCTGGTATTATTCACGCTAGCGTAGGAAAAATATCTTTCTCTGCTGAGAATATCCAAGACAACGTGAAAGAAGTTCTTCAAACAATTACGAAACTTAAGCCTTCAGCGGCTAAAGGGACGTACTTCAAGAGTATTCACTTGTCAACTACAATGAGTCCGAGCATTAAGGTTGATAGTAGCACATTTTAGGCGTTATAATTATGGATAAGGTAGAGAAAAATCAGGTAATAGAAGAGTTGTTGTCTAAATTTGAAGAAAATGATTTCTTCTATATTGTAGATGCTTCAACTCTTACTGTAGCAGAAATAAACGACTTCAGAAGACTTTGCTTTGAAAAAGGAGTAGAGTACAAGGTATATAAAAATACGCTCATCCGTAAGGCGCTAGAAAGGCTGGAAGCTGATTTCGCTCCTTTCGTGGATGGTGATGTATTTAAAGGTCAGTCAGGTATTATCTTCTCTAAGGAAGTTTCTAACCTGCCTGCAAAAATACTTAAAGAGTTTAGAAAGAGTGCTGAGAAGCCAACATTGAAAGGCGCTTCCATCGACTATGATCTTTTTGTTGGTGATAACCAAATCGATCCACTAAGCAAGCTTAAATCTAAGGTTGAGCTTATCGGAGAAGTTATTGGGTTGCTTCAGTCTCCTGCTAAGAATGTTATCTCTGGTCTTAAGAGATCTGGAGGTGATATCGCAGGTATTCTTAAAACTCTTTCAGAACGTTAATATAAGGTATAAAAAAATAATAATTTAAAAGTAAAATGGCAGATTTAAAAGAATTCGCAGAACAGCTAGTTAATTTGACAGTTAAAGAAGTTAACGAATTAGCAGAAATCCTTAAAGAAGAGTACGGTATTGAGCCAGCTGCTGCTGCTGCTGTTGCTGTTGCAGGTCCTGCTGGTGGTGAGGAAGCTGCTGCTGAGCAAACTGAATTTGATGTTATTTTGAAGTCAGCTGGAAGCGCTAAACTTAAAGTTGTTAAAGCTGTTAAAGAACTAGCAGGTGTTGGTCTTAAAGAAGCTAAAGAAATAGTTGACGGTGCTCCTTCAGCAATCAAAGAAGGTATCGCTAAAGACGAGGCTGAAGCACTTAAGAAAGAATTGGAAGCAGTTGGTGCTGAAGTTGAATTGAAATAATATTGATTTGAACCATTTGTTTTAATGGTTGGCAAATTATTAAGGCCTGGCTAAAGTCAGGTCTTTTGCTGTTTGTGCTCACAAATGGAATCAAGGATTATTTCCTAGTAAACTCTCCGAATACAAATTCTTTTTACCATAAATAAAATATAGAACCTTGGCTAATAATATTCACTCTAGTAGAAAGAGCTTCTCTTCAATTAAAAAAGTCATCGACTATCCTGACTTTCTTGATGTTCAGGTGGAGTCATTCGAGGACTTTTTTCAGTTAGAGACCACTGCTGAAAAAAGGTCGCAAGAAGGATTGTATAAAGTTTTCGCAGAGAATTTCCCGATTACCGATAGTAGGGAAAACTTTGTGCTTGAATTTATAGATTATACAGTCGACCCTCCCAAGTATTCCGTTCAGGAATCCATAGACCGCGGCCTTACGTATTCTGTACCATTGAAAGCTAAGCTTCGACTTTCTTGCAATGATGAGGATAACGAGGATTTCGAAACCATCGAGCAAGAAGTGTTCTTGGGCAATATACCTTATATGACTTCCAAAGGGTCATTCGTCATTAATGGTGCTGAGAGAGTTATCGTATCTCAGTTGCATCGCTCCCCAGGCGTATTTTTCGCACAGAGTAAGCATACGAACGGTACTAAGCTTTATTCAGCTAGGATTATTCCTTTCAAAGGTTCTTGGATTGAATTCGCCACTGACGTAAACAATGTGATGTATGCTTACATCGATCGTAAGAAAAAGTTTCCAGTGACGACTCTTCTTAGAGCGATTGGTTATGGCTCTGATAAAGACATTTTGGATCTTTTCGGACTTTCTGAAGAGATCGAAGCTACGAAAGCTGCTTTGAACGGTGTGATCGGTAGAAGATTGGCAGCGCGTGTTTTAAGAACTTGGACAGAGGATTTCGTTGATGAGGATACAGGAGAAGTTGTGTCTATCGATAGAAACGAAGTGATTCTGGAAAGAGATGAGCTGATTACTGAAGAAAACATTGAGGAAATTCTTGATTCTGGTTCAAGATCAGTGATTCTTCATAAAGCTGATGTTAACATCACAGATTACAGCATCATCTATAATACTTTGCAAAAAGACCCTTCTAACAGTGAGAAAGAAGCTGTTGAGCAAATTTATCGTCAGTTGAGAAACAGTGAGTCTCCGGATGAGCAAACTGCGAGAGATTTGATACATAACTTGTTCTTCAGTGACAAGCGTTATGATCTTGGAGAAGTAGGTCGTTATAGAATAAACAAGAAGTTGGGTATCTCTCTTGATACAGATCAAAGAGTACTAACAAATGAAGATATTATACTTATCGTAAGATATCTAATTGGTCTGATTAACTCAAAAGCAGTAGTCGATGATATTGACCACTTGAGTAACAGACGTGTTAGAACGGTAGGTGAGCAGCTATATGCTCAATTTGGTGTAGGTTTGGCTCGTATGGCCAGAACTATCAAAGAGAGAATGAATGTTCGTGATAATGAGGAATTCAAACCGGTTGATTTGATCAACGCGAGAACGCTTTCTTCAGTTATTAATTCATTCTTTGGTACCAACCAGTTGTCTCAGTTTATGGATCAAACAAATCCGCTTGCTGAGATTACTCACAAAAGAAGAATGTCAGCATTAGGACCCGGAGGTCTTTCAAGAGAAAGAGCTGGTTTCGAGGTTCGTGACGTTCACTATACACACTATGGTAGACTTTGTACTATTGAGACTCCTGAAGGTCCAAACATTGGTTTGATTTCATCTCTTTGTGTTCATGCTAAAGTGAACAGCATGGGATTCATTGAAACTCCGTACCGTAAAGTAAATGAAGGGAAAGTTACTGACGACTTGGTGTACTTAACGGCAGAGGAAGAAGATGGTAAGAATATCGCCCAAGCTAAAGTGCCGTTGAATAGTGATGGAACTTTCAAGGATGATGTGATTAAAGCAAGGCTTGAAGGTGATTTTCCTGTTCTTCCACCAACGGAAATATCTTATATGGATGTAGCTCCTAATCAGATTGTTTCGGTTGCCGCTTCTATGATTCCATTCTTGGAGCATGATGATGCGAACCGTGCGTTGATGGGATCAAACATGCAGCGTCAAGCAGTTCCTTTGTTGAAACCAAATTCGCCAATTGTTGGTACAGGTCTTGAAGCTCAAGCGGCGAGAGATTCTAGAGCTCTTATTGTAGCTGAAGGAGATGGTGTTATCGATTTTGTGGATGCTAAGAAGATCGTAGTAAGATATGATCTAAATGAAGATCAAAAGTTAGTTGGCTTTAGCAATGAGTTGATTACTTATGACATCATTAAGTTTAGAAGAACTAACCAAGACACATGCTTGAACCTTAAGCCAATTGTATTGCAAGGTCAAAGAGTAGTTAAAGGTGAGATTCTTACTGAAGGATATGCTACGCAGACTGGAGAATTGGCTCTTGGACAAAACTTGCAAGTGGCTTATATGCCTTGGCAAGGGTATAACTTTGAGGATGCGATTGTAATTTCCGAAAAGGTTGTTAGAGATGACATCTTTACTTCAATTCACATTGATGAGTATGAACTAGAAGTTAGGGATACTAAGAGAGGTGAAGAGGAATTGACTTCTGAAATTCCTAACGTAAGTGAAGAGGCTGTTAAGAATCTTGACGAAAATGGAATCATCAGAACTGGTGCTGAAATCAAAGAAGGCGACATCTTAATTGGTAAGATTACTCCAAAAGGTGAGACTGACCCGACTCCGGAAGAGAAACTTCTAAGAGCAATCTTTGGTGATAAAGCTGGTGATGTTAAAGATGCTTCATTGAAAGCTTCTCCTTCATTGAGAGGTGTTGTTATTGAGACAAAATTATTCTCAAGACCTAAGAAAGATAAAGATTTGAGAGCTAAAGCGAGAAAAGACGTTGAGGTTCTTAAGAAAAAATATAGCTCTGATCTATTGAAAATCAGGGGTGTTATGATTCAGAAAATGGCTGAATTATTGGAAAATAAGACTTGTCAAGGTGTTTTCCATAAATTTGGCGAAGAGATATTGGCTAAAGGAGTTGGATTCTCTGTAGCGAATATCGAGCATAACATTTTCCCTGCGAAAAATGTGTTCAGAGATGAAAGCACATATAATGTTCCTGAGGAAGTTAACTTATTGTCAGATCTTATCTTGGATGATTGGACTGATGATCAGCACCTGAATGGCTTATTGAAGCAGTTGGTGACAAACTATAATTTGGGACGAAATGAGCTGATTGGACAATTCAAAAAGGAAAGATTTACTCTAGAAGTTGGAGATGAGCTTCCTGCAGGTATTGTCAAGTTGGCTAAAGTTTATATCGCGAAGAAGCGTAAGCTTAAAGTAGGTGATAAGATGGCCGGTCGTCACGGTAACAAAGGTGTTGTCGCGAAAATCGTAAGAGAAGAGGATATGCCTTTCTTGGAAGATGGAACGCCGGTTGATATTTGCCTTAACCCGCTAGGTGTACCTTCTCGTATGAACATTGGTCAGCTATATGAAACAGTTCTTGGATGGGCAGGATTGAAGTTGGGTAGAAAGTATTCTACGCCGATATTCGATGGAGCTACATTGGAGGAAGTTTCGTCTGAGATCAAAGAAGCAGGTTTGCCGGAATACGGTAGAACTTACTTGTATGATGGTCTATCGGGTGAGCGATTTGATCAACCAGTTACAGTGGGTATAGCTTACATGTTGAAGCTAGGTCACTTGGTGGATGATAAAATGCACGCTCGTTCTATTGGTCCTTACTCTTTGATTACGCAACAGCCGCTTGGTGGTAAAGCACAATTTGGTGGTCAGCGTTTTGGAGAGATGGAAGTGTGGGCTCTTGAGGCATTTGGCGCAGCCAATATCCTGCAAGAGATTCTTACAATCAAATCGGATGATGTAATAGGTAGAGCCAAAGCTTATGAAGCTATCGTTAAGGGAGAGAATATGGCTAAACCTAACGTTCCAGAGTCATTCAACGTGTTAGTGCACGAATTGAGAGGTTTGGCATTGGAAATTACATTAAACTAAATTTAGGACCTATTATTCTCTTTTGAATTCGTTCATATTATGGCTTTTAGAAAAAATAGAAAAATCTCCACAGACTTTAATAAAGTGACCATAAGCCTTGCTTCTCCAGAATCTATTCTGGAGAGCTCTCATGGCGAAGTTACCCAACCGGAAACAATCAATTACAGAACATACAAGCCTGAAATGGGCGGCTTGTTCTGTGAGCGTATTTTCGGGCCTGTTAAGGATTGGGAATGTCACTGTGGAAAATATAAGAGAATTAGATATAAAGGTATCATCTGTGACAGATGTGGTGTTGAGGTAACAGAGAAAAAAGTACGTAGAGAGCGTATGGGACATATCGAATTGGTTGTTCCTGTGGCTCATATCTGGTATTTTAAGTCTTTGCCTAACAAAATAGGTTATCTATTAGGCTTGCCTACAAAGAAGCTTGACCAGATTATCTATTACGAGCGCTACGTTGTAATTCAGCCAGGTATCAAGGAAGATGACGGTATCGAAAAAATGGACTTCTTGACAGAAGACGAATATTTGGATATCATAGACAAACTTCCTAGAGAAAATCAGTTATTGGACGATGATGATCCTCAGAAATTCATAGCGAAAATGGGAGCTGAAGCTCTTGAAATGCTATTGTCAAGAACTGAGTTGGATACGTTGTCTTATGACTTAAGACATCAAGCGGCTACTGATACTTCTCAACAACGTAAAACAGAAGCGTTGAAGCGTTTGAGAGTTGTTGAGGCGTTTAGAGATTCAAAAACAAGAATCGAAAACAGACCTGAATGGATGGTTATCAAAATGGTTCCTGTGATTCCGCCAGAATTGCGTCCATTAGTACCATTGGATGGTGGTAGATTCGCTACATCTGATTTGAATGACCTTTATAGAAGAGTTATTATCAGAAATAACCGTCTTAAGCGTCTAATTGATATCAAGGCTCCAGAGGTGATCTTGAGAAATGAAAAGCGTATGCTTCAGGAGGCTGTTGACTCATTGTTCGATAACTCTAGAAAAGTAAACGCTGTACGTTCAGAAGGAAATAGAGCTTTGAAGTCTTTAAGTGATATGCTTAAAGGTAAGCAAGGTCGTTTCCGTCAAAACTTGCTTGGTAAAAGGGTTGACTATTCTGGCCGTTCTGTAATTGTGGTAGGGCCAGAGCTTAAAATGCATGAGTGCGGTCTTCCTAAAAATATGGCCGCGGAGCTTTTCAAGCCTTTTGTTATTAGAAAGCTAATTGAAAGAGGTATTGTAAAGACGGTTAAGTCTGCCAAGAAAATTGTTGATCGTAAGGATCCAGTTGTTTGGGATATTTTGGAGAATGTTCTTAAAGGACACCCTGTATTGCTAAACCGTGCTCCTACGCTTCACAGACTTGGTATTCAAGCATTCCAGCCTAAGCTTATCGAAGGTAAAGCGATTCAGTTGCATCCATTAGTATGTACTGCGTTTAACGCCGATTTCGATGGTGACCAGATGGCCGTTCACGTTCCATTAGGTCATGAGGCAATTCTTGAAGCGTCTATTTTGATGCTTGCTTCTCACAATATTTTGAACCCTGCCAATGGTAATCCGATCGCCGTTCCTTCTCAGGATATGGTATTGGGACTTTATTACTTGACTAAGGGTAGAAGATCAACGCCTGACCATCCAATTGAGGGTGAAGGTTTGACATTCTATGGAGCTGAAGAAGTTGTAATTGCGATTAATGAAGGTAGATTGTCTAAAAACGCTATCATCAAAGTTAGAACTAAGGTTCGTAATGATGAGACTGGCGAATTGGAGACAAAAATTATAGAGACTGTTGCTGGTAGAGTTCTAGTAAATCAATTCGTGCCAGAGGAAGTTGGCTATGTTAACGAATTGCTTTCCAAGAAAGCGCTTCAGGTGATCATTTCCAATGTGTTTAAAATCGTTGGTATGGCTCGTACAGCACAGTTCCTTGATGATATTAAGCATTTAGGATTCCAGACAGCCTATAAAGGAGGTTTGTCAATGGGACTTGGCGATATCATGATTCCTGATGAAAAAGAGGCTTTGATTAATCAAGCTAAAGATGAAGTGTCTGTTGTATGGGATAACTACCAAATGGGTCTTATCACAGATAATGAAAGATACAATCAGGTGATTGATATTTGGACTAAGATCAACTCGCAGCTGACGACTACGTTGATGACTCAGCTTGAGGATGATGAGCAAGGATTCAACAGTATCTATATGATGATGCACTCAGGAGCTCGTGGTTCGAGAGAGCAGATTCGTCAGTTGGGTGGTATGCGTGGTTTGATGGCTAAGCCTCAAAAAAATATCGCAGGTTCAGTAGGTGCGATTATTGAAAACCCTATTCTTTCAAACTTTAAGGAAGGGCTGGATGTAATCGAGTACTTTATTTCTACTCACGGTGCTCGTAAAGGTCTTGCCGATACAGCTCTTAAAACTGCCGATGCTGGTTACTTGACTCGTCGTTTGGTGGATGTGGCTCAAGATGTTGTGATTCACGAGTCTGATTGTGGCACTCTTAGAGGATTGGCTGTTACTCCATTGAAGGATAATGAAGAGATAGTTGAGCCTTTGTCTGAGAGAATTTTGGGTAGAACATCTGTTCATGATGTATTCAGGCCTGGTGCTGAGGAAGATGAAGTTCCAATTTTGAAAGCTGGAGAGGAGATCACTGAAGAGCTTGCAAAAAGAGTTGACGATGCTGGAATTGATGAAATCGAAATTCGTTCAGTATTGACTTGCGAAGCGAAGCAAGGTGTTTGCTCTAAATGTTATGGACGTAACTTGGCTACGGCCAGAATGTCTCAACTTGGCGATTCTGTCGGCGTGATTGCCGCGCAGTCGATTGGTGAGCCTGGTACACAGCTTACATTGAGAACGTTCCACGTTGGGGGTACTGCATCTCACATTGCTGAGGAAGCTTCTATTGATGCAAGATTTGATGGTATTGTTAAATTTGACGAAATAAGATCAATCTCAACTAAGAATCAAGATGACAAAGATACTCAAGTAGTATTAGGTCGTACAGGTGAGATTAAGATCATGGAGGCTAAATCTGGCAAGGAGTTAGGCTCAAACAACGTTCCTTATGGTGCATTCCTTAATGTCAAGGATGGTCAGAAGGTTTCGAAAGGAGATAAACTTTGTTCTTGGGATCCATTTAACGCAGTTATCGTAACTGAGTTTGCTGGTAAAGTTGAGTTTGAATCAGTTCAAGAAGGTATTACTTATAAAGTAGAGGCTGATGAAGCGACTGGTCACCAAGAGAAAGTAATTATAGAGACAAAGGATAAAACTAAGAACCCGACTATTAACATTACTGGAGGAAAAGAAGAGAGATCTTATTCTATTCCAGTAGGAGCTCACTTGTCTGTAGAGGATGGTGACGAGGTTATTGCTGGTCAAGTCTTGGTTAAGATTCCAAGAATGACAGGTAAGTCTGCCGATATTACCGGAGGTCTTCCGCGTGTTACTGAGTTGTTTGAAGCTCGTAACCCGTCTAGCCCTGCAGTAGTTTCTGAGATTGACGGTGTTGTTTCTTATGGAGGAATCAAGCGTGGTAACAGAGAGATCTTCGTAGAGTCGAAAGATGGTATCAAGAAGCGTTACCTTGTTCCGTTGTCAAGACATATCTTGGTTCAGGAAAATGACTTTGTGAAGGCTGGTATGAGATTGTCTGATGGAGCGAAAACTCCAGCGGATATTCTTTCAATCGAAGGTCCTACAAAAGTTCAGGAGTACGTAGTGAACGAAATTCAAGCTGTATACCGTCTACAAGGTGTGAAAATCAATGATAAGCACATTGAGGTGATCGTAAGACAGATGATGCAGAAAGTAATTATCGTTGATCCGGGAGATACAATTTTCTTGGCTAATCAACTTGTGGATAAGTTGCAGTTCTCTGAAGAGAACGATAATGTTCTTGAGAAAAAGGTTGTGACAGACGCTGGTGATTCTTCAAGCATGAGAGCTGGTCAGATTATTACTTCAAGACAATTAAGAGATGAGAATTCAGCGCTTAAGCGTAAGGATCTTAAGATAGTAAAAGTAAGAGATGCCCAAGCTGCCGTGTCAAAGCCTACGTTGCAAGGTATTACTCAGGCTTCATTAGGTACGGAAAGCTTTATCTCAGCAGCTTCCTTCCAGGAAACTACTAAGGTGTTAAGTGAAGCATCTATTAGAGGTAAGCAAGATTTGCTTAAGGGTCTGAAGGAAAATGTGATCGTTGGTCACTTGATTCCAGCAGGTACAGGAACTAGAGCTTTTCAAGGGCCAATAGTTACGCCTAAGGATGATTATGAAGTAGGTGATTACGCGTCGACAGCAAGTATTAAAGGAGCTAAAGCTTAGTTGATTCATGGCTGACGAAAAGCAAAATCCAAATCAGATAAGCATAGAGCTTTCTGAAGATATGGCTGAGGGGGTTTATACCAACTTAGCCATGATCGCTCACGCTCAAAGCGAGTTTGTAATTGACTTTATTCGAATGATGCCTGGCGTGCCTAAGGCAAAAGTGAAGTCAAGAATTATACTCACTCCTGAGCATGCCAAGAGGCTGTTAAAAGCTCTGGAAGACAATATAAAGAAATACGAGGCAAACTTCGGTCCTGTAAAATCAATTGAGGACAACCCTAAATTTCCGATTAATTTCGGTGGAGCAATGGGCGAAGCGTAGTGTTTTTTTAACATAATAAAAATTTCTTTTGACGCAAAGGTTTTGATTAGTGCCTAATAATCAATACCTTTGCGTTCTCATTTTATTGGGATAATTAAAAATTCAATAATAATTTATTAAATGCCTACTATACAGCAATTAGTGAGAAAAGGGAGAAAGGCTTTGACTTCAAAGTCAAAATCTCCAGCTTTGGATTCTTGCCCGCAAAGAAGAGGTGTGTGTACAAGGGTTTATACTACTACACCTAAGAAGCCTAACTCTGCGATGCGTAAGGTTGCCAGAGTAAGATTAACAAATGGTAAAGAAGTGAACGCCTATATCGGTGGTGAAGGTCACAACCTTCAAGAACACTCTATCGTGTTGATCAGAGGTGGAAGAGTAAAAGACCTTCCGGGTGTAAGATATCATATCGTTCGTGGTGCGTTGGATACTGCGGGTGTTAACGGTAGATTGCAAGGAAGATCTAAGTACGGAGCTAAGCGTCCAAAAGACAAGAAGTAAAAAACAGATTTAAGAGAAATTAAAAATGAGAAAAGCGAAACCAAAGAAGAGATATATTCTTCCTGATCCAAAGTATAATGATACTTTGGTAACTAAATTCGTAAACATGTTAATGGTCGACGGGAAGAAGAGTATTGCTTACAATATTTTCTACAGCGCTATCGAGTTGGTAGAGAATAAAGTTGGTGAGAATGGTCTTGAGACTTGGAAAAAGGCATTGAACAATGTTATGCCTGGTGTAGAGGTGAAATCAAGAAGAGTAGGTGGAGCCACTTTCCAAGTTCCTATGGAGGTTCGCCCTGGTCGTAAGACTTACCTAGGGATTAGCTGGTTGATTCGTTATGCGAGATCAAGAGGTGAAAAGACGATGATTGAAAGATTAGCTGGTGAGATCATCGCTGCGTCAAAAGGTGAAGGAGCCGCAGTGAAGAAAAAGGATGATACGCATAGAATGGCTGAAGCTAACAAAGCATTTTCACACTTTAGATTTTAAAATATCCAATGGCTAAGAACTTAAAATTTTTGAGAAATATCGGTATCATGGCTCACGTTGATGCTGGTAAGACTACTACTACTGAACGTATACTTTACTACACTGGTATTAGTCACAAGATTGGTGAAGTGCACGAGGGTGCTGCCACTATGGACTGGATGGAGCAAGAGCAAGAAAGAGGTATTACTATTACTTCTGCTGCGACAACTACTCAGTGGAATTACCCGACTGAACTTGGTAAGCAAGTAAAAGGTCTTTCTAAGCCTTACGACATTAACATCATCGATACTCCAGGACACGTTGACTTTACAGTAGAAGTAGAGCGTTCTTTGCGTGTTCTTGATGGAGCTGTTGCTTTGTTTTGCGCGTCTTCAGGTGTTGAGCCTCAGTCAGAGACTGTATGGAGACAAGCTGACAAGTACCGTGTGCCTCGTATTTGTTTTGTTAACAAAATGGATAGAGCAGGTGCTGATTTCTATGGTGCTGTTCAAGAAATTATAGATAAATTAGGTGCTAACCCTGTGCCTCTTCAAATTCCTATCGGAGCTGAAGAGAACTTCCGTGGTGTTGTAGATCTTATCAAGAATAAGGCTATCATCTGGAATGAGGATGACATGGGTATGACTTATGTTGAGGAAGAGATTCCTGCTGATTTGGTTGAAGATGCTGAAGAGTGGAGACAAAAATTGGTAGAGTCTGTTGCTGAGTATGACGAGGAGTTGTTGGAGAAATTCTTTGAGGATCCAGATTCAATAACTGAGGAAGAAATGATGGAAGCTATCCGTAAAGCTGTGATTGACATGTCTATGTCTCCAGTTCTTTGTGGATCTGCATTTAAGAACAAAGGTGTTCAGGCTGTATTGGACGCTGTTTGTGCATTCTTGCCTTCTCCTCTTGATTTGCCGGCTGTTGAAGGAACTAATCCTGATACTGGTGAGACTGAGTCTCGTGAAGCTAGTATTGATCAACCTTTCTCTGCGTTGGCATTTAAAATCGCTACTGACCCATTTGTAGGTCGTTTGGCGTTTATGAGAGTTTACTCTGGTAAGCTTGAGTCTGGTTCTTATGTTTACAATGCAAGAACAGAGAAGAAAGAGCGTATCTCGCGTTTGCTTCAAATGCACGCAAATAAGCAGAATCAGATTCCAGTAGTTGAAGCTGGTGATATCTGCGCTGGTGTTGGTTTTAAAGATATTAAAACTGGAGATTCATTAGTTGATGAGAAGAATAAAATTATTCTTGAGTCAATGACTTTCCCTGAGCCTGTAATTGGTTTCGCTATTGAGCCTAAAACTCAAGCGGATGCTGATAAGATGGGTATGGCTATCGCTAAGCTTGTGGAAGAAGATCCAACTTTGAGAGTTAACACTGACGAAGAAACAGGTCAAACTATCATGAGAGGTATGGGTGAGCTTCACCTTGATATCATCATGGATCGTTTGAGAAGAGAATTCAAAGTAGAGGTTAATCAAGGTGCTCCTCAAGTAGCATACCGTGAGAGATTGACTTCAAACTTGGAGCATAAAGAAGTTTACAAAAAGCAGTCTGGTGGTAAAGGTAAATTTGCCGATATCGTATTTGAAATCGGGCCAAGAGACGATGACAAAGAAGAAGGATTGCAGTTTGTTAACGAGATTGTTGGTGGTGTGATTCCTAGAGAATTCATCCCTGCGATTGAGAAAGGTTTCACTAGTTCTATGGCTAATGGTCCTTTGGCTGGTTATCCTCTAGTAGGTATGAAGGTTAGATTGTATCACGGATCATTCCACGATGTTGACTCGGATTCTCTATCTTTCGAATTGGCTGCAAGACTAGGTTTTAAAGAAGCTGGTAGACAAGCAGGACCTGAATTATTAGAGCCTATTATGGGTGTTGAAGTTGTGACTCCTGATGAGTTCACTGGACCAGTAACTGGTGACTTGAACAGACGTAGAGGTATTATGAAAGGTATGGATACTAAGAATGGTGCTCAAGTAATCAAAGCTGATGTTCCTTTGTCGGAGCTATTCGGTTATGTTACTGACTTGCGTACGATTACTTCAGGTAGAGGTGCGGCGTCATTGACGTTCTCGCATTACGATACTGTTCCTGGCAATATCGCTAAGAAGATCATTGAAGAAAAAGGAAGTTAAGGCAAACGGCTGATAAACTATATTTAAAATGAACCAAAAGATTAGAATAAAATTAAGATCATACGATCATAATCTAGTAGACAAGTCTTCAGAGAAGATCGTAAAGGCGGTAAAAAGCACTGGTGCAGTGGTAAGCGGTCCTATTCCGTTGCCAACTGAGAAAGAAATCTATACTGTTTTGAGATCTCCTCACGTGAACAAAAAGTCGAGAGAGCAATTTCAAAGCTGCACTTACAAGAGATTGGTTGATATCTACTCTAACAGTGCGAAAACAGTAGATGCTTTGATGAAACTAGAGCTTCCAAGCGGGGTTGATGTAGAGATTAAAGTTTGATTTTAATTGCAATATTATAAAAAGGGGACTTCGATTTATCGTAAGTCCCTTTTTTTTAGGCAAATAGATAATAAATTTACTAAGTGTGCTTTTATTAGAAAGTATATTTTCCTAAATTTGCATTCCCTTTGTGGATTTTGTTTCGCAAAGGTTAAATATTTACTAAATATTAATAAGTAAAATGTCAGGTATAATTGGTAAAAAAATTGGAATGACTAACGTCTACAGTGCCGATGGACTCAGTGTCGCATGCACGGTGTTAGAAGTTGGTCCTTGCGTTGTGACGCAAGTGAAGACTGTTGATACTGACGGTTACAATTCTGTGCAACTTGGCTTCGGTGAAAAGAAAGCTAAGAACACTACCAAAGCGATGTTGGGCCACTTTGGCAAAGCTAGCACGACTCCTAAGAAAAAGCTTGTTGAATTCCGTGATTGGGATGGCGAGATCAATCTTGGCGAGGAAGTGACTGCTGCTGCTGTGTTGGAGGAAGGTGAATTCATCGACGTGGTAGGTACATCAAAAGGTAAAGGTTTTCAAGGTGTTGTTAAAAGACACGGATTTGGTGGTGTAGGTCAGGCAACTCATGGTCAGCACAACAGAATGCGTGCACCGGGTGCTATTGGTGCTTGTTCATATCCTGCGAGAGTATTCAAAGGAATGAAAATGGCTGGTAGAACTGGAGGCCAAAGAGTGAAGGTTGCAAACCTTCAAGTTTTAAAATTGATTCCTGAAAAGAATGTCGTTATAGTTAGCGGTTCTGTACCAGGAGCAAAGAATTCATTCGTTATCCTAGAGAAGTAAAAGAAATGGAATTAGCAGTTTTAAAATCTGACGGAAGCGAAAGCGGAAGAAAAGTGAGTCTTGTTGATTCGGTTTTCAGTGTTACGCCTAACGATCACGCTATTTACCTTGATGTAAAACAGTACTTAGCAAATCAAAGACAAGGTACGCACAAGTCGAAAGAACGTGCTGAAATTGCAGGATCTACTAAGAAGATCAAAAAGCAAAAAGGTACGGGTACTGCCAGAGCGGGTAGTATAAAATCACCTTTGTTTAGAGGCGGAGGTAGAGTATTTGGTCCAGAACCAAGAGACTACGGTTTCAAATTGAACAAAAAAGTTAAAACATTGGCAAGAAAGTCAGCTCTTTCTTACAAAGCTTCAGAGAACAACATCATCATTATCGAAGATGTGAACCTTGATGCTCCTAAGACAAAAGCTTTTGTTGCAGTGTTGAAAAGCTTGTCTCTTGCTGGTAAGAAGGTGTTGACTATCCTTCCTGAAAGCAACGAGAATGTTTATTTGGCTTCTCGCAATTTGAAGAACAGCAAAGTGTCTGAGATTTCTTCTATCAACACTTACGATGTGTTGAACGCGGATAGCTTGGTGCTTTTCGAAAGTTCTGTTGAAAAATTTGAAAACTTATTCGCTTAAGGATTATGAGTATCTTAAAAAGACCATTACTCACAGAAAAGGCCTCAGCTCAAAACGAAGAGGGTGTTTACGGATTTGTCGTAGCTACCAACGCGAACAAAATCGAGATTAAGAAGGCTGTAGAGAAAACTTACGGAGTGAACGTGAAAAGCGTGAGAACTATCAATTACTTAGGTAAGAAAAAATCTCGCTACACTAAGTCACAAGTTATTACAGGACGTTCAACAAGCTATAAAAAGGCTATTGTGAAAGTCGCTGAAGGTGAAGTGATTGATTTTTACAGCGGAATTTAAAAAATCTAGAAAATGGCAGTAAAAAGATTACGTCCGGTAACTCCGGGACAAAGATATAGACTAGCCCCTACTTTCGAGGAGATCACTAAGTCGACTCCTGAGAAGAGCTTGTTGGCTACTAAGAAAAGATCTGGTGGTAGAAATAACGATGGTAAAATGACCATGCGCTACCTCGGAGGTGGACACAAGAAGAGGCTAAGAGTTGTTGATTTCGCTAGACAAAAGTTTGATATCCCAGCTACAGTGAAGGCTATCGAGTACGATCCAAACAGAACGGCTCGTATCGCATTGCTAACTTACGCTGATGGAGAGAAAGCTTATATTGTTGCTCCTGAAGGACTTGAAGTAGGCGCAACTATCGTTTCTGGCGAGACAGTAGCTCCTGAAGTTGGAAATCACGTGTTGCTTAAGAATATCCCTCTAGGTACTATCATTCATAATATTGAATTAGTGCCGGGTAAAGGTGGTATCTTGGCAAGAAGTGCAGGTACATATGCTCAGCTAGTGGCGAAAGAAGGTAAATACGTTACTGTAAAGCTACCTTCTGGTGAGATGAGACTTGTGTTGAGTACTTGTTTTGCGACAATCGGAACTGTTTCTAATGGCGATCACATGAACGTTCGTCTTGGTAAAGCAGGTCGTAAGCGTTGGATGGGACGTCGTCCTCGCGTTAGAGGTGTGGCTATGAACCCAGTTGATCACCCAATGGGTGGTGGTGAAGGTCGTTCGTCTGGAGGTCATCCAAGATCAAGAACGGGTCTTTACGCTAAAGGGCTTAAGACACGCGCTCCTAAGAAGTATTCTAATAAGTTAATCATTAGCAGAAGGAAAAAATAATGGCTAGATCGTTAAAAAAAGGACCTTATATAGATCAAAGGTTAGATAAGAAAGTCATTGCGATGGAAGAGTCAGGGAAAAAGTCGGTGATCAAGACTTGGTCTAGAAGATCGATGATTTCTCCAGATTTCATAGGTCATACTTTCGCAGTACATAACGGGAATAAATTCATACCTGTTTACGTTACTGACAACATGGTAGGACACAAGCTAGGCGAATTTGCTCCTACTCGTAATTTTAGAGGTCATATATCTAAAAAAGACAAAGGTAAGAGATAATGAAAGCTGTAGCAAGATTAAGAAACGTGCCTACTTCTCCTCGTAAAATGAGGATGGTAGCTGACTTGGTTCGTGGAAGACGAGTTGAAGACGCTTTGAATATATTGAAATTCCAATCGAAGCACAGTTCAATTGCCTTGGAAAAACTTCTAGTGTCGGCGATTGCTAACTGGCAGAATTTGAACGAAGACCAAGATATAGATACTGCGGATCTAGTAGTGTCTGAAATCTTCGTTGATAGTGCTCGTATATTGAAAAGATTAAGACCAGCACCTCAGGGGAGAGCACACAGAATCAGAAAGAGATCTAACCACGTGACTATTTATGTGGATAGCTTGAATGCTGGTGTTGAAGTAAACGAAAACTCTGATAACACGAAATAAGGTATGGGACAAAAAGTAAATCCTATTGGTTTAAGACTAGGAATCGTAAGAGGTTGGGAATCTAACTGGTACGGCGGAAAAGAATTTTCTGATAAATTGGTAGAAGACCAAAAAATCAGAAAGTACGTTAAAGCTAGAATTCCTAAAGGTGGTATCTCAAGAATTATCATTGAGAGAACTCTTAAGCGTATTACTTTGACGATTCATACAGCTAGACCAGGTGTTGTTATCGGTAAAGGTGGTGCTGAAGTAGATCGTATCAAGGAAGAGCTTAAAAAGCTTACTGGAAAAGATATACAAATCAACATCTTTGAAATCAAGAGACCAGAGCTTGACGCTAAATTGGTAGGTGAGTCTATCGCTCAACAATTGGCTGCAAGAATCTCTTACCGTAGAGCTATGAAGCAATCTATTGCTGCTGCGATGAGAGTTGGTGCTCAAGGTATCAAAATTAAAGTTGCGGGTCGTTTGGCTGGTGCTGAAATGGCACGTTCGGAAATGTACAAAGAAGGTAGAATTCCTTTGCATACATTGAGAGCTGATATTGACTATGCTTTGAGTGAAGCGGATACTGTATATGGAAAATTAGGTATCAAAGTGTGGATCTTCAAAGGTGAAGTTTACGGCAAAAGAGACCTTTCTCCAGTAGAGCCTAATCAAGGCCAAGGAAACCGCAGAGGTAAGAACAACTCTGGCGGTGGACAAAGGAGACGCAAGAAAAAATAATTTTTGAGACTTTAATTTGATTAAAGATGTTACAGCCAAAAAGAGTAAAATTTAGAAAAAAGCAGAAAGGTAGAGTAAAAGGTCTTGCGCACCGTGGTAGCTCTATCGCTTTTGGATCTTTCGGTATAAAGTCTCTGGAACCAGCCTGGATTACCAGTAGACAAATTGAGGCAGCTCGTATCGCGATGACAAGAGCTATGAAGAGAGAAGGACAAGTTTGGATTAGAATTTTTCCAGACAAGCCAGTTACTTCAAAGCCAGCTGAAGTTCGTATGGGTAAAGGTAAGGGTGCTCCTGATTACTGGGTAGCATGCGTTAAGCCTGGTACTGTATTGTTCGAGTGTTCTGGTGTTAGCGTGGAGCTTGCTCAAGAGGCTCTTAGACTAGCGGCTCAGAAATTGCCTGTTAAGACAAAATTTGTGGTACGTAGAGATTACGTTAATTAGTTAATGACATGAAAAATTCTGAAATAGCTCAGTTGACAAAAGAAGAGTTGATCGCGAAGATCGCCTCTGATACGGAAAGTTTGCAAAAGTTGCAGTTTGCTCACGCTATATCTCCAATTGAGAATCCTAATAAAATCAAGGAGTCTAGGAGATCAATTGCAAGATTAAAAACCAGATTACGTTCACTAGAACTAGCAAAGTAAGACCATGGAAAGAAATCTTAGAAAAGAAAGAATTGGTAGGGTTGTGAGCAATAAGATGGAAAAAACCATCACTGTTTCTGTTGAAAGAAAAGTAAAGCACCCTATATACGGTAAGTTTGTTACCAAAACAAAAAAGATCACCGCTCATGACAATGAGAATACTTGTCAAATCGGTGACACTGTAAGAGTAATGGAAACAAGGCCAATGTCGAAGAACAAGCGATGGAGGCTAGTAGAAATCATTGAAAGGGCTAAATAATTATGATACAACAAGAATCAAGACTTAATGTAGCCGACAATAGTGGAGCTAAGGAAGTACTATGTATTCGCGTGCTTGGCGGTACTGGAAAAAGATATGCTTCGATTGGTGATAAGATTGTTGTAACTGTAAAGTCCGCTCTATCATCAAGCAACCTGAAAAAAGGTACGGTATCTAAAGCTGTTGTCGTTAGAACAAAGAAAGAAGTAAGAAGAAAAGATGGTTCTTACATCAGATTTGAAGACAATGCAGCAGTATTGTTGACTACTAACGATGAGCCGAGAGGTACTAGAATCTTTGGCCCTGTGGCTAGAGAGCTTCGTGAGAAGCAGTTCATGAAAATTGTTTCACTAGCACCTGAGGTTCTATAAAATTCAAGAAAAATGGCAACAAAATCAGTTAAGCTTCGCCTTAAAAAAGGCGACACAGTAAAGATTATTGCTGGTAACGATAAAGGTAAAACTGGTGTGGTGCAACAAGTTCTCACATCAGAATCTAGGGTGATTGTCGAAGGCGTTCGCGTTGTGACTAAACACATCAAGCCATCTGCGACTAACCCTCAAGGAGGGATTGAGAAAGTTGAAGCACCAATTCACGTAAGTAATGTGATGCTAATCGATCCTGCTAAAGGCGAGCCTACTAAAGTGGGTAGGAAACTAGATGCCAATGGTAAATTAGTAAGATTCTCAAAAAAGACAGGGGAGATAATACAATAATGGACAAGCCAAGGTTAAAACAAAAATACAACGAGGAGATCGTTCCTGCATTGAAGGAAAAGTTCGCTTACAAATCAATCATGCAGGTTCCTAAACTTGTTAAGATCTCCATTAACAAAGGTATCGGTGACGCTGTTTCTGACAAGAAACTAGTGGATATCGGTGTTGAGGAATTGACTACGATCACTGGACAAAAGGCTGTTCCTACTTTAGCAAAGAATTCAATCTCAAACTTTAAACTTCGTGAAGAAATGCCTATCGGAGCTAAAGTTACTTTGAGAGGTGATAAAATGTATGAATTCCTTGATCGTCTAGTTACTGTTGCTCTTCCACGTGTGAGAGATTTCCAAGGTATCAATCCAAAAGGATTTGATGGACGCGGAAACTACACTTTAGGTGTTAAGGAGCAAATAATTTTCCCTGAGATTTCAATTGAGAAAGTTCAAAAGATCTCAGGTATGGATATCACTTTCGTTACTACAGCGAATACAAATGAAGAAAGCTACGCTCTATTGGCTGCTTTCGGAATGCCTTTCGCGGATAAAAACAAAAGACAAGCATAATGGCAAGAGAAGCGGTAAAAGCTCGTGAGAGAAAAAGAGAGCGTCTAGTAGCTAAATATGCTGCTAAGCGTAAAGCTTTGAAAGAAGCAGGTGACTACGCTGGATTAGACAAGTTACCAAGGAATTCTTCAGCAGTAAGATTGCACAACAGATGCAAGCTGACTGGAAGACCTAAAGGTTACATGAGAAAATTCGGTATCAACAGGGTTACTTTTAGAGAAATGGCTTCTGCAGGATTGATCCCAGGCATTACTAAAGCTAGTTGGTAACGATTTGATTAATAAATAAATTTTGGTTAATTTTGCGCTCCCTGATTTGTTTTAAGGCGGGGAGCATAAATTTATAATTATGACTGATCCAATAGCAGATTACTTAACTAGGTTGAGAAATGCGATAAAGGCTAAACACAGAATCGTGGAAGTGCCTGCGTCGAAGTTGAAACAAGAAATAACAAAAGTGCTTTTTGATAAAGGATATATCCAGAGCTATAAATTCGTAGAGGCTGAGCCTCAAGGTACGATCAAGATCGCTCTTAAATATGATCCAGTATCTAAAAAGTCTGCAATCACTGACCTTACTAGAGTTAGTAAGCCAGGTTTGAGACAGTACGCTGATGTAGACAATTTGCCAAGAGTTCTTAACGGACTTGGTGTGGCTATTTTGTCAACGTCAAAAGGTGTGCTAACTGATAAAGAAGCTCGCACTGAAAATGTAGGTGGCGAAGTTTTATGTCACGTTTATTAATAGAGAACAATTAGAAATGTCAAGAATAGGAAACAAGCCAGTCCAATTGCCTGCGGGTGTAACTGTTGACGTTAAAGGCGCTCAAGTTACAGTAAAAGGTCCTAAAGGTACTCTTGAACAAAATATTGATCAAGATATAAAGGTTGAAGTAGGAGAGAGCGAAGTGACGTTGTCTAGACCTACTGAGCAAAAAAGACACAAGGCTCTTCACGGACTTTACAGATCATTAATCAACAACATGATTGTTGGTGTGACTGAAGGTTATAAGAAAGAGTTGGAACTAGTCGGTGTAGGTTACAAAGCTGTAGCTACAGGTCAAGTGCTAGAGTTGAACTTAGGTTACTCTCACGCTATCTTCTTGGGTATCCCTGCTGAAGTTAAGGTGAAAGCTGAGACTCCAAAAGGTAAAAACCCTATCGTTACTTTGGAAAGCATCGATAAGCAATTGTTGGGTCAGGTTTCTGCTAAGATTAGATCCTTAAGACCAGTTGAGCCTTATAAAGGTAAAGGTGTTAGATTTGTTGGTGAAAATATTCGCAGAAAAGCAGGTAAAGCGGCATCTAAATAATTAAGGAATAATGGCAGTTAAAGATAAAAACGCAGCAAGAAGATTAAGAATTAGAAGAGGTATCAGAAGAAAAATCAGCGGTACGTCTTCTAGACCACGTCTTTCTGTATTCAAAAGTAATACATCGATCTACGCTCAGTTGATCGACGACGTGAATGGAGTAACATTAGCAAGCGCTTCTTCTAAAGATTTAGGTTCTGGGAAAAACACTAGAAACGTTGAAAACTCTCAAAAAGTAGGTGCTTTATTGGCTGAAAGAGCACAAGAGAAGAACATCGTTGATGTGGTTTTCGATAGAAGTGGTTATCAGTACCATGGTAATGTGAAGGCATTGGCAGAGGGTGCTAGAAATGGAGGTTTAAAATTCTAATTAGTTATGTCCAATAATAATATCAAAGTAGTTAAGGCAAGCGAGCTTGATCTTAAAGAAAAGGTAGTAGCCATCAAAAGGGTTGCTAAAGTAGTAAAAGGTGGACGTAGATTTAGCTTCTCTGCTATCGTGGTAGTAGGTAATGGTGATGGTATCGTAGGTTATGGTTTGGGTAAAGCAAACGAAGTGACTGACGCGATCACTAAAGGAGTTGATGACGCTAAGAAGAACCTTGTGAAAGTACCTGTGCTTAAAGGAACAGTGCCTCACGAACAACTTGGTAAGTTTGGTGGCGGTAGAGTTTTCTTGAAGCCAGCTGCTCCGGGTACTGGAGTAATCGCCGGTGGTGCGATGCGTGCAGTGCTTGAGTCGGCGGGAGTTCATGACGTACTAGCGAAGTCTAAAGGATCGTCTAACCCGCATAACGTGGTTAAAGCAACATTTGACGCTTTGACTCAAATGAGAGATCCTCAGACTGTAGCGCAGCATAGAGGAGTAAGTTTAACTAAAGTTTTTAACGGTTAACTTGTTATGGCAAAGATTAAGATTACTCAAGTGAGAAGCACAATTAAAAGACCACTTGATCAAAAAAGAACCATCACTGCTTTGGGTCTTGGTAAAATAAACAAGACTGTTGAAGTAGAAAATACTCCTCAAATTGCAGGTATGGTAAAAAAAGTTAGTCATTTGGTTTCTGTAACTGAATAATTATTATGAAATTACATACATTAAGACCTGCAGAGGGTTCAACAAAAACTCGTAAGAGGATAGGACGAGGACAAGGTTCAGGTAGAGGCGGTACTTCTACACGTGGACATAAAGGTGCTAAGTCAAGATCAGGATACTCTCAAAAATTAGGATTCGAAGGTGGACAGATGCCTCTTCAAAGAAGAGTGCCTAAGTTCGGTTTCAAAAACCCTAACAGAGTAGAGTACAAACCTGTGAATCTTTCAGTTATTCAAGCATTGGCAGAGAAGACTGGAGCTGCTGAGATCACATTGGAAGTGTTGAGAGAAAACGGAATCGTTGGAAAGAATGATTTGGTGAAAATCTTGGCGAATGGTGAACTAACAGCTAAAGTTGATCTAAAGGCAAATAAGTTTTCAGCGAAAGCCGTTGAAGTTATCGAAAAATTAGGTGGTACTACTACTGTAATTTAATTATGAAAAAATTTATTTCTACTGTAAAAAATATTTTTGCTATCCAGGATTTAAGGACGAGGATTCTTAATACTTTGGGCTTTTTGATAATTTTTAGATTGGGCTCATTTGTGGTATTGCCGGGTGTAAACCCTGACGCACTGACAAAAGCCTCTGGTGGCATATTAGGATTGTTAAATACTTTCCTAGGCGGAGCGTTCAACAATGCCTCAATATTCGGTTTAGGGATCATGCCTTATATATCTGCTTCTATCGTGTTGCAGTTATTGACTATAGCAGTTCCTTATTTCCAAAAGATGCAAAAAGAGGGTGAATCTGGTAGAAATAAAATTAATCAAATTACAAGAGTACTTACTATTGCGATCACACTTGCGCAAGGTGTTGGATATGTATCAGGCACTATCCCTAAGGATGCTGTCATGATTGATTACACGTTCTTCACGATTTCATCTGTTATCATTCTTACTGCTGGAACAATGTTCTGCATGTGGATTGGTGAAAAGATTACTGACAAAGGTATAGGTAACGGTATCTCTATGTTAATCATGGTAGGTATCATATCAAGATTCCCTGGCTCATTCATTGGTGAGGCTTTGACTAGAGGCATGGGTGGAGCTTTAGGCTTTATTCTTGAGATTGTAGCTTTGTTTTTCGTGGTTATGGGCGTTGTAATGCTTACTCAAGCAACTAGACGTATCCCTATCCAGTACGCTAAGCAAATAGCTGGTGGAGCTAAGGCTTATGGCGGACAGCGCAAGTATTTACCTCTTAAAGTGAATGCTGCTGGAGTTATGCCAATCATTTTCGCTCAGGCATTGATGTTTTTGCCTGCGTTGTTGGCTGGTATTTGGTCGGATACAAGTGATTTGGCCGCTTCAATTGGTAGCACGTTTTCGGATTTCACATCTTGGCAGTATAACTTAGTGTTTGCGATATTGATTATTGTTTTCACATTCTTCTATACAGCTATCACAATTAGTCCTAGACAAATTTCTGAAGATTTGAAGAGAAACGGTGGTTTCATTCCTGGAGTGAAGCCTGGGCAACAAACGGAAGAGTATCTTGACGATGTATTGACAAGAATCACACTTCCAGGTTCATTTTTCTTGGCCTTTGTTGCAATTATTCCAGCTTTTGCTCGTTTAGCAGGGGTGGGAACGGATTTCGCTCAATTCTTCGGCGGTACTAGCCTTTTGATTATGGTGGGAGTAGTGCTTGACACGCTTCAACAAGTTGAAAGCTACCTGTTGATGGGACATTATGAAGGAATGATGAAGTCTGGCAACGTAAAAGGAGGTAATTCGCAAGATAATATTGCAGTAGCCTAAGCATGATTAAATATAAAACTGAAAAGGAAATACAGCTTATAAAAGAAAGCGCTGAGATATTAGGAAAAGCCCATGGTTTGGTCGCATCAAAGATCAAACCTGGGGTTTCTACTTTAGAGTTAGATCAGATCGCTTACGATTATATAGTCAAAGAAGGTGGCAAGCCTTCTTTCAAGGGATACAATGGTTTCCCTTTTACTTTATGTATTTCTGTTAATGAGAATGTAGTCCATGGATTTCCCTCTGACTATAAGTTGAAGGATGGAGATATAATCTCAGTTGATTGTGGAGTTTTTTATAAAGGATTTCACAGCGATTGCGCTTATACTTATCCTGTAGGTGAAGTGGATGAAGAGGTCATGGATCTTTTGAAAAGAACTAAAGAGTCTCTTTATATCGGTATCGAGCAAGCCAAGGAAGGCAAGCGAATCGGAGATATTGGATTTGAGATTCAGAAGTACTGCGAAGGATTCGGATACGGTGTTGTTCGTGAGTTGGTAGGACATGGTTTGGGTAGAAATTTGCATGAGAGCCCTGAGGTGCCTAACTTTGGGATTCGAGGCAAAGGACCTAAGTTGAAATCCGGTTTGGTCATTGCGATTGAGCCGATGATAAATTTGGGAACCAAGCAAGTAGTGTTGGAGTCTGACGGTTGGACAATTAGAACAACTGACAGAAAACCATCCGCTCATTTTGAGCATACTGTTGGTATCATTAATGGACAAACAGAAATATTAACCACACATAAATACATAGAGGAGTATTTTAATATTTAGTTTTATGGCAAAGCAAGCATCTATCGAGCAAGATGGTAAAATTCTGGAGGCGTTATCCAACGCCACTTTTCGTGTTCAGCTTGAAAATGGACATGAAATAATAGCGCATATTTCAGGGAAAATGAGAATGAATTATATCAAAATTCTTCCTGGAGACCGTGTGAAGTTGGAGATGTCGCCTTACGATTTGACTAAAGGAAGAATCGTTTATAGATATAAGTAAAAAGTTATGAAAGTTAGAGCTTCAATCAAAAAGCGTAGCGCGGATTGTAAAATTATTCGTAGAAAAGGTAAACTCTACATAATAAACAAAGCCAATCCAAGATTTAAACAAAGACAAGGTTAATTTTAAAACATTATGGCAAGAATTTCTGGCGTTGATATCCCGGATAACAAAAGGGGTGTAGTCGCATTAACGTACATTTTCGGTATTGGAAGAAGCCTAGCATCAGCAATTTTGTCTGAGGCTGGAGTTAGCGAAGAAAAAAAAGTAGGAGAGTGGTCTGATGATGAGTCTCAAGCTATTCGTGGTATTATAGCGGACAACTATAAGACTGAGGGTGAGCTTAAGTCTGAAGTACAGCTTAGCATTAAGCGTTTGATGGACATCGGTTGCTATAGAGGTTTAAGACACAGAAAAGGTCTTCCTCTAAGAGGACAACGTACCAAGAATAACGCAAGAACAAGAAAAGGTAAGCGTAAAACGGTTGCCAATAAGAAAAAAGCTACTAAATAATCATTAAGATATGGCTCAGAAGAGAAAAGATAAAGCTAAAAAAAGAGTTGTGCAGATCTCAGCTGTAGGTCAAGTTCACATCAAAGCTTCTTTCAACAACATTATTATCTCTATCACTAACGAAACAGGTCAAGTAATCTCTTGGGCTTCAGCTGGTAAAATGGGATTCAGAGGATCTAAGAAGAATACTCCTTATGCTGCTCAAACTGCAGCTCAGGATTGCGGTCAAAAAGCGCATGACTTGGGTCTAAGAAAGGTTGAGGTATTTGTTAAAGGTCCTGGTGCAGGTAGAGAGTCTGCTATCAGAACTATCCAGAACTTGGGTATCGAAGTAACTGCTATCAAGGATGTTACTCCTCTACCACACAATGGATGTAGACCTCCAAAGAGAAGAAGAGTTTAATAATTATTTAACCGAAAGAAAAGAATGGCTAGATATAGAGGCCCAAAGGCTAAAATTGCGAGAAGATTTAATGACCCAATTTTCGGGCCAAGTAAAGCTTTGCAAAACAAAAGCTACCCTCCAGGGCAACACGGTAGAGGTAGAAGAAAAAAACAGTCTGAATACGCTCTTCAGTTGATGGAAAAGCAAAAAGCTAAGTACACTTACGGCGTATTGGAAAGACAATTCGCTAACTTGTTCGATAAAGCTTCAAGAAAGAGTGGTATTACAGGTACGATTTTGCTTCAGTTGTTGGAGTCTAGATTGGACAACGTTGTATATAGACTAGGTATCGCTCCTACGAGAAGAGCTGCAAGACAGTTGGTTTCTCACAAGCATATCTTCGTGAATGGCGAACTAGTAAACATCCCTTCATTCCAAGTTAAAATTGGTGACATCGTTTCTGTAAGAGAGCGTTCTAAGTCTCTTGAGAATGTTACTAACAGCTTGGCGGCAAATGCGGGCAAAAGAGGCCCATGGTTGGAGTGGGATAATTCACAATTAGCTGGTAAGATGATTGCTTTACCACAAAGAGAGGAGATCCCAGAAAATATCCAAGAGCAATTAATTGTCGAATTGTATTCTAAATAATAACTTATTACTTGAAAATAAATATTTTACTATGTCTATTTTAGCTTTCCAAATGCCCGAGAAAGTGGTAATGGAAAAGGCCGATGATTTTCGCGGACTTTTCACCTTCAAACCACTTGAAAAAGGATACGGAGTTACTATTGGTAATGCGCTTAGAAGAATCCTTTTGTCTTCTTTAGAGGGGTATGCCGTTACTGGTATCAAAATACCTGACGTATTGCATGAGTTCTCCACTATTGAAGGTGTGGTAGAAGATGTGGCGGAAATCATTTTGAATGTCAAGATGATTAGATTCAAAAAAGTCTCAGACATAGTAGAGAATAAGTTAAACGTCAGTCTAAAAGGACAAAGAACGTTCACTGCGGGTGATATCGCTAAATTCACTTCGTCATTTGAAATTTTGAACCCGGACTTGGTGATTTGCAATCTTGACGAATCAAAAGAGTTTGAGATCGAATTGACAATCGACAAAGGAAGAGGTTACCTTCCTGCGGAGGAAAACAAGCCGTCTGAGCAAATCTTCGGTTTTATTCCTGTAGACGCTATTTTCACGCCGATCAAAAACGTGAAATTCAGCGTTGAGAACACTCGTGTCGAGCAAAAGACTGACTACGAACAATTAACTTTGGATATTGAATCTGATGGATCTATCCATCCGGAGGAGGCGCTTAAAGGTGCTGCCAATATCCTTATCAAACACTTTGCTTTATTCTCTTCAGATTCATCACTTATTCTAGAGACAGGAGATAGTAGTGAACAAGAACCGATAGATGAGGAGATGCTACATATGCGTAAGCTTCTTAAGACTGCGTTAAATGATCTTGACCTTTCAGTGAGAGCATACAATTGCTTGAAAGCTGCTGATGTTAAGTCATTGGGCGACTTGGTGAGCCTTGAGATTTCAGACATGATGAAGTTCAGAAACTTCGGTAAGAAATCTTTGGCTGAGCTAGAGACGCTTGTAGCAGATAAGGGGTTGACTTTCGGTATGGATCTGTCTAAGTATAAACTAGATGAAGACTAATTTAAAATGAGACACGGAAAGAAATTCAATCATTTAGGAAGAACAGCCTCCCACAGAAAAGCAATGCTTTCTAACATGGCTACTTCCTTGATACTAAATAAAAGAATTCAGACTACTGTTGCTAAAGCTAAAGCTTTAAGAAAGTACGTTGAGCCATTAATCACAAGAAGCAAGGACGATACTACACACTCAAGAAGAGTAGTATTCTCATACTTGCAAAATAAAGAGTCAGTAAAAGAGCTTTTCGATAATGTATCGACAAAAGTTGCTTCTAGACCTGGAGGTTACACAAGAATCATCAAATTGGGTAATCGTCTTGGTGACAACGCTGACATTTGCTTGATTGAGCTTGTGGACTTCAACGAGGTTCTAGTGCAAGAGTCTTCTGCTGCTGCCGCTCCTAAGACGAGAAGAAGCCGTAGAGGAGGTTCTGCTAAGAAGTCTGATGAGGCTGGAAACAATACAGAAGTTTCTAACGAAGAAGGTTCTGATGCATAATTATTGAAAATATCGCAAAAAGGGATTAGGCTTACTAATCCCTTTTTTTATAACCTTTTGTGTCTATGATGATGTGCGTCATGGTCAATTGAAATGATACTTTATTAATTTTACGGACATAAGAAGAGAAATTAGATGAAATTAAACTTAAAGCCTGAGGCAATTCTATTGTTGGAAGATGGCACTGTATTCAAAGGTCGTGCTATTGGGAAGATTGGAACAACTGGTGGAGAAATCTGTTTCAACACAGGGATGACAGGTTATCAGGAAATTTACACGGATCCATCTTATTATGGGCAAATTGTGGTTAACACCAATTCCCACATTGGAAATTATGGTGTCCATAAAAATGAGTCAGAATCAGGACAGCCAGCAATTTTTGGCCTGATTATTAATAGTTTCTCTGATATACAGAGTAGGCATGATGCTTATGAAAATTTGCAAAACTACCTGCTTGAGTATGATTTGGTAGGAATAGAAGGAGTCGATACTAGAATGGTCGTAAAGCATATTCGTAGCAAAGGAGCTATGAATTGCATTATCTCTTCTGAAACGACGGATATCGACAAATTAAAAGCAAAAATGAAAGAAGTTCCTTCGATGAAAGGATTGGAGCTTTCTTCAAAAGTGTGCGTGAAAGAACCTAAGTTCGTGGGAGATGAAAACGCGCCTATAAAAGTTGCTGTTCTTGATTTGGGAATCAAGGCTAGCATATTGAAAAACTTGACGGACAGAGGAGTTTATTGCAAAGTATTTCCAGCAAAAACACCTTTCTCAGAGCTTGAAGCTTGGAATCCTGACGGTTATTTCATTTCAAATGGTCCTGGAGATCCGGGAGTAATGGATTATGCTGTTGATACAGTTAAGAGCATTTTGGATTCGGGCAAGCCTATGTTTGGCATTTGCCTTGGACACCAGATTCTTTCGAGAGCGACTGGATTGTCTACTTACAAGATGCATAGTGGTCATAGAGGGCTTAACCACCCTGTGAAGAATTTGGTGACTGGTTTGTCTGAGATTACATCCCAAAATCATGGATTCGCAGTAAAGGTGGAAGATGTTGAGTCATCGGATGCGATTGAATTGACGCATGTTAACCTTAATGATGATACTGTAGAAGGCATAAGAGTGAAAGGCAAACCTGCATTTTCAGTGCAGCATCACCCTGAAGCTTCCCCTGGACCTAATGACGCAAAATATTTATTTGACAATTTCATAGATTTAATCAAAAACAAAAACTGATTTAGCAATGAGTTTTATCGAAAGCATTAAGGGTCGTCAGATTCTGGATTCAAGAGGTAACCCAACAGTAGAGGTAGATGTTACAACGTCAAACGGTTTTGTAGGAAGAGCGGCAGTGCCTTCTGGCGCTTCTACAGGTGAGCATGAGGCTGTCGAGTTGAGAGACGGTGACAAGTCTGTTTACTTGGGTAAAGGAGTGTTGAAAGCTGTTGAGAATGTTAATGACATTATCGCTCCAGAATTGATCGGCGAAAGCGTATTTGAGCAAGTAGCAATAGACAAAGCTATGATCGAGCTTGATGGTACTCCAAACAAAGGCAAGTTGGGAGCTAACGCTATCCTTGGTGTATCTTTGGCAGTTGCTAAGGCGGCTGCTTTAGAGGCAGGTCTTCCGCTTTACAGATATGTTGGTGGGTCTAACGCTAACGTATTGCCAATTCCAATGATGAATATCCTTAACGGTGGTTCTCACGCTGACAATGCGTTGGACTTCCAAGAATTCATGGCTATGCCTGTAAAAGCTGCTACATTCTCAGAGTCTTTGAGAATGGGTACTGAGGTTTTCCATGCGCTTAAAGATGTTCTAAAAGGAAGAGGTTATTCTACTAACGTAGGTGACGAAGGTGGTTTCGCTCCAGAAGTGAAGTCTAATGAGGAAGCAATTGAAATCGTAATCGAAGCGATCGAGAAAGCTGGTTATAAGCCAGGTGAGGAAATCGCTATCGCTATGGATGCTGCTACTTCTGAATTCTACAACAAAGAAACAGGCATGTACGAGTTCGAATCAACTGGCGAGAAGAAGTCAGCTGAGGAGATGGTTGCTTACTGGACTGAGTGGGTAGAGAAATATCCTATCATCTCTGTTGAGGATGCTCTTGACGAGAACGATTGGGATGGCTGGAAGAAATTGACTACTGCTATTGGAGATAAAGTTCAATTAGTAGGTGATGACTTGTATGTAACTAACCCTGTAAGATTGAGAGATGGAATCAACAATGGTGTTGCTAACTCAATTCTTATCAAAGTAAACCAAATTGGTACTTTGACTGAGACTATCGAAGCGGTAAGACTAGCTCAAAGAAACGGTTACACTGCAGTAATGTCTCACAGATCAGGAGAAACTGAAGATGCTACTATCGCTGATTTGGCTGTTGCATTGTCAACTGGACAAATCAAGACAGGATCGGCTTCAAGATCTGATCGTATGGCTAAATACAACCAATTGATTAGAATCGAGGAAGAATTGGCTGAGTCAGCTTTCTTCCCTGGTAATGGAACTTTGAAGTTCTAATAAAATATAAGAATTTAATTCTTAAAATAAAGGCTCCGAATTTGCTTCGGAGCCTTTTCTGTTTTCCATTCAATTTTTTTTATCTATATTTAAGATGTTAGCATTTTTTTTTGATCTAAATATATTTTTTTGACTGTTGTTGTATTTGGGAATTTTATTTGAGTGATATCAATGATAAAGAGAATACCCCCTATTTTTAGGAACTTCTATGTGATGGCAAGCTTGATTTTTGCTGTATGGATGTTGTTTTTCGACTCAAATGACCTGATTAGCCAATTTAAGCTTAGGAGGAAATTGAGTCAGCTTTCAGGGCAAAGAGAGTACTTTTTAAAAGAAATTGAAAAGATAAAGAAAGACCGTGAAGAGTTGATGAATAATAAGGAACTTTTGGAAAAGTTTGCCAGAGAGAGGTATCTAATGAAAAAAGATGGTGAAGATATTTATATCATAGAATATGAAGATTGATTTATAAAAACTCTAAAATATAATGGATATGAAAATACACTTTACGAAAATTTTAGCTTTTCTGGCTTTGATGCTTTTTAATTTGGAGCTTTCAGCGCAATATTTTCCAGCATCAGACTCTACGAATGTGCAAGTGCAGGAAAACAAAAAGAACAAAGCTAGTAGAAACTTAAACACCAAGTCATTTTGGGATGATGTGTATTTTGGAGGCAACTTTGGCTTGTCGTTTGGTAATCAAGCAACTTCAGTACTTGTAGAGCCCTTAGCAGGTTATAATTTTACCGAAAGATTTTCAGGAGGCCTAGGAATATCTTACCAATATTATAGTTATAAAGATTATTTTGGCGTAAAGCAGGAGAGTAATATTTATGGAGGAAAGATATTTTCAAGATATAGAGTTTTAGAAAATATTTTTGTCCATGGTGAATTTGAAAACTTAAGTTATCAAAGAGTAATTAGTAGAGATTCCACTGGGAAATATGAGTACCTACGAGAGTGGATTCCAGGTTTGTTTTTTGGAGGTGGATTTTTTCAACCTTTTGGGAAAAAAGGCGGAATGTCTTTGATGGTTCTATACAATGTTCTTTATGATGAAAATACATCACCGTATCCAGAGCCTTATGTTATCAGAGCTGGATTTACTTTTTAGAAAATAAAAAAAGAGGCTTTTATTGGCCTCTTTCAAATTTTATTTCCATTTTTTTAGCTACGGATTCCAAGTCATCGACAACTGGGCCTAATAATGGGATTCCATTTTTTATTCGTTCTTGTTTGCTTAATCTTTCCGGATCGCCTGGAATAAGCACTTCTTTTTGACCTTCTACAGGTTCAGCGCTTCTAAATCTTCTAATCCAATTATCCATATGGGATTTGAACTCATCCGCAGGTCGGAATGCATCCACTCTCATGGCACCGAAGAAGTGGCCAAGCCCTTCGCCTACTGGATCATCAGGCAAAGGTAGAAAACTAACAAATGGAGGAGCCCAAGGGCCATAATTCGCTCCAGAAAGCACTGATGTTAGGATATCAACCATAGCGCCAAGGCAATACCCTTTATGGCTGCTATGCAATCTGTCTCCGCCTAATGGCAATAATGCGCCGCCAGCCTTAAGGCTATGGGGATCAGTGCTTATGTTTCCATCTTTGTCTTGAATCCAACCAGTAGGAGCTTCTTCTCCTTTGCGTTGAAGGATTTCCAATTTGCCATTGGCCGCTGTAGTTGTGGCAAAGTCAGCAACAAATGGAGGCTCTTGGTCCGCAGGAATAGCTACAGCTATAGGATTTGTTCCTAGAAGCCTTTCTTTTGAGAATGTAGGTGCTACCAGAGGACTTGCATTGGTCATCGAGAAACCGATCATATCATGAGGCAATGCCATCATGGCATGATGGCCAGCGATTCCATAATGATTGGAGTTCTTAACAGCTACCCAACCTGTCCCGACATTTGTGGATTTCTCTAAGGCTATTTGCATAGCTTTAGGAGCAACAACCAATCCCAACCCAGCGTCTCCGTCTACTGTGGCAGTGCTTGGAGTTTCATAGATAATTTTGATATTCGGTTTGGTGTTAATTCTTCCAGCTTCCCAAAGCCTTACATAGCCTATGAGTCTGGCTACACCATGCGAATCTACACCGCTAAGGTCGGCATCAAGCAATACATTTGTAGCGGTGGTGGCGTCTTCTTCTGAGCATCCCATGCGCGCGAAGACTTCCAGAACGAATTTATGAAGGTATTCGTATTGGTACATTTTATTAGAATTTTATCAAATCGAGTTTAATAAATGCCCTAGATGGCTAGGCTCGATTATTTGAAAATTTCCACATGATTTGGTCGCGAACTTAGTGTTTTTCTTCAAGGTATTTGAAGACAAGACCTTCTTTCATCGCGTAAGTAGAAACTCTTATGTGGTCTATATTGAGGCAATTTAATAAATATTCAATTAAGCAGGAAGCGACAACGATCATATCTGCTCTCATTGGAAGCATACCGGGTATGTTGATACGTTCGTCTTTGTCTTTTTTTATGAGATCTTGATGGATTTTATAATAAAAAGAAGCAGGAAGCTCATAGCTTGTTCTTAATGGATCCCCAATTTTTCCGATTTGCTTTTCATAAATTTCCGCCAAGGTATCAAATGATCCTGAAGATCCGATCAGTTCCCTGACATTGTTAGCTTTGCAAGCCTCTACGACTGGCATCGTAATCTCTTTTAAATAATTTGTAAGCTCATCAAGTTCATTTTGCGTTATAGGATCATTGATATGGAATTTGTCCAACATGCGCTGGGCACCCATTTCAATGCTTTTTTTCCATATTATTTCATTGTTATTGCAAATGATGTATTCGACACTTCCTCCTCCGATATCTACTACTAATGAATTTAGGCTTGGATACAATGGAAGAGCATGTTTTACCCCTTGGTAAATCAAGCTGGCTTCTTCCTCTCCTGTTATGACATGGATATCAAGATCAGTATATTCTTTGATTTGCTGAATGAAGTTTTCAGTGTTTTGAGCATTTCTTATAGCGCTGGTGCCCCCTGCGAAGACCATTTCAGAATTTACTTTATATTCGTCTATAGTTTGCTTAAAATAAAGTAATGTTTCCTTGGCTCTGTGAGTCGCTTCATCGGTTATTATACCCTTGCTGATACCTTGATGGCCTAATCTTACAGCGATTTTTTCTGTATAAATTATTTCAAAGGAACCCTCTTTGAGTTCAACAATTAGCAAATTAAAAGTATTTGTTCCAAGATCAATAATAGCAGCACGACGACTTCCCATATGCATAAAAAGTAAGTAATGGTATAAATATACTCTATAAAGGCTTCAGGACAAAGTGAGACTATTGGAAAGCTTCGAAATTTGCCCATGAATGAAGTGGAATATTCTGATATAGCTTATATTGTTAGAGTTTTTGATATAACTTTGTACAAGTAAAATAGATTACAATATGGCAGTTGAATTTTTTGATTTCGCTATAAGATAACTTGATTATAACAAATATCATGACTGAATTATGCTTCGCGACAAATAATGCGAATAAATTGAGAGAAATACAGCAAATGCTTGGCGATGAGTTTATTCTTAAAGGCTTGAAAGATATCGGTTGCTTGGAAGAGCTGGCTGAAGATCAAGACACGCTTGAAGGAAATTCATTGCAAAAGGCGGAGTTTGTGGCGAAAAAATATGGAGTAGCATGCTTTGCTGATGATACAGGATTGGAAGTAGAGGCATTGGATAATGCTCCTGGGGTATATTCCGCAAGGTATGCTGGACCACAGAGAGACAATCAAGCGAATATTTCTTTGGTGCTTGAGAATTTGAAAGGCAAGAATTCAAGAAAGGCACAATTTAGGACGGTAATTTCGTTAGTAGAAGCAGGAAAAGTTCATCAGTTTACTGGGATTGCCAAAGGTGTGATTGCCGATGATTTGAGCGGGGAAGAAGGTTTTGGATATGATCCTGTTTTTATTCCTGAGGGAGAAAACAGAACTTTCGCCCAGATGAGCGCTCAAGAAAAGAATGCGATTAGTCATAGAGGCAAAGCTTTCAGAAAGTTGATAGAACATTTGAAAAATAATCATAACAGATCATAAACTGCAAATGGAAAAACCATACATAGTAGGGATTACGGGAGGAAGCGCTTCGGGAAAGACAACTGTTTTAAAGTCTATTATCAATTCATTTGGCGAAGAGGATATTTGTTTGGTTTCGCAGGATAATTATTACAAACCAAGAAATCAACAGCCAGTGGATGAAAATGGGGTTCATAATTTTGACAAGCCTGTGTCTATTGATTTTGAGTCTTTCAGAAGTGATATTATTTCATTAATGAATGGAGAGACGGTGAAGAGGCAGGAATATGTCTTTAATAACCCTAGCGCTACTCCGACATTGATTGAATGGAAGCCTGCGCCTATTATCATAGTTGAAGGTTTGTTTGTTTTTTATGATGAGGCTATAGAAGAGTTATTGGACTTGAAAGTTTTTATCGATGCCAAAGAGCATATTAAGCTTAAGAGAAGGATTATCAGAGATAGCGAAGAAAGAGGATATGATTTGGAAGACGTGTTGTATAGGTATGAAAAGCATGTGATTCCAACATATGAAAGATATATTAATCCGCTTAAGGATGATGCGGATATGATCATACCAAATAATAATTGTTACAAGAAGGGAACGGCAGTGTTGGTGGAATTTTTAAGAAATAAATTGGAAAAATCGTGAATAATTTTGCCGTTATAGGTCTAGGACAATACGGAGGAGCTATTGCTCGAACTTTGGCGAATCGGGGAGCGCAAGTATTGGCTATTGATAGTTTATATGAGAAAGTAGAGGCAATAAAAGAAGATGTTGCACATGCTGTTCAGCTTGACGCAACCGATCCAAGAGGTTTGGAAGCTCAGAATATAACGGAAATGGATGCGGTAGTTGTGGCTATCGGTGAAAATTTCGAATGCCAGCTTTTGACCATAGTGGTATTGCAAGAAATGGGAGTGAAGAGAATCATGGGCAGAGCTGCTAGCACTCAGCAAAAGATTATTCTTCAAAAAATGGGTATTACGGAGATCATTTCTCCAGAAGTAACCATTGGCCAAAGTGTTGCTGAGCAATTGCTACAGCCAAATATTCATTCTTTTTTGCCTTTGCCGGATGACTATGAAATAGTTGAGTTAAAGACTCCTACAAAGGTTTGCAATATGCTTTTGAAAGATGTGTCATTAAGGGACAAGTATGACCTTAATTTGATAACTATTAAAAGGTCTTATCAAAAAGTAAAATCAGGCCATACGGTAATGGAAGAGCATATCATAGGTGTGCCAAAGGCTAATACAGTTTTATATGCTACTGATATATTGATCATGCTGGGCAAAAAACAAGACGTCGATAAGTTTTTGACCGTTAACAGTTGATATTTGCCATAAAAATATTCAAGCGGGTTGCGAAAGTAGTTTTTGCAACCCGTTTTTTGTTTAAAACGTTATGATTGGTGTTAAAACTAAAATCATACAATACATGAACAAGTTAATGCTTATGGTGGCAGCTTTGCTATTGTCATCTCTTTCAATTGTCTTTGCTCAAAACGAAGATAAAACGATTTATCAATTTCAAGTTGAGGATATCAATGGCAAAACCTTTGATATGTCAAGTCTCAAAGGTAAAAAAGTAATGATCGTCAATACTGCTTCTAAATGCGGGTTGACGCCCCAATACAAGGGCTTGGAAGAGCTTTACGAAAAGTACGGCAAGAAAGATGATTTTATTATCATAGGATTCCCTTCGAATGATTTCTTAAGTCAAGAGCCAGGAACGAATTCGGAGATTGCTCAATTTTGCCAAAAAAACTATGGAGTTACTTTTCCAATGATGTCTAAGATAAAAGTCAAAGGAGATGACAAGGCCCCTATTTATCAGTTTTTGACTGAAAAGAGCAAAAACGGAGTTGAGGATTCAAAAGTTAAATGGAATTTTCAAAAATATTTGATAGGAAGAGATGGACGCATAGAAAAGGTAATTTCTCCAAATGTTAAACCTGATGATAAGGAAATCATAGAGTGGATAGAAAGCAAATAGTAAATTAAAAGAAGAAAAATTATATATAAAAAGCTCAAGAGTACTTGAGCTTTTTTGTTTAAAATATTTTTAATCAAGCAGTTATATTTTTTTGATTTAATAGAATGAATGAGTTTTTAATTTTATATTAAAAAAGTTACTTATTTGAAATTATATTAAATTTTAAATCGTATTAAAGTATATTATTTATTGAAATATTATATTTTTTTAAAAAAGCTTTTTTTCTTCTACTCTAATTTCTATTATTGCAATCCAATTTGAAAAAACTTGAATATTTCAAGGCTTTGAATTTTAAAATCGCAATATTTTGCGGGTGTTTCTGAAAAACCTTAAGAGTAAGACTAATTTTTAACAAACAAAACTAAAACTAAAAAATGAAAAGTTTTTTGACTACTCTATTCTGTGCGGTATTGCTATCTAGCTGCACGATGACTTTGCCAGTTGCAACTTCAGGAAAAGTAACAGGGTCAAAGGTAGGTACATCTAAAGCTACAGTTATTTTAGGGTTCTTCTTCAACCAAGATGCTAGCATTGCTAAAGCTGCTAAAGCTGGTAACATTGAAGAAATCGCTACTGTTGATCAGAAGATCACGAATGTATTAGGTCTTATTTATACTAAGTACGAGACTATCGTAACAGGAGAATAATATTTACAGGAATAATCAATCGTGCGCAGAAATCTCTGCGCACAATTTATCTATTGATTTGAGTTATGAAGGGAATGAGATTTTTATTGGTAATTATTTTTTTGACTGTTTGTACCTCATCTTTTGCACAATCGAATAATAAGTATTTCACAAGTTTTTTTAAGGGCAAAGGGCAACATTTATTTTTTGTGAAACCTATCGATTTTCGCTCACAAAATGGAACGCTTCAATTGCAAATAGATTTTACTGTCTCGACGGTAGATTCTGATTCTGTAATTGTTAATTTTTCGGTGATTAAAAATGATAAGGAGAAGCTTAAGTTTGAGGAAATGCTTATTCAGAATGGAGATTCTAAATTGACTTTGGAAAGCCCTGAATATTTGTATTTTGAAAAACGTAAAAAGAATTATTTGAGTAGATATACCGCAAAGTGCACAACTCAACAATTGATCAAATTATTTGAAAGTTCGAAATGGGTAATTGGTTTTAACGACAATGACTCGCATTTTTTACCATCGAAAAAATTCACTAAAAATTGCTCAATCCTTAATGAAGAGGTGTTTTCTGTATATTTTTAATAAGCAACCGTATGAAAAGTAGTTTGATAAAGAAGAGTTTGATCTGTTTGTTTTTGATGTCATTTTTTGCTTGCAATAATAACGAGACGAATAGTGACTATTCAAGGATATTGGGAAAAGTAGAAAGACATTCAAACGAAGGAAATTTGACTATGGCTATCAAAGAATTAGATAAAGGCATTAAGTTATATTCGGATAGTTCTGAGTTGTATTTGCAGAAAATGATGTACTTGATCAGAAATAAAGAGCATCAAAACTTGTCTAAGCACTTGGATATAATGATAGACCAGGAAATAAATATGAATGCAGCGTATACTTATAAAGGCTTATTATTTGATCATTCCAATGAGCTTGATTCAGCATATAAGTATTATAAACTTGGGCACGAGTTGTCTCAACAACAAAATTTGTCTAAGGAAGAAAGTGCGTTGGACGAGTTGTTGTTTTTAGAGTTAATAGGAGAAGATTCTTTAGCAAGGATTAGAAGAACGGAAATTGTCGAGCAATTTTCAGACAATCAGCATGTAAATACTTTTATTTATATTCTTGAAACTAAGGGAATACAGGAGTATAAAAAACAAATGATTAATGTCAATTGATTGTAAATTGCCCTTTGTTTATATAATACTATTTATTTTTTTGTTCTTGATTAGCATAAGATCAATTTATTCATAATTGATTCATATCTTATATAATTAACTATAAGATTTGCTAATGAAGAAATTATACACTTTGTTACTAGGAACGGTCATGGCATTTGACTCCATGGCTCAAACACAGGAACCTTGTTCAATGCAAGGTAAAATACCTTCAGAAATACAAGAGAGTACTAGTACTCTAGCTAGACGTCAAGCCAAGGATCAGTATGTGATACCAATGGTCTTTCATGTTATTCATGCTGGAGGAGTTGAAAATGTCAGTGATGAGCAAATTCACGAATCTATCAAGCAATTGAATGAGGACTTTGCTGGCGAGGACATTAATATTGATCAAGTTATCCCGGAATTTCAGGATATTATTGGAAGATCGGATATACGTTTTGTTTTGGCGAATAAAGACCCGCAAGGAAATTTTACGGCTGGAATAAATAGATATTTCCATCCTACTTTTTCAGCAAATGGGGATGATGGAGGAACACTGGAAAGGCAATATAAGCAAGCCTATGGTTGGCCAAGAGAAAAATACTTGAATGTATTTGTATTAAAAAGTTCTGGCCCGAATTCAGGTTCAGCTTTTGCAGAATATCCATCTGATGAGGCAAGGTATGTATGGGATGATGGTGTTGTTACTTCTCACTGGGCGCTTGGCCGAACAGGCACAGCTAAAGATACTCATTACAAAATCATGACACATGAAGTGGGCCATTTCCTAAACTTGATTCATGCTTGGGGAGAAGGAGGGTATCAAGTTGCAAGCTCATGTAATGGAGACGATTTGGTAGCGGATACGCCTAATACAATTGGAAATTCAGGTTGCAATCCTAATAATGTTAGCTGTGGCTCATTAGACAATACTCAAAACTATATGGATTATGGGTATTGCACAGTAATGTTCACTCAAGGACAAGTGGATCGTATGATGGATGCCTTGACTTCAAGCGTGGGAGGCAGAAACAATCTGCATGCAGATAATAACCTTGTGCAGACAGGTATAACAGACTATGAAGTGCAAGCTCAGATTAGCTCTGAAGTGCATACAATTCCTGTGGGACATTCTATAGATTTTATTGATAGATCAACTTCTGAGAACAGTTCTATAGAGTCATGGGAGTGGAAATTTGAAGGAGGAGAACCTGCTTCATTTTCAGGTAAAACACCTCCTGCAATTAGTTATACCCACCCAGGGTCATATGATGTCACTTTGACAGTAACGGATCAAGCAGGAAATATAAACACTCAAGTGAGAGAAGCTTATGTGACTGTTGAGCAAGATATTGTTATGCAGAATGGTACTCTAAGAGCTTGCGATACTAAGTTCTTTGATTCAGGTAGAAATAGCAATTATACAAATAGAGAAGATTTCACGCTGACTCTTTTACCAGAAGTTGATGGAAATATTTTGGAAGTCGCGTTTAATTCATTTAGGCTAGATAATAATTGCGGAAATGATTATTTGGAAATATATGATGGTCCAAATACTTCGTCTACAAAACTAGGAACTTATTGTGGAACAAACTCGCCAGGTACAGTAACTTCATCACATAGTTCTGGTGCGTTGACATTTGTTTTTCATTCCAATGTTAGCAATATGTATGCTGGATGGGATGCTGATGTTTCTTGCAAAGCTTCAAATGGTATGCAAGCCGATTTTACATTAGAAAATGAAAATATAAACCTATTGATAGATCCAAGTATAACAATTGTAGAATCGTCAGAAAACGGGTCTTCAGTCATAAACTCTTGGGAATGGAAATTTGAAGGAGCGAATATTGATTCATATTCAGGCCAGAATCCTCCAGAGTTGACTTATAATGCTCCAGGTATTTATGCTGTTAAGCTGACAATTTCAGATGGAAATGAATCAATCAGCAAGACGACTTATGTGACAGTAAACAAAGAACTAAAAATTGCTAATGGAACAGTTGACTTTTGCGATGGTGTGTTTGTGGATAATGGAGGCAGTCAGGGTGCGTACGGAAATAATGAGAATTTTGTAATGACCCTTAATCCTGGTGGAGCTGATAAATACTTGGAAGTTGACTTTGCTGTATTTGATGTCGAATCAGACCCTGAATCCAACAGCTGTCAGTATGACTTTTTGAAAATATATGATGGACCAGACGCATCGTCACCAGAGATCGGCTTATTCTGTAATGATGAAGGATCTACGCCTCCAAGTACAATTAAATCAAGCCATGCATCAGGAGCTTTAACATTTGAGTTTAAATCAGATGGGAATACCTTCTTGAATGGCTGGGTAGCTAATGTGAATTGCGTTTCGAATCAATCGGATTTGAATTTAGATGTGCAGGATATGATTGTTGGTTCTTGTGCTTTAAGTCCAGAAGTTAGACCTCTTGTATCGGGAGGAACAGAACCATATACTTATGAATGGATAGATCTATCAAGCGAGAATACTATTGCGACATCAGCTACTATGAATTTGGACGCTGGTTCATATAAGCTAATAGTTACGGATGCTGATAATAGCATAGTTGAACAAGAGTTTACTATTTCAAGAGAGGAAACAGTAGAAATCACTTCTTTGACTGATATGACGATTAAAGAATACGAAACAAACACTACAGCATTTTCAGTAAATGTATCAGGTGTAAGTCCTCTTGTATATAGATGGGAACCTACTGTAGGTTTGGATGATGCATCAATTTTAAATCCAGTTCCAAACCCTGCTCAAACAACCGAATATACTCTTACTGTAACGGATGTTTATGGATGTCAGGTGACACAAAGCGTGACAGTGATTGTAGAGGACGACAATGTATTGTCAAGTGATGATTTAAGAAATGAAATAAGTGTATTTCCTAATCCGACAGAAGGGAAATTGCAAATAGTTTCCAATGGTTTGGATTTGCAGTTAGTTGAAGTTTATAGTTTGGAAGGAAAGCTTCAATCTAAATATTCTTTGGAAGGAATTACGGAAATAGATTTGTCTTTACTTACTTCAGGAGTGTACCAGGTAAAAGTAATAGCTTCAGGTCAAGTAAGCGTGCATAAAATTATTCTGAAATAATTAATTAAAATAACGGGGCTCTGATATTTTCAAAGCCCCGTTTTAGATTAACCTTGCTTATCGCTCAAATAAAGCATTGTCGAAGAATTTTCTTCCCTGAGAATCTTATTCGATATTTTTTTAATGTCTTCCGGAGTTACTTTTCGTATTTGCTCAATTTCTTCATTGACAAGATTTGTGTCTCCAAGTATTGTCGCATATCCTAAGAACATAGCGATATTGAGTATTTCCATTTCAGAGAATACTAAACTTGCTTCTGCTTGATTCTTAACTTTTTGAAGCTCGTAATCATCGATGGTTTCAGTTTTCAACTTTTCAATGATTTGATCAATGACTTCAACCGCTTCTTCGGGACTCTTTCCGCTATGTAGTTTTCCCGATATCACCAATAAGCCCGGATCGAATGAACCGGTCACATAAGAGTTGATACTGCTGAAAATTTTCTTTTCGGCCACAAGTTGTTGAAATAGTCGAGATGACCTTCCTCTTCCTAATATATCGCTTAGAAGGTCTATGGCTTGATACTCAGGGTCATTTTTTCCTGGCATATGAAATGCCTTGAATACAACATCATGCGGTACATCTCTATGCAATGTTAAAGTTCTTGGAGCTGTTTGAGGTTTCTCGACAGGAATGTTTCTTTCTATTTTTTCACCCGAAGGAATAGACCCAAACCATTTCTCCGCAAGCTCAAAGCCTTTTTCTGGATCGATGTCTCCAGCAAGGCTTAAAACAGCATTGTTTGGAGTATAGTATTTACTTGAGAATTCTTGAAGATCCTTAAGTGTTATATTTTCAATTTGTTCTATGTTCTTGCCAATAGTAGGCCATTGATAGGAATGGTTTTGATAGCATAGTGGACGCATATGAAGCCAAAGATCACCATAAGGCTGGTTGAGATACCTCTGCTTGAATTCTTCTATAACGACTCTTTGTTGAGTAATAAAGCCTTCATTATTGAAGCTCAAGGATTTCATTCGATCCGACTCTAGCCAAAACGCCGTTTCAACATTAGCGGAAGGCAAAGTGATGTAATAATTCGTGATGTCTGGACTTGTGAAAGCATTGTTCTCTCCTCCAACCCTTTGGATTTGCTCATCGTACTTTTCGATATTTTGCGATCCCGTAAACATCAAATGCTCAAAAAGGTGAGCCATACCTGTTTTATGCGGGTTTTCGTCTTTGGATCCTACATGGTAAATAAGATTAAAGGCCACTAAAGGAGTGGACGTATCTTGATGGATAATTACCTGAAGACCATTTTTTAGCGTTTTTTTCTCAAAATGCGTCATAGCCATACTTTCATTCAAAACAACCCTAAATATAAGCCAATAATGATCGTGATCACAATTGATTAATGACAATCAAATGAAATATTTCTTTTTAATTAGCTATTTATTTTATAGTTTGTATATAATTTTTTAAATGTAATATTGTTAATTTATGAAATAAATTTTTATAATATGAGGATGGCTGATAGTGATGCAAATATTTTTTGTGACTGGCTTTGACTCATGGGGATTTTAGGATTCTTGCGATTAGAGAATCCATGCAGGTGTGAATTAAGAGAATAAATAGGTAAAGAATAAAGGATAAACAGGTGTTGAATAAAGGTGTATTGGTTTCTATAGGTAAGCGCATATGGAAACTCTCTGGCAAGGTTACGCTTTGGGCGTTTTTACTTTGTTTGGCGAGTTTATCCGCTATTGCTCAAAATCCAAGGCAAGTGGATGGCGGCAGCAAGAATGGGAAAGTAAAAGTAAATGACGCTAAGGTTAGGAAGAGTGAGCGAAAGTCAAGCAAGTCCGCTTCCAAAAAGAAAAAGACGAGCAAGAGAAATTACTTTCAAGGAGATGGAATAAGTCCAAAAGGACAAAAAATTCAGGCTGAAAGCTTGAAAAGTTATCCTAACAGAGATAAATACAGCCCTAAAAAGCAAAGATTATTAAGTACTGCTCAAAAAGAAAGCAGGGCAAAAAAAGGAGATCGAAGAAGCACAAGATCAGCGATGAAGAAGGAGCCTAAGGCCAAGTTTTACGCATCGCCGAATAAGATGAACAAGGCTGGCGGAAAAAAGATCAAGTCTGTGAATACATACAGAGCTGACAAAAATGCCCAAACGGCAGGAATGAAAAAATACAAGCCTAAAGGAGCCAAGCATTATACCGCTCAAAATAATTTCAAATCCGCTCGAGTAAAGTTATTGTCTGCTAGAGACTCTAGAAGAAGAGATAAAAAGAATATTAACAAGCCTGCGAATTATCCTGAATATAAATCGCAAAGAATATCAGCAAGACAGGTGAATAACGCGGGAATGAAGAGAATTAAAACGGCGAATACTTTCCGAAATGCGAGATTGGCTTCTGGTTATTCTGGCAATATCAAATATGTGCCAGCGAGTAAAAGGAAGTATCCAAATCGTGATAAGTATAATCCTCCTAGACACTTTAGCAAGCCTTACACAAGCAAAGATTATTTCAATATGACTCGCAAGATGAAGTCAGTAGGAATGTATAAGACCAGCAATAAGGTAAAGTCGTACAAATTGGCTTCGAAAAAAGTTGATCGCGCGGGCTTGTATTTGGGTAGTCCGAGGACATCTAGGGATATGGAAAGAGATTTCATGGCCAATGCTATGCGCATGCATAAGAAATATTATAAAGCGTATAGGCTAAGCCCTGGTATGGTGAAAGATAATACTGTGAGCAGAAAGTTGATGGTAAAAGGCGTGAGCAAGAAACAAAAATCCGCCAATCACAAGGCTTTTGCTAAGCGAATGGATAGACAAGGCTTGTATTTGGGAAGACCAAGAACTTCCATGGAAATGGAAATAGATCTTATGCGAGCGGCTATTCGTCAGCATAAAATCATGTACAAGGGCTATAGCAAGCAACATTCCATGAACCAAATGGTAAGAACGGAGAATGCTATGCAAAAAGTCGGGTTGTACAAACGAAAAAACAAGGCGTCTTACTATCAAAATTTCTCAAACACCTTGGCGAATTTCAAAGGAAGCGTGAAAGTGCCGCTTGTTTCCAAAAGGAAAAGCATGGAAAGAAACAATGATGCCAAGCACGCTGAGTTTGTGGATAAATACAAACGATTTAAAGTAGTGAATAAGCAAGCTCATTATGCTGCTTTTGCTCGAAAGATGGAAAAGTCAGGAAGAACCGTGAAGACGAGCAAAGTACAACTTTGGGTGGATAAAATATTGAATACTATGGCTCCTGATAAGAAAAAATCAAAAGTAGTGGTGCCAAAAAGAAAATACGATTCAAAAGAGTACAAAATTTGGAATGACTGATATATGAATTGGAATGAATTGGAAACTTCAGAACAACTTAAAGTAGCCTTAGAGTTGTCAGAGAAACAACCAGTGATGTTGTTCAAACATAGTACACGATGCCCTATTAGTTCTATGGCTCTAAAAAGAATGGAATCAGGTTGGGATGAGGCAAAGGCAGGAGATTTGCAACCTTACTTTCTTAATTTGATTATGCATCGAGAAGTGAGCAATGAGATAGAGCATAGGTTAGGCGTCAGACACGAATCTCCACAAGTTTTGTTGATCAAGAGTAAGAAGTGCGTTTACAATGCTTCTCATGATGCAATAAGCTTTGGCAAAGTGATTGAAAATATTTGACGATTCCCAAACATTCGACTCCTGAGATTATTAAAGTATTATCACATAATTAAAATATGATATTTTATGAAATTTAGACTTCTAAAAGCGGCATTAATATTTGTGGCAATACTTGTAAGCAATATTGACTCAAAAGCTCAAGAAACTATTGATTATGACTACAGTTCAGAGTTCATTTGGGGAATTACAAAAGCGACAAACAGCGGGCTGATAGGAGGTTTTGTGTTAAGATATGGAAGAGCTGTTGATGATAATAAGTATCAACATTTTGGATTGGAATTGGTGAATATCAAGGACCCAAAAGAGGTAAGGTTAAGCTCAACACAAACGGGCAAAAGCTTTATTCAATCCAAACTCAACTATTTGTACAATCTTAGGTTGCAATATGGCCGTGAATGGGTTTTGTTTCATAAAGCTCAGTATCAAGGCGTTCAGGTGAATGGAATATTAGCCGGAGGATTTTCGATGGGAATGGTCACTCCATATTATTATGAATACAGCGAGGGAGATGGTACAGGTTCTTCAACAGGCCCATATGATATTAGTAAAATGAGTCAGGTAATTGGGCCGGGGAAACTTTTTGAAGGAGTTCCTGATATGAGTATAGTTCCTGGGGGACATATTAAAGCGGCGTTGTCATTTGAGTTTGGAGCTTTCAAGTCGAGCGTGTTTGGATTTGAAGGTGGTTTTATGCTTGAAGCATATACAAAAGGCATATACATAATGGCTCCTGATGTTGCCAATTCAAGACAAATCTATCCCAATGCTTTTTTGACTCTTTTTTACGGTTCGAGAAAGTAATATCGCTTTGCTTCTTATCAAATTATTCTTGAATCTTTGCGGATTATTCTTATTTATAATTAACTTTGGACGTTTCCATTCGTACTTGTATATCAGTTGAGTGAAGAATTGTTAACTACGTAATAGAGGTTGAATATATGATAGAGTTGCCTGTTATCTCGGAAGAGACTGCCAAAAGACCTAAAAAGCCAAGTTGGCTTAAGGTAAAGCTTCCTGTGGGAAAGACATATGCCAATGTTAGAGAAATCGTAGACAAGAATAAATTGCATACCATATGTGAAAGTGGCAATTGCCCTAATATGGGCGAATGCTGGGGAGCCGGCACAGCGACTTTCATGATTTTAGGAAATGTTTGTACAAGAAGTTGCACATTTTGCGCTGTTGCTACAGGGAGGCCTCCTGAGTATGATGAAAAAGAGCCTCAAAGAGTTGCTGATGCTATCAAATTAATGAATGTGAAGCATGCGGTAATTACTTCTGTGAACAGAGACGAGCTTAGAGATCGCGGAGCTGAAATTTGGTATCAGACAGTGAGAAAGGTGAAGGAAGTTTCTCCAACTACAACTATTGAAACATTGATTCCTGACGTTAAAGGTAATTGGGATGCTTTGTATCGAATGATTGAAGCAGGTCAAGAGGTCGTTTCTCATAACATGGAAACAGTAGAGAGACTTTATAGACCAGTAAGGCCTCAAGCAAAGTATGCTAGAAGTTTGGAGCAAATCAAGAGAACAAAAGACTTTGGAAAAAGAACGAAGACAGGCATAATGCTTGGGCTTGGAGAAACGAAAGACGAAGTTTACAAAGCGATGGATGATTTGGTTGAAAATGGATTGGATGTGCTGACTTTAGGTCAATATCTTCAACCAACTAAAAAACATATCGAGGTTGCCGAGTTTATTCACCCGGATTTGTTCGCCCATTACAAAGAAGAGGGAGAAAGAAGAGGTATCAAATACGTTGAGTCTGGTCCATTAGTGAGATCTTCGTATCATGCGGAAAAGCATGTGAATGTGTAATTGATTTATAAAAATACTGAATATGTAAACACCTTAAGCGAAAGCTTGAGGTGTTTGTTTTTTATGGCTATTAGATAAGTGCTTAAGGTATGAAAAGTAAAGAGCTTCAAAATTTGATCATTGATTCATTGCAAGGCGTTTATGATGAATATGAGACAGCGGGGATTGCATGGATGATAATGGAGGATGTATTTCAAGTAACTAAAAATGAATTGGTCCTTGATAGTGAAGTCTCGACTTTTCAGATGCCTGTTTTGAATTTGATATTGAGGAGGTTGAAAAATAATGAACCCATACAGTATATAATTGGCAAGGCTCATTTTTACGGAAGAGACTTTGAAGTCAATCCTTCTGTGCTCATTCCTAGAGGAGAGACTGAAGAGTTGGTTCATTTGATATTGAATGATCAAAAAGGGAAGCAAGGGCTTGATGTTTTGGATATTGGCTCTGGCTCGGGCTGTATTCCTATTACATTGGCATTGGAAATGGAGTCCGCAAATGTTCAAAGCGTTGATATTAGCAAGCAGGCTTTGGAAGTTGCGATAAGAAATGCCGAGTCGTTAAAGGCGGAAGTTAAGTTTAGCCAATTGGATATTTTGAATGAAATACCGAGAGTGGAAAAATTGGATATAATTGTTAGCAACCCCCCTTATGTTCGTCAACTGGAGAAGTTAAAAATGCATAAAAATGTGCTCGATTATGAGCCGGAGTTGGCTTTATTTGTTGAGGATAATGATCCGTTGATTTTTTACAGAAGAATAGCTGAATTGGGGAAATCGCTATTGAAGAAAGAAGGAGCCTTATATTTTGAGATAAACGAGTACCTTGGCGAGGAAATGAAGCACATGGTTGAAAATCTTGGGTATCGAAAAGTAAAAGTGATTCAAGATATTCATGGAAAAGACCGCATATTGAATGCGACTATATAAAACTTGACTGATATTAAATTATCTAATTTATGTGTTTTATCTAATGTAGCTTAGATGTTATTGTTTTTTTAATTATTTTATGTATTAACTCTTGCTGTAAACAATAACATAAAATACGATGATAAGATACTTACGTCTATTCACATTGCTACTTGCGTTTTGCTTTGCAAGCATTGCTCAAGGGCAAAGTCTCAAAGGAGGCTTAAGGTATGTGCCTGGAAAGGAACATATTCTTGTAGTTAAGCTAAATAATTCTGGAGATCAAAGTAGAGGCAAAAACTCGGAGGCAACTCTTGAAGAATATTTGAATGAAGACCTTTCATTAAATGGTGTTTCTTTAAGAAAAGTTTTTGATGAAAGTAGCCCTGAGGCTTTGGATTTTGAGAAAAAAGTAAACACAAGTTCATCCAGAAGCAAAGGATCAGATACATTTTCTTTTTCTGATTATAAGATTGTGAAAATTGAAAATGCCAGCAATGAAGAGTTGTTGGAGATCGCTAAAGAACTCGAAGAGCAAGACTTTGTAGCTTTTGCTGATTTGGTAGCTGAGACATCTCCTGCGCCGCCAGCTGATATTGCTCCGACAACGGATGATATGACGTGGAGACAAACTTATCTTGGAGCCGATCCCGGAGTAAATGCTGAGTATGCTTGGAGTTTGGGAATAAAAGGAAAAGGAATTAAAATTGGTGACATTGAGTATGATGTCAATAGATTCCATGAGGAATGGGTAGATGAAGGAAAAGTAAGTTATGCGGAAGGATTAACGCCTATTCAAACACAATGGGGGCATGGACATGGTACGGCTGTGGCTGGTATTATGGTTGCTCAGCATAATGGCTATGGAATGGATGGGATCGTTCCTGATGCTGAAGAGTTTATACTTTTCGCTGAGGCGAGTGAAGAAGCTGATGCTTTGCATGGGTCTCCATATAATAGAGCTTTTGGTATGCAAAAAGCATTGACTCAGCTTGACGCTGGAGATGTGTTTTTGTTGGAGATTCAGACACAAGGTTATAATCCAGGAGGGGCAGGGTATGAAAAGTATGTACCTGGTGAATATGAAAAAGCTGTATGGGATATGACAAAAGCAGCTTCCGATGCAGGCATTATTGTTGTGGCTACGGGTGGAAATGGTAGCTCTCAAACACAAACAGGAGAGAATTTGGATGCCTCTCAATACCAACCTTATAGAGATAGAGGGCATAGCGGAGCGATTATGGTTGGAGCAGGTAGTTCTGATACATATCATAATAAGTTAGGTTATAGTACTTATGGTTCACGTTTTGATTTGCAAGGTTGGGGACAAGGTGTTGCTACAACTGGAGAATGGTATGGAGATATCAAAGTGGGAGGAGATGAAAATCAAGCTTATAAATATAGCTTCGGAGGTACAAGTGCTGCCGGACCTATGGTTGCATCTTGTGTAGTTGCAGTTCAATCTTTTGCAAAAGAGCGTTTAGGTCGTCTAATGACTGCAAACGAGATTAGAGATTTGTTAGTTCAAACAGGTACTCCTCAATATGCAGGTGATAATGCCCATGTTGGTCCATTGCCTGACTTGAAAGCCGCTTTTGAGCGCTTGCTTCAAGAAAACCCAATAGGTGTTACTATTCATGACATTAAAGGGGGAATTAACAATGATATATATTTGGATAGAGGTGAGACTGTAACTTTGGAGGTTGAGGTTTATAATCATGGAAACTCTACTTTGAGTTCAGCTGATTTAGTTTTGCAGCTGCAAGGTGCTGCAGCCTCTAGTGTTTCAATTACTCAAAATAATTTATCCGCGGTTAATATTCCATCAAAAGGAAGTAAAAAAGTTATTTTTGAGTTGACAGCTGATAGCAATGCTCCAGCGCAAAGCACTTTGACTTTGGTTGTCAATACAACAGCTGGAAATAATACTTTGACAGTTGATAAAGAAATAATCGTAGCTCCAAACCCAAGGTTGGAATGGTCTTCTGACGTATTCGCTGAAGCGGTCTCTAATGATGGCAAAATTAACGATGAAGCTATTGTAATTACTTTGGTATCGGATGAATTCAAAGTGTCAGCAGGGCAAATTCTTGAAAATGGAAAAGATTATACATTGGCTAACTTGCCAAATAGGCTAAAGTCTGTGCTGAAAGTTACAAGTCCTACAACGGCTGAATTGACTCTTGAAGGCATGGCATTAGCTCATCAGAATGCCAATGATGTTTCTGATCTTGCTATTGAAATTCTTGTGGCTAGCTTGAAAAGCGGAGCGACAGGTTTGGAAAATGCTTCTCAGATATTGAATATCGATTATAAAGATGAGTATAAAATCGTGTACATACCAGAACCGGCTGGTGTTGGTTATGGAAATATGGTTGCTAATTCCGGTAGAACTTGGACGCATAGCTATTTAGAGAGAGAAGACAATAGCAACATTTACGCAGATGGTGGAAATAATGGAGGTATAGGTACTCTATATACACCAGCTAATGCGACATTAGAGTTTGAAACATACCAAAAAAGATGTATCGTGGTTCCTAATACTAAAGATTTGGAAAGATTAGGCGATGGGTATTTGGTAACACCAAACGATTCATGGGATCAAGCAGGGAATTATGTTGGACAAATGTTCATGATTTCTAGAGATGGTTACAGAGATTGGTGGGGACAAACGGATTACTTTGGCTTCGAGTTTACTTTGGATGGAGAGAAAGTCATGGCTTGGGTTAAAGCTACGGTGAATAATAACGGTACAGAATTCATTTTAGATGAATATGCATACAATTCAACACCTGGAGGTTCGATTAGAACAGGTCAAACTGAAATCGATCCATTGGTTTCTTATGAAATTGGTGTGTTTGAAGAAAGTGATGCAAATGATGGAAGTATCGGCAATACTGTGTTGGTGAATTTGAATAATGACACATTTGTTAGAGCTTCTGGACAGTTGAACAATACTGAGTTTACCGTTACTGGTTTGCCGCAAGGTTTGATCATGTCTGCGAATATTATAGACAGCAAGCATTTGGAGTTGGTAATTACAGGAAATGCTGCTAATCATGGTGTTGACGACAATGCGACGGTTCAGTTCACATTGAATGATAACGCTTTTGCATCTGGCAATGGTCCAGAAGGAAATACAACAACATTTAGCATAGAGTTTAATGATAATGCTATGTCTCCATCAATTTCATATTCTGATGTTGAGTTTGTAGAGGCTGTGTCAAATGATGGTTCTATTTCTACTGTAATTAATGTTACTCTTGAAGATGATAATTTCTCATCCAAATTGGTTGATTTCACTGAAGGAGTAGAATTTTCAGCTGCAAATGTGCCAAATGGCTTGGAAGTGAATATCTCAGTGACAAGCTTGACTACAGCGGAGATTAGTCTGACAGGAAATGCTTTATCTCATGATGACGTTAATTCGATTCAAAATTTACAAATTTCTTTTGAGAATAATGCATTCGAATCAGATGATGCTGCTTCTGTTGAAAATGCGCAAGGAGTGTTTACTGTTACATTTGAAGGTGAAAATCCGGTGTTGGGAACTGAAAAAGCGAATGAATTCCGAGTTTATCCAAATCCTGTGGATGATGTGATGATTGTTGGAGGAGCTACAGTGGTTAAGAGAGTGGAAATTTATGATATTAGCGGCAAAAAAGTAGCTTCAGTTATTGGTAAAAATGTAATCGAGTGGTCAGGAATAGAGTCTGGTGTTTACAATGTATTTGTGGAAACAGATAAGTCCTCAGGTTACGTTAGAATCATTAAAAAATAAAGAGTTGCAGTGAATATTTAATATTTGCTATAGTTAGAATAATTTCGAAGTCTGCCTTGACAATGTTTCAGGGCAGACTTTTTTGTTTAGTATTTTTATTCAGGTTTCGGAATGGACTGTATTTACCATTTTACGTCTCGATGATGCCATTTTTTTTCTGGTATTTTCATCAATTTTGGGATATCAAATTGCTGAATTAGTTCAAGTATCAGAGATAATCGAAGAAATTCTAAATAATGATAATCATGAAGAAAATACTAGTAATCAATGCGAATGGCTTTCAGGGAAAGGCCATAGCTCAAGAAAGTTTGAAAGCTGGATATGAAGTTAGAGGTTTGGTGAGAAATCTGCCTGAGGAAAAACTGGAGGGGCTTGAATATGTAATCGGAGATTTGAATGACGAAGAGTCATTATCGTCTGCATTTCAAGGAATTGATGGAGTGGTATTGCAGTTTCCGATGGCATTTGATGAGAATGTATTGTCGAAATATGTAGATAATATTGTTAAGGCCGCAAACAAGAGCGAAGTATCTCATATAGTATACAATAGTGGTTCGATAGTGTTGAATGAGCAGGAAATTTATGGATTGAGAAATACAGCTCAGATGATTGAGAGCTTATTGCGAGAAGCAAATTTGCCAATTACATTTTTGCACCCTAGAGTTTATTTGGATAATTTGGCAGCACCTTGGTCAGTGCCGATGATGTTTGCTCAAGGAATTTTAGTTTATCCTATTCCAGGCAATTTGCCTATTTCATGGATTAGTCATATAGATTTGGGCAGGTTTGTTGTCGCTGCGTTTGGCAAGCCGGAGTTGATTGGCGAGTCGATTGAAATAGGAGGACCATCGATTACAGGAAATGAAATAGCCGAGGTGATTAGTGAGGTTATTGGTCAACCGGTTAACTACATAGCTGCCAGTCCCGATGATTTTGAAGCTAATATTTCGCCTATGTTTGGAGAAAGATTAGCAAAAGGTATTTCGAATATTTATAGACACCTTGAAGCCAATCCAAGCACTTATGACTTTGATGCAAAAGAGTATGAAAAGTTAGGAGTTAAGCCTATGGAATTCAAGCAGTGGGCTCAAAATGTGCCTTGGAAGATGCTGAATGAAATTTTTTCGAAGTAGCTTTTTATTTTTGATTGATTACGATATTTTGCGAATAAGGTTTCCATTTGGAAGCCTTTTTTGTTGTCTTTTACAAAGTAGTTTTGTAACTTATAATGTGCTTCATGAGATGTGAGGGAGGATTCGTTGAGCTGATGTGAATATGTTAATGCAATGGATTGAATCGAAAATAATTTTCTAGAGCACAATTCATTGATTTTTTTACATTGACATATGTGCTTGTCTTTATGAGAACTCCTTAGAAGGGATATGATCCAAAAAGCATAATTGCATATCAATGTGAAAGAATTTTTTAGCAATATTAAAATTCTTAGTTATGCAAGCACTTGTTTACGCATTGTTTAGAATGTTCATTTTTGCGATAAGGCTCACGCCGTTTAGGCTGTTGTACGCTTTGTCGGATTTTTTTAGTTGGTTTGTTTTTTCCGTGCTAAAGTATCGAAGAGGTGTTGTTAGAGACAATATTTGGATGTGCTTTCCGGATAAAAAAGAAGAAGAGGTAGACGAGATTGCGGATAAGTTTCAGAAGCATCTTTCCGATTTGATTGTTGAAGGCTTGAAAGGCATTTCGATGTCGGAGTCTGAGTTGAAAAAAAGGTACAAATTTTCGAATATCGAACTGTTGGACGAATATGCGGAGAAGGGCCAACATGTAATCATTGTAAGCGGGCATTATGGCAACTGGGAGTGGGCGTCTTTATTAGTGGAGGCTTATACAAAGCATAAAGCAATCGCTATTTACAAAAAGGTAAACAATAAGTATATTGATCGTTATGTACGTAAGTCTAGATCGGATAGAAACACCCAGTTGATGCCTACCTTTATGACCAAAGACGCTTTTCAAAATGTTCCTTCGGATCCTACAATGTACGTGATGCTTTCGGATCAATGTCCTTTGAAAACGAAAAAAGCCCATTGGATAGAGTTTATGGGTATAGAATCGGGTTTTTTGCATGGTTTTGAATTTCAAGCCAAGAAATACGACTATCCGGTCATTTATTGCGAATGCAAGAAAACAAAAAGAGGGCATTACGACGCTCGTTTTGAATTGATGACCGATTCGCCTAGAGAGTTTATGGAAGGAGAGCTTACCTTCGCTTTTGCCAAGAGATTGGAAAAAACTATTCAAAGCCAACCGGAGTTTTGGTTATGGTCCCATAAGAGATGGAAGCGAAAAAGACCTCAGGATGCTCCTGTGTTGGATTTTGATATTAAGATGGCTAAGGCGGCATCGATATAGCTACAGAATTTATCCAAAATTGCTGCTTATCTTCGTTTTCATATAGGCTTAAAGGCTAGACTTATGAAAATATTGATAGTAGAGGATAATGAAAAACTAATCTTGGAGCTAGAGACTTTTTTGCATGAAGAAGGCTTTTTATGCGAGAAAGCCGAAAATGTAGCTAAAGCTTTGGAGAAGGTGAGTATTTACAGCTATGATTTGATTGTATTGGATATTGGACTTCCCGACGGCTCAGGACTTGATGTTTTAAAGCGAGTGAAAGAAGTTGATCCGGATACAGGAATCTTGATACTCTCAGCCAAGAATTCGATTGATGATAAAATCGTAGGCTTGGATTTGGGAGCTGATGATTATATTACCAAGCCATTTCATAAAGCAGAGTTGAATGCCAGAGTTCGTTCGATATTAAGGCGAAAGAAATTCGAAGGCAATAATGTGATGACTATCAATGAAATCATGCTGGACATCCAATCTAAGGAGGTCAAGATAAATGGGGAAGTTTTGAAACTTACTCCAAAGGAATATGAATTGCTGCTTTATTTCATTTACAATAGGAAAAGGGTTCTGACCAAAGAGAGCATCGCAGAGCATCTGTGGGAAGATAATATTGATTTGGCCGATAGTTTTGATTTTATCTATAGCCATATTAAAAATCTTCGCAAGAAAATGCTTAAAGCAGGATGCGCGGATTATATTCGTTCGGTTTATGGTGTTGGATATAAATTTGATTTGGACAGATGAAATTAATTACAAAAAGCACCCTGTTTTTTTTATTGTTTACCTTGATCGCTTTCGGGATAAGCTTATACTTGGTGGTTGATGAAGCGAATAAATTCAATAATATTTCTCAGCGGTTGGTTTTGAATACTTTCAAGGAGAATGTACGCTTGACTCTTGAGGATGAAAAGTCAATCAATGTATTCAATAAAGTTCCTTACTTTCAAGTTTATCAACTCAAAGATTCTTCAGAAGTATCTCAAGACTTTTTTAATTTTCAGAAGAAAAGAAGAGGACCGTGGCATTATGCTATGAGAAAAGATACGTTGATTTTCTCGGAGCATAGGCAGAAGTGGAAGACTTTCAATAAGCTGACGACATATTTGAAACATGATAATCTTTGGTACGAGGTTAGTGTCATAGTCTATCCCTATCATTATAAACATTTTGTGGAAGAGCTCTCCGAGAGAATTTTTTTAGTATTCGGTATCTTAGCGGGAATTGTCTTGATCTTCAATTATTTCTTTATGAAGAATTTATGGAGTCCTTTTGATCAAATTTTGCAGAGGATGAAAGAATTCAAGATTGGGAGTCCTAGAGAAGGTCCTGTCATGACTAAAAATGGAGTGAAGGAATTCAGGGAGCTTGAAGCTATTTTTGAGAATATGATTTCCAAGATCGAGAGCGAATTCGCTTTGCAAAAGGAATACACTGAAAATATGGCTCATGAAGTTCAAACTCCATTAGCGATCATTCGCGCTAAAATAGAAAAGTTATTGTCCAAAGAAGATGTTATGGACGTAGCCCAAGATGAGGTTTTGGCGATTTATAATGAAATTAATCAGTTGTCAAAGCTAAGCACGACGCTCAACTTGCTTACCAAAATAGAGCATGAGGAATTCAAAGATCTATCTGTGATCAATATAGCCGAATTGGTGGAAAACCAAGTGAATAACTTTAAGGAATTGGCAGAACTTAAAGATATTGACATTAAAATAGAGCTGGATGAAAAGCAACGAATAGAGTCAAATACATTTTTGATTAATATTTTGCTGAAGAATTTGTTGAAAAATGCGTTAAGATATACGGATTCTGGTGGTCAAGTAATGATCCAATCCAATAGAAACCACTTTTGGATAAGCAATAGTGGTAGTGAGCCTGTAGCAAACTCTGAGACTATTTTCGATCGATTTTCAAAACATAGCAAAAAGGGGGGAGAGTCATTGGGCTTAGGTTTGGCGATCGTTAAGAATATCTGCGATCAAAACAATTGGACCATCAAATATGAGTTTGATGTGGAGTTGAAAATGCATTTTTTCAAAATTACCACATAAAAAATTGAATTTGGGCGATTTCTTCAGATTCTCTCCAAATTCAGTTATGATATTTGAGTATCACTTTGAGATAGTATATTCTTGACAGGCCAACGAATGGTCTTGCAAGAATGCTGATTGTGTTTGAAACTCGATATATAATCTTAACCAAACTAATTGAAATGAAAGTTTATTTTTTGCCTTTATTGATCTTGATCTGGGCTTCCAGTTTTTCATTGGCTAATCCAGCAGCTGATGGAAATGTGAGAGGACAGCTTGTGGAAGACGGCACGCAAGAACCTGTTGGCTATGCTTCAGTGGCCATTTATGATCAAAATGAAAAGTTGATGGGAGGAGCTATATCCGATGACAATGGAAACTTTGTCATCAAAGGTCTTGCTCCGGGAACCTATAAGTTAGAAGTAAAATTTGTTGGTTTTGAAACACTTCAAATAGAAAATGTGGTAGTAGGAGCTACGACGACAAGATTAGGGGAAATTAAGCTTGACGCGGCCTTGCAAATGCTGGAAGATATTGAAGTGACAGCATCGAAACCTGAGGTTGAATATAAGATTGACCGAAAGGTAATTAATGTTGATAAAATGGCTACAGCGTTGAGCGGCTCCGCAGTTGAAATTTTGGAAAATGTTCCTTCTGTGGAGGTGGACATGGATGGAAATGTAAGTCTTAGAGGTAGTGGTAACTTTACTGTATTCATAGATGGAAGACCAAGTGTTTTCAAAGGTTCTGATGCCTTGTCGCAAATTCCTGCTTCCATGATTGAAAACATAGAGTTGATCACTAACCCTTCGGCAAAATATGATCCTGACGGTACTTCGGGTATTATCAATATTATCACTAAGAAAAAATCCAGCGGATTAAGTGGTGTGGTGAATCTTAATGGAGGAGTTCCGAGCAGATACGGTGCGGATGCGATGTTTAGTTACAAAGCCAATGAAAAATTCACATACCATTTTGGCGGTGACTATAATAATATGGAAAGAAGAGGCACAAGGTATGCCGAGAATACGACATTTGGAGAAGATACTGTGTTGAGAATCACTGATGGAGATAGAGCAAGGATTAGAGAGTCTTACAATATAAAGGGAGGCTTGGATTTTACTCCAAATGATAATAACAGATTTTCATTGATGCTCGCCGGAGGTAAAAGCGATAATATAAGAGACAACTCTTATATGTATGAAAATTATTATATCAGAAATGGTGTGATGGAGCCAACTGAAAACCCTGTGACTCATAATTATGATGACATGAGGCGTTCTTATCAATATTTTTCAGTAGATGCTGATTATTTGCATAAATTTTCAGGAAGAAAAGGGCATGAACTAAGCATGAGCGTGCACTATGGATACTCTGAAGGAGATGAAGATAATATCACCTTGGCTTATAGCGATGAAACAAACAGCAAGTTTGGAGAGCCGGGACGTAGAGGTTTGGAAAGTAGTATTGGTCACGAATTCAGGTACAAGCTTGATTATGTACGACCAATTGGAGAGAATTCTAAGCTAGAAGCTGGTTATCAATTGCGTATGGATCTTTCAGATGAGAATAATGGAAACTATTCTAAAGCAGAGGTTGATTCGGATTGGGTTTTGAATGAAAAGTTCAGCTATCAAAACGAGTTTACGAAGGATATACATGCCATTTATGGTACTTATTCTGGCGAGTGGGATAAGCTGGGCTATCAATTGGGAATACGAGGTGAGTATACATTTAGAGAAACGAATTTGATTAACGTTGGTGAGAGAACAGTCATTGAAAGATTTGATTGGTTTCCTACCGCTCACTTTTCATATCAGTTGCCATCAGATCAACAGTTGATGGCTAGTTATTCCAGAAGAATCAACAGGCCTTCGAATTGGTGGTTGGAGCCGTTTCCAACATTTATGGATGCCTTCAATGTGAGAATAGGAGATCCGGGCATAGAGCCTGAGTATATTGACTCGTTTGAGTTGGGGTATACCAAAACGTTCAGTGCTTTTAGTTTATCGGCAGAAGGATTTTTCAGACAAATAAACAATAGAACAGAATTTGTAAAAGAGATTTGGGATGATGAAGAGGCTAATCCTAATGGCGATATTTTCATGAATACCAGAACGAACGTTGGACAGGAAAGAAACTATGGATTGGAATTAATGGTGAATGCCGATCCGCTTAAGTGGTGGAGCTTTAATTTGTCAGGTACAATTACTGGCTTTACCATTGATGGATCGTATAAAGATCAGGTTTTTGATCGACAAGACTCTTATTTCAATTTCAGAATGAGCAATGACTTTCTTTTGACGAAAACGACGAGATTGCAAATCGCTCCAGTTTATACTTCAGGAAGACAATCAGCCCAAGGCTATAGAGAAGGTTTTGTGATGGTGAATATGGCCTTAAAGCAAGATTTTATGGATAAAAAGCTATCAGCAACGTTACAAGGCAGAAATATCCTGAATACTTTCAAATGGGAGTCGACTTCCAATGGTCCTGACTTCAATTCCATGATGAGATTTGAGATGATGCCAAGCTTTACATTCTCTCTTACTTATAGAATTAACAATTATCGTAACAAGCGCTCCGGCAAAGGAGGCAATGGTGGTGGAGAATCAGGTGGATTCGATATGTAATTATTTCCTATCAAATAAAGAGATAAAGCTCGCTGTTCATTGAATTAGCGAGCTTTTTTATTTAATCTCTTGTATAGGAACGAGTCATATCATTGGGAATGCATAGGATATAGTCCGCTTGGTTATGGAACTCTTCGTTGAGCTTTTCGATATCATCTTGCAATACTGTGCTGATAGTTACTACTTTTAGATCAGGATTGGCTTGTTGTAGGTACCATACTATACCTTCATGGTTTTTGGAATGATAGTCGCCATTGTAATGAATGAAAATATCCTCTTCTTTTAAATTTTTGAGAATAAAGTAAGCCATTGTCGCGTCTTTTACCGCTTGAGACTTAGGCAAATTTTCACCGCCATGACCTTTCATCATACCCATCATGTTTTTATAGCACGGAAGTTCCAAGTCAATTTCGATAGGCAATGGAGCGATGTAGCTTTTAGCTTCGTCGGATAGACTGTCCAAGTAATTGATTCCTTTTTTGTATACCAAAGAAGCGTATCTTCTAGGAATATTCGTCGCAACGAACTGGAGGTTATTGGTTTTTGCGTATTCCAATAAAGGCCTGTAGTCAGTTTTGTATTCATCCCAAAGACGGGCTTCTTTTTGAAAACTTTTTTTGCTGATCAGTTCTGAGAAGTACTCATCTATTAGCAATTGATCATCGCTTTCGAACATTTCAGCGCCTACGATTACTTTATCTCCTTTAGCTTTATGAAGGCTTTCAAGCACTTTGAATTCCAGCCAGTGATTGATCGTGTTGTCATGCAGTTCGCCAAACATAACCACATCCGCATCAGCTAACTCTTTCATCATCTTGATGTATTTCGCTTTCTTTCCTTTTGAGTCAAACAATTTATAAGCTTCGGGATTTTGACCATTTGCAATAGCAGTAAACCCAAAGGTTAAGCATATGATCCAAAACAAAACGGCATTTTTGTAAGTCATTGGTTTATAGATTTTTATTCATTTTGAAGAAAATTTATGAAACAAATATATAGATTTTATTTGGATTTAATCCAAATAAAGTAAACATTTGCAATGTCGATTTTTTAATCAACTTAAGAAAATGAGAAAACTAACGTATTTAATAACCCTTCTACTAGCGGTTTTTGTTGCGGAATCGTGCAGTGAAAAAAAGAAAGAAAACACAACTGATGTCAATCAGGCTCAGGAAAGAATAGTTTCAATAGGCGGTCAAGCCACAGAGATATTGTTTGCACTAGGCAAAGGAGATCAAGTGGTCGGTAGAGATGTTACCAGTGTTTATCCATTAAGTGTAGCTTCTATCCCATCTGTTGGACATTCAAGCTCAATCACAGCCGAAGGAATCTTGGCTCTGACTCCAAGTGTGGTTGTTATGCCTGAAGGAACTTTGAATGAAAAAGTAGAGTCGCAATTAAGTCAAGCTGGTGTTGAAGTAGTTAAGATAGGAAAGACAAAAAGCTTGAGTCAACTGAAAGCATCCATCAATACGCTTGGAAGTAGATTTAATGAAAATGACAAGAGCGCTGAGCTTGTAGGCAATGTGGAAAAAGAAATAGCTTCTGTTAGCAAGGTTGAAGATTCTCCAAAAGTGATGTTTATATACTCAAGGGGGCGTGGAGCTATGACTGTAGGAGGCAAAGGAACATTCGCTGAGGAAATAATTAGTCTTGCGGGAGGTAAACTGGCGGTTGAGAATTTGGAAGGCTTTAAGCCATTAACGCCTGAAGCGTTAATAGAAGCTGATCCTGACTATGTTTTGTTTTTTGATACAGGTTTGCAGAGTGTTGGAGGAGTGGAAGGCGCTTTGGAGATTCCTGGCATGAAAGAAACTTCAGCAGGTAAAAATGGTAAAATCATTTCAATGGATGGTTCTTTGCTGGCAGGTTTTGGCCCTCGTTTGGGACAAGCAGCGTCCGAGCTGTCCAAGAAGATAAATTCATAGGTGAATTTTTTATAAAATAAGTAAGTTAACGATATGTCTGAGGGAGGTCACGACCTAGTGGAGAATGTAATTGTAGAGACGAAAAGTTATAATCGAAATGCCATAGTCATTATCGGCTTAGTTGTGGCCTTAGTAATCGTTTTCTTTCTTTCATTGACTGTCGGAGCTGTCCCAATTGGAGCTTTGGATGCTTTCTGGATAATACTGGAAAAACTAGGCTTAGGGACTGACTTTGGCGATTATGCGCATCAGCAGGAAGTGGTGTTGATGTACATACGTTTGCCCAGAATCGTTCTGGGAGTAATCGTGGGGGGAGCTCTAGCGATCACCGGAGCGGCGATGCAAGGTCTATTTAGAAACCCATTGGTGGAGCCTGGTTTGGTAGGAGTCAGCAGTGGGGCCGCGCTTTTTGCAGTGGTGACGATAGTGTTCAGCTCCGTATTTGGTGATGAAATAGCTTCTTTTCTAGGTGCTTATATGTTGCCGGTAGCGTCATTTATTGGAGGGCTTTTAGTAACGATATTGGCTTATAGGCTTAGCCAGCGAAGTGGAAAAACTGATATTGCTGTTTTGATTCTTTGCGGTGTGGCGATTAATGCCTTGGCAGGTTCCTTGATCGGATTGGCGATATTCTATGCGGATGACGAGGCTTTGAGAAGTTTCACGTTTTGGAGCATGGGTGATTTGTCCGGAGCGGATTGGAAATCCATAGGTTTTGTCTTTTTATTGGTGATTGTTCCATGCGTGGTAATTCTGAGACATTCCAGCGAACTCAACGCTATTGCTTTGGGAGAGATGGAAGCTTATCATCTAGGCATAAATGTGGAAAAGATAAAAAGAATTCTTGTAGTTTGTTCAGCCATGGCAGTAGGGTCTTGCGTGGCATTGACAGGTATGATTGGCTTTATAGGCCTTGTTGTTCCGCATATTATAAGATTGGCATTGGGCGCTGATCATAGGTTGGTTCTTCCTGCATCGATACTTGGCGGTGCGGTGCTTCTGCCTGTAGCGGATATGTTGGCAAGAACAATAGTATATCCCGCGGAGTTGCCTTTGGGAATTGTTACCTCCTTAGTTGGAGCGCCATTCTTTATGTATTTGTTGGTTAAGACTAAAAAGAGAAACGGAATATAGATGCTTGTTGCAAGTGATGTTACATATGGTGCAGGTTCGAGAGAAATTCTTAAAGGACTTAATTTAAGTGTCAAGCCAGGTGAAATAACAACGGTCTTGGGACCAAATGGTGCTGGCAAATCCACTTTTTTGAAAGCCATTTCGGGAGAGTTGGTGAATGCTAAAGGTGAGGTGACATATAATGGCAAGAAAATGAAAGGCTTGCCTGTTGCTCAGTTGGCAAAGACCAGAGCTGTGCTTTCCCAGAATTTTCAAGTGAGTTTTCCATTTAGCGTGGAGGAAATAGTCATGATGGGAAGAATGCCTCATAAAAAGTCTGATGAAGATCACGAGGGCATAGCAAGAGAAGTAATGAATATGACGGATGTATTGAAGTTTGCGAGTAGAAACTTTAATAGTCTGTCAGGAGGAGAACAGCAACGAGTTCAGTTGGCGAGGGTTTTGTGTCAGTTGGCAGGAGACACAGACACTCCTAAGTATTTGCTTTTGGACGAGCCGACTTCTAATATGGACTTAAGCCAACAACAACAAGTTTTTGAAATAGTGAAAGAGGTTTGCGGTAAGAATATTGGAGTATTCGCTGTGATACATGACATAAATATAGCAAGCAGGTTTTCAGACAAGATGCTGTTTATAAAGTCTGGCGAACAAGTAGCATATGGAGCTACGGATGATGTATTTAATAAATGTGTCATAGAGAGTACATATTCTCATCCAGTTAGGATGTTGAGATGTCCGGACACCAAGTGTCACTTTGTCATGCCGGAAGCATGTGGAAGACACAAGAATATGAATCAATTAAGGAAAACAATTTAATCAAACATAAGACATGGAAAATATTGTCGATAACCTACAGGCAAAAGCGGAAAAGATAAAGAAGGATTGGGCGGATTTGTTAAATGAAAACCCAAAATTGAGAATAAGAGATGCCGCTAATCAATTGGAGGCCAGCGAAGCGGAACTTTTGGCGACAAAAGTGGATGGCGAAAATGTTATCCGTCTTGAAGGAGCATGGGATGAGATGGTGAAACGATTTCCCGCTTTCGGTCAAGTGATGTCAATTACAAGAAGCGAAGGATGTGTGCTTGAGCATAAAGGAGCATTTGAGAAAATAGGCGTTTTTGGGAAGGGAATGCATCATATGGGGCAGGTTATCGGACCTATTGAGACTAGATTGTTTTTTCACTCTTGGAAAAGCGCTTTTGCTGTTAAGCAACCGCACGTGAGAGGCTTTCAACAAAGCGTTCAATTTTTTGACAAAGCAGGTGACGCAATCACTAAAGTTTACTTGAAGGAAAAAGGAGATCAAGAGGCTTTTGATAACTTTATTTCAGACTATACAAGCTCCAATCAGGACGCTCATCAAGCGGTAGAGGAAATGGCTGAGCCAGCGACTTTGGCTTTGGAAGAAGTGGATGCCGAGGCCTTGACAAAAGGATGGGACGAGCTTCAAGATACTCATGACTTTTTCAGCTTGTTGCGCAAGCATAAAGCGCATAGATTGGATGCTTTGAAAATTGTTGAAGGAAAGCATACTTATCAAATTGATCCTGCGACTTTGGAGAGCATGTTGAATGTTGCCTCTGAAACCCAGATGCCAATCATGATTTTTGCTGGAAACAGAGGTAATATCCAAATACATCAAGATGTCGTAAAGAAGATTTTCCCTATGGAAAACTGGTTGAACATTATGGATCCTGATTTTAACATGCATTTGAAAACGGATTTGATCGATACAGCTTGGGTCGTGAAAAAGCCAACCAAAGATGGTGTGGTTACATCCATTGAGTTGTTTGACAAAGATAGAACATTGATCTGCCAATTTTTCGGTTTGAGAAAGCCGGGAAGTCCTGAAAGAGAAGATTGGAGACAAGTGGTTTCTGATCTTGGGCAGAAATAAGATATTATGATGAATTCATAATAATAATGTGGTGTTTGCGCCGCTTCTGAGTAAGTGGCGCTTTTTTTAAACTCCTTTAACTGGAATTAGTCTTAATAAAAATGAATTTTAGAGCAATAACCTCTTTGGCAATGATGTTGTTCATCGCAACAAGTTTGGCGGGACAAACCATTACAATCTTGGATAAGGGAACTTCAAAGCCTGTTGAAGGGGTAATAGTGGCGGGACAGTCTGAAGGCAAAGGCAGCTTTTGCTTATTGACAGACTTGAGAGGGAAGTTGGATGTGGAGATAGAGCCTCCATATTTGCTTACATTAAGACATATGTCTTATGAAGATATTGAACTAAATATTTCAGATACAGAGGATGTGGTTGTTAAGATGGCAAGAAAGGATATGCGATTAGATCCAGTAGTCGTAACAGCTCAGACAAGCCCCCAATCTGTAAGAAATTCAGTATACAAAGTGAAAACTGTGTCAGCGGCAACCATTGAGAAGATGGGGGCGGTGGATTTGGAATCAGTGCTATCGAATCAGTTGAATATTAGATTTGAGCAAGATGGGGCTACCGGCACGTCGAACATCAGCATGATGGGTATTTCAGGTCAAAATGTGAAAGTTTTGATTGATGGGTTGCCTTTGACCGGTAGATCTGGTGTTAATAATGAAATAGACCTTAATCAGATCAATTTAAGTACTGTTGAAAGAGTGGAGGTAATTGAAGGACCGATGGCCGTTAATTTTGGTGCTGATGCATTGGCGGGAGTTATAAATATCATTACCAAGAAAGACGCTAGAGACAAAGTTAACGTGGGAATCAGCTTGCAAGAAGAATCTGTTGGAGATGAATATGGCAAAGACCAAGGCTTGAGACGTCAAGATGTGAATCTAGGGTATAGAATTACAGATAATTTATTTGCAAGCATAGCAGTTGGTCATAATGATTTTAATGGCTGGAAAGATGGAAATGAATCCAATAGATCTCATTTGTGGCTGCCAAAGGAGCAGTGGATGACTAATGGATTATTAAGGTATAGATCTCATCGATGGGATGTGTTTTACAAGTTTGATTATTTGGATGAGCAAATTGACAACTTGGGAGAACCAAACCCAATCAATAATATGGCATTTGATCAATTGTTTGTGACTAATAGGTGGAATCATCAATTGCAAGCTAATATTAATATTAACCGTTACTGGTCGTATAACGCTTCATTCGCGTTTCAAGACTATGAGCGAACGACTATTTCTTATAATTACAATACTGAAACAGGTGAGAAAACAACTTCTGAAAATGGGAATGATGACAATGATATCGCATTTCAGATGTATACGGCAAAGGGAACATTTAATAAAAGAGGAAGCATAGTCAACTATCAGTTTGGTTATGATATTAATATTGAGCAAGGAACAGGAGCTAGAATTGACGCTGGTAACACTCAAAGTATTGAAGATTATGCTCTTTTTGCAAGTGCGGAGATAATGGCATTGGATGAACGATTGAAAATTCGACCAGGATTAAGATATGCATATAATAGCAAGTACAATGCACCTGTCACTCCTCAGATCAATGCTAAATACAATTTAACAGAATCTTTGCATTTAAGAGCTAACTATGGCAGAGGTTTTAGAGCGCCAACCTTGAAGGAGCTTTATTTCGATTTTGTGGATTCCAATCATAATATTATCGGCAATCCGGATTTGCTACCGGAAACTTCAGACAATGTGGGGCTGGGCTTGTCTTTTGCCAAAGGATTGAGTAATGATTTGGTTGTTAATGCTTCAGTTAATGGGTTTTACAATAAGGTAAATGATAAAATAGAGTATATAGTAGATCCTGAAAATCCGCAAGTTACTACCTTAGGAAATATTGGATCTTATAAAACTCTAGGGGCGAATATCGATCAATCTGTTTCTTATAAAAGTTTGCATGGAACTGTTGGTTTTGGTTATATCGGAGTTTCCTATCAAGATTTGGATGATCAGATAATTTATTATCCTGAGATCAACGCATCGGTTTCCTATACATATTCACCTTGGGATTTGAATATGTCCTTGTTCTATAAGTTTAATGGAGGCAAGCCTTTTGTAACGCAAGCTGAAGCTAGTGAAGAATATGTGATAGATCGATTTGAAAATTATCACACCATGGACTTTACTATGTCTAAAAGTTTAGTTGGAAGCCTTAAGCTAAACGCAGGTATCAAGAATATTTTTGATATCAAAGACATAAATACATTATCAAATACTAGTTCTGGTGGTGCTCACGGAGGAGGTGCAAGCCGAATGGTCGGGTATGGAAGATCTTACTTTGTCTCTTTGAAATATAATTTCGCTTGGAATAAAAAATAAATATATAATTTAACTACACTAAAATGTACAAATTTAGACAACTATTACTACTTGTAGTATTGACAGCAATGTATTTTCTATCAGGATGCTCTAATGATTCTAGCAACGATATTAAAGACCCTGATTTGACAGTGCAATTTGCCTCTTCAGAACTAGGTTTTCCTGAAGATGAACAAGAAGCCGTAATTGATTTGGTTTTTCAAAGAGCTTTGCCTGAGGCTTCTGAAATTGAAATTAGCTTTGAAGAGTCGAACTTGACTTATGGTGTGGATTATATTACTGAGCCAGCTGCTGAGGCAGGAATGATCACACTTCAAGCAGATGCAGGAAACACGAGTATTTCGTTTAAAGTAATAAAACAAGTAGATTTTTATGAAGGAGACGAGACAATTGATTTTACATTGATTTCAGCAGGAATTGGAAATGTAATAGGCGATAGAGACGCATTGAAGCTGACATTTGGCCAAATTATTTCGGAAGGTTCTGAGTTAATCGCCGATATGGGTGGCTCTAACCAAACACATCAGGTATATATTCAACTGAGCGCTAATAAAATGACAAGGACAGCGAATGATGCATGGGATTATGCGTTTTACAATGGCGACATGAATGTAGTTAAGCTGAACTATGCCATTGGCGCAGGAGCGATTTCGATGGAAAAAACAAACTTCGAAGATATTACAGCAGATGATATTGAGGCTGCTAAAGCCAAGCTTCCTGGCAACTATGCAGACCCTGGCACATCAGTTGACAATCCAAATGGAGATTTGAACGATGTCGCTTTGAAAAATATTGGATCGGATGAAGCTTCAAGCGATATTTATTTAGTCAAGCTGGGAACAACAACTGACTATTCTACAGGTGCTCCTGTTACTGTTGTAAAAGCATGGCAATTGGTTCAATTCGTTAATACTGGTTCTGGTTATAAAATGACTTACTCTGATGCGGATGGAACATGGACGGATACATCTTCGATGGATGTAGCGAAAGAAGGAAGCGAGAATTATGTGTATGCTTCTACTCAAAGTGCTTCATTGGTTACTGTAGAACCAAGCAGATCAACATGGGATATAGCATTTACAAGAATGACAGGTAGAACTCAAAATGGGCCAAATGAAGTTGCGGCAGGTTATAAAGATTATGTGATTCAAAATCATCTTGGAAGTATAGAAGTAGCTAAGGTTATGATAGATGAAAGTGCTGACCCTAATGAGGCTTTTAATAGTTTTACAAATGCTGATGTTGAGGGGTTAGAATTTGGTAATGACCAAAATACAATAGGAGATGATTGGCGAAGCTTAAAAGGATATGAATTAGTTTTAAATACGGACCGATTCTATATTGTTAAAGATCAAAATGGTCTGATGTACAAGTTAAGATTTACAAGTCTTGGCGAGAATGAAAGAGGTTATCCGCAAGTTCAATATGTGCTCTTGTAATTTAATAGGTATTTTGTTTTTCCAATATATTCGATTTTTTATTCCTCCTCTATATTAAATAGGGGAGGTTTTCATATTTATTATGATGACAAAAAAAGATAAACACCATTCAAAAGAGGCGAGTTCAAATCACTCGCATGGCATGAAGGCGAAGGCGACATTAGATGGGTTGTTATCGCTGTTGTCTCAATCTCCAGATAAAGACAGAGAAAGAGCTGTTTATTTTCATACGCCATTTTGCGCATCCCGATGTACTTATTGCCCATTTTATAAATACACTACTTTAAAATCAAAAGGCTATGACAAGCATGTGATAGAGATGAACAATATGCTTGGGAAAATGCCCTATATCAAAGAGCAGCCTTTTGAAATATTCTTTTTTGGAGGAGGAACCCCAACGTTGCTTGATGACAGCTCAATGAAAAAAGTATTGACTTCCTTCAATGAAAACTACGCATTCGCCGATGATTACGAGTTTACTGTTGAAAGCACAGTAAGGCATTTGACAGATTCCAAAATATCATTGCTGAAAGCTCATGGAGTAAATAGAATTAGTCTTGGCATACAAGCCTTTGATATAAAGACAAGGAGAATGCTTGGTAGGCCAAGCTCTGAGGAGCTTATTTGTGAAGTTGTCAAAAAAGTTCAAGATAGCGGGATGAAGCTTAGCATCGATTTGATGTATGGATTGCCTGGACAGACTACAACTCATTTTGAGGAACAAGTAGGGAAGGCTATTGATTTTGAACCAGATAATATCTCGATGTATAGGTTGCAGTTGATAGGAGATCTGCCAATCGCCAAGATGATTCAAAAAGGGAAATTACCAAATCTGCCGGATAAAAGCTTTATAGCGCGGATGCAATCAGCTGGAATTGATGTGGCGGCTAGCCAAGGTTATACGCAATGGAATATTAAAAATTTCTCTAGGGAAAAAAATGCTCCTTGTCGATATACGCAAAAGACAATTAAAGACAGGGATTTGATACCTGTCGGTTCCTCGGCTGGCGGTAAGATTGGGGATTATAGACTGTTCAGTCAAGTTGACTACACTATATTTTCTGAGACTTTGCAAAATGGAATTTTACCTTATTTGCACTGTATGGAGAAACCAAGAACAGTTTCAGAGACTATTTTAGGCATATTGGAGGGAATGAAAATAGATAAAACAGCATTAGATTATTTCCTTAAGAGTGAAGCTGTCAACAAGAGTTTCGAAAGATTATTGTTGGAAGGTTGGTTGAAGACATTTGAATCTGGTATGAAGTTAACCAAGAAAGGGGTGTTGGAATTTGAACAATTAAAGCACTTTTTTGAATGATCTTATTTTTGGTTTCCTGTGAGTCCTTGAAAATTTAATTTTATCTGTATCGTTATTTTTTAATCATTTAATATTATATTCACCTTTATAAGTAGGGAAATTAATGAAATCATATCTTTAAAGGTAAAAAATATTAAATGATTAAGGACGGTAGTTTAAGTAGGATAGGGAAAGCAATCAAGGAATTGCGGAAAATGCGAAAGATGAGTTTACAGGAAGTTGCCGAAAAAAGCCAAGTAACAGCTGGTTTATTGTCTAAAATTGAGAACTTCAAAACTGTACCTTCGCTTCCCGTTTTGTTTCAGATTTCCATGGCATTGGATGTGAAAATGATGGATTTAGTAAGGGATGTTAATCCCTCGGATACGCCTAAGTATCTGTTGATTCGCAAGGATGAAACAAAAAAAGAAAAAAATGTGGAGGCTAAAGGCCTTACGTATGAAACGTTGTTTAGCCAAAGTTTTAGCAATTCAAATTTGGTGCTGAAAGTGGTATCGGTTTCTCCCAAGACATACAGAGAATCCTACAATGAGGATGCATTGGAGTTGGTGTATGTTTTGAGCGGGGCAGTGACATATGGCATTGACAAGGAGGAGGTGCTAGTTGAAGAGGGAGACTTCTTGTTTTTCGATGGCAGCTTGTCACATTCAATAGAAAATAGGGATGGAGCGCACGCTAAAATGATGAAAATGTATGTGCAAAATTTGGTCAATAATTAATATTTAGACCATTTTGTTGTTGTTTTAATCTCCTGCTTTTCATGGGAACTTAATAGTCGGAATCATGTTGTATTCGTGACATAATATTGTATTGCCTATGAAAACTGAGACGATTAATATCAACGGAGTCGAGGGTAAGTTAACTGAGACCGCTCGGCTCAAGCAGCATTTTGTTTCTATAGAAATGTCAGAGCCTTTTCCGTTGGAAGAATTAGAGACCTTTATAAAGGAAAAATATCACAAACCGTTCCATTATCATACTATAACTGACACTATAGAACATGGCAAAGTGACATTTTATACGACCTTTTGGCGAGAATATATAGATAAGAATGATTTGCTGGCTATGTTGACACAGATTTCTAATAGAATTGAAAATACAGAATATGTAGATCATGCCCTTCAGGAATCCATACAGTACCTTGATGATGACCAAAAAGTCCATTTGGCCAAGGTTTTGAGTGAATTGCTAAGTTCCTGAGTGACCAAAATATCTGTAAGAATAATGAGCAAGGCCTCTGAGCAGGTCTTCGTCAAATAATTGAAAATCAGAGTACTTCATTTCTGTTTTGAGTACTCTGACAACTTCTTCTACTTTAGCTGAAGCAGGCTTATGTTGTTTAAGTTTCGCATGCATTAATTGCGCAGCTCGTTTAGCCAAGGTTTGATATTCATCGTCAGCTTTTTCAAGTTCTTCGGGGCTTGCTGTATCCGCGGTTTGAGCGAGGTAAGTTTTAAGGTTGGTGCCTTTCATGCTCTCAGGCGAAAACATTTCGATGTACATAAGATAATCCTCATCTTCGTCTTCCTCCTCCATTACTGGTCTCGATGTGTGCACGCTTTTTTTCATTTCATATATATTCATATAGGCTTCATGAGCTAAAGCTCTAAGCACCTTGTTTGGCACAAATGTATTGTATTCTTCTCCGAGTGATTTTAGGCGAGATTCTACATTTTGTATAGATAAAGAAACTCTATCGTCGACAGTCATTTGGGGGCCGATGAGTGAAAGCTTGTTCAATAGTTCCTCTCTCATGTACCTGACAGCTAATTTTTGGAAGACTCCATAAATCTTCTCCGCAGGATAACTTTGTTTTTCTTCATCAATAGGTTTTATTCCAATTGAGTCCAGCTGTTCATCCATTTCGTATTGAATGTGATTCATATACTTTTTGTATTCGGGATTTTCCGGATGTGGTGTCATGAAGTGACATGCCAAAGGATCTTTTTCATCGTATTTTGTTTGCAGCGATACGACAGTGCCGGAAAACGAAGGCTCATCGATTTCTCCTTCATTGAGCAATGGATCGCTTTCGTTGGAATAATGGTGTTCGGGGAATTCCTCGCTAAGAAAGGGGTTGCCTTTTCCTTTTGGAGTAACATCTATCATCTCAAAAGGACTTAATTCATCGCTTGCTTGAGCTAGAGGAACATCGGGTGGAGTTGGTATGACAGTATGGGATAAATCTAGGCGCGGAGGCAATTTGGATTTTATTCTTTCCAACCATGCAAAATCGACTTCATCGGTTCCAGCTTGTCCGTCTTTGCCTTTGTTTTTTTTAGCTTTATTTTTTTTAGCCATTCGATAAGCTCGTTTGGCTTTGTCTCTCTTTAAAGTTGCATACTTCCCAGGCATAACATATTGATTTTTAATGTTTTTTAACGTTTGATGTCAGTGATAGGTAATACAGTATAAAGGGGAAAATCTAGATTATTTCATGAAGTTTCGTTAACTAAAATTATGTATAATTGTTATAATTATTAACAAATATGCATGGTGTTGGAATTTTTTGTTAAATTTATTATTTATATAGTTAAATTTTTTGTTTAATAACTTTCTTTCGCTGAAATCAATATGAAAAACTGCACTTTGTTTTTTAATTGATATTTGAATAGTTATATTTTTTAGGGTAATTATTTTTAGAATATATAGATCGTATTAACGTTGCTATTTTGGTGAAAGGGAATAATGAAGTATTAATATGACAAGAAGTAAAGAGTTATTTGTTGACAAGTCAATGCACTTTGAATTAAAGAATTTGAACGTTATTGACATGTATGAAAGCAATACTTCAGAAAATTACTTGTTAGTGTGGATAAGAAAGGGGAAGGCGAGGCTAGATGTTGATGATAAGAATTTTTTGTTGCAAAAGGGATCGTTGTTTCTTTTGTATCCGGATCAGTTTTGGAAGTTGATAGGAGATCAAAACGACTCCATTGAAGGGGTATTATTGGAGTTTGCTTCTGACTTGGTTGCTGAGAACAAATTTTTTAAGCTGGAAGAGCAGTATAAGTTAATCTTGATTAAAGAGTTTCCTGTCGTGCATGTGGAAGAAAAATGGCAGGTTAGGTTGACAGATATTTTCGAGTGGCTTACTGAAGAATATGAATCCTCTTCATATGATATTGAATTAATAAAATACAAGTTGATTTTAGTGCTCCATATTTATAAAAGAGCTTTTGAGAATCGAGAAGCGCTACCGGAATTGAATAGTGTGGCAATGAGGTTTAGCAAGCTCGTAGGTGATCATTTTATGAATAATCATTCAGTAAAATTTTATGCGGATGCCCTTTCTATTTCCAGCAAGCAATTAAATTTGATTTTGAAAGAAAGCTATGGACGTACCACGCAAGAAATGATTCACAATAGACTAGTGTACGAAGCAAAAAGAAATTTGATTTACTCAGACGTTAGCATAAAGGAAATAGCTTTTTCATTAGGCTTCCAAGATGCATCCTATTTTAATAGATTTTTTAAGAAACTCGTAAAGTGCACCCCATTGGAATATCGTATTGAAAGTTCAGGTTTTAAAAGTACCATAGTTGGTGCGTAGTGTCCTATAATTCTCATTGATTGAAACTTACTTTTGTATAAACATTTACGGCTTCAAGATGCTTATTGCGTGTTTTGACTTGAAAAAAGCTATTTGTTTATCAGAATTAATACTAAGTAAGGAACTAAAATATATAATCAATGAGAAAGAAAATTGCACTTATTATCCTATGTGCTTGGGGATTATTAGCAGGCAATGCGCAGGCTCAAAAAAGCTATGAAAGCAATAATGGGGAAACTAAGGTTATAGGTACATCAACGCTCCATGATTGGGAATGCGTGTCTGAAACTTCCAGTATCGACATGCTTGCAAATGTTGAGGATGGACAGTTGAGTTCTATTGAAAGCTTGGTTTTTCAAATAAGCTCGGAGTCGCTAAAAAGCGGTAAAAAGTCCATGGATAAAAATGTCTATGATGCGCTTAAAACCAAAAAGCATAAAACTATTGATTTTAAACTAACCGAAGTAAAAAGCATTTCTGGCACTGAAGTGAAAGCAGAAGGAGTTTTGACTATCGCTGGAGCTAGCAAAAATGTCGTTTTGAACGCCACTGTAGTTCCAAATGCCAACGGTGTTGATTTGAAAACTTCATACACATTCAATATGTCTGATTTTGGCATTGATCCGCCAACCGCTATGCTCAATACTATTAAAACTGGCGATGAAGTGACGGTGGAATTTTCCGCAAATCTGAAATAAATAGCAACTTACAATTACAACATAACATGAAAAGAATTTTAATCACTCTATTGGCGGCGTCTTTGGGAAGCATGCCTGCAATGGCTCAGTCAGAATCTCAAGAGAGTGTCAAAGATAAAATGTTTGAAAGCTTAAGGCCGAATGATCAAACAGGCTTGAATGTCTTCGAACCTAAAAAGTTGGATAATTACGAATTCGACAAAGTCAGAGTACGCGTTGGAGGTAATTTCAATATGCATTTTCAAGGCCTTACTCAAGAGAATTATTATAACAGACATGCGGGAGAAGGCAATGCAACTCCGCAATACGGTTTGTCTGAGTTAGGACAAGATTTTAATTTGCCAATGGCCAACTTTAACTTGGATGTAGTATTTGCTCCGGGTGTAACTATGAAGTTGGAAACATATCTTTCAAGCCGACATCATGTGGAGGCTAATGTAAAGGGTGGATATTTGCAGCTGGATGCCTTGCCTTTCTTGAACAGCGCTTTTCTTGACAACTTAATGAAGAAAACTACTATCAAGGCAGGTTTGATGGAAGTGAACTATGGTGATGCTCACTTTAGAAGATCGGATGGAGGTAATTCGATTTACAACCCATTTGTAGGGAATTACTTGATGGATGCTTTTACCACTGAGTTGGCATTGGAGATCTTGATGCAAGATGAGAAGTCAGGCTTGCTAGGTATGATTGGTGTTTCCAATGGAAAACTTAATCAGTCAACCGCTAAAATTGAAGGAGCAGCTCCTTCGCTTTATGGTAAGGTTGGTATTGACAAGCAAGTCAATTCTGATTTGAGAGTAAGAACAACAGGTTCATTCTATACAAGCTTCGGCGAAGCGGTAAATTATCTTTACACTGGCGATAGAGCAGGGTCTAGATATTTCAATGTGACTTCATTTTATGATGCGGATGGAAATGTTGTGACTGCAAATGATTGGAGCGGTAGAGTAAGAAAAGGTTTCAACAAGTTCACTTCTTTTCAAATTAATCAGTTTGTGAAATACCAAGGTTTGGAGTTTTTCGGTACTTATGAATATTCCGCTGACGGCATGGACCAAATGACAGGCACAGATGCTTCAGGCCAGACTATAGTAGCTGAAAAAGGAAATTATAATCAGTTTGTGGCTGAATTGCTTTATAGATTTGGAGAAGGAGAGAAGTTTTATGTAGGCGGTCGCTACAACACAGCGTTTGGCAATGACGGTACTCTAACTACTTCTGAAGAGTCGGGAGTTTCATCAAAGTCTGAGGATTTTAGAGTGGATAGATTCAATATCGGCGGAGGATGGTTCATGACCAAGAACATTCTTACGAAAATTGAGTACGTAAATCAGCATTATAAAGATGGAGAGGCACTTGGCCCGCAATTCAAGGATGCTAGATTTCATGGTGTGAATATAGAGGCTGTGATTGCATTCTAGTAGAATATTAAATAAAGTAGCGCTTTTGAATTTTATAATTTCAAAGTGCTACTTTTGAATTTGAAAAGAAAAATATCTAGTCATGATTGTATTGCTAATTCATGTTTTATCATTTATGATTGGTGGGGATTATCAAAAAGGTAAAAGCCCTGTTTCGATCTATTTTAAAGAATCATCAAGCATCAATATTGAGGGAAGAAGCAATGTGAATTCGTTTAATTTTGAATATGAAAATGCACTAAGTGATACTTTTCAAATCGTTAAGGAGCCTAGCGGCGATTTAGTTTTTTTTGATTCGATTTTGGCATTGAAATCAGAATCGTTCGATAGCGGTACTAAGTTGATGAACCGCGATTTTTTTAAAATGATTAAGTCCAAAGAATATCCTCAAATTCATTTGCAATTGAATAGATTGATTTTTGTAAATGGCAAGGGCTATCTGGAGGTGACAATTAGTTTAGCTGGTGAGAAAAATGTCTACAAGCTTTCATTGGAAGATTATATAGTAAAGAATAATGAGTTTAAAGTTGAAGGCAATTTAGACTTGAATATCAATGATTTTGGCTTGATACCTCCCAAGAAAGCCATGGGCCTTATCAAAGTAGATAATAAGGTTACTGTAAAAATAGATTTGGAAGGCAACTACATGTCCATGAAGTGATAATAGCTTGCTTCTTTATTCATAACTATAAAAAGGGCTGTCTTTGGCGGACCAAAGGTTAGCGCCGATTAACTCTTCTCCTAAAGTTTTAAGGTAGACGAAAAGTTGCATTTTATAGCCAGTAAGGAATTTTATAGTGATTTCTTGAAGAGCAATACCAAGTGGCAACTTGTCGATAAGAGGATGATAAGCGACTCTTTTTTTCAGATCCTCAGGCTTAATAGTTTCAAAAAACTTGATCAGTTGTCCTTTTTGATCATCTAGAGCTGTCAAGTATTCGCTGATCGTTTGATCTTTATGTTTTTCTACCATTCTATAGTAGCGATCATGTGTTTTATCCTTGAAGTCATTATGATACAGAGCTTCAGCGGTATAAATTCCGATAAAAGATAGCGTTTCCATCAGCTCTTGAGTCGACCACATACTTTCAGCCGGTCGATAAGCCAAGTATTCTTCTTTGATGTTTTTTGAAATATAGGCTATAGCCTCGCATTCTCGAATTACAGAGTCAAATAAAAATTTTTTATCCATCTTTTTGAACGGTTGAAGTTATAACTTCAATATAGGAAATAGAAATCAAAAAGTACATGCCGCTATTGCGAGTGTAAGCGGCATGCGTAGAGTTATTGTTTTTTTATCAAGTCTATTAATTGATAAAGGCTTTCTTTTAATTGATTTACTTCTGGAATTTTAGAATCGGAATTTTCAGCATTGATTTTTTGAATCAGTTTTTCGGGAATGCACATGGCCTTGGATTTCATGTCTTTACCTTTTTGAGTCAAGCTGATCATAACTATTCTTTCATCTGTTTGAGATCTTTTTCTGCTAATGATACCTTTGGACTCCATTCGCTTGAGCATGGGAGTTAGCGTATTTGATTCTAGAATTAATGCTTTGCTTAGTTCTCCAACCGTTGAATCTCCTTTATCCCACAAGACCATAAGCGTCAAATATTGAGGGTAGGAAATATCCAAGTCGCTTAAAATAGAATTATACAATTGAGTGATTAATCTAGATGCTGCGTAGAGAGGAAAGCATAACTGATCTTCCAGTTTTATTGAATCGGTATTTTCTGTGCTCATTTATTTTAAGGATTTTTCCAAGAAGCTGTCGATAGCTTTAGGTTTTGTCGTTGGACTGAACCTTTTCATAGGTTTTCCATTAGGTCCAACAATAAACTTGGTAAAGTTCCATTTAATTCTTTTGCCGAGCAAGCCGGGCAATTCATTTTTCAAATATTTAAAAATAGGATGGGCATTTTCTCCATTCACATCGATTTTGGCGAACATGGGGAAGGTAACTCCATAGTTGATTCTGCATACTTCTTCGATGTCTTCTTTGCCTCCAGGTTCTTGGTTGCCGAATTGATTGCAAGGAAAACCAAGAATTACCAGTTCTTTGTCTTTGTACTTTTGATGGATAGCTTCCAAACCTTCGAATTGGGGAGTTAGTCCGCACTTGCTGGCCGTATTGACGATCATTACTGTCTTTCCTTTAAAGTTGGACATAGGAATTTTTTCTCCTTTTATATCCGTCGCTTCGAATTCATAAAAATTGTTTTCCATGGCTTTATATTTGGTTAAATAAGAATATCAATTTAATCATTCATGTTTTTTTGCAACCTCCAATCGCTAGTTGACCAGATAGCTAAATATATCAGCAATGGTTGTAGAAATAGTCTTAAGAGTCTGATTGCATCATCATTCAAGCCAAAGGCATCGATTCCTCTTGAAAATTGATGCATATTCCCTGGGAATACAGTTATTAAGAAAATGGCTAATATGATGCCTATCCATTTTCTGTATTTTCTTACAAGCAACATGCAAGCGCCAAGTATGAGTTCAGTGATTCCAGTTATCTCAATTACAAGTTTTTTGTCATAGCTTATGCATTGGGGAACCAGACTTTCAAACTCCTGCTTTAGACTAGTGAAATGGGCAACTCCACTAGTCAGCAGCATTACGCAGAGTATTACTCGTGTGAAATTTTTCAATTTCATAAAGCAAAAGGTTAATATCTTTTGCGAATATATCGTGTGCGATATAATTATCAAAGTGTATTTTTATTTATTTGATTCAGGTATAATAAAAAAACGATTTCAACTCAGTTGAAATCGTTTTTAATCTATATTAATAAAGAAAATTAAATTATCTTTCTAAATCTGGTTTCAAGAATTTTTCAGCAATTTGGTCCACAGAGAATGATGCAGGACGCTGTCTTACAGGGTACTTTTGGAAAGTCGCTAAGAATTGTGCAAATTCATCTTGGCCTTTATATACCATAAATGCATGGTCAATTCTGAATTTTTCATAATTATTAGCATCTGTAGGAGCTCTTTCAAAAGGATCTCTTCTCAGGTTGAGAATGTGTGGAAGTCTAAGTTGAACAAATGGCTCGGCCCATACAGCGAAGCCATGAGCTCTTTGCTCTGCGAATACGAGCTTCCAGTCCCCTGTTCTCATGCCAACAGGTAGTCCGTCGTCGCTGAAGTAGAAAAAGTTTGTTCTAGGACTTTCTTTAGTATCACCAGTCAAATAAGGGAGTAAATTATAGCCGTCAAGGTGAACTTTGAACGTTTCGCCGTCGGCCTGAAATCCAGTCAGCAACTCTTGCTTTACCTTATCGTTTCCAGCTGCAGCTACCAAAGTCGGCGTCCAGTCCATATGCGAAACGATCTCATTTGAGATAATTCCTGCTGGAAATTTCCCCGGCCATCTTACCATGCAAGGCACTCTGTATCCGCCTTCCCAGTTGGTGTTTTTTTCACCTCTGAATGGAGAAATTGCTCCATCAGGCCACATGTTGAAATGCGGTCCATTATCCGTAGTGTAGATTACTATCGTATTGTCAGCAATGCCAAGCTCATCCAATAAGTCCAGCAGTTCACCAACGTAGTTGTCATGTTGTACCATAACATCCGCGTAAAAGCCTTGGCCTTTGGACAGTCCTTTGGCTGAAGGGTCGGGATATGTTGGGAAGTGCATTGCCGTGGTATTGAACCAAGTGAAAAAGTGTTGATCATTATTGGCTTGCTCCTTTATCCATTTTTTCGCAGCATCTAAAAATTCCTTGTCGACAGTCTCCATTCTTTTCTTGGTCAATGGTCCTGTATCTTCTATTTTTCCATCAGATGTTGCTCTTATAACACCTCTTGGCCCATACTTTTTCTTGAATTCCGGATCTTGCGGATAATCTGGGTGTTCTGGTTCTTCTTCAGCATTTAAGTGATATAAGTTGCCGAAGAATAAATCGAAACCATGGTTAGTTGGTAGAAATTCGTCGCGATCTCCAAAATGATTTTTACCAAATTGAGCCGTGGCGTAGCCATATGGCTTTAGCAATTGAGCTATGGTCGGATCTTCTTTTTGAATACCAACTGGAGATCCTGGTAGTCCTACTTTTGTTAAGCCTGTTCTGACAGGAGACTGTCCAGTAATGAAGGCTGCGCGTCCAGCAGTACAACTTTGTTCAGCGTAGTAGTCTGTGAACATTACTCCTTCTTTAGCAATTCTGTCAATGTTAGGAGTCATATAACCCATCAAGCCTCTGCTGTAGGCGCTTACATTGGTAATACCGATATCATCTCCGAATATGACTAAGATGTTCGGTTTGCTGTTTTTTCCTTTTTTGGGAGCTGGTCCCGGCGCTGCTGACACTGGCATAGAGAATAACTCTATTAAAATGCCGACAATCATGATCCATGTACTGGTTTGTTTCATGTTCAAAGAATTTAAAGAATGAAAGAATTACGAATTGATTTTGAACAAGAATGATGCTTGAAATTTTAAATAGGGCATAGAAATTGACGAATGAATGAAGGATACTTTTATCTGTTTAGTGAATTTTTTTTCTGCAGTATTATTGTACTAGACATGAGATTATATTTTATCATTATTTTATTTTTTGGTTTAGAGTTTCTTTTGGGTTGCAAGGAAAAAAGAAATGCTTCGGGAAGCACTACTGTTTGTTATTCGTCGATTGAGGAAAATTTTGTAGGCAAGGCGGACTTGAGTCTTTTGTATTTGACAAGCTTGGAGAATATTAAGCTAGACACGACTGTTGCAAGTGATTATTCGGGTATGATAAGAATCAAAGGCGGAACCTTTAATATGGGAGGAGATACTCCTGATGACGAACAATCTTGGGAAGCTTCCGCTTTGCCACAGAGAGATGAATTTCCGAAGCATGCGGTTAGTGTTGACGACTTTTGGATGGACAGCCATGAAGTGACCAATGACGAATTTGCTAGATTTGTGAAAGAAACAGGTTATGTTACCATAGCGGAGAGGGAAATTGTCTGGGAAGAGCTAAAAAAACAATTGCCTAAAGGTACGGCCAGACCGTCGGATAGTCAATTGCTGCCATCCTCATTAGTGTTTTCATATGCGCCTGAAGGAGCATCAAAAGAGAATATGGCGAATTGGTGGGAGATGGTGCAAGGAGCCAATTGGAGACATCCATTGGGGCCTGGAAGCTCTATTGAAGGGAAGGGCGATTATCCCGTTGTTCATGTAAGTTGGTATGACGCTTTGGCCTATGCCAAATGGGCGGGAAAAAGACTTCCTACGGAAGCGGAATGGGAGTATGCTATGAGAGGAGGACTCGAAGATGCAATGTATCCTTGGGGAGATGACAAAACAGAAGAAGGAATTCATTATGCTAACCACCTTCAGGGAGAATTTCCTTATCATAATACCGTCGACGATGGCTATGAGCGAAGAGCTCCAGTGGGGAAATTCCCAGCCAATGGATATGGATTGTTTGATATGGCGGGTAATGTTTGGGAATGGACAGCTGACTGGTATAGCGCTAACTATTATGCTAAAATGAAAAGACAAGGAAATTTGGCAGTGAATCCAAAAGGGCCTGAACAATCAAATGAAGTTTATTTTAATTATGAAAAAAACAAGATTGTTCGTGGTGGATCATTTTTATGCAATGATAATTGGTGTTCTGGATACAGAAATGCCAGAAGAATGCGTTTAACTCCTGATACGGGTATGGAACATGTCGGATTCCGATGTGTGAGGAATGTGAACTGAATAAAATATTAATAAATAAAAATAATATTCATGATTCGCATTTTCAAAACAAACACTTTTTACATAGTGCTTGTGTTGTTGTTGACACAAGCATGTTCGCCAAAGAGTAATGAGCGAGAGACCGAAGGGGGCTTATCTGAAGACGCTTTGCCTTCTTGGAACAACACTGAAATTAAAAATAGGATAATTTCCTATGTTGAAGGAGTTACAAACCCTTCTCTGCCTGAGTATATCAAGCCTGAGGATCGAATAGCATGCTTTGACAATGACGGCACGCTTTGGAGTGAAAAGCCTATCTATTTTCAGTTTTATTTCGTATTCGATCAAATCAAGAAAAAGAGCAAAGAACATCCTGAATGGAAAAATCAACAGCCTTACAAAGCAATCTTGGAAGGAGATCATGAGGCTTTGATGAATACTCCTTTGCCAAAACTTCTCGAGGCTATTCAAATTGCTTTGGCAGGAGATACTCCGGAAGCGTACAAGGCCGAAGTAAAAGCTTGGATAGACACAGCCAAGCACCCGACAAAGAAAGTGAGATTTGATCAATTGGTGTATCAGCCCATGTTAGAGTTGTTGGATTACTTGAGAGCTAATGATTTCAAAACGTATATAGTTTCAGGTGGTGGCTTGGATTTTATGAGAGGCTCTTTGATTGACGTATACAATATTCCGTCTGAGCAGATATTGGGAAGCACTCTAAAGACAGAATTCATTGAAACCGATTCAGGATATGTTATTATAAGACAGCCGGAGCTTGACTTTATTGACGATAAAGACGGCAAGCCGATTAATATCAATCGAGTGATTGGCAAGAAACCGGTGATTTGCGTTGGTAACTCGGATGGCGATTTGGCAATGTTGCAATGGACTTCCGATCAAGAGCATAAAAATCTGGAAATGATCATTCATCACACTGACTCTGTAAGAGAGTGGGCTTATGATAGAGACTCAAAGATCGGTCATCTGGACAAGGCGCTTGATCAGGCAAAAGCGGATGACTGGGTTATTGTAAGTATGAAGGAAGATTGGAAAGTGATCTATCCTCAAGGCAATTCTAAATAGTAAATATCAAATTTATGGATACACGAAAAAGCATTCAATTATTGCTTGACAATATCAATGCGTCTATCATAGGACAAGAGAAGTTAGTGAAAAGGTTGGTATTGATACTTCTGGCGGATGGAAATTTTTTATTGGAAGGTTTGCCGGGATTGGCAAAAACCAAGGCGATTAAGACCTTGTCAAAACATCTGAATTGTGGATTGAGCAGAATACAATTTACTCCAGATTTGCTTCCTTCGGACATTACAGGGACAGAAATATACCAGCCGGAAGCAGAGGAGAAATTTGTATTTCAAAAGGGACCAATTTTCAATAATTTGATTTTGGCTGATGAAATCAATAGGGCTCCGGCAAAGGTTCAGTCCGCGCTTTTGGAAGCAATGGAAGAACGACAAGTATCAGTAGCGGGAAACACCTATCCTATGGAGAGCTTGTTTATGGTCATGGCGACACAAAATCCTGTGGAGCAAGAAGGCACTTACCCTTTGCCTGAAGCGCAAATGGATAGGTTTCTTATGCATGTGAGAATAGATTACCCCGATGATGCATCTGAATTGGAGATCATTAGATTGAATCGAAAGGAGTCAAGCCTTGAGCAGAAAAAAGAAGAAGTAGAAAAAATCTCTCAAGAAGTGATCTTTGAAGCTCGAAAAGAAATAGATAAAATACAGATTTCGGAGACATGTGAAAGATATATAGTGGATATCATATCCGCTACAAGAAGACCTGAGAAATTTGGCGAGGATTTGGCCGAATGGCTGGACTTTGGAGCTAGTCCAAGAGCCAGCATCGCTATAGATAAAGCGAGTAGAACAAATGCATGGATGAATGGTAAGGATTTCGTCAGTCCGGATGATGTTCGCGAAGTAGTACATGATTGCTTGAGACACAGGCTTATTTTGAGCTATGAAGCTGTAGCCCAAGGAGTGTCGGCTGATCAAGTAATTGACGAGATTCTTAATAAAGTAGCGGTATTGGCTTGATGAGAATGAAGCGTAATCAACGAGAGTATCCAGAGAATGTATATACTTCACTGGAAAGCTTGCTGAGTATGGAAAAGCATGCTGTGGGTTTTAGTTTGTTGGCTAAGAAACAAAAAGTAAAATCCATACTTGGAGGGAAGCATGCCTCAAAGCTTAGAGGTAGAGGAATGGATTTCGAAGAGTCTAGAAAGTATGTGGCTGGAGATGATATTAGAAATATAGATTGGAAGGTAACTGCTCGAACGAAAACAACGCATACTAAAGTATTTACAGAAGAAAAGGAAAAGCCTGCTTTGGTTATTGTTGACCAGTCCAATAGCATGTTTTTCGGCTCCAAAGTCAAAACAAAAGCTGTTGTGGCTGCTGAAGCCGCGGCTTTGATGGCTTTTAGAATATTGAAAGATGGAGATCGAGTAGGCGGAGCTATATTTTCCGGAGACGAGCTTGAAGTTTTGAAGCCCAAGCGAGATCGTAGAAATGCTTTGCGATTTCTTGAAAAGATGGTTCAGTATAATCATAAGCTAGGGCAGGATGATACAGCGACATTTGAGAAAAACCTTCAAAGAGGAATCGCGGAGATTAACAATATGATTACCCATGATTTTCTGGTGGTGATTATTGGAGATTTCATACATTATTCAGAGGATTTGCTTAAGTCGTTGCGTCTTATGAGTCGAAAGAATGATGTGATTCTTGTGAGAGTTACAGACCCTATGGATTTTATTTTGCCTAATGAAGATATCGTTCTAAGCGAAGGCGACAAGCAGATACTGGCAAGAGGAGGCCGAAAAGAGCTACGCAATAAGCTTAAAGAGGAAAATGAGATGAATAAGTTGAAATTCGAATCTATGCTGAAGAAGTATCGAATTCCGGTAATCAATCTCAATACCGAAGAGGAAGTGCATGAACAAGTGAAGAACATTTTAACACAATGATATGCTGATTGATATAATTCAAAGCGATTTGATTGGCGATTCATTGAAAAGCCTTGCTTCAACAGCAGAGCTTCATCCCATATTGGAGCCGGAAGCAGTGAGTTTTAGTTTTGATACGCTAGGTTGGAAGATCGTTTTTGTTCTGATGTTTTTATTGGTTTTAGGTTTGCTATGGATGCTTGTCAGTTGGTATAGAGCTAATGCTTACAGAAGAGAAGCTTTACGTTTGGTGGATGAATTTGAGGCTAGCGAAAATTCAAACGAAGCGAAAGTCGCCGAATCGTTGAAAATTCTGAAGAGCCTGGCAATATTGAAATTTGGCAGAGACAAAGTCGCGGCTTTGAAAGGGAAGGAATGGCTTGTTTACCTTGAAAGTTTGGCTTCTGGCAAAGTTAGCTTGATAAAGTTTGATACGATGATTAACAAAGCTTTGTATAGCAGTGGTGCCTTGGATGCCAATGAAGTGATGGAGTTTAATGATAATGTGAAAAAGTGGATTAGAACTCATGCCTGATAACTTAGAATTTGCCCATATATGGGTATTTGTGTTGTTGCCATTGCCGATTTTGATTTATTGGCTAATGCCGCCTTTGAGAATGAAATCTTCTTCATTGTCATTTCCAAATTTTAAAAAGACCTCTGAATATTCCGGACAAAAACCCAAAAAAGCAGCCAGTATAAAGAAAAAAAATGCATTCATATACTTGATGTTATTTATTATTTGGAGTGTTTTGATAGTCGCATTAGCTGCTCCTGAATTGGTCGGAAAGCCAGAGTTGAAGATTAAAGAGTCAAGGAATTTTTTGATTGTGGCTGATATCTCGTTCAGCATGGCTCAAACGGATTGGGTCGTGGATGGTCAAAAAGTAAGACGTTGGGATGCCGTGAAAAATGTGATTCATGACTTTATAGGAAAAAGAGAGGGGGATCGAATGGGTTTGATATTCTTTGGAAGCGATGCCTTTATTCAAGCGCCATTTACCCCGGATTTGGAAGTCGTAAGCAAGATGCTGGATGAGGCTGATGTGGGAATGGCCGGACAACGTACTATGATCGGCAAAGCTATAGTAAAAGGTGTTGAAATGTTTAAGGAAGACACCATTCAATCTAAAGTTATGCTTGTGTTGACTGATGGAATTGATGCAGGAGTAGATATACAACCTCTTGACGCTGCTGAAATAGCCAAGTCGGATTCCATTCAGATTTATACTATAGGAATAGGAGATCCGAGTCGACCTGAATCGGATTTGGATGAAGAGACGCTTAAAGATGTCGCAGAGCTAACCGAAGCGAAATATTTCCTTGGAACGGATACTGAAGAACTGGAAAAAGTCTATGCCGAATTGGATGAACTTGAGCCGATCGAATACGAGGAGGAGTCATATGTTCCCAGAACACCTTTGTACCAATTCCCTTTAGCAATTGCAGTTTTGTTGATGCTTCTTTTTGGTGGATTGGGAAGTTTAGTGTCATTGTTTAAGAAAATTAAAAATTAAGCAGGATATGTTTTGGAGTGAATTAAATATCGACTGGGAAGCTTTTCACTTTTTAAGGGAAACAGTCTTATGGCTGTTGATTCCATTGCTCGTGATTTATGTTTTGAGTGTTTGGGGTGTTCGTGATAGTGTGAAATGGTCCAGAGTTATCCCAGCTCATTTGAAGCCTTATTTAGTCAAGAAAGGAAGCGAAAACTTAAAGCTCGGGCTATTGACATTGAGCTTTCTAGCTATGACCATAGGAATATTAGGTTTGGCCGGACCGACATGGGACAAGGTGCAAGTGCCCGGTCAAAAGGTTGAGTCGCCGATGGTAATTGCTTTAGATCTTTCTCAGAGCATGCTCTGCGATGATGTGCAACCGACCAGACTTGATCGAGCAAAATTTAAAATAAGGGATCTGATAAAACAAGACCCTAAGGCTAGAATTGCTTTGATGGTATTTGCAGGATCATCCCATACAGTGGTTCCGTTGACAAAAGATTATAAAATTATCGAATCTTATTTGGAAGGCTTAAGTCCTTCGATAATGCCGTTAAGAGGTTCGGACATAGCGTCTGCTTTGAATATGACGGATACCATAGTTGGAAGTATTGAAGCCCCTTCCACTTTAGTGTTTTTAACAGATGATTTCACAGATGAGAGTTTTGAAATGTTCCAAAATTATTCTACCAAGTTTAATGGTGAGGTTGTCATCATGCCAATGAGTACTCCAACTGGAGCTGAAGTTCCTGCTTTTAATGGTAGAGGAGCTTTGAGGGTTGATGGAAAGGTAGTGTATTCCAGCTTGGATCAAGAAATAGTGAAAAAATTAGAGAGCAAGGAGGGGATAACAATAAGCCCTTTGACCCTAGATGATAGCGATATGGAAATTATAGCTGATAATGTTCGTTCCGAGTTGGTTTTTCAAAGCGAGAAAAATGAAGAAAAGGATCAATGGATCGACAGAGGATATTGGTTGATGATTCCTTTAGTTGTTATTGTGTTAATGTTGTTCAGGAAAGGCGTTGTTTTATATTCATTGTCGATATTGATGCTATGCGCAGGATGTTCTTATGATCGACCGACAAAGTTCAATGATTTATGGGCTAGCAAGGATTATCAAGGGCAAGTATTGCAAGACCATGAAAAGTATGAGTTGGCGGCTGAGAGGTATCAAAACCCTCTTCGTAAAGGAATTGCATACTATAAGTCTGGTGATTACGCTAATGCGATCAAGGCTTTTTCTGAAGACACTACGGCAATGGGGCAGTATAATTTGGGGTTAGCTTATTATAAGTCCGGCAACTTGGAAGGAGCTGAGATTTCATTTCAAAAGGCTTTGGAATTGGATCCGGCAATGAGCATTGCTGTCGAAAATAGTGAAGTTGTTTCACAATTGATGCAGGGTGAAAATGAAGTGTCATTAGAGCAAGCCCAAGAAGCTAATAATGAAAAAGGCAATGCCCAAAATTTGGAGAATACTAGTCCTGAGGACTTAGGTGGAGGAGGACAAGAAGCCACTAAAGAGGATATGGAAAAAGGACGGCTTGAAGAAACTGTGGCAACGGACATTCGATTAGGAAAAGAACTGGAAGAAGTGCCTGAGGACCTTGGAGCTATTGGAAAACAAGATATGCAAAAAATATTGATTAGAGATACTGAAGACGATCCGACCTCTTTTTTGAGGAAAAAATTTGCGTATCAAGTGAAAGAAGAGAAAATCGCAACTAAAAATCCCGACAAAGTATGGTAAGGAGCATTTCAGTTTTATATTTCATTTTGCTGACTAGCCTATTGGCTACCATAGAGGGAGTGGCTCAAGGGCACTTGTTTGCTGATGTGAAAGTCAATAAAAGGTCGGCTTATGTCGGAGAGCCAATAGAAGTCGTAGTTGGAGTCTATACCTCCACATGGTTTACCAAAGGAGTGGATTTACAGAATTTAAAAGTTGATGGAGCATTTTCTGTGTACTTTAGATCTGTGAGTATCACGCAGAATATTAAAGGGAAAAACTACGCAGGAGTGCAGTTTATTTACAATGTGTTTCCTTACGAGGATGTCCCTTTGGAAATTCCATCGCTTACCATCAAGGTGGAAACTCCTGATGAAGGAGATTACAAAGGGAAGCCTCAAGAAGTCAAGACAAGGCCTGTATCTGTGTCAGTGAAATCAATTCCCAAGGATATTGAATTTTCGGATTGGCTGGTGACATCCAGTTTGAATGTCGGAGATCGTTGGTCTAAAAATGTGCAGAAGGTTAAAGTGGGAGATGTGTTGGAGCGTTCTATAAGTCGAACTGCTCAAGGAACGATTTATCAAATGATTCCTGAAGTTGAATGGGATTCGGTAGCTGGCGTAAGTATTTATCCTGGAAGAGCCGATTTTGATACTAAGAAGACTTCCGTGGATATTAGGGGGATGAGGACTGATAGATGTAGTTATTTGTTTGAAAAAGAAGGAACAGTGACTATTCCAGAAAAAGTTGTTTATTGGTGGAATCCCTCTCATCAAAGGCTTTATAAAAGAACCCTGAAGGCAAGAACTTTTGAAGTTGAGCCTAATCCAAATTTGGGAATGATTGCTTCTTTGAGGGATTCCTTGGCAATTGAAAATGAACAAACGGAAATTGAAATTGAAGAACAGAAACCCGATTATAAATCAATGGCAAAAAATGGAATTTTGTATTTGATAGGTTTCGTGTTGATCGTCATTTTATTCAAATGGGTATTAATTCCTTGTGTGAAATGGATGAGAGCTAAGCATCATGCGTATGAAAATTCCGAAAAAAAGGCGTTTGAAGAGTTTTTGAAAGCGATAAAATCTGGACAAAGAGAAGATATATGGAATAAAGCTTATGTTTGGAAGTCAAAACTTGGTGTTGCTGAAACTTCTATTGATAGTTTGATTCATGAATATGGTTCCGATAATTTACTTCGATTGTTTAGAAATTTTGAGTCTGAGAACTCGGGAAGTTCTGAGGCAATGATTGTAGAATGGAAATTGTTGCGCAAGAAAATTTTTGAAGGCAGAAAGAAACCAGTTAAGAAGATTGATTTATGGATAAATCCATAAATTTAAGTAGCGAGACTCCGTGTTTATATTCACGGAGTCTCAATTAGCTTACTTATTTCCAACGGTATTCTGATTTGCCTGCTAATATTCTTTCAATCTCAAGCAAGCGATTGTACTTGGCAATTCTTTCTCCTCTGCAGGCAGAACCTGTTTTGAGGTGGCCACCATCCATTGCTACCGCAAAATCAGATAGAAATGTGTCTTCAGTTTCACCAGAACGGTGAGATAGAAAATACCTCCAGCCAGCTTCACGACATAGTCGAACAGCTTGTATCGTTTCGCTGACTGTGCCAATTTGATTTAGCTTAATCAATGCTGAGTTCGCTGTGCCAAGCTCGATGCCTTTTTTAATGAATTTTGTATTGGTTACGAATATGTCGTCGCCAACGACTTCTATCTTGTCTCCAAACTTTTGAGTGAATCTTGAAAAGCCATCCCAATCTCCTTCCGACATAGGGTCTTCCCACAATACGATAGGGTATTTGTCAAGCCATGAAGAGCTTAAATCTATTAAATCATCCGAGCTCATTTCGCCCGCTCCTGACCAAATCATATTATAATGATTGTCAAGATTTGGGGAGAAAGAATTCGCAGCGCTGTCAACGGCTATGGAGACATCTATACCGGGTTTATAACCAGCTTTTTCAATAGCCATGACGATAAATTCGATAGCTTCTTCATTGCTACTGCAATTTGGGGCGAATCCACCTTCGTCGCCTACACTTGTTGCAAGCCCTTTGTCTTTTAGTATCGCCTTGAGTGTGTGAAAGATTTCCGCGACATATCGCAAGCCTTCGGCAAAGCATGGTGCTCCTAACGGCACCAACATGAATTCTTGAAAGTCCACACTGTTGTCAGCATGTTCGCCTCCGTTTAATATGTTCATGCAAGGTACTGGTATGCGACAGGCATTGCTTCCTCCAAGGTATTGGAAAAGAGGGATTCCTAGTGACAAAGCTGAGGCCTTAGCTACAGCCATGGATACGCTAAGTATTGCATTTGCTCCCAAGTTGGATTTCGATTCGGTGCCGTCAAGTTCGTTCATGATACTGTCGATCTCCATTTGCTTGGTAGAGTTCATTCCCTTGATTTCTTTGGCAATGATATTTTCCACGTTCATGCAAGCACTTTTTACTCCTTTTCCTCCGTATCTTTCTTCATTGTCTCTGAGTTCAACAGCTTCGTTCATACCTGTGGAGGCTCCGGATGGAACTGTTGAGAAAGTCTTGGTGCCATCTTCCAGTTCGACGTAAGTTCTTACAGTAGGATTTCCGCGGGAGTCGAGCACTTCAAGCGATTCAATATTTTTGATGATGGTTTTCATATTGGCATGAGTATTTAAAACTGGTTAAATAACTCTGCTGAAAAGGGAATGTTGTTGACGAGGGTATCGATTGAGGCTGTAAATAAAAATGCTTTTCCAATAGCCATCAGAAAAGCACTTCATTTAAAATTAATTAAAAAGTCTAAAAGCATTATAGAGTGGTTTTTGTCAGTTCGTTGTTTTTATTGGATTGTGAAAAATTTTCAAAATGCCCTTTAAAGTATGCTAAAGCTTTTTTAAAACCATTTAGAGATAGTTTAGAAGATTTTTCTCCAACGACAAAATGCAATTGCTTGGAAGGCTTTAAGCATTCAATCAAAGAGTCAGTGTTTAGCTCCATTTTTTCTTTGGTATTCGCATAAAGATTTATAACAGAATAAAATTCATAGCTATTAGTCTTCATTCCTACTTGGCAGCTTCCTAAAGAACAACCTAAATTCTCGACAAGCAGATAAGACACTGGATGATGGACATTGACATCTAATGCTAATTTGACTTTCATTCCATTTGGCCCCTCTATCGTTCTTTGCGCAAGAATTTCATTTTCAAATTCATGATCATGGATCGTCCAACCATCAGATAGTTGATAGTCATGAGATCCTGTAATAAAGAACTTGTATGCAATTGTGTATACAATATAGGAGAGGGTTATAATGATTATTAAATTGATCATGGCTATATAGGTTAAGTTGAACATAGTGTTCTATCCGAGGCTTTGCCATCGAATCATATCATAAGTTACTCATAATCAATGAAATGAAAAATCTGTAAAATCATCTGATAAGATGCTTTTAATCAGTTAATTAGTGGTGTTTTTTTGAAACCTTTTTTAAAATGATAATTAGGATGCATAAACTTTATTATAGCTATCAGAGTGGACCTTGTGAAGAAGATAGAGCTATATATTTCAGGCATAAAAAAAGGGTCAATCTTTTAGATTACCCTTGATTACCAATTTCTAAATTTCGCTTTAAAAAAAAACTAATGTGGAGCCGGTGGGTTTCGAACCCACGTCCAGATAAGGAATAAAGTATGCTTTCTACATGCTTAGGCTAAGTTTGATTTTCGAAGAACGCCATCCCCTAGCCAAGGATTCGACTTTCTCTTATTCGTTTAATTTCGCTTCTATGCCACGAATTCATAGTCGCTAGATCCGTGAGTTGATGCCTTTGGTAGTCGGATGGACGGATCAAAGATCCGACAAAGACACATAGCTACTAATTCTAAATTAGGCAGCTAGGGCGTAGTTATTTTCGCCAATTATAAAGTTGAGCGTCTTAGTTACGGGAATTACGCACAAAATCCCGACATGCTTACACCTCCATTACACATACTGTCAACTCCATTCGGCCCCATTAGTGTATTGGATTTGCGAAGGTAATATCTCTAATCCTATTTTTCAATAATTATTTGTTTTTTATTTCGTGTTGTACGTTAAGCATTTTAAGGAATTTTTATGCGCATAAATTTTTTTCAACCTTTTTTAGCCGAATATGTATTTTTTTTAAAAAAATAAAATTCAATAAATGGTGTGTAATTGGTTGTTTTTTAGTGATTTACGATTTATTTTTTGCTTTGAGATATAGTTTTGATAAAAATTATTTAAAAAAATCACAAAGGTGGGTTACCTTTTTAATGCGAGATGTATATACCTATACATAACACATTTATTCATACACCTGTTAGAAGTTTAGTCTGCAAAGGAACCTTCAAGTTTTGAAGGTTTTTTTCTTTTTAAGCCATCTTATCTTATGTGGTTAATGCCAAGTGAAAAGTGCATGCTTTGATAAGCTTGGAGTGAATACGAAAAACCAAAACTAACTACTGACACATTAATATTGAAGCCTACATTGCCTCTCACGCTTCCTTTGTTATAGCCAACGGATACCGGATCTTGCTCAGTATATTCCAACCCATTTAATGTGTAATTATACAGGCCTTTCATAGTCAAATCTGATTTGTAATTGTCATAGCCTACGAGAGCGAATACTTCTATGAATGAAAATTCCTTTGATGCTAAAAGTTGAGCAGTGATAGTCCAGCTGTCGACTTGAAGCAACGGATCGTCTTCATATTTGGTGTTTTGACTTTGTTCAATACCCATTTGCACCTTTCCATAGCTGAATGCGAGCACTGTGGCGATATCAACAGGCAAGGCGCCTTCTCCTGTTCCAAACCAATTGCTTGTCGAAAGTTTGAACCCTCCTCCATAGCTTATCGTTCGTATAGCTTTGTTGCCAATATTTGGAGTGAAGCGGAATAATATGTCCGTATTGGGAAGAACTCCTACAGAACCTTGTATCAATGGCATAGCGTAGAAATTCCCTCCATTTACGCCTTTCAAGTCTATGCCATGAGGCACGCCGACTATTCCACTGGCAGGATCTATGGTTATATCGGTTCGGTTTTGAACTTGCCTGTAGAATGTTATAGAGTCTTGCCCAGGGATTGGGTTATTGCCAGTGATGGTAGGCAAGCTTGCCGATGTCTTTCCATTGACAGTAAGCCCCACATATTGGGCGGAGTCAAAGTCGAACATACGCTCATTTTTTGGAATATAGACATTGTTCAAGATGAATTTCACTTCAAACCCGCCAGTGTTATGGGCCTTGGCGCTGGAAGTCCAAGCGCCTCCCAAGCCTGTGCCAATGGCTTCGGTGATTGAACGACCATAATTATCGAGATATACTTCTCTGCTTCTAGGGTCGAAAGGAACTATTTGGTCGATATCTGTTCGCTGGGCGTAAGCCACAGTCTTGAGAAGAGCGAGCAAAATCAATAAAATAAATATACGAATGAAATCATGCATAGAATCGTCTGTATGGCATTATATGAGCTTTTGTCATTTATAGACGCAAGCGATTTATTTATAAAAAAAATCAATGCTATATTTTGTTTGAAAATTATCTAATATTCGAAAGTATTTTGATATTTGTAATAATCGCAAATGTGTGTTTTGCGTGAGAAAATGATCAATCAAATATTACCATAAAAAAAATCAAGCTATGACATTAGTAGGAAAAAAAGCTCCATTGTTTTCAGCGCCGGCAGTAATCAACGGTGAGGAAATTGTTTCGGATTTTTCTTTAGAGCAATTCATCGGAAAGAATGAAGTAGTATTCTTCTTCTATCCAAAAGATTTTACTTTTGTATGCCCTACGGAAATTTTAGCTTTCCAAGAGAAACTTGCTGAGTTTGAAAAAAGAGGAGTAAAAGTGATCGGTGCTTCAACTGATACTGAAGAGACTCACTTGGCGTGGTTATGCACTTCTAAAGATAACGGTGGTATCGAAGGTGTTACTTATCCTTTGGTTGCTGACGTTGCTAAGACTATCGCTGCTAACTTCGGTGTATTGGCTGGTGATTGGGATTACACTGAAGAAGGTCAGTTGACTTTCGCTGGTGCTCCTATCGCATTCAGAGGAACTTTCCTTATTGACAAAGAAGGTGTAGTAAGACATGAGACAGTTAATGATTTCCCTCTAGGTAGAAATATCGACGAGATGATTCGTCTTGTTGATGCTTTGCAATATGTTGAGAAGCATGGCGAAGTTTGTCCTGCAAACTGGGAAGAAGGTAAAGAAGCAATGCAAGCTACAAAAGAAGGCGTTGCTGAGTACTTGTCTAATCACTAAGGGTTAGAATATTAGTATTGAAATTTATTTGCTTTAAATGAAGCGATATAAATGAATAGCTCTCTGTTTTCAGAGAGCTTTTTTTATTTTTGCGATTCAATACGAAGAATTATGCAAAAGTTTCTTTACGATATATTTATTCTCTTGCTCAAATTGGGAACGACTATAGGCTCTTTGTTCAATGCGAAGCTTAAGTTGTTTGTGAATGGAAGAGCCGGAACATTTTCAAAATTGGAGGATGCCTCATTTGACAAATCGGATCAAGTGGCTTGGTTTCATTGTGCATCATTAGGGGAGTTTGAACAAGCTAGGCCTGTTTTGGAGGCGTTCAAGGAAAAATATCCTGATTTTAAAATAGCATTGTCGTTTTTCTCTCCTTCAGGATATGAGGTTCGGAAGAATTATGACAAGGCGGATGTTGTCTTTTATTTGCCTTATGACACTAAGGCAAATGCCGTTAAGCTATTGGATATGCTTCAGCCTCGGGTAGTATTTTTTGTAAAATACGATTTTTGGTATCATGCGCTTAGAGAAGTAAATGAAAGGAATATTCCTTTAGTTTTGTTTTCCGCTATATTTAGAGAAAGCCAGCCTTTCTTTAAAAACTACGGAGGCTTGCATCGTGGCATGTTGACTTTTTTTGATGAAATTTTTGTTCAGAATGAAGATTCGAAACAGTTGCTGGAGTCTATAAATATTAATCATGTTAAAGTTGGCGGGGATACGCGTTGCGATAGAGTGGAGCAGATTAGATTGGGAAGAAATGATATTCCTGTCATGGAGAGGTTCAAAGCTGAAGATCAATTGATGGTTGTGGGCAGCAGTTGGCCTTCGGATATTGAAGTGCTGGCTCCATTTATGAATTCAATGAAAAATAAGCCATTGAAGTTCGCTATTGCCCCCCATAATTTGAAAGAACATGAAATAGTGGAAATGGAGAGGCTGCTGGCTGAATTGAATCCTGTAAGGTATTCTTCATGCAATGAGAAAAATGATTTTGAAACGCATCAAGTGATTGTCATTGATAATTTTGGAATGCTTTCCAGTCTTTATGGTTATGCTGAATTAGCCTATGTAGGCGGCGCTTTTAATAAAGGACTCCATAATACATTGGAAGCTGCAGTGTTTGGTATTCCAGTATTTTGGGGAGATGACCCTACCAATGATAAATTTCAAGAAGCGAAAGATTTGCTTAAGTCTGGAGGAGGTGTTGTGATAAAAGATTCATCAGAGCTTTCTGATATTGTAAATAAAATGATTGAAAAACCTGAATTGGCCCAAAAAGCAGGGAAAGCATCCCGCGCTTATTTAGAGAAAAGCATTGGCGCCACTGATTTAGTAATGGAATATATAAATAAGAAGCTGTAAGTTATGTCAATGTATAAAGGACTTGTATTGCGTTCAACTGGATCTTGGTATGATGTGAAGATGGATGATGGGCGTGTTTTGAAGTGTAGATTGAGAGGAAAGTTCAAAATCAAGGGCTTGAAAGTGACCAACCCATTGGCGGTTGGGGACTTTGTGAAGTTTGAAATCGAAGAGAAGAACGATCAGGAATCAGGCGTGATCAAGGAGATTTTGCCAAGAGAGAATTATTTGATCAGACAGTCTACGAGGAAAGCTCATCATGTGCATATAATCGCAGCTAATTTGGATCAAGCAGTGTTGGTCGCTACGTTGGTTATGCCTCGCACGAGCTTTGGCTTTATTGACAGGTTTTTGGTTTCCGCTGAAGCTTATCATATTTCTACGGTTATTGCATTTAACAAAACTGATTTGTTGGAAGAAGAAGACTTGGAGTATCAAAGGGATGTGATGAAGATGTATGAAGGGATAGGCTATGAATGCATTGAAATTTCAGCGGAAACAGGCTATAATATTGATGCGTTCGAAGCATTGCTGAAAGGAAAGAAGACGCTTTTATCAGGTCATTCAGGCGTAGGAAAATCTACTTTGATCAATAGAATAGCCCCTGAAATCGAACAAAGAACCAATGAAATTTCAGCCTTTGCGAATAAAGGAATGCACACGACCACCTTTGCGGAGATGTTTGAAATAGAAGATGATACTTATATTATTGATACCCCTGGGATAAAAGAATTGGGTCTGGTGCATATTGAGCCAGAAGAGTTGGCAGGTTTGTTTCCTGAAATGAGAGATATGACAGGAGAATGCAGGTTTTACAATTGCAAGCATGACAAAGAGCCCGGTTGCGTGGTGAAGCAAGCCGTGAAAGAAGGCAGAATAGCGATTCCCAGGTATGAAAGCTATTTGAGCATGTTAAATGGTGAGGATAATAGAAAATAACATTTCGGATAAAAATGAAAATAAATCATGCTTTGCGGAGAAATAATGGTTTGTTTTTTTGTTAAGCTAATAAAGTGGATAAAAATACATTACAATGTTAACACATATTGCTTTATTAGTTATAGGTTTGGCGATTCTTATACTTGGAGGTGAATTTTTAGTAAGGGGTGCTTGTAGAATTGCTTTGAATTATAAAATTCCGACTTTGGTTGTAGGTTTGACAGTAATAGCTTTTGGAACTTCAGCTCCTGAGTTGTTCATTAGCACAATATCAGCCTTGAATGGAAGTTCTGATTTAGCAGTGGGAAATGTTATAGGCTCGAACATCTGCAATTTGGCTTTAGTATTAGGAGTTACAGGCTTGATTTACCCTATCAAAGTAGAGAAAAGCAGCTTGACTGTTGATTGGCCTGTTACAATGGGAAGCAGTCTCTTGTTGTATGTGTTTGTAAAGGAAGGTGCTCTGGAAGCTTATGAAGGAGCTATTTTCATATTTTTGTTAATTATTTACTTGTCGTTTACTATATACCAAGGAATGAAGCATTCCAAAGAGTTTGCTGCGGATGATGAAGTCATTGAAGCTGTTAATAATCCATACCCTATGTGGAAGAGTTTTTCTTTGGTAATTCTAGGGATGCTTGGTTTGTATTTTGGAGCGGAATGGTTTGTGGTTGGTTCTCAAAATATTGCTTTGAAATGGGGAGTCTCAGAGCGAGTTGTAGGAGTTACAGTGGTCGCTTTAGGGACAAGCTTGCCTGAATTGGTTACCTCGGTGATTGCAGCTTCAAAAAAACAAACAGACTTGGCTTTGGGGAACTTATTAGGCTCAAATATTTTTAATATCCTTTCCATATTGGGAATTACTTCAATAATCAAGACAATAAAGGTGAGTGAGAAAATGATAAATGTTGATATGGTTTGGATGTTAGCGATTACAGCCTTGGTGTTTCCGTTGATGTTGACTAGGAAGAAAGTAGATCAAGTGGAAGGTGGGGTTTTAATTTTTGTCTATTTGTTTTACATATATACAGTTGTAATTGGGTGAAAAAGATAAATTTAGTTTGAGTTGTTATGGAAGAATGGTATCTATTTAAATGGTTGACGGCGTATTTTTCAAGTATGTTCAAGTTTGTGGGAGGGCCTGCATTAGGAACCGCTTTTGGCTTGAGCTATTTTGAAATGGTATTAGCTACAGCTTTGGGTATGATGACTTCGGTGTTTTTAATTACTTTTTTTCACAAATTTATCAGACGAGTGGTGAAGAAAATACGAGGAAAAAATGTCCGCGTATTTTCAAGGAATTCAAGAAGGTTTGTGAGAGTGTGGAAGCGATATGGAGTTTTTGGAATCTCTTTATTGACTCCTCTAGTGTTTACACCTATTGGAGGAGCTTTGTTAGCGGTGTCATTCGGTGCTAAAAGATCGAAAATTCTTCTTTATATGACCATAAGCGCTTTTTTCTGGGCATTTGTTATCTGCGGTTTTTTTGAGGAAATAGCAGAGTTGATCAATCTTGAAATCAGATTATAGATTATTTTTTGTAAATCAAAACTGTTGCATATGCGGATATGCCTTCCTCTCTTCCAACAAAGCTAAGTTTCTCGGTTGTCGTGGCTTTGATGGATAAATCTTCAGAGTCGATTTCCATTACTTCGCTGAGGCATGAAATCATATTTGGTATATGAGGGTTCACTTTAGGCTGTTGCAAGCAAATTGTAGAGTCAATATTCCCAACTTCATATCCAGCTTCCCTGATAATATTCATTACTTCTTTAAGCAAGATTTTGCTGTCGATTCCTTTGTATTTGGGATCTTTGTCGGAAAAATGGTAGCCAATGTCGCGCTTGTTGGCAGCACCAAGCAAAGCGTCGCAAATGACATGAATAAGCACATCCGCATCTGAATGTCCTACCGCTCCTTTTGTATGCGGAACTTTGATCCCGCCAAGCCAAAGGTCATATCCTTCTTTAAGTTGATGCACATCATAGCCGAATCCTGTTCTGAATTTTATCATCTTTGTATGGTTTTCGTTTTAATTAAATCTATGCAAGTTGATATTACTTGGCTTATTTTATAGTAAATTTAGCAACAAATATCTTCATTAGTAATTTTTTTATAAGCAGAAGTTCATAATATGAAGTTGATAAAAGCCTATGATCAGTTATTAGAATGGATTCGTCAGTTCAATGTGAATGACTTTTTCAGGCGTAGAATGTGGATGATTGACAAGAGCCAGATGTCATGGAGCCATCGGTTCGGCATTGATTCATTGCAGGTTTTATGGATTGCTATTAAAAGTTATATTGATGATCGAAGCGATTTGAAAGCTTCAGGTTTGACCTATTATACATTGCTTTCGATCGTTCCTTTATTTTCATTGGCATTCGCTATCGCTAAAGGTTTTGGCTACGACCAGCTTTTGGAAAAGGAGATCATGATATATTTTTCAGGGCATGAGGAGATTGCTATTCAGGTAGTCGCTTTCGCTAGAAAAATGCTTGATAATACCAAAGGAGGACCTTTGGCAATATTTGGAGCCGTGGTGTTGTTGTATTCCACGATGAGGTTGCTTTATAATATTGAGGAGACTTTCGCGGACATATGGGATTTGAAGAAGTCAAGGCCTTTGGGAAGGCGCTTTTCTGATTACATGACTATTTTGATGATTGCTCCTTTGCTGATGATTCTATCGGGTAGTATTACGATTTATATAACTTCCCAAATTGAAAGAGTCTCTTCCGAGCATGAATGGATAAGCTATGCCAGCCCGTTTTTATTGTTTTTGATCAGGTTGGTGCCTTACGCTATTGTTTGGATGGCTTTTATTGTTCTGTATATTATCATGCCTTACACTAAGGTTAGATTGAAGCCGGCTTTGATAGCAGGAATAGTCGCCGGTACAATGTATCAGCTCGTTCAATGGGGGTTGATAACTTTTCAAGTAGGTGTTTCTAGGTACAATGCTATTTATGGCAGTTTTGCGGCCTTGCCTTTATTTCTGATCTGGCTGCAGATCAGTTGGTCTATATTCATGATTGGCGGGCAGATATCATATGCTGTGCAGAATTTGAAGAACTTTTCTTTTACCAAAGGCAAGCTGGATGTAAGTCATAATGAAAGACATTTGCTGGCTCTATTAGTGATGAAAGATATTGTCGATTGCTTTAAGCAAGGCAAGCATGACGCTGTGGTTAAGAGTATTTCTCAAAGGTTGACTATTCCCATGTACTATGTGTTTATGACAATTGAAGTTCTTAAAAAGGCGAATCTTGTTCATGAGGTGGACGATTTGGGAGGCAAAGGGAATAAAGGCTTTGTGCCAGCGATTTCAACCGATAAGATTTCAGTGTTTTATATACTTGAGCAGATGGACAAGAAAGGCAAAGACCATATATCTTTTCCTGATACTGAAGAAATCAAAGATATGAAGGATAGGATGGAGTCCATTTATCAGGCTATGCAGAACAGTAAAGGTAATGTGACATTGCGCGATCTTTAAGAAAGTAGAGTTAAGCTTTTGATAAAAAAAATGCGCATATGAGCAAAGAATAGTATATTTGCAATTGCTTTTTTGAAAGCGCCTCAAAATGTTTATTTGCTGCGACTTAAAATATTAAGAATGAAGATGGCAATTTGGGGGAATGATAATGAATAATATAGATAATCAATATGGCTGGAATGAACTTTATTGACCATGTGAGACTTTGCTCTAGGTCAGGCTCGGGAGGAAATGGCTCCGTACATTTTAGAAGGGAGAAACATGTGCCCAAAGGAGGGCCTGATGGTGGCGATGGAGGTCGAGGAGGCCATATTATCGTTAGAGGTAATAGTCAGTTGTGGACTTTGCTTCACTTGAGATACCGAAAGCATGTGATTGCCGGTAATGGAGGCCATGGTGAAGGTGGAAAAAGGTTTGGCGCTGATGGAGAAGATGTGATTCTGGAAGTTCCTTTAGGCACTATCGTTAAGGATGCCGAGACAGGTGAAGTGAAAGTAGAAATTACTGAAGACGGAGAAGAGCAAATCTTGACACCAGGAGGTAGAGGTGGTTGGGGGAATGACCATTTCAAAACTGCAACAAACCAGACTCCTAGATATGCTCAAGAAGGCGGAGAAGGCTTGGAGGAATGGGTCGTTTTTGAGCTTAAGCTTCTCGCGGATGTTGGTTTGGTAGGTTTTCCAAATGCAGGAAAGTCAACGCTTCTTTCAGTGATCTCGGCTGCGAAACCTGAAATTGCCGATTATCCATTTACGACAATTGTACCTAATCTTGGAGTAGTAAAATATAGGGATTTCAAGTCTTTTGTTGTTGCTGATATTCCTGGGATTATAGAAGGCGCTGCTGAAGGCAAAGGATTAGGAACAAGGTTCTTAAGACATATTGAACGTAACTCAGTATTGTTGTTTTTGGTACCGGCTGATACGGAAGATCCAAAAAGGGAGTATAATATCTTGCTTGATGAGTTGAGACGTTATAATCCGGAGCTCCTTGATAAGAGGAGGTTGTTGGCGATTTCGAAATCCGATATGCTTGATGAGCAGATGCTTGAGGAATTTAAAGAAGAACTGCCTGATGATGTGGAAGCGATTTTTATATCTTCCGTAGCCCAGCAAGGCCTTCAAGAACTGAAGGATAGATTGTGGCAGATTATCAACGCATAGAACTGTTTTCTTGCCATTTTGTCAAGCTTTATGCAAAGAAACTGAATTTGGTGTCATATTGTCACATTTTTAGGCCTTGGCAGAAATATTGAGCAGCATTGTTGGTAACGTTTGAAAAAAGATCGAAAGATGAGCGATAATAATAAAAAAGAACAAGAAGAAAATAAAGAAACGGTTGAGAATCAAAATGAAACTCAACAGGAAAATACTGTAACAGAAGAGCCTCAAATTATTGAAAAAGAAGAGTTGAAAAAGGAAGAGGATCTTGTGGAGCAGTTGAAAAAAGACTTGGATGAAGCGAAGGATAAGTATTTGAGATTGTTTTCCGAGTTTGAGAATTTTAGAAGAAGAACAGCTAAGGAAAAAGTTGATTTGATCAATAGCGCGAGTGAGAAGGTTCTTAAGTCTTTGTTGCCTGTGATTGATGACTTTGAAAGAGCTGAAAATTCATATGCTGAGAAAGAGTCGGAAATTGATTCAAAGACAGTGATTGAAGGCACTACATTGATTTTGAATAAAATCAAAGGCGTGTTGAACAGGGAAGGTCTTGTGGAAATCGAGGTGAATGCCGGAGATGATTTTGATACTGAGATTATGGAAGCAATAACTCAGATCCCAGCGCCTACTCCAGAATTGAAAGGTAAAATTGTCGACTGTGTCGAAAAAGGTTATAAGTTGAACGACAAGGTGGTTAGATACGCCAAAGTTGTTGTCGGAGCTTAATTATTTTTAAGTCCGAAATTTGAAAATACTACTATGTCAACAAAAAGAGATTATTACGAAGTATTAGGCTTGTCGAAATCGGCAACAGCTGACGAGATAAAGAAAGCTTACAGAAAACTAGCTATAAAATATCACCCGGACAAAAACCCGGACAATCCAGAAGCTGAGGATAAATTTAAGGAAGCGGCTGAGGCTTACGAAGTGTTGAGTAATGCTGAGAAAAAGCAACGCTACGATCAATTTGGCCATGCTGGCATGGGAGGAGCCGCTGGTGGCGGTGGAATGAACATGGAGGATATTTTTTCTCAGTTCGGCGATATTTTTGGAGGTGGAAGTCCTTTTGAAAGTTTCTTTGGCGGTGGCGGCGGAGGTCGCAGGCCAAGACAAAACAAAGGGTCGAATCTTCGTATCAAGCTAAAGTTGACATTGGAAGAAGTTGCGGCTGGAGCTGAAAAGAAAATCAAGGTTAAGCGAAACGTTGAATGTTCTTCATGTGGAGGCAATGGAGCTAAGAATGGTACTGAGATCAAGTCATGCGCTACTTGCGGAGGTTCAGGCCAAGTAAGAAAAGTGGTGAATACAATGCTTGGGCAGATGGCGTCGACTTCTGTTTGTCCTTCTTGTCATGGTTCTGGAAAAGAAATCAAAGAACCTTGCGATACTTGTCATGGCAGAGGCGTTGAGCTGAAGGAAGAAGTTATCAATATCAAGATACCTGCAGGGGTAAGTGATAACATGCAACTTTCCATGTCTGGCAAAGGAAATTATCCTGAAAGAGGTGGCATCCCTGGAGATTTGCTTATCGTGATAGAAGAGATTGAGCATGAGGTGTTGAAGAGAGATGGCAACAATGTGATTTACGATTTGTATGTCAACTTTGCTGACGCTGCTTTAGGAACTTCTGTTGAGATTCCAACGATCGATGGCAAAGTCAGAATTAAAATAGATTCTGGTACGCAAAGCGGCAAAGTCTTGAGATTGAGAGGAAAGGGAATTCCTGATATCAATGGCTATGGAAGAGGTGATCAGCTTGTGCATGTGAACATTTGGACTCCAAAAGAATTGAATAAGGAAGAGAAGGAGATGATGGAGAAGCTGAAGAAATCTAAAAACTTCGAGCCTAATCCAGGGAAATCTGAAAAAGGCTTTTTCGAGAGAATGAAAGAGTTTTTCTAGTCAAACTTCTTGATAGAAATATGAAATTTTAAAGCGACATTGTATGTCGCTTTTGTTTTATGTAACCTTTTGTAAAACTGTTCGTTACAAGCAGCATGTGTGAAGTTATGACGTTTATTATCGCTTTCGTATTTTCGATGGCAGGTAATGGGGAAAATAATGCGAAAGATGAAGGGTTGAGATTGCCGTTGGATGCTCAAGGGGAAAGCTTGTCTTTCACTTTTAGAGCAGCATCTGTGAATTGCAAGCTGAAAGCGGCTGCTGTTCATAGCAATGATTCTGTGGCGATATTTTCAGATAACCAAGCCCTTTATGATAAAATGATCTTAGCGTCTTCATTGGAAGCCGAGAAAAAAGTGCATAATGTTGATTTGGATTTAAATAATCATCATGAGCATTCGATTACGAAGACGATCACTCGTAAGCTGTTTAGTTTCGATAGCGAGGTGGAAAGAGATGAAGTTGAGGTGAGTTTGCCTAGAAATGTTCCTTTGGATTTGAAAGTTGAGTATGCGATTGGTGATGCGACTTTTGATTTGTCTCATTTAGATGTTCAGAACTTTTATGTGAGATCAGGAGGTGCTGATTTGTTCATAAGTTATGAGGATTCAATAGCGAATACCTTTCCAATGGACACCTTTATGGTGAATGTCGATATGGGAGCCGTTTATATTGACAAGCTGTCATACACTAAAGCCAAGAATATAATCACTAAAGTAAGCTTTGGAAGCTTGTTTTTGGATTTCTCTCATGACAATTGGAATGAGGGAGGGACGGCTGTGAGCGCAAGCGTTGGCGCTGGAAAAATGATTGTGAAGTTGCCTTCTGAAGATATTCCTATATTGGTTAAGTACAGCACTAGCCCGCTTTGCAGAGTCGTGAATAATGCTAAAGAAGTTAATATGGAGAGTGTTGGCACTAAGTCTTATGCCAATGCGGCGTATATGGAGGATCCGTCAAATGCGATTATTTTTGATGTGAAATTAGCTATGGGCAGCTTGATGTTTGTCGGACCCGAAGGAGAAATAGTCAATGACGAATTTGAAAAATTAAGATAATGAATTTGAACACACTATTTAAAACATAAAAAAGCTCCTCGCTTTAAGCAAGGAGCTTTTTCTTTATAGTTGTTTGATCTCAACTTCAATGTTGAAAGCGTCTTTGATCTGATCTACAAAATCAAGTTTTTCCCAAGTGAATGTTTCCACTTCTTTTTCTATCAGTTGGCCTGAAGTAGACTTGAAGCTAACCTTTTTAACTTCTGATTCTCTTCCCATGTGGCCATAGGCAGCGGTTTCAGAGTATATAGGCTCTTTAAGTTTCAATCTTTTAATGATTGCCGAAGGTCTCATATCGAATATTTTTCCGATAGTTTGAGCAATCTCGCCATCCGTGATGTCTACTTTGGAAGTGCCATAAGTATTTACATAGAACCCTACAGGATCAGCCAATCCAATTGCGTAAGATACTTGTACTAGCACTTCTTCGCATATTCCTGCTGCTACAAGGTTTTTCGCTATATGTCTTGTCGCATAAGCTGCCGACCTGTCTACTTTTGATGGGTCTTTGCCTGAAAAAGCACCGCCTCCGTGAGCTCCTTTACCACCATAAGTGTCAACAATGATTTTACGGCCTGTTAGACCAGTATCTCCATGAGGACCGCCAATTACGAATTTGCCAGTTGGGTTGATATGGTATTTGATATCAGCATCAAATAGTTCTTGAATCGATTCAGGTAGAAGATTTTTGACTCTAGGAATCAATATTCCCTTCATGTCTTCGGAAATTTTATCAAGCATGATGTGATCCTGCTCGTCAAAATCATCATGTTGAGTTGAGATAACAATTGCCTCGATTCTTTCTGGCTGGTGCGAGTCGCTGTACTGAACAGTTACTTGAGCTTTTGCGTCAGGACGCAAATATTTGATTTCATCATTTTCTCTTCTTAACTTAGCTAGCTCTTCCAACAACAAATGAGAAAGGTATAATGCCAATGGCATGTAATTCTCCGTTTCGTTGGTAGCGTAGCCAAACATCATTCCTTGGTCCCCTGCTCCTTGTTCCTCTTCTGAGTCTCGTTCAACTCCTTGGTTGATATCAGGAGATTGCTCATGAATAGCAGAAATAACCCCGCAAGAATCAGCATCAAATTGATACTCAGACTTAGTGTAACCGATCTTCTTAATCACTTTTCTTGCTACGTTTTGAACGTCAACGTAAGCTTCGGTTTTAACTTCGCCACTCAAAACAGTTAGTCCAGTAGTTACAAGAGTTTCACAAGCAACTTTTGAGTTCGGGTCTGATGCTAGGAAATTGTCAAGTAGCGCGTCCGAAATTTGATCGGCAATTTTGTCCGGATGTCCTTCTGATACAGACTCCGATGTAAAGAAATATGACATAATTTTTTAGGTTTTTATTCTAACGGGAACCAAAACAAATCAATAGTTTGAAAAAACACCCATCAGTATTTTATATGTTTCTTTTTTGATGTTCTATTGATTCAATAGAAACTAGGCCAAGCAAGTGCCAAAGGTATAAATATTTCAATTAAAATATTTATACGTGGAAAAAAATGTACCTGACAATTAGGCGTCAATTAGAAAAACAGTTGGAAATTTACCTAATACGGGCACTTGTTTTCTCCACTCTTTAATTGTCGCAGTTTTTAAGAATTGGTTCTTCCCGGATACGTCTTTGGCAATGCATAATTTTGTGTCAGGACTGCAGGCTTTAAGTATATCTTTAAGCAGTCCGTCATTTCTATAAGGTGTTTCTATGAAAATTTGAGTTTGGCGATTGTTCTTGGATAAGTTTTCCAGTTTTTTAAGATCTGCTTGCCTCTCTTTTGTTTTGATGGAAACATAGCCTTGAAATGCGAATGATTGCCCATTGAAACCAGAGGCCATCAATGCTAAAAGAAGCGAAGAGGGACCGACTAAAGGAATGACATCGCAATTTTTTTTATGTGCCAAAGCAACAATTTTAGCCCCAGGATCAGCAACTCCAGGGCATCCTGATTCAGAGATTACTCCAATATTAATTCCTTTAGATAATACAGGTTGAAATAATGTTTCAATTTCATGGTCGGAAGTTTTTTTGTCAACAACTTCGAAGTGAAGGCTCTCTATAGGCTTGCCTATTTTAAGGGAGCTTAAATATCTTCGAGCAGTTCTAATGTTCTCAACGAGAAAATAGTCTATTTGAGAAGCGACATCTCTCACTTGAGGCGATATAACTTCATTAACTGTGTCATCAGCGATAACATTTGGAATAAGATATACTTTACCAGCCATTTTATATTTTTTAGTCAATGAAATCTTTTACAATGTTAAGGAGTTCTTGAGGTTTGTCCGCATGTATCCAATGTCCAGCATTCTCAACAGTTTCTATTTCCACATCAGAGAAAATATCTTCAATCAAGTCAAAGTCGCTGTCAAGAATATAGTCGGATTGATCGCCTCGGATAAATAAGGTTGGCTTCATAAAGTGGGCTCCTTCGCTGATAGAAGCAACAACATTCGCAATGTTCTGACTAATGACTGGCAGATTCATTTTTAACTTGAAGTTGCCTTCTTTGTCTCGGGCGAGGTTTTTCATTAGAAATAACCTCGTTCCGAATTCAGGTATGAATTTTTCCAGTTGTTTGTCAGCTTCTTGCCTTGATTTTATATTTTTCAAATCAAGAGATTCTAGCCCAGCGATGATCTTTTGATGATGAAGCGGATACGATTTTGGGGCTATATCTACAACAATAAGCTTTTCAAGCATTGAAGGATAGCGAATGGCGAATTCCATGGCTGCTTTTCCTCCCATAGAATGTCCCATGATTATGGGGTTCTCTAGTTGAAGGTCTTCTATAAATTCTCTTAGGTCTTCAGCCATAGCCTCGTAATCCCAGATATCTGAATGAGGGGAGTTGCCATGGTTTCTTTGATCTATTAGAAGAACTCTGTAATTGTCAGTGAGCTGCTTTGCGAAGGTTACCCAATTATCTGAAAATCCAAAAAGGCCATGGATAATGATCAATGGTTGGCCTTCGCTGCTTATTTCTCTAAAGAATAATTTCATTTATTAATCTTCCTCTCTTAGCTGTTGCAGATATAAATTTATTGTATTGTCAAGTCCAAGATAAATGGCATCGGAAATAAGGGCATGTCCAATGGAAACTTCATCAAGTTGAGGTAAAGATTGCTTTAAGAATCTAAGGTTTTCTAAATCCAAGTCATGACCAGCGTTTATGCCAAGACCTAATTCTTTTGCTTTATTTGCAGCGAAGATATATGGCTTGACCGCAGCATCTTTATCTTCGGAGTAATTTTTGGCATATGGCTCGGTATAAAGTTCGATCCTGTCAGCTCCTATTTTATATGCGCCTTCCACCATAATTGGGTCAGGGTCTACGAAAATTGAAACTCTTGTGCCAAATGATTTTAGTTTTTCAACTATTTCTTTTAAATAAGTTTCATGCTTTACAGTATCCCATCCCGCATTTGATGTAATGGCATCCGGTGCGTCAGGCACTAGCGTAGCTTGAGCCGGTTTGACATCTTTTACAATATCCATGAAGCGTTGGTCAGGGTAGCCTTCTATGTTGAATTCTGTAGTGACAACTTCAGTGAGGTCATAAACATCTTGCTTTGTGATATGCCTTTCGTCGGGCCTTGGATGAACAGTGATTCCTTGAGCTCCAAATCTTTCCGAATCAATGGCTGCTTTTACCACGCTGGGCTTGCCTTCTCCCCTTGAATTTCTCAAAGTGGCGATTTTGTTGATATTTACGCTTAATTTCGTCATTTACACTTTGGTTTTTATAAATTTGTATGCAAATTAAAGCATATTGTCCAATAAAAAAAGATACGGAAAATGAGCCTAAAAGATAAGGTTAATGCTGAGATCAAAACAGCAATGAAAAATAAACAAAAAGAGGAACTTAGAGCTTTAAGGGCTATAAAATCTATGATCATGCTTGCTGAAACAGAAGGCGGTGCGGCTGAGGCGCTTACAGAAGAGCAGGAGCTCAAGCTTTTGACTAAAGCGGCTAAGCAGAGAAAAGATTCAATTGATGTGTTTGAGAAGGAAGGAAGGGATGATCTTGCTGAAAAGGAAAAAGAAGAATTGGCTGTGATTAGCAAATTTTTGCCACAACCGCTTACAGAAGACGAGTTGAGAGAAGGAATAAACGAGATTATTTCTGAAGTTGGAGCAGAAGGACCTAAGGATATGGGTAAGGTAATGGGAGTTGCTACTAAGAAGTTTGCAGGAAGAGCTGATGGTAAGCAGGTTTCATCGATAGTTAAAGAATTGTTGGCGAAATAAGCGAGCAATTGGAGATTATTGACTTGATTTTGCTGGGCATAATATTGTTTGGCGCTTTTAGAGGATTTAAAAAAGGTCTTTTGATCGAGGCCTTTTCTTTGGCAGTTGTGATTATTGGTTTTTGGGGAGCGTATAGGTTCTCAGGAGCTTTTGGCAAATATATTGAGCAGTATGTGAACCTGCCTGATGAAAGGTACGTTTCTTATGCGCTTTTTTTTGTCGTTTTGATTGGCATTATTTGGGTAGGTATTTTGGCAGCAAAAGCCTTGAAGGCTTCGCTTTCAGTGAGCTTGATAGGCAGTGCAGATAGATTTATGGGAGCTGTGTTAGGTTTCCTTAAGTGGCTGTTGGGCTTAAGCTTGTTTATTTGGGTGCTTAACTTTATAGATATTAAGTTGCCCAAAGAGATCGTGGGGAAGTCTCTGTTGTATGGGCCCATTCAAAAAATTGTGCCTTCATTGTTTGAGAAGAGCACGGACTTGTTGCCAAAGTCCGAAAAAGTTATTGAGGAGTTGAAAGAACGAATGAAAAATATAGAGGGAAGGTGATTCTGTTGGTTGATAATTTTGATTCATTCACTTACAACCTTGTCGATTATTTCGCTAGATTAGGCGAAAAATGCTTGGTGAGAAGGAATGACGTTTCTTTGGAAGAACTAGATAAGTTGGACTTTGATAAAATAGTGTTGTCGCCAGGGCCGGGGAAACCCGAAGACGCCGGCAATCTTATGAAAGTGATCGATGCTTATCATTTAAAGTACCCAATGTTGGGAATTTGCTTAGGGCATCAAGCTTTGGCATCTTATTTTGGTGGAAATATTAAAAAAGCATTACGCCCAATGCATGGCAAAGTGTCTAATGTGAAAAATTTTCAAATTGGAGTGTTTAAAGGTTTGCCTGAGCAGTTTGATGTTGTGAGATATCATTCGTTAGTCGTTGATAATCTGCCTGATATGTTGGAAAAGACAGCGTTGGTAGATACTGGGGAAATTATGGGGTTGAGGCATGTTGAATTGCCATTGGAAGGAGTTCAGTTTCATCCTGAAGCAATTTTAACTGAAAACGGTCTCAAAATATTACATAATTGGATACAGTATAATAACAGCGATCATTGATAGTTTTTCCAAAAAATCATTATTTTGCACGCTTAATGTTAGATGAACTATGGAAATTGAAGTTAAAACAGCAGGGAAATATAAATATATTGAGGAAGGTGAAGGCGAGGTACTAGTGCTTTTGCATGGGCTGTTCGGAGCATTGAGCAACTGGGAAAGCGTTCTTGAAAGGTTTTCCAAAAAATATAAAGTGATTATTCCATTTATGCCGATTTATGATATGCCTATGCGTAAAGCCGGCTTGAAGGAATTGGTTAAGTTCGTTGAGAATTTTGTTGAGGAAAAAGGCTTGGGGCAATTTACTTTGATAGGAAACTCTTTGGGCGGTCATGTGGCGTTAATGTACACGTTGAAGCATCCTGATAAAGTCAAGGCAATGGCATTGACGGGAAGCTCTGGTTTGTTTGAAAATAGCATGGGAGGATCTTATCCTAAGCGCGGTAGTTATGAGTATATCAAGGAGAGAGTTGAGTATACATTTTATGATCCTAAGACTGCGACAAAAGAGTACGTTGACGAAGTGTTCAAAATCACTAAGAGCATTCCTAAGTGTATGAATATTGTCGCGATAGCAAAGTCGGCTCAGAGAAATAATCTGGCTGGAGATTTGCCAAACATAAAGATACCAACGTTGTTAATATGGGGATTGAATGACACAATTACCCCGCCAGCGGTAGCTTACGAATTTGATCGATTGTTGCCGAATAGCACTTTGAGGTTTATTGACAAATGTTGTCATGCGCCAATGATGGAGCAACCCGAAGCCTTTAATGATTATTTGGATGAATTTTTAACCAATACAATATAAGCTCATGATAGCAGAAGAACTGATCAACTACTCGATTCCGCCTTTAAAACCTAACGACCATACCCAAAGTGCGATTTTATGGATGGAAGAAATGAGGGTTAATCAGTTGCCGGTTATCGATGGGCGAAATTTCGTGGGGTTTCTTTCCGAGGATACTATTTTGGAAAGCAATGTCATTAGTGACGAAATACATCATTACCGCTTGAGCGGAGAGGGCTGCAGAGTAAAAGGCGATCAACACGTTTATGAGGTTATTCGAAAAACTACGGAGTTTGATTTGCCTTTAGTTGCTGTGCTGGATGATGAAGAGCAATATCAAGGGGTAGTCACCTTGGAGGATGCTGTAAGGAGCTTGACAGGGTCTTCAGCATTCAAAGCGACAGGAGGGGTGATTATATTGTCCTTGAAGAAAATTGATTACTCTCTCGCTGAAATCAGTAGATTGGTGGAGTCAAATGAGGCTAAAATATTGAGCTTGTATACTAAAGACGACGATATTGATCCTCACATGATGACAGTTACCATGAAATTGAACATATCGGATTTAAGGCATGTGATTGCTACTTTGGAAAGATTTGAGTACCAAATTATTGCTAAATTCGATGAACGAAAGCATGTAAGTGCTGATAAGGAAAGGCTAGGTTTATTTTTAAAATACTTGGATATTTAGTTAAAGAATGCGAGTTCTTTTAAATTCTAATACAGTAAAATAATATTTTTCAAAATTTTATATTTTATTGTGATTCAACTGCGAAATTTTGCATTGTTTATTTTTTTATATAAAATCATATTCTCTACTTTACACTCAATGAGCCTTGGTATTTGGTTGGAGGTCTTGTAGTGTGCATTCCCGTAATAATAATTAAAATCTGAAATGTAATCTTGTCATGCCTTAGATGACAATAATTTTCAATCCAATCAAATGATTAGGAATAATCAAGTTTTTTAAATTTAAAATGTTTTCAAGTGATGAGGATAGCATTGCATGGGCGAGAGTTCAAAGAGTCTACTTTGCCTCTAGTTGCAAAATTGATTCAATTTTTGAAATCAGGAAATTTCGAGTTGCTGGCAACACGCAACTTGTTTGAAAAAATCAAGCCTTTAGTAGGGGAGTCTATATTTTCTCAAGTATTCGGATTGGCAAGCAAACCCCAAGGAATAGATTTATTTCTTAGCTTGGGAGGTGATGGTACTTTATTGGATACAATTACTTATGTAGGCAATGATGAAACACCTATATTAGGAGTAAATGCGGGAAGATTGGGATTCTTAGCGAATTCAACATTTAGTAATTTTCAAGAGAATTTTACAAGTGTTTTGAACGAACAAGGTGCTTTCCCGACTGAAAAAAGAGCTTTGATAAGATATGAGTCGGATCAAAAAATCGATGTTTTTGAAGGCTTGAATTTTGGGATGAATGAATTTGCAGTTTTTAAGACTGACACATCTTCAATGATTACTGTTCACGCTTACTTAAACGGAGAGTATTTGAATGCTTACTGGGCAGATGGGCTTATAATTTCCACACCCACAGGTTCTACAGGGTATTCTTTGAGTTGTGGGGGGCCGGTGTTGATGCCTCATTCTAAGAGTTTTGTCTTGACTCCTGTGAGTCCTCATAATTTAAATGTTCGCCCTTTATTAGTTCCTGATGATAGTGTTATAGATCTTACTGTCGAATCAAGATCATCGCATTTTTTGGTTTCTTTAGATTCTAGATCCAGAGTGGTTTCAAAAGAAGCGAAGATAACCATTCGTAAAGAGCGTTTTTCCGCAAATCTAGTAAAAGTTGAAAATTATAGTTTCATCGATACATTAAGGCATAAGCTTCATTGGGGGCTTGATGCTAGGAATTAATACAGTGTCTTGATATAGTTTAATTTTGTTAAGAATTCTTAAAAAAAAGAATAGATTTAGATAATTTTTGCGAATATGCTGAATATGTTGCATATTACTTAGTATAACAGGGTTAGATAGTGTGTAATTTTAATTAAAGGCTTAATTTGAAGGATAAAATAGGAAATTATTGCGTGTCGTTTCATCAGAAAGTTTTTGTTTTGGTGGCGGCATTATCGCTTTTTATAGGGACGCAAACTGCTTTTGCTCAATTCAAGGAAATTGGCATTGGAGCCGGAGTTTTGAATTATACTGGTGATTTGCAGAAACGATTCACTTACTCTGAAATTCGACCTGGAGTAAACGTGTTGTATCGATTGAATTTTACAGACGCATTTAGTGTTAGGTTGAATGGAATGATTGGCGGTCTTAAAGGAGCTGATGATCCAGAATACGATTCTTATTCGAATCGAAGAAGCGCTAAGTTTTCATTGATGGCATATGAGTTTGCTGCACTGATGGAATACAATTTTTTTGATTATAGATCTGGTGGTAGCTTCATAAGAGTGACACCTTATCTGTTTGGTGGAATCGCTCTGATGGGATATTCTGGAGAGTCAGAGTGGCAAGACTTAAATGCTGATGGAACGGGAACAGAAACAGTGATTAGAGATTATAGCAAGCCGATTATGCCAGTTATCCCTTTTGGTTTAGGATTTAAATATAATATTAATCCGAAGTTTGATATTAATATAGAGTTTGGAGCCAGAAAAACGTTTGATGATTTGATTGACAATGTTTCCGGCATAGAAGACAATACCTCTAAAACATATGCTGGGGGGAATGATAATACCAATGATTGGTATTTTTTCACAGGTATTTCTTTGAGCTATACTTTTTATAGAATACCTTGTCCTCATAATTTTTATTGATTATTCACAAGGCTTATATTTTTCATTCTTGAAAAAATAAAGCATTTTTGTTAATTCGAAGTATACGCTTATAGTAAGTAATGAATAAAAGTATAGATAAGGATAGGATACCGAAGCATATCGCTATCATAATGGATGGCAATGGGCGATGGGCGAAAAAGCAAGGCATGATGGATCGAGTTTTTGGCCATAAGCATGCTATTAAGACAGTGAAAAATATCACTGACGCCTGCGGTAAGCTAGGAGTTGAATATCTTACGCTTTACGCCTTTTCAACTGAAAATTGGAACAGGCCTAGAACTGAAGTTAACGCATTAATGACGCTTTTGGTTTCCACTTTGAAGAAGGAAATTAAAGAGCTGGATAAAAATGGAGTCAAATTGAAAGTGATTGGTGAAATGAGCGAGTTGCCTAAAACTTGCCAAGTTGAATTGAATCAATCAATGGAGCTAACGAAGGACAATAAAGGTTTGCAATTGAATTTAGCATTGAGTTATAGTGGTCGTTCTGAGATCACAGTCGCGATGAAAAAAATGGTCGAGATGGCTCAAAAAGGCACATTAAATGCAGATCAGGTAAATGAAGAATTTATATCAAAGCAGTTGTATACTGCTGGCATGCCTGATCCTGATTTGATGATACGCACTAGCGGAGAAATGAGAATTAGTAATTTTTTGCTTTGGCAAATAGCTTATTCAGAAATATATATTACTGATGTGCTTTGGCCGGATTTTACTGTTGAGCATTTGTATGACGCAATAGCAGACTATCAAGGTAGAGAGAGAAGATTTGGGAAAACAAGCGAACAGCTTCAACATTAACATCACCTCATGAGAAATTTAATTATCTGTTTCATTTTTATAATTTTTAGTTTGGATTCTATTGCTCAAGTTGGATACCGAAACAGGCTTGGCGTAGGCAGTGGCAATACTCAAACAGATCAAAATAAGATTGATTATTCGAATCCAAAAGAGTATGAGATCGCTGATATCGAAGTTAAGGGCTTAGAGACTCTGAACAAGTCGGCCTTAATATCGCTTTCGGGTTTGAAAGTCGGCGATAGAATTAAGCTCCCAGGAGAAAAAATATCTTCTGCAATCAAGAAGTTATGGAAGCATGGTATTATTGGTAATGTTTCGATAAATGTTGATAAAGTTGAAGACGGCAAGGTTTGGTTGGTTATCGAATTAACAGAGAGGCCTAGATTGACGAGAATTAATATCACAGGTGTTTCCAAGTCTCAACAAAAGGAGTTGAAGGAAGATGTTAGTTTAGTGCGTGGAAGGGTCTTGACAGATGCTATCAAAAAGAATACAGAACTTGCTGTCAAAAAGTATTTTGTCAATAAAGGATTTTTGAATACAAAAGTTGTTTTAACACAAGAGAAGGATACTCTGGTTGCTAATGGCGTTAAAGTAAATGTCAAGGTTGACAAAGGTCATAAGGTTCATATTAATGAAATTTATTTTTCTGGCGTTGAGGATTTGGACGAGTCTACGCTTAAGCGTAAGATGAAGAAGACCAAAGAAAAGGTTCGCGTGAGAATCTTTGAGGATATGGCAAGAGGGCTGTTGTCGATTAACTCGAAAGAGTTGAAGACTTTCTTTAGTGAAAGCTATGAAGCGGATTGGAAACAGATCAAGAAGTATATCAACGATAATGTTAAGCTGAACTTTTTCAATGCATCTAAATTTGTTGGGAAAGAGTATGAAAACGACAAGGATGCTTTGATAGCTTTTTATAACCATAAAGGATATCGTGATGCAGCAATAGTTAAGGATACTGTTTATTTGGATAAAAATGAAAATGTTATCATTGATATTGAAATTTATGAAGGACGCAAGTACTTCTTTAGAGATATCAAATGGGTAGGTAATTTTGTATACTCGGATGAGCAGCTGGATCGAGTTCTCGGTGTAGAAAAAGGCGATGTTTATGACTTGGAGTTGATCAATAAAAAGCTTCAGTTTAACCCGACTGACCAAGATATTAGCGGGTTGTATATGGATAATGGTTATTTGGCTTCCAGAATTGAACCTGTAGAGGTAAGAGTTGAAGGTGATTCCATTGATGTGGAAATGAGAATCTATGAAGGGAAGCAGTTTACGATAAATAACGTTGTCGTTAGAGGAAATGATAGAACCAATGATCATGTTATATACAGAGAGTTGAGAACAAGGCCTGGAGATCTTTTCAGTCGTAATCAGATTATTAGAACTCAAAGAGAATTGTCTCAGCTTGGCTATTTTGATCCTGAGCAAATTACACCGAATGTCAATCCTAATATGAATGACAATACGGTTGAAATAGAGTGGGACGTTGTTGAAAGACCTTCTGATCAGATTGAATTGTCAGGTGGTTGGGGTGGTAGTTTTGGTTTCATTGGTACCCTTGGTTTAACATTCAATAACTTCTCTTTAAGAAATATATTGAATAAAGAGGCTTGGCACCCTTTGCCTACAGGTGATGGACAGAAACTATCTGTTAGAGCTCAGGCTAATGGTGTTCAGTATCAAAGTTATTCCATGTCTTTCCAAGAGCCTTGGTTAGGGGGTAAGAAACCTCAATCATTCTCAGTAAGTGGAACGTATTCTATTCAAAGAGGATATAATCCAACAACAGCGAGATATGATGCTGGATCATTAATTATGAAAGGTTTTTCAGTAGGACTTGGTAAGAGAATAAAGTGGCCTGATGATTATTTTACATTAAGTCATAGCATATCATATTATCAATATGTGCTTAATGAGTTCGTGGCCGATTATAGACTTGGTTTCAATAATGGTATATCTAACAATTTTTCTTATAACATTGCGTTGTCAAGAAATAGTATAGATCAGCCGATGTATCCAAGAGCAGGTTCCCAATTCACTATTGGCTTGACTTTGACACCGCCATATTCATTGTTTAATGACAAGGATTATGCAAGCTTAGATCCAGAAGATAGATATAATAAAGTCGAATTTTATAAAGTGTTATTTGACTTGAAACAATATCAAAAAGTTGTAGGGAATTTAGTTTTAGAAGCTAAAGCTCACTTTGGATTTATAGGTAATTATAAAGCTACAACGCCAATCGGACCTTTTGAAAGGTTTGTAATGGGTGGTAGTGGACTTGCTGGACAAAGTTATATCATTGGTTACGATGTTATTTCATTAAGAGGTTATGAGGATGCGAGTATATTGCCTAGAGAGAGTGATCCTAAAGATCCAAGCAACTATATAGAAGGTGGTACATCCTTTGTCAAGTTTGGAGCTGAGTTAAGATATCCTCTTTCGTTGAGTCCTACAGCAACGATTTATGTCTTAGGATTTCTTGAGGGAGGTAACAACTGGGCAAATATCAAAGAATTTAATACGTTTGATTTATATAAATCAGCAGGTTTTGGAGCTAGAATATTCATGCCGGCATTTGGTCTGATCGGAATCGATTGGGGTTATGGATTTGATACATTGCCGGGTAGAACATCGCCTAGTGGTTCTCAATTCCACTTCACAATTGGTCAACAATTTAAATAGTTCTTTTATGAGTGAAGAAACTTTTGCAAATTGTGCTAAAATGTGAAGGCAAGAGTTATCATTGCTTGCGTTAACTTAAAGAGTATGAAAAAACTTCTAATTATTTTCTTTTGTCTATTCGGGGTGTCAGTCGTGTCGAATGCTCAAAAGTTTGGATATGTGGATACTGAATATGTGTTAAGCAAAATGCCTGAGTATGCTAAAGCGCAAGAAGAGGTGAATACGCTTTCCGCTACTTGGCAATCTGAAATACAGCAAATGTATAAAGAAATAGAAGGGATGTATGATGCTCTGCAAGCTGAAGAAGTTCTGTTGACTGCTGAAATGAAAAAAGAGCGTCAAGAGGGCATCAAGGAGAAAGAGCAAGAGGTGAAAGAGTACCATAAGAAAGTATTTGGCTTTGAAGGATTATTCTTCTTAAAGAAAAAAGAGCTGATAAAGCCTGTTCAAGATTTGGTATTTGAGGCTGTGGAGAAAGTTTCGAAAAAAAATAAAATTCAAATAATGTTTGACAAGTCGGGAGATCTGGTGATGATCTATACGAATCCAGTTCACGATTATACAGATTATGTATTGGAAGAGCTTGGCTTGGGAGACAAAAATGATACAGTGCAACAATAAAAGTTAAGTAATATTTTTAAGATGATGAAAAAAACGATTCTAGTGTTAGCGTTAGCTATGGTATCTGCATTTGCAGGTTTCGCGCAAGGCGTGGTGAAGATTGGTTACACAGATGTGAATTATGTGTTGTCATTGATGCCAGAGGCAAAGCAAATTGATCAACAGTTGAAAGAGCATGAAAAGCAATTGGCTAATCAGGTTCAAGCTAAGATGCAGGAATTTCAAGCTAAAGTTGCTCAATTCCAACAAGAGGCTCCTAACATGATTCCTGAAGTTAGAGCTGATAAGGAAAAAGAATTGCAAGGACTTCAGGTTTCTATTCAAGAGTTTCAGCAAAATGCTCAAGTTTCTTTGCAAAAGAAACAATTGGAGTTATTGCAACCTGTTTATGACAAAATTCAAAATGCGATCAACACTGTAGCCAAGGATAATGGATACACTTATGTGTTTAGCTCTAATGTAGAAGGTTTGCCAGTATTGCTTTACGCTGAAGATAAAGACAATATCTCTGATTTGGTATTGAAAAACCTTGGAGTAACTCCTCCAACTGAATAATTGATTTATCGAAAATTTAAATAAATGAAATCCTCACAATGTGAGGATTTTTTTGTTATTATGATTTTTCCACCTTTTTTGAATGACGGAGATAAAATTGCTATAGTATCTCCTTCTGGTCGAGTAGATATAGATATTATCAATCAAGCGGCCGAATTTTATAAAAATAAGGGACTAGTCCCTGTTATTGGAAAGTTTGCAACTTCCGAGTTTGGCTATTTTGCTGGTGATGATTCTCAAAGGCTTGAAGATTTGCAATGGGCGTTGGATTCGGATGAGATAAAAGCTGTCATTTTAGCTAGAGGCGGCTATGGCATGACTCGTATTTTGGATCATGTCGATTTTAGGAAGTTAAAAACTAGCCCAAAGTGGATTTGTGGATTTAGCGATCATACAGCTTTATTGAACAAGCTTGTGAATTTAGACATAGCATGTGTGCACACCACAGTTCCTACCTTGTATCATAAGGATTTCTGTTCGGCGAATTCAATTTTTCAGATACTTAAAAGAGGAACAGGAAATATTTATGCAAATGCATGCTTTTATAACAGAATAGGGATATCTCAAGGAAAATTAGTTGGTGGGAACCTGACATTGCTTGCGAATAATATTGGTACTTCATCTGATTTTGAGCCAAAGGGGGCTATTTTGTTGATTGAAGAGCTAAATGAACATTTATATCATATTGATAGGATGTTTGTTCAGTTAAAAAGAGCTGGAAAATTTAATCAATTGAAAGGGATGATTATCGGCCATATGACAAATATGATGGATGGTAAAGTTCCTTTTGGGTATTCTGTTGAAGAGATCGTCAGAGAGCATACAAAAGAGTATGGCTTCCCTATAGGCTTTAATTTTCCAATCGGCCATCAAGAGCCTAATATTGCAGTAGTGATGGGACAAGAGTATGTTTTGGAAGTGAATGATGAAATGTCGAAACTTGGAGCTATAAAATAAATCCGAAAGCCAAGCCCGCAATGATGAATACAGGAGCTGGGATTTTTGTGAAATTAAGCAACAAGAAAGTAGAAATAAGAACAAAAATATTCAATGGCGATTTATCAAGGGTTTCCAGCATGATGAACCCTGCAGAGCATATGATCCCTGAAGCAGCCGCGTTTATACCTGTCAAGGAGCACTTTATGCGTCGATATTTCTTAAGGGCATCCCAAAATCTAATAACAAAAAAGATAAGGAATGTGCCTGGCAAAAACACTCCAGCTGATGCTATTAAACCTCCAATAACCTGGTTCAATACGCCATGTTCTCTAAGAGATAAAGTTCCTATAAATGCGCTAAATGAAAATACGGGGCCTGGAAGAGCCTGCATAACTGAAAATCCTGAAAGAAATTCTTCGGGACTTAGATATGATTTCATTTTTACAAATTCAGTATATAGTAGCGGTATTAGTGCTTGGCCACCGCCAAAAATTAAACTGCCATTTCTATAGAAATTTTCAAAAATTAAGACTGTTCTGCTTTTCGTTGCATAACCTAAAAGCGCGGCGAAAATGAGCACGCTGATCCATAATGCAAAGTTTCCCCACTGTATATTAAAAACTATTTTTTCTTCTACTTCGTGTTTTTTATAGTCAAAGGAAGTGATAAAACCTGCGATTAGCAAGATAGCTGGATATACGTATGGGGAATGGTAAAAGTATGAGAGGATCATACTTAGTAACATTATAATGAGGCTTTTTCGTGTTTTGACTACCTTTCTGGATATCTTAAGGCCTGCGAAAGCAATAAAGCTTATAGCCATTGGCAAGATAAATTTGGTGAACCCAAGACTGATTCCAGATTGATGGAGGTAGTCAAATATCAAGGCAATAGTTATCATGATACTGACTGCAGGCAGGCACCAGATAAGTAATGTCAAGTATGCCAATTTTGGACCTCCGATCTTGAAACCTATAGCTGTAATAGTTTGTGTTGATGTTGGGCCAGGCAATATTTGACAAAGAGCGTTGAGCTCAATTAATTCTTCTTCTTTCAAGTAGTTTCTTTGATGAACAAGAATCTCAAAAAACATAGCCATGTGAGCTTGAGGACCTCCAAAAGCAGTTACGGCTAATGTGAGAACATCTCTTAGGTAGATGAGGTATCTAACTTTCTTATGTTTCATTTCTAAATTTCCCCTCGGGCAATTTAGTTATTTTTAATCTAAAATTAAAAAAAGCATTATCTAGGCTTGATGAGTGTTAGCTATTCAGGAACGAAAATTGCCAATGTTCAGTACATGGATGTTTAGACTTCTGAAATTAAAACTTTAATATTTATGATAGCTAATAATAGAAGGTCATTTTTAGGCAAAGGACTAACCTCTGCTTTCGTTTTGACTTCGGGCTTGGGAATATTATCCTCATGCAACAATGATAAAAAGGAGACCGGAATAGATCGTTCTTTGAAAATAGGAGAAAAGCAACATCAAAAGCTGAAGGTTTCATTCTCTGATAAAATTCAAAAAACTCCATTGTTTCAGTTGCCTTTGCCTTATGGGTTTGATGCCTTGGAACCTTATATTGATAAAGAAACAATGTATCTTCATTATACTAAACACCATGCAGGTTATGTAAAGAAAATGAATGCTGCATTGGAAGAAATGGGATTGAAAGTTGATAATGTGGAGCAAATACTGAGCTCGGCTTCCAAGTATCCAGCAAAACTGACCAATAATGCTGGAGGGCAATATAATCATACGCTATTTTGGACATTCATGAAGCCCAATGGAGGTGGAGCACCATCAGGTAACCTTTCTTCTGCAATAGATCAAGAATTTGGCTCATTTGAAAATTTCAAAAAAACGTTTCAAGATACTGCCATGTCTGTTTTTGGCTCAGGTTGGGCTTGGTTGATTTGCGATAATGATAAAAAATTAAGAATTGTCAAGACAGCAAATCAAAATACAACAATCGCTGATAATGCAAAGGTTCAGGGGCTGCCATTATTGGGCTTGGATGTCTGGGAACATGCTTATTATTTAAAATATAAGAATTTGAGAAAAGAATATGTTGAAAATTGGTTTAATATTATCAATTGGAATACTTCCGAAAAGAGGTTTGATTCTATAATTTAAATTATTATATTTTCTGCGTGTCTGTAATATTTTGACTTAATTATATTTTGATGTATAATTTTGGATACAATTTTATGAAAATGCTAATTAATTGAATTTTTCAGCTATATTTGTTTTAATGTTTTTTTATGAAAAAAATGCAAGATTTATTTATGGATATAAAAATGTTAGCCGAAGGGCATTTCGTCATTGACGGAGTGGAATATAAGTCTGTAAAAGCATTTAGAGACTATAGTGAAGAGATTGATCGAAAATTGAATCAAGAACTGGCAAGAAGAGCTTGGCAGTATTGTATAGAAAATGAGATTTATATTCATAAAGATCAGGATATTGAACAGGTTAGCATGTGTCATGCATATCCAATAGATGTATTGGAAGAAAGCTTGTTTATGTAAAAAAATGTCATTTTGTAGATCAGATTTAATCCCGCTTATATAAGCGGGATTTTTTATTTATGATTTTCTGATTGATATTTGTATTTCATGAAAAGCTATCAAATTAATCTAATTTATAATGGATAATATAAAAAGCTCAGAAGAAAAGGTTGTTTTAGTAGATGAAAATGATAGGGAAGTTGGAGCATGCGGGAAAATGGAAGCGCATGTAAAAGGTTTGCTTCATAGGGCATTCTCAGTTTTTATATTCAATGAAAGAGGAGAGTTAATGCTCCAGCAAAGAGCTTTGGATAAATATCATTCAGGAGGTCTTTGGACCAATACATGTTGCAGTCACCCTAGGCTAGGGGAATCTCTTGACTCGGCTGTGTTAAGAAGATTAGATGAAGAGATGGGTTTTCAAGTGAATACAACTGAAGTGTTTTCATTCATATACAATGAAAAATTAGGCAATGATCTAATTGAACACGAATTTGATCATGTGTTTGTCGGCAAGTATGATGGAAACGCAAGGCCAAATCCTTCAGAGGTGAATGCGTATAAATGGGTAAGCAAGTTTGATCTGGATAAATGGGTGAAAGATAAGCCAGAGGATTTTACTGTATGGTTCAGAATATGCTATCAAAAAGTATTCGACAAATTGAAAGAGATAAATTATTAAAGTTTAACTTCAACCCATTCATCTTGGGTCAGTAGTTCAGTTTTCATATTCTCATCTGAAATGATTTCTTTTAAGTCGTTTGAGAATGTATATAATCGAGTCATTCGAATCTTAGCTTTATTCATGGGATTGCTGAATGTGTATATTGTCTTATAGCGATTACTCTTTATTTTTTCGATTTTTTCTATTTGAAAGTCTTTTATTACTCCTAGTGAATTAGCTTCCAATCTATCGATAATTTTATTTTCCAAATGTTGTCTATTATTGCATGACATAAAAAGCATGCTGCAGAAAAGCGAAAAAATATAAATCCTTTTTCTCATAGGGATCATTTACTGAATTAATATTATTATAATTAAGTAAATAAAAGTGATTTTTTCAAGAATTTAAGCGATTAAATATGGTTTATTTTTGAAATATTTTGAATGTTAATGTGTTGAAAATAAAAAAGTCTCAATTAATTGCATTGAGACTTTCCAGATTGTTGTATCTAATGTTTTTTATTTTTTGCTGGCATTGAAAAGTTTTTGTTTTTCCTCTTTTGTTAAAGCCTCGTAGCCTCTTTCCGATATTTTGTCTAAAATTGCGTCGATTTCATCCTGATTGACAAAATATGTTGTATTCGTGGATACACTGGAGTATTCAGTTTCTTTCGATCTTGATCTTGTGGCTTTTGATGTTGAGTCGCTCATGGAATGAGTTACCTTTATGAAAGGTTTTGGCTTGAAAATTCTCTCTCCCAATGACATTATTTTTTCGATGAACAAGCCGATATCTCTGCCTTTGCGTAGTTGCTTGATATAAATAAATCCCATGATTGCTCCGCCCACATGAGCTAGTTCTCCGCCAGCATTGAACCCCGTAATTCTTATCAATGAGAGTATAAAATAGAATAAAGCAATGTACTTAAGCTTTACCGGGCCAAGAAAAAGCAAATGAAATGTATAGTTGGGCATAAGTGTAGCTCCTGCCCATACAATAGCCATCACACCTGCTGAGGCACCGATAAGGGGCGCTCCAAAAGCTTCAGCGTTTTGATTGTAGAATGAAAAAGTATTGTAGAATATGGTATAAAACAAGCCTCCAGCCAATACACCTAAAATGTATATGTTAATGAATTTCTGATTGCCTAAGTAACTCATGATTAGTTGTCCAAACCAATATAAAAACAACATATTGAACAGGACATGAAAAAAGTCTAAGTGAACAAATCCATATGTTAAAATTGTCCAAGGTTTGATTAACAATGACGGCAGTTGAGGAGGCATTTGTATGAAAGACATGATAGTCTTAAATACAGGCTCAGTGCCGCTAAGTTGAGTAATGACATTGACTATATTAAGTATTATGAACACAGCAAGATTGAAAATGATGAATTTTGCCAGTGCATTATTGCTTTTTCGAAATGCGTTCCTCAAGTCGTCGGCGATCTCTCTCATAGTAATTTTTTCTCCAAGTTTTGCATGATATCGAATGAACATATAGATTATTTAGCACAGCGCAACATTGAATTGTTGAATGGCTTCATAAACATAATCAATAAAAATGGCCATTTTGTTTTTTCCAATATCTCAAAATTAAGTAACCAGCCAACATACCGCTAAGGTGGGCGAAGTGAGCGACAATATCGTCAGGATTGGCTTTGATGCCTGCGTAAAGCTCATAGGCACCATATAAACCAACAAGATATTTGGCTTTGATTGGTATGGGAGGGATTAATAAATATATCATCCTGTCTGGAAATAAAACCGCGAAAGCTAGCAAGATCGCAAAAACAACAGCAGAAGCTCCATAGGTGATCGTATTGATTTTGGAAGTTACAATTTCATTGACATTCTCTTTGCTGGAGTTGATTAATTCCTGGCTATTAGGATTAGCTTCGAATTCAGCCATGAATCGACTGTAGTTTTCCACATGCAGCCTGCGCGCGTATTTAGCCATGAACTCGTCGAAATTCTCCGGCGTTGGCTGTTCGTAGTACGTTTGCGCCGCATTTTGAACAGGAGCAATTTGCAAGTAGCTGACTCCTGAATATATCACGCCTGCGGCCATGCCCGTTGCGAGGTAGTAGAAAAGGAATCTCTTGGCCCCCCAAGTCATTTCCAAGATGGGGCCGAAGAAGAATAAGGCCAACATATTTCCAAAGAAGTGACCAAAGCTGACTTGCAAGAACATGTAAGTCAGGAGTTGATAAGCTTGAAAGTCTGGAGAAAAGATATATCTTAACCCAAATAAGTTTACCAGCAGATTTTCCCAATGGAAAAAAGTCGCGCTAAGGAAAATCAGCAAATTTATAATTAGTAAATTTCTGACAGTAGGCGTTATAGTGAACATAATTTAAGAGCGTGTCAATCGCTATTTTATTTTTTGAAAAATGACTTTAGGTGTTCCATGTCTAGAATATAATAGGTCGGTTCACCTTTAGGTGTGTAGTTGGGGTTGGCGCATGCGAACAATTGGTCGATGATAGCTTTCATTTCAGCTTCTGTCATTTTTTGTTGTGCTTTGACAGCCGCTCTTTTGGCCATGCTTCTTGCCATATTGTCTTGCTTGCTTATGGACAAACTGCTTTGATTAAGTTTGAATTGTTCAATTAAGCCTTCAAACAGCTCTCGGGCATCGCTACCAGCAACATCTGCGGGTATTCCATTGACAACAACAGCATTATTGCCAAAAATTTCGAAAACAAATCCTAAAGCATTGATTTCCTCATTCAGTTCTTGCACCAAAGCTAGGTCAGAAGCATTTAGTTGAATAGTTTGAGGAAAAAGGAATTGTTGCGATGAGCCTGATTTCAATACAAGATTGGAAGAGTATTTTTCATACAATATCCTTTCATGCGCAGCTTGTTGATCAATAAGCATCATCCCGGATTTCACCTGTGTGATAATATACGTATTATGCAATTGAAAAGGTTGGTGAATATCAGAGTCATTTGCATATAAATTTTTGTCAAATGCATTTAGCGAGTTCGCAGCACTTTCAAACTTTATGGATTTTTGTTCAGTAGATACCGTTGGTGCTGTAGGCAAGTCCAGTTTAGGCGTTGGTATTTTTTGAGTATCAGGTATGGAAACAAAATCTTCTGCTGGCAAATCATCATCGCTGCTTTCAAACATTTTTTCCCAATTGCTAGAATTGGAGGATTTGCTTTCTATGTTTTTGAAGTTTGAGTATGACTTGTGGCTGGCAATCTTCTTCTCATCATCCGAAAGCTCTGGTTCGGAGGTGTTCAATGTGGAGAAGTCAATCGTAGACATATTCGTTTGGAAATTGATATTGCTGTCAAAGTCCAAAGAAGGTGTTACACTAAATGTGCCTAAAGATTGCCTAATAGTCGCTTTTAGAATACTATAAATGGTTTTTTCATCATCGAATTTGATCTCCGTTTTTGTAGGATGAACATTGATATCAATATGCTTTGGATCGATCTCAATGAACAGTATATAAAAAGGAAATGTATCCGTTGGCAAGAGCCCTTCATAGGCCTGCATGACGGCGTGATTCAAGTAATTGCTTTTGATGAACCTGTTATTGACGAAGAAGAATTGTTCTCCGCGTGTTTTCTTCGCAAATTCCGGCTTGCCAACATAGCCAGAGAGCTTCATATGTGGAATCTCTTCGTTGCAAGGAACCAATTGCGATTTATAATTCTTTCCGAAAATGCTTATTATTCTATGGCTAAGTTTCCCTTTATGAAGCTTGAATAATTCATTGCTGTTGTTATGAAAGGAAAACGAGATTTCAGGATAAGCTAAGGCAATACGTTGAAATTCATCAATGATATGTCTGAGCTCTACTCCGTTTGACTTCAGAAAGTTTCTTCTTGCTGGAACATTGTAGAATAGGTTCTTAACAGCAAAAGAAGTCCCCTTTGAGCAGTTTACAGGCTGTTGGTCTACCAATTCGGATGCCTCAACTTTGAGGCAAAGACCTAGCTCATCGCCTTCTTGTCTTGTTTTTAATTCAACTTGCGCAACAGCGGCGATAGAGGCCACAGCTTCGCCTCTGAACCCCATAGTTCTGATCGTGAACAAGTCGTTGGCTTGTTTGATCTTGGAGGTAGCGTGTCTTTCGAACGACATTCGAGCGTCGTTTTCTGTCATGCCAACTCCATCGTCTATGACATGAATTAGCGATTTGCCCGCATCTTTGATTATCAGCTTAATATTCTGAGCTCCGGCGTCTATGGCATTTTCTAACAATTCTTTGACTACTGAAGATGGTCTTTGGACCACTTCTCCTGCGGCTATCTGGTTAGCCACGGCATCCGGAAGAAGCTGAATAATATCTGACATTTATCGTTTCTAAATTTTACCCTTTATTCGAAGCAATACGTACATAGCAACCAAGCCGCCTAGTATATAAAGCACCCAGTCACCGTACCAAATATAGCCAAAAAATCCCGCTAATACGGCAAGGATGATCATCAATCTTCCCTTTTCAGTTTTTGACTGCTTCTCGTTTCTCTCTATGCGACTAAAAGATCCTGAAATTCTCTGTCCGGCCTTGTATTTTTCGTCGGATGTGAGTTTCATTTCTCTTTTGATTCTTTCGGTACGCTCTTGGATTTCCTCTTTGATTGGGTCGTAATACCTTGGCTCAAAATGGAATCTCGAGTGTTTCGGAGTTTTAAATAACGATGGAAGTTTCATATATTCAATTGTTTGATTGCAAAATTAACTATATTTCCAATATATCATAAACAGGCTTGTATGCGTATGCACCAATCAATAATTTTATTCATTTCGCTATTTCTTTTTAATGCTTCATTCGCTAATTGTGCTATTTATGAACAATCTTCTAATAACAAGAGCGAATGGGTGGACAGTGTTTATCAGTCCATGAATGCGAAAATGAGAATTGGTCAACTGTTTATGATTGCTGCCTATAGTAATAAGAACGCAAGCCATCAAAAAGATATTGAAAATCTAATCAAAAATCATCATGTGGGCGGCTTAATATTTTTTCAAGGAACGGCTAAAGAGCAAGCAAGGCTTACAAATGCATATCAAAATGCAAGTAACTTGCCTCTGATGATTGCAATGGATGCGGAATGGGGTTTGAATATGAGGTTGAAAGAAGTACCGGCATTCCCTTACCAAATGACTTTGGGGGCAATTCAAACCCCAGATATCATTAAAACAATGGGGCGTGAAATCGCCAGACAGTTTCAACAACTGGGCATGCAAATGAATTTTGCTCCTGTGCTTGATATTAATACGAATCCGTCAAACCCTGTGATTGGCATTAGATCGTTCGGAGAGGATAAAAGGACTGTGTCAACTCATGGTTTGGCTTATATGCAAGGATTGCAAGAAGGAGGCGTGATCGCATGTGGAAAGCATTTTCCCGGGCACGGAGATACTTCTACGGATTCTCACTTGACATTGCCGGTGATTCCTTACGACTATAATCGACTTCGGGCAGAGGAAATGTATCCATTTGAATTTTTAGCGAACAGAGGGCTTGAAAGTATTATGGTTGGCCATATTTATTTGCCTCAATTAGTAAAGGAAAAGAATTTGCCTGCATCACTATCTCCTTATATCGTAAGTTCTATTTTGCAGGATAGCTTAGGCTTTGATGGCTTGGTAGTGACAGATGCCTTGAATATGAAAGGGGTGACTAAATATTATAAGCCCGGGGAAATCGAAATTATGGCTTTGGAGGCAGGAAATGATTTATTGTTGTTTTCCGAAGACGTGCCTTTGGCCATGAATAGTGTTCTTGAAGCAGTAAAATCCGGGAGGTTAGATAGCATGGAGATTGAATCCAAAGTAAAAAAGATCTTGGGATACAAATACGATGTTGGTTTGAAGACTGCTCCTCAGTTGAATGTGGAAGACATAGACTCCAGAATAACGACGCCATATACATTAAGCCTTATTGAAAAGCTGTATGAGCAATCAATGACTATCGCAAGAAATGAACAGGGTTTTTTACCTATATCGATTATTGATACTTGTGAAATAGCGTCTATTGAGTTAAATAGAAATTCGCAATCGTTATTTCAAAGCAGACTTGCTAAATACGTTGAGCTTGAAACTGTAAATATAGCTAAAGGCGCTAGTGTTAATATTGAAAATATTACTCAAAAATTGGTAAATAGAAATGTTGTGGTCATGGGCTTTCATGGTATGAATTCCAATATTAAGAATAATTACGGAGTCAATGAGCAACATATTGCCTTGGGAAAAAAATTGAAAGAGCAGGGGAAGAAAGTAATCGCCGTGATATTCGGAAACCCATACAGTTTGAGGAATTTTGAATGGGCGGATTATGTTGTTTGCGCATATCAAGATAATAAGTATACGCAAGCCAAAGCGGCCGAAGCGATATTTGGAGCTATATCAGTTTCAGGAAGATTGCCAGTTACCGCATCTGAAGGCTTTAAGGTTAATCAAGGTTTTGATACTCGTTCATTGGGGCGATTAGGCTATGCTTTGCCCGAATCTGTTGGCATGAATGGAAAGATGCTGAACAAAATCGATAGTGTGGTGCAAGAGATTGTCGAGTCAAAAGCAGCGCCGGGAGGGCAAGTGTTGGTAGCTCGCAAAGGCAAGATAATTTATGAGAAGTCTTTTGGTTATGAGACTTATTCCAAAAAACATAAAATCACAGAAGAGCATATTTATGATATTGCATCTATTACCAAGGTAGCAAGCACATTGTTGGCTACCATGTTTTTAGAAGGCCAAGGATCTATTGATTTGAATAAAACATTAAGTTTTTATTTGCCGGAATTGGATACAACGAATAAATCCAATGTTAACTTAATGGATTTATTAACACATCAAGCAGGGTTGAAGCCATATCTGCCATTTTGGAAGAAGACTATTGCGAATAAAGAGGATAAAAATTTTTATTATAAAAATAGTCAGGATTCGATTTATTCAATAAAAGTTGCTCATAATATGTATGGAAGAAATACTTTGCCTGATTCGTTGTGGAAATGGATGGCAAGCACAAAACTTCGCAATGAGCAGGGAGGAAAAAGCATAGCATTCACTTATGATTATAAATATAGCGATATTGGCTTTTATTTTTTGAAGCATGCAATTGAAAGACGAATCAATCAAAATATAGGGGATTTTGTTAAGGATAATTTTTATGAGCCTTTAGGGATGGAGAAAACATTTTTTTCGAGCAACGAGGCAAATTTATTAGGAAAGCATAGTATTGTTCCATCCGAGGCGGATGAATATTTCAGAAAGAAAACACTCAAAGGTTTTGTAAATGATCCGAATTCCGCTTTAGAAGGAGGCACAAGCGGTCATGCGGGTTTGTTTTCAAATGCGCATGACCTTGCTATTTTATTTCAAATGTTTTTGCAGGAGGGGTATTATGGAAGTGTGAGGTATTTGGCGCCGGGCACTGTTGATAAATTTACTTTTGCTCCCTTTGATAAAAGCAATGGGAACCGGAGAGGTGTTGGCTGGGATAAGCCCGTGAAGTTTGGAGAGGGACCTTCGTCTTATTATGCTTCAGAATCGTCTTTTGGGCATTCGGGCTTTACAGGAACTTTGGCTTGGGTTGATCCTGAAAAAGAGCTGGTTTTTATATTCTTATCCAATAGAACGTATCCAAAATCTTCAAATACTCGTCTTTTAAAAGGGAATTTTCGTACGAATATTCATGACATTGTTTATGAATCTTTATATAGCATGAAGTCTTTTGAAAAGAATGCTATATTTACAACGACTAACTTGTGAAAGCATTTTAGGTTTCTTGCATGAATGATGATAATATACATTAGCTAATAAGGGCTGAAAAGCCCTGTATGATGGCGATTTTATTGGAAAATAAAAATAATAGGAAATGAGGATAGGGATTGTATGTTACCCGACTTTTGGAGGGAGCGGAGTTGTAGCCACGGAGTTGGGGTTGGCATTGGCCAAAGAAGGCCATCAAGTTCATTTTATTACATACACCCAGCCACCAAGGCTGGACTTTTTCAATGAAAATATATTTTATCATGAAGTGAGCGTTAGCAGCTATCCTTTGTTTCGATATCCTCCTTACGAATTAGCTCTTTCTGGCAAGATAGTCGATGTAGTCAAGTTTGAAAAGCTTGATATTTTGCATGTTCATTATGCCATTCCGCATGCGTCAGCTGCTTATATGGCTAAGGAAATTTTGAAAAAAGAGGATATTCATATACCGATTGTGACGACTTTGCATGGCACAGATATCACACTTGTAGGGAAAGACCCTTCTTTCGCTCCTGTGGTGACTTTTAGCATAAACCAATCGGATGGAATTACGTCTGTCTCTGAGAGTTTAAAACAAGAGACATTCGACTATTTTGATATTGATAAGGATATTGAGGTAATCCCTAATTTTATAGACCTTAAAAGATTCAAAAAACAAGAGAAAGAGCATTTTAGAAAAGCGATATGTCCGGAAAATGAAAGATTGATTGTTCACACATCCAATTTTAGAAAAGTCAAGCGTGTCACGGATATTATCAAAGTCTTCAAAGAAGTTCGAGATAAGATTCCTGCCAAGATGTTATTGGTAGGCGATGGACCTGAAAGATGTCATTGCGAGACGCTTTGCAGAGAATTATCGCTTTGCGAAGATATCAGGTTTTTGGGTAAAATTGACGCTATTGAAGAGGTGTTGTCTGTATCGGACGTGTTTATGATGCCTTCCGAGAAAGAGAGCTTTGGACTTGCGGCCTTGGAAGCTATGGCTTGCGAGGTGCCAGTAGTAACTTCAGATGCAGGAGGTTTGCCAGAATTGAATATTGATGGTGTTACGGGATATATAAATCCTGTGGGAGATATAGAAGGGATGACTCAAAGCGTTTTGAAAATATTGAAAGATGAAGAGACTTTGGATGCTTTTAGACAAAATGCATTGAATAGAGCGAATGAATTCAGGCTTTCAAATATTTTGCCTCAATACGAGAGTTTTTATTATAGAATTATAGAACAAGTAAAAGCGGAGCAAATATGATTAAAGGAGTGATATTCGACATGGATGGGCTTTTGATAGATTCGGAGCCTTATTGGAAGATGGCTATGATCAATGTGTTTGCTTCTGTGGGCCTTGAGATGAACAAGGAAAAAGCCCAGTTGACAATGGGGTTGAGGTCTGTTGATGTTGTTGATTATTGGTACCGAAAAGAGCCTTGGGAGTCTAAAACGAAAGAAATTGTTCTCCAAGAGATATTGGAAGAGGTAAAGAAGCTCGTGCTAAGAGATGGTGAAACAATGCCCGGAGTCCATGATGCGATAGCTTTTTTCAAGTCTCAAGGGATTAAAATGGCTTTGGCATCATCATCACCAAAGGATGTGATTCATAGTTTTGTTGAAAAAATGGGAATACTCGATGATTTAGAGTATTTGAGATCTGGAGATCAAGAGGAGTTTGGAAAACCTCATCCAGGTGTTTTTATCAATACTGCAAAGGAAATGGGGTGGAATCCATCAGAGTGTTTAGTATTTGAGGATTCTGTGAATGGTGTAATAGCAGGTAAAGCAGCTTTGATGAAGGTAGTGGCGATTCCCGAGCCGGATTCATTTTCTGATCCGAGATTTAGCATAGCGGATATGAAGATTAGTTCTTTGGGACATTTTGATAATGACATGTTTCAAAGAATTTTGCGTTAATAAATTAGTATGAAAACTAAAAAGACAAGTTTAGCTATTTTAAGCGGTGTTCTAGTCGTTGGAGCAGCGATTCTAATGGGACCAAAACCTTCCACACCCGAACTAACTCCAAAAGTTCAAATAGAAACGCCAATGGCTTTGAGCAAATTGGAAGATACTTTGAAGCAAATAGATGCTGAGGAAGGACCAATAAGGCCCGGCAATGAATCTAAAATTGAGTGGATAAATGGAGTCCCTGAAAAAACAGAATATGTTGTAATGTACCTTCATGGATTTACTGCAAGTCCTGAGGAGGGTGCGCCTGTTCATAGGAATTTCGCAAAAAGGTATCAGGCAAATTTGTTTTTGCCGAGATTGCAGAGTCATGGACTTGATGTAGCGAAGCCAATGGAAGATCTGACTCCCGAAAACTATTTGCAATCTGCTAAAGAAGCTTTGATGATCGCTAGCCATCTGGGGAAGAAAGTTGTCGTTATGGGATGCTCTACCGGAGGAACACTAGCATTGTATTTGGCCGCTCATAATCCGGAGTTGATTCATAGCGTATTACTGTATTCTCCAAATATCAAACTAGCCGATCCTTCAGCTGTATTGTTGACAAAACCTTGGGGTAAAAACCTAGCCAAGGCAGTGTTGGGAAGTGATATGAGAGAAGTTGATCTTGAAGATGGAGAAAAACCGTATTGGTATAAAAAATCTTCTGTTAATGGATTGATTTCTATGGCTTCACTCGTTGAGCATACGATGCACGAAGAGACTTTTAAGTCTGTGAAGCAGCCTGTTTTCATGGGATATTTTTATGAAAATGAGGACAATCAAGACCAAGTGGTTTCTGTGGAGGCTATGAGGGAAATGTTTGACCAATTGGGGTCGGAAAAGAAAAAACAAGTGGCTTTTCCAAATGTCAATGCGCATGTGATTTGCTCTGATATTTGCTCGGATGATTACCTGTCTGTTGAGAAAGCGACTTTCCAATTCGCTGATAGCGTTTTGAAAATGATAGCAAGTGAAGAGCACCAATAGTAGGTGCTTTTCAAATGTTAATTTTTTTTGAGCATGCTCATTAAGTATTTTCCATAGCCGCTTTTAAGCAAATTTTTAGCTAAAACTTCTAGCTCGGCATCTGAGATAAAGTTCATGCGGTAGGCAATTTCTTCTATGCACCCTATTTTGAGACCCTGTCTTTCTTCAATGATTTGAACGAAATTGCTTGCTTGCGCCAATGATTGAAACGTGCCAGTGTCAAGCCAAGCGGTTCCTCTGTTCATTATGCTGACATTAAGCTTGCCCATGCTGAGGTATGATTTGTTAACATCTGTGATTTCCAATTCTCCTCTTGCGCTGGGTTGAATATTTTTGGCTATGTCAACCACGGCATTATCGTAGAAATATAAGCCAGGCACAGCATAGTTGGATTTTGGGATAGATGGTTTTTCCTCAATGGATATAGCTTGCATATTGCTATCGAATTCGACAACTCCATATCTTTCCGGATCTTGAACGTGATAGGCGTATACGATTCCTCCATCAGGGTTGATGTTTTGTTGAAGCTGTGTCGACAATCCCGTTCCATAAAAAATATTGTCACCTAAAATCAATGCAACAGAGTCATTTCCTATAAACTCCTCTCCAATGACAAAGGCTTGAGCAAGGCCCTCGGGCTTTTCTTGGACAGCGTATGTGAATTTGCAACCTAGGCTTTTGCCATCCCCAAGCAATGATTTGAATAATGGCAGATCTCTTGGAGTTGATATGATCAGTATTTCCCTAATGCCTGACATCATCAGTGTTGATAAAGGGTAGTATATCATAGGCTTGTCATAGACAGGCATGAGTTGCTTGCTTACTGCGAGTGTAAGAGGGTGCAGTCTTGTGCCTGACCCTCCTGCTAAAATAATTCCTTTCATTAAAAAATATTTTTACCTTAAAAGGCTATGTTCATTTCTTTTATTAGCTATAGTTTCAATTTGTCTCGTAGAATTCTTCGTAGTATTTGCGATACGAGCCGGACGTTACATTCTCAAGCCAAGCTTCATTTTTTAAATACCAATCAATTGTTTTTTCCAAACCTTCTTCGAATTGCAATGATGGCTTCCAGCCTAATTCTTCTGAGATTTTTGTAGAGTCTATTGCATATCTAAGGTCATGTCCTGCTCTGTCTTTAACGTAGGCAATTAGTTTTTCCGATGTTCCTAGCTTGTTGCCTAGTTTTTTGTCCATGATGGAGCAAAGCAATTTAATCAGATCAATATTTGTCCACTCATTGAAACCTCCAATATTGTAAGTCTCGCCGATTTTCCCCTTATGATATACCGTGTCAATAGCTCGCGCATGATCAACTACATAGAGCCAATCTCTGATGTTTTCTCCACTTCCGTATACTGGGAGATTTTTCCCTGTTTTAATATTATGAATAAAGAGAGGAATGAGTTTTTCAGGAAATTGATTAGGGCCATAGTTATTGGAACAGTTGCTAATGACTACCGGCAGGCCATAAGTATTATGATAAGCCCTTACGAAGTGGTCCGAACTGGCTTTTGAGGCTGAATAAGGAGATTGAGGGTCGTAAGAAGTGCTTTCAATAAAGAAGCCTCCATTATCCAAAGAACCATAAACTTCATCAGTGGAGATATGGTAGAATAACTTATCATTCATATCTTCTTGCCATGAATCTTTAGCTGCATTAAGCAAGTTGACAGTACCAATAATATTGGTTTTTAAAAAAGAAATAGGGTCTTTGATGGATCTGTCGACATGAGATTCGGCGGCAAGGTGAATAACACCATCGAATTTTTCTTTTTGAAATAAATCGAAAATGAATTTTTCGTCTGTGATATCGCCTTTGATGAACTTGTAGTTTTTATTGTCTTTGAGATCATCTACGTTCTCAAGGTTTCCTGCGTAAGTTAATGCGTCAAGGTTATAGATTTGAGTGTCTTTGTAGTTATTTACAAATAACCTGACAACATGTGATCCGATAAAACCAGCGCCTCCTGTGATCAATATTTTTCGCATTGATGTCTTATTTTTTTATATAGCCGTCAAATTTTTTATGTTCGCGCTTGAAAAGTTTGTTTTCAGGCAAGGAATTGAAGTAGTCTAAAGTTTTTTCAAGCCCTTCTTTGCGAGATACCTTTGGAGACCATCCAAGAATTTTTTCAGCTCTGCTGATATCAGGCTTTCTTTTCTTAGGGTCATTTTGAGGCAGTTCTTTATGAATGATTTTATTTTTGCCTTTAGTAAGTGACAAAACTTCATTTGCAAAGTTCAAAATAGTGATTTCTTCGGGATTTCCTAAATTGACAGGCTCTGAATAATCGCTCATCAGCAACTTGTGGATGCCATTGACCAAATCATCAATATAGCAAAACGACCTTGTTTGCTTGCCATTTCCGAATACTGTCAAATTCTCACCTCTTAGCGCTTGTCCGATGAAAGCAGGAAATACTCTACCGTCATTTAAGCGCATTCTAGGGCCATATGTGTTGAAAATCCTAGCGATGCGTGTTTCAACACCATGAAAATTGTGATAAGCCATTGTAAGAGCTTCTTGGAACCGTTTGGATTCGTCATAGACACCCCTAGGGCCTACAGGGTCAACATTTCCCCAATAATCCTCAGTTTGCGGGTGCATGAGCGGATCTCCATAAATTTCAGAAGTCGAAGCGATAAGCATGCGAGCATTTTTATGTTTTGCCAGTCCTAGCAAGTTATGCGTGCCCAATGAGCCAACTTTCAATGTTTGAATGGGTATTTTCAGATAATCCACAGGACTGGCGGGAGATGCGAAGTGCAATATATAGTCCAAATCACCTGACACATGCACATAGTTGGTGATGTCTTGGTGGTGGAAGGTGAAATTTGGCAACGGCAAGAGATGCTCAATATTTTCAATATTGCCAGTGATTAAGTTGTCCATTGCTATGACTTCATAGTCTTCAGCCATGAATCTGTCGCATAGATGGGAACCTAAAAATCCCGCGGCTCCAGTAATCAATACCCTTTTTGGCTTCATGCTTTTTTATCGGGATAAAAGTTAGTCGTTGAAATCATTTGTTGTAAAACCTGCAACAAATTCTCTCATTTTCAATTTTCTATAGAGCAAATATAAGACAATGAGCAGCAATATGCAGGCTGTAAGAGTTCGATAACCAAATTCCTTTTAAAAAAAGATAAAAAGAAGAGCTAAAGTGGTTTATTATGAAAATTTCAGTTATTTTTGCGTGCTGATTGAAGAAACAATCCAAGGAAAAGAAATTTTAATTTAGGTTAATTATATTATGATCATCGTAAACGTAAAAGAAAACGAATCTATAGAAAAAGCATTGAAGAGATTCAAGAAGAAATTTGAGCGTACTGGCGTTCTTAAAGAGCTTAGAAACAGAAATTTCTATGAGAAGCCATCTGTAGCTAAGAGACAACAAAGAATCAGAGCTGCTTACAAGCAAAAATTATTCGCTGAGCAAAACTACTAATAGCTGGTTTTTTTCAGCAATACAGTATATATTAGTATTGCAAGAGGAAAATGCAATACTAATATAAGCTGTACATGATAGAACGCTTTTTCAACTATTTGCGCGCCGAAAAACGCGCGAGCCCTCATACACTTAAAGCTTATCAAAGCGATATAGATCAATTCTTGATATTCATCAAGGCTACTTCACCAGATACTGATATTTTAGATATTAAGCACATGCATGTGCGTTCTTGGCTATTGTCGATGATTGAGCAAGAAACCAAGGCTTCGTCAGTTAATCGAAAAATCGCTACTTTGAGGTCTTTTTACAAGTTTTGCCAAAGAGAAGGAGCTGTTGAGAATAATCCCACAAGAAAAATTGTAGCTCTTAAGACAAAAAAAAATCTGCCTAATTTCATTCCTGAGGACCAAATCGTAAAACTTTTGGAATCCGAGGGTGTTTTTGAAGAAACTTTCGAAGGCATCAGAGACAAGATGATTTTGGAGTTTTTGTACGGTACAGGGATAAGGCTTTCCGAGCTTATTCATTTGAAGGACAATGATATAGATATGCTTAACCGTCAGATCAAAGTGTTAGGAAAGAGAAATAAAGAGCGAATCATACCTTTCAGCATTAGTCTGGGGAGGTCTATATCATTTTATTCATCTAAAAAAAATGAAAAATTCAATAACGATAATAGCTTCTTTATCGTTACAAATAGAGGTAAGGAGGCTTATCCTACCTTTATTTACCGAATAGTACGTAAATACCTTGACAATTTCACAACTATAGACAAGCGTAGTCCGCATGTGCTTAGGCATACGTTCGCTACACACTTGTTGAATAAAGGGGCTGATTTGAATGCTGTAAAAGATTTGCTGGGACATGAAAGTTTGGGTACAACACAAATTTACACCCATAATACATTGGAAAAACTCAAGGAAATCTTCGAGCAAGCTCACCCCAAAGCTTAACAATTTATTTAACCTCAAAACTGATTTTATATGAAGGTTCAAATGCACTCAATTAAATTCGATGCTGACCAAAAGCTAATCGATTTCATTCAAAAAAAAGTGGATAAACTAGAGACATTTTTTGACCGTATAGTGGACGGCGAAGTATATATGAGGCTAGACAAGAATGATAACCAAGGAAATAAAATTATAGAAATATTATTGAATTTGCCGGGTAGCCAGCTTTTTGCTAAGGAAGTTGCTCCTACATTTGAAGAAGCTACAGATAGAGCTACAGATGCTTTGAGAAGACAATTGAAAAAGCATAAGGAAAAGCAAATAGCTAGGCAGATATAAATATAATAGCTGCCTTAGGCAGTTGTAGACTAAATTCAGACGGCAATGTGTCAATAGCATATTGCCGTTTTTTATTTGATGTTTCTTGAAAATAAAAAAGGAAGCCTTTTTGGCTTCCTTTCTTTAATATTGTTAGCAGAGTTGCTGAATTAGATAGAAACTCTAACAAATTTTGTTACTGTCATACCTTTGTTAAGGCTGTTAAGATATTTCTCTACGCTTACAGAGCTGTCTTTTACGAAGTCTTGAGCAAGTAGAGTGTTGTCTTTGAAGTATTTGTTAAGCATACCAGTAGCGATCTTCTCAACGATAGCCTCAGGCTTACCTTCAGCAAGAGCTTTCTCTTTACCGATTCTCATTTCTTGCTCAACTACTTCAGCAGGAACCTCATCTTTGTTCAAAGCGATAGGGTTCATCGCAGCTACTTGCATACCAACATCTTTACCAGCTGTTTCGAAGTCAGCGTCGCCAACATTTTCCAATGCTACAGCAACACCAAGTTTTTTGTTTCCGTGGATGTATGCAGCTACTTTTTCTCCTTCAACGATAGTGAAGTTTTTCACTTCGATTTTTTCGCCGATTTTACCGATGTTCTCAGTGATAACCTCAGAAATAGCTTGTCCGTTAAGCTCAAGAGCTAAAACAGCTTCTGCAGAATCAGCACCTCCAGCAACAGCAGCTTCAAGGATATCGTTCGCAAGCTTCACGAAATCGTCATTTTTAGCTACGAAGTCAGTCTCGCAAGTAAGAGCAAGCATCACAACTTTAGAGTTGTCTGCGTTATTCTTTGCAACAACTACACCTTCAGAAGTTTCTCTGTCCGCGCGCTTAGCTGAAACTTTCTGTCCTTTTTTTCTAAGGATTTCAATTGCTTTGTCAAAGTCGCCCTCAGCTTCTACTAATGCTTTTTTACAGTCCATCATACCTGCACCAGTAGTCTTTCTCAATTCATTAACTTGTTTTGCTGAAATTGCCATTTCTCAATTAATTTATTAAGTTTTTAATGATTTCTATTCTAAGGCCTGCGTTTGAATTTAAAGAGTTCCGAAACTTAGTGGGAGTTCGGATGACAACAGCCTTGGTTTTAGGCTATTGCGGTCGTTAAAAAACAGGCAGGACAAAAATAAGAAAATAATCTTTAAATCAATGTGGATTCAAAAAAAATGAACACCGATATTGCTAAAGGTGTTCATTTCAAAATTATTTGTCAAAAAGAATTATTTATTCTGCTGATGTTTCGTCAGCTTCTTTCTTTTCAGCTTCCATTGCTTTCTGCTGCTGTAGTTCTTTTTCGTTCTTTCTTTCGCTCAAACCTTCCTCGATAGCGGCACCGATTTGCTTAACGATCAAGCTGATAGACTTGAATGCGTCATCGTTACCCGGGATAGGGAAGTCTGCAACTTCTGGATTTGAGTTAGTGTCAACCAAAGCGAATACAGGGATGTTAAGTTTTTGAGCTTCCTTGATCGCAATGTGCTCTCTTTTCACGTCAACAACGAATAATGCAGCCGGAAGTCTAGTAAGATCAGAGATACCCCCAAGAACTCTTTCTAGCTTCTCTTTTTCACGGCTTACCATCAAGCGCTCTCTTTTCGCAAGGTTCAAATAAGCCTCATCTTTCATCAACTTGTCGATTGAGCTCATTTTCTTAAGTGACTTACGGATAGTAGCGAAGTTAGTCAACATACCACCTAACCATCTTTCTGTCACGAAAGGCATTTTTAGTCTTGCAGCTTCTTCAGCTACGATGCCCTTAGCTTGCTTTTTAGTAGCTACGAACATTACTTTTCTTCCTGAACGAACGATTTGCTTAATAGCTTTAGATGCTTCATCCAGGCAAACAAGAGTCTTGTTAAGGTCAAGTATATGGATTCCATTTCTTTCCATGAAGATGTATGGTGCCATCCTTGGATCCCATTTTCTTGTTAAGTGTCCAAAGTGAACACCAGCATCTAATAAGTCTTTATAATCAACGTTTGCCATTGTAATTTCTTGAATAATATTATTAAAATAATAGTAATACGATTAACGCTTACTGAACTGGAATTTTCTTCTCGCTTTCTTCTGACCGTATTTCTTACGCTCAACCATACGAGGGTCTCTAGTAAGGAATCCTTCAGCTTTCATCGCAGGTCTAAGTTCTCCGTCGATTTGATCAAGAGCCTTAGCTACAGCCAAACGAATAGCTTCCGCTTGTCCTTTGAATCCTCCACCTGTTACGTTGATTTTGATATCGTACTTTCCAGTGTTCTCTGTAAGTGTCAATGGTTGGTTAACAACGATTCTCAACAACTCTGCTGGGAAATAATCTTCTAGAGCTCTGTTGTTGACTGTTATGTTTCCGCTTCCAGCAGTAAGGTACAATCTTGCTACTGAAGTCTTTCTTCTACCTGACGTGTTAATAACTTCCATGTACTATTAAAGTTTAATTTCTTTTGGTTGTTGTGCTTCGTGCTGGTGTTCAGCTCCTTCGTACACATACAAGTTTTTGAAAAGTTGTCTTCCAAGTCTGTTTTTTGGAAGCATACCTCTAACGGCATTTTCTACTAAAAGAGTAGAAGACTTTTGCTTAAGCTCTATAGCCGTTGTAGATCTTTGTCCGCCAGGATATCCAGTGTGACGAAGATATACTTTGTCTGACCATTTCTTTCCAGTCAGGCGAATTTTGTCTGCGTTGATAACGATAACGTTGTCACCACAGTCGGCGTTTGGAGTGAATGACGGCTTGTGCTTGCCTCTAATGACTTTAGCCACTTCGCTAGCCAATCTACCCAATACCTTAGAATCAGCATCTACAATCACCCAGCCTTTTTCAGCCGACGCTTTGTTTACTGATTTAGTTTTGTAACTTAAAGTATCCACTTTGAACTACGTTTTTTTTACAGAATAAATAATTTTCTTTGACCCTTTGCTTGAGCAAAAGGCCTGCAAAAATACAAAGTTTCCTTTAGAATAGCAAGTTGCTACGGCTAAATGGAATCAAAGTATTTAGTTGGTAAAGTTACTGTATACCAATAAGATATGTTTTCAGTAACTAAGGAAGCTCAATGATGTTCCTATGCTAATCTTTCCAAGCGCCTGATAAGGCTGATCGGGGGCGCAAGGCTGATTTCGGAACAATAGGTCGCAAAATTAACAATTATTTTTTAAAAATGAAAGCCTGTAAGTGTTTCGCTTAGAAATATTTAATGTGTTTGTGATAGCTTCTTTCGTGTGAAATGGAACTCAAATCAAAATCGCCGAGTTAAGCATATTATTTTGAGTAGGAATGCGCGTATTTTATTTTTATTTTTGTTGATAATTAAATTTAATTCAAGCGATTATTTTGAGGTTTCTTTTATGGAATTGACACTTACGACTCCTGCGTTGCTTTTTCCGGCTATTTCTTTATTGTTTTTATCATATACCAACAAGTTTTTGACGATTGCTGGATTGATTCGCAATTTGCACTCGCATTATAAAGAAGATCATGATGAAGTGATTTTAGCGCAATTGCAAAATCTGCATAAGCGTGTAGCGTTGATAAAGCATATGCAAGGACTTGGCATTGGGAGTTTTTTGTTTTGTGTATTAGATATGTTTTTGCTATTTTCAGGAGAGATAAAGCTTGCTGAAATTGTTTTTGGCGTTTGTTTATTGTTATTGTTGGCTTCTTTATTGGTGTGTTTAGTTGAGATTAAAATCTCTGTCGACGCGCTTTCTTTGCAGTTGAATGACATGGAAGAGTTTAATAAAAGGTCAAAAAAGAGAGCAAAGACTATTAAATAACACAATGAAATTTAAAATTGGCGTTTTAATATTTGGAATATGTAACCTAAGAGGGCTGAATTGCATAGCGGCTATCGGGTGCTTTTGAAAGTTATGGGAAAGATGCTAGATAAGTTTTATAAAGGATCAATACTGATGATTATGGCACTTTTGCTTGTTAATGTAGCTACTGCTCAAGACGCGGTAGACAACAATAGCTTGCCGGATGAAGAAGAAGTGTTGAATTTGGATTCATTGGTTACTTTGACTGGGGTTGTGATCAATGAGGAAAATGAGGCGCCTATGCCTTTTGTTCATGTTGTTAATATGTCTCGCAAGAGAGGGGTTGTAACAGATGATGATGGACTTTTTAAACTGTATATGAACCCTGGCGATACGGTTGTTTTTTCTTTTGTTGGTTTTAAGGACTTTGAGTTTCACCTTGATAGCGCTGAAAAGGGAAGTACATATGCGGCTACGATTGGCTTGAGCCCAAGCGCCTATGAGTTGAAAGCGATAACAGTGTATGAATACCCGACGCTTGATGAAATGAAGAAGCAGTTGGTTGAAATGCGAACTAAAGATCCTGAAGAGGATAAGGTGAAAATTCCTGGCGGTTATTATGGCCCACAAAAAGAGGTGAAGGCAAAAGCATGGAATTCTCCTGTTTCTGCGGTGGCAGGTCTGTTCAGCAAGGATCGAAAAATGCAAAAGAGATTGGTGCAGTCTAAAAAAAGCTACGAGGATTATAAAATTATCAATAGCAAGTTCAGTGAGCAAGTGGTCGCGGATATCACTGGCTATTCAGATCCTAATGAAATTGCTCGCTTCATGCAGTTTTGCGGTTTTTCAAACGATTACTTATTAAGCACGCCGGCTTACGATGTGATCGTGGCTATTCAAGACAAGCAAAAGATTTTTGAAAGATAGTAGGAAGATTAATAGCTTATTTATGAATGTTTAACCCTTTTTAACGAAGGGTTTTTATTTTTTATAGACATTAGTTGTTACTTATGTGGTATTGGAGATAATGAAAGTTTTATGAGTGTAAGTGCGTGTCGATTTTTTCTAATGATCTTTTTTGTGAGTTTGAGTTTAAGCTCGTATTCTGAAGAAACGAAAGAAGATAGTTTGATTTCTGTTCAAGGCAGGGTTTATGATGCGGAAAGCATGAAGCCTTTAGTGGGCGTTCATGTTTCAGCAAGTGGGATGCTTAAAAGCGTTGCAACAGATGCTTCAGGCTATTTTGTGCTTGAGCTAAATGCTACTGATACTTTAATGTTGTCGCATGTAGGATTTCAGTCAATTAAAATAGAACCTTCCAGAATTGAAATATCAGACGAATATTTTCTTAAGCAATCGATTGAAGTGTTAACGCCAGTTGTGGTATATGCTTTGCCTGAGAATGCAGAGGAATTGAAAAAAGCTTTACTGAGTGTTAATGTGCCAGAATCTGAAGAAGAGTTTAACTTTAAAATAGATGCCAAAGTCTTGATGAGTTTGCCTTCAGATCTTCAAAATGCTCAATTTTCGGAAAGGAAAGGCAGCGGGAATTTTGGATTGCCTATCGGAGGAAATCGCATGGCCAAGCAGGAGAAAAAATACCAAGCGATACTCGCAAAAGAGAAGGTATGGGAAGGCATTGGCAAAAAGTATAACAAGACGATTGTGCGTGAGGTGACAGGCGTGAGAAATGATAGTATTGCATTGGATGTAATGAAATTTTGTGACTTTAAAAAAGAGTTTTTAGAGAGAACCTCCGAGTATCAAATTATCGTAGCGATTTTGAATTGTTATGAAAATTATCAAGAAGTGGAATCATTTGAATAATCTAGTTAAAATGACTAGATTGCCTATATTTTTGACTTTAGTAAGATTTACCTCTGAAAAATCGATCGAATAACCTTTTAAAAAATTATGCTTAGTAACTATCGGAAGATTAATGACATCACAGGTTGGTTGGTGTTTGGTATCTCAACATTGGTGTACTGTCTCACAGTAGAGCCAACAGCGAGCTTTTGGGACTGTAGTGAGTTCATAGCTTGTTCTTATAAGCTTGAAGTGCCTCACCCGCCGGGGACACCATTATTTTTGCTTATAGGAAGACTTTTTTCACTATTGGCAGGAGGTGACGTTGAGAAAGTAGCTTATTGGATTAACATAATGAGTGCTTTATGTAGTGGATTTACGATTTTGTTCCTCTTCTGGTCGATAACCATGTTGGGAAGAAAGTTGCTAGGTGTTAAAGATGTTGCGTCAATAGAAAAAGGTAAAGCTTATGCGTTGTTTGGCGCTGGAGTAGTAGGTTCTCTTGCTTATGCGTTCACTGATTCATTTTGGTTTTCGGCAGTAGAAGGGGAGGTATATGGTATGTCTTCATTCTTTACAGCGATTGTTGTATGGGCTATGCTGAAGTGGGATTTGATTGAAGATCATAAATTGGCTAACAGATGGTTGATTATGATTGCGTATTTGATGGGATTGTCAATTGGAGTCCATTTGTTGAACTTGGTGACGATGCCGGCTTTAGGTTTGGTGTATTATTTCAAAAAGTTTAAAAACCCAACAATCAAGGGAGCTGTTATAGCATTGATCGTTAGTTTGATTGTTTTGTTGTTTATCAATGATTTTATTATTCCTGGTTTGCCAAGTTTGGCGGGAGATATTGAGGTGTTTTTTGTGAACTCTTTAGGTTTGCCTTTTGGTAGTGGGGTTATTTTCTTCATTGTTTTATTCATTTCCATATTAGTATATGCTGTCTACTATTCGCAAGTCAAGCAAAAAGAGCATTTGAATACAGCGTTGTTGTCTTTTGTTTTTATTCTATTTGGATATGCATGTTATGCGATTATTCCGATCAGATCATCATACAACCCTCCGATTGATGAAAACGATCCAGAGACGATAGTTAATTTCGTGTCGTACTTGAAGCGTGAGCAATATGGTTCAAGACCATTGTTTTATGGACAGTATTATGACGCGGAAGTTGTGGATACAAAAGAAGGAGCGCCTATATATGCTAAAGGCAAAGATAAGTATGTAATCGAAGGGAAAAAGCTTAGTTATGAGTATGACAAGAGCCGCCAGACACTCTTGCCAAGAATATACAGCAATGCGCCGCAACATGTAGAAGCATATAAAAGAGTGTTGGGACTTGGACCAAATGAAAAACCTGGATTTGGAGATAACATAAAGTTCATGTTTGTCGATCAGATTGGCAGAATGTATATACGATATTTGATGTGGAACTTCTCCGGTCGAGAAAGCGATAATCAAGGAGCTGGATATTTGACAATAGCGGATGCCTTTAAAAAAGTGCCTGATGCGATTTCTGAGAATAAGGCTAGGAATAATTATTTGATGCTACCTTTGATTTTAGGGATCATAGGCTTGTTTTTTAACTTCAATAAAGACCCAAAAACATTTGCCGTAATCGGAATGCTGTTTATCATGACAGGTGTAGCGCTTGTTGTTTACTTGAATATGCCGCCGATTGAGCCTCGTGAAAGGGATTATATATTTGTGGGATCGTTTTACGCATTTGCGATGTGGATTGGCTTTGGGGTCTTGGCATTGTGGCAGCTTATAGAGGAGAAAACGAAGAACAAGGGAGTGATGCCTGCCGCCGTTGCGACGATTATATCTCTTTCTGTGCCTGTGATTTTGATAGCTGAAAATTATGATGATCATGATCGTTCGGATAGATATTTTTCAGTTGATTCAGCGAAAAATTTCTTGGATTCTTGCGCGCCTAATGCGATAATTTTTACTGGTGGAGATAATGATACATTCCCGCTTTGGTATGTTCAAGAAGTAGAAGGCTATAGGACGGATGTGAGAGTGATTGTATTGAGTTACTTTAATACAGACTGGTATATCGAGCAAATGATGCGAAGAGCTTATGAATCGCAACCTTTGCCGTTCAGTTTCTCCGAGGAGGATATTCAGCAAGGAGGTCCTAATGATTATATTCTTTATAATCCAAATGCGGGTATTAAAGGAGCTATCGATGCTAAGCAATATATTTCATTGTTGAGAAAGAAAAGCCCTGCTTTGCTATTGCCTACAAGAGGAGGTGGGACAGTAAATACTGTGCCTTCGAAAACTATGTTCTATAATATCGATACGGCTCAAGTCCAAAAGCTTGGTATAGTGCCTGAGCAATATAAGGATCATATCGTTCCTCAAATGACTTGGAACCTTAAGAAAAATGCTATTGAGAAAAATACTTTGATGATCATAGATTTGATTACCAATAGCAATTGGGAAAGGCCAATTTACTTTAATAATACTTCATTGCAAGGAGTTGGCATTGACTTGAAGGAGTATGTAATTCAAGAAGGAGCGGCTTATAGATTGTTGCCGATTAAGAACCCGAATCCAAACAGAGAGTTTGTAGATACTGACTTGATGTATGAAAATATGATGACGAAGTTCAAGTTTAGAGAGCTTGATAATCCGAATGTTTATTATTCTCAAGATTATCGTCAGTTTGCTCAAAATGCGAGATCGAATTTCAATACATTGGCAAGATCATTAGTTCTTGAGAATAGACCTGATCAAGCTAAAGAGGTTGTAAATTACATGTTGGATAGAATTCCAAATGAAGCTATTCCTTTTGATTTCACGACGACTCAAACGATTGCGACCTTGCTTGCCGTTGAGGAAAATGATCGAGCATTGGAAGTTATTAAGGTGCTGGGAGATAGATCTGATCAGCTATTGACATATTATGAGCAGAAAAATGTACCAGTTTCTGTTGATGTTCAGAAAGAGCTTGTGATATTGTCTGAATTGATAAGATTGCTTAGGACTCAAGATCAAGAAGAATTGTTGGAGGATTATATGGAGAAGTTAGCTAGACATAGAGCGTACTTTGGAATATAACCCAAATCTAGAGATAAGAATTATAAGAGCCATTTCCTTAGGGAGATGGCTTTTTTTGTATGTTTAAGAAGGAAGAGTAGTAGGTTTCTTAGTATTAAGTGAGTGAGGGAAGTGTTATGAAAGAGGTGGTATTATTAAAATGTAAGCTGAGAATATGAAATAAAAAATTGGTTGTGTAGTGGTATGTTGTAAAGTTATATTACTTCAAATATTTCAGCGAATTTCATGATTTGATAGGGGTTGTTTGTATTTAGTTTTTTTAAAATCTTTTTTCGATGTGATTTTACAGTTTCTATGCTCATTTCGCATAGAGAGGCTATGGATTGATTTTTTTCACCAAGTGCAATAAGCTTTAGCACTTCTCTTTCTCTTTCTGTTAAATTAAGAAATACCTTTTTGTTGTCATTGAAGTATTTTCTGTTTTGAATTGTTTCGTCTATGTAATTTGACCAGATTAAAATCTTGTCTACAGGAAAAGTATGAATTCTGATTTTATCGGTTCTGCTGTCCGATAGATTGATGAAAATAATCAAGTGCCATTCGTATATTTTGCTTTGGGTATTTTTTAACTTCAAGTAGTTTGTTTCGGTCAGTACACTAATATTGCTTTTGAGTATTTCTATTTGAGCTTTGAATAGTTCGCTGTCTGTGCTAAGTAAAAATTGCGATGCGAAAGAAGATACGTTAATAGGGTTTTCCTCAAGTTGAAGTGTTTCTTGTTTTGCTATTGTGTTTCCGTTGATTTCGTATATGGTTTCAAATGATTTTATGTCTTTGATGTAACTTACTTCGTCAGGTATTATAAGTTTTTGAGCAAGAGAGTTTTTAATAGTCTGGGGCTCTGGAGTATTCCTTCTTAAGCAGTCATTTTTTAATAGTTTTTCAATTTTGGCGAATGTAGGTTTGTTCATTTTTTCAATGATTAATTTAATTAATCTAAAAACGGTTTTTTTATAGGGTATGTGCAAATTATTGAATTTTATTGCATTAAAAAAATAATTAATACGTTTTTTGATTTTTAAAATTAAATTAATGAAACATTTTAGTATTTATTTAAAATTACTTACTGAGTTTGTTATGTGTATTTTTTTAATTTAAAATAAAATTAATTGACTTGTTGGTTTGTTTGTTAATTCAAATGCTTTATTGCTGAAATACCTGAATCAACGGCTTCAAATAACAAAGGAAGTCTTGAATTGTCCACGCCTGCAAATACAAAATTGCTATACTTTCGATTTTCATTTAAGTCATTGAATAAGTATCCTGGTTTCGGTATCGGCATAGCATGTCCCATAACTTTGATATAGACTTTTTCAATCAGACTATGCATAGATTGATCAAAGTATTCTTGAAGAGTCTTGATGCTAAGGGCTTTAAGTCGTTTTGGAAATTCAGGATTCATCAATTCGTTTCTTTCGTTTGGAGGGAAACAATAGTAGAGGTTCAGTATTCTGTTTTTGTCAGAAAGTCTATGCTGGCTAAAGGAGTCTACAAAGCCCAGAAAGTTTTTGTTGGAGTTGTTGAGGAATTCGTTTTGCCAGAATACTTTTTTTCTTTTAATTCGGGCATTTTTTTTAAGTGCAATGTTGACGATAGCCCAGGGAGAGTAAGTTGTTGGAGGCAAACTATGGCTGATTTCGGGAAATATATATTTCAAGGCATGTTTATGGCCTGCGTAAATGACATTGTCAGTTAAGTAAGTGTCAACTCTATTATTGGGTATGTTTAGCGATTCTACAAAGAATTGCTTGCCATTAGTATGTGGGCGAATGTTGATTGTTAGGTTTCTTGTTTTGAAGTTCTCGGTATTTAATCCAGCAATGATCTTTTGGGCGAAATAATCATTTCCCTCAGGTGGCGAGAATAATTCCACATTCTCTTTGTAGTAGTTTCTGCAAGTGTAATAATGGATGCCTGCCAAAGCGGATATTGTTTCACTACCAGCCCCATAGTCGTCTTTCATTTGATAATCAATGGCGTCGATCATTCTTTGAGAAAGGTTTAGGTTGGATTGCTCTAGAAAGCTTTTAAAGGTTATGTTGTCCAAGTTCCGAATATTGGAATCAATCAGTCGAGTTGGCATGCTCATCTTGCCTACATATTGGGAGAGATGATCAATGAATAACTGCTTTTCATTAGTGTTGGGCAGTAATGGCTCGAATGAATTGTTGTTATAGCAAATGCTTTCTCTTTTTTGAGGTATTAAATGTTGATGATCCGTGAATCTCCATTTTTTGTCAATGGCATCTTGATAGATGATATTTTTTGATTCAAAGAAATTCAAAACATCCTTGCCATAGTATTCAGGGTAAGCCAAGTCATAGTGAGCGCCTTGGCCGAATTTGACTCCCTTATGGTTGTGGCTGTCTGAGCTTCCTCCTAGTCTATCTGAAAGCTCTAATAGTTTATAGTCTTTGTCTTTTAATGCCCCTGCAGCGCTTAGGCCTGCAATTCCTCCTCCGACAATCAAAAATTCTGTTCGAATGTTGTCATCGGATTTTTCAAAATTATTTTTCCTTAATACCATATGAGCCGAGTGGGCGTCATTTCTAACTTCAAGAGGAATTTGGCTAATAGAATCGTTTTGACAACCGATTAGAGCTAAATTAGCAGAGGCTAAAGTGGATATTTTAATGAACTGTCTTCGTTTCATGTTGAGTTTAAAAGCTTAAATTTTTTCGCCCTTCTTGATAATGTTTTACAATGATATGGTTTGATTGGCGGTTGACAGGTATGGAATCGATTATAAATTGGCTTTTTCCAAAATGGCTGATAAGCTCAAGTGCGCTTTCGTTTAGCCAGATTGTAGAGGAAGGTATTTCTATATTTTTGTATTGGTGTTCGATACTGTCTCTTGATATTTTGCTGGCATAGATCCAGGACCATTCGCCTATGGTAGGGATGGAATTATGCAATGCTTTGTTGTTGAATCCGACTTCTTGTATGGTTTTGTCAATAATGAGAGGTAGTGTAGGTGTGTAAAATGGACTTAAGGATTGTGTGACGAAAGCTCCATCATCATTAAGTAGTTTATGGATGATAGCATAAAATTCAAGGGTGTAATACTTTGAGTAAGACTCATTGTAAGGGTCTTGAAGGTCAATATATATAAGATCGAATGTTTTTTCCGCATTGCTTAGTAGATGATCAATGCTGTGTGAATATGTGGAGTCTAAAGAGTGTTTTTGCTCTGTTTGTGTGAAATAATTAAGAAGTTTATGGTCAAATGGAGCATGAAGAATCTTTCCTTCGTAGCCTGTTTCTCTTAAGGTTTTACTTATGCGATTATTTTCATTTCCTAGTATAAGAATATGTTGTGGAGTGTCGCTTTGCATGAGGTACGCTGGAATCACCATTGGTTCATAATACATATGCATGTCTAAAGTGCTATGCTGTAACTTTCCGTCAACATAATTCCACTGATTATTTCGCCATTCTGTAATAACAAGTTCATGCTTGTTGGTGCTTAACTGAGCCAGAATTTTATCATCAAATTTGTTTTGTGTTGAGATTGGGGTGAAGCTTGAGCTTGATATTGAAAAGAGCAGCGCTAAGCTTATGGTAATTTGAGCTAAGTATGTTTTTTTATTATGAATAATAAATATTGTTATGGCAGCGAGACTAAGCAATACCATTGCAAGGGTGAAGGATAAAAACAAATAAGTGAAAAAAGCTATTAGAAGAGCTGTGCCAGTGACAAGTGTAATAAGGTTTGTTTTTTTGAATAAAGCACCAAAGAGGGCTCCTGATGATATGAAAAATACCGTAAACATAATGATGTGAAAAGTGGGCGTCAAAAAGCTCTTGCTGATGAATAAATCCAGAGCGTTTGTGGAGTAAGTTGCTATAGCTGTAAGTGCGGCAAAGGCGGGAAGTAAGATTTTTGCAGTATTATTGCTTGATGCTCTGACTCCTCCTATAGCTCCCACATAAAAAATCACAAGCATCGAAAAGCTTTGGAATGTGATGTGGATGTTGGTGTAATGAAAGAAGTAGTTTGACTGCTTGTCAAGCAATACCCCAGCACTATATATGAATATCGACAATAATGATAGCAGAGCTATTTTCGATTTTGTCATAGATTCCCTAGTTTAATTTTTGGTAGAGAGGATTTATAATGCGCTAAGTTATCAATCTCTGGTCAATGGTGAAAATTAATTTAGCTTGAGAGTTATTGAGAGGTTTTCGGAAAAGCATTTTCAGTAGATATTTTCCTTCTTAAAGTGAAAATTTATTATCTTGTCTTGTGTCGAATTTCAACAAATCATATTGCCATGTCCGATAGCATTTGGTTCTTTGATAATGTTAACCTGTACGATGTGCTGTGTCCGCATAAGCTGAAAGAATACCAAGAGAGTCATTTCAAATCATACGATAAGGGAGAGTTTGTGTACTTCAAAGAAGACGCTTCCAAGATGATTTATTTGGTGAGCAAGGGGAAAGTTAGGGTTGTGAGTTACACGCCTGATGGGGAAGAGGTTGTCAAGTCTGTATTGTCCAAAGGCGAGATATTTGGAGAGATGGCTTTATTGGGAGAACAGGAGCGTAAGGATTTCGCAGTTTGCGCCAGTAAAAACGCTACAATATGCCAATTGAGTGTGGATGACATGCATTTGATGATGAGAAAAAATAATACAATCAACCTGAAAATCTATAAGATTATTGCTTTTAGGGTACGCAAGTTGGAGCGAAAACTGGAATCGATGTTATTCAAGGATGTGAGATCTCGTTTGATGGAATTTTTAAAAGATCTTATTGAGGAGCGTGGAGAGAGGAGAAATAGCGTATGCGTCATTACTCATCCTTTTACGCAGAAGGATATAGCTGATTTGGTTGGCGCCAGGCGTGAAACTGTCACAAGCATACTCAATGACTTGAAAGATGGAGGTTTTTTGGATTATGATAGAAAGTCAATCATCATCACTCAAGAGGGCTTGGAGCGTTTAGGAGTTCGCGTTTAATAACTATTTTTTAGCCAAAGGGTTAATACTGTGCGAATCTGCATCAGTATATGTTTCAAAGTTCAAAAAATCTTTTACAGCAAAAGAAAAAGCAACCAATGCAAAGAGTTGCTTCGTCAAGTACTTATGGAGGAGACCATGTTTATCAAAGAGCGATGGTTGATGTCATAAATGGGGGCATGCCTATTCAAAGAAAGGTTTATTTGGATAATAGCCTTGAGCCTTTGAAATCCTATGAGGGCTTGCCAAGCGGTTTGAATTTGAAATTAATACAATATACAACGGATAAGGAGTCTATGGAGGCTTCCGATAGGGAGATTGCGGCTAAGCTGTATGATATTTTTCATTCTGATATGAGTTTTAGGATTCCGGGAGATGCGAGTTGGGATTTTGTGAAAAGCATGCTTTCTCTTCCTTTGGGCGATGAAGTGGCGATGAACTTTCAAAGAGGGGATCTGTTCGCGGGCGAAGGTTATGAGAAGCATGAGGCTTCTATAAAGCGCCATTTTCCAGGAGCGAAAGCGGACTATTTGTCAATAGAGGCTTTGATGAAGCGGTTTGATATTGATGGGGAAATTCAGGATTTTGATTCCTTCAATCGAAGAATCACAAATATTGTAACGTTGATGAATTTGCGTATCAAAGAGAAAGACCCGAATTTCATAAAAACCTTAACTTCCTTGAATACAAATCTTGTTAAGCGAAGGGTTCGCAAAGATGCTAATCATGTCAAAAATGCCATGATTTCATTTAGAATAAAAAATGGTGATACTCTTCACTTTGAATTGAATGGAACCAATGATGCAGAAGTGATCAGGCATTTGGTCGCTCAAGATGATAATTACCCTCCACAATCACCCAACGCTATATTACACTATTTATATGAAGCAAAATTTACTTGTTCAGGATTGGAGGACATTGATGGATCTGTAAAGTTTTATCGCAATGGACGGATGGTAAGAGCACCTTGGGATGATTCTCCGGAATTATGGGCATTGGCTGAGAAGAAAAGGTTGCCAGAGGTTGGCGCTAGTGGAGGTTCAGTGATGGGTTACGAGGTTTTGGGTTGGGATGATTTAGGCGATGAAGAAGCTCCGATGTTGTCTCCTATTCAACAAGCTCGTAGATCCGTGGTGATTATGAGGGATCGGCTTGATCGCTATACCGATGAACAGTTAATAAGAGGGTTTGATCGCAAGGGAGACGCTTTGGAAGAGACTGCTTGGAAAGTTCCTGACCATAGTTTGATTGCGAGCCAATTTGGTAGAGATGAAGAGCATAGGAAACAAATCCTTGAGCGCTTGAATTCAGCAACGACATTAGCGAAACAGCAGATGGAAAGCGCTAGCATGGAAGAGAAATGGTCTAAAAAGAAAGAGAAAAAGAGGAGCTCAAGTTCAAAAGCCGTAGCGGAGAGTCGAATGAGGCAATTTGAAGTAAGTCAAATTAATAATCCGCAACCAAGAGGAACTGGGGATGATGATTTATAGAAGAACAACGATTAGCCGAAATTTTTAAGGCTAATCGTATTCAAGTTTTTATTGAGGAGGGAGTCTTCTTTTAGGGTTGGACATGTTGAATATTTCTCTTCCCTTAAGTATGAGCTCGGTAGTGCTAGGCGAATCTACATGTATTAGCTCTACAACTTTGTTGGAAACATTGAGATTGTGTTTTTTAAGAAAACTGTCGAGTTTGTTGGCTTCGTTGCTGTGTCCATCGCCATGGCCTGCAAGTATGATTTTGTCGGCTTCGTCAAGTGCTTTAGCCACATTATGCATGTATTCAGGATATTCGGGAGTGCGTTGCCCTTTGAAATGCTCAGGTTGGAAATCCGCTTCAGTTTGTTTATGATGAATATGGTGTCTGAATCCATCTCTGTCGGTTTGGGTTACAATTTCCTCGTTCGGAGACTTGGCTTTGCCTTTGGGTTCGATTTCGTAAATCTTTGTATCGTGAGAGGTAACCATTGCGATAACTTTCATATGCTTAGTTTTTAATAGTGTTGAATATTAGTGTTATCAACAAAAACAGCCGATGAAAGATTTGGTTTAATTTTCTTTGAAACAAAAAAAAGCGCCTGGTTAAGGCGCTTCTTTCAATGTCTTTACTTTTGCAGTTGTTCTATTAAGCTTCAACAGCTTCAATAGAAACATAAGATCTGTCGTTTCTTCCTTTTCTGAAAGTAACAGTACCGTCGATCAATGCAAACAAAGTATGGTCTTTACCAATTCCTACGTTTTCGCCAGGATGGTGAGCAGTACCTCTTTGTCTTACGATGATGTTACCAGCTTTAGCAGCTTGACCACCATAGATCTTAACGCCAAGACGCTTACTTTCTGATTCTCTACCGTTTTTAGATGAACCAACTCCTTTTTTATGTGCCATCTTTTATATTATTTAGAAATTCCTTTGATTAAAATTTTAGTGAACTGTTGTCTGTGTCCGTTCTTCTTCTTGTATCCTTTTCTTCTTTTCTTCTTGAATACTAGAACTTTTTCACCTTTTACGTGCTCAAGAACTTCAGCGTTAACTTTAGCTCCTTCTACTACTGGTGTTCCAACTTCTACAGCACCATCGTTGTCGATCAACAATACTTTGTCGAATTCTAGGGAAGCGCCAGCATCACCCTCCAATTTTGGAGCGTAGATGTACTGATCTTGCGTTACTTTGAACTGCTTTCCAGCTATTTCTACTATTGCGTACATTATGTTATTTAATTAAATTATCTCTAAAATAGACAAATGAGTTGCAAAGATACTGTCTTAAATCGAATATTACAACTCATTAGCAACTATTTTGCTTGAAAATACTCTGTAAAATATTGGCTTACAGTATTCTAGTTGTTGAGTATTTCCTTGTGCAAGGCTCTAATCATACCGTCTTTGAGGCCTACATTCGGAACGATCATATTTTGAATGCCAGCCATTTCCATCACAGATAGATAAATGTCGGAAGCAGGGATAATGACATCTGCTCTATCGGAGTTGAGGCTGAATTGGTAGATCCGGTCATCCAATTCGAAGCTGGCGAGCTCGGATTGCATGGTGCGCATCTCGATTTCTGTGATTTGGTCGCTTTTCTCCGGCTTCTTCTTCTGAATAAGCTGTGATAATTTATTGATGTTACCTCCTGTGCCAACAGCTGTGATGATGTTGTAGTCTTTTGGAAGGTGCTCGGAAAGCCAATTTTTCATTTCTTCCCATACAGAGTCTTCATGATCCAAATATCTGACGGATCCTATTTTGAAGGATTGGCCTTTTACAAATTGGTTTTTATGGTGGATATTGAGCTCTGTGCTACCTCCGCCTACATCGATATGGACGAATGTATCGTCTTGCATATGATCTGTAAGGGCGGTATTGAGTATTGAAGCTTCTTTGGTCCCGTCGATGACTTCCAGACAGATGCCCGTCAAGTTGAAAATTTCTCTGACGATTTCAGCGGAGTTTTCCGCTTCTCTCATCGCGGATGTCGCGTAAGCGGAGTATTCATCCACATCGTATAGTTCCATTAATAATCGGAAAGTCTGCATCAGTTTGATGAATTTGGTTTTTCTTTTAGAACTGATTTTTCCGATTTTGAATACGTCTTTCCCAAGCCTCAGAGGGTAACGAACGTATTCGATTTTTTTATAGCGAGTTTCTACACCTTTTCCTTCTATTACTGCAGAAATCTGGATGCGGGCGGCATTGGATCCGACATCGATGGCTGCAATTCTCATAAGCTATATTTTAATATTCGTAATTGGCGCCTAAGTATTTTCCATTTTCAGAGATCTGTCGAGCAAATCCCATGACTCTTTTCGCTTGCCACTTGACGCCTGAAAAAGTGGATGAGAGCCATTCATTAGGATACTTAAATATAATTATAAGCATTAAAAACTCCTTGTTTGTTCCGTTTTTTTGAATTTAAAATCTGGAAGAACGGACATTGGCAAGACAAAATGAGTCATAGAGCCATCTATTTGGACAATTTGGACTGCACTACAATGAAATTCGCTCTTATTTTCTTAAAATAGTATTTGATTTGGAGCCTATGGGCTTGATGAAAAGCAAAATATCAAGAGAGCGATGAATATCAGAGATTTATTGAAAGAGAGAATTTTGGTGTTAGACGGAGCCATGGGAACCATGATCCAAAGACACACATTGGAAGAGGAAGATTTTAGAAACGATGACCTAAAGGATCATCCATGTCCCTTGAAAGGAAATAATGACTTGCTTTCAATAACTAGACCTGAAATTATCAAGGATATTCATCGCGCGTACTATGAAGCTGGCGCTGATATTGTTGAGACGAATACTTTCAGTGGAACGACTATAGCTCAAGCGGATTATCAGCTTGAGGATTATGTTTACCAGATAAACTTTGAGTCTGCGAGACTTGCTAAAGAAGCGGCGGAGGAGTATACAACTAAAGATCCTTCAAAGCCACGATTTGTTGCTGGTTCTATCGGACCAACCAATCGTACGGCTTCACTATCTCCGGATGTAAATGACCCTGGATACAGGGCGGTAACATATGATCAATTGGTGGAAGCTTATTACCAGCAAGTGGAAGCTTTGACAGATGGAGGCGCTGATATATTGTTGGTTGAGACTGTGTTTGATACGCTTAATGCTAAAGCAGCATTGTTTGCCATAGATAAATTATTTGATGTAAAAGGTAGGTCTTGGCCAATTATGGTGTCGGGAACGATTACTGATGCTAGTGGTAGAACTTTATCGGGACAGACGACTGAAGCATTTTGGAACTCTATAGCTCACTTGGATATTCTTACGGTAGGTCTTAATTGCGCGCTAGGGGCTGACTTGATGAGACCTTATGTTCAAGAGCTTTCAAGAGTTTCTAGCATATTCACGAGTGTGCATCCTAATGCAGGACTTCCCAATGAATTTGGGCAATATGATGAAACTCCGGAATATACGGCTTCAGTGATCAAGAGTTTTGCGGATGAAGGATTGGTGAATATTGTTGGTGGATGCTGCGGTACGACTCCTGATCATATTCAAGCTATTTCTGAGGCTATTAGGAACGCAACACCAAGGGTTATGCCTGAATCAAGCACTAACATGCATTTGAGCGGCTTGGAACCTGTTACAATCAAGCCAGATACGATGTTTGTCAATATCGGCGAGCGTACCAATGTAGCTGGTTCGTTAAAGTTCGCTCGTTTGATTCGTGAAGAAAAGTATGATGAAGCATTGACTATTGCATTGCATCAGGTAGAAGGCGGCGCTCAAGTCATTGATATCAATATGGATGATGGTATGCTTGATTCTGAATATGCCATGAAAACGTTTCTTAATCTGATGGCGTCTGAGCCAGAGATTGCCAAGCTTCCGTTTATGATTGATTCTTCCAAATGGTCAGTTATTGAGACGGGATTGAAGTGTGTGCAAGGTAAAGGCATCGTCAATTCAATTTCACTGAAAGAAGGCGAAGAGAAGTTTAAAGAATATGCGCGTAACATATTAAAGTATGGAGCGGCGACAGTGGTTATGGCTTTTGATGAGGAAGGCCAGGCGGATTCATATGAAAGAAGAATAGAGATCTGCAAAAGATCTTATGATATATTAGTAGATGAGGTTGGGTTTCCTCCTCAAGATATTATTTTCGATCCAAACATCTTGACTGTTGCTACAGGTATCGACGATCATAATAACTATGCCGTTGATTTTATCGAAGCGACAAGGTGGATCAAGCAAAATTTACCGCATGCTAAAGTATCCGGTGGTGTGAGTAATATTTCATTCTCATTCAGAGGAAATAATGTGGTAAGAGAAGCGATGCACTCAGCATTTTTATTTCATGCGATTAAAGCCGGCCTTGACATGGGGATTGTTAATGCGGGTATGATTGAGGTTTATGAAGAGATTCCAAAAGACTTGTTGGAGCATGTTGAGGATGTATTGTTAAACAGAAGAGAAGATGCTACAGAGCGTTTGGTTGATTTTGCTGAAAAAGTAAAAGGCGAAGGAGGCAAGAAAAAAGTTGTAGACAATTCTTGGAGAGAACTTCCGGTACGAGAGCGTCTAAGCCATGCTTTGGTGAAAGGTATTGTTGAGTTTATAGAAGAAGATACTGAAGAAGCGAGACAGTCTGTAGATCGTCCAATACAGGTGATCGAAGGCCCGCTGATGGATGGAATGAATATCGTTGGGGATTTGTTTGGAGAGGGGAAAATGTTCCTTCCTCAGGTAGTGAAAAGTGCCCGAGTGATGAAAAAGGCAGTTGCTTATTTGATTCCGTTTATTGAAGAAGAAAAAGCAAAGAATCCCGAGTTGTCTCAAAGTTCTTCTGCCGGCAAGATTTTAATGGCTACGGTAAAGGGAGATGTGCATGATATCGGCAAAAACATTGTAAGTGTGGTATTGGCATGCAACAATTTCGAAATCGAGGATATGGGAGTGATGGTTCCTTTGGAGCAAATTCTTCAAAAAGCCGAAGAGATCAATGCGGATATTATCGGGCTTAGCGGGTTGATTACCCCTTCTTTGGATGAGATGGTATATGTCGCTAAAGAAATGGAACGTCGAGGCATGGATACTCCGCTTCTGATTGGAGGCGCTACAACTTCACGTATACATACAGCAGTGAAAATTGATCCCAACTATAGCGGATCAGTGGTGCATGTATTGGATGCATCGAAAAGTGTTCCTGTGGCTAATGCCTTGATTAATGGTAGCAAAGAGGATAAAGAAAAGACGATACAAGGAGTTAAAACGGAATATGCTGGTTTGCGTGACGCGCATGCCGCCAAGCAAAAAGTAAAGTCTTATTTGACTTATTCTGAAGCGCAAAAGAAAAAGGTGAATATCGACTGGGAAAATACTAAAATAGTCAAGCCTTCTTTCTTAGGAGCTAAGACGTTGAATGATTTTCCATTGGAAGAAATTTTTGAGTACTTTGACTGGACTCCATTCTTTATTACTTGGGAGCTTACTGGCAAGTATCCTAAGATTTTCAATGATCCAGTGATTGGTGGAGAAGCGAGAAGGCTATATGATGATGCTATAGCTTTGGCTAAACGAATCATTGATGAAAAATTATTTTCAGCGCATGCGGTATTTGGATTCCACCCTGCCAATAGCGAAGGAGATGATATTGAACTTTATGAGCATGAAGGAAATGCAGAAAATCGCTCTGAATTAAGTTATAGACTGCATCATTTGCGTCAACAGGGGAAGAAGGCTGCTAGTTTGCCAAATATCGCTTTGTCTGACTTTGTCGCGCCTAAATCAAGTCAGCGAGAGGATTACATGGGATCGTTTGTCGTTACAATCAAGGGCGGTGAAGAACTTGCGAAGAAATTTGATGCGGATCACGATGATTATAATTCGATCATGGCAAAAGCTTTGGCGGATAGGTTTGCGGAAGCATTCGCTGAATTGCTTCACCAAAAAGTGCGTAAAGAGTATTGGGCTTATGCGGCAGAGGAAGATCTGGAAAATGACGATTTGATTCGTGAGAAATACAATGGGATTAGACCTGCGCCGGGGTATCCTGCTTGTCCTGATCACTTGGAAAAAAAGACGCTGTTTGAAATGCTTGATGTAGAAGAGCAAATTGGCTGCACGCTTACTGAAAATCTTGCTATGTATCCTGCAGCTTCTGTCAGCGGATGGTATTTTGCCCATCAGGATAGCAAATACTTTGGCCTTGGCAAAATAGGAAAGGATCAAGTAGAAAGCTATGCTGAGCGTAAAGGTTTGACAATTCAAGAAGTAGAGAAGTGGTTAGCGCCGGTATTGGCATATGAGCCTGAAGCAGTTGCTCAATAGGTATTAGAGAAATTAAGCTATTTACAATCCCGTTTTTTAATATAAGAAGCGGGATTTTTTTATTCATATTATTATTTTCTGAAGCTTTATAAAACTATTTTATATTGAAATAATATTAAAAAACTCAACCATTATTATTCATTGTCGTAGATAATCTATATGAATTTTGATAATAAAGTTCTTGTTTAATAATTTCTAAAACTAAATATTAATCACTTTGAAAACATTTTTGATTTGGTGTTTGCTACTTTTTTTCTGTTGGCCTTTGGCTATATTGGCAATCTTTTTTTATCCTATAGTTTGGCTATTGTTCATTCCTTTTAGGCTTGTGGGGGTTGCTGTTGACGGTGCTTTGGAGTTAGTGAAGTCAATTATTTTTTTACCATCCAAGATTTTAAATTTTAAGAGTTAATCCGAGTTGGATTGATATTAATTATATAGGCATTAGAATCGTTTTGCCTGATTTTTTCAAATTCGTTTTTCAATGGAAGTATTAAAGCCTGATCTAAATACATTTAAGTTTATCAGAGACTTTTCATATCAAGAGAATTATATAGCGTATGAAAACATGCATATGCATTATATCGACGAAGGAAATGGAGAAGTTATTTTAGCATTGCATGGAGAGCCAAGTTGGTCATATTTGTATCGAAAGTTTATTCCAAAGCTGGAAAATTATAGATTTATCGCTCCAGACTTAATCGGTTTTGGCAAATCGGATAAGATTGTAGGCGCAAAGAACTATTCATTTGAGTTGCATTTTCAATCACTCGTGAATTTGATCGAAAAATTGGAGCTTGAAGATATAACATTAGTGGTACAAGACTGGGGAGGACTCTTGGGTTTAAGCTTGTTGGGTGAATATCCCGAGAAGTTCAAAAGAGTTGTGATTATGAATACTTTTTTGCCCATTGGCAAGCCTTTGTCTCCATTTTTCAAAGTTTGGCAGCTTTTTGCAAGATTTCACCCGTCATTGCCTATAGGCAAGATTATTCAAGCGGGAACATATAATAGACTTGACCAGGAAGTGCTTGATGCATATAGAGCTCCTTTTCCAAATCGAAAGCATAAAGATGGAGCGAAAGCTTTTCCTTTGCTTGTACCCTCTTCTCCACAACATGATGGAGTGGAAAGAATGAAGAAGGCCAGAAATGCCTTGTCAGAATGGAATAAACCAGCTTTAATAATATTTTCAGATAAAGACAAAGTTATGAGCGGTCTGGAAAACTTCTTTTTGAGGTTGTTGCCTTCAAATGATTTGCTTCAAAAAGTCACGATTAAGAATGCTGGCCATTTTTTGCAAGAAGAAAAAGGTGAGGAAATCGCTGAGCATATCGATGCTTTTATAAAAGAATCAGAACAGGCTTAACAGCGAATTATTTTGATTTAATATCACAAAGTGAGAATTTAGAATTATTGAAGTTTGGTTTATTTGAGAGATTCAATAAGTATCAGTCTTTTTAATACTATTATTGAAATTTAATCGATTAAAAAACATCGAAGAGAATTATGTAGAAAAGGTTTATTGTTTGTGTTTAACTAGATTTAAGCTAATACAGAAAGGCTGGAATCATATTATGATGTTTCCAGCCTTTAATATTTATTGATATAACAATTTTATAAATCCTCAAAGAAATCGCCTACGACATCGCCAATATCTTCCGTTAGCCCTTCTGTCAATCCTTCAGTGAGTTTTTTGACTAATTCTGAGATTGTTGCTACTGGATTTTCGTTAGGAGTATTGTTAGCTTCGGATGGATCTTGTGTGTAAATTTTTACTTTTCCATTTGAGCCAATTACAGCTTTTCCTTTTTCGTTATTGTAATTTGTGAAGTATTCCGGTTTGTCTTTTTGAGGTAGAATGTGTCCGTAGCCTATATGTCTTCCAACTATTTTTTTAGCTTCTTCGACAGGTATGTCTTCTACACTGTTATAGTCCTTTAATTTAAGGTATCTTTCAATTCCTTGATTCGATACAGGAAAAATAGAAAATGGTTTTCCTAAATTATTAAGAAGGTCATCCAGTTTGCTGTCTAGGTCTTTCACTCTAACTAATAGCTTGTAGAATTCATAATAATCTGGATCGGATTTCAATATATTTAATATATTGCTTGATGAGTGAAATTTCTGTGTGCGATAAATTTTACCAAATGGTTCCTCTTTGTAAAAGTCAGCTTTTACTCCATCAATATATAATTGTCCGTCTTTTTTGGAAATATGCGCTTTAATAGGATTGCCATAAGAGTTGTCGGCAACAGTATTGTATAGCTTTTTGCTGAAGTTGTCGTCATTATCATCGTTTTTGATCAAATTGATGCCTACAATTCTGTCGATATCTTCTTGGTCAAAATTATTGTACTCATCATCTGTGAACGTCTCTTTCAAAGCTTCATCCGATGGCACAAATACATCAACTCTGTATGGAAGCTTCTTGTCAAACTCTGTGTAGTATTTCGACTTTTTATACAATTGGCCAAACTTGCTGTCTCCGTATTGGGATAATACTTGCTGACTTACAGTTTCGGGTGCCGAGTTGTCGTCGCTGTTGTTACAAGCTGAGAAAAAGACAATAATACCTGTAAGGAGATAAAGCCAGTTTCGTTTTGTTGAGAATTTCATCATAATTTGTTATTTGATATTTACTATTCATGTAATCTGCTTATGATGAATATGTTTTGTTGATGTAGTATTATATTGCTTGGTTTTGAAATTTATATTTACAGAAAACGACAATAAAGAGCTCGTTTGAAATGACTAAAAAATGAAAGTCATTAGTGCTTTAATCATTTCAAACGAGAATCTAGAAGATAATTAACTGTTGCTAAAGCTTTCTTGAGTGAGCTTAACGATCTTTTTTTGTCGAACCTTTTTGTTTTTTGCGATGTAGAAAAGTGATGGAATGACATAAAGGGTCAATATTGTTGCTGTTATCATTCCTCCGATAGTAACAATAGCCATAGGCGTGCGATATTCAGCCCCAGCATCACCGATGCCAAGCGCATTGGGTAGCATGCCGGAGATAATAGCTGCTGATGTCATTATTACGGTTTTCATTTTTGTCTTGCAAGCTTGCAATGTGGCTTTTCGAATTGGAAGTCCATGGATATTGTGAAGTTGGCTGGTGTAATCGTGGATAAGAATTGAGTCATTTACTACTAGGCCAAGAAGTGTGATGATGGCGAGTACCGACATGATATTCAATGATGTTCCTCCCAAGAACATGAGTAAAAATACACCAATCATAGCCATTGGGACAGTAGTGAAAATTATGATCGGATGCCAAAAATTTTCCAATAACGAGGCTAAAAGCATGTACATCAAGATGATTGCAAGAATCAATGTTACGAGCATGTCAAACCCCGCGCTTTCCATTTCTTCAATATTTCCAGACCAACGATATGAAACGCCTGAAGGCAATTCAATTTCAGACATACGCTTGTCAACAGCTTGTTTGGCATCTCCCTGAAGAACAGAAGCTATCGGCGTAGCGGAAAATTCAATAGAATTGATTTTATCTATTCTCAATACTTTGGATTCGGATTGCTTATAGTTCACATTCGTTAACTGGTCGACTCTATAGGTTCCCTTAGATGTGAAAACAGGAATAGCGTTTACTTTGTCGATTGTATTAACATGATTATTGGGCAAGCTCAATGTTATATCATATTCCTTGCCTTTCTCTTTGAATACTGAAGCTTTGAGACCATTTATGTTGTTTCTGACAGTAAGCGCAACATCGTAAGGGTTGGTGTGGGTGTCGGCCATGAGGTGCAACTTTGGCTCAAGAACGATCTTAGGGTTTCCTGGTCGATAAGTGGATTGCGAATTAAGTAGTTCTGGCATGTTTTTCAATGCTTTTTCTACCTTTAGAGAGGCTTCTAATAATTTTTTTTGATCAGAAGACTGAAGAATAAGCTGAAGAGGAGTACCAGAATCATCGCTGCTTTTGGTAGAGACCATTGGGATGATTTCTGGTATCTTATTCAACTCTGTGTTCAATAAAGCAGCAAACTCTTCATTGCTGAAAGTTCTATTCTTTTTGGAGTTTAGCTTCAGGTGTATTTTGGCATAATTGGAGCCTATTGTTGTGTTGTTTTTTTCTCCAACCATGCTAACAATTGATTCCACTTCTGCATGTTTGGAAATATTGTCTTCGACTAACTTAAGCAATTCACCCGTCTGATTAAGTGTGGATCCTGATGGCATTTCCAGTTCAATATAGACATCGCCATTGTCTTCTTTGGGTTCGAATTCGAAACCTATGAAGGGAAGCAATTCAGTTGTTAAAATGAAAACGCCAATCATGATGGCGAATAAAATCAGCGGCCTTTTTTTGTTTTTAATCAAAGCGCTCAAGCTTCTTTCATATTTGTCTTCAAGGATACCAAACAATGCATTGATAAATTTTGAAAAACGAGAAGCTTTGCTTTCTTTTTTAAGTAGCACGCTGGCTAGCATTGGAGTCAGCATAAATGAGACTATCAATGAAATGATAGTAGCTGCGGAAATTGTAAGCGCGTATTCTTTAAAAAATGCTCCAGTCATGGAATTCATGGAAGCAATGGGAAGGAAAACGACCAAATTTGTTCCTGTGGAAGCGATTACGGCCATCATAACTTCTTGGGTTCCGGAAACAGCCGCTTCTTTGATATCCATTCCTTCGCGTTTTAGCCTTAATATATTGTCTATGACAATAATGGAGTTTGAAATCAAGGCTCCTACTGCTACTGAGAAACTCATTAATGTCATCATATTGAGCGAGCCATCGATTTGTTGTATTGCGACAAAAGTAGCGATCAAGGAAACGGGAATAGAAATGCTTACAATCAATGTTGTTCGAGCGTTGTTCAAGAAAAAGTAAAGGATTAGCCCTGTGATTAATATTCCGAGTCCAACATTTACAAGTGCGTCGTCTACAGAGCTTTTGGTATAAACGGAATCGTCAATTGGAATATGTATAGCCATTCCATCGGGAAGCTCTGTTTCAATTTGTTTTGCAAGATTTTTTATATCCTCAGCGACTTGTACTGCATTGGCTGTTGAATTTTTGCTGACCTCAATAAATACACAGTTGTAATGTCTTTTTCCGGAAATGTTGTCATAGTATATTGATCGTTTTTTAATTGTCTTTGTGGAGTCGACAATTTGGGCAAAGTCTCCAAGACGCTTTCGCCCTTTGGCCGTCATGATATAGCTATCGTTTAACGCTTGAATGGTTTCGAATCGTTTTCCTGTTTCAATGGAAAACTGGCGATCCTGATTGATAAAATCCCCTCCGGTTAATCTAGTGTTTGTCGAGCCAATTCCAGTAGCAAGATCTTCTAGGCTAGTGTTCATCTCGATAATTTTGATGGGATCTGCTAATATTTTGATTTCCCTTTCCGCGCCTCCTTTTATTTCAACTTTGGAAGTGCCATTTAGCTGATTAAACCGATCTTTGAGATGGCGGTCTGCGTAATCATAGATTTCGCTGATAGATTTGTCTCCAGTTAAGATCATTTTAATGACAGGAGCTTCTGTGAAATTTATAGTTTCAACAGTTGATTTTTCGGCTTCTTTTGGAAGCTTAGGTACTGCGAGCTCAAGTTTGGCTTTCACATCATTAAGCGCTTTGTCGGCATTTTTATCCGCGTAAAATTCTACGGAAATTATCGATATATTTTCCATAGAGTAAGATCGAAGGTTTTTAATACCGCTTATTGTGGCTACTTCATCTTCGATTTTTTCCGTAATATCCGAGGCGATGGTTTCCGGATCAGCCCCAAGATATGGGGTTGTGATGGTAATATATGGAGCCGACACTTGAGGAAGCATATTTACGGGAAGCTTGAAATAGCTTAGAATTCCAAACAATAAAAGCCCGAGAAATAGCATGGTGGTAGTGACGGGACGTTCTACAGCAAATCTGGTTATTTTCATTTTATTTAGTCATTTCAATGTTAGCACCTTCATTCAATTTTTCTTTGCCATCGATAACAATGTATTCGCCAGCTTCCAAACCGCTTTTGACTATAAAGTCCAAGCCTTTGATGGCGATGGGGTGAATTTGCTTTTTGCTTGCTCGATTGTTATGAATAGTATAGGCGTAGAATTTGCCAGATTCTTGTTTTACCGACTTCCAAGGAATTATAATAGCGTTTTGTAGAGTTGTTTTTTCAATGGAAGCCTTGAGTGTTCTGCCTTCCAAGTGTTGCGGAGTATTTTCATTGAAAGTCGCTTTGACACGATAAGCTTTCGCATCAGAATCCATTCGGAGGCTTTTGTGAGTGATTCTGCCATTCAGAGTTGTTTTTTCATCAATGAGGCTTACTTTGTTCCCAAGATTGATCATGTTTAAATCTTGGCTAGGGATGAAAAATTCGATTTCAAGAGCTCTGGTGTTTGAGATGGAAAATAATGGTGTTCCCACAGCTACTTCTTCGTTTTGCTTGACAAAAATCTCTGTGATCGTTCCTGCAAATGGAGCTTTGAGAACATTAAGTTGTTTTGAGTTTTGCAAGGCCTTGTATTGAATATCCATTTTGTTTTTAAGCTGAGAAAGCGAATGCTTGGATACAGAGCCTGCCTCAAATAGTGTTTTTTGTTTTTCGTAAGTGTCTTTTAATTGATCGTAAGCAAGTTGAGCTTGGTCTATTTCAAATTGGTGAAGAATTGGAGGAAAGGACATGATTTGCTGGCCTTTTCGTATCTTTTGTCCCGTTTTGACATTTAGATTTGTTACTCTTCCTTGTACTTCTGACGTATAAGTTGTTGCTTGGACGTAATGAGCTGTGCCATAATATTCCTTTTCAAGGATATAGGTTGCGGGCTCAATTTTTTGGGTACGAACTTGCACGGTTTCTTGAGGCTTGGAAGTCGTTAATTCCTTTTCGTCTTTTGAGCCACAGGAAGCCAAATAAATTCCGATGGTCAGTAATATGATTTTAATTATTTGTGAATGATAAGTCATAGCTAAATGTTCTTAAAGTAAAAGCAGTTTTAAAATGTTATTGGTTGAGTATGCGCTCAATATCAAGTATGGTGGTATTGTAGTCCAAATATGAATTGAGCAATCTTAATCTTGCTTGGGTTAAACTAAGCCTGATCTCTTTAAATTCGATAGCTGTCAATGTTCCTTGCTCTAGGCTTTTTTCAGCGATCAAAACTTCTTCATTGCTTAGCTTGATAATCTCTTTTTCTTCTTCAATTTTTTGCAATGACGTCTCAAGAGTTAGTTTAGCGTTTCGCAATCTAGTTTCTAGTTGGCTTTGTTTTTCAAACATTTCCAATTCCGTACGATTAAGCTCTATTTTAGACTTTTGTAGCTTTGAGGTATTGAATCCTCCGGTGAAAATCGGTATTTGGATAGCAAGTTGAGCAAAGAGTAGATTATTGGTGTTCTCTATTTGAAATTGATTGCTCATGGTATTGAAGTTGTAACCAAAAGTGGTTTTCAAGCGAGGCATCCAATGTAACTCATTTGCCCTGGTCTGTTGCTTGATTATGGATACTTGTTGGTCGAGAACTTGCAATTCCTGATTATTGCTCAAGTCTAATGATGGGTTTTGTGCGCTAAGGTTTTTTGTAAATAGAGATTCAAGATTTCCCTCCGGCTCAAGATGACGATCCAAAGGCAATTGAGCTAGCATTTTCATTTCATTGAGCAGGGATTCATAACCATTTTTAGCGGAAGAGAGCAAAGGCAAGGATTGCTTGTAGTGGATTTCCGATTGGAGGTTTTGAATCCTGCTTATGAATCCTTTATCGTATAGCTTTTGATTATGCTTCCATTGCTCGTGGGCAATTTGTTGATTCTTTGTCAGCACTTTCACCGCTTCTTTTGAATAAAGCGCTTGCCAGTAAAGCTTAGTCGCATGATGTAGAAGTTCGGATTCGCTCAATTCATGATTAAGCTCGGCAAGCTTTTTAGATAGTAAGCTTATTTTATAGTTTGCCATTTCTATTGGAGCGAAAAGGACTTGTTCAGCTACTGCATTGGCATTTATTTGATTGTTGAAATTCGATTTGAATTTGCTTCCGAACATGTCCCCTTCTTCGTCAATGTACATGTAGGTGTCATTGAAGTCTCGTTGATAGTTGGCGTCAGCATGTATTTGGGGTAATAATGGCGACCGAGACATTTTACGATCTTCTTCCGCAAGATCGATTTGGAGCTTACTTTGTTTGAGGGATAAGTTTTGCTTTGATACTAGATTAAGGTACTGCTCTAAAGATATGGTTTGAGCTGTGCTTTTATCAATGCAATTTAAGAATACAAATAATAAAAGTATCCAGAACCGACTCTGTTCTTTTCTCATGTGTGTTATTGTATTTGTGATTAATAATGACACAAAAGAATTGAACAGTGGTAATTTTATCGAACAAGATTATAAATGGGGATAAAGTATCCCGTTTTTTTATGTCCCGTTTTATAATATGGTAGGTTGTTTTATTTGCAAGTTATTGATTTGTAGTGTTTTATAGTTTTGTTAGTAGTTGGATGGAAAATCAGAGGAATATTTAAGGGGATGGTTTATTTGGAGGCTTGATTCATTTTTTTGAACTCGGATGGAGTTTGATTTGTATGTTTTTTAAAGGCATTGTAAAATGTAGTCTTGCTGTTAAAGCCTACTTCGAACGCCAAGGCAAGTATGGTGTATTTTTTCGAATCATCGGAAAGCAATAACTCTTTAGCCGCATCAATTCTGTATTGATTTATAAAGTCAGAGAAGCTGACACCTGATTGCTCATTTATAGATTGAGACACTCGATGCACAGTTGTGTCAAGTGCGTCTGCCAAGTCTTTTATTCTGCATTCAGGGTTTTGATAAATTTGCTTGGTTTTCACAAGCTCATTGAGTTGAAGCCATAATTCTTGAGATTTGTCTTCAGTAAGGTTAGAGTTTTCATATTTGCTTTTTGAGGAACTGTTGTTTTTTTCATCCTCTGATTTTTCTGTTAGAGATTCTGTCCTGAAGTATGGCTGTGGAGCGAATATAGGAAAGCGAAATGAATAATATACCAAGGCCATGATTGTCAGTGATACAGATAAAGACTCGATGCGATATGACAGTAATATATTTTGGGGAGTAATATCAATGATGGAAAAGCCAATAAACAATATTGTGGATAAAATCAGCAAAAGGCTAATAGTGCCTTTAATCCATTGATAATGGAGCTGAATCATGCCTGCCGGAGGATCTTGCTTTGCTTTTTGTTTAAGTTTGAAAAGCGTGAAGCCAAGACAGAATATATTGATCGCTGATGAAATGATATAAATTAATATGAATATGGAATGCTTTTCTACATACATAAGCAATTCTTCAGGAGAGTAAATTGATAAATTTGTATGCAAAATTTCAGGGTCGTCAATCAATACAGTCGCTACTTTGGAAATAGTGTAAATCACAATGAAATAAAACCAGTGATTGACTTTAATATCAATTTTGAATAAAAAGTATGTGTAAATAAGAAAAAGTGGGCCAATTAGATCGAAAAAGATATAGGATAAACCTACAAAATCCTGAATGGTATCATTTTGCACAAAAAAACTGTCTAGAAAATAATGTGCATTGATAATCAATATGGCTATGAGTGTTCCTTTAGCCTTGTTGTTATTCAGCAGGCTGCCCGCATTGCAAGTGATCGCAAGGATTAATAATAGGCTTAAAATGATACCAAGCAATGGAAATGCACCAAGTACTGAACTCATATAAATTATGATTTTTTTATAGGAAAACTTAATCGTAAAATTATAAGTTTTTTTTGAGAATTCATTTGTACTAAAACCATTTTAAATATGGACGTTTTTAAACGTGTCAATGGACGTTCAATCTCATTCTCGTTAGTGCGATGATGTAATAGTATAAGCGTAAGTAGAATTTGGGATATTTAACCCTTTATGCCATTAGCGAATCTAGTTAATGTGGGAAAATCATAGAGTTCTATGAATGACTCTATGATTTTTATTTTTCAAAGTTGTGTTAAAAACGATGATGAAGACTTACTTGCAATTGATTTTTATTCATTGCGTTGGAGAATTGACGCATAAGGCCTAGTTGCACTCTTGCGTTTTTCTTGATGGCATAGCCAACTGCTCCATAAAGTCTGTCGCGATCAAATAATTCTACGCTAGTCCCTTCTCCTATATCTTTTTGGCCATTGATGAATATTTCATTGTAAAAGCTCAAATAAAATGTATTGTCAACAATTTCGGAATTATTAAGAGGCACATTCAGGAAAATATTATATCGAAGCCTTGTTCTGAAATCTTGGTCTTCTACAAACCTTTGCTCAAAGCGGAATCTATGGGTTAGGTAGAATCGGTTTCCAATCTTGTTAGGCACTAAAGCCTCTTGATAGATTCTGCTTTCTTGCCTTGTGTCATTGCTTTCGCCATACGCTCCACTAGTGATATGAGCGTAGCCTAAAGTGAATTTGATTTTGGCATTTTGAGGTTTGTAAGTGATGCCGCTTCTTATCAATAGTTGCTCGAGATCTCCTCCGAGATTCCAGTTACGGTATTGGATATCTCCCTGGACTCCCCATGGGCCTTCTTTGAAGGTTGTGTTGAAAAAGTACATATACCATGCGCCTAACTTTTCGTCATTTGATTGACAGGTTCCCCATTTAGGCATGAAAATGACGATGAGCAATGTGAAGAGTATTTGTTTTCTTCTCATAATTTTGCTTGCGTTTTGTAAAATGATTGTTTTATAAATAAAATTGAATTTTAAATATAATTGAATTTTAAATATAATTGATAAAAATCATTTACGCGTAGTTTTATGAAAAATATGAATTGCTCAATTTTTAGTCTCGAAACTAAGGTTTTGTGGATTGAATAGAATCGCGATTTCCATTTGCATGATAAATATAGCTGGCATCTTCATAGTAAGGTCCGAACTCGCCGTCTATTTTTTTGAGGCTCTCGAAATCCACATTTGCAAATCTGCTTGAATGAACGTAAAGGGCATCTTTGTCTCGCTTGAAAGTAGATTCCAAAATTTCAAAACTGCCAGCGTCTGCTTCTGTAAGCTCTCTTGCATCATAGTAAATTTTGTCATCGACTTTTATAAAAGCGTGGCCTAAATCGGTAATGTTTTCTCGACTATTGTAAGGGATCTTGATTACTTTGTTGACAGTTTCCCCTCTATAGTTGTAGGAATAGTGATAAAGAAAGTTGCTGCCGATAATATATTCGTTGTTGAATTTTTCAATATTGGAGTTTTGTAATTCAATGGTCTCGAATGATATATTGCCTAATGAATCGATAATATGGCTTGGCAAAATGTACAGGAATTGATCATCTTTGGCAAATGAGTCGTCTAGCTCAACAAATGATTCATACTCTACTTTGGCTCTATGGTATTTGTAAAAGTAATTGAAAGCGTCTTTAGACCATAACGATTTGGATGGTTCGTCTACGAATGTGTTTGGATCAGCGCCTTTAACAGATAAAATAGGTTTGGGGCCATAAGTCCAGTCCTCTCTGTTCATGACAAATACCTGATTGGCGTCTTTTGCAAAAGCGATATCAAGTATTTGGAAAGTGTTTGAATCAATTCCCAAATAGTCAAGCGATTTATCCGCATAGTAATAACCATTTTTATCTTTAGCCCAGTAGTAATCATCCAATGGCTTGAAACTAGCCAAGTCCAAGCCTTCAGGCATATCTCTTTGGCCTAATTCAAACCAATTGCCCATGGGGCAGTAGAGAATTTTTTTGCCATTCAGAGAATAATAATAATTGTCGTTTCCTTTTTTGACTTTTTCTCCCAATGAATCGCAGGAAGTCAATGCTCCAACTAGCAAGAAAATTAGCGTATCGATAGGACCGCGCCTTTTCTTCATGATTTTTTTCGCGATGTAGTTAAATAGCACTAAGCTTATAAAAATAGAGGTTTTCGGATATTCTAAAAGGTAATTCATGGGCAGAGCGTTTGTTTCACTGAGTCAAGAATAAATTAATACGCTAAAGGTTGAATTGCAATATTAAATAATAGAAAGGAATACGCATCCCTTGAAATAGGGATTATATATAATGATGATATGCGAGAAATGACTTGAAAGGTGAGAGATAGTGGTAAAGCGATAAGAAAATTCGTCAAATATTTTAGAATTAATAGTGAAGGCTCCGTTCATGTTTTTTTGAATGAACGGAGGCTTTTTATAGTTCCAGTTCTTCGTTTGGATTCCAAACTACGTTTTTGAAATTCAAAATTTTGTCGTTTTCGATTTCGATGCCTTCGCTTTCCAGCAATTCTTGCATGCGACTTGGAGGAGTGAAGTGGGCTTTGCCTGTGAGCAAGCCGATACGATTTACAACTCTATGAGCAGGCACTTCTTCCAAAGTGTGGGCATTGTTCATTGCCCAGCCGACCATCCTTGCGCTTCCTTTAGCGCCAAGATACTCAGCGATAAGCCCATAACTGCTTACTCTGCCCTCGGGTATCAATTTTACGACTTCGTAAACGTCTTCAAAGAAGCTGTATTTGTCTTTTTTTGCCATTTATAATTCGATTATAATCCCAACGGATGGGATCGTGGTGCCGGAGGAAGTATCCAAAAAGTCATACAGATAAGCACTAGGATTGTTAGGATCTGTAATAGGAACTCCAGCGGCGTCTCTTTGCACATCTATGACAGGTTGAAGCTGCGTTTCATAGCCATAGAAGTTTTGAATATCGAAATAAATATTAAGACTCCATTTATCAAAGTAGTATTTTTTGTCTATTCTGACGTCAAGGGAATGGGATGCGTCAAGTCGCTGAGTATTCAGTTGGTCATAATCAGGCACGCTTCGTCCACTGATGTCCCAGTTGGCTTTATTGACTGTTGCTTCTACATCATAAGGTGTGTAAGGATTTCCTGCATTGAATCTCCAGCGCATTCCCAACTCCCAGTTTCGTTTGAATTTTTTCCCGCCTGACAAACTGATCAAATGCCTGCTGTCCCAAGATGAAGGGACGAATGCTCCATTTTTGTCTGTGAATTCGCTTCTAACCCAAGTGTATGTAGCTATTCCATAAAACCCTTTCCATAGTCTTTGTTGGTACATGAATTCGACTCCGTAAGATCTTCCTTTGCCTGATGAGTTGGCTTCGTCATTTCCTATTACGCCGAAATCTCCGCCCAGATTTGCCAAGTTGAGAGAATCTCTCAATAGGAATGGGTACTGGTCATAATGCTTGAAGAACCCTTCAACAGTGAATCTTCCATATTCATTAGCAAGGTATTCAAAACCTCCGACGATTTGCTTGGAGCGAATGTATTGAAGACCATTGTCGACATTGACAAGTTCCTGCTGATTGTTTCTGAATCCCATTGTCGTGAATGGAGGCAATTGATAATATATGCCTGTGTTGAAATTTACAGCCCATCTTGGATTGAGCTGATAAGAAGCTGAAACTCTTGGCGAGAATTGATCCAAGGGATTGCTCATATAGGATGAATAGTCATTTCCATCCAGTCTAGCTCCCAGCGAAAGCGTTAATTTATTGTCAAGGTAGCTATTGCTGATTTGGAAGTAACCTCCATATAAATTCAAATCCAAATCGGATTCATAGATTGATGTGACAGGCCCCCCTGAAGTGGGTGTCATGCTCATATTATTGGTGTAGAATTGGGCATATTCATAGTTTATGCCATAGCTTAATTGATAATTGCCGATTTTACGATAATCTTCAGCTCTGAATTTAGTTCCGATTTCGTAGGAGTCGTAGTCAAGAAGCTTGTTGTCTTCGCTACTGCTGTCATTGTCTTTGTATTTGTAGGCCATATTGCAAAGCTGGCTTCTGCTAAGCACGAAAGTGTAAAAGCCGTCTTTTCTAAAATGTTGATATTTAGCGCCCACAGTGTAATTCCATTGTTCGTTTACAGGCAGGTTGTTCAAAGTGTAGCGTTGTTCTCTGGTTTCATTGGCATCTGTATTGAGTTCAAAGTTGTCTATTGCGCCAATTCCCAAGATTGTCAATTGGTTCTTGTCATCGAATTTATGCTTTAGCTTGAATTGAGCGTCATTGTAAGTTGGCAAAAACGGCAAGTCAAGAGCTTTGAAAAGGAATTGCAAATAAGATCTTCTGGCAGAAAACAAATAGGTTGTCTTGTCCGAGATAGGACCTTGAACAGTCAAGCCTACATCAGTAGCTCCCACCACAGCATTTAAGGCAAAATGATCTTCATTACCGTCAGTTTGTATGAATTCGAATACAGAGCTTAATGTATTGCCTCGATTTGCAGGAAAAGCACCCGAATAAAAGTCGACTTTGTCAATGAAGTCGACATTGATCATTCCCACAGGACCTCCGGAAGCTCCTTGAGTTTGAAAGTGATTGATTACAGGGATCTCAATGCCGTCAAGGTAGTATTTGTTTTCGCTGGGAGCTCCGCCTCGAATGATGATGTCATTACGAAAGGATACTGTTGTGGATACTCCAGGCAGGGATTGAATAACCTTGGAAATATCTCTGTTTCCTCCTGGCATTCTTCTTACTTCGTCAGAGCCAATGGATCTTAAGCTTAGCGGGCTTTCTTCGGTTTTGTCAAATGGAGAAGCGGTTACCTCCACCTCGTCCAGTTTTAGTTCGGACTCGCCAAGCTCGAAATTCACAACAGTTGCTCTCGCATTTGTTACTCTTATTTCATAACGAGTTTGTGGAAGAAAGCCTATAGAACTGGCTTGCACATTATACAAGTCAGGCTTTAAGTTGTCGATGATGAATAGACCTTTTTCATCAGTTATAGAACCTAAGCTAGTGCCTAGTATGGCAACATTGGCAAAAGGAATAGGCTCATTATTGAGTTTGTTGACAACCTTACCTTTTATGACTCCTTTTTCTTGAGCAATTGCATTGATTGCAAACAAACACATGAAAAGTAAAAATACTTTTTTGGTTTGTAAATATGACTTTATTGTGTTCATGGTTGGGTTAATTGTAATCTTGTGTACTGGTCTTGAGCAAATATAAAATAATTTCTGTAAATACAAATGTTGTAGTGTTGTTTATTTTTTCATTTCAATTGTTAAACAAAAATTAAGTGTCGATTTTTCGGTTGTTGAGGAGAAATAAAGGATGTAAATTTGTTTTTCAACTGCTTAATAATCAAAAGTGAATGATCGATGGAGATAACGGATGAGAAGTTGAGAATTGTGTATTATGGAGCTGTTTTGAATAGAGACAGTAGCTATATTGGTTCATTCTTCTTTGGAGTGAGAACAACTGGGATTTTTTGTTTACCCTCTTGCAGAGCTAGAACGCCAAAGTTCAAAAATGTAGTATTTTTTACAGATACAAAAGATTTGCTGGATGAAGGGTATCGGCCTTGCAAGTTGTGCCGTCCGACAAATTATCTGAACGATACTCCGATTGAAGTGGAAAAGGCTATGAACTTGGTGTTTGAAAGATGGCCGAGCAAGGTGAAGGATACGGATTTAAGTTCGTCAGGAATTCAACCTGAAATGTTAAGACGATGGTTTAAAAAACATCATGGCATGACTTTCCAATCATATCAAAGAATGATTAGGCTTAATACGGCTTTCCAAGAATTGCATCAAGGCGAGAAAGTGGATCAATCTGCTTTTGGAATAGGATATGAATCTTTGAGTGGGTTTGGGTATTTATGCAAGACTTTGACAGGCAAGTCTCCAAAGGAAATTTCTTCTCATAAAGTAATCAATATGGATAGGATTTCAACCCCTTTGGGACATATGATCATCGGTGTTGTTGATGGGGCTGTATGCCTTTTAGAGTTTGCTGATAGGAGAATGTTGGAAAAGCAGTTATTTAAGATTCAAAGCAAATTGAATGCGGTTATACTCAAGGGAAAAAACGATATGATAGACAAGGCTAAAATTGAGCTTTTAGATTATTTTGAAGGAAAAAGATGTCGTTTTGATTTGCCTTTAGCTGAGCTGGGCAATGAGATGGATAAACGTGTTTGGAAAGCTCTGCGTGAAATTCCCGCTGGACAAACTAAAACTTATTCATCAATAGCAAAGCAATTAGGAATAAGTGAAAAGTCAGTTAGAAAGTCGAATGGTGAAAATGCTCTGGCGATTTTAACACCGTGTCACCGTTTGTTAAGCGATCAAGGCGAGCATGTGGGCTATGGAGGCGGATTGGCTAGAAAAAATTGGCTATTGAGGCATGAAAGTATAATGTTCAAAAAGCAAGATGATGTATTACGAGGTCTTTGAGATAAGCGGGTATAGAGTGACATTGATTGGAGATGAGCAAGGTTTGTCAAGATTAATGATTGGAGAAGAGGTTGAGTATAGTCTTAAGGGCTTGCAGGAAGTTTGTGGCTTTGACTTGTTTGAGCAAGCTAAGATTCAACTTGCGGAGTATTTTATAGGAAGCAGAATTGATTTTGATTTAAAGTTGAATCCACAAGGAACAGATTTTCAAAAATCCGTTTGGAATGCTTTGAGAGAAATTCCATATGGAGAAGCAAGGACATACAAGCAAATTGCTGTAGAAGTAGGAAATCCTAAAGGCGCTAGAGCTGTTGGAATGGCTAATAATAAAAATCCCTTGCCTGTCATTATTCCTTGCCATCGAGTGGTGGGAACAGGAAATAAATTGACGGGGTATGTTTTTGGCTTGACGATGAAGCGCCATTTGCTGAATTTGGAAAAAGTCACAGTTATTTTTCGAAGGCTTGAAGCTGGAAATGCCAGACATGGAAAAGTGTGGTGGCCGTCAGATAGTGTTTTCGAAATCATGGTTGGTGCGATTCTCACTCAAAATACTACTTGGAAAAATGTCGAGAAATCATTGTCTGAATTAAGTGATTATTTAATTCCGAGCAAGATTTTATCATTTTCACAAGAAGAACTGGCTTTGAAAATAAAGTCAAGCGGATACCAAAATCAAAAAGCGCTTTATTTGAAAACGATGGCCGAATGGTGGATGAGCAAAGGCGAAAGTATAGAGTGCTTGAAAGGGTTGAGTGATAATGAGTTCAGAACTGAGCTATTGTCTTTGAAGGGAGTTGGAAAGGAAACGGCTGATTCAATTATGGTTTATGCCTTTAGTAGGCCTTTCTTTGTAATTGACGCTTATACGAGAAGGATATTTCAAAGAGTTGGCTTTGAGGTGCCTAAAGATTATGATGAGTTTAGAATTATGATTGAGGAATGCGTATCAAGAGATTCGAGATTATATGGTGAATATCATGGGCTGTTGGTTGAACATGCTAAGAATTATTGTTTGAGTATTCCGAAGTGTGAAAAATGTCCACTTGCTGAGATCTGTGATTATAAAGTGGAGGAAACTTTGTCTCTGTTTGGCTAGAGTAAGATTACGTTCTTCAATGGAAAAAAATTAATTATGAAAAAAATAGAACAGAAGATATTGGCGGAAGAGTTTCAGGATTTGCATCAAAAACACGAGCTTTTTGTTTTGCCAAACGTTTGGAATGCAGGCTCGGCCGTGGTGTTTGAAAAGCAAGGGTTTCAGGCTTTGGGCACCACTAGCGCCGGTATAGCCTATTCTCTTGGATATCCGGATGGTGAAAAGATTACCTTGAATGATTTGTGCTTGGTGGTAGAGCAAATTGTGAAAAGAATAAATATTCCTTTGTCTGTGGATGCGGAAAGAGGCTATGGCGATTCACCGGAAGTTGCTAAAATTTCAGTTAGAAGGATTATTGAAGCAGGAGCTGTGGGGATTAATATTGAAGATGGATATCCTGAAGAAAAACCATTCTTAGAAAATTTAACCTTGCAATTAGAGAAAATTCAGGCGATAAAAGAGTTGAAGAAAGAATTGAACATGCCTTTTGTCATCAATGCGAGAACCTGTGTTTTTTGGCTTGGAGTAGGAAAGGAATCTGAAAGAATGGATTTAGCTTTGGAAAGAATCAACGCTTATGCTGACGCTGGAGCAGATTGTTTATTTGTGCCTGGAGTGTTGAATGAAGAACAAAGTAAAATATTAGCTCTTAACTCTCCTCTTCCATTGAATTTGATAGCAAATCCGGTATTTAATGATGTTGTTAAGCTTAATGCAATGGGAGTGAGTAGATTGAGTTTAGGCTCTGGACCCGCTAGATGGACTTGCAATAAATTAATAAAATTGGCAGATCATTTGAAGAAAGGCAATGACTTTTCCGCCTTGTTCACGCATGATTTTTCATATGATAAAGCAAATAAATATTTTGATTTTTAAAATTGTAGATTAAAGCTCTTCAGTTTTTAGTATAATTTTTATTTAAGGATTCTCGTCATTTTAGGTAGTTGATTGAAAAATGGTTTTAAAATTGCTTGAGATAGCTTTTTTTTCTGTTTTTAATTTGATAATTCCGCAAAAACCACACATATTTGCATCCGCTAAACGGAAAACCGTTGAATGTCCCATGGTGTAACTGGCAACACGTCTGATTTTGGTTCAGAAGAGTCTAGGTTCGAGCCCTAGTGGGACAACATTAAAAATAGCGAAAGCGACAATTCCGATTGTCCCATGGTGTAACTGGCAACACGTCTGATTTTGGTTCAGAAGAGTCTAGGTTCGAGCCCTAGTGGGACAACATTAAAAATAGCGAAAGCGACAATTTCGATTGTCCCATGGTGTAACTGGCAACACGTCTGATTTTGGTTCAGAAGAGTCTAGGTTCGAGCCCTAGTGGGACAACATTCAAAAGCGAAAGCGACAATTTCTATTGTCCCATGGTGTAACTGGCAACACGTCTGATTTTGGTTCAGAAGAGTCTAGGTTCGAGCCCTAGTGGGACAACATTGAAAAAGCGAAAGCGATAATTCCGATTGTCCCATGGTGTAACTGGCAACACGTCTGATTTTGGTTCAGAAGAGTCTAGGTTCGAGCCCTAGTGGGACAACATTGAAAAAGCGAAAGCGACAATTCCGATTGTCCCATGGTGTAACTGGCAACACGTCTGATTTTGGTTCAGAAGAGTCTAGGTTCGAGCCCTAGTGGGACAACAAAAATATTCCTGCCGAAACATTTCCTTAATGATTTTTTTTTAATTTTGAGTTGCAGTCACTTATTATGCATTTTTCATTATGGGAAAAGAAATAGAAAGAAAATTTTTAGTAAATGACCCTACAATAATCAAGGGTTTGCCTTATAGTTTTATCGCTCAAGGTTATCTGAATAGTGATCCTTATAGAACTGTCAGAGTGAGGATAAAGAAAGATAAGGGTTTTTTAACAATCAAAAGCAAGCATACTGAAATTGCCAGAGCTGAGTTTGAATATGAGATACCTCTTGCCGATGCCAAGCAAATTATGGATTTGTGCGAACATAGCATAGTTCAGAAAAAGAGATACCTTGTGGAGTATCATGGAAAAACATGGGAAGTTGATATTTTTGAAGGCGACAATAGAGGTTTAATTATCGCTGAACTGGAGCTTGAAGCAGAAAAAGAAGCTTTTGATCTTCCTGAGTGGGTTGGCGAGGAAGTTACTTCTCAGCCTAAGTATTTGAATGCTAACTTAGCTATCGAACCTTTTAAAAACTGGTAGTCGCTGAATACTTGATTCTGTTTTTAATGCTTCATACATTTGTCGAGATTAACTAATTCGTAAAATGGAGTCTATTAAATTGCCTGAGAATAAGCTTGACAAATTAATGATAGTGGGCGATCGTGTTTTGATTAAGCCTGTAAAGCAAAGTAATAAAACAGCTAGCGGATTGTATTTACCGCCAAGTGTTAAGGAAAAGGAAAAAGTTCAAAGCGGATACGTAATTAAAGTCGGTCCGGGTTATCCAGTTCCAGTGGCTATGGATTTGGAAGAGTCTTGGAGAGGGCAGGAAGATAAGGTACAGTATATTCCTTTGCAGGCTAAAGAAGGAGACTTAGCGATATTTTTGCTAGCTGGAGCCTATGAGGTCGTTTATGATGAAGAAAAGTATTTTATCGTTCCCCAGTCGTCGATTTTGATGCTGGAAAGAGATGAGAGTATTTTTTCTTAAAGAATAAATTTAGGTATTAAAGAATTTTGTAAAGCCCGAATGATCGGGCTTTATTTATTATATTATTTTTGAAGTAATGCGAATTCTTTCGCGAAATATGTCAGTATGGCATTGGCTCCTGATCGTTTGATGCTAAGCAAGGTTTCCAGCATGGCTTTTTCTCCGTCTAACCATCCTTTTTCTGCGGCGGCTTTGATCATAGCGTATTCACCGCTTACATTGTAAGCTGTGATAGGCAGTTCGTAGTTGTCTTTTAACAAGCTGATCACGTCAAGGTAGGCAAGTGCGGGCTTCACCATCATAAAGTCCGCGCCTTCAGAATAGTCCAAGTCCGCCTCGATCAAGGCTTCTCTTTTATTGGCAGGATCCATTTGGTAAGTCTTTTTATCGCCGAATTTTGGGGCGGAATCCAAAGCATCTCTGAATGGACCATAAAACGCGCTGGCATACTTAGCAGTATAAGCCATGATAGAGACATCAGAGTACCCTTCCTCGTCTAGAATTTGGCGAATATAGCCAACACGACCATCCATCATGTCCGAAGGCCCAATGATGTCAATGCCTGTTCTAGCTTGTGCTAAAGCCATTTTTCCAAGTACTTCAAGTGTATCGTCATTGATGATTCTTCCATCTCTTACGATGCCATCATGGCCGTCAGAGCTGTAAGGATCCATGGCTACGTCAGTCATGACGCAAGATTCAGGAAACAACGTTTTTATTTTCGCTAAAGTTGTATTGTACAAGCTATTCGGGTTCCAGCTTTCAGTGGCCATGCTGTCCTTCTTGTCTTCAGATATCGAAGGAAATATACAGAAGGTCCTGATGCCAAGCTTCATGCAAACTTCGATTTCTTTGAGAAGCAAATCCTGGGAATATCTGTAAATGCCCGGCATGGATTTGACTTCTTCGGATTTGTTTTGTCCTTCTATCAAGAACATTGGAAATATCATGTCTTTGACTGAAAGCCTTGTTTCCTCCACCATGTCTCTAAGGGCAGGGGATTTTCTATTACGTCTGGGTCTTCTGTGAGGGTGCATATAGAAATATCTTAAACTGTTTCCTCAAATTTAAAAAACAAGCGCTTAAAAAGTTTAGTTTGGCGATTAAATTGGATGAAATATGCTACTCAATCTTGAAAGTAAATTTGCATAAACATGAGAATGATTAAAAAATTAAATTTATTCAGAGAAAACGCATCTTTTTTGCGATAATTTAGTTCGTAAGGTACAATCTTGAATCTTTTGATATAATTCCAATGGCTGTAGAACTTAAAATAACCCTTAATGACATGTCTCCGAAAGTGGAGAGATGGGTGACAGTACCCTCAGATTTTAATTTTGAAGAACTTCATCTTGTGATTCAGGGAGCTATGGGTTGGAAAAACGCGCATTTGTACACATTCAATGAAGAGGGAAGAGAGGATTTAATAAAGATTGGCGTCATCATAGATGAGGATTGGGCCGAGAACTATCGCGATGCCAGACATATCTACCTTTTGGATGAGTTGGATAAAATAGGGAAGAAATATGTTTACAATTACGACTTGAAAGACAATTGGCTGCACAAAGTGGAATTGTTGCATATAAATGATATGGAGCCTGATTATCCAGTTTGCACAAAAGGCACTGGAAGTTGCCCTCCTGAAGATTGCGGAGGACCAAAAGCATATGGGGAATTGCTTAAACGTGCTAAAAAAGAGTCTTTGACAGATGAGGATAGAAGCATTTTAGGCTTGAAGCCAGAAGAAAATTGGTCTCCAAAACCTTTTGATATTGATGAGTTGAACGATTATATTTTATATTTTTTTAGAAATAGATACGAGGTTTAATATGCTTTTCTCATAAGCAAATAGCTTGTATTTATTTTTTTTGATTGAAAGGTAACAATCGAGCAAAATGCCTTCAAGGTGTTTTGGAGTCATTTGATAGGGCTTGGTAGGAAAATTGTTCTTTAATATGATTATCGAATATTGAACTTGAATAAATCATCAGGCATTTTAACATATGAGCAGTACCCGAAATACATCGAGATCCTTGGATTTTTCAACATATGAAGTTCTGAAGCAAAGGCTTCAACAACAAACAGAAAGTCTTGAGAATAAGCTTCAACAACTTGATGCATCGAGAAAGGAAGCTTTTGGCAGTTTTGATATGAGCTTGCTGGAGTCGGTGGGACTTGAATTGCCAGAAAAAAGCCGCTTGGTTGATTTTACTATTTTAGGAAATTTGGTGATGGCGGGAAGGTTCAATGAATTAAGGCAAGAGAATTCCAAATTAGAAGATATTTTTTCTCTGTATGAGTATAAGGAAGGTGGAAAGCTTGAATTGATTGACTTGAATATTATAGACCAGTCAGAATTCAAAAGAGAGTTGTTTGAAACTTTGACGAATAATGCTCAAGTTCGTTTTTATCGTTTTGTAAGAAAGGATCATTACGTCTATTTCGCTTTCAAATCGCCGGGAGCTAGAAATTATTTCAAAGTTTTCAAATGGCTGTACGAGAACGGAGAAATGAAATATCTAGGGGTGAATGTTAAGCACGAGTTGAATTTGCCCGAGCAACAGGAATTAAATTGGAAACTTATATCAAAGGAAAAGTTAAATGCTGGAGATGCGCCATTGCTGGAAATGACTGATGAGGAAGTAACCCAATTAGTAGGAAACAAGCCTGAGGCTTTGCTCCATGCGAAACTTGGCAATTTGGTGCTCATCAAGTTCAAATCAGGATATGAGTCTTACAAGTATTTGATCTACCACAACCGCTTCAAGACTGTTGATGCTGTTGAGTCATTGCAAGAAGCGTGTTTGATCTTGCCTAACGACCAAGGGGTGATTTTTCCTAAGGGGTTTTATTTGCAATCAGGAGATCATGAATCCTACGATTATCCGTGCAAGAATTTAAGTTATGTCAAGCACATTTTATCAAAGAGCGGTCAGGATTATTTATACGTATTTTATAATGATGAAGAACATGTATACATCTTGTATCATTACAATAAGGTAGATCAAGAAGTTAAAGCTTCGATATTATGTCATGCTTTTTCGCTTTTTGAGGATGGAAAGTTATGCCTGTACAAAAAGGAGGATGATAGCTTGAAAATGAAATATGCTTTGCAACTGTGGAGTTCTCCGTATGTTGGCGCTGACTTTCAAACGCAAGTGAACAAGGATTCCTTTTTATATAAAATAGGCAATAAGGAAGTAATCAATGTGATTACCGAATGCAAAGGTCTTGTCAAGGAGCTTCATAAGCCATATGACAGTAAGGATGATTATAAGTTGTTGATGAACCTCACATCGGCAGTAATTAATAAATTCCATTGGATAGAGGATGAGAGAGCTTTCAAGTTGAAAGACACGCTTGAAATGATCAAGAATGCCTCCAAATCGGCTATTGATGAGTTTGACAAAGTAGTTGACCTTAAGTTGAATTTGGTGGAGGTAATTGGGGAGCTTGAAAATAAAGTGAATGACTTAAGCGCGGAATTGGAAGCTGAAGCGCCAAAAGATATTCAAGAGTTTGTAGGTTACTTGGCAAGATTTAAATCTTTGCAAAGCGAAGCCTTGCGAATTAAAGAGCATAAAGATCTCATTGAGAATATGGATGCCTTGGAGAGAATAAGCGAGGCATTGAAGCTTAAGGTTGATGAATTAACTCAAGGAGTCTCCGAAGTTTTGGAGGGAGACTCGTTTTTGGATAAATATGAAGGAATGTTGGCGGAGTTGGAAGGTGAGATTGGCCAAAGCGAAAAGGCTTTTGATATACCGAAATTGGAAGAAAAGATTATTGACCTTTCCGATGAAGTGGAGCTTTTGACGGAATTGGTAGGTGATTTGGCTGTTGAAGACAAGTCCTTTATCGCTTCGGTATTGCAGAAGTTGTCAACGATATATACCAAGGTTTCCAAGCTTAAGACGGATATTGATATAAAAAAAGACAAGCTGTCTTCAAAAGAAGGCAAGGAAGTCTTTTCAGCGGAGTTTCAGCTCGTTGAGCAATCAGTCGCTCATAGGCTTAACCTTTCCGACACTCCGGAGAAGTGCGAAGTGAATTTGAATAAGCTGTTGATCAAGTTGGATGAACTGGAAGCTCGCTTTGCGCATGAAGATAGCTTTTTGGATAAGTTGTCGGAAAAGCGGGAGCAGTTAAGATCCGCTTTTGAAATGAAAAGAAACTCTTTGCAAGAAAATGAAGCTTCAAAGTTGCTCAAGAAGTTTGAAACTGCTGAAAGAGTTTTGGGCGTGATCTCGGGACGAGTTGATTCTTTAAGTTCGGTAGAGGAAGTCGACGCTTTTTTCACATCTGACCCAATGATCTATAAGTTTGAGGGCTTGGTGAATGATTTGTTTGAAGGAGATGATTATGTCAAGGGAGAAAGCCTGATGACAAGATTTCAACGAATCAAGGAAGATCGCTTGAGAATGATCAGAGATGGCGAAGAGCTCTATGTGAAGGACGGTGTTATCAATTTGGGGAATTATGCTTTTTCAGTCAATCCAAAATCTTTTAAACTGTCGTTGGTTCCCAAGGGAGATGAATTATTTTTTCATATTTCAGGAACTAATTTTTATGAAAAAATAGAAGATGAGACGATCTCGGAACATAAAAAATTCTGGGGGCAGAGATTTATTTCTGAAAGTGATGATATTCTGAGAGCTGAATATCTGGCATATATTGTATTTGAGCAACTAAGATCTCATTCGTTTTCTGTTGATGATGCGGTGTTAGGAGCGGAAGAGTGGAGTGCTTTGTCAGAGGACGATCAATTGAAGTCGATCAATGATTTTATGATTCAGAGGTATCAAGAAGGTTATGTTAAAGGAGTACATGATGTTGATGCTTTAAGAATTTTGAATAGTTTGATAGGTTTTTGTTCCAAAGCAGAATTATTGAGGTTTTCTTCCTCTGTGCGTGCGGGAGCGAGGTATGCTTGGGATGTTTGGTTGGATAAAAACAGAAGACAAACACTAGAGAGGCAAATAAACGGCCTTTCATATGTTGTTAAGAACTTTCCGGGCAATGATCATTTTGATCAGGTTAAATCCGAATTAACCCATGAAGTTTCTTCTTGTTATTTGCAGACGGAGTTGTTCGATCAAGAAGATATAGAAGACGCTACTCAATATTTGTATTCCGAACTAGTTAAAATGGATCCATCGTTCGTGGTGGATGAGAGAGCTTCAGAGTTGCTGGAAGGTTTTTTGGAAAGTCTTAAAGAAGGAAGTTTGGAGGAGCAATTCAGGGCATCTTTTCAACACATCACCAATAGACCGTTTCAATACAGGATTCTAAGGGCTTGGCTAGGGGCTCATGCAGAGGTAAATGCCAAGGAGTTATTGCCTTTTGTGGAGGAAGCTTCCGTATTGCTTTTGACCCGTTCCTCGCATAAGGAAAATATTTTGAGTGTTCCATTATCCGAAATGCTGGAAGATTTTAACAGCGTTCACCCGTTGGTGGATGAAGGAACTTATCAATTGGATTTTCAAGATTTTTTCAGGAAAATGTCTAGGTATTTTATCGCGGGTAGGGAACAGTTTGAGCAATTTCATGAGAGAAAGAATGAGTTGATGGAAGAGTTCAATCAGTTTTTTAATATAGAGTCGTTGTCTACAGATGTGTTGAGCACATTTGTCCGAAATAAGTTGATCAATGATGTGTACTTGCCTTTGATTGGGGCTAATCTGGCCAAGCAAATCGGAGAGCATGGCGATGAGAAGAGAACCGACAGAATGGGCTTATTGCTCTTGATTTCGCCACCGGGATATGGCAAAACGAGCTTGATGGAATATTTGGCAAGCAGATTGGGTCTGGCATTTGTTAAAATAGACGGTCCTTCATTAGGAAGGGATATAACGTCATTGGACCCGGAAACAGCGCATAACGCAGGAGCGAAAGAGGAATTATTGAAGTTGAATACAGCATTTGAGATGGGGGATAATGTGATGATGTATATTGATGATATACAACATTGCAGTAGCGAGTTCTTGCAGAAGTTTATAAGTCTATGTGATGCGCAAAGGAAAATAGAAGGCAAGTTCAAAGGAAAGCCAAAGACATATAGTTTTAAGAATAGCAAATTCTGTGTGGTGATGGCTGGAAATCCATTTACGGAAAATGGTAAACGATTTAAAGTGCCGGAAATGCTTCTTAATAGAGCTGACATTTATAATTTGGGAGATATCACAGCTCAAAGCTCTAAAGAGTTCGAGCTTAGTTATTTGGAGAATAGCTTAGTGGCGAATAAACATACAAAATCATATGCGTCTAAGTTGGGTGATGACTTTGGTAAAATGATATTGTGGGCGGAAGGGAAAATCGATGGATTTGGATTAGTTGAGAAATTTGATCCAGTGGAAGTCGAGGAGATGAAAGAGATGTTGGGCAAGTTTGTTCGGGTGAGAAATGTGTTGATGAAAGTGAATGAAGCTTATATACGCTCATCTAAAGGTGATTTTGACATATTAGAGGAACCGCCCTTCAAGCTTCAAGGCTCTTATCGTGATATGCAAAATATTGTGGAAAGGATAAACCCTGTAATGAATGTCTCTGAAGTCGATCAAATGATTTCATCTTATTACAAAAGAGAGTCGATGGTTTTGTCAGAGCATGCGGAATCAAGTTTGTTGAAAGTGAAAGAGATCATGGGGGTGATGACTCCTGAAGAAAGGGAGAAATGGGGAATAATCAAGACGAAATACGCTGAGTTCATTGAGTCTGGCGGGGATAAATACCATATGGGCCATGTCTTGTCTCAGCTTGGAAGCATTACCGAGGGGCTTGATAATATAGCAGGCGAGATAAAGCGATTCACAGATCCTAAAAATGAAGGTTAGAAAAAGTTGATTATAACTAAAATCTTATGCAATAGTGGTTTGGGAAAACAATTTTTAGCAAATTTGCATCATATAAAAAATATGTTGGTGCATGGTTTCGAGATGAAATCAACTTCATGCGCTTGCAATATGAGAGCATACTCTGAAGGTAATAATGGTAATTTTGAACTGCATTGGTAATATCCAGTTCCGCTGACATGGTCGTATGCTCGAAATTTTTCACTTATAGAAAAAATACTGAATGGCAAAAACATATGATACAGGCCTGAAGAAAGAGACGGCTGTATTAGTGGCGGTGGCTAAGCCAGATCAAGCTAACCACAGGACGATAGAGTATTTGGATGAGCTGGCTTTTTTGGCTGAAACCAAGGGAATTGAAACCATAAAGACATTTACACAAAAGCTTGATAAGCCAGATAAAAAGACCTTTATAGGTAAAGGGAAATTGGAGGAAGTAGATGCTTATGCCAAGAATTTCGAGGTTGATTATGTAATATTCGATGACGATTTGACTCCATCTCAATTGAGGAATTTGGAGAAAATCCTTAAAAGAAAAATCTACGATAGGAGTTTATTGATCTTGGATATATTCTTGATACGTGCTCAAACTGCTCAGGCAAAAGTTCAGGTTGAATTGGCAAGATTGCAATACTTGTTGCCAAGATTGACCAGAATGTGGACTCACCTTGAAAGACAGCGAGGAGGAACAAGCACTCGTGGTGGAGCAGGAGAGAAAGAGATTGAGACGGATAAGCGTGCGATTAGAAATCAGATCACAATTTTGAAAGAAAGACTTGCCAAGATTGACAAGCAAAGCATGACGCAGAGGAAAAATCGCTCAAGACAAGTAAGGTGCGCGTTGGTAGGTTATACCAATGTCGGGAAATCTACTATTATGCGAGCGATCACTAAATCCAATGTATTTGCTGAGAACAAATTGTTCGCCACTGTGGATTCAACAGTTAGAAAAGTGGTGTTCAATAGCATTCCTTTTTTGTTGACTGATACCGTTGGTTTTATCAGAAAGTTGCCTCACTCTTTGATAGAGTGTTTTAAGTCGACTTTGGATGAGGTAAGAGAGGCGGATGTGTTGATACACGTAGTGGATATATCGCATGAGGCTTTTGAGGATCATATAGATGTTGTAAATACGACATTAGCCGAGTTGAAAGTAGTTGACAAACCAACGATATTGGTTTTTAATAAGATCGACCTTTACGAGCAACAGCTTAAGGATGAAGAAGCCAGAGAGGATTCAGACAATCCTGAGTTTATGACCGCTGAAGAAAAAGAAAAAGCCTTGATAGATCGATTGAAGTCAACTTATCATGGCAAGAAAGATTACACAACAGTTTTCATCGCAGCTAAGGATAAGACGAATTTTGAGGAATTGAGAAAAGAAATTTACCTAAAGGTGAAAGAAAAATATTTTACGATTTTCCCTAACTACGTCAACCCAATGATTGATTATGAAAATTTCACTGGAGAAGAATTAAGCGAATAGCCTTAAAAAATTGAATATAAAAAAATGGGAATTTTTAGGTTCCCATTTTTTTATTCATTGAGAGATTATTATTCGCTGATATGGCCGACTTTCACTAAGTTGGTTTTTAGTTTGTCTTCAGCGTTTACTGTGCCTACAGTTATAACTCTATCGCCTTTTTCTAAACATCCTTCTTTAAGAAGCACTTTTTCGACATTTGCGAATGACTTCATAATGGATTCGTATTTTGGCAGATAAAAAGCTCTTACTCCCCATATAAGGTTTAGAGCAGGCACAAGGTCTTTTTCTTTGGAGAACATGAAAATTTTAGCCTTAGGTCGCTGGCTAGCTAAGTTGAAAGCAGTGAAACCGGATTCTGTCAGTCCGATGATCGCTTTTGCATTAGTTGCTTTAGCCATGATACAAGCACTGTGAATCACTTCTTTGCTTATGAATTCTTTTTCAGAACCTTCTGGGAAGCTGAAATCTTTTTCATAAATGCCTTCATCATTCAGCTCGATAGAACGGATGATTTCAGACATGCACTTCACTGCTTCTAAAGGAAACTTACCAGCCGCAGATTCTGCACTCAACATCACTGCGTCAGCGCCATCCATTACAGCGACAGCTACGTCGTTGGCTTCAGCTCTTGTAGGAATCGGGCTAGTGATCATGCTTTCAAGCATTTGCGTAGCGATGATTACCGGCTTGGCTTTTTTGAAGCACTTTTTCATGATTGATCTTTGAACTATTGGCAGTTCAGAAATAGCTGTTTCAACACCAAGGTCTCCACGAGCAACCATGATAGCGTCAGCGGCATCGATGATTCCATCAATTTCTTTAAGAGCCTCTGGTCTTTCGATCTTGGCAATGACTCTTGTTTTCTTGCCTCTTTCTTTGATAATAGATTTCAGCTGGTCGATATCAGCTCTTGATCTTACGAATGAGATTGCTACCCAATCGATATTGTGCTTCAATCCAAATTCAAGATCAGCCAAATCCTTTTTTGTAAGGCATGATTCAGAAATCTGTGTATCAGGAAGGTTGATGCCCTTGCGAGATTTAAGCATACCACCAACGATGACTTTGGTTTTTACTTTTTTCCCGTCAACTTCTTCTACTTGCAATTGAAGTTTGCCATCGTCAATCATGATTTTGTCGCCGACTTTGACATCTTTCACGAAGTTTTGGTAAGTTGTAGAAACCTCATTCTCATTACCTTCCAACTCTTCTTCCGTTGAAACGTAAAGAGTTTTTCCAGGAACGATTTCAACTTCTCCGTTTACGATGTTTCCGATACGGATTTTAGGTCCTTGCAAATCCTGTACGGCAGCAAGATTATAGTTGAACTCTTTGTTGATTTCCTTGATGATGTTGATCACCTTTAGATGATCCTCATGGCTTCCATGAGAGAAGTTTAATCTTAGTACATTTGCCCCCGCGATGGCAAATTGTAATAGCATTTCTTTGGTGTTACTCGCAGGCCCTACGGTGGCTATAATTTTTGTTCTTTTTAAAGGAGCGTTCATCTCTTTGATATAGTTTTAAACTTCTGGAATAGCAAAATTACAATCAAAAAGCATAAAGGAACGGATATGAAAATCACGCAACAAAATGACTCCAATCATGTAAATTTTCAATTAATTAACTCGTTACTGGTGATTTTGTTGATTCGCAAAAAAAAGCGTCAAGAGCGGTGTTATTTTAGAATTTTCATAAATTCACCTCTTTTTTGAAGATTTCCTATTTGACGAAAAAACGTTACTCTTTATCTAAAAAATAGTTACATTTGAGTTTTGTTATCAGGATGAATATGAAGATCATAGAAGTAAAAAGCCCTGAGCTTATGCGTGAGTTCATTGTGCTCGCAAAGAAAATCTACAAAGGGTACCCTAATTGGATTAGACCTTTGGATAAGGATATCGAACAGGTCTTTGATAAAAATAAGAATAAAGCTTACAGACACGGTGAAAGTGTTCAGTGGTTGTTGAAAGATGATAGCGGGACTGCAATTGGTCGTATCGCTGCATTTTACAATAAAAAAACAGCGAATAGGGATAATAAACAGCCTACAGGCGGTTTGGGATTTTTCGAATGTATTGACGATCAGAATGCTGCTAACATCTTGTTTGACACTGCTAAAGAGTGGCTTGCTGGAAAAGGCATGGAAGCGATGGATGGGCCTGTCAATTTTGGCGAAAGAGATAGGTGGTGGGGCTTGTTGATAGACGGATTCGATAGAGAACCAAACTATTTGTGCAATTACCATCCGGAATATTATCTGAAATTGTTTGAAAATTACGGATTCAAATTATATTTCAAGCAATTTACTTTTGAAAGGCCTGTTCAGTTAGAAATAACGGAAAAAATGCGAGCCAAAGCAGAAAGGGTAGCTAAGTACTCGGACATAAGATTCGAGCATTGTGTGCATTTGAATAAGATGGGAGAATATACTGAATTATTCAAGGATGCTTACAACAAAGCCTGGGGGCCTATCAAAGGTGTTTCGGAGCTTTCTAGCGGGCAAGCTAAGGCCATAATGAAATCGATCAAGCCAATATTAGACAGAAGGCTTCTATGGTTTGGCTTTAAGGGAGGCGAAGTGATTTCATTTTTTATCATGTTGCCGGAGATGAATCAGATTTTCAAGCACCTTGACGGACAGTTTGGTTTGTTGGCGAAATTGAAATTGCTTTATTATAAGACGTTTGTCAAAAACCCAAAGTTGACAGGTTTGATTTTTGGGGTTATTCCTGAGTATCAAGGCAAAGGAGTGGAAGCGGCTATGGTAGCGGCGGCGGCAAAGATAGTTCAACATGAGCTTTCTTACGAAACTTTGGAAATGAATTGGATTGGAGATTGGAATCCAAAGATGTTGAGAGTATGCGAGCTGGTTGACGGTACGGTTGTTAAAACTCACGGAACTTACAGGTATTTATTTGATAGAACGGCTCCATTTGAGAGATACCCTATCATGGGCGAAAAAAAAGATAAAAACAATAATTAAGATATTATAATAAATGAGCTTACTTTCAATTGGAACAGTGGCATATGATGCCTTAGAGACGCCTTTTGGTAAAGTTGATAAAATCATAGGCGGTTCGTGCACTTACATTGCTTTGTCGGCATCTTATTTCACAGCCAAATCAAATATTTGCGCTGTAATTGGCGACGATTTTGGTCAGGACAATATTGACCTTTTGACTGATAGAGGCGTGGATACTGAAGGACTTCAGATTAAAGAAGGCGAAAAGTCATTTTTCTGGTCTGGTAAATATCATAACGATATGAATACCAGAGATACTTTAGTGACTGAGTTGAACGTTTTGGAAAATTTCGATCCCGTTATTCCTGAAAATTATCAAGATTGTGAATTCTTGATGTTGGGCAACTTGACTCCTTCAGTGCAACAAACAGTGATTGACAGGTTAACTGATCGTCCGAAGTTCATCGCAATGGATACAATGAATCTTTGGATGGATATCATGTTGGATGATTTGAAGTCGGTACTTAAGTCTGTCGATATGCTTTTGGTGAATGACGAAGAAGCTAGACAGTTGACAGGGGAGTATTCTTTAGTCAAAGCGGCGAAGGCTATTCATGAGCTAGGGCCTCAATATGTGATCATTAAGAAAGGAGAGCACGGAGCTCTGTTGTTTGGCGAGGGACGCATATTCTCAGCGCCGGCTTTGCCATTGGAAGATGTTTTTGATCCAACGGGAGCAGGCGATACTTTCGCAGGCGGATTTATGGGCTATTTAGCTAAGACCAATGATATTTCATTTGAAAATATGAAGAGAGCTTTAATTTATGGTTCTGCGATGGCTTCTTTCTGTGTTGAAAAATTCGGACCTGAAAGGTTGTTGGATCTTTCTAATGATGAGATCGAGGACAGAGTTGCTCAGTTTGTAGGTCTTACGAACTTTGATATGGAATTCAAAGAAGGCGTTAGATAATAAGAAATGCATTTGCAAATAGCAAAAGATAAGAAAAGCCTGCTCGCAATTTAATTTGCTTGCCGGCTTTTTAATAATCGTATTTGTCTTGCCAGAAGAACTTAAGCCTTTTTCTGAATTCTGCTTCTCTGGCATTTTCTCCGGGTTCGTATAATTTTACTTGCTCCAAGCCTTCAGGCATAAACTCTTGGTATGCAAAATTATTTGGATAGTCATGTGAGTATTTGTACCCTTTGCCATAGCCTTGCTCTTTCATAAGTTTTGTTGGAGCGTTTCTCAGGTGCAATGGGACAGGAAGGTCTCCAGTTTCTTTGACGAGCTTTTTGGCTTTTTTGATAGCAAGGTAAGAAGCGTTGCTTTTTGCTGAACTAGCTAAGTACGTTACACATTGGCTAAGGATGATTTCAGCTTCCGGATAACCTATGACATTCACAGCCTGAAAGCAATTGTTTGCGATTACTAATGCCGTTGGGTTTGCGTGACCGACATCCTCTGAAGCGCTTATAAGCAGTCTTCGAGCAATGAATTTCACATCTTCTCCCCCTTCGATCATTCTCATCATCCAATACAATGCCGCGTTGGGATCGCTTCCTCTTATGGATTTGATCATCGCTGAGACGATATCGTAATGTTGCTCGCCGTTTTTATCATAGAGAGCGACTTTTTGTTGAGCGCAATCTTGTACGATTTTATCAGTAATTGCAATTTTATTTTTGCCAAGCGATTCGACTACCACTTCAAGAAGGTTGAGTAGTTTTCTGGCATCTCCATTGGAAAGCTTGAACAAAGCGTCATACTCTTTGATTTCAATGGATTTGCTTTTCAGTATAGCGTCTTTGGTTAATGCTTGATTCACCAGTGTCTTCATTTCATCTTTTGTCAAGGGCTTAAGCGTGTAAACTTGGCACCTTGACAGTAATGCGGCATTGACTTCAAAAGACGGATTTTCGGTAGTAGCGCCAATAAGAGTGATGAAGCCCTTTTCCACTGCTCCCAGCAAAGCGTCTTGTTGGGATTTGTTGAATCTATGAATTTCATCTATGAATAGGATGGTTCTTGGCTGGTGTTTGGCTTTGGTTATAATTTCCCTAACATCTTTCACTCCAGAAGAGATAGCGCTCAAGGTAGCGAATGGCATATCGAGGCTTTTCGCTATGATATTCGCCAAGGTAGTCTTTCCTATACCCGGAGGCCCCCAAAGAATCATGGAAGGAATGGATTTCATTTTGATGTGATTGTTTATCACTCCATGCTCACCAACAAGGTGGGATTGACCGATAATTTCGTCAATGCTTTGCGGTCTCATTCGTTCGGCTAAAGGTTGGTAATGCTGACTGAAGCCTTGATTCCATAAATCCATATCTTGACAATTTAGAAAGTGTAATAGAATTGATTTTTTAAACGAAACAATTTTGCTTTACTCGTCATAAAAGTATTTTTCCAAAATGTCGTCAGTGATAGCTTTGTATATATTTTGATAAGAATGATTTCCTTTAAGTTGATTCATATGATTGTCCAGCGTTTTGAAGTCTCCTCTGACTGCCGGGCCTGTTTGTCCATTATCAGGCCCTATTGCCATGCTTTTATTGATTGTCTCGGCTATGAGAGGCTTCATTAAGTCAAAGTCAAGTTTGTTTCTTCCCATTATTTGCTTTGCTATAGTCATCATATGATTGGAAAAGTTGCATGCGAATACTGCCGCTAAGTGAATCGATTTTCTATCATTTCCATGAAGTTGTTTGACCGTGTTGCTGAGGCTTTTAGCTAATATTTCCAACTTGCCCAGAGTTTTGTCATCAGAGCCTTCGATACAAATTGGAATATTGTCGAACTCAATACTTTTATCTTTGCTGAATGTCTGCAAAGGATAAAAGACTCCCAAGTGGTCTGTGGCAGCAAAGCTTAATCTGTTTATAGACGCTGTTCCTGAAGTGTGAGCCAAAATGCATGATTCGTCCATGATGATTTCTTTTGAGATTTCAGCCAAAGAGTCGTCGCTGGATATTAAAAGAATAACATCGATATTTTTTCCACTAAAGTCTGGCTCGGAAACGAAGTCCGTGTTATAGAGCCTATTCATCAAGGCTTTCCCATTTTTTTTATTTCGATTGTAAAGACAAACGACTTTATGTCCGGCATTTTCCAAAGCAGGAGCCAAATGCCAAGCAACTTTGCCAGCGCCAATAATGCCTATTCTCAATAATTTTTTCTTTTCAAACATGGAATGTATGGAAAATATATAATCGAGACAATTTAATAATTTTTCCAAAAATAACTAGATCAATGTTTCATCGGCTTATATTTCGTTCAGTTTATTGCTAATGGCAGTCATAGATGTTGTATAGGTGATTTGTGAATGATTTTAATAAATTATTCCTGCAAACATATTGTTGTGATGAGATAAAATAATATGTAAATAAGCTCTGTTTTTGAGATAAGAAAGTATCTTATATGATTGAAATTAGCCTAAAACCAAAATTTTATTCTGATTTTTTATTAAATTGCTTGTCTCAACTAATTCAATTTAATGACCATGACGAAAAAAAAGCCTTCACTATTTGAGGCGTTGATACCTGTATTGTTCTTAATCGGGATGCTGGCGTTCAATATTTTATATGTATTCGGTGACGCTGCTCTAGACGGTTCGAACCAGATTATTCTAATTCTCTCAGCCACAGTGGCGACATTGGTAGCATTCAGGCTAGGCCACACATGGGCGGAATTGCAAAAAGGTATCATCTCAAGTATTAATTCCGCGATGCCTTCCATATTGATATTGTTGATGATTGGGGCTTTGGCTGGGTCATGGTTGATAAGCGGTATTATTCCCTCGATGATTTATTATGGATTGGATTTGTTGAACCCTACGATATTTTTAGTCGCTTCATGTGTTATTAGCGCGATTGTTTCCTTGGCTACAGGTAGTTCTTGGACTACTATAGCAACCATTGGCGTGGCTTTGTTGGGAATAGGCAAAGCTCTTGGCGTTCCGGAAGGAATGGTGGCTGGTGCGATCATATCAGGAGCGTACTTTGGAGATAAGATGTCACCCATGTCCGATACTACGAATCTGGCTCCTGCAATGGCGGGTACTGATTTATTTACGCATATCAAGTATATGACTAAAACGACTGTTCCGACTTTTGTGATAACGATTGTTATATTTATTGTTTTAGGCTTCACATTTGATAGTTCTGGCAATGCGGATGTATCTATGTTGCAAAGCGCTATATCCGAGAAGTTCAATATTACGCCTGTTTTGTTTTTGGTGCCGATATTTTTATTGGTATTGATTATTAAAAAGATGCCGGCTTTGCCTTCGCTTTTATTGGCAGCAATAGCGGGAAGTGTTTTTGCCTTGATATTCCAACCTGAAGTAGTCAAAGGAATTGGTGGAGAAAGTTCTTCGCTAGCGATCACGTATTTTAAAGGACTTATGAGTCCTTTGTTCCAAAGCACTTCGATAGTAACTAGCAATAGTGAGGTGAATGAGTTGTTGTCAAGTTCTGGAATGTCTGGAATGCTTAATACTATTTGGTTGATTTTGTGCGCCATGATATTTGGCGGTGTGATGGAGTCGGCCGGTTTATTGGAAAGAATTACACAATCAATTATTCGTTTGGCGCATTCTACAGGATCGTTGATTGCATCTACAGTAGGTACTTGTGTTGTATTCAATGTTACTGCGTCGGATCAATACCTTGCGATAGTAGTGCCTGGAAGAATGTATGCGGACACCTTTAGAAATAGAAATTTAAAACCGGAAGTATTAAGTAGATCTTTGGAAGACGCAGGAACGGTGACTTCGGTATTGATCCCTTGGAATACTTGCGGAGCATATCAAGCATCCGTATTAGGAGTCGCTACCATGGCTTATGCGCCATACTGTTTTTTCAATCTATTGAGTCCTATAGTTAATATTATTTTTGGATATATTTTTGTAAAACCTGAACCTATAGTTGAGGGAAATGAGTTGAATAAGGAGGAGGTTTCCTTAGGGTAAGAAGAGCAAGGAAGAAATAACCGCATGTTAAAAAAACATATTACGAAAGAAGAAATCAATGAGCTGCCATTGGTGAGTTACGAAGGAGAAGTTGTAGTAGCCGAAACCAATGATGAAATCTTTGATGCGATTAATGAAATTAATAAATACAATAGAGTAGGTTTTGACACGGAGTCAAGACCCGCTTTTAAAAAAGGGCAGTATTTTCCAGTGTCTTTAATACAAATAGCGACTCCAGAAAAGGTTTATTTGCTTAGAATCAAAGATACTGGATTGACAAAACCTATTGCGGATTTTTTATCCAATGGAGACATAGAAAAAATAGGAGTGGCATTGCACGATGATATTAAGGATCTAAAAAAGCTGGCTAAATTTAACGACAGTGGTTTTATTGATTTAGGCAAAGTTGCTAAATCGCTTGATCTGGTGAATTCAGGAGCTCGAAGTTTGGCTGGATTGATTTTGGGTTTTAGGATTTCAAAATCTCAACAAACTTCAAATTGGGAAAATGAGACCCTGAATGAAAATCAAATAAGTTATGCGGCCACGGACGCATGGGTTTGTCTTAAGATTTATGAAGAGTTGATTTATAGAGGATATTGGGAAGGCTAGAAATAGCCTTCTTTTTTTGTCTTCTTTTTCATAAAATCGAGCAAAAGTCACTTTTTCTGAAGAGAAAAAACATTTTTTTATAAAAAAAATATAAGCAATCCCAATTCTTTTTTTATCTGGCAATATTTAAGTCTGTATTTTCTATTTCGAAATAAAATTTCGCGTTTCATGTTTTTTGAAAAATTTATTCAATCAATAGTCCTTGTTTTGAGGGTTGTGTGAAATTTTATTTCATATTCAATAATGCTATCTTTCGGTAAGGTGGAAAAAATAACCACTGAGAAAACGATTGTGTGGACTTAAAATGGGAGAAGGAAGATGGCTTATATTGTACTATGTATTTGTTTCAATATCTTGATTTTTATTGCTTACAGAGGTTTTGGAACTTATAAAATCAATAATTTGCAAGGCTTGGTTTTTAACTATTGGGTTTGTGTGATAACTGGTTTTGTGGCTTTGAATCTCATGGGAGAGAGTACGCAAATTGATTTCACCAAACCTTGGTTTTATGTGGCGGTAGGCTGTGGAGCTGTTTTTATCACTGGTTCCTATACAGCTGCATTGGTTACTCAAAAATTCAATATTACTATTTCTTCTATCTCATATAAGATGTCTTTGGCGATTCCTGTGCTTTTTAGTTTGTTTGTGTTGAATACAGGGACTAAGGTATTTGATTCTTTGAATTACGCAGGCTTGGGATTAGCCTTGGCGGCAATTGTTATGAGCTCAAAAAAGAGCTCGTCCGATGAAATATCATCGGGCAAAAGAGGAAGCACTTATTTATTGCCTATCCTGCTTTTTTTGATCGCGGGTTTTATTGATGTTGTTATTAATTTTACCAATATAGAATTGCTGCAAGAACACGAAGGAGGTGTATTTACTTTAGTGGCTTTCGCTTCGGCAGCTGTTATTGGGACGATGATGATATTATTCAAAAGACAAAAAATAGCTCGCAGAAGTGTTGTTGGCGGTATCGTTTTGGGAGTGCCGAATTATTTGTCAGTATTTTTTACTATAAAGTCCTTGTCTGCATTTGACAATAACGGAGCTCTTATTTTCCCTTTGCTGAATATAGGAATTATAGTTTGCTCTTCTCTAGTGTCCGTTGTTTTGTATAAAGAAAGGCTTGAGAAAATGAATCAATTGGGTATTGCCGTATCGTTACTATCATTGATATTGATTTCTTATCAGGAGATATTTTAGACAATAAATATTTGATTTTATCATTTTTATTAAGGTCAGGCAAGAGTTTGGCCTTTTGCATTATTTATAACAAGAGCTGACTTTAGCATGTTCAAAAATCAACAGTATGTGTATATTTGCTGACTGATTGATATTGATCATGAAGATGTAGTGATGCAATTTTGCAGGTTTTGAGATAGAGTCAATATATGAGTTCCAAATACTTGAAGCGATATATTATCGCAATTTTATTAAGCTTTAGTTGCTTGATAGGCATTGGCCAAGGAAATGAAAATAATATTTCCAGCAATCCAGAAGCTTCTGATTATATTCAAAAGGCCTTGGACAAGGCGTATAATCTTGAGTTTGATACAGCTAAATTATACAGAGATTCTTTATCCATGGTGTTGGAAGACCACCCTGCGGTTCCTTTAGTGGGTTTTTATATAGAGTATTGGAAAAAATATGTTAGCGATGATCCCGAGGTTGAAATGCAAAAGTCTTTGGAATATTTGCAGGAAACAGCAAAAAGAGCTGACGAGGGACTTCAAAAGAATTCATCGGATCCCGAAATGAACTTTATGGCACTGGCAGCCTACGGTTTTATCACTGAGCATTATTACAGAAAGAATCAGAATCTCAAGGCAATATCTAAAGCCAAGATAGCATATACTTTTATGAAAAAAGGCTTTAGCATGCAAGATGAATACTCTGAGTTTTTTTATACTACAGGTTTGTATAACTTTTACAGAGAAGTATTTCCTAATTACCATTCTTACTTCAAACCATTTATGTGGTTTTTCAAATCCGGAGATGAGGATTTGGGTTTGGAGCAACTTGAAGTAGCGTATAATCAAGCGACATTTACTCGTGTAGAAGCATTAAACTATTTGGTTCATCTTCATATGCATTATGAAGATGATCCTGAGAAGTCTTTGAAGTGGAGCAAGGAATTGGTGGAATTGTATCCGAATAATCCTAGATTTATAGGTTTGGCTTTGGAAAATTATTGTGTATTAGGTAGAAGCGTTGAAGCTCGAAGACTATTGGAAAAGATGAAAAATTCTTCGGCCAAGCAACCCGCTGAAATGTTGGACTTTTTTGAAGGATATGTGAATGAGCTTGAAGGGGGGGATTTGCAGTATAGTCTAAATAAATACGAAGAAGCGATGGAAGAGCTAAAATCGGGAAAGGAAGATACAGATCATTTGGAGAGTTTGATATTAGCAGGCACGTACAGGGTTTATGATAGGATGGGTGATAAAGAAAAGAGCCAGAAGCACAAAAAAAGAGCGTTGGATAAAGCTAAGTATCCACTGGTGAAAAACAGGATGATTTTATCTTATCATAAATAATATCATAGGTATGAATTTGACAGGAAGTTGGAAATATGAAGAAGACTTTTATTATGGGAAGGCAAATGGAAAAATAAGTCTCACTCAATTTAATGATTGTCTTGAAGGAACGCTTGTTTTTGAAGAGCAATCCGATGGAGAACCTTCATTTGTTGCTGAAGAGAAATTTGTTGGAAAAGTGCTGGATGATAAAAAAGTCCAGTTAGAAGGCATATCAATAGATATTGTGAAAAGCGAAACCGATATTGAATATGAGTTGGATATATGGGAAGGGGTAATTTCTACTCCGAATCTTATTGTTGGCTCCACATTTGATGGAAATGAAGTTGAAGGAGTTTTTACTCTTAGCAGAATTTCTTAGGAATGAATATTCCCTTGAAGCTTTAATGAATGAAGCATTGCATATGCTACATGTTGCCTGTCTATATTTTTTAAGGTATAATCATTGAATATTTTTAACTAAGTCATAATTTACCTAACTTGAGATATTATGTCAGTCTCTTCAGGAATGCTTGTTAGAGTCAATTTTTTAGAAAAAAGATTGGCAGTAAAAGTGATTTGTTAACTGTCGAAGACTTTGAGAATATATGTTGAATTTAGCCCGCAGGGGTTTATATATAGATTTTTATGTCAGGATGTAATTCATGTGCTAGTCAAGGTGCTTACGCTGAAGACGGCACTCTAGTAAGCGGTTGCCAAAGTAGCGGTGGTTGTGGGACTGGAGGCTGTAATAAGCTGAATACTTTTGATTGGCTTTCAGATATGCTGGAGAGTCCTTCCGAGCGATATGATGTGATAGAGGTGAGGTTTAAAGGAGGAAAGAAAGAGTTCTATCGCAATGTTCATGGTTTGGATTTGAATACAGGTGATGCTGTAGTTGTGGATGTGCCTAATGGACATCATATAGGTTATGTGTCTTTGCAAGGAGAGTTGGTGCGCTTGCAGATGCGTAAAAAAGGAGTGGAGGATAATGAAGAAATCAGGGAAATATACAGACTTGCCAATGACCCTGATATGGAAAAGCTTTTTCAAGTGAAAAAGCGTGAAATGCCTACGCTTTATAGAACAAGGGAGATTATTCAAAATTTGGGCTTGGAAATGAAACTTTCTGATATAGAGTTTCAGGCGGATAATTCCAAAGCTACGTTTTATTACTCTGCCGATGATAGAGTAGACTTTAGAGAGCTTATTAAGGTTTTGGCTGGTGAGTTCAAAGTAAGAGTTGAAATGAGGCAAATTAGTTTGAGGCAAGAAGCAGGAAGACTTGGAGGGATAGGTTCTTGTGGAAGAGAGCTTTGCTGTAGCACTTGGCTTTCTGAGTTCAAAAGTGTTTCCACATCAGCTGCTAGATATCAAAATTTGTCTTTGAACCCAAGCAAGTTGTCGGGACAATGCGGTAGGTTAAAATGTTGTCTGAATTATGAGCTGGAAACGTACATTGAGGCTTTGGAGGATATTCCTACAGTAGAAGGTCCGATTCAAACTGTCAAGGGAGAAGCGAGGTTGCAAAAAACTGATATTTTCAAAAAAGTGATGTGGTTTGGCTATGAAAATGAAAACGTATGGCATCCTATATCAGTGGTGAGAGTCAAAGAAATTCTTGAGCAAAATAAAAGAGGAGAGAAGCCTGAGACTTTGCTTTCGGATGATGATATCGAGAAAAAGGCTAAGTTTGAAGCTTTAGCTAGCGATTTGGCTAAAATGGATGAAAAATACAGCCAAGAAAGCAAAAAGCCGAATCGTAAAAGAAGGCCTAAATCCAAAGGAGCATCAGGGAATAGGCCAAAGACAAATGCGCAAGGCAGAGGAGCCTCTTCAAGAAAACCGAATTCGGGGAATGGAAATTCGAACCAAGGAGGTGCTTCCGGTGGGTCTGAAAGAAAATCCGAGACGCGACAAAGCAGAGGCCGTAGAAACAATAACAGTGGACAGGGAGTTAAAAATGGAACAAATGCCAATGGGGATAAAAAAACATCGGCAAATCGACCTAAACGAAACTTTAGGTCAAGAAATAAAAAACAAGGCAATTAAAATTACGAATTGATGAGACGCTTTTTTTTAGCTTTTTCGGGCTTGCTGTTTTTGATGCTGAGCTCTTGCGATAAGTCAAAAATATTTGATACCAATTATGAGTTCCCGTATGAGAAATGGAATGTTAGCAATACACCGGAATTCAACTTTGATATTAAAAACCCTGAGGAGAAATATAATTTGTCCATAAATGTTAGAAATGGAATAGATTATCCTTATCAGAACTTATATGTTAATTATCAACTGCAAGACAGTGAAGGAAAAGTATTGAAAGATACTTTGGAAAATATTCTTCTATTTGATTCCAAGACCGGAAAGCCTGAAGGATTGGGGTATGGAGATGTTTATGACTTGGAAAAGCCGATTCTAAATGAGTATAAATTTAATAATGCTGGTAGTTTTAAGGTTGTCTTGAAGCAAATGATGAGAGTCGATGACTTGGAAGGTATTACAAGCGTGGGCTTGAAAGTTACTCAGTCGGGTATTGAAAAGTGATATACGGATAAGTATTAAGATATTAAAAAAGGGAAAGCGAGCAGCTTTCCCTTTTTTAATAATTTAAAATGAATGAACAGACTTTGGCGTGATGCAATGGTCAAGTGCTATATCGTATTTGTCGGAGTCAGCAATAGCTTGTATAGGTTCTGAAATAGATAGTCCTACTTTAATCGCGTCAGGACGGCATTTTGCTAAAAAGCGGTCATATATTCCTTTGCCATAGCCAACCCTATATCCTTCTTTGTCAAAAATCAATAGAGGAACAATAATCAAGTCGATTTTTTCAACAGAAAAAGGCTTTGCATTGATAGGTTCCAATATCCCAAATGCAGTTTCTTCCAGAATTGTTTCCTTTTCGAAAAGAAAATGATGCATTTCAAGTGTTTTGAAATCACATGTGGATATTATGATTTGTTTGTTTAATTCCCTAAGAGCATGAATAATTGGCCATGTATCGATTTCCTTATGACGAGCAATGGAAAGAAAGCAGTGAACATGTTGCGCTTCTTGAAAGTGCGGTTCGGAAAGGAACTTGTCCTTTATTCTATTCGAAAGTTCTTCAAGCTCAGACCTGCTAATAGCCTTCCTTTTATCAAGAAATTCTTTTCTTAGCTGTTGTTTATTCATTTTCGGAGAAGATATAAAATTTGAACTCAAACGGGTCGAAGCTTTCCAGTAAGCTCTCGATCAATTGCGGATTGCTATGTGTGAAATTCAAATAGCAGTCATGCCTTTCTTGCAGACTGCCTTCTGGAAATAGTTTGTCTTGAATATTCTCCAATTGTTTGAGTTCTGTGTCTTGCTTTCTTTCTTCAGCTTTTTGAGCTTTCTTTTCAATCATTTCAAATGATTTGAGCCATTTCTTTTCTTCAGCTCCTAAAGTGCCTTCCAGGCTTTTGTCAATCTTTCCGGCTTTTGATTTGATAGAAGAAAGAAGTTCTAATATGCCGGATTTTTCTGTTTCTATATCAAATAGAATATCAGCGTTTTTTTGTGAGAAATCTCTTTTTAGCTCAAAAGTAGGCTTGAAAAATTCCTGAATATCGATATTTAGTTTGTCAATTTTTCGAGAGATATTTTTATTGACATACAAGCCATAGTTTCTTGGAACAAGAATAGGGAACGGGATGCTATGACGGTCAAATAAGCCTTTGAGTTGCATCCAATAAGCAAGTTCGCCGGGTCCTCCCAGATAAGCCAAGTTTGGTAAAATTACTTCTTGATAAAGAGGTCTTAGAATAACATTGGGGCTAAATTCTTCCGGATGCTTTCTGACATAATCAGGCATGTCGTCAGGGCATAGAGAAAAATCTGTATGCAAAGCATGGTAATCTTTTTCCGCTCTTCTTACAATTCTTTCGCGAGTGTCGTCTTTGAGATAGAATAAATTGATATCTCTGGGGAAGACCTGAGCCTTGTATCCATTTTGCATTAACATCTCGGATGTATTGGTAATCGTCTCAGTGTTCTCAAGCGATTCCATATCATCTATGATGTAGTCTATAAAAGAGGCTTTAAGCTTGGGATGATCTCCATCAATCATAATAAGTCCCTGTTCTCCAAAAAGCTCATTGACATAACATCGCACAGCATCTGCCAAATTACCATGTTGAGTGTAAGCTTTGGTGAATGTATCGAACTCTTCAGGAAGATCATTCAACAGTGTTTTGATCGATTGAGTTGAAAATCTGCCTACGGCGCCTTTTTGATTGCTATCCCATTTGTAGTTTTTGCCAAAAAGGTTGAACGACTTTATTTCTTCAAAATCATGATCTTCAGTAGCCGACCAATATACAGGAATGAAGTTTTTGTCAGGGTAACGTTTTTTGAGAGCTTTTGCCAGGTTGATTGTTGTGACAAGCTTGAATATAAAGAAAAATGGTCCCGTGAAAATATTGAGTTGGTGGCCGGTTGTGACCGTGTATGTGTTAGCTTCTTGAAGTAGTTGAATGCTTTTTTGAGCAGCAGGTTTTATTTCAATGTTTTGATACTGCTCTTCGAGGACTTTGTTTAGCGTTTGTCTTTTTTCTTGGTCGAAGCTTTTTTCATTGATTTGATCTCCAAAATTTTCCAAGGTTGGAAATCTATTGTAAAATGGCGCAAGCTTTTCATCTTGATTAATATAATCCAAAAAAATGGGAGAAAACCTTTTAGTCTCTCCCAAATCTATTTTATCTATTCGCATAATCTAGTCGTACATGTGTATTGTTTGACTAAGATACGAAATTATGTTGCGATATGTTGTGTGCTTTGTCGCTAAGCTGCTATTTTACTATTTCTGCGTACAGGTCAAATTCAGTTGCTTCAGTAATCTGAGCGTGTACGAAATCACCAATTCTCAAATAATCCTTATCAGCGCTGATTAATACTTCATTGTCAACTTCAGGAGAGTCGAACTCGGTTCTTCCAATGAAATAAGGACCTTCTTTTCTATCGATCAGCACTTTGAATGTCTTGCCGACTTTCTCTTGATTAAGCTCATAAGAGATGCCTGCTTGCATATCCATAACCTGTTGAGCTCTTTCTTCTTTTATTTCGTCTGGAACATTGTCCTCAAAATTAAAAGCGTGAGTATTTTCCTCATGAGAATAAGTGAATATGCCCAAACGATCAAATCTAGCGTCTTCGACAAATTTCAGCATTTCTTGGAAATCTTCTTCCGTCTCTCCAGGGTATCCAGCGATAAGCGTTGTTCTTATTGCTATGCCAGGTACTGTTTTTCTTATCTTTTGGATAAGATCTTCGGTTTTCTCTCTTGTGATACCTCTTCTCATGGCTTTGAGGATATTGGTTGAACCGTGCTGAAGAGGCATATCCAAGTATTTGCAGACATTGTCTCTTTCATTCATTACATCCAACACATCCATAGGGAAACCTGATGGGTATGCATAGTGAAGTCTGATCCATTCGATACCTTCCACATCAGATAGCTTTCTCATCAGGTCCGCCAAGCTTCTTTTGTTATACAGGTCTAAACCGTAGTAGGTAAGGTCTTGAGCTATGAGCAGAAGCTCTTTAGTTCCATTTTTTGCAAGGTTCTTCGCTTGCTCTACTAGTTGCTCAATAGGCACAGACTCATGCTTGCCTCTCATAAGCGGGATTGCGCAGAAAGAGCAAGGTCTATCACAGCCTTCGGCTATTTTAAGGTATGAGTAGTGAGTTGAAGTTGTTGTAATTCTCTCACCAATAAGTTCATGCTTGTAGTCGGCATCGAATTTTTTGAGAAGCAATGGCAATTCCATAGTTCCAAAAAAAGCATCTACTTGAGGAATTTCTTCCTCCAAGTCGTCTTTGTATCTTTGGGATAAACAGCCAGTAACATAGAGTTTGTCTATTTGTCCGTCATCTTTGGCTTCTGCGTATCTTAATATTGTATCTATTGATTCCTGCTTAGCCTTGTCTATGAAACCGCAAGTGTTGACGATAATGATATTCGAATCGTCTTCTACAGATTCATGTGTTACATCTATTTCATTGCCTTTAAGCTGAGTGATCATTACTTCGGAGTCCACAAGGTTTTTGGAACAACCTAGAGTGACCACATTCACTTTGTCTTTTTTAATTCCTCTGGTTTTCAATGCGCTGATTGTTTTTTGCCCAGCAAATTTAACGAAAAAAAATCACAAATCTTGTTTTATCAGTTCACCGAAGAGTTTGCAAGCGTATAAAATAGATAATGAATCTTGACTTGAAGTAAATAAGCTCGCAACGTGCATAAACTTTTGAATTCTATTCGTATTTTCGCAAATTGAATTTGAATGCGTTTATAAAAGCGCTGATGATGTGGAATTTTTATTGAATGAATTTAATGAATGACTTTTCGATAAAGGCTTTTGCAAATATATTTTGCTTTTTGTTTTTGATGATTGCAATGACATCATGCAGAAATGACTTGGATTGTACAAGTGAGTTTTCGGAAAGGTTTTTTGTAACCTTTTTAACGTATTCTGAAAATCAAAATCCTAATGCACCAGATTTTAGCCCAATTTGGAATGCGAATGTAACACCATTAGTAGTGCCTGTAGATTCGATTTATATTCAGAATTATGAAGATGCTGTATTTTATAATACCGCAGGTGAAAATAGGCTTTCGACATATCGCTTGCCAGTCGTGGCAGCTACAGAAGGTGAAGAAGAAGTACGAGCGACATATATTTTTGAGTTTTCAGAGGATTCTGAGAAGATTCAAGGTAAGGTTTCTATGTTGACTAGCTATAGGCAGACGCCTCATTTTATCTCAGAAGCTTGCGGAGTGGAATTAATTGTGGATAGCTTGAAGGTTATAGAATCCGGTTTCAACCCTCAACATATCAAAGTTGTCGAAACAAAACTTACTAACAAAAACGATAGAAACATTGAAATCCTATTGCCATAAAATAATTGTTTTTTTCTTGGTTTTATTTAGCTTCGAGGCTATGGCTCAAGATGAGATGGAAACGGCCAAGAACGATACTTTGAAATATTACGACAAAAATATTCGTTTTAAAGCATTGCCAGCCGCTTTAACGGTTGGAACTGATGGATATAGACTTGCAAAGACCTTGCTTGAGCCTAATTATCAAGGTTTTAGTCTTCAAGCTAGCACTAATATTCTCTATAATTTTTATCTGACTATGGAGGGTGGATATGAAAATTCCACATTTGAGCATAGTCTGGCTACTGCGAAAAATAGAGGTCAATTCTTGACATATGGGGTCGATTTTGATTTGATGCCAAGAAATAAGAGTTATAGTGTGATTTTTATTGGGGCTAGAGCTGGAACGGCTACTTTTTCAGAAACATTGGACTATAGAATTTTGAATGAATGGGAAAGCGTTTCTAATAGTGTGACTGAAAATGGTATGCAGGCAACTTGGGTTGAGTTTGTCGCTGGAATTAGGGGTAATGTATATAGGGGGTTATTTGTAGGCTTTACTGCGAAATTGAAGACCGGCCTTAATATTAAGAATGAAGATAACTTGGCTCTTAGGCCTTCATTTGTTCCAGGTTATGGGAAGGTTAATTATAATATGGGAAGCAATGGAGGCTTTGAGATTAACTTGGCTTATAGGTTTGCTTTTAGAAGGCAGTATATAAAACCGATGAAGATTAAGAAACAGAAAAAATAGATAAAAAAAAGAGATTGCCGCCAAGGCAATCTCTTTTTTTATTATTGTGGAGTATTTTCTTAGAAGAAGTACCTAACGGAAGTTTGGATTCTGTTAGCGTCTCCTTGAGACATATCAGCGTCTAGTCTTATACCGTAGTTGTATTCGAAGCCTATTTCAAACCTTTCTATAGGATTGTAAAATGTGTTGACTGCAAAGTAATGCCCCATATAGTAATCATTGTCTTCCAGAAGCTCTCTTTCGTCAATGCGTTGCACACTGTACATGATATTGGAGAATACTTTCGGAGACCACCTGTGCTCTAAAGCAAAATAACCACCCATTGCTGTCAAAGCTTCAAGATTTGTCTTTTGTATATTTGGTGTGGCGTCATAGTTGAAATAATAGAATCCAGAAATACCAGAAGCTATGCCTTTGCCATAGATTCCTTGAAAATAAACTTTTGTGTTTTTCGCTACATTTAAAGCGCCACTCAGTTGGGCTCCCCAAGCTATATCATTTTGAACTTCTCCTTTAATATCATAATATCTCAAATCTTTCATGATACCTGACAGGTGAATGAAGCCTCTTTTATGAGAATAACGAAGTTTACCTACTACATTAGGGAATTGTGATTTTGGTCTGGCGTTTAATTTAGAAGGGTCTTCAGTGACGAGAGAATCCAGACGAGTAATATTCGCAGTCGGAGTTTCCAATGCTACTTGATATGAAAAGCGGTCATTGATTTTGTCAGAATATCTTATTTGTGGTCCCCAATCAGCATATAAACTGGCTGGCCCTTCAAATTCAACATTCAAAGGCAATGCTTCGCCGTCACTGAACGTTGACCAAGTCTGACCGATGATAAGTTTTTCATTAACTTCAATAAATGCATGACGCAAACGCAGGTTATTATTGGTTGTGCGCAAGAAGTCGCCTTCCAAATAGAATTTAATAGTACCGAAAGTTTTGCTTTCCAAATATGAATCAACCCAAATTCTAGTTTGATTGATATTCATATGAAATGAACGGTTCATTGCATTCTCAGTAGGATCTGTTGGTATTTCAACAGGCATGAAACCTGGGTAAGGGTTGGGGCCAATACCGTTGAAATCGTAAATCGCATTTAATTTTACCCACCCGCCGATTTTTAATGAATATTTTGGCTTCTCTTGTGAAACAAGCGCTCCACTTTCTCCGTTTGAATCATCATAGATCGATAATGTCAAGGTCTCTGGATCTATTTTGATATCGTTCTTCTTTTCTTGTTTATCTTCGCCTTTATCGTTTTCGGCTAAGGCCTCATTGCAAACCGTTGCAATGAAGACAAAAAGTAGTTTGAAAATGGTGTATTTGTATTTCATGAAAGAATTTGTGAAATGAAAATTTATTCTATCAAAGGCGCTAACCTCATAGTTAACTTGTGCTTTGCGAAGCTCTATTCACAGGGTACAATTAACGATACTATTACATTCGAAAAATAGAATACCCTCATTGCTGGAGTCCAAGTTCAACTTGATATCAACGATTTTATTGAAATAAAATTGCAGAAATTGCGATCAAAAGGGCTGGATTTTGCCAAGAGATATAATTGGTTGAATATATTTTGCCTTTAATTAGAAAATAAGAAGGAAGTTTGGTGGAGGTTGAAAAAGGGCATAAAAAAACCGAATCTAAGAAGATTCGGCCATTTTTAATTTCGTTATTGGTAGAGCGAGGCTACTTTTTGAATAGGGAGTCTACAAACTCCACTTTATTGAAAACTTGCAAATCATCAACTTGCTCGCCTACTCCGATATATTTGACTGGAATTTTAAATTCGTCGGAAATACCAATCACTACGCCTCCTTTGGCTGTTCCATCCAGCTTCGTTATAGCCAAGGAAGAAACATCAGTTGCTTTAGTGAATTCTCTTGCTTGAATCGCCGCATTTTGGCCTGTGCTTCCATCCAATACTAAAAGTACTTCATGCGGTGCTTCGGGAATGAATTTTTGAATAACTCTTTTGATTTTAGTTAATTCGTTCATTAAGTTCACTTTGTTGTGAAGTCTTCCCGCAGTGTCTATGATTACTACATCAGCGTCTTGTTCAACACCTTGTTTGGCAGCGTCAAAGGCTACCGAGGCTGGATCAGTGTTCATGCCATGAGAAATAACAGGCACGCCAACTCTTTCGCCCCAAAGAATCAATTGATCAACAGCCGCTGCTCTGAAAGTATCGGCAGCTCCTAGAATTACTTTTTTGCCTCTTTTTTTGAATTGAGCTGACAATTTGCCTATTGTGGTCGTCTTGCCAACACCATTTACGCCAACTACCAAGATTACGTAGGGCTTTTTGTTTTGAGGGACTTCAAAGTCGCTTATGTTTTCAGAGTTGTTTTCTGACAGCAGCGCGGCTACTTCTTCTCTTAGGATCTTGTCAAGTTCGGTTACATTGGTGTATTTGTCTCTAGCTACTCTGCTTTCAATACGTTCAATGATTTTGATCGTAGTGTCTACGCCGACATCAGAGGTGATAAGTATCTCCTCAAGGTCGTCCAACACTTCATCATCCACTTTGGATTTACCAATGATGGCTTTGCTGATCTTGCCGAAGATGCTCTCCTTGCTTTTTTCAAGACCTTTATCTAGTTTTTCTTTTTTATCCTTAGAAAAGAAATCGAATAGTCCCATAAATTTACGATTATGTATTGTTCTGGTAAATGCCGCTTGTCCCGAATTCCTGAGGTTGATCATATTCGAACAAGGCAGGCGGGCAACAATTAACGTAATACAATATTACAAATAAGAAACAAAAAAAGTCCCAAAAAAGGGACTTTTTTATTTATGAATATTTTGTCAGAGTTTAGCGATTAAGCTAATTTCTGCTTTACTTGATCTTCAGTAACGATCTCTTCTTTAAAAGTGTAAGCTCCAGTTTTAGCCGATTTCACAGCTTTGATAACTTTAGCGTATTTGATACCACCTTTTTTCTTAAGCGTTGCAACTACTTTCTTAGCCATGACTTATTATTTGATTTCTTTATGAACTGTGTATTTTTTAAGGATTGGGTTGAACTTCTTAAGTTCCAATCTCTCAGTTGTATTTTTTCTGTTCTTAGTAGTGATGTATCTGGAAGTTCCAGGTTGACCGCTGTTCTTATGCTCAGTGCACTCTAAGATTACTTGTACTCTATTTCCTTTCTTAGCCATCTTAATTATTTCTTTACTATCTCAGCAAAATTATTATTAGATTAGTACGTTGCCTGCTTTTCTAGCTTTGTTAAGAACTGCAGAAATACCGTTTTTATTGATTGTTCTCAACGCAGAAGTTGATACCTTAAGTGTTATCCACTTATCTTCTTCAGGAATAAAGAATCTCTTTGTTTGCAAGTTCGGATAGAACTTTCTTTTTGTCTTGTTGTTTGCGTGAGAAACGTTATTTCCTACCCTAGGTCTTTTACCTGTTATTTGACAAACTCTGGCCATGATCTCTTATATGATTTTTTTATTTCTATACAATATCAAAACCGAACGTAAATTCGGTCTGCAAATTTCATAAAAATATTTTACTAATCAAACAGTTAACTCAAGAAATTGCATGGATAAATTTCTTGTTAATCCTGGAAGCTAGGAGCCTTAGCCTGTTAGATTAAGTCAGAAACGCAAATATACGTTTTTTAGTTGAAACTGATGAAATTGTAATGAAAAATTTTTGAAAAAGTTTGATAACTAGGTACTTACGCATACTGGGTGCTGTTTGAAGACTTGTTTTTTTATAAAAATCAGCCCTTTATCTATCTCATCATTTTATTATGCTCCTTATTTTATTAATTTTATGCCATAAAAATGCATTAAACAATTTAAAAATAAAATCATGCTTGAACACATCAGTAGCCAAGAGGCGATCGCTCTAGAGGATAGATATGGTGCGCACAACTACCACCCGTTACCAGTAGTATTGGAAAAAGGCGAGGGAGTATTTCTTTGGGATTGTGAAGGAAAGAGATACTATGACTTCTTGAGTGCGTATAGTGCCGTTAACCAAGGGCATTGTCATCCAAGAATCATCAAAGCTCTAAAAGATCAAGCCGATAAATTGACATTGACATCAAGAGCTTTTCATAGCAACCAGTTAGGTGTCGCTGAGAAGTTTGTTTGCGAGATGTTTGGATTTGACAAGGTCTTGATGATGAACTCTGGAGCTGAGGCTAATGAGACAGCGATCAAATTGGCTCGTAAGTGGGGATATACTAAGAAGAATATTCCTAATGACGAAGCGGTGATCGTTTGCTGTAAGCAAAATTTCCACGGTCGTACGACGACGATTATTTCGGCTTCTACGGACCCTGTTGCTACTTCAGGATTTGGACCATTCATGCCTGGATTCCAAGTGATCGAGTATGATAACCTAGAAGAGCTTGACAAAGCCTTGGCTAATCCAAATGTATGCGGGTTCTGGTTGGAGCCTATTCAAGGTGAAGCTGGAGTTTATGTTCCGTCTGAGGGATATCTTAAAGGTGTGGAAGAATTGTGCAAGAAGCACAATGTATTATTGATGATGGATGAGATTCAAGCTGGTGTTGCAAGATCAGGTAGAATGCTTGCTGGCGATTGGGAAGATGTTCGTCCTGATATTCTTATCTTAGGTAAAGCGATCTCTGGAGGTGTATTGCCTGTGTCAGCGGTTCTTGCTGATGATGAGATCATGTTGGTGATCAAGCCGGGTGAGCATGGCTCTACTTACGGTGGCAACCCTCTTGCTTGTACTGTTATGGTGGAAGCTCTTAAGGTAGTTCAAGAAGAGAAGCTTGCTGAGAATGCTGATAAACTAGGAGTGGTTTTCAGAGATAGAATGGCTAAACTTGCAGAGACTAACGACTTGGTGAAGTTGGTAAGAGGTAGAGGTCTTATGAATGCCGTAATGATCAATGACTCTGAAGATAGCAGTACTGCATGGGATATATGCGTGAAATTGGCTGAAAATGGATTGTTGGCTAAGCCTACGCATGGAAATATCATCAGATTCACTCCTCCTTTGGTTATGACTGAAGAGCAGATTAATGAGTGCTGCGAGATTATCGAGAAGACATTCAATGAGTTTTCTAAATAATACAAAAGCATTGCGTTGAAATATTTGAAAGGCTCCTGGTTTCGGGAGCCTTTCTATTTTATCAATAAGCTATACTAATAGGTATTCGTTTCTTCAAGAAGCTTTTTGTTGTCTTTGCCTCTTACCTGCATATCAACAAAAAGATTTCCTTCTTTATTGAAAGAGGCTTTTATAAGTCCAAAATTAAGCTCTTGGGATATTTCGCCTTTTCTGTATTTATTTGTTTCGTTTACTTGACCAATATACGTATGCGTCATCCCGCTTGAAGTGATTTCTAAAACAGGGAAGTCCATTTTGGGTAATTTAATTTCAGAGATTTCCGCGATATGCCTGTCTCCGCTTATGATGATGGTAGGCTTATTATGCGTGGCGATGAGCTTCAGAAGTTTTTCCCTCTCGTTTGGAAAATTTTCCCATTTTTCAAATCGATGTTCTTTAGGGATAACTTGTATCTCAGAGCCAATGATGAGCAGGTTTTCGTGAGAGCTTGATATTTCCTCTTTTAGCCATTTCCACTGCTCTTCGCCGAGGATAGTAGTTTCAGGATTTTCATCGTCTTCATCATCTCTATGATACCGCGTGTCCAACAATATAATTTTAACAGAAAGGCTATTTTTTTGAATTACTTCAGAGCTGTATACTCCTTTTCGAGTTCTTCTTGGAGAGTCTTTAGGGACTTCAAGAAAGTCAAGAAGTATTTGTTGGCTGGAGTCTTTAAGCGCATAATATTTCCCTCCGTCATTTTGACCATAGTCATGATCATCCCATACACCTATTACTTTGGTGGAAGATTTTAGCGCTTGGTAGCCTTTCTTCTTGTTTTGCTTAGCGTAATTTTTTCTGATAAAATCGGGATCATCTTCAGTATCGCTGTAAATAATGTCTCCAAGCCATATCCAAAGGTCAGGATGGTTGGATATTATGGGTTGCCATAATGGCTGCGGTTTGTATTGCTTGTTGCATGAGCCAAAAGCAATGGTTAAACTGCTGTCTTTTTTGCTTGTTTCAACACTGTTGATTCCAGAACGATCACTTTTGGAAGAGGTGCAAAAGCATGTCAAATTGATTAAAAAAAGCAGAACAAGAGCTTGAGTGAGCAATCTCATTTAAAAAAACATTTAAAATATAAAAAAACAACTATACTAAAATAAGCTTTTAAAAGGAAAGCCCCAAAGTTGTGATATGAAGGGAAAGTTAAATACCCATTTAAATATTTAGAGGAGATGAAAGTTACCAAGCATTATGCTTTGATTACAGGAGCGAGTATGGGTTTAGGAAAAGCTGCGGCAGAATCCGTTGCTCATAGAGGGTATGAAGTTATTGGCATTGCTAGAAATATGCCTGAATGGGAATTCCCAGGTAGTTTTTATACATGCGATTTGTCAAATCGTGAAGAGTCTTTGAGCGTTTTTAAAACGATTAAAGAAAATTATCCTGTTGATTGTGTATTCAATAATGTAGGAATAGTTAACCCGGCATCGGTTGAAGAATTGAAATGGGAGGATTTTATGAAAACGATAGAGTTGACAGTGCGAACTGCAGTGGATGCTGTTCAAACCTTTTTGCCAGTGATGAAGGAGCAACATTGGGGAAGGATTGTCAATATGTCGAGTATTGCAGCCAATGGAATCGCTAACCGATCTTCATATAGTTCTTCCAAGGCTGTAATGATTAGCTTGGCCAAAACATGGGCATTGGAACTATCTAAATACAACATCACTGTGAATGCTGTGGCTCCAGGAGTTATAGAAACCCCCTTTTTTAGAAAACATAATCCAGAAGGCAGCGAGAGCGAGGAAAGGTATCTGAAAATGATACCAGGCCGAAAGTTGGGCTCACCTATTCACATTGGCGAAGCGGTTGCTTATTTGATGTCCGAGTCTGCGGAGTATATTACAGGACAGACCTTATTTATCGATGGCGGAGCGACTATTGGCGGAGGCACATTTTGATTAGCAAACAGTTTTGATCGTTTGCTTTTTATTAAGGAATGAAAACTCTTCATTTTCTTTTTTGCCCATGGCGGCTTTTCCGATTGGAGATAAAGCCGATATGCAAAAGATGTCCAAGCCATTCACATTGATTTGTCCTAAGCTGGCGGATATGAAATATACTCCTTGATTAGTGGAAAACAATGATCCGTGCTCAACAGTATCTGAAATTTTTGAAACTTGAATCTCGGCAAAAGCGCGTTTCAATTTCGTGTTTTGGGCAAGGCGCGCGTAAAGCTTGTCTTTTTCAAGATCTATCATAGCTCTTCCTGTTTCATATTTATCCCCCGCGCTGCTTTTGGTTTCATTGGAAGAGTCTTCAAGCAAAAGGGCAAGGTCTTTTTGAGTGTCAAGCTCTGTTTTTGCAAGTGTTTTTTTTGCCTCCTCGATAGCTTGAGCTTTGAGTGAAGAATCGATATTCATAGGAAAAGTACTTTGATAGAACGACTAAATTAAAGATTTCACAAGCATTCTCAAAGTAAAAAGTAAACGACCAGAACTTTAATTTTCCGGCCGTTTAACAGTCTGTTTTAATTCAATGATTTATTTGGAGATCATGCGTCTTATGAGTTTCTCTATTTCTACAACCACATACACTAATGCTGAGTAGAGGATGATTTGCGCCCAGTCGATGAGTTCAATTGGAGCTGTTTTGAATAAGAAGTTCATTGTTGGTGAATGTGTAAGCAATACTTGTAGTCCAGCCATTGCAAGCACGCCGACTAGCAGCCACCCGTTTGAAAATGCACCTAATTTGAACATGGATAATTTCAAAGATCTGCAGTTGAATAAATAAGCCATTTCAACAAATACGAATATATTCACGGCGATAGTTCTCGCTTGTTCTTCACTATAGCCGGCAAGCTGCTTCATTTCGAACATTCCAAATGCACCCACAAGAATAAATAAACTAACCATAATGGTTCGGAATATGTATTTTCTCTCTATTAATGGCATGTCTGGCCTTCGAGGAGATCGATCCATGATTGAAGGCTCTTTGCGCTCAAAAGCGAGAGTTAGTCCTAGGAAAATTGCTGTGGTCATATTGATCCATAAGATTTGAATAGGCAACACAGGCAATTGCGACCCAATTAATATGGTTAGCATAATTACTAGGCCTTCTCCTAAGTTTGTAGGAATCACCCAAATGATGAACTTAAGCAAGTTGTCGAAAACTCCTCTTCCTTCCTCCACTGCTTTAGCGATGGTTGAGAATTTGTCGTCAGTAAGCACTATGTCGGATGCTTCCTTGGTTACTTCTGTGCCTCCTTTGCCCATGGCGATACCTATATCAGCTTGCCTTAGTGCAGGGGCGTCATTTACGCCATCGCCTGTCATTGCGGCTATTTCGCCTTGTTTTTGCAACGTTTTCACCAAAGAGAGCTTTTGCTCTGGTGTCACTCTGGCAAATACAGAGGTTTCAGCGACAGTTTTGTCAAATTCTTCCGGTGATACTTTTTCCAAGTCCTTTCCATTGATAGCCTTAGGTTTTTGACTTGGGCTTTGCAAGTTTTGAATACCTAATTGATCGGCAATAGCCGCGGCTGTAGTCAAATGGTCTCCCGTTATCATTTTTACCTGAACATCCGCTTTTTGACAAATACCAACAGCTTCAATGGCCTCAGGTCTTGGAGGGTCTATCATGGCTTGAAGGCCTAAGAAAGTTAGGTTGTCAAGATCAGAATGATTTATTTCTTGAGTTTGAGCGCTAAATTCTTTTTTAGTGAATACAAGCACTCTCATTCCTAGCCTAGCGTATTCTTCTATCTTTTCAAGAACTTTGTTTACGTCTTCTTCTGGCAAGGTCATTTTTAGGCACTTTGGCAATAAACTTTCTGAAGAACCTTTGATGAAAGCTACATTTTTTTCTTGATCAAAGCGATGAAGTGTCGCCATGTATTGATAGTCAGATTCAAAAGGTATGGCATCAAGTCTTTCGTGCTTACTGATGATTTCCTTGTTGTCTTTCAACCCTTTTCTTGCTGAAACAAGTAGCGCGCCTTCTGTAGGATCGCCTTCGACAGCCCAGTCATCAGTTTCATTTTTTAACAAAACGCTGTCATTGCAAAGCAAGCCGCACATTAGTATCTCGTTCAAATGATTGTCTTGACTGCCATCGGTTTCTTGTCCTCCATTTGTGATTTTCCCTTCTGGAGAATACCCATTCCCATCCACTTCATAGCTTTGACTGTGAGTGAAAATGTTTTTGACCGTCATTTCATTTTGAGTAAGCGTGCCTGTTTTGTCTGAGCAAATAACCGTTGTGCTTCCAAGAGTTTCAACCGCGGGAAGCTTTCGGATGATGGCATTCTGCTTGGCCATTCGTCCTACGCCTATGGCTAATGTGATGGTGACTACGGCAGGGAGGCCCTCCGGTATCATGCCGACAGCAAGAGCTACTGTGCTTAAGAACATTTGTTCAAAATCATAGCCCTTGAACATTCCTATTATGAAAGTAACTGCGGCCAATCCTAATATCACCCAAAGCACCATATGGCTGAAGTGCTTGATTTTTTTTGTTAATGGCGTGGCTAGAATATCGGCATTGTCGATCATTTGTTGAATTTTACCGATTTCCGTGTTTTCTCCTGTTGAAATGACAAGGCCATGGCCTAGGCCAAATGTTACCAAGGTGCCTGAATAAGCCATATTGATTCGGTCTGCTAATGCTGTATCCTCATCAAGAGCGTCGTAATTCTTTTCAACAGGCAAAGATTCGCCAGTAAGAGACGATTCATTTACTTGCAAATTTTTCACATGAGTCAATCTTAAGTCCGCAGGAACTTTATCGCCCGATTTCAACTCTACGATGTCTCCAGGCACCAATTGACTGCTTTGTATGCTTTGTTTAATTCCCTCTCTGATCACCGTGCTTTCGCTTTCCAAAGTTTTTGAAAGAGCATTCATTGCGTTTAAAGCTTTGGCTTCTTGGATGAATCCTACAATGGCGTTAAGGATAACTACGCCAAATATTACAGCGGCCTCTACCCACTCTTGAAGGAAAAGCGTCACGACGCAAGCTCCAAGAAGTATATAAATCATGGGTTGGTGAAATTGCAATAAAAATGTAATGAAGAGGCTTTGTTGTTTTTTCTGTTTGAGAACATTTAAGCCGAATTTGGCTTGTCGTTCTTTGACGGAATCTTGGCTTAAGCCTTGAGAAGCATCCGAATCATTCAGCTTGATGGCCTCCTTTGCGGAGATGTTGTGCCATGCTGTCTGATGGGGATGGTTGTTTAATTTCGTCTTTTCCATGATCGGAATGATTAATTAGAATTGAATTATAACAGTATTTTTACTTGGTGTTAATAGAGACTTATACGGTGGCTGTGATGATTTATTTGCGAAAAATCGCATGATTATTATCATGTTTCTCTCTTGTGTATTTTAGAATTTTTATTGTTAAAGACTAAGTTGATAGGATAGTATTGTATAATTATTGAGTATTTATTGTATCGTTTGTTGAGAAGAATGATGCTTTCTCAAGTTCTAAAGACAATTAAATTATTTTTGTTTTTGTCTATTTTAACTTCTTTAGATATTGGATTAGTTAAGGACTTTTCTTTTTGATTGATATGCAGGGGCTTGGTCTGATGGTGTGAACTCAAAGAGAGGATGATTAGGTTTAATAGTTGATTTTTATAATTTAATCTTATTAGATAAAAAGATGTAATTATTGACTTATTTTCAAAATAAGGAAACTGAATAGTTTCGAATGGTTTTTTGAATGGTATTACTCGAAGTTTCTTTAGGAAAACATATTGAGGAGTTTTAATTTGGCGCATAGTTGTGTCGAAAATGATGGGTTAAAATAGTGTAGGAAAGCTTTTTGATGTTGATGTTTAGGGGGAGAGTTTTGATTTGGATTTTTGCTTGACCCTGAACTTTCAGTTTTTAGTTTCTAATTATGCAATGCGACTCATTGTATTCAGTTTTCAATAATTTAAATATTTGTTATGAACAAGAAATTTACAGTAGCGTTATTGTTGGCGATGTGCGTCACCACTTATGATTTGTTCGCTGCTGGCTACCAAGTTCTTTTGCAAGGTAACCGTCAGCTAGCAATGGGTAACATGGGAGTGGGAATCAAGCCGGATGCGGCTAGTGTTTTTTGGAACCCGGGAGCAATAGGTTTTTTGCAACAAAATAGCGTCATGCTCGGGGGGAATATTTTGAATTCAAAGATTCAATATGTGGATTCGCAAAATCCTAATAGTGCGTACAAAGCAGAAACTGATAACCCATTAGGTTTTGTGCCGCATTTATATGGAGTTTGGGGACCAAAGAATTCTAATTTTAAATTTGGCTTAGGTGTATATGCTCCATTTGGATCCTCTGTAAAGTGGGAGGATAATTGGAAGTATTCTGATTTGACTCAAGAGATTACATTGCAAGCTATTTATATCCAACCAACGGTTTCATATAAAATCAATGATAAATTGAGTGTTGGTGGTGGATTTATTTTTACAATTGGCTCGCTTGATTTGCAAAGAACAGCTAACCAAATCTCGCCGGATGCTTCAGTAACTCTTAAGGGTGATGCGGAGCTTAGTGTAGGCTATAACTTAGGGGTTATGTATCGTCCGTTGGAAGAGTTGAGAATTGGGTTGTCATACCGATCGGAAGTTGATGTTAAAGTTGAAAATGGAGATGTGGAAACTTCGGGATTTCCTCCTTATGTGCCTTTTCCAGGAAAGTTTGACGGAGCGTTGCCATTGCCTTCTACATTATCACTCGGAGTTAGTTATGATGTGATTGATAAATTGACTATTGGAGCGGAGGTTTCTTTGGTAGGTTGGAGCGCTTATAAAGAGTTGGATATAACTTTAAAAACGGACAGTAGCACTATATCGCAAAAGGCTCCGAGAAATTATAAGGATGCTTGGATATATAAGTTTGGCGCTGAGTATAGATTGAAAGATTGGATTGCATTGCGCGGCGGAATTTATTATGATTCAAGCCCTGTAAGAGCAGGCTATATGAGTGCGGAAACACCGGATGTTAACAGATTGAATGCAACTGCAGGGGTCGGAATCAAAGCGACTGAAAACTTCATCATTGATGTTGCAGTCATGTGGATCAATGGATTTGAAAGAACTCAGACCTTGGAAGAGGTGGAGAGTGCTGGGACTTATGGTGAAGTGCCTATTGGAACATTTGACCAAAGAGGTTTTACAGGAGGTATTACTTTGTCGTATAATTTTTAGTCTTGAATGAAATTTATCAAAATGAGAAATAATAACATATTATATATTGTCGCATTGCTCTTTTCATTTGCGGCGTGCAAAGATCTGGAGCCTGATGTGGATTATGCGAATGGCAGTGGAAGTTTGGATGTGTCAAAATATGTTGCCATAGGCAATTCATTGACAGCGGGTTTTGCTAATAATGGCTTGTATGAGGCCGCTCAAGTTCAATCCTTTCCAGCGATATTTTCCAAGCAATTAACTCCTTTCGGAATAAATGAGATAAGCCAACCAATAGCAGTAAGAACTGGGACAGGATATCAAGTATTGACTGGTTTTGATCCTCAGACAGGTTCGCCGATAATAGATATGATCTCTAATGAAGCGGATCAAATGGCTTTTATGCAAAAAGTTGATTACTCGATTAATAACTATGGGGTGCCAGGTATTAAGGTTATGCAATTAAATACTCCATTATTAAGCGCTAATCCTTTTTTTGCTAGAATAAGCAATGATGGAGATACATATTTAGATTTGATAAAAAGATCTGAGATGACATTCTTCACCATGTGGTTGGGGAGCAATGATGTCTTGGATTATGCTATAGTTGGCGGATCAAGTGGAGAAGAGGCATTGACGCCTCAGGCTGTGTTTGAAGGTAATTACTCTTTGATGCTCGATGTGTTGAAAGAAAAGCAAGCCAAGGGGGTGATCGGTACAATTCCTGATATCGGTTTGATCCCTTTTTTTACGACTGTAGGGCCTACTTTGGTTTCAGGACTTAAAGCGCAAGGCTTTCAACCTGGAACGGTTCCTGTTGCTCAAGCAGCAGGTTTAGAGTTTGCTTTCAAGGCAATGGGCTATACATTTCAAAATGAAAAAGGGGAAGCTTCCGATGTGCTTTTCCAAAGAGGAAACGTTGAAGGAGCTGAAATCGCTTATATCACGCCTTATTTTGAATCTGGCAAGACAGGTTCTAAGGTGTTAGGCGCTTTGAGATGGGATGAGTCAAATCAAGAACTTGAGTTGACAAGCACGTTTATTCCATTGACCGCGCAAAATGGAGTGTTGGCTAAGCTTGCTTTTATTGAAGCTAACATTGCCAAAGCTCTTGAAGAGGCGGCCAAAGGAAATTTTGAATTGCTGATTGAATTTATTTTTGCTTCGGAATTGATCTTGGATCCAAGGGAGTATGGTTTAGCAGTTGATAGAACAGGTGTGTTTAATAATTTTATAGAAGGACAAGAGTCTAGTGACTTTGCTATTTATCATTCCAATGATGCTCTGATGCCATTGGCTAATCCAAGTTATTTGCTTGAAAATGGAACGTCATTCACTTCTCAATATATTTTAGGAGGAGCATTCTCCTTAGATGGAATTCATATGACCCCAAGAGGATATGCGTATGTGGCCAATGGATTTATTGACGCTGCGAATAAAAAGTTTGGATCAAAGTTTCCAAGAGCTTTTGCATGGGATTATCCTGCTGTTGATTTGCCATAGCACTTAAAGGAGTTAATATAAAAAAATAAAGGCTGTCCTTGTGGGCAGCCTTTATTTTTTAGTAATGAAATTTGCGATTTTTATTATTTCTTAGGAGAGGGCTTTCGTTTTTTTCTCGGGCCATTATTGTTGAACTTTTTCCTTTTACCTCTGCTGTTTGCATTATAATCCGGTTGGTCCCCGAATTCTTCAGGCAAAGTAATCTTAGCGACTTCTTTATCCAAAAGCTTGTCAATACGATTGAATTGGTATTCATCATCTTTTGTAATAAAGGTAATAGCGATTCCTTTGGTGTTTGCTCTTGCTGTTCTTCCAACTCTATGAACATAGTCCTCGGGGTCTTTAGGGACATCGTAGTTGATGACAAGTCCAATAGAGTCTATGTCGATGCCTCTTGATACTATATCTGTGGCTATCAGTATTGGGAGTTTTCGGTTTTTGAAATCTAGAAGAACTTTGGATCTTTCGTCTTGGTCGTGATCGGAATGTATAGATGCTACATTTAGCTTTTGAGCTTTAAGTTCTTTTTCCAAATTTTTCACCTTCAGTTTTGAAGAACAGAAAATGATAACGCTTTGGAGTTCATCAAGTTTGTCTTGGAGCAAGCCTTTGATTACAGGGATTTTTTGATTTTCATAGACCATGTAAGCTCCCTGAAGCACTCCTTCAGCTGTTTTGGACACGGCTATGGTAACTTCTTCGTGTTCTTCAGTCAGAGCTTCTTTAGCTAATTTTTTTATTTTGGGAGGCATAGTCGCTGAGAACATCAGTGTTTGCTTGTCGTTCTTGATGTTCGACGTGATTTTGATCAAGTCGTCATAAAAGCCCATGTCAAGCATTCTGTCCGCTTCGTCAAGAATCACAGTATTGATATTGTCAAAGTTGACATATCCTTGATTAATGTGCTGGATTAACCTTCCTGGAGTGGCAATGACGATATTCACGCCATTGATTAAAGAATTGCGCTGCTGATCCCAGTTCTGCGTCGAGTTGCCACCATATACTGATATCGAGCTTAATGGCACAAAATAGCTGAAACCTTCAAGTTGTTGGTCGATTTGTATAGCTAGCTCTCTTGTAGGTGTCAGTATCAAAGTGTCGATACTGTCAGATGGATTCTCCGAGAGTCTGCTGATGACAGGTAAAAGGAATGCTGCTGTTTTTCCCGTTCCAGTTTGGGCGCAGGCTATCAAGTCTTTGCCTTCAATGATTTTTGGTATTGCTTGCGCTTGTATTGGGGTAGGATTTGAAAATCGCATTGCCTCTAAGCTGTCTTGCACTTGTTGACTTAGATTTAAGTCCTTGAAAGTCAAACTCTCTTCCATATTCCGATTTCTATTGAACTATGCTTTTATTTTGATTGAATTACGAATATTATTCCAAATTAAAAAAGTCTGAAGTAATAAGCTTATAAGTTACTAAAAGCTGAAGAAAAAAATGTTATACGTAGTCAAATAAAAAAGCGCTGACTATGAAATAATCAGCGCTTTTGCTCTTCCTCTTGGGCTCGAACCAAGGACCCTCTGATTAACAGTCAGATGCTCTAACCAACTGAGCTAAGGAAGAATGTTATTATATTTTAAAGCTCTTCCTCTTGGGCTCGAACCAAGGACCCTCTGATTAACAGTCAGATGCTCTAACCAACTGAGCTAAGGAAGAATGTATTATATTTTAAAGCTCTTCCTCTTGGGCTCGAACCAAGGACCCTCTGATTAACAGTCAGATGCTCTAACCAACTGAGCTAAGGAAGAATGTGTTATATTTTAAAGCTCTTCCTCTTGGGCTCGAACCAAGGACCCTCTGATTAACAGTCAGATGCTCTAACCAACTGAGCTAAGGAAGAATGTTATTATATTTTAAAGCTCTTCCTCTTGGGCTCGAACCAAGGACCCTCTGATTAACAGTCAGATGCTCTAACCAACTGAGCTAAGGAAGAATGTTATTATATTTTAAAGCTCTTCCTCTTGGGCTCGAACCAAGGACCCTCTGATTAACAGTCAGATGCTCTAACCAACTGAGCTAAGGAAGAATGTTATTATATTAAAGCTCTTCCTCTTGGGCTCGAACCAAGGACCCTCTGATTAACAGTCAGATGCTCTAACCAACTGAGCTAAGGAAGAATATTTATTCGATTGACGAATTGGGAGTGCAAATATGCATGAGTGTTTCTTCTTTTACAAGTATTCTAGGGAAAAAATATAGCTTTTTTTCATGCTTCTTACATGGTATTAATGTAACTGTATGATATTGAAGTAAAAAGGTGGCACGAAATTTATTTATGATGCAATTTGTGATAAGCCAATATTGATTTTTATAGCCTTTAGTTTGGTTAAATTTTGGAAGAAATGTCTACTGTGTAATTAGTATTATAAAGTTAATTCTTGTTAAAAGGAAAATCCTGCACGAATGATTCACGTACTAAACCATAACTTTGGTTATTTTCAAACAGAAAGATTAATACAAAGTTTAGTTCTCGAACGTGTCCATAAATGAAAATCAATAACAAATATGAATAAAAAGACTATAATATTATCCGTATTGTTGTCGGCCATGATTGGAGGTTTGGCTGGTGTTGGAGGTTTCATATTCATGAATCAAGGGAATCAGCAAAGTTCCCAATTGGATAAGCCTATCGCATCTCATGCAACAAAGAATGTATCCTTGACGAGTCTTCCGCAAAATGGCGGGGCTTTGGTGCCTGAAGATTTGAATTTTGTGAAGGCGGCATCCAAAACATTGACAGGAGTTGTGCATATTAAGACTTACTTTGGGACAAAAGGCGGCAACTCCAGAGCTAATCAACAAAGAAATCCATTGGAAGAGATGTTTCCTGGTTTTAGGTTTTTTTATCCTGATCAGCCAAGACAGCAAAAGCGAGGAGAAGCATCAGGTTCAGGTGTGATTCTTTCCGAAGATGGTTACATTGCAACTAATAATCACGTTGTGGAAGATGGCGATGAGATTGAAGTGGTGTTGAACGATAAGCGAACTTTTAAAGCTAAAGTCATAGGAACTGATCCGGGAACGGATTTAGCTTTGTTGAAAATTGATGCGGATGGCTTGGATTTTATTCCATTTGGAAATTCAGAGCAAATTCAAGTTGGAGAATGGGTATTGGCAGTTGGAAATCCATTCAATTTGACTTCAACAGTGACTGCGGGTATTGTCAGCGCTAAAGGTAGAAATATAAATATACTTAGTGGACAATATACGATTGAATCCTTCATTCAAACAGATGCGGCAGTCAATCCGGGAAATAGTGGAGGAGCATTGGTGAATCTTAGAGGCGAGTTGGTTGGAATTAATACGGCGATTGCTTCTCCTACAGGTTCATACAGCGGATATGCATTTGCTATTCCTTCATCGATAATTCATAAAGTTATTAGTGACTTGAAGGAGTACGGAGTAGTGCAAAGAGCTGTTCTGGGAGTTCAAATTCAAAATCTTAATTCTGAGTTGGCTAAGGAGCATGATATCAAAAGCTTGAATGGTGTGTATGTTGCTGATGTGGTAGAAGGTGGAGCGGCTGAAGAAGCTGGTTTGCAAGGCGGTGATGTGATCACAGCTATCAATGGTGTCTCTGTAAATAATGTTGCTGAGCTTCAAGAGCAAATAGGAACGAATAAGCCGGGTGATAAAGTGGTCGTGGACTATACAAGAGACAATAAGAAAAGATCTACGGAAGTTACTTTGAAAAACATCATAGGTGAGACCAAAGTGGTTAAGTACTCTTCAACATTTGAATTAAAAGGAGCTACTTTTGCCAATATTAGTTCATCAACGGCTGAGAAATTAGGCATAGATGGAGGTATCGAAGTAGTGAAAATAGGTAATGGTCCATGGAAGCAGGCAGGGATTCAGAAAGGGTTTATCATAACTTCAGTAGACCGTGAGCCTGTTAAGGATATTAAAGAGTTTGTCCAGACATTGAAATATGTTAGAGGTGGTGGAGTTTTGATTGAAGGGATATATGAGGATGGCACAAGAGCTTATTATGGAATAGGATTGAGATAGTAAGATAATTAGTTTAGTTCAGTATGGTTTAAAAAAGGCGGCTATTAGTCGTCTTTTTTATTTCACCTTAAAAGTAATCTCTGGCTTTTAGGAATTCAACACTAGCGAGTTCTTGCATGCCTCTTTGAGGGAGAAGAAGCTCTTCTCTGACTTGGTTTTCGATGTCCATTAGAAATTTGGTGAACTCTTGGCCTGCATCACCTAAGCTCAGTTTCGCAACGCTTTGCGCTAGGATGCTTAGATAATGAAGAAATGGAGGATGCAGTGTGTAGTTTAGCCCTTCAGGAGTATCTGTGTAGCCTAAATAATCCATGACAGAATGTTCCGATTCTATTTGTCTTCCAATATCAACAGAGCTTGCTTCAAAGCCTCTTCCCATAGGTCTTGTTGTAACGGGTAGTTTTTCGATAATATCCAAAAGAGCGCTTGTACCATCTTGACTTTGTTCTTCTGCTTGCCATAAATCGATAATGAATTCAAATAACTTTCTTCCCAATGGAGTTCGAAGAATTTTTGAGTGAAAATGGTTGAGCTTCTTTGTCATCATTAATTCACTGGGACTTGATATGCTTGTGGTGAGCACAATACTTCTTTCAGATGTGTCCAATTCAGAATCTTTAGGCAATTGTGGGAATCTCAATTTTTTGTTGTGGTAAATAATAGTTCGCCACAGAGAAACAATATCGTCTGTTTTAAAAGAGCGATCATCAAGAGTGTTTCTTGGGGTGCTTGCTTGTGGTTCAGCCATTGATGATAATTCTTCTGAAAAACAAAATGGAACCCAAGGCTTGCATCTGGTTCTAACCATCATGTCTGTCAGGGCTTCCTGTTCTTCATCAATATCATTAAGTAGTTGAAGCATAACAAGGGCATGTTTTGGGGCTTTGCCTTTTCCGTGACTGTATTGAGGCATTTTGTAAGTTGAGTGCCATCTGTAAACAGTCATCTCCATGTCGAAGAGGATGCTCATTCTTCTATGAATTCTCTGAGTTAAGACCTCTTTAAGGTTTTCAGCTTTTAAGTCACTAGAGTGAAAGTCCAATACTTTTTGATGTTCGGCTTTTTTTGCTTTTAGGGTTAATAGTTCAGATTCTTGTTTTTTGGATCGGCTTCTTACCCTTTCAAGCCTTTCAATACTCAAGTTTAGATCGTCGATTTTTTGGTGCGTGGTTGAGGTTTCAAGTCTTTTTAATTCTTTGAATTCCGACATTTTTCGTTCTTTTCTAGACTTGATATCAAGGCAAGTTGCAGCAGTCTCTTCATATCTTCTTTCATGATCGGCTAGATGCTCATACCCTCCCCGATCACCATGCAATAGCTTTTTTGTTGTATCTTTAAAACCACCTTTTTCTTCCTCTTCGCTTACGGCTTTGATACTTCGGGTCATAATTCTAGCCATGTCAATCTTTTTGCTGAGTTCGGAAAGCTTTTTTTGTTGTGAGGCGAATTTTTTTTCGTCATTCCACCATTCCGGTCCAATAAGATTGAATATGGCAGTGATGTAATTGTTATCGCCTCCTGGGGATAGTGATTCCAAAAGCTCCAGCATTTCGTCGAGTTCTTGAAGGAATGGATTGCTTTTGTACTGGGCTTCTCTTGCAAGGTCAGCTTCGCTTGTCTGATCTATAAACTCTTGACGAGACATAATCGCTTGGATAGGCTTGTCAAAATTGAATGGAGGAGAGGCTATGGCGATACCATTATTTTTTTTGAGAGAGTTGTTTTTTTTGCTTTTGCAAAGACGTTGAAAGCATTTTACCATATCCGATTGCGTGACAAAAAAGTCAGCATGCTAAGCTGTTGAATTCATATATACATGCGTATTAAATGAACTTTGCTTTAAGAAGTATGTTGCAAATTTATTTTATTTTTATACCGTCGCAGACAAAGGAAATACCTTGGTTGGATTTGGTGCTAATCATGACAGTTTGTATCAGAGGATCATTTGAATCTTTTTCATGGTCAAGTCTGACAATGAAGTTTGCGCCAGCTCCTCCGCTAAGATCATTTTCTGGAATATAGTATTCCTCAGTCGACATGGCATCAATGGTTATTTTCTTTTGGATGAGTTTTTTGATACTTTTTCCTTTAGAGTCGTAATAGGTGATTTCTTTCACTTCAATAGGGAAAAAAGGATCTGTGTTTCTGATACTAAGAAGTATGCCTAATTGAATCTTTTGATTTTCTTTGCCTTCCCTATGGAAAAGGTGTCCATATGCAGGAACATAGAAAGTCGCTTCTGTAGGTGTGATCAGAGTCGAATTGGATTCAGGTTGGAATTCTACATTCTTGTTTTCATTATTGGAAGCAATGTTGCCTGACGTGGAGGATGGTTTGTCGCAGCTTTGTAAGAAAAGGATAGTTGAAAAAAGTAAGCAAAATATGCGTTTCATAAAAAAGAGTATTTAAAAAGCCCTGCAATGATGATACAGGGCTTTTATAATTATTTCTCAAGTTTTAGAAGATCTTGCCCTATATCTTTTCTGAAATAAACGTCTTCCCATGAAATGTTGTTTACAGTATCATATGAATTTTTTAGCGCTTCTTGAAGGTTTTCACCTTTTCCTGTGATGGCTAAAACACGTCCGCCATTAGTGACAATATTTCCATCCTGGATCTTTGTTCCTGCATGGAAAATTTCAGCTTGACTTGTTGATTCTAAGCCAGAGATCTCTTTGCCTTTGGCGTAAGATTCAGGGTAGCCGCCAGCGACCATAACTACTGTAGTAGCTATTTGAGGATCAGTTTCATATTCAGAGTCGCCTAGTTTCTTAGACGCAGTATCCCAAAGCAGTTTTCCAAAATCCGAAGTGATTCTAGGCAGGACAACTTGCGTCTCTGGATCACCCATTCTGACATTGTATTCTATTACAAATGGTTCTCCGTCAACATTCATCAAGCCGATGAAAATAAAGCCCACATAATCAATATTCCTAGCTTGAAGCCCTTTGATTGTAGGTTTTACCACTTTATTTTCTACTTTGTCGATAAATTCTCCCGGAGCAAATGACACAGGAGAAACAGCACCCATTCCACCAGTGTTCAGTCCAGTGTCTTGTTCGCCGATTCTTTTGTAATCTTTAGCTTCCGGCAAGATGATGTAATCCTTTCCGTCAGTAAGAACAAAAACTGATAATTCAATTCCTTTTAGAAATTCTTCTATGACAACTTTAGAGCTTGCTTCACCGAATTTTTGCTCCAAAAGCATTTCTTTAATTGAATCTTTGGCTTCATCTAGAGTTTCAGCTATGATTACACCTTTACCTGCGGCTAGGCCGTCAGCCTTAAGCACTACAGGAGCTGTCATAGTATCGATGTAAGCGAGCGCTTCGTCTATGTTCGCTTGAGTGAATGTCTTGTAGCGAGCGGTAGGAATGTCAAATTCTTCCATGAACTCCTTGGAGAAGTCTTTGCTTCCTTCAAGTTGAGCGCCTAGCTTTCCAGGGCCGACGATTTTGATGTTTTTAAGTTGTTCGTTGGATTCAAAATAATCTCTTACCCCAGCAACTAGAGGAGCTTCAGGGCCAACTACGATCATTTCGATATTGTTTTCGATCGCGAATTTGGCAACACTATCAAAATTTTCAGGCGATATGGCAATGTTTTGAGCTATTGAAGCTGTTCCCGCATTGCCTGGTGCTACAAATAGTTCATCGCAGATTTCGCTTTGGTTGAGCTTTGTGGCAAAAGCGTGCTCTCTTCCTCCTGAGCCTAATACAAGTATATTCATCATTATTTTTTTAGAACAATAAAAAAGGGTGTAAAGTATACACCCTAAAATTACTAAGCTTTGAGCTAAATTATCGCATGAATGGAATAATTTAGTTTGCGTATTCTGAAAGAAACTTGATTCTCATAAGTCTTAATTCATCCTCTGTGAATTCATCTCCATATTCTTCAAGGGCAAGTGATATTTTGTCGCTTTCAGCATTCATGAAGTAATCGAAAATATCGTCTTGCGCTTCTTCGTCTATGATTTCATCCAGATAATAGTCAAGGCTGAGTTTGGTGCCTGAGTAGCAAATATGCTCCAGCTCTGATACCAAGTCAGAAAACGATAAGCTTCTGGAATTAGCAAGCTCCTCAAGGTCAACTTTTTTGTCCACTTGTTGGATGATGAAAATTTTAGTCTTGGATTTGTTGACTGTGGATTTCATCAAGACATCCGTGGCCGTTTCTATATTGTTTTCCTCGACATATTTTTTGATAGCTTCCAAAAAGTACTTTCCGAATTTTCTGGCCTTTCCATTTCCAACACCATTGATTCTCAACAGCTCCTCCTTTGTTGTAGGATAAATAGTCGCCATTTCTTCTAGTGAAGGATCTTGAAAGACAACAAATGGAGGAAGTTCCATTTGATCCGCGACTGTTTTGCGAAGCTTTTTCAATATATCGAAAAGAACAGTGTCATGTCCAGCTTTTGGTTGTGTGTTGGTGTCATCCATTTCTTCTTCAGCGACTTCGCACGAGTAATCGTGGTCTTTTGGGATCTTGATTGAATGAGGTTGTTTTAGAAAAGCTTTTCCTTTGTCGGATAGTTTTATAACACCAATGTGCTCAATGTCTTTAATCGCTAATTCAAGCAAAATACAGTTTCTGAAAACAGATTTCCACAAATCTAATGAAATGTCTTTGCCTTGGCCATAAATATCCAACTCATTATGATTGTAGCTAAGCACATATTGATTTTCAGAGCCTCTAAGAATATTGACTAAATGGTTGATGCCGAATTTTTCATTTGTGAGAGAAATGGCTTTTAATGCTAAAGATATCATTTCTTGAGCTTCGATGAGTTCTTTTGGGTTTTTGCAGTTATCGCAAAAACCGCAATTTCCTTCGAAATGCTCACCAAAATAATGCATCAATTGGTTGGTTCTGCATACAGCTGACTCCGCGTAAGCAGCCATTTCCTCAAGCAGTATTTTGGCATTTTCTCTTTCTGTGAAAGGCTTGTCCTTGTTGAATTTTTCAAGCTTCAATATGTCATTGTAGCTGTAGAACATCAAACAATAGGCTGATAAGCCATCCCTGCCCGCTCTGCCTGTTTCTTGATAATATCCTTCCAAGGATTTTGGCGTGTCGTAATGCACAACGAATCTTACGTCAGGCTTGTCAATGCCCATGCCAAAGGCTATCGTCGCGACAATGACATCAGCATCTTCATTAAGGAAAGCATCTTGATTTTTCATTCTCACGCCGCTTTCCATTCCCGCATGGTAAGGCAGCGCTTTGATGCCGTTGACAGTAAGAAATTCCGAAATTTCTTCTACTTTTTTTCTGCTTAAGCAATATATGACACCTGCTTCCGATTTATGTTCGTTGATAAACCTTAACAGTTGCTTTTTTATATTTTTCTTCGGTCTTACTTCGTAGAAGAGGTTTTTTCTGTTAAAGGAAGATTTAAACACATCCGCATCTTCCATATGCAGATTTCTTTGAATGTCAAGTTGGACCTTTGGAGTTGCCGTAGCTGTCAATGCAACAATAGGCATATCCCCTAAGCAACCTAATATGCTTTTAATCTTTCTATATTCGGGACGAAAATCATGTCCCCATTCGGAGATGCAGTGCGCTTCGTCGATCGCAGCCAAGGATATGTTCACTTTTTGAAGAAAGTCGATATTTTCTTCTTTTGTAAGCGACTCGGGAGCAACGTATAAAAGTTTAGTATCTCCTTTAGCGACTTCTTGTCTTACTTTATTTAGTTCGCTCTTGCTAAGTGTCGAGTTGAGCACTTTGGCATTGATGCCTAAAGCGTTCATTTGGTCCACTTGATTTTTCATAAGAGCGATTAACGGAGAAATCACTAAAGCAGTGCCTTCGCTCATTATCGCTGGCAATTGGTAGCAAAGTGATTTGCCTGCCCCTGTAGGCATGATGACAAAAGTATTTTTTTTGTCAAGTATGTTCTTAATGATGGCTTCTTGATTACCTCTGAAATGTCCATAGCCAAAAATGTCTTTCAGCTTTTGGGAGAGTTGGTCAATATTTTCTAATGAGCTATGTGCCATATATAAATTTCTTTACCTCACTTGTTGATATTGTTGGGTTGTAATGTCTAATGCCCTGTGACGGTAAAATCAAAATTTTTACCATTATTTACAAATTTTAATTGATATGATAGTTTTAAATTAAAATATGGACATTTGTATTACTAAGTCCAAATTTAAGAATTCTGTTACATTATTCTCCCTTTTATGTGAAAAACATTGTCTTGAAAAGCTCTCTTGGAGCTTCATATTCAATAAAATATCATAGATTAGGGAGTGAGACGGTTTTTGCACTAGAAAATGAGGGGGGCTTATCTGAAGAAATACCTTACGCTATATTGTCGCATAAGGTATTTGTGTGTCTTTTTTAGGCAATATTTTTTTTTCAGTGTCAATTTCAAAACCTGATATGATAATATCGTCGGTTTGCGGGTAATTGCGTTTCCATTTATAGAACTCATCAACGACCATTTCATGTTGTTTAGTCAAGTCATATTCTGAAATGGATTTGATGAAATTTCGGAATCTTTTTTTCATGTATTTGGAGTTTTTGTCTCCACCGAATTGATCTTGATATCCGTCTGAAAATAGATAAAATTTAGTTCCTTTTACTAAATCTATCTCATGTTCCACAAAGAATTTGGCTTGGTAGTGAAAGCTGCCTATTGGATATCTAGAGCCTTGTATAATATTGAATTCTCCTTCGGGAGTATAATAGAACAGAGGGCTTTTTGCTCCACTGAAAAGGATCTTTTTCATTTTGTAATTAATACAAACAACGGCCAAGTCCATTCCTTCACTGATTTTTTCGCTTTCTCGATTTTTGAAATTGTTCAGGACTCCTTTGTCAAGCTCTTCAAGTATTTTTTTAGGCTCTTTTATACCCCAGTTGTTGATGATTTTGTCTAAAAGGTTATGAGCCATAATAGTCATGAATGCTCCAGGAACCCCGTGTCCCGTGCAATCACCGACTACGAATATGTCGCAATCGCCTTTGCATGAAAACCAATAAAAATCTCCACTGACAATATCTTTTGGGAGGTAAAAGATAAAACCGCTTTTGAATTCATTGATAATGCTCTCTTTTTCTCCAAGCATGGCTTCTTGAATTCTACTTGCTGAATTAATGCTTGAAGTTATGAATTGATTGGATGCGTTAAGTTGTTTGTTATAATCGTATAGTTGTTCTTTTTGAGCATGAATCTCTTCGGCTTGTTGCATTAGCTCTTCATTGAAGGCGAGAATTTCGTCATTTTTCTGTTCCAAGGCATTTTTAGCTTTGTTTTGCCATTTTTCATAAGTAGTTATTACGATAAGGTAATATGCCATAACACCTACGAAGGCAATTCCAGAAAATAGATAACGATGCTGTATGGGAATCTCATTTTGAAATTCATAACCAGCGATCTCAGCGATAAAAAATCCCGCTACAGTGCATATGGAAAGCGTGGACCAAAAAATTCCCGAACTTTTACCTGCATACCAATATGCTGACACAATAGTGGAAATATACCAAGCAATCACTGCTGAAGAGATTCCACTTGAAAACCCTCCAATGATTACAAAGCCAGAGAAGCTCATGAAGGCAAATAAGTTTCCAATGACCCAAGCCGATGTATTTAGTTTGTTGAGAATTAGAAAGATTATATGCATGACAATAAAGAAGACCATTGTTTGGGCTCCTTTGTCAAAATCAATGTAACTCAAAAAAACGTAGTATACGATGCTTAAAAAGAAAGTTGTTAATACCGTGTAGAGTAAAAATTTTCTTTTTTGGAATTCCTCTTCGGTCATGCTTGTTTCCGAAGAGATGAAATAGTTAACAATTTTATCCAGTATAACCATGAGTCTTATTTAATATTGTATACTTCTTGAAATTTGATCAAGAGGTATAAAGTTCTTTATTCCTCTATTCAGCAATTTTTGTTCGGTTTGCCTTAGATCAGAAAGAAATTCCTGGTTCAAGGTGACTAGTTCGCTGCTGTTGAAGTTATATTGGGTGTTTTTAAGCAATGTCACATTTGTTGGTTTGAAAAATAGCTTTTGGATCATTTTGTATTTAAAAATGTCTACAAATTTACCCAAGTCTTTTTGCTCAAAATCACATTTTTTGCTTTGTGGAGGCTTTACTCTTAGTCTTAAAGGTACTTTGTTGATTTTGATAGTGGAATAATTATAATGATCGGCAGCATGGGCTATCGAAACATCCCAAATCACTTTAGTTACAGCTCTGGCTAATACCTTTTCATCGCAAATTTCTATTTCATCAGGAAACTCTGGAATCCATTTGGATATATGCCTGGCCCAAAGTTTTATTTGAGCATATTCTTCCACCGGAATTTTTTTGACCACTTTTGTAACGAATCTTAAAAAAGTGTCAAAGTACTCTTGCAAGAAAATGCCATAGTCAGAGTGTATTTTTCTTGGGGATAGAGTGTATTGGTATAATGGATAGCATGAATTGCCTTCAATGCCTTTATAGCCGGAAACAAGCATGTTTCTAAACCCTTCGGGTTTTCCTACCAATGCTGAGTATGGCATGAATTGGTGGTTTTCAATCGGAGAGTTTGGAGACTCTAAGACGGAAATATTCAATGCCAGTGTGAACTCAAAGTGTGGATTCATGAGTTTGAACAGCAATGAGTCCTTTGGCAAAGTAGTTTTGCTGATTGCGTTAATGCAGTCAAATGGAAAGTGAAGCAAAGCGTGTTCAGATAGCACAAGCTTGTAAGTTGCTCCTTGTAGCGTATAGTATTTTGCTAATTCCCAAGCTTTGCCATCATTAGGCGAAAGCACAAGTCCATTGAATAGCATTAATATGGCGACTACTTCCTTTTTTTTATTTTTAGGGTTTGTTTTAAATAAAGCTACCGTTGGACTAGCATACATGTCTTTTAATGGGATGATATGCTTAATAAGCGTTAAGTCGATAATAAAATATTCTCCATTCTCATCTGTCATGTATTCAGCAAAAGCGTCTCTCTTGTCTTTGTCAATGCAAGTATGAAGAAATTTGCTGTATGATTCTTCAGTCATTATATAATTGAATTCTTCATCGCTTACTTTGTCTATAGTTGGATTCTTGAATGTGTAAGCTAAAGCTACTGGCCAGTAGGTAATCATATTTCTAAAATACCTTAGTCCTATATTCCATCTCCATTTGCTTTTTTCCTTTTTGGGTAGATGTAGTACCGCAGGCGCTTCTCCTAATGGATGCTCGGGCGAAGGTTGTGGCCAAGGACCTTTTCGTTCATAAAGATATTTTTCTTTCGTAAGTGCTTTAGCTTCTATATTTAAACGATTTTGGATTTCAGCGTCCAATTCTATTATATCTTCTGAAATATTCATTGTGTCATTGTTGTGTTATGTGGCTTTCTGCTATGAGTAATAAATAATTTATTATTAGCGTATGAAAAACCAGTATGTGCTTAGTGCAATGTAATGTTTTGTTCAATGTTTATAAAATTACTGTAAAAATCTAAAAAATAAATAATATTTATAAAAAAAATACCCTTGAAGGGTGCGTGGGAGTGTCTAAGTGTTACTTGGTAAAGTGATAAGTGTGATTTGTTTGAGTAGAATTCAAATGCAAATATTCCTTATGATGATATTGTTATTAATTAAGTGAATAAGCTAATTAGCTTTGGTGTTTATTTAGAGACAAGTAGTTAAAATAAGAACTTTAGCTCAAGGAAATAAATTTTTTAAATGAGATAAATATGAATGTTAATTTTGAATTAGAAACGCTGGGTTGGATGAACCTCGTAATTACTAGTGAAAAGGGGGTGGAAGTAAAAATAGCTCACAGCTCTGATTATGAAGATAAATTTCAAGAATTGTTAGATAAGTTGATTTTTCTCAAAGAAGTCATGTTAGAGGAGAGTTTACTGTATTTTTCCATACATTGACAAAGTAATTTGGTGTGATGAAATGAGTTATTTTTCAATTAATATTGAAATGCGAAATCCGAATTCATTGATTATATTAAAAATTGAGGAAAGTTATGTGAAGAACACTGATTATCGAGCAGTTCTCTGTGATGTAAGGTTTGAAAGTGAAATTTTATTTACACAAATATTTAGTTCATTAGAGAAAATGTATACTCAGTTTGGGTTAGTGGGATATAAAATGGCTTGGGAAGTGGGCAATTTCCCAGTAGCTGAGTTTTTGATATTAAAAGCATGGTTATTTGACTTCAATTTGGATGCGGAAAAATGTTGTGAGGTAGATGAATGGAGAAGAAAAGTGTCTTCAAATAAAGAATTTGAGCTCTTGAATATGAAATCATAAAAAGTGACTCCATTGCATTGTGAACTATAGGAATTAGATCTCTTCGCCAGTGTAAAGTTGATGACTTATATTTAATTCCAGCGACTAGCTATTACAATAATTAATATTCAGAAGCTTTGGCATAACTTGAACTTTTTAGGAACCTGATGAAAATAGCAGAGTATGATAACAAAACGCAGGTTACAAACCTGCGCTGATATGTCTATTTAGCCACCTTTGTCTGATTATAATGTTCAAGATTAATTTAAAGGTCTGCAAATACAGATTATTTTAGTCATGACATTGTTGTTGTTCATGAATGGAAGGTAATTGACATCGAATTTGACTGCGTTTCCATTGGGGGTTTCATTAATCACTTGCCTTTGGTATTTGCCGTATTTGTCCACAGTGTCCCATAATTCTTTGTGGCTTTTATTATCGCTGACATCCAATTTGAAGTTGTCTATATTATTATGTATCACATTTTCGATTTTCTGTTCGGCGACTTTTAGCATAAATTCATTTGCATGATATATAGTGCCTTCTTTGTCAAACTCAAGAATTCCCATAATCTGATTGATGGCATTGGTAATGCCAAATAATTCGTCTTTCTGATGATGCAATTCCTCTTGGATGGAGTTCATTTCTTCCATCTGTTGTCTCAATTCCTCCTCTTGTGTTTGAATTTCTTCAAGAGATTTAGCCAATTGTATTTCTTTTTCTTTGCCGTCTGTGATATCCTGTGCGATATTGATGATTTTGATTACTTTGTTATGATCGCTCATTATAGGAGTGAAGCTTTCCCTTACCCATTTGTAAACTTTGCCAACTGGTACTCTTGTCGTCATGGAAATGGATTTGCCTTCATCAAAGCATGGATGATATTCAAAGCCAACTCTTTTTTGCCCTAAAACTTCTGATAATGTGACTTGGAACAAATCGCATACATATTGATTGGCATCTAACACGATTCCTTGAGGGGATAGTTCCGCGTATATTGTGTTTGATTTTATGGCGTTTAATGTTGAATCATGTTTCTTGACTTGTAGAGAGAGTTCATTTTTAGATTCATTGATCTCTTGGGTTTGTCTGGTTACTTCAGATTCTAGATTGTCTTTTAGCCTAATGAGCTCATTCTGCTTTTTACTCATCTCTTCTTGGATCGCTTTAAGCTCTTCGGTATTTTGCCTCAGCTCCTCCTCTTGAGCTTTGAGCATTTCTGTTTGCTCTTGCGATTCATGGAGGAGCTTTTGAGTTTCGAGCGTATTGTTAATGTTGAAAATGGATGCGCCGATATAGCTTCCCAGCAACTCCAAGAATTTTATGACATGAGGTTTGAGGATTTGAAAACTAGCAATTTCTATTACACCTAGGATTTTTTCGTTTTGATGCACGGGGAAGATGAAAATGTTTTTGGGTTTAGCTTCTCCAAGGCCCGAACCGATGCTGATATATGAGTCGGGAACGTCCGTCAAGTAAATCGACTTTTTGTTTAGTACCACTTCTCCCGTGATGCTGGCGTTTAGTTCAAGGATTTTTTCAGTATGCTTCTTTCTGCCATAGGCTATGCGACTGATTTGCTTCAATAGCTTTTCAGGGCCTTTTTCCTCCAGAATAAAGAAGGACCCTTGGTTGGCATTCACATATTCAATGATTTTTCTTAAAATGGAGTCGCCAAGAGCTTCGAAAGTATCGAATTTCTCTCGAAGGATATTGTTGAATATCGCAAGTCCTTCAGTTTCCCATATTCTCAGATTATTGGCTTCATCAGCTAGGAGGATTTCGTTATGTAGACCTTTGAGTGCTTGTTGGATATTTGAGTTGGAAGAAAATTTGATGCTTTCTTTCTTCTTTTTAATGTTTTTGATGACTTTAGAAACATTATTTAGTTCGGTTTCATTTTTTTTCTGATACTGGATCAGCTCATTGTATTTGTTGGCGCTTAGTATTTTAAAGGGGATTTTCATGTTGAATTACTATTAAAAAAATGTAGGTAAAAACTAAGATTTAATAGGCTTTAATAATAGTAAAGAAAACGGAAACGTGTGATGTTGAGTTGGTGTTTGATATTATTTACTTTATATAGATATATAGATTGTTACTTTAGTCTATATTTATTTTTATCTATATGAAATATGTCATTGTTTGTCACATTTTGTGTTTGAAACCAAGCAAATTCTTTTATCCATTAGGGATTAGGATTAATTTTAGAACTCAAAAGCGAGCTAGCTTAAATTTTAAAGATTGAAAGATAGAAAGTCAATAATATCTCCAGCATTCATGCTCTCTTCATTCAAGTTTTGTTTGGCAAGATCGCCGGCGAGTCCGTGGAGATAAACGCCTAGAAGTGCAGCGTCCAATGCGGAAGAACCTTTTGCTCTTAAACCTGTGATCAGTCCGGTCAAAATATCTCCGCTTCCGCCTTTGGCCATGCCGGGGTTTCCTGTGCTATTGAAAAAAAGTTCGCCATTTGAATTGGCAATTGAAGTATGGGCACCTTTTACTATCACGATGCCATTGATGCGTTTGGCTAGTTTTTTCTGTAATTCAAGTTTTTCAAAATCGTTGTTCCATGCACCTGCCAAGCGTTCAAATTCTTTGGGATGAGGTGTTAGTATGCTTCCTTCGGGGAGAGAATCGAGAATTTCTTGGTGCTCTGATAATATATTCAATGCATCGGCGTCAAGAATAAGCGGAGGAAGTTTGTCTCTGCTAAGCAAATCTTTCAAAGCTCTCACTGTAATGGCATCTTTGCCTATGCCCGGACCAATTCCCAAAGCGCTATGTTTATCTGATGGCTCAATGCTAGAAATAATGTTAATCCCCTCATCAGGTATAACCATGGCTTCAGGCGCTGATAGCTGAATAAAATCAGCAAGCTTTGAAGGAACTTGTGTAGTGACAAGGCCAGCTCCGCTTTTTAGACATGCTTGGGTGCATAATATTGCAGCTCCAGCTTTGCCTTTTTCACCAGCGACTAATAAAGCGTGGCCGTGAGTTCCTTTATGGTCGAATTTGGATCGGGAAGGACTGATATTTTGAATGAAGTTGCTGTCTACATAGTAATTATTGGAAATAAAGTTATCTATAGCAGTTTTATGTAGTCCGATATTGACTATTTCCCATTGACCAACCCATATGAAATTCTCAGGAAGCAAAAAGGCAAGTTTAGGGATTTGAAAAGTAATCGTATGATCTGCTTTGAACGCGATATTGGATTCCATAGGAGAGTCGCAATATAATCCTGTGGAAATATCTATAGCGAATTTAATTGCCGAGGATTGGTTAGCGCATTCGACAATATCTTTTAACAAGCCTTTTAAAGGTCTGTCAAGACCTGAACCCAGCATCCCATCAATTATGACTTTAGATGATATGATTTCTTTTTGAATTTGCTTGATTTGATTTGTTTCCAGAAGAGGTGCCCCAATGGATTTTAATTTTTTAAGGTTGATTTGATGGTCTTCTGTGGAGGATGAGCTGTGCTTGATGTTCACAACTTTAACATGATAACCATAAAATAGCAACAGTCGAGCGATTGCGAGTCCGTCTCCACCGTTATTTCCTTGACCGCAAAGAATAAGAATCTTACTTTTCTTGTCCGGAATCAAAGACATGAATTTTAAAGTGAAGGCTCTTGAGGCGTTTTCCATTAGGTCAATGGATCTGATAGGAGTGTTTTTTATCGTAAGAGCGTCGATTTCTTTTATCGTTTTGGCAGGAAATATTTTCATGAGCTTGTCTTGGGGGCGTAGGTGGTTTACTATTTAATCGAAAATCAGCGCTTTGATGTTGACCGAAAAGTGTAAAAAAAAAAGCTATTCTCAATAATGAGAATAGCTAATGTCTTGCGGCGCGACCACACAAAAACTAGTCGTGTGATTTTGGAGATTTTTGCCCAAGGATATCCAAAGCAACACATGCTTTGACGAATCCTACAAGGATCAAGAAAATCCAAATAAATGTATTAGCGCCTTCTCCTATTGGTGCATCTAACATGGTGATTATTGTTTAAGTTTACCCAAAACTAGTAAAAAATATCGCAATAATGAATATTTCTCGAAGCAATATGAGCGATAGGCATAATTGATAATTAAACATTTAAGAAGTTTTGTCCTTCTTTTTGTTTTTCTTGGCTTTCTTTTTTCCGATGCCAATATTGTAATCATCCATATTGCCTTTTACATTGACAGTTATATATGCTCCCTTGCTTGCTTTTTGAATTTCATCCTCTCCATCTTTTTCTTTTTTCTTTTTACTGACAAGCATGTTCCAAGCAACACTTCGTATAAGCTTCAATGGCACGTCTACATAGTATTCCATGTTCATGTTAAGATCTTGCTCTCCCGAGAATTTAATATGTCCGATGGTGGAATTGATGTCCATTTTGGGAATAACAAGTTTAGCGTCTTCAAGCACAAAACTGTTTTTTATTTCATCAAATTTGACATTGCTCAAATCCTTATTGCCAAAATAGCTTGATAGCATTTCCATTGGGGCGAAGTCTTTGACTCTTCCGTTTTTGAGCGATGCCTCGACTTTTGCTTCGCTTTTGCCAAGGTCTACAGTTAAATCAGGATTGATTGTAAGGTTCGAAGTCAATTTAGCGTCCAATGTGCCTTCAAAATTACGAGTAAAGTCAATGTCAATATCTTCGTAAGTCATCTTGAACTTCATGTCTTCGATATTCATACCAAGTATCGAAGCCGAGCTGTTGATTTTAATACTGTCTTTTTGACTGCCGTCAATGAAACCATTTATGATCATGTCTCCTTTAGCGATATTGTATGAAAGGTTTTCAAGGTCGATTTTTTTATTTTTTGAAGTGATAGTTCCATTCATTCTTTTAATATCATAGTCTAGGAAGTGAATTTCATCGATATTCGCTTCGAAGACGAGATTTGGCAAATTGTTTTTGAAGAGCTTTCTTTCTCCGCTTTTAAGGCTTTGTTGTTGCAATTCGATAAGCTCTTCTTCGCTTGACGCATTCTTGCTCTCAGGTAAATGAAAACTCATGAGTTCGTTCAAGTCCAGCGCTTTGGCATTGAATGCGAATTCGCCTTTGAGAAGTTCAGGCAAGTTTTCTTTTTTCGCTTTGTCAAAGTCTTTCAGGTGAGCAGTAAAGCTAAAGTCGCTTTTGCCTAGCTTGCCTTTGAATTCCGAGACGTCAATGTTTCCTTTGTCAAGATTGATGTTGAATTTGAAATCTCTCAAAGCCAAAGGGTAGAATTTAGTAGTGCCTTCAAGCGCATTGATATAAACGCTGGCTTTTGGCAAAGCTTTTTCTTGTGTGGAGTCATTTAACGCGATAATCTCATGATTTGAAATTTTCATTCCGCCATTGATATGGAATGAGCTTAAAGCTTCTTTGTCATATGGAGATGGTAGTATGCTATTGCCATTGTAAACGGTTAAATCTTCCATTTTCATTTGCTTGGATTCGATATCAAATCCGAATTCCATCATTTGCAATGAATCTCGATTGTTTTTGAAAATGGCGTCGAAGTTATTGATCCCAGCGATAAGTTTAAAGTCGCTGTCTCCAATGACTCCTTCAAGTTTTTTTATTCCCATAGCTTTTCCTTTGATTCCCATGATTCCATGCAGGTTTTTAAGGTCTGCCATATTTTTGAGATCCATGCTCCAGTTTTCGATTTCAAAGGAGAACTCGGGAAGCTTTTTATTCAGCAGGTCAGTGGAAAGAACTTTTGCATTGCAAACAAGGTGAAAGTTGTCGATTTCTTCATCTATGGAATTTGACAATGTTGAGTCCGGGCTTAGCAATTCGCTTAATATCAATTTTTCCGCATTGATGTCTAATTTGGCTTTTATCACTTCTTTCGTTCCATATATCAGTGAACTAAAATTCGCGACATTGCCGTTGACTTTGACTTTGTTTTCTCCCAAACTTGCTTGGAGGTTATGAATGCCTACTAGGTTTTCATATAAATAAAAGACTCCATTAATGTTTTGTATGGGTTTGTCATAGTGTTCTGACTTGAAAGATATGTTCTTTAATATGATTCCATTTTTTTTCGAGTCTTTTAGTAAATCTTTTGAATGAATGTTATCAAGATTTATGGTTTGGTCAAAATCCACCACAGCTTGCAATTGTCCATCCAGATCCGATATGCCTTGCAGGTCAAGAATCTTTTCCCAACCTTTAAGATCCAAATCAGCATTGATTTTGGCGATGACATGAGGATTTTTAAGGTTATTGGCTTTCAAATAGGCGTTAAACTGTCCTTTTGAAGATGTTCCTTCGAGTTTATCAATCAATACGGTACTGCTTTCCAATGTATTGCTGTCTCCATTGTCAAAGTGCATTGATAAGTTGAAATCTCTCAGGCTGACATTGGTCTCAGTGGAAGAAAATGCGATGTCATCCAGTTTGATGTCAACATCTATGTGAGGATGTTGGCCTTTGGTTGGTCCTTTCGCGGAGGCAGTAATGCTCACGGAGCCATTTTCATGTTTTATTCTCTTGAGGGCTTTTTGTTGGTATGAGAGCAAACTGAGCACTGACTGTATGTCAGGTTGAGTTGCTTCTATTTTGGCATCAACATAACCATCATTCAAAGCGTCATAATAGCCGGACAAGTTAAAGGCCGCTGCGTCTAATATAAGAGTGGAGGGGGCCAAGTCAAATCGTTTTTGACTTCTATCGAAAGTCGCGGATGTGTTAAGCTGAAGCTTTTTGCCTTTGCCTAAGATTTTATTATTCATTGCTACGCCAAGAAGCTCAATGTCGATATCCAAATTCAAGTTGACATTTTCGGGTTGGAATTGGAATGACGTAGTTATATTGTCGATTTTAAAAGCGGTTCTGCTTTCTTTTTTCTTATTTTCAAGATCGATGATGATATTGTCCAAAGAGACCTTTTGAATATCAACCAATAAGTTTTCAAAGTTTGCTTTAGCAGTATCCGTTTGCGCTTGTTGGCTTGTGTCAGCGGCAAGGATGTCAAATCCTAAAGCATTGCTAAGATTAAGCGTTCCATCTTCATGTTTTCTCAGTCCGATATAGCCGTCTTCGAATACCAGACTTTTTAAAGAAATGTTTCCTTTGAGCAAAGCGAGCATGTCTATGCTGCAATGCATTTTATCCATTTTCAAGATAGGAAAGTTTGCGCTATCTGTGGCATTAGGCTCTTTTGATTCATAGTATTTCAATCCGTCAATGCCCAATGTCGTGTTGGGAAAATCGTAAAAAAGTTCGAGTTCAACAGATGAAATCTCTAAATAACCAGGTTGCGATTCGTTGGCGATTGAGACGATTTTTTCTTTGATGGCATTTTGGTTGAGATAAAAAAGCCCGAAGGCAAGGCTAAAAAGCGCAATCATCAAGATGAACAGCCATGCTGTTGCTTTTAAAAGTTTCATGCTATGTATATATGGTTTATTATACTTCAATACATTTTACGAGCAAAATCCCCTAACAGTCATTATTGATTTATGAACTTTAGATAAAATATTAGAAAGAGCGATTTTGAAGAAGTACTGATAAATATTACATTCTTTTTTTGTTATAATATTAAATTGTCCGACCGATTGAATTTTTTTTTTCTGGAATATTTCTTATTTTATTGATTCCAAAATGTCAATGGCTTGTTTTCTTTAGCTTACTTTGTTTTTTTGATTAACTTTGTGTGGATAAAGTAACGATAAATTACCGTAATGAAAGTAGTACCTTACAAAGATCAAAAAGGCAGCAAGAAGGAACAAGTGGCGGATATGTTTAATAATATCAGCAAGAGATACGATCTGTTGAATCATTTATTGAGCATGGGGATTGACATTTACTGGCGTAAGCAGGCCGTTAAGATCCTTAAAAAACATCAGCCGGAGCTTGTTTTGGATATTGCCACAGGTACTGGTGATTTTGCAATACAAGCTTTGGATGCCAAGCCTAAGAAGATTATCGGAGTGGATATATCTGAAGGAATGTTGGCTGTGGGCAAGGAGAAGATCAAAAAGGCAGGACTTGAAGATAAGATTGAGTTGCGAATGGGCGATTCGGAGAAGCTTCTGTTTGAAGATAATAAGTTCGACGCTGTGATTGTATCTTTCGGCGTGAGAAACTTTGAAAATTTGGAGAAAGGCTTGTCTGATATGTTCAGAGTGTTGAAGCCTGGAGGAAAGTTGATTGTCATTGAATTTTCCAAGCCAAAGGTTTTTCCTATGAAGCAACTTTATAATTTTTACTTCAAGAATATATTGCCTCTTATTGGTAAGATTATTTCCAAGGATCAGTCGGCCTATACTTATTTGCCAGAATCAGTAAATGCTTTTCCTGACGGGGAGAAATTTACAGGCATCTTAGATAAGATAGGTTATAAAGAGACACTATGCAAACCACTAACATTCGGAATCTGCTCCATTTATACGGGAAGCAAGTAAGCAAATGCTTGATCATGGCCATGGTCTTGATTATGGTCATGCCAAAGGGGGCGGCTTTTGGGCAAAAAAAGAATAAAAACAAGGGAAAAAGTCCTAACAGGCATTTGTACAGTTACAATCTTCCCAATTACGATCAGAAAAAGTTGCAGTACGGATTTTTAATCGGCTTGCATAGCTCGATTTATAAATTGAAGTATTCTGACGCTTTTACTCAGTCGTCAATGTTTGATCAGGTGCAAGCCATTAATACTAGACCGGGAATTGGCTTTGCTTTGGGATTCATCGGGAATTTGAGGATTTCTGAGTTTTTTGACTTTAGAATTACTCCAAAGGTTACTTTTAATGAATATGGCTTGGACTATGTATATGTGAATGATGCTATGCCGGAGCATTTCTTGATGACTAGCGAGTCGGTGAGCAATACGATGGTGGAAGTGCCTATTTTGTTTAGATTGAAGTCTCTAAGGAGAGGCAATTCAAGGATGTATTTGATTGGCGGTTTTACACCTGCATTCGAAGCGTCAGGCAAGAAAGATGAAGAAGTTGTTTTTGAGACGAAGAAATTTAATTTGTCCTTGGAGATAGGATTTGGCTTGGAGCAGTATTTTGAGCTTTTCAAGTTCGCGCCTGAGCTAAGGTTTTCATTTGGAGTCTTGGATCAACTTGGAGCTAACGAAGATCGAAATATCACAAAGGGAATGGAAAAACTAACGACTAATACAGTATCTCTGTATCTACAGTTCCAATAGTCTAATGATAAAAATATTTAATAACAATAAAGGCTTCTGTTAAGAAGCCTTTATTGTTTTATAGTCTTTGAATGCGGTGATTATTTGTACATTACAGCTTTTACCGCGTCAATAGTTCTTTTTACATTTGGCAATACTGCTTCGATTAACGTTGGTGCGTATGGAAGCGGCACGTCTCTATTTGTGATTCTTTGAACTGGCGCGTCAAGATAATCGAACGCATGCTTTTGAATATGGTAAGTAAGTTCTGTAGAGATCGAAGCCAATGGCCAAGCTTCTTCAATAATAACTAGTCTATTCGTTTTCTTCACTGACTCAACCAAAGTCGGATAATCTATTGGTCTTACCGTTTTCAAGTCAATTACTTCAGCGTTGATTCCTTCTTTGGCCAATTCCTCAGCAGCTTGATTCACTACTTTCATCATTTTACCAAAAGAAACAATCGTTACATCAGCGCCTTCTCTTACTACTTCAGCTTGACCGATAGGAATAATGTATTCGCCTTCAGGAACTGGTCCTTTATCGCCGTACATCAATTCAGATTCCATGAATATTGTTGGGTCATTGTCTCTGATTGAAGCTTTAAGCAATCCTTTCGCATCTTTAGGGTTTGAAGGAATCACAACTTTCAATCCTGGACAGTTTGCATACCAGTTTTCGAAGTTTTGAGAGTGTTGAGCTGCTAGCTGACCGGCGTTTCCAGTTGGTCCTCTAAATACCATAGGAACCTCGAACTGGCCTCCTGACATAGATTTCATCTTTGCCGCAGAGTTGATAATCTGGTCGATCGCCACCAATGAAAAGTTGAACGTCATGAATTCAATAATTGGCCTCAAGCCATTCATCGCCGCTCCTACACCAATACCTGCAAAACCTAGCTCAGCAATCGGAGTGTCAATCACACGGTCCGCGCCAAACTCGTCAAGCATTCCTTGAGTCACCTTGTAAGCACCGTTGTACTGTGCAACTTCCTCACCCATGATAAAGATATTCTCATCCTTTCTCATCTCCTCTGACATGGCCTCTCGGAGCGCCTCTCTAAACTGTATTTCTCTCATTGGTATTGTTTTAAAATTTTATTTAGAATTTGATCGAAATTTATATAGTAGAACAATAAAAAATGTTTTTGTTCACAGTCGCTTATAAATATAGTAACAAAAAAAGCCTGCCCCAAATCAGGCAGACTCTTTTTGAATGTCTATATGAATTAAGTGAATTACTTCACCGCGTTTCTGAAGCTTTCTGAAGTTGAAATTTTAGAGAATTCCAAGTCAGTAAGCGCTTTGCTCTTCAAGCTAGGATCGATAGCAACTGCTTTCTTCAAGTTAGCTGCAACATCAGAAGTTCTGTCAAGTCTAGCATTAGAAACAGCCGCAGCATAGTATGCGATAGCTAGTTTAGAATCCTTGTCGATAGCGTCAGCGAAAGTAACGTTAGCGTTTTGGTATTCTTTGTTAAGCAATTGAGCTAGACCTTTGTTGAACAAGTTGTCAGCTGTTGGAGTCGCAGAAGACAAAGTAGTGATCGCTTGAGGATATTTTCCTAGACGGATCTCCAAAGCACCTTTCACACCTTGCAAGTCAGATTTAGCATCTTTGTTCAAACCTTTAGCGAAAGCTTTGTTTACAAGTTCGTAAGCTTGTTGAGTGTTGCCTTGCATATAAGCGATTACACCCATGTTAGCGTAAGACTCTCCATTTTCATGAAGTTTGTTAGCAAGCTCGAATTCTGTGTTTGCTTTTTGCAACAAAGAGCTTCTTTCAGAACCTTTAGCGTCAGCAGCTTGAGCGATGTAGATTGCACCCAAGTTGTTGTGCGCTTGCCAAGCATTTGTTTGTCTGATCAATACTTCATAAATAGCTTGCTTTTCTGACAACGAAGGAGTCATTGAAGCAGCCCAAAGCATTTCATTGTCATTCAAAGTATCAGCTTGAACTTTTCCATCAATGATTTGCTTAGCCAATGCAGCTATTTCTGGATCTGATTTTTTCTCAAGAACTGTTAAGATCTCAGTCTTAGCATTTCTCAAAGAAGGATACATGCCATTGAACAAAGTCTTGTAGTACTTCAATTTAGCAAGTTTGTCTTGTTGCTCTTCGAAAGAACCTGGACCGTTGATTATTCTCAACACTTCTTGCTTTTGAGATTCGTTGATTTTGTCAAATGACTTCAACTCTTCCTTGAATTGTCCCCAGTTGTCAACAACCGGCTTAAGAACGAATTTGATTGAATCAGCAGCGCCTTTGTAGTCGTACCTTTTCATCAATTTTCTATATTCTTTCTCTACCGCTTTCGCACGATTTTCAGAAAGGTTAGAGTTTACTCTTTCTGGACCTTCAGGTGAGTGAGTACCAGTAATGATAACTGTTCTTGTAACATTTTTCTCAGCTACAAATGCTTTGAAAGCTTTACCTTCTTCTTTGTTGGAAGCAGCGTAAAGGCTCAAAACAGGACTTCCTTGTTGGAAGAAGAACTCAACGTAAGTAGGAACAAGCTCTTCCTGGTTGTTGTAACCATGGAATGCGTATGAAGGGCTGTACACATTTTCCACTAAAGTAGAAGTAGTGATCAATCCTTTAGCGACAGCGAAATCTTTCACCGCCTCTTTTTCCTTACCTGATTTGACGTTTCTTACAGTTCCAGAAACTACCAAGTCACCGTTAGTGATTTCTGAATTGTATGGGAATTCGAAGTTTTCGTTTACTCTTGGCGCTTTGTCGCTGTCAGCATATTGATCTCCCTCAAGTGTTACCTTGTTAAGGTCGATTTTTTTGCCGTCATACTTATAAGCAGGTGAGATTTCGTATTCGAAGCCTTTGCGCATCATTTTAGTTGGCAAAACAGCAGACATGTCAAACTCGACTGCATCTGCATGCACTTCCAATGGGTTAGGATCAACAGTTACCTCTTGTTCCTTCGCCATCTTGGCCATTTTATTCAACGCGCAACCGGAAAAAGTCATAACCCCGGCAAGGATTATTGGAATAAAACGTCTTTTCATCTTATGTTCTATTTTGTTAATTATTCAGTTAGTTGTCTACTGATACGTAGCGAAATTATCTTTATCTATGAACTAATGCAAAGTTTCTTTAGAAAATTATTTGACTTTGTTAGAATTTGTTCCTAGCATCTTTATAACAAGACTAATACTTATGAATATTATTAGAATTGTACATTAATTATGCAGAGCTCGTAGAATCAGCCATTTGTTGCTATGTATTTACTTCTATAGGCTTTATGACTAATGTTGTTGAAAAAAGTTGCTTCTAGGGATGTTTAAAAAGTCATATTTGGGTATAATCGTATTTTTGTATAATATAATTTGAATTATTTCTTATTTTTTGTTTTTAAAAATTCAAAATCATGCCACTTGGTTCGCTTTTTTAAAAAGTAATCCAGAACGATGAAGCCATTGTACTGATAAGGAGAGTTAACAATAGGATATTTGTTGAGAAAATTGTTTCGCTTTCCTCTTATTTCTTTTCGCGATGTCAAGAAATCCCAATCGGCTTGAAGTATGGCTTTGATACTGCCAATATCAAAACTAAACAAAAATTTGAATATGGCAAGCAAGTCAAAAGCGAATCTAAGCGGAATTTTCCAAAATAGATCCGAATAGCGTGAATTTGTGTAAAGAGTTATTAATGAGTTTTTAAAGTTCAAATACGTTTTTCGGGGATTGCCCATCGGCAGAGTTCCCCCTCCCACATGATAAACTTTGCTTTCGCCGCAGTAATAAATTTTTTTGCCCAAGCGATTGATTTTCCAACATAGATCGATTTCTTCCATATGCGCGAAAAAGTCTTCATCGAATCCTTCTATGGCATGGTATATTTCAGAACGGATAAATAATGCCGCGCCACTAGCCCAAAAAATGGGATAGGTCTTATTGAATTCAGGTTGATCTTCTTCCACAGTATCAAAAATTCTTCCTTTGCAAAAGGGGTAGCCCAAAATGTCTATAAAACCTCCAGCAGCTCCGGCATACTCCAAGTGCGATTTGTTCTTGAAAGACAGAATTTTAGGCTGGCATGCAGCAATCTGTTCATCAGAGTCCATTAACTTTAAAATAGGCTCTATCCATTTTTCCGAGACTTCAACATCGGAGTTGAGCAAGATGTAGTATTTGGATTCAACTTCTTTCAGAGCATCGTTATAACCTTTGGCAAAACCGCCATTTACCGGGTTTTGAATGATTCTTATCTCCGGGTAGCTATTTTGAAGAAATTGGACGGAATGATCTGTGGATTTGTTGTCAGCGACGATTACTTCCGCTATTCCCGAATGCTCCATTACTGAAGGCAAAAATTTTTCTAGGAAATGCTTACCATTGAAGTTTAGAATAATAATCGCTGCTTTCGTCATATTGGGTAGGGTAAAACCAAGAATTTAAGCTTATTCTTGGTTTTGATGTATGTTTTTTATTAAAAAAGACCTCCAAGATTGCTTAAGTCCATTCCAGGAATATTAGGCAATAATCCTTCCGTGGATTTTTTCAACTCCGCTTTGGCTATTTGCTCTGCTTCTTCATTGGCTTTGTTGACCGCAGCGACGATTAGGTCTTGCATCATTTCTTTATCATCAGCATTCAATAGAGAAGAGTCAACATCAAGCGATATTACTTGTTTTTTTCCATTGACAGTTGCTTTCACTAAACCAGCTCCTGATTCTCCATGCGCACGAACATCAACAAGCTTCTCTTGGGCTTCTTTGACTTTGGCTTGCACCTCTTTCATTTTGCCCATCATTTTCATCATATCGAACATAGTCGAGAATTTTTATCTTTAATTCTGTAAAATCTTTTTGCGTGGCGAGCTTCTGAATACCTTTTTAATAATAGAGATATATATTAATTATCTAGACTTGTTATTGGCAATAGACGAACGCCCTTACAACTTACGTATTTGCAAAAGTATTGTTTTTTTTCGAGATGCCCAATAGTGGGTTTAGCGGATAAGATTGACTAGACCCTTTTTCTCGTAAATTTCGCCGTTGGCTTTGATGATTGAAGAATAAGAATAAGCGCCTGCCGGAGCTTTTATTCCGTCACTCATATAGCCTTGCCAGCCAATATTTCGATCTTCTGAATTGAATATAAGCTCGCCCCATCGGTTGTAGATATACAGCTGGAACTCTTCGACTTCGCTTATGCCTACGAAAGTGAAATTATCATTAATGCCATCTTTGTCTGGCGTGAATGCATTAGGAAATTCTATAACAGGCTCCAAGATGAGGCTGACCGAGTTAGATCGAACGAATACATCTCCTCGCTTGGCTGCTATTTTATATTTTATGTTTTTGTTGTTGAGTTCATTGCCTCTTCCTGTATGCTCAAATTCATTAGTTTCAATTTCAGGCAAAGGAGAAGAGCTGCTTTCTCTTTGGATAAAGTATGATTCCGGCTGATTTTCCCAGCCGATATATTCATCCCAAAATAAGTACGCGATGCTTTTGCTCTCTTGATCGTAATCCAGAAATATCGTTTTTGCGGATTTAAAAGGAGATTCTTGCTTGCAGGAGTTTTGATAACCAACTTTGAAGTTTAAAGGACCAGAGTTAGTATTTTGGTTGTTTAGGGTGATCTCAGGTTCTGTAGAGTTTGACGTAGAATTGTTGGTTTCATCGATAATTACATATTGAGAGATCGATTGATTTTCAGGCAGGTCCCAGCTTAATTGCACGGATTCGTTGCTAATGATATCCGCGTTAATATTTACTAATGGGAATAATTCACGCTGTATTTCGCTTTTGATAGAAACCTCAGGAGATATGCTTATTGAGTGAGAGTTTCGACCTGTCCATTGATATAAATATTCAAAACCGCAATTTGTGCCTTTGTCTTCATAAGGAACAACATGTTGATTTAGGTTTCTAGCCAAGCTGCTTTTATTTCTATCCAAATCAAAGTTGTAGTTGCTTGAAGTTTTCAAGTCAACTAAGATGGCGTTGTTGCCATTTTTAGCGGAAGGAATTATAGATGCTACAAAAGGAGAAAGCTTTGAGTTGCTTTCAGTGCATGCATCCAATGATTTTACTTGGTATTCATAGATGTTTTTCTGAGAATTTATAGATTGATCTGTAATTTGGGTATTAGTTTCGTTTGCGGGGAAAATTTGTATTGAATTATTGTCGTTTGTTTTTCTAAAGTATTCATAGTATGCCCCGGCTTGTTTTTGAAAAGTAAGTTTAATATTCGCGTTTTCAGCTAATTCATCTACAATTAGAGAGTCGATATTCGGATTTAATAAAGAGTTTGGCGTATTTACACTTACTGTGGATGTATTCTCGCAATTTCTATTGTCTTCTGTATGAAATAGCCCTGCGACTGTTAAATTCATTGATGCGCTTGAGCTTTGAATTGGAGGCGTTGTTTCCCCTTTATTATATGTATTTCCTAGGACTTCAAATTTGTCGTAGAAGCTGTTTTCATTGAACTCAATTTTTACTCTTCTATCCGAGCAAGGCTTTATATCAAAATCAGCACCTTCTCTAAGTTTTCCATGTACAGGATTCATATCAGAAGGTTTTATTTCTATTTCTATAAAATCCAGTTCTTGAAACCCACTATTCCCTTCATGTTGAGCCCATCTTAGCACTCTGTATATTTTTGTCTCAGTGAATGTATTTGAAAATACATGATAAAGATCTTCATTGCCTTCATCGTAATTGATATAATCATCATTTCCTATTGCATCGTAGTTAAATTGGACTAATTGAGCTTCGGAAGTTTCAGGATTCGTATTTACAAACTGAACGGTTACTCCGCTACAGCCTTTGGTGATTGAGGCTTTGAAATAGCCGTTTTCGCTTAATATCCATTCAGAATAAGGGTCGCTAGTTGCATAAGTGGTATTGCTGCAAAATATGGCTATAACGAACAGCCAAAAAATCTTCGATATAAATCCCTTTGGAGTCAAAATGAATAGTTTTAGTCTCAAAATTTTCTAGAATATAATAAAAAACCCTCTCAAATAGAATGAAAGGGTTATTATTTATAAAATAAACGACTTGTTTCTAAGGTTATTGTTTTGAAAGCTTGTCGATGATTTCATCTATTGTTAATTCTTCTTGATTGCCTTCCGCCATATTTTTCAAAGCGTAGCGTTGGGATTCAATTTCATTGGAGCCTACAAGAATGACAAAAGGTATGTTTTTCTTGTTGGCATAAGTCATTTGTTTTTTCAACTTGTTTGCTTCCGGATACAACTCTGACTTGATTTCAGCTTCTCTAAGCTTTTTAACAAGGCCAACAGCGTGCAAGCCTGCTTGCTTATCGAACTGAACGATCATTACCTGTGTGGAAACAAGGTTTTCGACAGGGAATAAATCAAGCGCTTCAAGCACATCGTAAATTCTATCTACGCCAAATGAGAAGCCAACGCCGGATGTCCCATCCAAGCCAAATACTCCCGTAAGGTTGTCGTATCTGCCACCACCGCTCACGCTGCCAATTTCTACATTATTGACCTTAACCTCAAAGATCGCTCCTGTGTAGTAAGAAAGACCTCTAGCTAGCGTGATGTCGAAATCGACATTCAATTCTTCTGGAGAATGTCCGTAAGCTGACAAATAATTAAACACTTCCTCTAGCTCTTCAATACCTTTTATTCCAGTGCTCGACGTTGGAGTTTCACTATTGGCGCCGAATAGCTCTTTAAGGAATGCTATTGTCTCTTCAAGGTTTCCTTTGAACTCAAGCACAGGCTTTGTTTTATCGACAGCTTCATCGCTAAAACCTTTTTGCCTAAGCTCATTCAATACTTTTTCTTGGCCGATTTTATCCAATTTGTCTATTGCCACGCAGAAATCACTTTCTCTTCCTTCCGCTCCAATAGCCTCGGTGATTCCAGTTAAGATTTTCCTGTTATTGATTTTGATGTCATAGTCGTTCAATTTAAATTTCCCGAATACTTCATTGATCATCATGACAATTTCAGCTTCGCAAAGCAATGAGTTTGTGCCTACTACATCAGCATCGCATTGGTAGAATTCTCTGTATCTTCCCTTTTGAGGCTTGTCCGCTCTCCATACAGGTTGGATTTGGTATCTCTTGAATGGAAAAGCGATGTCGTTTCGGTTCATCACAACATATCTTGCAAACGGCACCGTAAGGTCGTATCTAAGCCCTTTTTTAGCGATTATAGGTGTAAGATGCTTGTGTCCCTTGTCAAAATCTTGATGCGTTGCGTCTTCTGTAAAGTCACCAGAGTTAAGGATTTTGAATAGCAATTGGTCGCCTTCGTCTCCGTACTTGCCGGTAAGCACGGATAAGTTTTCCATAGTAGGCGTTTCAAGAGGAAGAAAACCGAATTTTTCAAAAACAGATCTTATCGTATTGAAAATATAGTTTCTTCTGACCATTTTGTCAGGTCCGAAATCTCTTGTTCCTTTAGGAATGCTTGGTTTTTGTTTTGCCATGATAACGTTTCGTGTCGCTTGACAGCTGTGTAATAAACTTATATATGCGGACAAAAATAAAAAAAACTCCGCAATAAAAAGCTGATGATTCTTTTAATATTAGCTCGCATGACGAATTGTCTGAAAATAAGCTTATTCAATACAGAGAAAAAATGAAATATATTTCACTATTTGAAATGAAACCATTAAATTTGCGATCTGATTTGAAAAACTTAAGAATAGAAATAAAATGGGTTACAGCAGAATAAACAGAAAAGCTAGAAGAAACAGAACTGTTTCAAGAGTAAGAAAAGAAACTATCAAAAGATTGAACTCTACTCCAGTAATCAAAAAAGTAGATGTTGAAGAGTTGAAAGCTGCTCAATAATCTGAGATAACTAGTTTACTTTTCAGTAAAGAAATTAGAGCCGGTCATGAAAGTGACTGGCTTTTTTTGTTTTCCGCTTAAAAACGGCATTATTTTTTTGTGCTCTAAGATAAAAAATCTTTAAAGCTCAATTTTCAGCATCAATTATGTCGCTTAAATCTCTCAATACGGTTCAAAAACTCACTCTTTTTTCATTTTTATGCATTCTATTTTTTAAGCTAGGAGTTTTTGCGGGTACGCATATTTTTGAGGGGTTTACTTTGGATGAGGTCAGGAAGTTTGTACGATTTGTCACAGGGGTGGTATATGCCGTTGGAGCTTTGGGGATTTATCTGTTTCAAGACAAAAAAAAATTAAGCGATGAATCTAGATCCTGAATTGCTTGCCAGACTTCAGTTTGCCTTTACGATAATGTTTCATTACATTTTTCCGCCATTTAGTATTGGCCTTGGCTTGCTAATAGTAATTTACGAATCACTTTATGTATTTAAGAAAAAGGCTATTTACGAGAAAATAGCGCGTTTTTGGGTGAAGATTTTTGCCGCCAATTTCGCTGTGGGTGTGGCAACTGGAATTGTCATGGAATTTGAGTTCGGAACCAACTGGTCTACATATTCAAGATATGTGGGAGATGTGTTTGGTTCTCCATTGGCGGCGGAAGGGATTTTCGCTTTTTTTCTGGAATCTGGATTTTTGTCCATTTTGCTTTTTGGATGGCACAGAGTGAGCAAAGGCATGCACTTGTTTTCGACTTTCATGGTATTCATAGGATCGACGATGTCGGCATTTTGGATTGTTGTGGCAAATTCATGGCAACAAACGCCTGCGGCTTTCGAGATTGTTACCAATAATGGAGCTAGTCGTGCAGTGATTACGGACTTTTGGGGCATGGTTTTCAATCCTTCGGCCTTAGTAAGGTTCGAGCATGTGGTCGTTGGCGCTTTTATCCAAGGAGCTTTTTTGGTGTTGAGTATTTCAGCTTATTATATCTTGAAAAACAAGTATGAGGACTTTGCCAAATCATCATTTCGAATAGCTCTTATTGTGATGACATTGGCTTCTTTTCTTCAATTGTTCTTGGGAGACTTGTCAGCAAAAATAGTAGCGGAACATCAGCCTGCGAAATTTGCGGCATTGGAAGGATTGTATGAGACGAGGTCTAATGCTCCCTTGTACGCCTTTGGCTGGGTGGATGAGAAGAATGAGAAAACTACAGGCTTGGCCATTCCAGGCATGTTAAGCTTTTTGACACATGGAGATTTCAATGCTACAGTAAATGGTTTGGATAAAATTCCTGTTGATGAAAGACCTCCTGTGAATCGGACATTTCAGGTCTATCATATCATGATTACGCTTGGTTTTTTCTTTATAGGGCTTTCAGTGTTTAGTTTGATCATGCTTGGAATGAAAAAGCTCTACACTACCAAGTGGTTGATGAAAGTCTATGTAGGAGCTGTGATTTTACCAGTAATAGCCAATCAGTGCGGTTGGATGACCGCGGAGTTTGGGAGGCAACCTTGGGTAGTTTGGGGACTTCTCAAGACCAGCGATGGGATTTCCAAGACGGTAACAGCGCCGGAAATTCTCACATCCTTGATTTTGTTTTTTATAGTGTATGTTCTGTTGTTTTTTGTGTGGATTTATGTGCTTGATAAAGAAATAAAGCACGGGCCTGAGCATTTCGAAGACTTGCCTTATGCAGGCTATGCCAGAAGGGGAGATCGCGCGGATACAATAGAAGGTAACGTCTAATCTAGTTTCATAACTTAATCAAAAATAATTATGGATTATAATGTGATTTGGTATGTGATTGTTGGGATTTTGCTTATTGGGTTTGCCATTTTGGATGGGTTTGACTTGGGGGTCGGCATTTTGCACCTTTTTACAAAAACGGATCATGACAGGCGGATTATGCTTAACTCCATAGGTCCTGTATGGGATGGCAATGAGGTTTGGCTAATTACAGCAGGAGGGGCATTGTTTGCTGCGTTTCCTGAAATATATGCTACAGCATTTTCAGGTTTTTATCTGGCATTTATGCTTTTGCTGATTGCTCTGATATTTAGAGCGGTTTCAATAGAGTTTCGGAGCAAGGAAAAAAATCCAAGATGGAGGAAAACGTGGGATTTTTGCTTTTTCTTCGGGTCGGTGACAGCCTCTATTTTATTTGGCGTAGCCATAGGCAATGCGGTTATTGGCTTGCATATTGAGTCTGATATGGAATATCATGGCACGTTTCTCAATCTATTGAACCCATATGCATTGTTGTGCGGTTTTTTTAATATGGTGATGTTTGCTTTGCATGGAGCGGTGTTTTTGAATATTAAGACAGAAGGAAAGCTTCAACGTCAGGTGAAGTCTTGGATTAAAACGATTTATCCGATATTTGTCATTCTTTTTATCGCAGTGACAGGGATCACATTGTCTATCAAGCCAGAAATGATTGCTAACTTTTCTTATGGACATTTTGAGTACAAGGAACCTTCTCATCAGTTGATTGCTGATTATCAGAGTGTCATTTCTTCGGTCGCTTGGTTGGTCGTTTTTTTAAATGTTCTTTCTGTGCTTAACATTCCAAGAGCGATTCATAAAAATAAAGAGATGTTTGCGTTTATATCTTCCTCTTGTACTATCGCGGCATTGATTTCTTTATTTGCGTTGGGAATTTTCCCAAATTTGCTCATTTCGAATGTGGAACCTGAGTATAGCCTGAATATTTACAATGGTTCATCGTCCCAAAAAACATTGAAGACAATGTTTGAAATTGCAATTTGGGGTATGCCTTTTGTATTGGCTTACACTTCGATTATTTACTGGACTTATAGAGGTAAGACCGTTTTGAATGAACATAGTTATTAGATTTTGTTTTTATAATTTATTTTATTAAAATATTGTTAATAAAATTTAAACATTATCGCTTTTTTGGTGTTGTTTTGGTAAAATAATTTTATATTCCACCATTTTGTGTATGCGATTTTATGTAATTTTATTGGCAATATTTTTTTGCTTTTTAGCCTCTCCTATCGTTTATGGGCAAAGTTCTAAAATTGAGGGAACAGTAACTGACTATTTGACCAAGGAAACATTGCCTGGCGTAAGCATTTCGCTTAAAGGGACAACAAACGGTACGATTACCAACTTAGATGGATATTATTCTTTAGATGTCGAAAGCTTTCCTGTTACTTTGCAATTTCAGTTTATAGGTTACAAGACTGTTGAGATAGAGTTTTCTTCTGCGGAAAACAGTGCTGATGTCATGCTAAAGGAGGACGTTCAGCAGTTGAATGAAGTCGTGGTGACAGCCCAGCAAATAGAGCGTGAGAAAAGGACATTGGGCTACGCAGTAACAACCTTGGATAAAGATGAAATTAATAAAACCGGTGAAACGAACTTTGTTAATTCATTGTCAGGCAAAGTGGCGGGAGTGCAAGTGAGTAGCAGTGGCGGAGGTTTGGGGAGTTCTTCAAGAATCGTTATTAGAGGAACCTCCAGTTTAAGTGGAAATAATCAACCCTTGTTTGTAGTCGACGGTGTGCCTATTGGAAATTCAAATATTTCTTCGGGAGATGGAATCAGCGGAGCTTTTGATGCGGGAAATGGCGCTGGAGAGATTAATCCTGCAGATATAGAATCTGTAACGGTTTTAAAAGGGGCTTCAGCCGCTGCATTGTATGGATCTAGAGCAGCGAATGGTGCTATTATTATTACTACTAAGCGAGGGAAAGTCGGAAGCAAGTTGAGTATAAATTATAGCACAACTTTTCGAACAGAAGAGCCTTTGATAATGCCTGATTTTCAGAATGATTACTCTCAAGGGTTGAATGGTAAATATGATAATCGGTTTTTGAATGGATGGGGTGCTTTCATTGAGGGGCAGGAGGTTGAGGACTTTAATGGCAATATTGAGAAATTAACAGCTTACCCTAGCAATATTGATGATTTTTATCAAAGAGGAAATTTATTTATCAATTCAATAGATCTATCGAGCGCTTCTGAGACTGCTGATTTGAGATTGGGTATTACTACGCATAACCAGACAGGTATTACTCCCGAATCCAAACTTGGCAGGTATACTATTTCATTTAATGCCGGACAGAAAATTTCCAAGTTAGTTAGCGCGAGGTTTAGCGTTAATTATGTGAACTCTAAAAATGACGGTATAGTGACACAAGGAGGAAATAGTCCTAATGTTCTGACTTCGTTGCTGTATGGGATTCCTAGAAATATCAGTCATGAGAAAATGAAGCTAAATGAAGATGGATCTCAAAACCCATTGAATAAGTTTACCAATAGTCCATATTGGATAATTGAAAAGAATAAGAATAATACAAAAGTCGATCGTTATTTTGGTTTCGTTCAAATGGACTTGAAGCCAAATGAATGGTTAGGCTTTACTGGAAGATTAGGCTTGGATCATAGAAATGAGAAGAGATTTAGAAACTCGTCAAAAGGCACGATTGGAATAAATGAAGGATCATTTGAAGATGATAGAATTGATCAAAAAGAGTTGACCGCTTCCATCATGGCAAATGTAAATAGAAAACTGAATGAGGACTTGGTATTTACTGCCATTTTAGGTACAGAATATAATTCGAGAGTGTTTGAAAGAATATTGAATACTTCGGAAGAGTTGTCTATAGATGGAATCTACGCGCCAGACAATGCTTTAAGCAATACTCCTAATAAAAGCTATTCCGAAAGAGTTACCATGGGAGCTTATGGAGATTTGTCATTGACTTATAGAAACTATTTGACACTGAATTTGACAGGAAGAAATGATTGGTCGTCGACATTACCTGTTGACAATAGATCATACTTTTATCCATCCGCAAATATGAGCTTTATTTTCACAGACGCCTTTTCATGGAGCAACGCATATTTGTCTTATGGTAAAGTAAGGGTGGGAGCTGCCAAGGTAGGAAATGATACGGCTCCATATCAATTGGACTTTAGGTTTTTTCCAGTGACAGAAATATATGGGCAATATGGACTGGATAATACATATCCTTGGAACGGACAAAGCGGCTACAGAGCTTCGAATACTATTCCTCCTCAAACTTTGAAGCCTGAAAGCCAGATTACGTATGAAATAGGGACAGAATTGCAGTTTTTTGACGGACGATTTGGATTGGATTTGACATATTATCATATCCGGACAAAAGATCAAATTCTAAGTCTTACTGCTCCTCCTGAAACAGGTTATTCCAGAATAATGAAAAATGTAGGAGAAACAGAAAACAAGGGAGTGGAGCTGATGCTAAATACGGCTCCGTTGGTTACATCTAGTTTCTCGTGGAATGTGTTGCTGAACTTCTCAAAGAATAATTTCAAGGTAGTCGAACTGGCTGAAGGAGTGGATAAGTTGACCATAGCTTCTGGTTTTGGAGGTTTGACAGTAGAGGCGACTCCAGGAGAATCTTTAGGGATATTCGGGGGGACATTCAAAAGAGATCCTGACACAGGAAGACCTTTGGTGGATGAAAATGGAATTCGACTGGAAGGAGAAAATGAAAGGTTGGGCAGCATTAATCCTGACTTTACTTTTGGCATGACAAACTCTTTTCAATGGAAAGGAATAAACTTAAGCTTTTTGATAGATTGGGCTCAAGGAGGATTAATGTACTCTTCCACAGTCAGTGATCTTAGGACGAGTGGCTTGGCTTATGAAACGGGAGTGGATAGAGACATGTTGATCATTGATAGCGAAGCTTTGGTCGATTTAGGAGATGGAAATACCAGAGAGAATGATATTGCGATAAGCCCTGAGGATTTTTGGACTAATTACTCCAAAAGCACCATCACCGAAGCTTCGTTGTTTGACAAGACTTTTGTCAAGTTAAGAGAGATAAAGATCTCATACAGTTTGCCAGAAAAGCTTCTTCAAAGAATGCCTATAAGAATGTTGACGGTTGGTTTGGAAGCTCGAAATTTAGCGATTTTATACAAGGCCATACCGCATATAGATCCAGAAACATCATTGTTCCAGTCATCTAGCGATGCTTCAGGTGCAATTGAAATGGGTGGCTTGCCATCCACCAGAAGCTATGGATTCAATCTTAAAGTAGGCTTTTAAAATTTGCTTGCGATATTTTTCAACCCTTAACAAATGATAGAAATGTTTAACAGTGAGATGCGAAAAATGAGAAGAATATTCAAATCGCTTTTTTTGCCGATTCTTCTATTTGCAGTCTCTTGCGATGATGCTTTAGATGTGAACAAAGATCCGTTAGCGGCTGACCAAGAACAGGTGTCGGAAAATTTAGGGGTTTTGTTTTCAGGTATTTTGCCGAATATTTGCAGCAATCGTGTAGTAGAGACAAATATAAATACTTCCATGTGGGTACAGCAAATTGTTAGTGGAGGGAGCGCCGAAGTGTTTCTTGCTCCTGAAAGATACAATTTGAGCCCATTTTATTTAGACAACACTTGGTCGACATTTTATGTGACAGGTTTAAAAAATGCCAAGATGGGAGAAGAGCTTGCTCTTGAGCAAGGGATGGAGAATACTGCGGCTCAATTTATTCTGTTGCAAGCATTCATCTATTATCATATTACATACTTATGGGAAGATGCTCCTTTTACGGAAGCAGTGCAACCTAATGAATTTCTTGAGCCTGAATATGATAGCCAGCAAGTCGTTTTAAAAGGAATGTTGGATAGGATAGAAAAAGCAATCGGAATGATAAACCCTGAGAAGCTGGAAAGGATCTCAGATGAGGATTTGATTTTTAGAGGTGATCTTGAAAAATGGGTAAAGTTCGGCAATAGCTTGAAATTAAGACTATTGATGACAATGGCTGATAAAGATTCCGAAGCGAAGGCTAAACTTAAGGATGTTTTGCGACAGCCTCTGATTGTTAACTATGAGGATGAAGCTCAGTTTGATTATTTTCAATCAACGAATAATTCGAACCAGTTATGGAAGTTGCATAATCAATACTCCGTGGACAGTTCAGGGAATATTTCAGGAAGCTTTTTCTTCGCTTCCGAAGGCATTATTGAGATGATGCAAAGATTGGGAGACCCAAGGCTAAGTGTATATTTCGATGAAGGCAAAGATGCTCAACCGGGGCAATTTGTTGGCGTCAAGCCCGGTTCTACAGAATCATATACCGTCTCAACAGTGTTAAGCTTGAATATTATCAGGCCTGATTACCCTGATCGTTGGATAACATCATCCGAAGTATTCTTTTTTGTGGCGGAAGCTATACTGAAAGGTTGGGTGGATGGAACTGTCACAGAGGCAAATCAATATTTGAGGATAGGAGTGGAAAGGGCGCTTGATTGGTTTGATAATAAGCCGGGAAGCATGACTATAGCGGATAAACAACAGTACATTAGATCGCTGCCAGATTTGAATTCTTTGCCAAAAGACAAAGCGTTAGAAGCAGTGTATACCCAACAATACCTTGAGTCATTTTTAAGAGGTGTCTATAGTTTTGTTAACATGAGAAGGAATAAGTTCCCAAATTTGTCAGTTCCGGAAGAAGCTTTGGTTGATGGCTTGATTTGCAGATTGCCATGGTCGCCCGATTCTGAGGCTTCAAATCCCAATGTGCCAGCCCCAAGAACTGTGGATGAACCGATGTGGTTTCAAAAATAATTGACGATATGAGAAATATAGCTTTACTAATAATAAGTGTCTTATTGCTGTCATGTGATTCGAACAATTTAGAGCCTGAAGTTGATCGTATGATGCCTTCTGTGGCATTTCGAGAGTCTTTTTATGAAGTGTCGGAAAATGATGACACGTTGCAAATAGAGGTTTTTAGTCCAGTGACAATCGGACATGATATTGAAATATCATACCGTGTGCTGGGAGAAGCGGAGAATAATATAGATTATTTGATTGAAGGTATGAATGATGATTTGCAGGGAACTATGCAAATTATTCATAAGGATACTATTTCTAATTTAAACTCCAATGATCTTGCGCTTTTGCCTTTGAATGATGGTATTACCGATGGTGATAAAAGTATAAAGATTGTGTTGCTTGAAGCCAAGTATTTGGATGAAGCTGGAAACGAGTTTCTGCTTGGTTTGGGACAAGGCGGTATGGCGAATGATACTGCTACAGTGCTCATCAAAGATTTTGACTGCGATAGTGATTTGTCAGGCAAGTACGATTATGAATTTTACAGCTCGACTTTAGACCCAGAGGTGAAAAAAGGAGAGCTCGAGCTTACTAAAGCAATTGATGGAGAAATTAATGAGTATGATATATCCGATATAGCTTCTGGCTTGTTTGGAGAGAATTTTACTTATCGAGTGGCATATAAATGCGGAAAGTTTTTAGCGGATGGAGACTTGTTGGTAAATGGAGAGCTTATGAATGCTTCAGACCAAATCAGTCTGTTTGTTACATTCAATTGTTGCGGAATTAGTGGTAGATCTTTTGAACTTATTTTAACCCCGATAGAGGATGAGAAAAAATAAATTGATGTTTTATCCAGCAGTTGTTTTATTGATTCAAACAATCTTTATTTCATTGCTGTCCGCGCAAAGCTCTAATGAAGAGTTAAAAGTGGAAAAATTGGGAGAAAGAGTTCAAAAGGAGTTTGCTCCAAATAAAGCTTATGTTATTTTGGAAGAAGGGCAGAGGGTGGAAGAATATTTAAATTTGAATAAATCATCAGAATTGACGCAAACTCAATCGCGTTTATGGGAAGCTTTTCATGATAGGAGCAAGGTGGCAAACTTTCATAGGCCTTTTAAAAATAGCAAGTACAAATCCGCTAGAAAAATAATAGAGATTCATTTAGAGAAAAAAACGGTTTTTGAAGAAGCTGTTTCGGAATTCACCTCTAGCAGTCTTGTAAAGTATGTTGAAAAAATTCCAGTTTATTTTTCAGATGCCAGTGAGCAAAATGATCCGCATTCTGATAAGCAATATGCTTTGAATCTAACAGGTTTTTGGGATGTGGTGGATAATTTGGATGTCCCAGATAGAAAAATAAGAATAGCAATCATCGATGATGGTGTATATACATTGCATGAAGATTTGCGTGATAACATTTACATTAATAAAGATGAAATACCTGGCAATGGTATTGATGATGATTCAAATGGATACATCGATGATGTTAGTGGCTATGACGTAAGCGGTAATTTGTATGAGCAAGGCGATCCGGACCCTAAGCCACCATACGGAAAAGCTGATGGTTTGACTTTTGGCCATGGGACTCATTGCGCGGGTGTCGCAGCAGCGGTGAATGGGAATAATAGGGGGATATCATCCATTTCAAATAACTTTGCTCAGATTATTCCTGTCAAAGTGACTAGCGACAACGCTTCCAATACCAAGACGATAGAATACGCTTATGAAGGCTTGCTTTATGCTATGACTTCAGGAGCGGAAGTGATTAGCATGTCATATGGAAGTTATTATTATAGCCATGCGGTCCAAGAGTTGATTAATGAAGGTGCTGCTGAAGGTAAGATTTTTGTAGCTGCTGCAGGAAATGACAATATAACAAGGCCTAGTTTTCCAGCAGGCTATCAACATGTCATTGCTGTGGCGAATACAACTAGTAAAGATATCAAAGCCAGTAGTTCAAATTATGGAACATGGGTGGATATTAGCGCTCCTGGGACTGGGATTTATAGTACTGTTCCTTTGAAATCTTCAGAACCAGGTGGCTATAAATACAGTTCAGGTACTTCAATGTCTTGTCCGTTGGTTGCTGGGCTTGCGGCTGTGGCAAAAGCGTATGACCCAAGCCTTTCCTCAGAAGCGCTATTGAATTTAATTAGGGAAACTTCGGATGATATTGGCGCTTTCAATGAAGAGTATATAGGCTTGCTGGGTGGTGGGAGAATAAATATGGAAAAGTTGATAGAACGATTGAAAAGCGATTATCCCATTGCTGATTTTGGTTTGAGTACCGATGAATTTAGAAAAGGGGTTAAAGTGTTTTTTTATGACCAATCATTTGGCAAAGACTTGACTTATTCGTGGGATTTCGGAGACGGAACTTCAAGTGAAGAGCAAAACCCAAGTCATATTTTCAAAGAGAAAGGATTATTTCCTGTAAGGCTGAAGGTGAATAACGAAGCAGGAGCAGATACAAAGTTTTTCTTTATTGATGTTAAAGAAGGCTTGCCTTCGTCGACAGTATATAGTTTGCCATTTTTGTTAGAGGATGGAGGCGATTTTGAAAAACATGTGGATGGGTTTTATGCGGTGAATTTGGATACTGAAGATACCGTTTGGCAAAGAGGTGTGCCAACGGGGACATTAAGCGAGGTTTCGAGTGGATCGATGGCTTGGAAAACTGTTTTGGATAAACCTTATCCGCAAAATACGTATCGAGCGGCTTTATATACGCCATTTTTTGACTTTTCGGATGTTATCAAGGCTTATCAGCTGCAATTCAATAAGAGTATGCAGAGTACGTTTTGCAATGCTCCTGCCGCATTTCAAGTTCATTATTCTGTAGATAGTGGTGCTACATGGCAGTTGCTAGGCAAGTATGATGATCCATTAGGCTATAATTGGTATAATAAGAACCCATATGAAGGTTGTCGAATTGACGAAAATATTGTCGGGAATCAGCAAGGGTGGATAGGGAATTTTGAGAATGAAGAGACTGGATACAATGTCTCTTTTTTGGCAGGAAATTCAAAAGTGAGGTTTAGGTTCATGCTTATTGTGAGTGGCTTTTATGGAACGGATTATTCAGATGATGGCGTAATGATAGATGATTTTCAGATTTTGGCTAATGAACCCAAGTCTGCTTTTACTGTGGATGAAAGAATTAAGTATATAAATGAAAGAGTTGTTTTTCAATATCTTTCTGGAGGAGCTAGTGAATTTAATTGGAATTTTGGAGATGGATCTTTTTCCACAGATGAAAATCCTGAATATTATTACTCTCAATCGGGAACTTTTGATATTTCCTTGGAAGTAGATCAAAATGACACGTTAGAAAAAGAAGATTATATAACGGTGTTGCCACATGAGACTATACCGTATGCTTTAAGTAATATTGATGATGATTTGAAAGCTTCACACTTTATAATTGATGATGTTCAAGAAAAAGGAGTGGGAGTTGCTGAAATAGATGGTAATGAGTTGCTGGTGAGCGTACAAGAGGGAGGGAAATACAAAAAGAATGTAAAGTCTTATATTTACTTGCCTTCATTCGTTTTTGAGTATGAAGGCGAATATGCGATGAAGTTTGATTTGAAATATGACTTGGAGGCAGGGTATGATGGAATCTATTTGGAGTATAGTACAGATGCCGGTCATGTTTGGAATGTCTTGGGAGCTGATAAAACTGGAACCGTTGAATGGTATGACAGAACTTCTGAAGTCAATAGTATACTTGGGGATAGTCAAGGTTTGATTACAGGAACAAGTGAAGGAAAATATATAGAGAAATCTTTAGATCTGTCTAGTTTTGGAGGTAGAGAGCAAGTCGCTTTTAGAATGATATTTATTACGGACAATGAAAATGAAGGGAATGGGTTTGAAATGAAAAATTTTCAAATAACAGGTCCTGATTTAAGTGTTTTGTCAGCTAATTTTTCAATTTCTGATACAGTTGTTTGTGTAAATCAATTGGTCACTATCATTTCTGAATCAACAGGTAGAATCAAAGAGCATGTCTGGGATATTGGAGGCGAAGAGTATAACGGTTATGGACCGCATAATGTCGAGTTTGATAGAAGCGGTTCGTATGATGTTTCATTATTAGTGAGAGATTCTGAAGGTCTTGAAGTCGAAGCATCTAGTCGAACAATAGTGGTTAAGCAAAATCCCGAAGTTAAAATCAATCAGCAAAACGGCAAGTTAATAGCTACTGATGGAGATACTTATCAATGGTACCTCAATGGAGAGCGCATTATTGGAGCTTCATACCAATCTTTGAAACCTAAGCAATCCGGTGAATATACTGTGAGAGTTAAAACTAATGGCTGTTCTGTTCTTTCTGAATCCAAGAGTTTATTATTGGGAGGCGATGTGGAAGTGAAACGAAATGGTTGGAAGATCGTGCCAAATCCAGTTACTTCGAATGTTTTAAGTGTTGACTTTGAAGAGGCTAGTTTTGATGGTGTTTTGAGGCTGTATACATCTCAAGGACATGTGGTAAACGAGAAAGCAATTGATGGAAAAAAACAAGTGAGTTTGAATGTTGAAAAATTAACATCAGGTGTGTATTATGTTTTGGTGAAAACATCCAAGTATACCGATCATAAAAAGGTAATAATCGCAAAATAAAACCCATGTTTCAGCTGTTCTATTAGAGTATTGATTGAATTACAGATGAAAGAACAGTTGGAAAGTTTACAAAGCAATTTTGCATGGGGGCATGACTTGCCTTATAATAGCTATACAAGATATATTAAGGAAAAGTATAAAGCTAGATTGCAAAAAGTGTCTCTTCACGCCGGGTTTACTTGTCCCAATAGGGATGGTAGCAAGGGTAGAGGGGGTTGCACATATTGCAATAATGAAAGCTTTACTCCTGCTTACTCCAGAGAGGAAAATGATGTTATCTCTCAGATCAATCAGGGGGTTCCCTTCTTAAAAAAGAGATATAATAAGAATGTAAAGTTTTTGGCATATTTTCAGGCCTATACTAATACTTATGGGCCTTTGGATGATTTGAAAAGAATTTATGAGAAAGCCTTGAGTCATGAGGATATATCAGGAATCGTTGTTTCAACTCGTCCCGATTGTGTTGATGAGAGAATTTTGGATTATTTGCAGGAATTATCTGAAAAGCACCTGTTTTTTTTAGAGTTTGGAGTCGAGTCTTGCCATGACAAAGCATTGGTCGAGATTAATAGAGGTCATGATTTCAAGTCTTCGGTTTGGGCTATTGAAGAGTCTGTGAAGCGAGGACTGCATACTGGAGTCCATTTATTAGCTGGCTTGCCAGGTTTGTCAAGAGCTGAAATGATGGACGAAGCAAATATTATTTCGGAATTGCCGATTGATTCTCTGAAAATTCATCAGCTTCAAATCATCAAAGGAACAATAATGGCTCATCAGTTTAAGAACAATCCAGAAAGCTTGAACTTGTTCGAAAAAGACGAGTACATCGATTTTGTTATTGAGTTTTTGGAGCGTTTAAGGCCGTCCATTAAAGTACAGAGACTTGTAAGCGAAGCTCCTGCCAATATTAAGTTAGCTCCAAACTGGGGAGTGAGAATGGATGTTCTTCAAAACGAAATTATTGACAAGATGAGACTCATGGGGAAATATCAAGGCAGCAAGTACTAATAACCTATTCATTATTAGCACTTTCTTCCACAAGTTTTTGTTGCTCTTTAGGCTTGAAACCGTTTTTATAAAGCTGTTTTCTTTTTTCCCAAACTTTAAAGTTATTCTTTTTCCCTTGTTTGAATTGCAATTTGATCGCTTCGGAGTAGGTTGCCCATTCGAGGTTTGTTGAGTCATTGTTCAATGTGTTTCCATCGATATGAACTACAACAATTCTTTCAGAATTAAGAACATTGATGCAAAAAGCTTTGGCAACTTCTTTATGAGGGTAAACGGTTTTTCTTTTTCCAAAGTCGTCTATGAGGTCAAGGAAATAGAAGTTCTCTTTAGGGTGAATTCTTTGTTTCATTTCCATATTGTTTCCTCTGCCTCTTCTGCCTATGGAGTCTTTGGAAGGCTTTTTTCGAATTCTGCCTTTATTCGAAACTTCGTACTTTTTGAATCCTTCTATGGTTTTGAACACTTCCTCTTCAGTTGTGACCCTTCTTAGCGTATTGTCGTCAAAGTCTTCGTCAATAGCGCCATTCCACACATATTTTTGCTCAACAGGCTCAAGCAAGGTTTTGCGATGGGCTATGGCTTCTTTGTGGCTTACACAAGCCAAGTTTCTAGCGTCATTGTTGAGTTTGTTATGATCTAAGTGAATCACCACGCAGTCAGGAGTATAATTTTCGCAAAAATATTCTGCAATAAGCCTGTGCAGATATTTGTTTTGCTTGATCCTTTTGTTGTCTTCGGTGATTTTTATGATCATATTAAAGACAAAATAACCGCTGATTTTGCCTAACTGTAACACATATGGTTCAGCAGTGCCTCGCATGGATCTTATACGGCCAAGGTTCGAAATCTCATATTTGACGCGCATCTTTCCTTTAGTGGAAGGATCCATTTTTAATTTTTTCCAAACTTCTTTTATTTTTCTCATTTTAATAAATATGAAGAAAATGAATAATTAAAAAATTATTATGCATTATTATGGTAAATGATGGAATGGGTATGAAGCAATAAACTGTATGCTGAAAATCAACCTGATAAAAGGTCATGCAAATTTCAGTTCAAAAATAATGAAAAAATAAAATTAACAAATCAGTATTTCAAAAATATTTCATAAACCCATATTTATTTTAACTTTTTGGGAGACAACATGTTGTAATTTTAAATAAATTTAGCAATATTATTTATTGCTTGATAGCTTTTTAATTCATGATAATGCACTTATATCATTGAAAAATAAAACGAAATATATGAGAAACATATTGTTGCTTTTTGTATTGATTTTAACATATGGCTGTAAATTTCCCGAAAACTATCCGGATGAGCCGCAAATCGCATTGAAAAATGTCAGTTTTGAGAAAGATGAGGACAATGTATCCTATACTGCTGTAGTGGTTGATTTGGAGTTTACGGATGGCAATGGTGATCTTGGTTTATATGAAGATGAGACATATGAGCCTTATCATTTTAGAGAAATATCATTGAATAACGAAGGTAAATGGATTGAAAAGTTTGGTTCCAATAAAAATATTGAGTCGAATTTTATCATCAACAATAGAGTGGATAGTGTTCACTTTATCAGAGGAATAAGCCAGGATTCAATTGTTGTCAAGTTTTCATCTGGATTTGAGTCTAGAGCTGAAGAGTTTGGTGAAAATTATTATTGGTATACTTTGGACTATTGGCATCCATATTCAGACAATCAGGATAAACAGTCTTCTACTATATTGGTGAAGAATAATCCAAATTCCAGCAATTTGTTTATTGAAATCTATAAAAAACAAAATGGAGAATTTTCTTTGTTATCTTTTGGAGATATTCAGTCTGAGCAATTTAAAAATAGATTCACAAGGCTTGATCAAGGAAGAGAAGGGGATCCATTAGAGGGAGAAATACAATACAATTTTGATGTTCCTTCCATTAGATTTCTAGTCAAGCGATTTGATACTCTCAAAGTCAAAGCTTGGATACAAGATAGAGCGCTGAATAAAAGCAACGTTGTTGAGGGAGGTCCTTACATTTTGGAATAAGCTATTAACATTAAATTAATAGAGGAGCTTGTTTTTGATTGATTTCGAGAGCAGGCTCTTTTTTGTAATATCGTGTAATATTTTTTCTTATACCCATTTTGTAATTTCATGACGATAAGTTTTTAGAGCAGCCAAAGCCTAGGCTAATGTAGATTTTTTTGTGAAAGTGATTTAGGCTATTTCATTTATTTCAAGAGATCAAATTTTTTATTATGACTGAGCTTGTTGCTGACGATTTAGAAATCGGGGTAATTTCTGAAGAACTGTTTCCAAATATTGAAATGACTCCTAAGACTATAGAGGATGTAGTGGAGTTGCCTACATTTTTATCGAAAATTAATTTACTAGAGAAACGTGTAGGGAAGAGGTTTGAGCAACTGGACCTATCTGTTCAGCAAGAGGTTATTTTTAGGAGACTTCAACAGCTTTATAATATTTTGAGTTTGAATCCGCTTTGGAAACAGCGATTTGAAAATCATGAGATTTTTGAGACACCTCAGAATTTTTCGGATTGGCAACAATTGCCAATTTCAGATAAAGAAGTGACATTGAAGTTTTTCTCCGGAAAGAGGCTTGGTATGGTTGTTCCCTTGATTAAGGGGGGATTTGAAATAGTTGCGAGTGGAGGGACAAGTTCTGGAACGCCTTCAGAAACGGTGTACTCTATCAAAGAACTCAAAGATAGCTATGTCATGACTGGCCATTTCATGAGCAGGCATGTGATGAAGCCACATATGAGTGATGAAACGCCTAAATGGGCGATCACAACTTATGCGGATTATCAAATGTGGAGCAGTGGAACTATGATTGGAGGTGTATTGCAGGAAATACCTGATGCAACTTTTATCGGAGCGGGTCCTGTAGGCAAGGAGGTCTTTCAGCATATGATGGCTTACGAAGGAGATAAGCTGATTTTGGGAATGACCGAAGGTATCGCTTTTTTGAAAGATTTGAGTCCGGGAATGAGTAAAAGAGATAAGGATAGCTTCAAGCTTGCAATGTTTTGCAGTGGACTTCTCTCAGAGAAGAAAGCACGTGAACTTAAACAAGTGTTCCCAGAGTTGAGCGTATTAAGCTATTTCTCCGCCACTCAAGCAGAAGCAATTGGCATACAGCTGAGTGAAAAAGATAAATGCTTAACGGAAGTTCCTGGCTTGCATTTCATAGAAATTGTTGACGAAGAAGGTAAATGGGTTGAGGTAGGAGAGGAAGGAGAAATCTTGATTACAAGATTGCATGCCAATGAAGCGCCGTTGATCAGGTACAAACTCGGGGATAGAATGGTAAGAAGACCGAATTTGGAAAGTCAGGAATTGCAAGCCCAACAGTTTGATTTCGTGGGTAGAACAGGGGATATGCTTCATGTATGCGATATGCAATTTTCAGCGCCAAGAGTGTTGAACAGATTGATAGAAGGCCTTAGACTCGCTGGCGTTTGCGATTTGTCCATGTTGGCGTATGAAATGCAATTTAGAAATATAAGACAGAAGAAAGTTTTGAGCTTGGCAGTTATTGTCGAAGATGTGTTTGGCTTGAGAAGTCGATTGGATTATATGCTAGGAGAGCATGGAACGCATTATCATTTTGTGGAAGCATTGATTTCTTCCATGTCAATATTCGGGAGCGGTGAAGCTAATACTCATTCAATCAATAAAACAGATTATCGATTTGAAATAAAAGTAATGAGCAAGTCTGAAACCGACGAGCTTAGAACTAAACTAGGAAAATTACCTTTGGTAAGAGACTTCGTTTGATATTCATTTGATCATTTTTTCAGGCCAAAAGGCCATTTATATAACATCTCATAATATGGAAATTTCAGATTACGCGGATACTGACGCGGTAAATTTAGAGTATCAAAACAAAACATTTCATTATAGGGAACGCAAGGAGTATATTGAAATGTTTGATCCTGAGGAATTTAAGGACAATGTTGGATTGGTGGTTAGTAAGCTTAGCAAGTACCTTTCGGATAAATCAATCAGAGGAATAAATTTATATGAGCCTGAGACCTTGATGAAAAAGATCGAGGCAATGACAATTTTGGAAAACCCTGAAGGAACGAAAGAGAAGCTTTCTGAAATTGTTGATTTATATATTAAAACGGCTATTCAGGTTCATTCTCCAGGATATATGGGAAGACAATTTTCAGGAGTTTACCCTTTGGCAGGTGTAATGGATTTTGTCAGCTCTGTTTTATCTCAGCCTGCGTCATTTTACGAAGCCGGCCAATTGCCTATAGCTATTGAGAAAGTTATGGCCCATGAATTCAACAAATTTATTGGGTATACAGGAGATTTTGAATTTGTCACAACCACTGGAGGCTCATTGGCAAATATGACAGCATTGCTGGCTGCAAGAAACCATAGATATCCGAATGTGTGGGATAAAGGCTTAGATGGACTTGAAGGGCTTAAGCCAGCTATAGCTGTCAGCGAATCGATTCACTACAGTATTTCGCGAGCAGCAGGAATCATAGGTATTGGAGAAAACCAAATTGTGAAAATTCCGCTGAATGAAAGAAAACAAATTTGCATTGGCAAGGTGGAATCCACCATTATAGAAGCTAGACAAAGAGGTTTGGACGTGTTTTGTTTGGTAGGAGCCGCGGGATCGACATCTGTAGGAGCGTTTGACAATATAGAGGAATTGGCTGAGATTGCGGAGAAGCTTGATCTTTGGTTGCATATTGATGCTGCTCATGGAGGAAGCGTGCTGGTCTCCGATGATCACAGGCATAAAGTCAAGGGTATTGAAAAAGCGGATTCTTTTGTTTGGGACGCGCATAAGATGATGTTTGTGCCTGCTATGTGCACTTTTTTGTTTTACAAGAAAAAGGAATATGCCAAAGGCGCTTTTCGACAAGAGGCTAGCTATGTGTTTGATCCAAACGACAACATTTATGCAATGCATGATAGCGCAAGTAAAAACTTCGAATGCACGAAGAGGCCGATGATTCTTCATTTTTGGACGCTATGGGCAATATATGGAAAATCAATATTTTCAGACAAGTTGGAGTATTTGTTTCAAATGACTCAAAGCGCTTTTTGGGTATTGAAGGATTCTATGGATTTTGAAGCGATACATGAGCCGGAAGCTAATATTATTTGCTTTAGATACAAACCTCAAAACTATAGAGAGGATATGCATGATTTTCAACTGCAAATCAGAAACGGGATACGAGAAGGAGGCAAGTTCTTTATATCCAAAGTGGATATTGATGGAGCTACAGCGCTTAGGGTAGTGTTTATGAATCATGATATCAACATAAGTCATTTTAACGCGCTGTTGAATGAAATAAGAATTTTAGGCCAAAAGATATTGAACACAAAAAATTAAAGGCACTATGAGTACTGCTATGATTGAGGACATTGATTTGTCAGAAGTTAGAGACATTGTCAAAGATTTGATACCTGACAATGAATTCGTTCCTTCAAATATTGAGGAAGTGCTTGAGCTTCCATCATTTGTAAGCAAGATGAAAAGCATGGAAATGAGTTTGGGTTGCGCTTTTGATGCGATTCCAATGGATGCCCAGAATATTTTGATTGCGAGAAGATTGGCTCAGATTGTCAATATTTTGCTTTTAAATGATAAGTGGAAGGAAAGACTGGGGCTTGATGATAATGTGACGGGGGAATTTACGCTGGAGGATTGGCAAAACTTGCCGATATCAGACAAGTCTACGGTAATTGATTTGTATATGGGCGAACGAGAGGGAGTTGTAGTGCCGATGGAAAAAGGAGGGTTTGAGATTGTGGCAAGTGGAGGAACGACTTCTGGACAGCCGATTGAGACGGTGTATTCGCTTAATGAATTAAGTGATACATATGAAATCGCGGGGAAGTTTATGGGCAATCATATGTTGAGTTCATATTTGGATGCCGATCAAGCCCAGTGGGTTGTCACGACGCTCGCGGACTATCAAATGTGGAGTAGCGGAACGATGGTAGGCGGTGTGCTTCAGGAGATTCCAAACACAAATTACATTGGAGCAGGCCCTGTAAACCAAGGCGTGTATGAACACATGATGTCTTATGCTGGACAAAAGACCATCATGTCGACCTCTCAAGGCATAGCGGCACTGGTAGATTTAGGCCAGAATTTAAAAAGCGAGGATCGAGAGAGCTTTAGAGTTGCGATGTATGGAAGCGGCTTGTTGCCGAACAGAAAAAGACATGAGTTGAAAAGCTTGTATCCTAATCTGGATATATTAAGCTATTTCGCTGCGACTCAGGCGGAGACGATAGGTTTGCAATTGGATGTTGATTCTGATGTCTTGACAGCTATCCCGGGACTTCATTTGATCGAAATTGTGGATGAAAATGGTCGTTGGGTTGAAGTCGGCGAAGAAGGCGAGCTTGTTGTGACAAGATTGCATGCTAACGAAGCGCCAATTATTCGATATAAAATCGGAGATAAAATGATTCGCAAGGAAAGTATTTCAACAGATGCTTTGAATGCTGTTCAGTTTGAATTTGCCGGAAGAAGCGGAGACATGTTGCACGTTATGGATTCGCAACATTCAGCGACTAGAACTTATGATCAGTTGGTTTTGGCTTTCAAAACTTCAGGAGTTTTGGATTTGGACCAAATTGTTCATGAAATGCAATTTGTTAATTACAGGTCCGACAAGAACCTTGAGTTGTTGTTGGTCGTGGATGACCCATTTGCCTTGAAAGCCAGAGTGGACTATATGACCGGAATGAACGGTGTGAGACCGTATTTTGTTGATGCTTTGATCAGGTCATTATCGCTTTTCAACCAATGGGAAGCAAACCATGTAACGATGGATAAGACAGGCTATCAATTTAATTTGAAGTTTGTAGACAAAGATTCTGAAGAAGTATTAAGAACACCATTAGGAAAAGTTCCATTAGTTAGAGACGTATTCTAAACATATATGAAAATGAACTCAGTGATTAATATTGTAATATTTGTTGATGTTATAAGCGCATTGAGTGAGGGCTCACTGCATGGTAGCATATTTTTGATGGATGATAGCGAGTTTCAGAGTCAGCACGAAGGGTCTTCGGAGCTGATGACTCATTGCGCCACTGGACAATTAGTTAAATGGAAAATTTACGCAATTGACGTGCAAACTCCTGTTGAAATCAAAAGCATAAGTTTTGGGGGAGTGCCTATTGGGAACGTCCCTCAAGAGGAGTCTGCTCAAAATGGGGACAGCAAGGTATGGTCAGGCTATGTGCCTACTTGGATGGAAGAAAATAAATCCTACTCATATCAACTGGAAGTGCAGATGGGCAAAGGGGAATGCAGTGATATGTTGATAGATACAGCTTCATTAGTAAGAGTTTCACCTTCTTTAAGTTGTTAACCTTGACAGGTACAGCTTTTTTTAAAAAATAAAGATGACAAAATGGGACAACAATTGGCTATAATGGTCATGGTGGATGTTGAAGCCGCGATCAAAGAGGATAATATTGGAGAGCATATTTATCTGATGGATAATATGAAGCAGTTTGGTTCTCAGAATGAAGGAACCAAAGATCTTAGCAGTGCTGTTAATGGAACTTATTGGCCAATAACAGGAACTCAAGCAAGCGAGCAAGTATTGAACTGGCTGATTACAGGTATTGCAAGTTTGCCAATGACTTTGCCAAAGGAGTATTTGCAATTCAGACAATCTTTATCTGAAAAAGAGTCATTGGAAGGTGTGCAACGTATTAAAGACGTTTTAACGAACAATGCCAAATCCAAGGATGATCCTGCTGATAGTGACAAGCATCTTTCTGAGCTCAACTCAGTAATTTCAAATTTGGGAATGGAAGCCGGTGTGAATATCACAGATGAGCATCATGTTCCACAAAAGTTCAATGTATTGGACTTGGCAGGGCAAGCGATTAAAAGCACGAGGGGCATGAAGTCGAAGGTCAGCTATTTGCCTCCTGTTATTATAGATGTAACAGGCGAGGCAGTGGATGAAAAGGTTATTTTTCCTGCACAGTACGGCTCTCCAAGCTCAAATACATACGGTTGGTACTGGAGTGCTTCTGTTGACACTTCAAGACCGGGAAGGTACTCGTATGATTTGCATATTAGACTTTTTGAGTTGAAAAATGTCAAAGATAAGCTAACATGGGAGCCAAAAGATTTTATCCATCGAGCGTATATTGATGTTTCAAGCGACCCTATGGAAAATGGCTTCACAGGCGGTGCTGATTCATACTTGCCAATACCTGCCAATTAATGAGCTTATTGATTTAAAAAAATCATTCAGATTTTCATCATGGCAAAATGCTATTCTCAATAGTGAATTATTGAAAGAGAAAGCAGATGAACGATGTAATTATATTAATTAAAAGAAGTTAGTTATGAAAATGATTTCTATAGTGATGGTGATTGATGTCGTGGGAGCTTTGGCTGATGGCTGTTTGACAGAGAACTATTATTTGCTAGACAATAATAAACTTAAAGGCTCTCAAGACGAAGGCACTCAGCAGTTGAAAACCGCAATCAGCAAGGGAGATAGTGTGGTTTGGTCTGTTGTTGCTTTGGAGTGCGAATCATATGTGGATATTGTAGGCGTGTCTTTGGGTGGCGAATTGGAAGAAAAGTTCGCGTTGAAGAAGGAACTTTATCCTTATGCGGATATAGGTTTTTGGAAAGCGGATATAAAAAGTAAAATAGATTCCGAGCATCCTTATTATTTGACTTTGCAAGTAGGCAATGAAGCAAACAGAATGCGAACAGAGCTTCCTGCTTACTTGATCAATTCCGAGTCTTAATTTTTTCACAAGTGCGTAAATTTATTACAATGGATACAAAAGATTCTCAAAATCATCTCAAGCATAATAAGTTCAACTCTTTTCAATTGAATGTTGTCACTGTGGTTGATGTGGAAAAGCTGTTGAGGACGAAAGACGCTTCATCATCTGTTTATATGATGGATAATAGTCTTGGAAGCTTGAACGAGGGCAGCTCGGAGTTGGTGACGCCTTGCAAAAGAGGTCAAGTGATCAATTGGTTGATTTATTCGATGAATACGGATAAAGGAGCTGATGGAAAGTGGCCGCCATTTGCAAAGATCAATAATATAGTGTTTAAAAATAAAAGGCAAGACAATGTCGCTCAACTGAAAATATGTTCCGATTGTCAAATTTATGGAGGTCCAGATGAGGTGAGGAGTAGTTTGACACCAGTTTATTATTATTGGGCAGGCATGTTGAACTTTGGTCTTGAGGCCAGAGAGTATAATTATAGATTGGTTTTGGAAGTGGATGGCAAAGAAGGTACAGAGTTTTTTAACTTAGATGGGCCAGCTTTGAAAATATTGTCAGCAGAAGAGTAATTTAATGATTAAAGAGAAAACAGCTCTATTATTAGTTGATTTGCAAAAGGAACATATGCCTGGAGGTGCGTTGGAAATGCTTGGAAGTGAATATGCTTCGCAACAAGCAGCTAGGTTGGTAGCTCATTGGAAGGATAATAATTGGCCAATTTTTGCTTTGGGAAGAGAGATAGACAATGCGTATGTTCCATTTTTTAAAAAAGGATCTGACGGCGCTCTTCTTTGCGAAGGATTGTCCGAAACAGATTTCTGCAAAGTCTTTCATAGAGAAACGGCAAGCGTTGTGGATCTGGAAGATTTTTTTAAGTTGATTAACGAGCTAGGCATACAAAGCATCGTTGTTTGTGGAATGCCTATTGACTCATCCATTCTTTCATTTGTAATTGAGGCAAATCGGCGCAATTATACATGCGAAGTTGCTTTCGACGCATGCGCGACAAGGGATTTAGTGTTTAAAAATGTCAAGGTGGATGCCGCAAATATACAATGCGTTGTTTTGGCTGCTATTGAATCTAATTTTGCCAAAGTTTCGTCGGTTGAGGAAATCATGTCTCGCTCAGACAATTTTGCATAGTTGAATATAATTCATTTTTATGTCTGTATTTTTAATATTAAAAAAAAATAAAAAGCCCTTGAATTTTTTTGAATGGGATAATTTTAATTCATTGGTTTAAGGACTTCTTTTTGATTTCTTTGAAAAATTATGAATTTTGTTTTTTATATATTTTGAGGAAATCGAGTGGTCTATGCTATTTTTTCTCAAGACAATGGAATTGCAAGGTCTTGAAGTGAATTAGAGTTGTTTTATTATCTTTTTGTTATCTTGATAATGTCTATGTTTTATTTTTTTGGTGTTGATATAGTATTATTTAAAATCATTCATTGAAAGTACAATTTTAAAGGATTCATGTTTTAATTGATGTAATTTAAATTAAATAAGACTCTTAATCGAGTACATCCGGCAAGGCTTGAAGTTATTATTTGTAAATTTTTCATTATGTTTGTTGTCTAGAGAATAGTGAAGAGTTGGTTTAATGAAATTTATTAATAAAATATATAATCTAGGTGTGTCCGAGGAAATGGACGACCAAGACAAATTTAAGTACAAGTTTTCGAATTTTATCGCCGGCTTAATGGTGGTGTTTAGTTTCCTTTATACGATACTGCTTTATTTCAAGGGAGCTGAGCTTTATAAACCCATTATTTTAGAGTTGGCTTTTCTGTCTATACTATTATTAAATCATTACAATAAAATAAATATATCAAGGGCTATTTTAGCTGGTTTTTCTCCTGTGATGCTATTTTGGGGGCATTTGGGGATTTTATATGAAGATGAATCGCCTGCGGTTGGATTTGTGATATTGCAATTGGTTTGTTGCATATTGCCTTGGACGGTTTTTAATGTAAAGGAATATGGGAAGACAATACTTTTTACGTTATGGGGGACTGGATTGATGATGGCGACATTTTTTGTTGGAGGAATGAGTCCTATGCCGCAACCTGAAAAAGTAGCCTTTTTTCAATCGCCGCTATCCATCGTAATTGGTATTTTTTTCGTGCTGTTGATTAGTTTTATGCTTAAATACATCACGTATGTCTCCGATAATCATAATCAAAGTTTGCTCAATGAAGTGGGAAAACAGAATGAAGAGATCGAGTTGAGGCATGAGGAAACGAAAAAGTATTTGGAAGAATTAGAGGAAAAGCAAGGGCAGGAGAATGAGAGGCAATGGGTGAACGATGGGATTAACAGTATCGTGCATATGCTTCAATCGCAGCAAGATGCAGGAGAGCTTCTTTATGACCAAATCATGAATAATGTTACCAATTATTTGGAAGCGAATCAAGGCGCGTTTTATTTGGTAGAGGAGAATGATGAAGGAGGAATAGTATTGAACTTGAAAGCTTCATATGCTTATAGTCGAAAGAAATATATAGAGAAAGAGGTGTTGGCGGGAGAAGGTTTGCTAGGCCAGACATATTTTGAAAAGAAGACGCTTTATTTGACAGAGGTGCCTGAAAATTACGTCAATATCACTTCAGGGTTGGGGCAGGCTTTGCCTAGAGCGATCATCATTGAGCCTTGTTTGCAAAATAAAAAAGTGGTGGCGGTCATGGAGTTCGCTTCATTTAACGAGATTGAAGAGAAGAAAAGAGAATACCTTAAGGCAATATCAGAAATCATCGCTTCATTCATTAATAATTATGAAATGAACTTGCAGACTCAAAGACTTTTGGAAGAAAGCCAGAATCATGCTGATGAGATGCGAGCCCAAGAAGAGGAGTTGAGGCAAAACTTGGAGGAAATGCAAAGTCTTCAGGATGAGATGAATAGTCGCATGCAGTCGTTTGAAGTGGCTATGAAAGAAAAAGATGAAGAAATCAGAAGACTGAAAGCGTCTTAATTATATTATAAAAATTTAAGGAGTCGCTCTGGCGCCGCCTTTTGAAGATGGACTTGATGCTATCAAATGATTGAGAAGCTCTATTTTTATGGAGCTAGCGTCAAGTTTGCTTAATAGTTTGTCAAGTTTTTCATCCAAAGATTTTTCTTCATCGGAAGGCATGCTTTGCCATGCGCGAAGGTGATTTTGAGCAACTTCAAATTGCAACTGAAACTCTTTTGCTTGAAGGTCCCAGTAGGCTTCTAAGCTTGGATAATTATCTTCTACTTCAGTAATTGTGAATGTTTTGTGGCCTATAGAGAACATTTTCTCTTCTGGAATAGCATCCCACGCTTTTTGAATAGCGTCGCTGTGCTTCTTGCATAGTAATTCAAAAAAACCGCCTCTTGAGCCGTTTCGAAATATAAAAGCATAGATCGCCGCTGATATTTCAGCCATTTCTTGAACTCTTAGTTCCGATAGTTGCAAAACCATGAGATTATAGGAAACTTTAATTGCCAGCTTGAAGTATTCTAGATTTTTTTTGTCCTCAAAGTCAGGGACATAATCTTCAGGTATAAACCATTCTGGAGAATATTGCTCAATGCTTGGGACTACAGACTCCGAGGATTTGCGATGAAAAAAATCAGCCCATCTTTTAGGGTGATATTTGCCTGTTCTCTTTTTAATATGCTTGTAATGCTCAAGTTCTTTCTTAAGTTCTTGAGACCCTTGGTCAACTCTGCTTTTTACAGGTATAAGGTTTCGTTCTTTATGCCATTCCATAAATCTTGACTGAAGTGTGGAAAGGAAGTACTTTTCCATGGCAGGAATATTCGTATAGTCATCAATGTCGAATAAAACTTTCAAATTTGTGAATTTCATGTCTTCAAATAACAGTTGCAATTCTTCTGTTTTATCAGACATGCCGGGAATGAAAATGGGAGCATCTTGTTTGCGGCTTTGTTTCAAACGAGCTTTTTCACGATGAATTCTTTTGACTGCCGTTATGATTTCTCTATAAAGCTCTTGGTCGGAAGAGCTTTCTTCCAATGTGAGCTTGCTCGTTGCTTCAGTTGCTGTGGCTTCAAGCTTATCGGAGACAAGAGGTTCCTCAGCTACCGGAGTGGAAGGAGGACTGTCTTCGAGTTTTATGTTTAAACCTGAAGCTTTTAGCCAACGATTGATTCTTATCATAGTCTCCAACGGAGGTAGTTCGGAACCTATACAGACAAAATTCCCGGAAGGCCTAGCTTCTTGAAAATAATACCGTTTGCCATTTAAGCTGGCGGAGTAATGAAATCTGTTAATGGTGAGTGTGACGGAACTTTTTTTATGATCATATTCTACGTCGTCTACGTCGATTGTAAGGTGTGGATAGCAAGCTTTAGGAGGAATAATGATCGCTTTTCGAAGATTTGCTCGTATGAATTTTTGATTAGCACCTTGCCTGACTTTCCACCCATCATACCATTCTGGAGCACTGACGGTTTGTTTAATGCATTGTATCGGCAAATGAGGTTGTTCAATCGCGCGAGTAATGCTCCTAGTTCTATGAGAAGGTGATGAAGAGCTTTTCTTGAATTGTCTTGATTCAGGTTGGAGCATTTGAAAAGGATTGACCACTGAGTTAAACAAAACCGATGACCTTTAAGTTTGCAAACAAAACAAAATCATGAGAGCGTATGTTGGAAGTTACACCGTTTACGGATACAAGAATAATAGGCTTTAAGCTTAATGGAAAAATTGATAAAAATGGCATAGTAAAGCTTTCAGAATTGTTGGAAAATAAGAAGGGCTATGATGGCTTGCTTATTTTAGGGGAAATAGAAGACATTGGAGGTTTTGAGGATATTCAGTCTTTTTTGGAATTAGTGGGGGTGAAGATCAAGGCGATTGGAAATGTCAAGAAATATGCTGTAGTGACGGAAAAGAAATGGATAGACAAGATGGTGGATTTTTTTAGGTCTATGAAGTTGTTGCAGATCGAAATAGAGCATTTTTCTCCCGATGAAAAAGAAAAAGCTTTGAAATGGCTGCTTGATTGAGGTTCTTTTCTGCAATTCAGGCTTAGGTTTTAATTTTTTATTTTATAGATTTAATCAAATGTAAGCTTGAGGCTTTAGCAAAGACCTTGAGAGTGTTTTTTGATATAATTAATTTAAGCGATGAAGATTTATACGAAATCGGGAGATAAAGGGAAAACAGGAGTTTATGGAGGTAAGAGAGAGTTCAAGGATTCCGCTAGAATAGAATGCAATGGTGAAATCGATGAAATGAACTCAACGATAGGCCTGTTGAGAAGCAAGTTAAGCTCTGATCATCCTTGGCAAGACAATTTGTATAAGATTCAGAAAGACTTGATGGATATGATGTCACATTTGGCCAGACCGTCTGATTCAAAGATTCCTATTTCTGTACCCAAGCCGATTGATGGAGCGGAGTTTTGTGAAAAATGGATTGATGAACTGGAGTCGAATATATCGTCTCCCTCGGAATATTTCTTATTGCCTGGAGGAAATGAGATTTCAGCGTTGTGCCATGTTTGCAGAACTCAGATTAGAAGAGCGGAAAGAAGGTTGATTACTTTGACGAAGGAAGATCCAGATTGTGTGGAGGATTATATAAGCGCTTATATAAACAGAATGTCGGATTTGTTTTTTACGCTAAGCAGAGCTGAAATGGATAAAGAAGGAGTGGAAGAGGAAAGATGGAATCTTTTTATCTATAAAAAATAATCTGAAAAGTGCTCGAGGGCAGAGAACATTGACACCTCGAGCTTTCACCTTATTTTAGGTCAAATATGATGGGTATAGTCATCTTTACTTTCACTGCTCTGCCACTTTGTTTGGCAGCATGCCATTGAGGAGAACTTTTAATAACTCTCAATGCCTCTGCGTCGCAGCTTTCATCGATGCCTTTGAGTACTTTTGCATTGGTTAGGTTTCCTTGTTTGTCAATGATGAACTCCACGAATACTCTTCCCTCTATTCCTCTGCTTTTAGCAGCTTTAGGGTATTTCAAGTGACGCGAGATATATTTGTAAAAACCTTTCATTCCGCCTTTTTTGAAAGTAGCCATTTCTTCAGCAAAATATACGTAATCCTCAACCTTTTCATCCGGCAAAGCTTCTATTCCAGTTGCTGGATCATCTACGTCATCTATTACATCAATATCACCTTTGTCAATATTGTAATCATCTAATAATGAGGAGGCTGCTTCATCCACTACAATGTTTACGTTGTTGCTTGGCTTAGGCTCAGGCTTTTCCATTTTCATCGGCTCAGGCTTTGGAGGAACAGGACTGTCCATTTTCGTGGGCTGAATAAATAACGTTTCTTCCACAGGGTCTTCCATTGTCACTGAGTTGTCAATTCTTGTGTAATATGGAGATTTCCATTCCATTGCGACTAATGACATGCCTAAAGACAGGCATAATCCAATGCCAAGAAACATGTTTCTTTTTTCTAATAAATTGTGTTGAGGGTTCTTTTTAAGTTCCATAGTTTTGATATTTAGTGTATTGTATAGCGCTATTTTGATAATTTAGAATCTTTATGAATACATAGCAATGAAAAATTATATTATTTTAAAATAAATTTTTATAAAATAATATTTTGATAGTTTTATCGTTTTAAATAGAATAGTTTGATTTGTTTAGGGCTTAGCACATCTGATTTTTGCTAATTATTAGTGTTTTCGTATTTTTAGTTGTTTAAAAACATACTTGATTATGAAAAAAATATTTTACTTGATTTGTCTATGGAGTTTTAGCTTTGCGGCATGCACTGAAGATGATGTTGATAATTTGCTCAATCAACTGCTTTCTCCCGCAAGTTTAAGCGAGGCGGAAATTGTTGATGGCTTGAAAACCGCTTTGGAAGTTGGCGCTGAAAACTCTGTACAGTCATTGTCTGCTCAAGACGGCTTTTTCAAAGACGAGGCGGTAAAGATTCTTTTGCCGGAAGAAGTATCAACTTTGCTGGAGGCAGCCAATGAGGCAGGCTTGGGAAGTCAGTTGAGCATTGTAGTAGATCCTTTGGTGGAAAGTTTAAATCGTTCGGCTGAAGACGCAGTGATGGAGGCTGGGCCAATATTCGTACAGGCAATTACAGACATGACTGTTAGCGATGGCTTGGGAATATTGACAGGAGAAGATGATGCTGCTACTCAATATTTGGAGGATAAGACTTATGATAGCTTACAGGTGAAGTTTTCTGATAAAATTAAAACATCTCTTTCAAAACCGTTATTGGGAGAAAGCTCTTTTAATTCCCTTTGGCCGGCGTTTGTTTCCAAGTACAATGTTGTGGTGGATGCTTATAACTTGACAACTCTATTAAATCCATCAAAAGAACCATTGGAAAGAATTGAGCAAAGCGATTTGAGCATGTACGTTACAGGCAAGGCGCTTGACGGCATGTTTTTGAAAATTGCAGATGAAGAGGGTAAGATAAGAAAAGATCCTTTGGCAAGAGTGGAAGAGATATTGCAAAAGGTATTTGGGACTTTGGATGAGAATTAAGGATTAAGTTCCTTATGCATAGATTGAAAGCATGCATAAAAGCATGCTTTCTTTATTTTTAGTGAGCAGCTTCTTCAGTAGCAGGAGCTTCCTCTGTAGCTTCAGCTGGAGCAGCTTCAGCATTTTCTTCAGTAGCAACAACAGCTGTAGAGTCAGTAGCTTCTACTGCAGTTGAATCAGCAACTTCTGCTTCAGGAGCAGCTTCGATAGTAGCTTCTACTGTTGGAGTAGTTTCCTCTTTAACTTCAACAGCTTCAGCTGCTGGAGCATCTTGGTTGTTCTCTTGAGACTTTTGCGAGCAAGATGCAGCTGTCATCATCATAGCGACAATTGACAATTGTAGTAATACTTTTTTCATTGTGGTTTTTGTTTTATTAGTTTAATTTGTTTGAAATTAAGTCTAAGGCTCTCGAAAATTATTAATTCGATGTAAAAAAATAATGAATAATATTTAATCCTTATTTTTTTTTACAATAAAAAAGAACAAAAACTTTTTTAAAATTTCATTATTCTTCTTTTGTCTTTGAATTATTATATTTGTAAAATTAAATTGAGAATTTTTTAACTATAATAACAAATGAGTAAAAGGCTAACAAATCTAAAGTATTGCAAGTCTGATAAACGCTGAATGCAAAAGCTCGCGATAAAATTGTATTGATTATCGATCGATGTGACCAAGATCTTTTTGAGGAGATATAATGTCGCGTATATGTTGTTTGATTTCCTTGGGCTGTGGAAACCTTTTAGAAACTTTGTATGAAAAAACGATTGCTCCATTGACTTTAATGTCAAAAACACCTCCGGTTTCCTTTTCGGGCAATAAGCTGATGGATTCAATTTCTTTCTCGAAAGTTTGAAGAAGTTCTTGTTGCATCCATGCGGCTCTAAGCATCCATTTGCATCCTGTGCAATATTTGATTTCAATTTTCGCTTTTTTCATTTTACGAGGGTTAAGAATTAAATTGTTTGGTCCCCAATACGGTGAGGCCTGTGGATATCAGGTAAAGCGGGATAAGTATCGCCGGGAAATCCCACTCAAGGTAATGGGTGATTACAAGGTTGAAAATAATAAGTGAGAGAGTTAATAAAAAGCCGGCTTTGATAAAAAAATTTGTCTTCATGCTCTTTAGCTTTAATAAATGAGAACTAAAATATACTTGTTTTTTTGTTCACTCAAAAGTCAAACCGTACTTCTATTGCAGTAAAAAATTGTTAAATTCGTGCCATGGAGAATTTCGTAGTTTCAGCGAGGAAGTACAGACCGACGACTTTTGAAAGCGTAGTGGGGCAACAGCACATTACGACAACGCTTAAGAATGCCATTAAAAGCAATCATCTAGCGCAAGCATTTTTGTTTTGCGGGCCAAGAGGAGTGGGCAAGACCACTAATGCTAGAATATTGGCCAAGACGATCAATTGCACTAATCTAACGGATGATGTTGAGGCGTGCAATCAGTGCGATTCCTGCAAAGCGTTTAATCAAAATGCGTCTTTCAATGTGCATGAGCTGGATGCTGCCTCCAATAATTCAGTGGACGATATCAGGAATTTGGTTGATCAAGTTCGTTATGCTCCCCAGTCCGGTAAATACAAAGTATATATCATTGACGAGGTTCATATGCTTTCCAATCAAGCATTCAATGCTTTTTTGAAAACTTTGGAAGAACCTCCTGAGTATGCGATCTTCATATTGGCGACAACGGAAAAACACAAAATCATTCCAACGATTTTGTCTCGTTGCCAGATTTTTGACTTTAACAGAATCACTGTTAGCGATATCGCGGGCCATTTGGCGAAAATAGCTTTGAAGGAAAATATCGAAGCGGAATCTGATGCTTTGCATTTGATAGCACAAAAAGCGGATGGCGCCTTGCGTGATGCTTTGTCGATATTTGATTTGATCGTGACTTTCGCAGGGTCAAAAATCACTTATCAAGATGTAGTTCAAAATCTCCATATTTTGGATTATGATTACTATTTCAGGCAAACGGACAGCTTGATTAGTGAAAACATTAGCGAAGCTCTATTGATTTTCAATGAAATATTGCAGAAAGGCTTCGATGGGCATAATTTCCTAAGCGGATTGGCTGAGCATTTTAGAAACTTGCTTGTGACGAAAGATGCAAAGACGTTGCAACTGATGGATGTTTCCGAAACAGTTAAGCAACGATATTTAAAACAATCAAATGAAGCCTCTATGTCGTTTCTTCTGTCCGGCTTGAATATCCTTTCTAAATTTGAGCTGAATTATAAGAATACAAAAAATCAGAGATTGCATGTTGAGATATGCTTGATGAAATTGGCTCACTTGAATTCGGCGATACAATTTGGCGGAAATGCTTCGCCTGTCGAAAAAAAAAAAGTTGAGCCAAGTGTAGAAGCCAAAACGGCGGCTAAGCCAAAAGCTGTGGCAAAAAGCACGGAGCCATTAAGAGGGAAAACATATTCGCAGACAGGAAATGCTTCATCTCTGTCCCAAACAGTTTCCAGACCTTCCGATAGCTCTTTGAGATCTACGGCGAAATTACCGAATCTTAATCAGTTAAAAAACAAACGCACTAACCCTTCATCAGAGCAATCTGCTAACTCGGGAGCTGATTCAGGACAAGCTCCTCAGTACCAATCAGAGCAAACGCAAAAAGAACAACCTTTGTCTCAAGAAGGGCTTAAGCAGGCTTGGTTGGCTTATTCTCAAGAGCTCGAAAGAAGCAATAATAAAACATGGCTCAATGTTATGAAGCAACCATTTACTTTAAATGAGACAACTTCGGTATTGACATTGGAATTGGTGAGTACTGTCCAGCTTGATTTTTTTGAAAGATTCAGAAGCGAACTATTGACCTTTTTGAAGTCAAAATTAAAAAATAGCTCTTTGACTATTCAACCCGTAATATCAGAAAGAAGCCAAGACAACTCCAGACCATATACACCGCAAGAGAAACTATCGTATCTTCAAGAACATAATAAACATGTAAAAAAATTGCAAACAGCTTTAGGCTTGGATGTTAATTTTTAACAATATATTAATATTTAATATTCGTTTTTTTGGAAAATAGGTATTAATATACGCTTTTACATAAATAGACGCCTATGTCCATTTTTCCAGAACTGTTTGTAAGCATCAGAAGATTTTTAGACAGTTTTTATTTGATTGACAACCAAAGAAGGGCGAGTTTAGATGATATTGTGGACAAGTTGTTAATCAAAAGCTTGAATCTTACTTATGATTTGCATGTGAATTTTTTGTGCAACCATAATGCCAAGAGAAGTATTTACGCTCATGTATGGGCTTATACTGCTAAAGTGTTTTTTGGCATAGATAAAGTTAGTATTTGGTCTTCGGGGATTGACCCATCCAAGGTCAAACATTCGACAGCTATAAGCATTGCCGACAAAGGTTTTGATGTGGATGTGTTGGATGAAGATACCGGGGTTTACTCTGTCGTCTTAGGCGAGCATTTGCCTAATTTGACCATTTTTTCTAAAAAGTGCGACTTGAACGAATGGCAGGAGGAAGACTCTTGCACATGCGTAATCGTTAATTGCCTTGATTCTTGGGAGTATTTTCAACAAAATCCAATACCTTGCGATCAAATGCTCTATGCCAAACAGCAGGGTGTTGATATGCTGGACTTGATTGGCATAGAGGTTTTTTATATTTTTTCTGAATTGAATAGAAAAAAGCAGGGGATGCAAAGCCGGAAATTAGCTTTGGTCTGAGTTTAGAATAATTTCTGCAGCCTCAGGCAAAGTTGAACAAATGGCAGTTGCTAAACTTTCGTCATTCAAGTCGGATATTAAAATACCTTGGATTCCCAATTTGTTGGCTGGAACGATATCTCTTTCTTTGTCCCCAATCATCCAAGATTGAGCAGGATCTATGTTGAACTTTGCGATGGCTTTTTCGAACATCAATGAGTCTGGTTTGCGAGTCAATGATTCGGTCTGTAGAGGATGATAAGGCGAGTAATACAATGCGTCAATTTGATTTCCCGTTTCGCTTTGCAGTTTTTGATGGCACTTTAATACATCTTCTTTTTCGTACAGGCCCTTTGCAATGCCAGCTTGATTGGTGATGACAATCAAGAGAAACCCGGCGGCTTTGAGCTTATTTAGAGATTCGGCAACTCCTATCTCAACTACAAAGTCGGATGTTTTATAAGTATATTCTCCTCTTTCAACATTCAAAACACCGTCTCTATCTAAAAACACACACTTGTTCATATTTATTATCTCTATATTAGCAAGGATTTACTTGTAATTTATTATGTCTTGAAATGGTATAAAAACCAGTAATTCAAGCAATACAAACTTAATGTTTTCTATGAAATATCTAAAAATTAAATTATAATTGTTGACTTTTACGGAGGGTACGGGTTTCCTTCGCTTGGTTTTTAATTTTATTTTACACCTTTATCGATGAAGGAAAATTTAGTAATAATTCCCACTTATAATGAAATAGAGAATATCGAAGCTATCATCAAGGCAGTGATGGAGTTGGAAGTAGAGTTTCATGTGTTAATTGTGGATGATGGATCGCCGGACGGTACTGCTGCTAAAGTCAAGAACCTTCAAAAAGTGTTTGACAAAAGGCTTCATTTGATAGAAAGGGAAGGCAAATTAGGGCTTGGAACAGCTTATATTAGAGGTTTTCAATACGCTATTGAGCAAGGTTATGAGTTCGTCTATGAAATGGATGCCGACTTTTCGCACAACCCCAAGGACTTGGTCAGGTTGCATGACGCTTGCGCTCGTCAGGGCAACGATCTTGCGATTGGATCAAGGTATGTTACTGGAGTAAATGTGGTGAACTGGCCTATGAGCAGGGTTTTGATGTCTTATTTCGCCAGCAAATATGTGAAATTCATTACTGGCTTGCCTGTAAATGATGCTACGGCAGGATTTAAGTGTTATAGAATCTCTGTGTTGAAAAAGATTAATTTGGATAAGATCAACTTTGTGGGTTATGCTTTTCAAATCGAAATGAAATTCTTGACATGGAAGTATGGCTTTAAGATTATTGAAGTTCCGATCATATTTACAGACAGAACCTTGGGAACATCAAAGATGTCAAGCGGGATTTTCAAGGAGGCGTTCTTTGGCGTGATGAAATTAAGGCTTGGAAGCATGTTTAAAAAATATGCTTAGTTTCCACAATGCTTTTTGATTCAATATAGCGCTTAATTCACTTTAGTCGGTTGAACAAAACCCAAATGAAGTTTATTATAAGAAATGAAAGCCGATGGTAGCGGTGGATTTTCAACAACTTCATGGAATTTATGACAGACGAGAGAGAGAATGGCAATATGAATCAGGAGGAGAAAGCTCCATTGGATTTGCAATTGGTGAATACAGTGTTGCCTGAGGATATTGCGATTATGCCGATTTATCCCAAACCGATTTTTCCTGAAATCAACTTACCAATATCTTTTGTTGGAGAAAAACATGTTACACAGATTGATATCATCAATGAAAAATATGATGGCATCATGGGACTTGTATTGCCTAAAGAGCATGACGAGAACAAACAGCCTGTGTCATTTTATGAAGTAGGTTGCGTTGTCAGGATTTTGAAGATTTTGAAGGTAACGCCGGGACATTCGGAAGTTCTTGTGGAAAGTATAAAGAGGTTCACTCGAAGAAGCGAAGTTGGGAACGATGATTTATTGAGATGGAGGGTTAGCTATTATGATGAGCCAAGCATTGGCAATGATCAGGAATTGAGAGGCTATTTGATGGCAATCAGTTCTGAGGTCAAAGAGCTTGTCAATTATAACTCGATCTTTCAAGAACAACTGAAGATGCTTCTAACGCAGTTTTCATTTGAACATCCGGGTAGAATGATTGATACCATCGCCTATATTTTAGCGCCAGAGGCTGAAAAGCTTCAGTCTATATTGGAGACTTTTGATATTAAGAAGAGAGCGGATATTCTATTGAGACTATTGAAAGAGGACATTGAAGTTGCAAAGCTTCAAGATAAAATCAATAAGAATATCCAGGAAACAGCTTCAAAGCAGCAAAAAGAGTACTTTCTAAGAGAGCAGCTTAAAGCTATCAAGAAAGAGCTTGGAATAGAAAAAGAGGATAAGGAAAGCGATGTTGAAAAGATTGAGCAAAAGCTTGAAAAGCTGAAGCTTAATGAAGATGCGAAAAAGGTGGTCGACAGTGAGTTGGACAAGCTTAAAATGATCAATGTGGAATCTCCAGAATATGCGGTTTCCAGAAATTATCTTGAGTTGATAACCGACCTGCCTTGGGGCGTTTATTCGGAAGATAATACAGATCTCAAGGAGGCTAGAGGTATTTTGGATAGAGATCATTATGGCTTGAAAGATGTTAAAAATACGATTTTAGAGTTTTTGAATACGATCATAAGAAAAGGCACCGTTTCAGGAAGCATTTTGTGCTTAGTAGGACCCCCGGGTGTTGGGAAAACGTCGATAGGAAAATCCATAGCAAATGCTTTGCATAGGAAGTTCTTTCGGTTTTCTTTGGGAGGAATGCGTGACGAGGCTGAGATCAAGGGCCATAGGAAAACATATATAGGGGCCATGCCCGGTAAGATTATTCAAAGCTTGAAGAGAGTCGGAACAGCGAATCCAGTAATTATGCTGGATGAAATTGATAAAGTAGGGGCTAGCTATCAAGGCGATCCTGCTTCTGCTCTTTTGGAAGTTTTGGACCCAGAGCAAAACTCTGATTTTCTTGATCACTATTTGGATGTGCCTTTTGACTTGTCAAAAATATTATTCATAACAACAGCGAATCAGTTGGATACAATTCCTCAACCGCTTTTGGATAGAATGGAAGTGATCAGACTTTCGGGGTATGTAAAAGAAGAAAAACTTGAAATAGCGGAGCATTACCTTATACCTCATCAATATAAGGAAAACGGCATTGCAGAAAGTGAGCTCAAAATACCCAAGGATGTTTTGGATCAAATCATCGATAAATATGCCCGTGAAGCAGGAGTTAGAAACTTGGAAAAGCAAATACGGAAACTGATGAGAAAGGCAAGCCTGAAGATTACAGAAGAGGGCTTGTCAAAAATTGACGTCAATGTGGGGAATCTCGAAGAGTTTTTAGGAAAGCCTGTATTCCATACGGAGAAATTATACAATACCAATCAAGTTGGAGTTGTATTGGGACTGGCTTACACTAGTTATGGAGGATCAACACTTTATATTGAAGCTTCAGGAATTAAGTCATCTTCTGCCGGATTCAAGCAAACTGGACAGCTTGGCGACGTGATGAAAGAATCAACGGAGTTGGCATATTCATATGTAAGATCATTGATCACTAAACAAAATGCGGATAACCATTATTTTGATGAGCACTTTGTGCATGTGCATATACCAGAAGGAGCAACGCCAAAAGATGGTCCTTCGGCAGGTATAACTTTAGCTCTGGCTTTGTATTCTTTGGCGATAGAAACTCCTGTTAGAAATGATGTGGCTATGACTGGCGAATTAACTTTGACAGGCAAGGTGCTTCCTATTGGCGGATTGAAGGAAAAGATTTTAGCTGCAAAACGAGTGAATATAAAAGAGCTGATTGTGCCGAAGGAAAATGAAAAAGACTTTATAGAGTTGGATGAATTTATCAAAGAAGATGTGAAAATTCATTTTGTGGATCACTTTGAAGAGGTTTTGAAAATCGCTTTGGAGGGACACTTTTAATGGGCAGATGAAAGATAAGGTGTATGGTTTGGTTTATGGATAAGTTATATTCTTGTGGTTAAAATGGAATGTGCTTAGTTTTTCATTTCAATGAAAATTATTTTACACAAGAGTTTTTATTTTTTTCAAGGCCTAAATTAAAAAGTGAAAATATACATGATAATTCCATTTGTAGTAGTGGAATTATTTTGGTTGGTTTTAATTATTTGATAAATAGTTTGTTATGGTGATTTTTAAATGACCTTATGTAAAGTTTTTATAAAATTTGTTTTGCAATTTATAGATTGACATTTTGGTTTAAGATTTATTTTTACACCTTTTTTTATGTTAAGATAAATGTATTCTTCTTTCAATTTTGAGGAATATTTGCGAATTTGCAGACTATATTATATAATTTTAAAGGGCGATTCAAGCTTATTAATTCGATTAAGAATGATTTCTCAAGAAATAGATATTGAAAATACACAAATTTCAAATGCTCGAGATTTATATGGTCAACATGATAAGAAATTCTTGTTTTGGTCATTGGGCATATGGTTCGCAATTAATATCATTCAGTCATTATTTACGGAACTTCATGATGATGAAGCTTATTATTGGACATGGATTGAGAATTTAGATTGGGGCTTTTTTGATCATCCGCCGATGGTCGCTTTGTTGATAAAAGCGGGCTATTCAATTTTTAATAATGAGCTTGGCGTGAGATTGTTGACAGTGACATTAGGAACGTTGTCAATTTATCAGATTTGGCTTATTGTAAGAGACGAGGTAGGAGATATTAGATTTTTTGTATATGCGGTGTTTTCATTGACATTGCTCCAAGTCTATGGTTTCATAACCACGCCTGATGTCCCTCTTTTCTTTTTTGGATCATTGTTTTTTCTCGTTTATAAGAAGTATTTGAAAGATGACTCTTTCGTTAATTCACTTTTGTTGGCGGCAGTAATTTCTCTGATGCTTTACAGTAAATATCACGCTGTTTTATTGGTGTTTTTTACTTTGATTTCGAATATTAAATTATTGACTAAGCCAAGCTTTTGGATGGTTTTTGGATTGTCGATACTGTTATATACCCCCCATATTTATTGGCAATATGCTAATGACTTTCCAACAATAAATTATCATCTTTTTGGTCGATCGCTCAGAGCTTTTCAGTGGAGCAATACATTTGAATTTATCGGAAGCCAATTAGGAGTACTATGCTTTACAGGTCTATTGTCATTTTATGGCGCTGTGGTTTTTAAACCGAAAAATAGTTTTGACAGATCTCTTAAATTCAACTTTATAGGCATTTTCGTTTTTTTCTTAATATCGACATTCAAAGGCAGAGTTGAAGCGCATTGGACTTATTTGGCAATGTTGCCAATGGTAATATTGGGATTGAAACACTTTGCGGACAATGAAAAAGTTAAGGGGTGGTATGCAAAGCTTTTCATGTTTTCCGCTGTTGTTTTTATTTTGATGAGAATAATTTTGATTGTGGATTTTCCATTCTTGAAGTCTCCTGTGATTACGGCATTTCATCATTGGAAAAGCTTGGGTCCTAAGATTGATCAAAATGCTAAAGGCTTGCCTGTTGTGTTTAAAGACTCTTTTCAAAAGCCTTCCAAGTATATGTTCTATGGACAAAGCAAAGCATTTGTGCTTAATGGAATGAAGTATCGGAAGAATCATTTTGATATGAGTTCGGCTGAAGATTATTTCCAGGGAAAAGATGTTTATTTTGTATTGCAATCCAACAAGCATGAATATGCTTCGGATTCTATTTCAGAGGATGAGAAGTATTATTTTGGCGGTGTGATCGAGAATTTCAGAAGCTATCAGAAAGTCAAGGTTATTGCCACAAATATTGAAAAAGAGTACGAGAGAGGTGTTGGAATTACTCTTGACTTAGAAATTAGCAATCCCTACGCTTATGATTTGGACTTTAATGCTAATAATGAATTACACCCGTATTTGACATATTCATTCGCGAATGATCAAAGAGAGTTTTTCAAAGGAGAAAAGCCACTGGAATTGAAAAAACAGGAACTTGAAAGCCAGGAGAAGTTTTATCAACAGATGAGTTTGACGATACCAGAAGAGCCTGGAGTTTATCAACTGCGATTGATGCTAGAGAATCGATTAGTTGATGGCTTGAATAGCCCTTTATATAAAATAGTAGTAAAATAAAAGCCCGATTTTCGGGCTTTTATTTTATGTATTAGTTCATAATCAACATGGTGGATGTTTGATTCATATGTCCAATGAAACTTTCTCCATAAGTGTTGAATCCAATAGTAGGAGTATCTTTGAATAGCTCAGCATATTTATCCGTAATGTTTTCTTTTTCTAATTGCTTCGCTCTAAGGATGCAATTGAAATTGACAATGGCTGATATGCTGCCCAATTCCTTTTCTACGTTTTCAAGATCTTTTTGAGTAGTTTCAACGATGCATTTTGCTTCTAGGAGTTGAAGAGGAACACCTTCTTTTACTTGACAGAAAAATACGATATCGTTGCCTTCCAAGCTCCTTGGGCTTCTTACAAATGGGTTTTCTTCATCAAAGATAAGTCCAAGTGGATATTTGGAGAATGCACTTTCAACTTCTTCCGGGCTGATCGACAATGCTTCCGCATATGCGATTTTCGCTGGCTTATTGTTGAATTCTATGACCCTTCTAGTTTCTTCGTCTACCTTGGTTGGAGTCAATTGCTTGTCAGTAACATTGAATCCTTGGCTTTTAAGCAATTTGAATGAAACTTCGGGCTTGGCAATCATTAAAATCGCTGTATCCTTGTAAACTTTTCCTTCATAAAATAAAGATGTTTCTTTGAACTCACCATTGTCTGCAGCGGAGCCGCCTATAAAAGGAACTTTTGTCAAGTTGCCAATTTGGTCGTTCAGCCATTCCTCTTTATGGCTTAGTCCGTCAATCATCAACATGCCAAGATAATCCTCGTGGCTCATTTCTCTCATTTTGATGTTGAAGTGCGTTTCAAAATTCTTGAAAGCGTCCTTGACTATTCTGCCTCCTTTGCTTATGTTTTCCAGCAACTGGACTTTTACATTTCCAATTTGTTTTTTGTCAAAACACATAGCGACAATGGAGTCATGAGTCATTTGGCCGCTTAAGATTTCACCAGCGCTTGTGCTGCCTATGACAATAGCGGGAGCAAATGCGGATTGCATTTCGCTGGCAAGCGAGTTCAGTTCATAGTGCTTTGGAGATGCAAAATAGAGCACCAAAGCAGTTTCGTTGGTTTGTTTTTGTTGTTTTAGCTCTTCTACCGCTTCTTTCGCGTTTGTCTTTTGCGAAAATAATACCTGATAGCTCATAAAAGTTAATTGTTATTAAGTTTGAAAAATTCCTCTGGCAAATTCACTTCAAATTCGTCGGCAGCTTGCCTGATGAGGGTTACAATTGAGGGATCATATACACTTTCATCTGTGATATGTTTTACGGGTATCCCTTTCAACATTAGTTTCATGGTAAAATTCAATTCCTGAAAAGTATTTCCTTGTGCCTTCTCATGAATAATGTAGTCGATCATTTTTTTCACGTCAGCTTACTTGAGATTATTGATGTTTTAGTAATTGGGTATAAATATAAGGCTTTTTGCCCCTTATATTACCCAATTTAGGGTGAAAATATTTTGCTATTTTTAGAATAATAAAGATGTGAATTTTTGAATGTATAATTTAATCACCTTATCTAAACATTTTTTAATGAAAAGGATTCTAATAGTGTCAAACATTATCGTGTATCTTTTTTATAAATTATGAAAAAAATCTTACTTCTACTTGTTGTCCCCATTATGTCAGCGACTATTGCTATGGGGCAAATAAGCCAAAAGGAATTTGATGCTCTGAAGAGGATTTATGAGTCTACGGATGGAGATCAATGGACGGATAAATCCGGTTGGAATCAAATAATGGGACAAGGAGCGACTCCTTCGAGCATAACTGGAGCTGTCAGAGGGGTGACTATCAGCAATGATTCAGTCAAGGCTGTTCATTTATACGACAATAATCTTGTCGGAAGCGTGGCGCATACAACTTTGGATTCATTGGATCATTTGAAGATGGCCTTAATCTCCACTACTTCGAATCCATCGTTAGATTTGAATCCAGTTGAGCGAGACGCTCTAAAAAGCTTGTACAATGACACTAACGGAGATGATTGGGTTGACAACGAAGGTTGGTCTCAGATATTGGATGATGAAGTGATTCGAGACCCAGTGTATGGTTTGACAATAAACAATCACAGTGTTGACGCCATCAATTTGAGCAGCAATAATTTGGAAGGGGATTATCCTGAAGATTTAAAGGATCTTGATGATTTGAAGTATTTAGTATTGTCAAATAACAGCTTGTCAGGAGCATTGCATAGTGGTATATATGACCTTGTTCAGTTGAAAAGATTAAACTTAGGAAAAAATGAATTGACGGGAACACTTCATACCAACATCTCGAATTTGGTGAATTTGACGCATTTGTATTTGGACAATAATGGATTGACTGGCTCAATACCGAATAGTCTTTCATTAGTGACAAGTTTGAAAGTTTTAAATTTATCGAATAATGAACTCAACCTTGCCATTCCAGGCACATTGAGCAGCTTAACTGCTTTGGAGATATTGGATTTGTCGGATAATAGGTTTACAGGCTCTTTGCCTACCTCTTTAGATGAGCTTCTTAATCTAGTAAAGCTTGATTTGAGTGGAAACCTATTGGGAGGAACTTTGCCATCCGAGTATTTCACGCTTACAGCTTTGATAGAGTTAGATCTTTCTGGAAATGCAATCACAGGAAATTTGCCATTTCAGTGGACTAATATGGTGTCTTTAAGCACTTTGGATTTGTCTGGTAATAGGTTGTCAGGGAGTATTCATCCGAGTGTTTTTAGAATCCCGGCTTTGAAAGTTTTGGATTTGGGAGATAATGATTTTGATGACGAGATACCAACAAGTATTGGTGAAACCATCAGCTTTGAGGAAATTTATCTTGACAATAACGAGTTAGAAGGGACTATTCCCGATGAAGTGTCCTCTTTGTCTAATCTTGAAGTATTTCATGTGCACAATAATAATTTGGATGCACCTTTTACTTTTTCTTTGGCCATAGATTCATTGGCCTTTAATGACAACCAATTTAGTTTGGAGGATTTATATAATTCCACATTCAACTTGAATAATGGGGTTAATTATTCTCCTCAAGACTTTTTATATACTCAAAGCCCAGTTTATTCTTCACAAGAAGAGGGATTTGTTTTAACAGTAAATGACGACAATACGATTGGAAATACTTACCAATGGGTTAACGACGACGAGGATATTCAAGGAGCTACCAGTAGAAGCTATATTGCGGAAGATGGGGATAATGGATTGTTTTGGTGTAAAGTTTCAAACCCTAATTTCTCTTTATTGACATATGCTACAGATACATTTTACTTGGCATCTATTTCTATTGTTGATGAGGAATTTACGTATGACGGTGATCCTAAAAGCTTGTCTTATACTACTGTGCCGGCTAATTTAACTGTGGATTTTACATATGACGGCGAATCCGAAGAACCTGTCGATGAAGGAGTTTATTCAGTGAATGCTCAGATTGATGATCCATTGTATCAAGGTGTTGCAAACGCAGTATTGACTATTGTGCCTGATACAATAGAAATTGTATTAAGAGATACTGTAATGACTTATAATGGATTACAGAGGGCTTATACTACCGCTAGAACAGTTCCTTCAGGTTTTGAAAATTATATCGATTTTACATACGATGGATTAGGCACAGCTCCAAGCAATGCCGGAGACTATGATGTGGAGGCGGTAATCAACTTGGAGAACTATGTAGGTGAAGCTACAGCTTCTATGGAAATAAACAAGTTGGAAGTAAGCTTTGATATCGGAGACGAGACGACAGTCTATACAGGTGAGAGACAGAAAATTATACCTACAGTTTATCCTGATTCCGCCGCTCAATATTTGATGTATGATTTTGATCCGGGTCCAGACGAGCCTTTGAACGCGGGAGTTTATAAAAATGTGGTTTATCTTGAGGAAAATGACAATTTCTACGGTAGCGACAGTGCTGTATTGACGATCCAAAAAGCTACAGCGGAGTTATTTATCGAAAGTTTGAATGATACATCTTATACTGGACAGCCTATTAGAGTCACAGGTTATACGGAACCTCAAGGTTTGGACTTCACATTAACTTATAATGATGATGAAGAGGCGCCAACAGATGCTGGCTCATATGTGGTGAGAGGAGAAATAGATGATATCAACTATCAAGGTGGAGGTATTGGAAATTTGGTGATATCAAAAGCTAAAGCCAAGATAATCACTAATTCAATTCAAAAGATTTATGATGGAAATCCAACGCCACTGGATGTCATGACAGAGCCGGAAAACTTAAATTACAGAGTTGTTTATGCCGAGCCTGTTCAATCGGAGCAAAGCCAAGATCCTCCGGTAAATTCAGGGAATTATCACGCAACAGTTACTATCGTTGATCCTAACTATCAAGGAACGAAATTAGCGAATGTGGTTATTCACAAGGCGGAAGCGGATGTAATGCTAGATGACCGCACATTCAGATTCAATGGCAACAGGAAATTCTTGGTAGCGACTACCGACCCTGAAGGCTTGAATGTGACATACACATATAATGGATCAGATCAAGCGCCAACAGATATTGGAACTTATATGGTTGAGGCCAAATTGAATGAGAGAAATTATGTTGAAAGAAATTCACCAGTGACAGCTCAGCTTCAAATTATCAAAGGGCAAGCGACAATAACAGTGGAAGATGACAGCTTTGTATATGATGGTAGATCTAAAAAATTGATAGCGACCACAGTTCCAAATGGGCTTAGAGTCAAATACACTTATAATCAAGTGAAAGAAGAGCCTGTTAACGCTGGAGCCTATAATGTTACAGCTACAATTGACGATTCAAGATATGAGACAGTAAGCGATAATGCGACATTGACAATTACCAAAGCTAGAGCTACCGTGACATTGGATAGCAAAGTCGTGTTGTTTGACGGAACTCCTAAAACTCTTGTTGCTACGACTATCCCAGCTAATTTGACAGTTGATTATTCTTATAACAATAAGAAAGAGTTGCCGGTGCAGCCTGGTAGTTATACGGTGAGAGCGGTAGTAAATGATATCAACTATGAAGGGGAAGCAACTGCTGGTTTGACCATTGAGTTGATTTCATCGGATGAAATTTTGAACAACCTTGGTGTAAACGTCTACCCTAATCCGACGGATAGTGAATTGATAATTGAGAAAAACGGGGCAAGCGAAATGTCAGTGGAAGTAATCAGTTTGCAAGGTGTCGTGCTTTTGACGAAACAATTGAATGCTGAGACTTCAGTATTAAGCTTAAAAGGAAATGTTCCTGCCGGAACATATACGCTAAGATTGATCTCCAATGATGGAGTTGAAAATGTAAAATTCATACTTAAATAATAAAAATTGTTATGAGACAATTAAAGTACTTCTTTTTACTGGCAGTAATTTCAATGTTCGCTGCGTGTAGTAATGACGACGATAGCTCTTCTTCTACTCCTGTGAGTCAACAAATTGTTGGGAGTTGGAGTATTGATAGCGCTTCAGCAGATGTGAATTCGAATTTGCATGAAATGGTGAACAGTGCTATTGAGAATATGTTTGAGACTAATCTACAAGGAAAAGTTTTAAAATTAAATGCCGATGGTTCTGGCTCTTTGGCTGGTGGTGAAATATCTTGGACGCTTTCAGATGATGGAAAGTCTATTGATATTTCCATGGATGAGAACCTAGTGGACAATTTGAAAAGAACCAAAGGTGTGGGAGGTGATCCACAAGTTGTGACAAACCCAATGGTGTTTAACATTAGCTCAGTGGATGAGAGCAATTTGGTATTGCAAAGCTCGCTCAACTTTACTCATACTCAAGAAAGAGGCGAGTTGAATTTGAAGATCAAGGCTTCAAGATAAATTTCCATAATACCTCTGGAGTTATTTCCAGAGGTATTTTTTTAATTAGATAATAAGACCAATATGGATAGAAGGAAGTTCCTGTCATCCTCTTTGTTGGCTTCTGGCCTTATGATTAATCCTAATGAAATATTTTCAGAAGCTTATAGAAAGGAAAATTTGAAAAAATTTCCGCGCCAACTGGAGTACAATATGGACGGAGATTGGAAAGAATTTCACCTTACTGTTGATATTGATGTGCATGAGCCCGCTTATGGCATGAAATATCATACGTTGCTTTTCAATAATCAATTGCCCGGACCTGAAATACGAGTAAACAAAGGCGATAAAGTAAGGGTGTATTTTCATAATAATACCATACTTAACCATACGATTCATTGGCATGGACTTCACACGCCATGGCGTATGGATGGAGTGCCTTTTGTGAATCAATTTCCCGTTATGCCCAATAATACTTTTGTGTATGAATTTGTCGCGGAACCTACGGGCACTCATTTTTACCATTGCCATTGGGGGACAGTCATGCACATGCAGGCAGGTATGTATGGAAGTTTTATTATTGAAGATCCTGATGATCCAATCAAAAAGAGGTTTCCTTATGATAGAGAGTACGTGATGGTCTATTCAGCTCATGATGTGAACTTTATCAGGGAAGAGATGAACAGGATGCTTTATAGGATGAAGGAAAGGTCTTATTTGATGAAAAATGGCAGGTATAACTCTGAAAGATGGGACACTTTTGATTCTATTGAAGATTTTGAAAATGCTGTAAATAAAGGATATAAGCCTCCGTATTTGGTCAACAGAAGAGCTCCTGCGGATTTGCCTCAGCCGAATTGGTTTACAATCAATGGAAAATCTTATCCATATGCTCCGGAATTGTTCATTAAAGAAGGTGAGAAGATTAGAGTGAGATTGATCAATGCGGGAAATGTAGCCTATTATTTGCATCTTCATGGACATGATTTTTGGCAGGTTGCGGATGATGGAAGGCCTCTGCCTGATCCTAATCAAGCGAACACGATTCCATTGATGCCTGGAAAAACCAATGATATCATTATTGAAGGCAATAATCGAGGTATTTGGACTTTTCATGATCATGATACACGGAAGGTTACTAATAATGGTGTTTATCCTGGAGGAACATTGACTACTTTGGTTTATGAGGACTTGCCTCCTGAAGAGAGGGATGTGGTTAAATATTCAGGAAATATCAATTTGAAAAAAATGGCAGAGCAAGGACATAAACTTCCGTTTGATGGAGGCACTTTGCCTAAATATCCACTAGATGAATAAAGCTATGAACGGATTTCAAAGAGTAGTATTCGCGCTTGCTGGAATGATGTTGTTGCTTCCATTTGATTCCATTGGCCAATATAATGGCGGAATGCTAGGAGAGGATGAGCTTCAGCCCGATTTCCCTGTTGGTGTGAAAGCGGTGACATCATTTAATTTTGATCCACTGACAGGTAAAAATTATGTCGATTTTTCGGATACCGAATTGATGATTGGAATGCGCCAGAAATTATACAATGCTTGGAGAGGGCAATTTATTTTTGGTATGCAGTTTCCTGATGTGAATGCGGACTTGGGTAAAATATTTTACACGCAAGTTTTTACTCAAGTTGAAAATGAAAGAAATACTTTCAAATTGGGTAGAACAAATGCGCCTTCAAAACTGATAGATTTTCCAACATTAAGAGATGATGATGCTATCGATTTGAATTATTCACTTAATCCATTCTCAAATGGGATTAATACGGAAGACAATCAATATGCGAATATGATTGATTTTACGCATATAATTAATCAAAGATATTCAATTGGCTTTCATGCGGACAATTATATTGATGAAATTGACAGACAAAATTTTTCTGTCAACGCTTTGGGATTGGAGCTTATGTACAAAGTGCCTGACAGCGAAATATGGAATAGAAATGTCCTTCAACAGGTTGGTTTGAGTGTCTTGAACTATTTGACTCGTAGAGAGGGGTATGGAAGCTGGGCTTCCCAATCAATTAGAAATTATTTGGGATCTTTTATGTTGAATATCAACCCTGATCCAGTTTATTTTTGGGATTTTTCAGGGCAAGTGATATACAATGAAGGCTTTAAAGAAATAGATAATATTACTACCTATCAAGATTATACAAGGACTGAAACTTTTGCTTTGTTTGGCGCTTTGCGGTTTGTTTATAGAAAGCTTGAAAAACCACTATTGATAAGCTCAGGAGGTTTTGGGTACAAGTTTTTCTCCAAAGTTGATGATACTAAACAAATGATGGCTTATTATAACTTTTTTTACAGATTGGGGAATAATTTTGATGTGGGCTTGCAATACAAGTACAACCTGAATCAAGGAAAGGTTTTAAATGTATTGGAGGATGATAAGCATAGAATTCAATTGGCTTTGGTCTTTAGTTTTGACAAGATTTTCAACAGCCAGTTTGATGATAGATACTCGATACTTAATTTGGAGCATAAATACATAAAATAAAAAAGCTGGCCTAAGCCAGCTTTTTTTTATAATCCTGTGTAGTTCGAAGGAGTAATTTCCCTCAGTTCTTTTTTGATATCCTCGTTAACATTAAGCGTTTCGATGAACTCTGCAATAGATGCAGCAGTAATTTTACTGTTCGTACGAGTCAATGCTTTTAACGCTTCATAAGGCTTAGGGTAAGCCTCTCTTCTTAGTATTGTTTGGATCGCTTCAGCTACTACTGCCCAGTTTTCTTCCAAGTCATTAGCGATTGCAAGCTCGTTAAGTTCTAGTTTGCCTATGCCTTTTTGCAAAGATTTAAATGCGATCATTGCATGTCCCACAGGCACTCCGATATTTCTCAAGACAGTAGAGTCTGTAAGGTCTCTTTGCAATCTTGAAATAGGCAGTTTTGAAGAAAGGTGCTCATAAACCGCATTGGCAATTCCCAAGTTTCCTTCAGCATTTTCAAAGTCGATTGGGTTGACTTTGTGAGGCATTGCCGACGACCCAACTTCGCCTTCTTTGATTTTTTGCTTGAAGTAATTCATAGCAACGTATTGCCATACATCTCTGCTGAAGTCTATCAAGATAGTATTGATTCTCTTCAAGTTGTCAAATAAAGCAGCCAAGTGGTCATAGTGCTCGATTTGAGTTGTAGGGTTGCTTCTGTTTAGACCTAGATATTCAGTGACGAAGTTGTCGCCGAAAGCATGCCAGTCGTCATTTTTATATGCTACGTGGTGGGCGTTGAAATTCCCTGTTGCACCGCCGAATTTTGCTGAAAAAGGAATTGTAGCTAGCAACTCGATTTGTTTCGCAAGACGCTCTTCAAATACTTTAAATTCTTTGCCTAGTCTTGTTGGAGAAGCGGGCTGGCCATGAGTTTTCGCCAACATTGGCACGTCTTTCCATGCAGTCGAGCACTCTTCGATAAGTCTTTTTACTTCTTCAAGCTCAGGATACAGGCAGTTTTGCAAGGCATCTCTCAATAGCATTGGCGTCGCTGTATTGTTGATGTCTTGAGAAGTCAAGCCAAAGTGGATGAATTCTTTATACTCTTCCAATCCAAGTTGGTCGAATTTGTCTTTGATGAAGTACTCTACAGCTTTTACATCATGGTTGGTTACTTTTTCCGTGTTTTTGATAGTCAAAGCATCTTCTTCAGTGAAGTTTTCATAGATGCTTCTCAATTCAGGAAAAATGCTTTTGTCTACTGATGCCAGTTGAGGCACGGGCTTTTCGCAAAGAGCGATGAAATATTCCACTTCCACCTGCACTCTGTATTTGATCAAGCCAAATTCCGAGAAGTAAGGAGCCATAGAGGCTGTGTGCCTTCTGTATCTTCCGTCCACTGGCGATATAGCCGTTAGCGTGTTTAATTCCATGATTAATATGTTAGTATTTTGAATGAGTGGTAAATCCAAAATTACAACTCCTGTGGCTACTTTGACAATTTTTAATTCAAATTTTTTGTGAAAATGACGGTTTCATTTCGTCTAAAGGCATAATTGGTTGAACAAATCACCGTATTTACATTTTTTTAATAGAATACAAAGGAGAAAAATATGAAAGGAATAAGCTTGACATTTGAGGAGAAGTGCGTGTGCGCGGAGGATGAATTTTGCTATTTCGTAGTTAATTCCGATAACTTTGAATCTCATGAGAAGGACTATTTGAGAGGGAAAATCTTGGATAATCAGATTACGGGATTTTTATATGTCAGCTCTGTGTTGGTAGGATGGAGTGTTGTAGCGGCTTGGCTGGACAGTATTTTGATACCCGGGACGGTGCTGTATTCATTATTGGAAGGAAAAATTACTTGGCAGATAGCGGCTCCGGCGATCATTTTTTTGTCAGTGAATATTAGTTTGAAATTTTTTTACATCAAGTACAGCCTTGGAAATAGGATTTCCATTCCTTTGGCTTTTATTTCCGTTTTGCCTTATATAGGTTCTGTTATTTTGATCAGAGACCAATTGAAAGGCGATATGCTATTGCAGAAAGGAGTGATACATTTTTTGAAAGACAGAAAGAAAATGGCTCAAAAACAGATTCTGGACAAGCTGAAAAACATATTTATGTTTTGGAAAAAGTGATTCGGCCATTTTTTCAAGGAAATGATTATTTTTGTCCCATAGATAATAATCGTATATGAAAAAGGATTTTAAAAAATACTATACGCTTCATGCATCGCCTGAAGAAGTGTATTTGGCATTGACCAACCCTCTTAGCATTCACTTATGGTCAGGGGAAGAAGCAAAAATGTCAACAGAGCCAGGATCGGAGTTTTCACTTTGGGATGATAGCATAGTGGGCAGAAATCTTGAGTTTGAGCCGGGAAAGAAGATTGTTCAGCAGTGGTATTTTGGCGAGGAAAATGAAGATAGCATCGTGACTATCAAGTTGCATGAGCATAGGAAGGGAACTTCTATGGAAGTGAGACAGTCCAATATTCCAGAGGAGTTTTATGAAGATATAACAACGGGTTGGGACGATACTTATGTTGCTTCTTTGGATGAGTTTTTTGGAGAAGGATCAGACAGCGAAGATTAACGTTTTTGAGGCATGTTCTTTTTGATATATGCCTTAATGATAAAGAACGCGAGAATAAAATATACTATGGATTGTATCCATAATATGCAGTAGGCTTCCCTGACTTGATAAAGGGAAGCTCCCATGGCATTCATTTTGACGAAATTGAGTGTCGTGATTGTGGCGGGCATTGCATAATGCATTGCCTTCCAGGGATATGGAATTAACTCCAATGGATATGATGTCCCCGCAAGCAAAAGCCAAGGCAAAGAAGCGAAGACAAAAGCTAGCATAGTGGATTCTTCATCTTTGAAATAACTCCCCAAGGCTATTCCCAACATGGAAGTGGAAAAGAGAAAAGGAATGATGAAGGCAAATATTTGAACCTGATTTCCTATGGCAGGAAGCTTGAATAAACTCGGGATAATACCTAATGCTATGCAACTCAATAGAATGTATACGGTCATGAAACATATGCTTCTGGCTGCTATGATTTGAATGATTGCCCAGTTCGAATATGAGCGGGTTGAATCTGCAAATGCTTTATTTCTATTGACTGAGACCATTCCAATTCCAATTAATAATGTCTGAAATAGGATTAACACGAGCACTTCGGGAATGAGATAGTTCCCATACCCTTCATCTTTATTATATAAATTATGGCTTATAAGCTTTATTGGAGTGTTGAGTTTGGGGTTATTGTATGATTTTAGGTTGGTGAAATCTTGTATTTCGGATATTGCTCCTGATATGGTTTTTACTATTGCCGAGTAGTACAAGAAGGATCTGGTTGAAGCATATACTTCCACGCTTGTTTGCCTGTTGGATAATAGCTCTTTTTCAAATGATTTTGGAATTTGAAGTATGGCCTCGGCTTCTTGTCTTATAAACAGTCGTTTGGCATGCTCGATGTTTGATTCTTGGCTGACTACTTTGCAGTGACTGCTTGCTTTAACGGCTCTAATAAGCGATCTGCTTAGAAATGTTTGAGAATGATCCACGATGACAACGGGTGTATCCCTGACGACATTGGGCATATAGAGAACGTTGTAGAGCAAGGAATAAAATATCACACCGGCAAATACGATAAGCATCGCGGCTTTGCAATGAAAAAAAGCATGAAATTCATCTTTGACAAGTTGTATGAAATTTAAGCTAGATTTCATTTGTTTGCGCATGTGGTTTGACATTTAGATGCTTGCGAACAATATTCAAGGCTAATAATGGAAGCACGGTGTAGGAGAATAGGATGATATATTCTGTGAAGACAAATTCCGCGTGATTATTTCCATAGATGACATTTTGCATGATTAAGGTGAAATGCCTTACCGGCAAAGCTTTCGCCAAGATTTGCACTGGTTCATACATTGAGTTCACGGGAAATGTGATTCCAGCCAAAGAGGCTCCCAATGATCCCAATATAGAGCCGATGCTCATGGCAATTCTAAAGTTCCTTACAATGAAAAAAATAAACATCCCCAGACTTTGAGTTGAAATCACAAGTAAAAAGCATGCGATATTCATATGAATAATAGTGCTAGCTGCAAGCGATGGCTTAATTGCGAGCAAAAATACTGAGTTGGCAATGACATAGACTGTGAAAAATATTATGGTGTATGGAAGTAGTTTTCCAATGATCAGACTTAAGGTGCTATGCTTTGATAAATGCCATAAAGCACCAGTTGTACGTTTTGACCATTCAGTTCCAAAACAGTAGATGGTAACCAAGATAATTAGTATTTGAATCAATATGTATACAAATGAAGAACTGAGGTAAGTGAAATAACTTAGAGAGGGGTTCGACATTGGATGAATTATTGGTTTGATGGGAAGTATTGAGAATTCGATGCTTTTTGCATCCAACCCCAAGGCTAGCCCTTTGGTTAATGAAGGCGCAAAAGATATCGTTCGGAGAGTTTTGGTTAATTCGGAATATACAGTGCTTCCCGCGGTGAGAAGCGCATAGTGAAAGTAATAAGGAATAGTTGTCGGTTTGAATGCAGAGGCGTTTTTTTCAAAGTTTTTGGGAATGATGAAGAATCCGTATATTCTTTTTTCTTGCAGTGCCTTTTTCGCTTCTTTGATACTGTTGAGTTTGCAGATGATATTTAGGCTGGGGTTTGAATTCACATTTCGAATAATATTTCTGGAACTGAAAGAGTAATCTTGGTCTATCACGCCAATAGGCAAATTAGTAATCAATCCATTTCCAAGTATCGTAGCCATATAGACTATGCAAAACAGAGGGAGAATCACACAAGAAAGAATGTAAATTTTATTTGATTTTATTCTGATGAGTTCGCGGTTGAATACTTGTTTGAAACCTGAAAGCATGCTATTGAGGAATCTGCGTTTTGGAATCGATTTTTGTCAGAATGGTCATGCCCGGCCTTAAGCCGTCTTGATTTTCAGTGGGAAGGGCATGTATTTCGAATGTTTTCATATCATAGCCTCCTGATTGCCGTGTAGCTCGCCAAGTAGCATAGCTGCCTAATGGCTTTATAAAGTTGATTTTGAATTCGATTTGTTTTAATGCCAATGCGGGAATGTCAGCCTTGAATTTTTTCCCCATTTTAAAGTGGGGCATAAGATCTTCTCTCACGTTGATGATCGCATAAGGCTGGTCTAAAGCAACTAGACTTAGAATGGGAGCTCCAGGACCTGCAAGCTCTCCCGGATAGAGGATTTTTTGAGAAACCTCGGCATCGCAAGGAGCCGTAAGCTTGCTGTCTGAAAGTACGGCTTTAACTTGTTCTACCCCTCCTTTGGCCGCATCGGCTAGCGATTGAGCCGCTTCTTTGTCTTCTTTTTGAGCTCCGTCAAGCGCTAGCTGATATTGATAATATCGAGCTTTTTCACCAGCTTGAGCGCTTAAGTACAAAGCCTCCACTTCATCCATTTTTTGTCGGGTCACGACTCCGTCCTCAAAAAGGCTTTGAATACGTTTATGCGTTTTTGTGGCTAGGGCCAGATCAGCTTTTGATTTTTGCCAAGCTTCAAACAAGCTTTGTATGATTTGTTTTCTAGTGCCTTTGTCTACTTTTTGGTTTTGAGCCTGAGCGGCGTTTTCCAAAGAGAGCACTTGGTAATATTTGGCTAGAGCTTCAGGGCTTGAGATGGCAACTAGGGTATCGCCTTTTTTTACCATTTGACCTTCTTCCACCCAATATTCAGATATTCTTCCGGGAAGCTTTCCTGATACTCTTATCTGTTTTGCCTCGATTTCTCCTTGAAGAACGATTGGTTTTTCTCGCAATGATAAAATCCCCCAGATTGAAGCTGCCAGTATTATTCCAATGACAATGGAAAAAGCGGCGATCGTTGAAACGTTATTCTTTTGTTCCATTTTCATGGTTTATGGATTCAAATAATTCATCTTTTGTATAGCCTGATTGCATATAAGCTTCAAATTCCTCCGCGATGCCGCATAAGCCGAGCAGTTTGATCAAAGCCACATCATATTCGTAGAAAGCTTTCGCATAAGCCACCTTCACTTTTGAAAGCATCAACTCTGCATCCACTACTTCCGTGGAGGTTGCCATGCCTTCTTGAAATGCTCGTTGTCTTATAGATACCAGTTCTTGAGTTAGAGACAAGCTGCTGTTAAGCGAAGCGACATTTTCCAAAGCCTCTTCCATGGCAGAATAAATCTTACTGACTCCCACATTGAGGTCTTCCTGAGCTTTTTCAATGCCTATGCCTATTGTGTTGTTGTTGATTTGGGCTATTTTGTATTTGCTTTCCCTTGCGAGCCCGTCAAAGATATTCCAAGTAAAGCCAACGCCTAGAATTGTTCGAGGAACTAGATTTTTAGGCACATGATAAGCGTATAGGGTTTGCTTGCCAAAAAGAGCAATATTGGGCAAGTAATCCGCGCGCTCGATCTTTACGGCTTGGTTCGCCATATTTTGCTTTAGCTTGAGTTGTTGGATTATGGTATTGCTTTCCAACATTCTTTGATTGAAGTGCTCCTCGTCGGGAATATTGTGATTGATAAATAGCGGGGTGCTTGTGATGATTTTTTTATATTCATCATTTCCGATACTGGCATTAAGCGCTTTCAATGTTATATTGAAGTCTTTTCGGGAGGTTTCCATTTCTCTTTTAGCCTCGTCAAGGCTAACCTTGGCAAAGAGCAATTGAGCTCTGTTGATCTGGCCGTTCTCTTCCAGAGCTTTGGCGTTGTTGTAGTGTAGGTCGAGAGATTTGAGCGTTTTTTCCCGTATGCTTATGACTTCTTTGCTAAGCCTTAGCCCAAAGTAGCGTTCGACAACTTCTGTTTTGATCGATGATTCGGCTTGTATCATGTCAAAACCAGCCATTTGAGTGATGGATTTTCCTATTCGGGATGAATATATTCTTTTGCCGCCTGCGAAAACCGGCCAAGAAGCATTGATATCGACTGTGGCTAAGTTTTGGTCTAAAAGAGGCAAGCTGAGTGTGTGAGATCCTATTTTATCAAGCAATTCAGAGATGATTCTTTCATTTGGAAAGACCTTTTCAACATAGTTTTTTACAGGATCAGTGAGTATGCTTAAAGGTTCTTCCACTTTGATATCGTTTGACAAGTGGGTGTAGGTGCCTGTTGCGGATATTTTGGGATACCATACGGCGGAGAGCTTGTCTTGTTTTTTGCGCGCGACTTCCATTTGCGAGTTTGCAATCAACCATTCTTTGTTTTGCTTGAAGGCCAAACTCATGGCTTCGCTGAAGCTAAGGCTGTCCGAAGCTTGTTGTGGTTTGGCAGGCTTCGTGGCTAAAACGAATATTAAAATGAATGAAATTGTATGGGCTAACCTTCGCATATGCTATCTTAATCCATCGACTGGCTGATACTTTATTAATCATTAGTGGTGTTTTTTGTTTTTTAAAATGATTAATTGATATTTTAAATTCAGAGAAAAAAATTGTATTTTAATTTATTGGGTATAAAATGAAATGTATATGAATAGATTGATATTAAAGACGTTTGTTTTTTCTTTGCTGGGCTTGTGTATTTTAGTTGTTGCTGGGTTTAAGCTGAAAAAGAAAGAATTGTATGGCAAGTGGGTTTATGATTCCAGAAAAGGCGATATGTATATTTATAAAAAAGTGGATAGCTTGAAAACCAGAGGAATTGTTTTCGAGAGAAGAGGAAAGATGCATGAACGAAAAAACTCAGGTTGGTGCGGAACACCTCCAATTTCTTATGCCAATTATGATGGTAGTTGGAAAGTTCTCAATGATTCGGTAGTGCAAGTGAGTACAGCTTATTGGGGAGGAAAGCAATCGTATCAAATGGTTGTTAAAAGCGTGACAGATGACACATTAATGTTTCGCATGGAAAACGAGACCTTTGAAGATCGATCTCCGCGATAGAAATGATACCAAATTATCTTTTTATGGAATAAGATAGTGTTAAGTTTGTTAGGATAAAACTACATATAATCTTAATTCGTTTTTAGGATCTTAATGCACGTAAATTGGTTCTTTTGTCGAAGAAAACAATACCAAGTGTATTAGAGAACGATGAAATTCAATATCGCCATTCCGTCCGCGAAAACGGGGTTGAGAACCTCGATGTCGGGACATTCTGGGCATATGTTGCCTAAGGGAAATCCTTTCAGAAAAATTTTGGAATTTATCCAGAAGAAGAAGGGGAAAAGCTTAAAAAGAGAAGCTCACTTGTTGAGTCCAACTTATCAAGCTTATCTGGAATTGTCCAGAGGGAATCATAGAATTTGAAACTAGTCAAAGGCCTCCAAATGGAGGCTTTTGTTTTTGTTAGGGATTTTATTTTTAGCTAAGCTAACTTAATTAGTTTTTAATTGTTATTTTTGTTGAGTTATTAACTAATTTAATTAGCTATTTATCGTTGATGATCTCGTTTTACCAAATATGCAAAAGAGCAGCGCATAAAGTGACATTTGTCGCTGGATATGTGCAAGCGGGCATTCCGTCGGCGGTAGAGGATAGTTTGGAAGGATTGGTTGACTTGAATGCTGAATTGGTGAATAATGTGGAGGCGACATTTTATGTGCGTGTTGAGGGGGAAGCGATGAAAGATGAGGGAATTTATAGCGGAGATGTATTGGTCATAGATCGATCAATAATTCCCAAGGAGGGAGATGTTGTGGTTTGTTGCATAGATGGAGAGTTCATGGTCGATAGACTTTGTTCTAAAGAAGGTGTCTTGCAACCATTGATGAAGAAGAGAGGTTCTGTCGGAAGAGAAATGCCTGAAAAAGATGGCTTCATGATATGGGGAGTGGTTACTTACGCTATACATAAACAATTGTAAGCTTATGTATGCTTTAGTGGACTGCAATAGTTTTTACGCTTCTTGCGAGAGAGTGTTCAACCCTCAGTTGGAAGGATTGCCCGTTGTGGTATTGTCGAATAATGATGGTTGCGTGGTTGCTCGTTCAGCGGAAGCGAAGACTGTCGGAATTCAAATGGGAGTGCCTATATTCAAAATCAAAGAATTGGTTAAAAGGCATGATGTTCGTGTTTTTTCGTCCAATTATACGTTGTATGGAGATCTGTCTCAACGCGTGATGAATATTTTGAAGCGATATTCTCCCGATGTGGAGGTTTATTCCATAGACGAAGCTTTTGTGGGAATGAAAGGAATGGCACATTTGGAGGAACTAGGCAAATCCATGAAAGAAGCTGTGATGCGAGAAGTGGGAATACCGATTTGCGTGGGAATAGGAAAAACTAAAACTTTAGCCAAAATCGCAAATAGACTAGCCAAGAAGCATAAAGGTTTTGGAGGAGTATGTCTTATTGATGACGAGATTAAGAGACAAAAAGCATTGGAATTAACATCCGTGGAAGATGTGTGGGGAATAGGACGAAAACATGCCAAAAGATTGTCACTTCTTTCAGTGCGTACCGCAAGTGATTTTACGCATTTGCCTGCCCAGTGGGTCAAAAAGCACATGTCTATAGTTGGTTTAAGAATGCAGAGAGAGCTTCAGGGATATTCCTGCATTTCTTTGGACTTGGTAAGAGAAAGAAAAAAATCCATTTGTGTTTCAAGGTCTTTTGGCAAAGATATTCACACCTTGGACGAGTTGAAGGAGGCTTTGATGACGCATGTGATGCAATGCGGGATTAAAATTAGGGAAGAGAAAGCTTGCGCTTCGGCTTTGCAGGTGTTCGCAAGCACTAATAGATTTCGGCATGACAGGCCTCAATATTCAGGACAATTGACTGCAAATCTTTTAGTGCCATCGGACAGCAGTTTAGAGCTGGCAAAGTGCGCGGCGAATTTGTTGCAACGAATATTCAAGGAAGGTTACGGTTATAAGAAGATTGGCGTAGTCGCTTATGGCATTATTCCCAAAAATGAAGTGACGGGGAATTTGTTTGACGCTGTCGATAGAGACAAACATGAGTCTTTGATGAGAGGCTTGGATATGATAAATGCTAAATTTGGAAAGAGCTGTGTTCAATTGGCTTCGCAAGGATTCGGGAAAAAGGCTTGGAGTTTGAGACAAGAGCATCTTTCTCCATGTTATAGCACAAGCTGGAAGGACATGCTTGTGATAAAAGCGGATGCTTGAATTTTCATTATTTTTTAGATTGCCTTTCAATGATATTAAATTCTCCTAAGAATTCCTTTTATTATGTTTTTTAGCCAAATATAATGAAGAACTTATCCTATAATTATATTAATTTTAATATTAGGCAATAATTATGAGAGGAATATTCAAAATTTTAGTGCTGACAGTATTAGCTTTTGCCTGCAAGAGCACTCAACAGTCAGCGGGTACTTTGGAAAGCAATCAAAGTGAAAAGCAAGAGAAACAGGAAACGGAAGAAGGGATGGTTTTTCTTGAGTTGTATTTGAAAATGGAAAGTCAAACTGTTGCAGCCGAACTGAAGAGTGTTAAAACATCTAAAGGAAGGCTGAAAGGATTCCAACCATGGGAGAAAGTGTTAGATGGAGAGTATGGAGTCGAGGTATATGACGAGAAGGGAAGCACTGTGGCTAATTTATGTTTGGAGAATCCGTTGGAAGTTTATGTGGAGGCCCCTCACCCGGATGGACATTTCAAAAGGGTATTAGTGAAAAAAGATTCCACCAATATTTGGCTCAGATTGCCGACGACAATACAACCACATGCATTAATGATCTATCGTAAGACAAGGCAGGGCGACAAAAGACCTGTTTTGGAACGAACAATTCTGAAAATGGATTACTAACAAACACTGACTATATGAACAAAATCTACTTTATTTTTTTAGCAATGATTTTCACTAATCATATGGCTAATGCTCAAACTTTTGAGGTTGTTCCTATCCACGAAAGTGGCGATCGGAATGAATATATTAATTATGTTTTTCTGGGAGATGGCTATAGAGAGTCGGAACTAGATAAATATTTGGAAGACGTAAGAAAGGTAACGGAATTGTTTTTGGAAGAATCGCCATTTGTCGAATACAAAAACTATCTGAATTTTTATGCCATTAAAGTGCCTTCTAATGTTTCAGGAGCTTCAAGAGATCCTAATGCTTTGATTGATAATTATTTTGGGAGCTCTTATAATGCGTATGGAATAGAAAGGTTGTTGGTGCCGTATCGAAGCTCTAAAGTTTATGCTGTGTTGGCGGATAATATACCACAATACGATCAGGCGATTATAATTGTGAATGATGATAAATATGGAGGCTCAGGCGGAGCTCTGGCTACTTTTTCGACTAATGCGAGCGCGGCAGAAATTGCTATACATGAAGTTGGACATTCTTTTGCCAAGCTAGCTGATGAGTATTGGGCAGGAGCGGTTTATGCGACGGAAAAGCCGAATATGACAAAGAATAATAATGCAGAGACTGTCAAATGGAAAAATTGGTTGAACGATAGTTTTGGCGTTGGCATATATGCCCATTCAGGAGATCCTAGTTGGTATAAGCCTCATCAAAATTGCAAGATGGAGTACTTGGGACGTGATTTTTGCGCGGTATGCAAGGAGACCTTTGTGGAACGGTTTCATCAATTAAGAGGCCCGCTTTTGTCATACATGCCATCGAATATTGAAGTGTTGGAATTGGCTTCTGATGAGAGCCTTTCATTTAGATTGAATATCATAGCAAATCAACCCAATACGATTAAGACAGAGTGGAGATTGAATGGGGAGTTGATTGATAAAAATATGTCTGAAATAATTGTAAACGCTAATAATTTGATTGAAGGAGAAAGCAAGTTGACAGTAACGATAGCGGATACAACGGCCTTGAGCAGAAGCGGCAGTCATTTGGCGGATCATTCTCAAACATTGACTTGGACCTTGATGAAACAGGCGACAGTGTCATTTTCAGTGGAAGTCATGGACTTAACGTGTTATGGGGAGAGCGATGGAGTGGCCATATTGAGTTCCGAGACTGCTCTTGACGCTTATGAGTTTTCCATTGACGGTCTGAATTTTCAAGCAAGTCCCGTATTTGATGGATTATCAAAAGGAACTTATGAAGTCTCAGTTAGGGAAAAAAATGGCGAAGTGCTGGAAACTATCCCGTTTGAGTTGAAAGAACCCGCGGAAATTGATGTAAACTTGGAGTTGACTCATTTTACAGAAAATAGCTCTGGAAGTGTCCATATGGAAATCACAGGAGGAGCGGGCGTCAAGTTGACACGTTTGGATTCGAATGGATCGTTTGAGGATGAAAATTTGTATCAAAACTTAACTGCGGGAACTTATTTGTTGGAAGTTAAAGATGAAAATGAGTGCCTTAAGACATTGAGTTTTGAAATAGAAGATCAATCTCAAATATTGGGAGTGGAAGAGGAAAATACGCCAAAAGTATATCCAACCGTATTTGACAGCAAGGTTAATTTGGAAAATAGTGATCAGCTGGAAAGTGTGCGGCTGATGAGTCAAAATGGAATACTGTTGCAAGAATGGGAAACAGTAGAATTAAGATCGGTGCTTGAAGTTGGCAATATAGAAGCAGGGCTTTATTTGATTCAGTTGAGGGAAAAATCCGGAAAAGTGAGAACCCAGAAAGTTGTGAAAAAAGGCAATTAGAAGTCAGGCAATAACCACAAAGAAGCAATCGAAAGATGAAGTTTTTGTGGTTATTCTTTACAATTAATTTTCTTCGGTGAGTGGACCGTTGCCAAAAGACTGAACGACATAGTTGCGGTATTTGGCTTTTTCATTTCTGTAAAATCCCACGCCCATTTCAGTAAAAGTAGCATTCAAGATATTTTTTCGATGCCCCAAATTAGGCACGCCCATATCAATGATTAATTGAGCGACGAATAATTTGGCAGCGCCAATAGGCTCTTCCCATGCATTTTGAAGATCTTTATTCCCTTGCTCGATAAATCCGACAGCGATATTTTCACCTGCCCAATAATCATAGCCTACAGCTTCGCTTCTTTCTTGAGGACTTCCATTTTCATCATGTCCCAGCACATTGTTGTCAGCGAGATATTTGGAATAATAAATGGATGCTGTTTCCAGCAGCTCATTGTCGACAAGAGGAGAAATAGCTTCGCGATTCATCAAGTCCTTGTAAGCTCCATTGTCTTGCTTATTGTCATAATATGTTTTGAGGACTTCTTCGGCATATTTTTGAGGCTGGGTTCTGGCCAAGTTTACTTGTTTGAAAAATTCATCTTTGAATATTTTCTTGTTTTGTTCAATAGCATTAGTGGCTTCGGCTCCAGTGCAAGAGCTAAGGCTGAGTGATAGTAAGAGAAAAAGGATAAAAAAAGAATTTCTTTTCATATGATTCAAACTTATTGATGTATTGTAATTTTTAAATCTAATAATAATATTCAAATCATTCTGTTTGATACGAAATTATGTTATTCTTTCCGATGCTTGGGGTGGATTTGTCTAGATTATTATGGGTTTTGTTATGATCATAAATGAAAAATGCGATGAATTATTACTCATCGCATTTCATGTATGGAATTCTTAAGAAACGTTTTCAGGCTAGTTTTTATAATACTTTTTCTTAAGCCAGAAAGACATTCTCACTAGCAAGATTAAGGCAGGAACCTCCACCAAAGGTCCAATGACACCGGCAAATGCTTGTCCGGAGTTCAATCCAAATACAGCGATAGCTACTGCGATGGCCAATTCGAAGTTGTTGCCGGTAGCAGTGAAGGAAATTGAAGCGTTTTTGCTGTAGTCGGCTCCAAAAGCTTTGCTGGCGAAGAAGCTAATCAAGAACATGACAATGAAGTAGATCAACAAAGGAACAGCGATCAACAGCACATCCATTGGTATCTGCACGATAAGCTCTCCCTTAAGCGAGAACATCACAACGATAGTAAATAGCAATGCGATAAGCGTGATTGGAGATATTGCCGGAATGAATTTATTTTTATACCATTCTTCTCCTTTGGCTTTCACTAAAATGATTCTGCTTAAAAATCCTGCAAGGAAAGGAATACCAAGGTATATCGCCACGCTCTCGGCTATTGTAGCGATGGAGATATCCACTATAGCTCCTTCAAATCCGAATAAAGGAGGCAATTTGGTAATAAACAACCAAGCGTAAAAGCTGTATCCGAATACTTGAAATATACTGTTCAAGGCCACTAAACCAGCGCCATATTCGCTGCTGCCCTCAGCTAGGTCATTCCACACCAATACCATGGCAATGCATCTAGCCAGTCCAATAAGTATCAATCCAATCATGTACTCAGGATAGTCTTGCAAGAATGCTATGGCTAAGAAGAACATTAGAAAAGGACCTACGATCCAGTTCATCAATAGCGATATGGACAGAATTCTAGTGTTTTTAAATACTTTGGGCAGAAGCTTGTAGTCCACTTTAGCCAAAGGCGGGTACATCATCAATATCAATCCTATGGCTATCGGTATGTTCGTAGAGCCGGAACTGTAAGAATTGATATAAGTGGAAATTTCAGGAAAAGCATATCCTAATCCGACTCCAATGGCCATGGCCAAGAAGATCCATAGTGTTAGGTAGCTGTCTAAGAAGCTTAATTTCTTTTGCATGATAGGCTATTTAATGATTTTTGAAAAAACGTATGTCATCTCTTGGCCAATCTGGCGAGATGTTTCGTCATATGCTTCGTCTTGTTTTGGTGTATTGTCATACGCCTTGGGATCGTTGTATCTTACAGGAATACGAGTAGCGCCAGGAATGAACGGACAGTTTTGGTCCGCGTCAGAGCAAGTCATCACTGCGGCAAAGTCACCTTGAGGGTTGACTGGATTGTTGTATGTTTTGGAAAATAGAGTAATGGATTCTTTGCTAAAAGAAGCCTTGTATTTGGGGTTCTCGTTGTTATCCATTTTTTCAATTTCAAATCCAGCACGCTTGGCAGCGGCTACGGCATTTTCATTGAAGGCAGTTTCTTCTGTACCACCTGAAAAGCAGTTCGCTTCAATGCCAAAATATACAGAAGCTGCTTTTGCCCATAGTTGAGATAGCTGGCTTCTGCGAGAGTTATGCGTGCAGATGAAGTTGAGATTAATTTCAGCTTTAGAGTCGACTCTTGACTGGATATAGTCAACAAGTGTATTTAGAACATTCTTGCGATCGTCGCTAATTTGGATATCAATATAGCTTTTGATCGCATTTTCTAGTTTGCTTTGTGCAGTGCTCATATTTAATTTTCTGTTAGTACTTTAGTCGGCATAAATTTCTCTATCGCTCGCCTGATTGCAGTTGACGATAGTTTAGCAACATCCGGAATTAGGCGAGCAAGTTGGTTGTTCTCCCAATCTGACTTTGATCTTTTTCTTAGGAAGCTTTTCTTCAGGAATTCCGCATTGATCCTGGGCAAGGCAATTAGTGTTTTTGTTTTCAAGGACGAATTTTCCATCGATGAATTCCAAAGCGTATTTGCCTATTGTATTTCCTTGATATTCCACTTCAATGTCGGCGTCCTGCAACTGCAGTTGCTCTTCCGATACTTTAATAATATCCAAAAGCTTGCTAGGAGATAGTCTGTGATCGTAATCCTCAGCATGCCACAGTTGAAAGTTGACAAATACATCTTCTCTTACTGTTCCTCCACAGTCGATGTATTTTTTTGATACTTGGCCCACTTCAGTAATATGGAAGTGAGGAGCTATTGGATTTCCAAAGCTGTCGCTGAAGTTGATTTCGTTTATTTGGTCAAGTATGTTTTTGAATTCTGCTAGTCTCATGATTGTTTATGTTTTATTGCAATATTACGATGATTGTTTTCAAATTTTTTTAACAGCATTCCTTGGAATTCGAGGGAGCAAGTGAGTCCAATCTTCCAAAGAACTCGGCATAGATATTTTTCAATTCTTCCCAACGATCACGATTGATACAGTAGCTCATAGAAGCGCCTTCGATCGTGCCTTTGATGATGCCAAGGTTTTTAAGCTCTTTCAAATGTTGGCTAATAGTGGCTTGGGCAAGACCTAGCTCCTGGACCAAGTCACCGTTGATGCAAGCGTCAGCTTCCAACAAGTGATCGATGATAGCTATGCGAGCGGGATGTCCCAAAGCTTTGCAGATGCAAGCGATCTCGTTTTGGCTTTCAGAAAATAACTGTGTCTTGGTGATTCCCATATGCTTTTTTAATATTATATCGTAAAATTGCGATGAATGTTGCTCAATTGCAAATTTATTTGCTTAAAAGTATCCAGGAAATTGCAGGCAGGGCATTTAAGCCCTGCGAAATGTATCTAATTGGACAAGCGCTTGCTTATTCCATCCCACAAATTGATTCTGTGCTCTAGAGCCAGCTGAGCTGTTTGAGAGGCTTCCAACCATTTGTTCGAATCGTTTCCGCAGAGTTCTTCCATCATTTTTAATGAAAGTGGTCCATGTTCGTCTCCATCCAACTCTATGTGACGTTTGAGGTAATACTCCAATCTGGAATGTTGCTTGCCTTTAGCTTCGCTTTCTCTGATGATTTCCATAAACATGTCGGGAATGATATCTTCTCTTCCAAATGTAAAAGCGGAGGCTATTTTGTGGATTTTTCCTTCCTTGATTATTTCAAAAGTAAACCTGAGAAAATTGGCTACTTCTTCGAACAAGACATTTTTATCAATGCTATCTTCTAGGCTTTTGTTATTAATAAGATCTTCCAAAAGACTGTTGATGGGAAGAGTATCTGCTCCAGTCTCTCGCATTGCGTCAAGGTACATTTCATAATGACTTTTGGGCAGTCCTTCAGAGTCCACATCCGATTCTTCTCCAAGCACAATTTCATTGATGAATCGAGCGGTAACAGGATTTTTTGCGGGAATCCAAGGGATGCTATTGCAAGTGAGTTCGAATTGCAGGGCCTTGAGCAAAGACATGAAATCCCAGACTGCGAAAACATGGGATTCCATGAATGTTTTTATATCATCAAGGGAGCTCAATTTGTTGTAAAGCGAGTGATTGGTCAGCTTTAGCCTTAGTGGAATCAGGCTCTGTTCAAGTTTTTCAATTTCAGACATAGGATTCGAATTTAGTATGATAGCGCAAATTTAGTCATAGACTGAGCTTTTGAAAATATCAGAGCATGAAAATCCTCAATCTGATGGATCTGCCAAAAATTTGCAACGATTGAAGCTGTAATAAAGCGTATGGATCTTGTCTTTATAACTTTCAAAAAGAGCTGATTTCTTTTTGCTTTGCGCATGAGTGGAGAGGAAGTCTAGCTCAAGCAAAATCTTTCCTAAGTGCATTGAGAACATGTCAGGTGCCGGCATCTTCATGTCAAGATAAAAGGCTTTTTGAATGGAAAGAAGCATTTCGCCAAAGATACGGTCGGATTCTTTGTCCATGTTATCGAGAACTTTTTGAGTAAGAGGCAGGGTATGGGACCTTGTTATTGCTAATAAAGTTTCATCCCGAAATTGCTTTAACATATGTTCCATTCTTTTCAATACAGCATCGCAGTTTGGCAGACCGAATGTCAAAGTAGCACTAGTGTCTAGCGGTCTTGTGACTAAGAAGTCCAAATGCTCTCTGAGAGCTGTTTTTTGCAGATCTAAGGATTTCGCCACTCGATGAGTGATAGCATTGCCTTTTGTGTCGAATTCAAATGCATCATGAAACGACTGATCGCTTTCCATACCATACATTTCAAAGTGAAAAAGGCTGGCAGGATCCTCTGGCAAAATCTCAAGGTTGGATTCTTGTTGAAAACTTTTTGCGGCATGAAGCAATTCTTCGGAAGCTCTTCCATTATCCACAATTGTGTGCATAAGTCTGTCGATAAAGGCAATTCTATCTGTGCCTGCTCGTGGAATTTTAAGTTTTTCAGACTCAAGCAGTGTTTTTAGCTCTTCTTGAAGCTCTTCACTGGCTAATAAAAATCGATTAAAGGCGGCGATTAAAGTGTTTTCGCCTTCATTGACGCGGTTGAAGTTTTCGAGAGTCACATAGTCTCTTCCAGATTGGCAAACAACTCCCGCATAGTGAAAATTCCATCGGCTTTCCATCCATTGTCTTGGTATGAATACTTGCTCAGGACAAGCAGTGTGATATTTACTGTAGACGCTGGACCTATTGCGAACTTTTTCCATATACTCATCCATATCCTGATCGTGGTAATAATCATCAGGAGGAGCAAAACCGAGTATTCTGAATGCTTCTCCTACTAGAGGGTGGGTATGGGCGTTTACTCCCAAACCATCGCAAATTTCAGGGTTGTATTGCGGAGGACCTGATTGCACTGAAACCAAGGCTTCGGGATAGATGGTGAAATTTTCGTAGTTTTCCAGCTCGTGATAAACAGAATGAGGGCTTAAGCTCGACTGGTAAGTAAGCAATACGGAGAGCAGTTCGGAAAATTTGGAGCTTTCGGTTGGAATGAATGGAAACACTTTGCGAGAATCCGTCGAGCCCATAATGACGCAACCCGTTGGTGTGGAGGTATTGCCTATGATTTCATTAGCAAAATGCTTGCAATCAGAAGTCGATCCAATAGATGAGGCTTTTTCTCCATCATATGAGGCGAAAACTGCCCAAAGTTCGTGCATTTCGCCTTCTAGATCGGGCACTGAAACTTTATAATGAGGTTCGCTGGCAAGCCTTAATCGGTCGGTTTTTTGAGCCAATGCTGAATTGCTTTTTGCAACAAGTTTGGGATGCGCGTAGAATAATTTTTTATGCTTGGGACTCGCTTCAATAGCCATTAATCCAGAGTTGGCGACTTTGAGCAACGGAAGGTCTTTGGTAGAGCATGGTTGTTCTGTCTTTTTGTCCATTTCTACGGAAGTCATATCATGCTCGACAGTATTTAGAAACAGGTCCACACCTTCTTTTTTATACGTTTGTTGTTCGTCCACATAAGCGCCGAGATGAGTTCGGGATTTGATATACTGATTGTGAAAGAAAAGCTCTTCACTTTGAAATGCGTATTCGGAGGGTGAAACAAGGCGATAGCATTGCAAAGGCATTTTTTGCAAGCCCTGTCTTTGGCTATGTTGACTTCGGGAAATGTCCTTATGAGAAGAGTGTTTATACAGCATTTCAAGAATTAAAAAAGCTTAAGACAGTTATTGTTTGCCTTATTTATGGGATCATTGATACAACTTGCAAAGCATATTGATTTATAAAAGTCATTATCGTTAATTTGAGTTCTGGCTTTTAATTGAGATCAAATGAAAAATTATAAAAGAGTGTTGAGTATTGCAGGCTCTGACAGCGGTGGTGGCGCAGGCATTCAGGCGGATTTGAAAACCATTTCGGCTTTGGGATGCTATGGAATGACAGCGATTACAGCAATCACTGCGCAAAATACTCAAGGAGTCTTTGCGATACATCCTATTCCAGCGGAAATAGTTGTAAAACAAATTGAAGTGGTGATTGACGATATTGGTGTGGATGCTGTGAAAATAGGAATGTTGCATAGCGCGGAACTGATTGAAGCTATAGCTGATGTGCTTGAAAGGAAAAGTGTGGGAAATATTGTCTTGGACCCTGTAATGGTGGCTACAAGCGGAGATCGGTTGATACAAGAAGAAGCGGTGAATATTTTGAAGAGCAGGCTTATTCCTTTGTCAACGGTTTTAACACCGAATATGCCTGAGGCTGAAGTTCTGTTAGGGAGAAAATTGGAAAACGATCGGAAAGATTTGTTGTCGTTGAGCGAACTGGGAGCGGGAAGCGTCTTGTTGAAAGGAGGGCATGGAGAAGGAGAAATATGCGCGGATTGGTTTATGGATGCCTCAGGAAAAATTCTTTCATTCCAAAATTCTAAAATTGACACTAAAAATACTCATGGCACAGGTTGCACATTGTCCTCAGCTATTGCTTCGTATTTGGCTAAAGGCATGACTAAGGATGACGCAGTGGGTTCAGGAATTGAATATATTCATCAGGCGATTAAGCAAGGCGCTGATTATAGGTTGGGCCAGGGGCATGGAGCGGTCAAGCACTTTTATTTATACAAAAATTGGGATTGATTTGAAACGAAGCCGAAGGTAGTTGGTTGAATGCTTAGATGGCAATTCAACATAATCCATATGAACAAGAATCCAGAAGCTTTAAGCCTTTGCAAGCCTCCAGAGCAGGGAAGTCTGTCATGCCACCGCCGATAATGAATGAAAATGAAGTGGTTCAGCGGGCTGTTGGCTTTGAAATAGAATTGGATTATAATCCATATTGGAACGAGGAGCATATGGATGAATTGAATAAAGGAAGAGTGTTTCCTAAAGACTCAAAATTTCCAATGTTCAAGAAAGGCGATGTCCTTCTTAAAGGTGATGGATTTGAGTTGCAGACAGATATTTCATACGATAACTTTATTCCGTATTTAGAGCTTGTGACCGATCCATTTGAAGAATCTCTTTCTGGATATCATAGGATGGGAGAAACTATGATGAGAATGATGAGCTTTATGGAAGAGGTATATAAAGAAGCTAGAATACACTGGTATAATTTTAGATTGCCGGCTAAAGCCAAAGCTTTTGGAAATATACCTCCTAAATTTGAAAATTTGGTATTCAAATTAGGCAGAGGAAGTATCAGCTCGGGTTTGTTTCAAGCTACCGCAGGGATTAGCTTGTCTGCTATCAGTGACATTTTTGAAGATTTGGCGGAACCTAGAGCGGAAGAGTCTGAAGAGTTGAAGCAGAAGAGAAAAGAAGGACGAAAGTTCTTGATTGACTGGCAGGAAGATGTGGAATATGATGAAGATTATTTGCATAATGCCAGAGCTTTTAGGCATGTGGCAGATGTCGTAAATGATTTGCAGATGGAGTATGGTTTTGACGCAAGTTTAGCGGGCTTGTTGAAGATGATTGGTCAATATTTTATCATGGGCAATGAAAGGATGGAGAAGTACCCTAAATCCATGCCTTCTATCTTGGCAAGAACAGATTTCTCATGTCTTTTTGAAGAAGCAACGAAATCGTGTGATTCTGTTCGGATTCAATCTATATGGATGTCTATGATTGAATCTCTTAATGATCGATTGAATATTGGCCCGTTAAGTTTGCCTTTATACAGGCATGGGATTTATTTGGCAAAGAAATGCAAAAAATACTATTCAGGCAAAGAGCGCTTGTTGGACGTAATGACTAGAGAGCGTTGGGCTATGAAAATCGCTCAAGGAAGAGATGAGCTAACAGAAGCATTTTTTCCTGTGCCGGAGGCAAAAGAGGAGCTGGAGTCTATGGGGGCAATGGGAAATCATTTGGATAATTTGGACCCTCTCGGATTGGAAAAAGTCCCGGTATTTGAGCTTAGAGGATTTACGCACAAATTGCCTTATTCCATTTGGGGAGAATTTGCTCATACTATTTTCAAATGGGTCGTTGCAAAAAATAAAGGCAAACAAGCTTTTTTTAATGACAATGAGACTTGTAGCTAATCGTAAAGGAACCAGCTGTCAAGCTAGACCTTTGTTGCCTAAAAGCAATAAGGGAAAGTCATCCATGCCTCCACGTTTTGATTTAGGGTCAAAAGGACAAGTTTTACAAAGATCTATAGGCTTTGAAATCGAGCTGGATTACAATCCATATTGGAATGAAGAGCATCAAAAAGAGGTTGTCGAAGACAAGGTATTCCCCTTGGAGTCTAAATTTCCAAATTTTCATAAAGGAGATATGATTTTCAAAGGTGATGGGTTTGAGCTTCAAGTTGATTTAGCTTATGATAATTTTGTTCCATATTTGGAGATTGTTACTGATTCCTTTGACGAGACCGTTAGTGGTTTGCACAGGTTGAATGAAGCGATGTCAAAGGCTATGTTGTTCATGGAAGAAATAGTCAACGAGGCTCGTTATCATTGGACTAAATTTCAACTCACACGCAAAGCGAAGAGCATGGGGCATTTGCCTACGAAGTTTGAAAACCTCATATATAAGCTTGGTGGGCATGGTCGACTGGATACGGGAAGCTTTCAAGCAACCTCTGGAGTAAGCTTGTCAGCGATGAACGCTATTTTTGATGATTTGGGAGAACCTCGGCAAGATGAAACGGAGGAGCTTAGAGAAAAAAGAAAGTCAGGCAGAAAAACTTTGATTGACTGGGAGGAAGGAGTTGAGTATCGAAAAGGTTATTTGCATTGCGCGACAGCTTTAAAGCGTGTGAATGAGGTGGTTGATAAGGTTCAACATGAATACGGTTTTGGAGCTTCCTTGTGCGGTTTGCTGAAGATAATCGGGCAGTACTTTATTTTAGCCAATGAGAAGCTGGATTCATATCCTAAATCCATGCCTTCGATACTTGCAAGAACCGATTTTGCGAGCATGTATCGATTTGTAAGCACACAGACTTCAGACGCAAGGTATTTAGAAGATTGGCTCGCGATAATATCTCAAATGAATGACATGTTGGGTATAGGACCGATGAACTTGCCATTGTATAGCAAGGGAATATATAATAGCTGGAGAGCGGGTAAGTATTATTCGGGCAAGCAAAATATATTAGACGTGTTGACAAGGGAGCGATGGGTGCGCAAAATATCGGAAGGAAAGGATGAATTGACCGAAAGATATTTTCCAGATCGAGAAGCTGGCAAAGAACTGGAATCGATGGGTAGAATGCATGATCATATGGATGACTTGGATCCTTTGGGATTGAGTAAAGCTCCGATATTTGAATTCAGAGATATTGATAAAAGAATTCATTATACCGAATGGCAAAGTTTCGCTCAGGCGATGTTTTTATGGGTACAGGCTAAAAACAATGGACAAGAAGCATTTTTTAACGATAAGAAAGGGCAATAGACTTTGAGTTTATAAAATAACGCAAGGGTTCTTTTGAGGTGGATATTTTCTACCGCTTCGGATCATAGACAATGATCTGTACCAAACTGGATTTTTTTGTATTGAAAGGTATTTTCGTCGTGGAAGATTATGCTCGATTCTGAGACCGTTGTCGCATTCTTCAATGATTCTTTTCCAATGATCCGGGCCCCATGTCATTTTTTGTTCAAGAGGCATAGTGGAGTAGGCGCTTCTATTTAAACCATGACGTTGCGCGTCAACAGCTGCATATAGCATATTGGCATATCTGATAAATGAAGGAGCTAGAACTTCTCCGCCCTGTTGATCCGAACTGGATATTAAATCTATATTTTCATAAACATTAACTTCTCGGGCTTCAGGGTTTTGAGAGATTCCTTTGTCTCTTGCATGTTCAGAGATTTCAGCCAATTCTCCATCCGGAGCTCGTTTTTTGGCCATTTCGCTGACTTTTTTTTCGCTGCGTCGCATTGACATCGAAAAGGCTAATTCTCTCACATCGATACCTTCTTCGGCGGCTAATAGCCAGTCTTCGTCAAATGCTGAAACCTCAGCCTCGCTCCAAACATGGGGAAGGAATATGCTCTCCAAATAATTGTAGAATGGAAAAGCGAAGAAATCGTTTCCTTCGCCTGCTTTTCTCAACATTCGATTGTTTTGGCCATAGTTCAATGATCTCAGCGATTGAATATAAAGCTTGTGATCAAGATGTTCTATGATATTTCTAAGCAATACTCTTCCTGTGGAACTGGTCATGAGTTGCGCATGCAAAGTGTGCACTCTGCTTTTGAAGTCACCTACGCCTTTTTCCAACATTTCCTCGTCGTACCATTGAGCTCCTTTGACCACTAACTTGTCTCCTTCGATTATCTTGGCCCAAAGTTCTTCAAGTTCTTGCCTGCTATTGGGATCATGTCCTCTGGATGTTGAGGAGGCTTGGGCTTCTTCTATCATGTCGGGGACGTATGGCAATATTTTTTGTTCCCAAAAATGAATCATTAGTCTTTCAAGCTCATTTTGAGAATCATTCAACAGTTTTAACATGGCAACAGCATGCGGAGGCAGAAAAAATTCTTCTTCTCGTTTTTTCCCGCGAGATTCATACTCAACAGTAGCCTTGGTATAACCTTCAGGAAGATGAGGGTTCGAAGCTGACTTTTTGAAGAAATGAAATTTGTCATTCCAACGATAAATTTCGTGTTGAATCTCGTATATGATTTTATTTTTTGCCCTCAGTTCATCGGGGCTTAATCCTCTGATATGCTCAAACTCATCCAGTAGATGTTCGATATGCGGTAAGAATGGGTTGCGCTGGTAATCTTCTTTGCCTCTGACTTTCGCATGGTGCCTGAAAAGCTCTTTGTGCATCAAGCATTGAATGGTTTGTTGAGAAGGAGGCATGCGAGAGCATCCATTTTTAGCTTTTGAAAAATTGGAGTTGCTTTTTTTTGCTTGTATTGATTCAAAATGGAATGATTGAGTCAATTGTCTGATGGTTAAACTATGCAGGCGGTTTTTATTAATAAAATTCTAGGACATGATTTGTTTAGAATATTAATGATGTAATACTTGATGAGTGCTTTGTTTAATATTAAAGCAGTGTGTCTTATTGTTGTATTTTCTAAATAATTCAGAGGACGCCCAATCACGCCCTCAAATATGAGTTTCACTTAGAGTTCAACTTCCAAAAGGTTGGTTCGAATAGCATCTACTTCCTCGTCAGTCAGGTGAAGACCTGTGCTTAAGTAGTTGTCGAAAGTGCCGTAATTTTCTTCTATGGCTTTGAATGATGATTTGATTTGTTCAGTATGGGCTCCATAGGTTGGGCGCAAAGACATAATATTGGTGGCGTAAGCTTTTTTTAGATTTTCGTATCCGTAGAAATTTGTCATCAGGTAATCGTCCAAAATATCTTGCTCGGATAGTCCTAAGGTTTTTAGAATCAGAGCTGAAGCGAAGCCTGTGCGGTCTTTTCCTCCTTGGCAGTGAAATACGATAGGGAAATTGTTTTTATCGGTTAGTAATCTCATAAAATCCCCAAAAGCTTTGTTATGATTTAAGGCGAAAGAAGCGTAACGCTCTTTGCGCAGAGGCCTAAGATTGATATTCAGATCTTTAAGTATACTGTCAACTTTGGCGTATTCCTGATTGATAAACAAGTCTCGAATTTTTCCCTTTGAGGCATTGTCGATTAGGTCTTTGAATTTTGATGGATCGCTACCTACTTTGATATGATGGATTTGTTGAATAGAAGAAATTTTCTTGTCTGGATAAGCAATGATTTCTTCTTCGCTTCTGAAGTCCACAATGACTTTAGGCTCTAAGCCTTCCAAGTAAATCGAATCTTCTGTGCTGAGCTTGTAAAATGCATCGGAACGAAATAGGATGCCTTTTTTTATCTTGATTTCTGAGTTTTTTGATATGAATATTTCCCTGAAATTTTCCAACCCGTCAAATTTTTGGGGCGGAGTGATATGATCGCAATTTGAAGGAAGTTCTATGCCGAAGGTATCTTGGCAGGCTTCGTGTTCATAGGTGATCGTTTTATTTTCCATCTGAGGAGTCTCAGTGATAGAAGCTTGTTTGGTCGCTTTTTTTTGTTCACAGGCTGTTAAAGATGCGATGAATAGGGTTGCTTTTATGAAATGCTTTATTTTTTTCATAGTGTCTGATTTTATGAATAGGAGGCGAAAGTGTGTTTCGACTCCATGATGATTGAATTCAAATGTTAGTTTTGAGGTTTCTGAAGCAGGTTTTGTTGGATTGACTGGATTTCTTGTTCAGTAAGTTTGAGGCCTTTTTTCAAGTAATTGTCGAAGGAACCGTATATCTCGTCGATCTTTTTCATCGAAGCCATGATCTGATCCATATAAGCGCCATAAAAAGGGTATAGGTTTTCAGGACTCGCTTCAAAAAGCCATTGTATCTGTTGGTATTTGTAAATATTAGTAGCGAGGTAATCTCTCGTGAGCGATTCAAGTTCGAATCCTAGCATGCGTAGCAATATCGCTGAGGCAAAGCCTGTACGGTCTGTACCGCCTTGGCAATGAAAAATCATCGGAAGGTTTTTCTCATCGGCAAAAATCCTCAAAAATGCGCCGAATTGCTCATTGCCTTGCGTGACAAAATCTTCATAGCTGTCAATGTTAAGTTGCATGACATCCAGATTTAAGCCAGTCAACAAGCTGTCAACTTTCTTAAACTGGCCAGACATGAACCATTCCATCATTTTTGCATGATCTTCAGGACTTAATTTTCCTCCAAACTTATTTCCCGGATCGCCTATAGGTAAGACTTGGGTATTGGAAACAGTATTGATTTTCTTGCTGGGCTTTTTGTCTATTTCTTGTTCTGTTCTGAAATCCACAATGGTTTTGATTCCTAGTTCTTCTAGTTTTTTGATATCTGAAGCACTTAACTCATTCAGGTTGTCGGAACGATAGACTTTATTTTCTTTCAGCAAGATATTTTCTTTAGAACTAGCTCCCGGAATCCTGAAGTTTACAGCACCTTCGAGAATTTTTTCTACTTTGACAGGTTCGCAGGGTACATTGATTCCTAATTCATCACGACAGCCGTAAGTAGCGCGGGTGAGAGTTTTTTGAGGAGAGTCATTTTCATTGATAGCTCCATTGCCTTTGTAGTTTTTATTGAGAAATATTCCTGTGCCCAGAACGCCCTTGTTCCAGTTGGGTTGCCAGCATAGGGGAGTGGATTGTCCATGCGCTCTGTCGACTACGCGCACGTTGATTCTTACATCTTTCCAGTCTCCATTTTGTCTTTTCTTGATGACTTTTTTAGGAAAACGGAATTCTGCTTGATAGCCTTTTTCTGTTAGTGTGTATTTTCCGTCAGCATCTTTGGGCAAAATGATTTTGTAGGCAACATCGCCGGATTCTCCCGTAATCGGCATAGCCAATACAGTCCATTCTCTTCTGATAAGTCCGGCATTGTCTCCGCTATTGAATGCGCTGACCGATCGATCATTATAGTCAAACTGAATCATGATGGATTCGGCATTGGCCAAATCTTTTCCTCCCGAAAAATCAATAATGGGGTCAATTACATTCACTCCGAAATAAAGAAATTCTCCCTGATCAACAACACCAAATTCATAATGCATTTTTGTGTTTTGATCTGGATCAGAAACTTTGAAAGGCAGGCTTTCCCATTCATCCATCTTGCCATCCACTATGATTTCATTTTTGTTGGAGGAAAATTGATGCAAGGTCTGAGGACTGAATTTTATCATTTGATTCCATTGGTTCGCAACATTTTTCAAGTCGGTGAATTGTAGAGAAGTTTCGAAAGCCAAAGGCGATAAATTTTCGTAATTGATATGCTTGGTTACATTTACGGGTATTGCAATGCTCTTTTTGGTATTGGCAGGTACTACTTCATGTATTTCTACTATTGAAGGAAAAATCTCCGCATGAGCATAAGCTTTCATATCGACTTTCAACTCATAGTTTTGGCTGTTATCCAAGACTAATTCAAGAGCTTCGAGCTGATAGTTTTCGTCTTTGTATTGAGGAGTGAAATATACAGGAGGCCTTTGTTCCAGTTTGGCAAAAATCTCGTTGGATTCTTCCGTGACAAAATCATGTCTTTGAATGCCATCTAATAAAATATTGCTGATGATGGGTTTCCCGTCTTTAAATTGTATAACAGTAAAGTGATCCACTTCTCCATAAGCTTTTCCACGCATGTTGCTTCCTCCGCCAGTAGTGCCGAGCGTGATATAGTTGGCCTCGTCAACGACATAGCTTGTGTAGTCATGAATGTGACCTGCAAACGCTGTATGCTTGAAGTTTTTTAAAGAGGAAACCAATTTTTTCCAGTTGCCTGACTTTTTTTGAGTCCATAAAGGCTGATGCATGAAAAGAAATACCCACTTGGCATCTTTGTTTTGTTTGAGCGCTTTGTCAAAATACTCGAATTGCTTTTTGCTAATTGAGCCGTAACCTTCTTTGCTGTATTCATCTTCAGAGTTCAGGCAAAGGAAAAGAACATCCTGATACTTGAAATGATAATAATCCGGACCGAGTCTTTTGTTCCATACTTTTCCCATTTCAGGGTTAGAGTAGTCATGATTTCCTGCCACATAAAAGAAAGGCATATCGGCATGATTAACAAATTGATCAAACTCATTCCATTGATCATTAATTTCTTTTTCGTCAGTGGTATATCCCTCGATCAAGTCTCCAACACTGACAATGAATTCAGGCTGTATTAGATTGATTTTCTCGATTCCTTTTTTGAAAACCCCAGCTCGATGTCCGCCAGTACGATCGGAAACGATGGCAAACTGGAACTCTCCGTCTTTATTTTTTTCTTGTAAAGCAGTATGTGGTTGCGAAGTGTAGTTACGATAATCCACAGAGATTTTATCTTGAGCCATAGACCATGTCAGGCTGTATATCATTGCAAACAGTAATAGAGTTCCTTTAAGAAAATAGGATCTTTTCATATTATGATTTATTAGAAATAGGGTAAATAGGTTCGGTATTGAGCCCATTCAGAAGTGATGATTAATTAAAATTTATAGTTCAATCCGATTTGACCTCTCATCGAATAGTACTCAACTTGATCGGTTCTTTGCTTATTCGTGCCATGGTAATACCTCAATGGCTCGTTGGTCAGATTGTTGACTTCGAGAAAGATTCTGACTTTTTCCGAAAAGGAGTATGAGGCATTAAGGTCGACAGTGAAATTCTTGTCGTAATACCTGAAATGCTGATCGCCTCTCGAATTGAAGTTGTCGATGTAAGCGCCTTTGTAGTTTCCGGCAACGCGCACAAGCACATTGTCCTTTTCATAAAAAAGACTGGTATTGAATGTATGGTCAGGTTGTTTGGGTAAAGTCTGCTTCGTCGTATTGGATTCCAGCTGTCCCTGATCATTAAGCGTTGAGCTCGTGATATCCGTTTCAGATTGGATAAAAGTATAATTGCATTCAACACCCAATCCACTTAAAAATCCCGGAAGAAAAGTCAGCCTCTTACTGAAAGCTGTTTCAAATCCAGCTACCCAGCCATCTGAATTTTTGAATTCAGTCATGACTACATTGCCCGTTTGAGTATAGTAGCTGTAAATGACATTATTGAGTTTTTTGTAAAATACACCTCCTGAAAAAAGCCCGACATCCTTGAAATAGTATTCTCCAAGCAAATCAAAATTGTGGGAATATGTCGGCGTAAGGTCCGTATTTCCCTGAACGATATTAAGCATTCCGCCGGAAAAAGAGGAAGAGGCTCCCGGATTGAGCTGACCAAAATTCGGACGGGCTAAGCTTTTGGTATAAGACAAACGGATATTAGCATTATCTCGAAGGGCATATTTTAAATGCACCATTGGCAGAACAGAGATGTAGTCGGATTTCTTGTCGGTATGCTTGGCTTTTTCACCTTCTTCGCCCAAAGAAGTAGATTGAATTTCGATAAGCGTCATTTCTCCTCTGGCTCCCGCAAGCAATGAAAGTTTGTCGGTCAGTTGCCAATCACCTAAAGCATATACAGCAAAAACATTCTCTTTTGCAGTAAATAAATTGTCCTTGTCAGAAAGTGTGATTTGATAATAATCAGCTCCTGTTGGAGTGCCTTGCCCATAGTACAAAGCCATAAAGTCTTTTTCTATTTCAGACTGATTGGCTACATTCGGATTTTTTAAAGCGTCGGCAATAAGTTGGTTGAAAGCTCCTTCCGTAATTTTTTGATCCAGTAATAAATGCTCATAAGGAGTGTCTAATTCTTCAAGAAAGTTGCCTTTAGAATCGAAATTTTCCAGTTCATAATCACTCAGAGAACTTTTGGGTAAAAATGGAGAAGTGACACGGTACTGAGAGTTTTGAGTATAGCTTTTTTCCTTAAGTTTCATCTTAGCGCCAAATTTATAGCGAGACCTGTCATTAGGTATATATTCGAAATTGAATTGTCCGACATGGTCAGTTTCTTTAGTTTCCCTGAATTGTTGAACGATCAGGTCCAGTTTGAGTGCATCCGGATCCATTTGTTGTTCAGAAGAAGGCAGGAAGGCGTCACCGCTAGCGCCTTTTCCGTTTGGCGAATCAAAATCCCAATACATAAGCGTGTCCGAGGAAAGATTAGAGTAAGCCATGTCCTGCGAGAATTGAGCGACCTGAAAACCTTTACGCTTGCCGTTTTCATCTTTATCTCCACTTGTTACAAATGAGTTATATGTGGCATATTCCCAATCCAAATGAAGTTTAGGGTTCAGCTGATGTTTCCCTCCCAGATTTATTCCCCATAAAGTGGTATACATGATGCCATCTCTGGCAGATACCAAAGCTTTTCCCTGATTGGAACGAGGAGTACCCAGCTCTGGGATTTCAGGCATCTGGTAGATATGATCCCATACGAATTCTTTATTGGCAAAGTAATCATAAAGGCCTCCTAGGTAGATAGTATGATTTTCATTGAATTCATAATCAAACATTGCATGCGTTCCCAAAGTGGTACGACGACCTTCTTGACGCCTGATTTCCTGTTGTTGTATAGAGAATTGCTCGTTAGGAGTTAGTTCTGGATGCCCAACATTATAGACCAATTCATAACTTTCCGAAGCCCACTGTCGGTCCCAAATCGAAGCGGAAAGAATGTATCCGAATTTTCCATGACGATCGCCATAAACTAATGATCCATTGTAGCTAGGCTTTTCACTTTGTCCATGATAGCCAGTAGCCATACTTGCATTGAAGAGCTTTTCTTTCGGAGCATTGCGGGTTGTGATATTGATGGACCCGCCAATAGCATCTCCTTCCATGTCTGGTGTGAGTGTTTTAGATACGGCTACATATTCGATTAATTCTGAAGGAAATAAATCCAAAGAGACATCTCTTGAAGATGATTCGTTGAGATTTGTCGCCGGAAGTCTGTTGCCATTGATCAATACGGAGTTCCATTCAAGCGGAGTGCCTCGAACGCTTACGCCCTTTCCTTCTCCCTGGTCTCTTTCGATGACCACTCCTGGAATTCTTTGAATAGCCTCCGCGGCATTTCTGTCTGGAAGCTTTCCAATGCCGTCAGAAGCTAGAACATTTTGTATGTTTGTCGCTTTTCTTTGAATCTCGAAAGCTCGCTGTTGAGAAGGATAATAAGTTCCGCTTACAATAATTTCATTCAGTTCTTTCATAGATTGCTCCATGAAGATGATACCTAATTCATAATCTTTATTTTCATTAATTTGGAGTTCTTTTTCCTGAGTTTTATAGCCTACAGAGCTAAATTGAAGGATGAAAATTCCTTTTTCGGATGACTTGATTATAAAATTTCCATCGATGTCTGTGATAGTTCCTTTGTCGGATTTTAAAAGACTCACAGTGACTCCGGGCAGGTTTCCCGAATCATCTTTGACTGTGCCGGAAATCGAAATTTCCTGAGCCATTGCATTGTCAAATATTGAAAGCATCAGCGTGATGATTGATGAGATCAATAGTAGTTTTCTGTACATGGTTTTGTTTTTTTTGACAATGCTATGGCGTTTCTAATTTTATTTCGTTCGAACTAATTTTTTGCTACATAATAATGTGCGAACCAATCGGTTGGTGTTTGTAATGTGCTGGTATTTAGTGTTTAATGGTTGTGTTAAAGTTGCGTTATGAAAATGTTTCTTATTGTTAAGCAAGAGATTTTTTGTATTGCACAGGAGTCATTCCCGTGATTTTCTTGAAATGCGTATTGAAAGTGGTCTTTGAACTGAAGCCAGATGAATAGGCAAGTTGAAGAATATTCTCATTGAAGCCGTTTTTTAATTGTTTTTGAGCTTCTTCCACTCTGTAAGCATTAGTGTATTGATAAAAGTTTTTTTCCAATACAGTATTCAAGGCTTCTGATAGATGATGTTTGGGTTGGTCTAGTTTTTCAGCAAGATCATTAAGCGAAAGCTCTTGGTTTAGATAGAGTTTTTCTTTTTTCATTAGCTCTTCCAGCTGATTCACATAGTTTCGAGCTTGTTCGGTTTTTAATCCTGAGTTTTTATATTTGGATGGTTTAATTTCGTTGATAATTTCTTGCGAATCGGATTGCAATAAGTACTTCTGAACGATAAGAATCACAAAGACAAAACCTGAGCAATAACCATGAACTCGAATGAAGAAATTGACTTTTTCAATTCCCAGCAAAAAATTAAACGACAATAAAAACGGGATTAATAAAATAATGATAGGAAACTTGAGCCAACTGATCGCTTCATACTTTTTGGGATCAGAGTAATTAAGGTAAAGGATATAGCCTAAATAGATAGTATTGGAAACAATAGTAGTGATAGCAATGGATATTTGATAGGTGTTAACAAAATATTCTTCACCTGTTAAATGGTAAGAAATAGAACAAAACGCGTAGAATAATAGGCCAAAAAATAACAAGGAAAGGTGGGTTAATTGTTCTTTAAGCTCAAATATCAAATTGTGGCTTTTTTCCATCACATACAAGTAGAGCAGAGCGCCATTGGCAAGAGATAAAGGCACGCTGAAAAGGTGAAGAAAAGAATCCTTTGATACGAAATGGGTTAAGATTATTTTGATAAGAAAGCTGATGCAGGTAATGATCAACCAAAGCATAAGATATTGTTCAGGAGCATTTTTTCTCAATTTTTTCCAAAGCAAATAGCAAGCTATCGCCGATTGTGAAAATGTAGCGGAAATGATGAATTGTATCATTGTTTAAGTTGTATTGCTGATGATAATAAATGGATTTTAAAGATGAATATATGAATCTTTGAATTAAATGGTATGACTTGTCATTTATCCTTTTGTTAATTTAAGGGTTCGTAATTTACTGTGATCGATTTTGATCATTCTCTTTAAAATATTTCATGTTGAATTTTTTATTATCAGGAATGTTAAGCTGTTGTTTTTCTATCGTTTATCAGCGACATTGTCATTGCTAAAACAAACATTAAAACCTCTTCATATGAATACCAACACGACAATCAACATTGTGGGGGGAGGAATCGCGGGGATATCACTGGCTATGGGCTTGGAAAAGTCAGGGATGGAATACAAACTTTTTGAAAAGAATGATTCGCTTACTTATGACTGGGTAGGCCTGGGAATCAGCTCTAATATTTTCCAGATTTTGGAATCTTGGGATGTATTGGAAGAAACAAAAGCTATTGGAGGAGAAATAAGACAGTTTTGCTTTGTTGATAAAAAACTCAATGACCTGTCTATAATGAAGATTTCCAAACCTCCTTTGTCAGTTAACAGGAAATTATTCTATGACTTATTGGTAGACAAGCTTGATCAAAGCAGAATCAAGACAGGCAAGGCGATATATACTGACGATTTTGATACTGATGATTTGGTGGTATATGCTGATGGCATTGATTCAAAGGCGAGAAAGTCGATGCACCCTGATTTGAAGCTAAGGGATTCAGGTCAGTTGCTTTGGAGAGGTATTTCAAATGTCAATTTAGATAAAAGGTTTGTTCATTCTTACCATGATTTTGTTGGAGAAAATCTGCGTTTTGCTATTATTTATTCTGGAGAGGGTTGCTACAGCTGGTACTTGATCAAGGAGGGAAATGTTAACAACTTGTCAAAGGCTGATAAGAGCGACTTGAAAGAATGGGTTAAAGATTATCATTCGGTCATTCACGAAGTGCTTGACAATAGCGAAGGAATCTACTTTTCGGAGTTGAAAGATATAGCGCCTTGCCATCGAAGCAAAAAAGGTTGGCATTTGGGGAATAGCTTGTTGACTGGAGATGCCATACATCCTATGACTCCCAATATGGCTAACGGAGCTTGTTTGGCCATCGAAGGGGCGCATGTGTTGGCGGGATCGCTAAGTAATGCAACCGATAAGGAATTTGAGGAAATCATTGCGGGTTATAAGCAACAGAGATCAGCTAAGGTAAATAGAGTTGTTCATCAATCGTGGTATTTTGGAAAAATGCTTCATCAAAGAAATGCTATTATGGATAAGATGGTGATGAACAGTTTGAGGTTAACGCCTCAGTTTATGTTTGATAAAATTTATTCAGCGGTATTGAAGTAGTTATTGGTCTCTATTCAGTGACATGATGATCAAGAATACATCTCGAGCAACTTTGCTAAGCTCTTCTGTATTGTCTGTGTATTGAAGCCTTCTGAGTTCGAAAATTGGAGCCAATTGCTTTTGCTTGCCTACTTTGTCATAGCAATTGGCCCAACTACCAATGGTGTCCAATTCATTTTTTTGTTCATCAGGACCCGGATAGTGTCTTCTAGTGAGCATATCCACTCCAGCAGGTATGTTTCTTATCCATTGCTCTCGGGTTAGTTGATCCAGGGCGTAGCATGAAGCTCCTGCTTGTCCTTGCCGTACGCCTTTGGCGAAAAACAATTCGCTCATGTCAAGCGGGGTGTTTTGGACAACACCGTATTTTCCAAAGGCGAAAATTTCCAAAAAATATTTGCCATTGTCTAGCCTGAAAAACGTTTGCTCATCATGTGGTAACAGCTCGAAAATTCCGGCGAAGTCTGTGCGTGCCATGATGGGAAAATAGCTTTTGACATAAGCGGAATAATTTATCATAGGACATTCCATATAATGAATCATCAAAGCGCATAAGCCGACAAGCTCGGGGCTGGGTTGAGAAAACGGCATAGAGCTTCGGTGATTGTTGAAAAATAGCCTTAAGGCTTCCGACGCTCTTGATTGCGCTGATTTCATGGACATCATCTCTTCTCTGGCTTGCTTTGTATCCACTGAGCGTATTCTTGTCAATCTTTCTCTTGAAGGGCATGATGGCGGATTGTCTCCGGACCTGAGGAATATTTCAGGAATTTTTGAAAGCTTCAAGCCAACATTTGCTTGAGGATGGAAATCGGGTTTTTCGGATGCGTCAAAGAGGGTCATTGGATTGGTGTTTTGTCCTAGGCTTTCAATTGGACACATAGTGACAAGCATGTCGCTTTGCTTGACAGCTTTTTGGTGAAGAATGTCGACGATTTTTTCGATGCGTTTGAATGTCTCGAGCGTTTTAGTAAGTCCTTCAGGAGTTTCAGGCTCAGGAGTGGTTACAAATTCGGGCACCGATTCATTGGTGGGACGATCGGCGGTGAGCTCAAAGCCCTCTCCTTTGAGAATAACTTCTTTGGCCGCATGCGGTATGCGTAGCGTTTTGAATTTTTTTAGTATGGTTTCCGGATATACTTGAGGTGTTGCAGGTTTCCATGTTCGCCAATTCTTCACTTCCACTTCAAACCCAATATCTCTTTGGATTACCTTGCCGGAATTCAAATTGGAAGGGAAGGTTGTTTTACTTTTATTGGAAGAACCCCTGAACTCATACATGCTTGTTAAACTCTAAAGGGGGCGTGTGGTTGTGAAAAGCATATCAACTCTTTGCAAACATTTGCTTTGATACTCATATTTTAGAAGTAGATATGTATGAGCGTTTCCAAATATCATCAATTTCAAAGAAAAAAAGGTTTGCCGGAGGAGAAGGACTGTATAAAATGCCTCCTGTTTATGAACAACCTATACAAGCTTTGATGAAAGAAAGGGATTTATTGGGAATGGTAGATGTGCAAGGAGGCGATGCATTGGATTTGGAAGCCGTGATGAAGCCTGTATATGATTTGGTCGCAATGATCAAAGCCTATCATGAAACTCCTAGGAGTGAAGAGATTTATCGTAGATTTGAAATGCTGGACTCCATGGAGCATTACATTTACTCATGGCATTCTAGCAATCCGATTCATGAGGAAAAACCTTTGCCTCATCATACAAGGTTGATGATGAGGTTATTGGACGATGTTCAAATAGAGCATGAGATGCTAGTTAGCGAGTTATTGAAGCAAGGGAAAGCTCCATGGCTGCCTGAGGCAAAGCAAAAGATGTCTTCAGTCAAATCCAGTAAACTTCAAGAGTATTGGGCTCAACTAGTCGGAGGAGCTGCGAATATTGAGTTGGCTCCAATGGTGGAGCACGATAAATTGATGCAAGGGCAGGGAGCTCTTGAAAAATGGGTGAAAAAGAAATTTTCCAAATCGAAACAATGGCCTGAGGAATTGTTTGTCAAGTTCATGGCGCTGAATGCAAAATTGCTTACTACGCCATACGGAAGATTGATCTTTGAAAATCTGTTTGAAAATAAAAAAGGAGGACTTATCGTTAGGCCATTTCATGTGCCTGATGAAAATATAGGGAGTATTGTCGCTTGGCCACATGGCATTATTGACAGGAAAAAGGCTGCAGTTAATATTCCTAGTCAATGGAAGGATACTGACATCTCCGTTTATGATGAAACTGCGGATGTGCTTGTCAATGAAAAGCCATACACGCGAGAGGAAGTGCATAGAGTGCCTGAAGCAGGCTTAAAGCGAGATGCCGCATCCATGGAAATGGGAGACATGGATAAAATTGACGAGGAAGATTTGTGGATGGAGGTAAGTTGCAGGCCTGAAACAAAGCAGTCGCCTAAATTCAAGAAAGGAAATGAGGTTTTATTTCCTCGGTTTATTGAATATGGTTCCGCATTAGCGCAAGCTATGAACTTTGTGAATATGAAAGATCAAGCTATTAAGTTGGAAATACAACAAGAGTATAAGGTAAATCCGGAGTTGAAGCCATGGAGAAGTTCCAGACAACATTATGCAGTGACTCAAATCGAAAATCAGCTAAGAGAGGAACATGGCTTGCCTTTGAGAAAGTATATGCACTCCAATACTCGCCCTTTGTGGAAATAATCAATCAACGATTAAAGTTGCTTAAGGATAAATTAGTATATTTAGTGATTAAATATTGCAAATATGTCCATGAATTTATCAAAGCCCCTTAGCGTTTTAATTATTTTATTATCCTTTTTTTCTTGTAAGAGTGATGAAAATTTGGAATCCTCTTTGGATGCTAAGCCAAAATTAGTAGTCAAATTATTGGTAGATCCTGATCAGCGGCGTTTGGGGAATTTAGGTACTCTTGTGGATGTGCCTGAAGGGCACGCGGCTCAAAGCCCTACGTTCAATGCGATAAGCGCTCATTATTTAGAGTTGGCTCCTAATGCGAATACTTTGCTGGGTGCTGGAGAGGTTTTGTATCATGCACCGGAAACAGCCAAGGGAGGTGAAAATGCGATAGAGTTTTCCAAGTCTGAAGTTGTTTACCCAGGAGAAGTCTGGTTGGAAATTCCTTTGGAAAATATTCCAGCGGGATCGTATGAATGGGTAAGATTGTCATTATCCTATCAGAATTATGATATAGTGTTTCACTACAATGGAAAGCCATTTGATGGCACTTTGGCTAGTTTTGTTGGTTTTAATCAATACATCGAATCGTTTAATTTGGGAGATGAATCGGTTAGCGTAAATGAAAATAAAAAACAAGGTTTCTGGGGATTTAAATCAATGGCTGGAGTAGTAACAGGCCAAGTTCCTGAAGGAGCTATTACAGTGCCTAATCCAATATTCAATACTTCTCCGATACCAGCAGGTTCTTGCGTTGTAACAGGAAGTTTTGAAACCCCATTGAAATTGACGGGAAATGAGACGGAAGACATTGTTATGAATTTGTCTTTGTCAATCAACAAGAGTTTTGAATGGGTGGATAATAACAATAATGGACTTTGGGATGTGGATGAAGACGCTGAAGAGAGAATAGTTGATATGGGAGTAAGAGGACTGGTTCCTAGTTATATTTTTTAGTTAAAATTATAATATTTAATTTATTAAATTATCTAATTTTGATTCATTTGAATGGCTCAATTCTAGTATGTTGTTGTAATTTTTCTGAAATTAGAACAAATTTAAGTTTTGTTAAATTAAGTGTTCAATTTTTGAAATAGATGAGAAGGTTAATTTTACTAATTTTATTAATTGTTACTCAGGTCGCTCATGGTCAAATGATAGAGTTTGATTCTGATTATGAAAAGAAGGTTTTAAGTTCATTTGATAAAGATAGATCAGAGTCGCTAGCGTTATTATTTGCCATTAAAAGCGAAGAATTTGATGAGGATAAGCTGACAAATAGAAGGTCTGAGTTAGATGCTTTTGTAAAAGAGCTTAAAAAATCGGGTTTTTTAGATAAACCGAAAAAGAAAAAAGCTAAAATACTTTTTAGAGAAGTACACGATCGTTTTTTTAGAGTATATAATGAGTCAGCATATTTTGATCAAATATTTTCTCAAGGCATATATAATTGTGTGACAGGGACTGCGCTTTATGCTGAAGTTTGTGAGAGATTGGAAATTCCATATCATATAAAAGAAGCTCCCTCTCACGTGTATTTAGTACTTTACCCTAATCAGGAGAGTATTTTGCTGGAAACGACATTGCCGGGAGGTGGGTTTTTAGCTCCAAGCGATAAAATAAAGCAGGAATATGTCAATGGCTTGGTGGAATTGAAGTTTGTAGAGGCTTCTGAAGTATCAAGAAAAGGAGTAAATGTTGTCTTTGAAGAGAATTATTATGAAAAGAGCAATGTAGATTTATTTACTTTAGGAGCTTTTCAATATTATAATTATGCAATAGAAGAGTTAGGTAATAAAGAATATGAAAAGGCATTTAATGCGATTGAAAAAGCTCTAATAATAAAGAAAACGGACAGGTTTGAATACCTTCAAGCCGTTTTATTGACAAATTTGATACAAGATTTGAAATTTGAGTCTGAAAGGGATTTTATATTGATGTCTCATTTTGCTAGAATTAGAAACGATGAAGCGTCTAAAAACTATGTGTTATTTAATTATCAGAGTTTTCTAGAAAAAAATTTAATTGATAATGCCGAGGAACAAAGAGTTGAGGAAGTTTATAAATACTTTGTTAATGAATTAGATTCTGGAGAACTCAAAGAAAAGGTCGTGAAGTCAACGTTATATACTTTTGCCCGTTATCATTTTCATACCGCGAATTATGACAAAGCTTTAATTTATGCAGATTCTTTGCTTGGTGTAAATCCAAAAAATGTAAATGCTAAGTCTATTATTATATCTTGTGTAAGGTCTAAGATTGAAGGAAAGTCAGGAAAGAGGCTTAATGATTTGATATTAGATTATCTTGAGGAATATTCATTTTTGAATGAAAATGATCAGATTATATCTCTTAGGTTGAATAATTTAGCATATATGACTGGAACGTACTTTCATTCTAACGAAGGTGTCAAAGGGAGTAAATCTTTGGAAGAATTGGAAGAGCTGTTGAAAAAAGATATTGATTTTCAAGAAAAGTGGGTGGGCATGGCATTCGCTGAAGCTGGTGCATACTATTATAGAAAAGGAAAACTTAACGTAGCCAAAAGCATATTGAAAAAAGGTATGAAGTATTGTGAAGATTTTCCAGAGTTGAAAGAACGGCTAAATATAGTTAATGAAGTATTATAACTTATTTTGAATCAGTAAATATTTAGAACCCGCAAACTTTATAGATGCGGGTTTTTTGATTTATTTTTGATTTATTATTTCTAATTGCTCCAGCGGTTCTCCTTCTAGTGACATAAGTTTGAATGTCAGGTTTTCATACATCCCGAATGTGGGCTCGTTGCCACCTTTGGGAAGACTAATTGATCCCGGATTGAAGATGATTTTGCCATCTTGTTCATGCAATACGGGCAAATGCGTATGGCCTGAGATAAATACATCGAATGATTCTTGCGACGGAAACGATGATTCAGGTTGGTATAAATGTCCGTGAGTTGCAAACCATTTTTTGCCATCTATGAAAAGTTGTGAATAATCGGCCATCATTGGATAGTCAATGAGCATTTGATCCACTTCGCTGTCGCAATTTCCTCTTACAGCAGTGATTTTGTCTTTGAATTGATTGAGCAATAGAGCAACGGCAGAGGGATTGTATTCTTCAGGCAATGGATTGCGTGGCCCATGATATAAAGCATCCCCCAACATGACTATGTTATCGGGGTTTTCTGATTTGATGAATTCCGCGACTTTTTCCAACCTGCTCAAGGAGCCATGTATGTCCGAAACGAATATGATTTTCATGATAAATAAGGTTTGTGAACTTATGCAATTATAAAAAATGTGGATATGATTGCCATTAATGAAAGACGTTGGCTCATTGGAAAAAGTTGCTTAATGATTACTGTTGCTTGTTCGTTTCGGCATTGTTTCCTTTACATGCCTGGAAAGCTGTCTACAACTTTTACTTTAAGGTCTGGGAAACTTTCAACTACTTGAATTTTAATGTCCGGAAAGCTTTCAACAACTTGCCATTTGCCGCATTTGTCAGGAAATGAGTTTACGAACTTAACTTTGATGTCGGGAAAACTATCCACATATTTTATTTTGATGTCTGGAAAGCTATCAACGAATTTGACTTTCCCATAAAGTTTGATGCCATTCCACTCGCAGTCGCCTGAAGAAAGATAGTGGAGAATAGCTTCTTTTTTTTCCTCTTCGCTTAAATCTGATATTGAGCGACTCTCATTTTCAGAATTGGAATTAGCGTAAGATGATAAGACTGATAAAAATAAAAGAAAAGTGATAGCTGTTTTTTTCATGTTTAAAATAATAGGGTTGGAAAAATAATCCAGAGTGAATATAGCTAAGATTTTTTTATTGACATGTCAAAATAAAATTATTTGCTCTTCGTCCGCACATAGAATTCATACGCCCAATTGATTAAAACTCTAATGGCTTTGAGTTGCTTATTATGTTATAATAATTGAGCATTGCAATGAATAATATATTGAGTCAAAAAGAAATAAAAGAACGATTGCCTCTGCATTTGCAAAAATTTGTGATAGATCAGTCTTACGATTCATACACTGAATTGGATCATGCGAAATGGAGATATGTAATGAGGATGACTCTTCAATATGCTTCAGACTATGCGCATGAGTTTTTCTTGCCTGCATTGAAAAAAATGAACTTGCCAATAGATCGAATACCAAGGATAGAACAGGTGAATAATGCTGTAAATCCCTATGGATGGAATGCGGTATGCATCAATGCATTTATCACAACCAAAACCTTTTTAGAATTTCATAGTGAAAAGATATTGGTAGTGGCCACATGTGTTCGCACGCTTCAACATTTGAAGTATACTCCTTATCCTGATTTGATTCATGATATTTTAGGTCACGGGCCATGTGTTGCATTTTCGCCAATAGAGAGGCTGATGCGATATTTTGGAAAATTAGGCACCAGAGCTTTTTCTTCGCGATTAGATAGCGAATTGCATGATGCGCTTAATAAGCTGTCGATCCTTAAAGAGGAAAAGTCTACAAATGCGCAAGAGATTAATCAAGTGTCTGGATTAATCGATTATCTAAAAGCTTCGTTTTCAGAAGTGTCAGAGATGGAAAAAGTACGAAGACTTCATTGGTATACATTGGAATATGGTCTTGTAGGTTCTTTAGGTACTCCAAAAATATATGGAGCGGGTTTGTTGTCGTCCATTGGGGAAAGCTATAAAAGCCTGAGTCATGATGTTGAAAAAAGACCATATACTTTGGGGGTTTACAATGATGATTTTGATCCGACACAACATCAAAAAAAACTTAATGTTATTAAGGATTTTGAATCATTGGAACAGTTGCTGGAGGAGTTTGCTGCACGGATGGCAATATCTACAGGAGGAGTATGTGGATTGGGCAAACTTATAGATTCAAAAGATATAGGTACTTTAGAATTGGATCATTTGCTGCAAATAACCGGAGAATTTGCTAATATGATAAGCTTTGAAGGAAAACCGGTTTATATTGAATCACGAGATAGAGTAGTATTATCTGTTGAAAATCAAATGTTGAAGAAAGCAAGTAAGGTTCGATCTCCCTTAGGTATTGTTATTCAATGTGTTGTAAATGATGCCTTTAAAGATTTGAAGCTTTTACATCAAGAACTGAAATCAGGAGACCGTATAGAACTTCATTATGACTCCGGTATGTCATTCGAAGGCAACATTGAAAATACAATAATTCATCAAGGAGTATTATTGGTTATTGAAGCAAGTCAACATTATATTTATAACCATGGAGTAAAGAGTTTGGAAGGCGAAGGCTGTACATTGCTATTTGGGAACAAAGTGAATTCTGTTTATGCGGGAGTCGTAGATAAGAATACTTTTGAAGAATATGAACCTATTGTTTCAATGCCGCCATTGCCGGAACACAGTGTAGCGGAGAAAAAGCATTTTGTTTTTTATAAAGAATTGCGAGAAATGCGGCTAAACCATTCAATTGATTTAAAAAGGTTAAAGGAGATATTTAATGCATCCATTGAAAATGCTCCTAAGGACTGGCTGATTATACTTGAGCTTTATGAGTTGATAGGCGCAAGCAATGACAATTTTAAAGATATAGTGAAAAATAAACTTTTGGAGTTGGCTAAGAATGATGATTATAGAGTTTTAATAGAAAAGGGGTTAGCATTGAGAATCTATTAAAATGGGCGTTTATCACGACATGTTCAGTTATTTTAAAGCTTTCTATTTCTGAGTGAAAACATTAAATAGTATGCGTACAAGTCGTGATAATTTCTAATTTTTAAAAATAAAATTGGAAACCAAATGTTAGGGATGAGGTATCAAGATTAAGACCGAATTCCGTGTCTTTAATATCTTCTTCGTCTTTAACTTTTGATTGCGTATAGCCAAAGAAACCATATGATGCTTCTAAAGCGACTGATTTGCTTACGAAGTATGTGATTCCCGGCGTAATTCCAATTCTTAGGCCATTGATTTTTAGTTTGTCACTATCGTGGCCACTGGCATTAATATTTGAAGCCCAGGATTGAGTGCTTGTATATAGAAATTGGCCTTGTCCAAAAAATCCAAAATTCTCATTGATCATTTTGTAGTATCTTACTGTTGGGCCAAAAGCAATTATTCTGTCTTTGTATTCAACTTCTGACCCTTTTTGTGAGCTTTTTTCAAACATAACTCCAGTAGTCACACCTAAAGAAACATTATCTGAAACAAAATATCCAAAGCTTGGCAATAGCTGGAACAGTTGAGTCTTTTCTGTAGATACTTCATCCATGTAATAATCATAATTTATCATAGAAGATTCGGAAATGCTAAATCCTACAGTGCCACCTAGACTGACTTTCCCTTTTTCGATTTGAGCAAAACTTGTAGCTGACAAGAATAGACCAGCGGCTAGTAAAAATAATTTTTTCATTTTGTGTTTTGTTTAGTTTTAGTGTTGTAAAATTATTGGTTAAATTTTAATTATCAATTAATTGTTTGAATTTATTGTAATTAAATTTATTAATAGTATGATTTTGAATTGGTTGCGTAGTGGGGCTTTACGCTAATTCTTTAGGAGTTAACGGAATGTCTTCACGTTTTGGAAAATCTCCTTCCAACCGGATTACATTTTCAAAGTCAGTACTGCTGTCTTGGGAAAAAGTACTATGCAAATGGCTTGTGTATGATATCCAAGGAGGCGCGAAAGAATAGGATTTTTGTCCATTGTGCAATGAGGTGGCAAAGAATGAGCTTGAGGCAGGAGTGCTATGTTTTTCGCTGGCATCCGTGACAAAAGGATTTGCGGCTTTTATCGATACCTTGTCCATCTGCTCAAGTATTTCGAATCCTTTTCGGAAAAACAACATTCGAGCATGCAAGGCATGCATACGTTCATTAAAATCAGGGGCTGGCAGTTCTTTTCGAGCTTTGGATACTACTTTAAGTGGTCTGGGAGGCAATATTTCCGTGCCCATTTCATACATTTTGTTAGCCTTCTTGATATCTTCGATTCTTCTAGCGGCTTTTTGAGGGTGCTTTGCCCGAGAAGCTTCGCCATGTTTTTTCATGCTCAGTTTCGATCGATATTGCATCGTGGTGATTTCATTATCAGCCAAGTCCACATGTTCCATAGGCAATGTGAAACGAACACTTTTGCGTTTTTTGCGAACATTCTCTGGCTTAGCTAATGGAGCAATATCGTCAGTAGTGGCAGATGCAGTCTCATTCCCGCTTTGGAAAAAGTCATCCACAGTTGCTTCGGCGGATAAATCAAGTTGCTCGCTGGAAGCTTCGCTAAGGTCGGCTAGTTCTTTATCATCGGTGATTTCTCGCCATATTTCATTCGCTTTTTGGAAATATGTCCAAAGGTTTTCTCCCTCTGGAAATGGGCCATTGCCTTTCCAATCTTCAAGCGTTTGCCATTGTGGAGTCCAAAGGTCATATTTTCGTCGGATGCTGATCGCTATTAAAAGTTCAAACTCCCTGTTGACATCGTCATAAAGAGTAAGAATAGTGAATAATGCCGGCGGATATGTATTACCTCCTTCGCTCACTTTAATAGGCCTAGAATGGTAAAGTTGAGAAATTTGGCTTTCAAGTTCTGTCAGCAGATGAAGTCTTTTGAATACGCTTTTTTCATCTAAATATTTCTCAAAAAGAATGTACTGGGCCAGAAGTCTTTCAATGGCACCTAATTGTGGAATTTGAGCTCTTTGAAAAGGTCCGAAAGCTATCGGGTTGGTCTGGACGATAAATTGTCCTGGACTCATGAGACATTGCATGACAGGAGAAGAGGAACCAACAGCTGATTTTGCAATACCTCCCGAACCAATGGCTCTAGCTTTTGTTGATGCTTTATTTTGATTGGTGTGTAGGTACATTCACTACTTTTATCATACAAGTCTTAATAGTATATTAATTATGAAGCATCTGTTTTGTTCGTTATTCTTTAGAAGATAAGGTATGCTAACATCTTGAGCGCAGAACCCAAAAGCACGCAAAAAATCAAGAAGTACATAGGCAGGAATGCGTACATGAATCCTTCTCCATTATAATGGTGGCTTATGTTAAAATAGGTTGATATTTTTTCTGAAATCCCCCATAGGAAAATATAGATGAAAAAAGCTGTTGAAAGCAAGCCTACCATTTTGAGGGCATAAACAATAGGAACAGGCGGGAATATGCATAGTATGGTTGCATAACAAGTCCAAAGCATAAAGACATGAGCTCCATAAAACATAGTGTTCATAGCATTGAATCGTGTTACTAGTATAATGATAACGATGATAGAGGCAAAAGCTAAACCTTGTTCGAAATAATACTGAGTGAAAAATGCGATCATAAGCCTAATGATTTGATCGTTTTTTGTCTGCTTGAATGCAAGCTTTTAATGAATGAAGATAGTGGTGAAAAAACGGAATCGTCGAGGCATTCTTTAAATTCATGAGCATGGTATTCATTGGAAAATATCTCATCGCATGTCTTTAGTATTTTTTGGCTAAGAAGGAGATCCCCTCTCAAGATGGCAATCTTGGCTAGTCCATAATATGGTTGTGTAAAATGATCGTTACCTAAATCTTTGCCGCCATTATAATATGCTTCAGCTTTGTCGAGGAGGTTGTTATTCTTATATGATGAGCTATTTTCAAAAATAAAAAGATAGGTTTCAGCACAGAATATAGTATTTGAAAAATCATTGGAATCATTATTTAGATTTTCCAACTCATGCAATATTAATTCAATATAATTTTCAATATGGGGATTAGCTGCTAAGGCGCGTTTTATTTTGATCAGTTGTTTTATTACCGTGACATAATTGCTAACATCGTAAAAGCTTTTTGATTTGGTGCTTAGAAGTTGTTCGTAGTATTTTTTTGATTGATTCAAATAAGTCTCTTGCAAATTCAGATCATGTGTTTCTTTTGATAAGAGTGAGAAAGCGTTGGCAAGTTTACTGCAATTCTCATTGGAAGAATCATAATCTATAAATCGACTCATAAGGCTTCGCATATGGTCATATTCCTCAGTGATGAATTTGCTGGGGAGCTGGTTTTTTTTCCATTCCAAAGCTCGTTTCATTTCAGAAACCCATTGGACAATTTCCAATTCGTCTTTTTCAATAGACAGCTCAAAATACAATTGTTCATACTTACTGAGAAGCTTTTGTATGTCTGCGAAATTTGTGATTTTTAGGCTATGCAAAGTGTATTTGATTGTAAAATACTCGCATGCATGATGATTTTTATCCAGCAGATATGCATGGTGAAGCTTCTTGAGCACTGCTTCGATAGGTTTAGTCTCAAAATTTTTATTGATTTGAAGTTGCTCAAACAAAGTCATGGCTTTTTGAGAATGATATTGCGAGTCTTTTATGTCTTCCCAATGATTAAATTGCTCCAAAGCATGTTCTATGGCTATGTTTTTATTAGCCAAATCATTATGCGCGTCAGCTAGTGATCTGTAGATCATCAATCTTTCGTGATGAAAATAAGGGTTGCTTTCGCTGTATTTTTCAACCTCTTCAAGTGCTTTAAGAAGGTCATTCAATAGCTCAATTGGATGGTCTCCTAATTTATTATAATGTACATCTATCAATGCTTGATAAATGGCAGAGGAGTAAGTCGCTGCATATTCTTTTCGGGTTTCTTTTTTGTTTAGATCAAGAATATTGTGGCCAATAAAAGCCATATTGTCGAAGTCCTCTATGCCGGACAGTTCATCAAGTTTGGATAAAAATGCATTTTCAATTTTTTCAGGCTCTGTATTCAAATACAAAAGAAAAATATCTGCTCTGATGGACAAGTATGATTTCCATAGAAACAGTTCTTTTTCCATGATTTTATAAGTCTCTTTGATGAAAATCAATTGAGTTTTTTCACGTTCTAGCGAGCTGTAACCAAAGGTTAATTTTTCGAAGTACTTTTCTATAGTTCTCTCATAATCATCGAGAAAATCCAGAGCTTTTCCATTTTTTTCTGTTCGACTCAATGAATTCATGACAAGAAAACCGTCTGGCTTTTGGGCGTTCATCTCTTGGATAAATGCCTTGAGGTTCTTTTCTGAGAAAATTTGCTTAATGTCCATGATAAGTCGAATATAGATAGCCTAAAGATTAAAAAACATATGAAGATTGGCATCCCTGAAAATGGGGATATTTAACAGTTGGAAATTTAACAATGCGTAAATGAAGCAGTTTTATATGTTATGTATGCGCAACAGGATCGTAAGATAAGCAAAAAAAATAGCCAGACGAACTCGAAGTTGGCTGGCGATAATCCTGTGGTGCAAAGAGCTGTTGGTTTTGAATTTGGATATTGTCCATGGATACTTTTCAAGACAGTTGAGAAGCACCCGCATGAGACGGATGCTGAAATATTGGCTAAGCAGATGTACAAGAAAGGCGATTGTGTGCATGAAGCGGAATTTTGGAAAACAACAGCGGATACTTTTTCCACTAGAGAATCTTATGTTGAGATCATTACAAAACCCTTCGAAGAAGATGAAAACGGGCTTGTTCAGCTCAGTAACGTAATGGATCAGATTGAAGAATTTTTAAATGCTGTGCTGCAGACAGAGTCCAAGCCAATGATTGGAGAAAATGCGGTTGCGCTTAAGAATGTGCCTATCAAGACAGGACATTTGATTGACCAGCAAGCCAATGTATTATTCAGAGATAAAGCATTGCCGACATGTGTGCCTCAGGCTACCGCTGGCATAAGGTTGGATAAGTTGACGGATTTATATTTTCACTTGGGACAGCATGAGCCGGGAGATCCGGATTTCGTCAAAGAAAAGAAGAAACCGGGATTGATGGCATTGATGAGAGATAAAGGAGATAATAGCGAAAAGGCATCCCATGCTTTTATATTGCGAAAAATAGCGGATATAGCTTTCGAGCTCGCCAGAATGTTGGAAACCATTATCAATGAGCCAGTAAGCTCTACATTCATAGGTTTTGTGTCTTTGGTATTGACATATCTTATCTGCGGCAATAGCGGTTCGGAGATTTACGCTAAGGGTTTTACGTCTTTGTTGGCTCGCACAGACTTTGCGACAATGTTTAAAATGCTTCCCGAGGTGGAGCAACAGGTTTTGAAAGAAAATGACGGAGAACTGTGGCTGGAAATGATAGAAAATACTTTGCCACAGGATCAACGAAGATTGGATATGCCATTTTTTACCCGAGGAATTTTCAGAAAAGAAAAACCTATATTTCATCAAATACTCAAAGATCTTTCAAAAAGGAAATGGCTTGTCGGCATGACGGAGGGGGTCGATTATTTGACGGAAAGGCATTTTCCAAATAGATTCAGAGCTTATGAGCTGGAATCTCTGGGAGCTATGGGGGAACAAGTGGACATGGTGCAGGGTTTGCCTGCTCCAATTATTGAGTTCAGAGGGTGCCAAGGCCGTATAAACATGCAACAAACAAGAGATTTCGCTATAAATACCTTGAAGTTTGTCAGATCTTTGCACGATGGAGCGGGAACTTTTTGGGGAGAATAGTTTTAAGTGTTGCTTTATTATATCTTGAAGAGGTTGTTGAAAAATGGAGATATAAATTTATGGATTTGACAAAGTATAGAAGTTATTTGCTGGGAGAAGGCAATGAGTATATTTGTGATACACTCGAAAGCTTTGTTGATGCTATTGCCTTGCCTACACCTTTTCGTAAGAATGATGGGGTAAGCTTTATATTTATAAATCAAGGTCGCATAACAGTAAAGGTAGGCTATGAAGTTTTGGTTTTGGAAGCGAGCCAGATGCTCGTGGTCCAATTAGGAAAGCCGTATTCTATTGAATCAGCATCCCATGAGATCCAAGGTTATGTCTTAAGTATAAAAGATGGAGGCGTATTGGGGACTATGGGAGACCATTCATTGATTTTTCATTTAGATTTTTTGGATACATGGAGCAATTCTTTTTATGAAATCAATCATTTGCCAGTGAAGTTTATCGAAAATATTTTCAGCAGAATTTATTGGCAGTATAATCATGATCGTCAAAATTTGATGATGGTAAATGCTTATGTGATTACTTTAATGCTGGAAATGAATGGGCTTTATAACGAAATGACTAATATCAATCGCTCGGCCATAGATTTAAGTAGAAAATTCAAAAAACTGGTTTATCAGCATATTGAAACTCAAAATAGCGTATCGAGCTTCGCGTCTTTGCTGGCTGTAAGCCCAAACCATCTTAACAAATCAGTAAAGTCGGCTACAGGCTATTCAGCTTCGGAGCTTATTTCTAAAATTAAGATTATAGAAGCGAAAGTGCTGTTGATGCTTGCGGATACTACGGTTGCGGATGTTGCTGTTAGATTGGGCTTTGAAGATCCTTCCTATTTCAGCAGATTTTTTAAAAAGCATGAGAATACTTCACCGTCTGAATATCGCAAAATGATTGATATGTCCTCATTGTAGCTTTATATAGCCTAACAGGCTTATCATTATAACTTCGACATTTGTGTTGTCACTAAATAACACAAAATGAGTATTTTAAAGAAAATAAATATAGGGTTTATTTTAACTCCCGGTTTTAGGCCTGCCGATGTGATTGAATTGGACGCTGTTTTTAGATTTCACCCAAGGAATAAAGTTTTTTATTTATCTGAAGATTCGCATTCGAAAATATATGGAAAGTCTGGAATGGGAATGGTTTCCGATACTTCATTTGAAGACTGTCCCAAGCTAGACGTGTTGGTAGTTGGAGAAATGGATGATAGCGCTTTTTTCAATGAGAGCTTGTTGTCGTTCATTGTCAAGCAATCTCATCAAGCTCAGTATGTGATTGGCATTTCCAATGGAGTGAAATTGCTTTATCAAGCCGGGGTATTAAGCCAACAACAGGTGACGGCTGATAGACGAACTTTAGAGGACTTGAAGACAAGCGACTTGAGGCTTGTGGATGAAAGGCGATTTGTCAGAGACGGAAAATTTATCACTTCTGGACCTTCCACAGGAGCTATTGAAGCGGCTTTTTTTGTTTTTGATCAGTTTAGAAGCACTTGGTTGACAAAGTTCACTGAATTCACGCTTGAATATGATGCGCATATTCAGTTCCCGTTGAAAAAAGAAATCATACTTGACAAACCTTTGGATTTGAAAGCTTTAAATGTGGGTGTGTTAACAACTCCTGGCTTATATTTGCCTGATATTATGGGTGCTGTCGATGTGCTAGGATCATTGCCAAATGCAAAGTTTTATTACTTAAGCAACGAAAAAGGGACCTCAAATTCAATTATCAACTTTGGAGCTCAGGTTATTTCAGACACTACCTTTGATGAATGCCCTCAATTAGACGTTTTGATTGTAGGAGCTACGCATCCTCGTTATGTTTCGAATGAACGGGTGATTAAGTTTATCCTAAAGCAGGAAAAAAAAGCGGCTTCGGTTATCAGCGTCTGCGCAGGAACATTTATCATTGGGGCTACGGGACTGCTTCGAGGACGAAATGCGGCGACTAATTATCATCAAGTGTCTGACTTGCCTATGATAGGAGCCAAGATCGCAGGCAAAGAAGTAGAATGCGATGGAAAATTCATGTCAGCCGGACCTGCTGTAGGCTCTTATGAGGTTGGGTTGAAAGCGGTGGAGGTGCTAGCTGGTAAAGAATGGGCTCAGTATATTGAGCATGAGGTTTTGGAGTTTTCTCCCAACCCGCTTTATGGAACCAATCCTCGTAATGCGTCAAAATCAATTTTGAGTGTTACTCATTTTGCCTCTTTTTTCCTCAAAAGAATTTACAGGCCATTTATCAAAAAAGGACTGGCTATTGGAAAGAGCTAATTTATATGAGAATAGCATCGGTTCATAAAGCACAGAAGCTCTATTGCTTGATTTTATTGATTTAGGCTAGAGCTTTTTGTTTCTTTTTCTTCTTTTTTTCTTTGTGCTTAGACCTTTCTTTTTCAACTGGAGTTTCATCTTTTTGCGTTTGTTCTAAACTCTCTTGCCTTGTATCTATATCGTCTTCATAAATCTCTCTTAAGCTTTCTTGTCTTGAGTCAATATCATCTTTCGTGACCTTTGAAGCCATTGGGGGAACTTCTGGAAAATCCTTCATTTTAAGTTCCGCATCCGGTTTCGAGGCAAAGCTGATTAGAGGTTCAGCAGCTTCTGATTTTTTGACTTCAGGACGGAAGAATTGTTCTTCAGGACTTTTACTCGCAGGTAATTTGACTTCACCCAATGATAAATTGGGTAGTTGCAAAGCAGGATCATCAAATGTGTTAATGCTTGGAGTTTCATGATCAACTTCTAGAAGTTCGTCAATGCTTACTTCAGGAACTTTTCGCTTTTCAGTAGATACATGCACTGGAAGCACTTTTTCCTCTTCAGTCATTTCACATGACAGCCCTCTGGATACGCAAAATTCATTGAAGCTATTCAAGCTGATGCCATGTAAAATAAGACCTACTCCTTCAGTGGATACAACTTGACTAAAACTTCTGTCTCGTTCCAACCTTTGTTTTAATTTCTCTTGTAAAATATCAACAACCTGATCATAGGATTTGCCCTTAGCAAGAAGGTCCCTCGCTTGATTTGATAGGTATGTGCTGGCTAAATAAACCCATTGGCCAACTATGTTTTCATCGCTATCTTTTGATTGATCATTAGTTACAAGATCTCTTATTCGACTGTAGTCTTCTTGTTTGCATTTTGCTACAAGATCATATTTACTTCTGTATTGAGCAGAGGTAGGGTCATGAGTTAAAAATTGACTATTGCCTAAAGCGATTCGGTGCAATGCATCGGGATTGACTTCCAACCTTTTTTGTTTTGGTTTGCAGACTAACTTTGGGGAGCTGGTAATAACACTTGGTCCTATTTGATCGTCTAGAGACCTTTTGATTGCTAAATCAATGTCTTGCTGTTCCTTTAATCTGATTAATTCATTGACACTTTTGGCATCAGTAGTTCTTTGTTCTTCACTGTTTGTACCTGTAATTATACCACATGTAACATCTGCAACAACATTTTCATAAGCTGCTCTATCTAATTCATCTTCAGTCAGTGGTTCTGTAGAATCCTCTTTGAGCTTTGTTTTCCACTTTTCCACATTTGAAGTAAACTCCTCGGGAGTTAGTTCATATGGTTTAAGGTGTCCATGCCAATACAAGCTTGAATCTTGAATCTGAGACTTAGGTTCAGCGTGCCTGTGACGACTGGATTCCGGTTCTGTAATGAGCCCTGTAGTCACTTTTCTGACTAATTCATTGTAAGTGGCTTTATTTAATAACCTTTCCAGAGCGTCTGGAGACATTGATTCATTTCCTTTTTGAAACGTTGGCGTGCTTCGATATTCTTTTTTGAGTTTATTAAACTCTTTAATAAATGTAGCTTGAGTGATTGAAGCTGGTTTGGTGTACGATTCCCAGCCCTCCAAGCCAGAACTCGTCTCAGGAATATCCAGAGTGCTAAGTTTTTCGCTTTGCTCTTGAAGTTTTTTGGCCAATTCCGCGTCTTTTTCTGTCTGTTTGTCTAGCTCTAGTTTTTCAAATGCGGCAATTTGAGCGGCTATATCGGCATCATTGAATGTTATCTCGTTGCTCTCATCAGCGATGGATACTGATGGAAGCGCAGGTGATTCTGGTGGAATTGCTGGCGTAACGGTCACAGTCTCCATCTGCTCAATGTTGTCTTCGGGTATTGGTTCTGGATTAGGAGTAAGAAATAGGTTGCCATAAGTCGTGACCACTCCCGGCATGCATAGATATGTAGGATCGTCAGGTTGCATTTCTTCTTGAAGAGCTTCCAGATAACTTGCATAAGCGACCAAATGGTAAAACTCTTCCTCAGTATACCCAACTGGATTAACATCAGTAGCTTGTTTTATGAAATCCCTTACTTTTTGATAAGCTGCTCGGTAGCCTTCGTCCATATCAGGAGTAGCTTCGGTATCCATTTCACAGACAAATAGTTTTCTTTGTGTTTGGTTGATGATCGCTACGGCGGCTTCAAAGTTTTTTCTTCTAACTAAATGTCTTACATAGTCGACATATTTCGGATTTTTTGGAGTAATCTCATTAAGGTTCCATAGAGGGTTAACTAGCGAGAGTCCAAGCTGGGCTATTACTTCATCGTTGAAAGTGTATTCTGCATGAGCAGCATATAATGCAAGGTGCATTAGGTCTTCGTCATCAGCAACTGACGGTTGTTTCATGTGTTGTTGAACATCTTCAAGGTACCTCCAAAATGTGTCTTCATATGTAAATCCAGCTTGAAGTCCTCCTGTTATCGCATTTTGCCTTAGCACTTTCACATGCTCTGTCTCAAGGCAATGTCCATACTTTTCTATTAATCTGTGCAGATAATTAACATATCTGGGATTTTCCAAACTCATATCTCCTCTTTTCCAAGGATTGTAGCCTCTGTTGCTGTGATTATTATCTCTGCTTATCTGCCCTTTGCTCTTCATCGGAGGCGCGGAAGGAGCAACAGGCTCCAGGACTACAGGCGGCATTGGGCCAGTATAAACTTCAGGCTGAGGAGGAAATGGGCCATAAGCTCCTGGCGGAACAATTTGTTCTTCGGCAGGCTGATGCCAATATTCTTGTGGAGGCTGATCAGCGTAATAATATTGTTGATCTTGTTGATCAGGGTAGTAAGTCCCAAATTCATCATAAGCCTCTGGAGGAAATTGCTGTTGGTCATAATGTGTTTGATCCTCGTAATAAGGCTGATCAGCATAATATCCTTCGGGTTCGGGAGGAAAATATTGTTGGGTATTCGGCTCATAAGGAATTCCTGTGTCAACATAGTCCTGCTGAGGTTGGTAAGGAACTTCAGGTTCGAGTAAGTTTGGATGGGGATGTGTTACTTCCTCGGGAGGAATGGTCAATTCTTCTCTCACAGAGGGAAGAGGGTTTTCGTATCTAACATCTTCTGGAATATGATATACTTCACGAGGAGGAATAGTCGTGCTTGTATCCAAGGGAGGCACATATTGAGGAGCTGTCGGGAAGTTTTGGCCGTTGAATTCAGGATCCGGATTGTCATAAGTTGTAACTTCTATCGGGTCGGTTTCTTCTCTAACAAATACCGGATCAGGTTCATACTCTTCAATTGGAGGGGTTCGCTCAGGTGAATTATCTATGGAAGTGTCATCTGGTGGGTGATTAATATCGTTTTGTTTATTTTTCTGATATTTTTTTCTGAGTTCCTTCATTCGCTCAGATTCTTCATGAACAGGCTTCCTTTCTTGTTCTCTTTTTCTTCGTTGTTCGGCTAATTCTTTCCTCTTCTTTCTTTTTCCTTTCAGCGTCCTTTTCCGCTGCGGATTTTCTGCCGGTGGGTCTTGGTTTTTGTTTATAGACAAACTTATCACTTTCTTCATCTGTCAGCCCTACTACTTTGCCTTCATCGTCAACTTTTTGCTTTCTTTTTACATCTACGCCAACCCATTGATCAGCATATTTTTTGATGCCTGTTGTTAGCTCGATTTCTCTATCATCGCTTCTAATTTGACGGAGAGTTTTGCCAAATCTGTCGGGGTGATAATCAACCAAATTTAACCTTTGGTCTGCAAAGTCAGTTTGAGCGCCTAACGTATTCAATTGAGCCCATTCGTCTTTGAGCGCGTTGGCTTCTTCTTTGGTTTGTTTTTTCTTCTTTTTGTTGCCAAACATTGCTTGAATGGGAGTAGCTTCGGCTTTGGTTTGATTTCCAGCGCCTTTATAATTGCTTTTTCCCAATCTTTTTTCTTTGAATGTCTTCATGCACAGATCCTACTTCCCGTCGTGGATCTAACTTCATTATTTTGAGTTAGTTTGACGAGCGTATTTACGTAGGTTTGATAATAAAGCCTTTGCTTTTTCTTATCTAAAGAATTTAAAAATAATGATTCGTTTATATTATAAATATAAAACTCTTAAATATGGGTTTTTGGGTTAATTTAGATTAAAGTTTATGAATGAAGGAAAAAGCTGCAACGCTAACAAGCATGCTGGCGCTGCAGTTTTTAATATTAATATCAATTTTGTTTTTTGCGATTCATGGCCAGCTGGTAAACGCAAGGTATTACCACCAAGTTCAAAATTGTCGCGGTAAGCAATCCTCCGAGTATTACGACAGCCATAGGGCTTTGAATCTCGTTGCCGGATTCTTCGCCGTTTAAAGCTAATGGAATTAAAGCTAGTCCTGTTGTGAATGCTGTCATTAGAATCGGGTTTAACCGATCCAATGCTCCCACTTTGATCAATTCCCATTGATCCATGCCTTCTTTTTTCAGGTCTTCGTAACGAGAAACCAGCAAGATGCCATTACGTGTTGCTATACCAAAAAGGCTAATATATCCAATCGTAGTAGCAATGCTTACAATTCCGGAAGTGAAATACACAATCAGAATTCCTCCTATCAATGCTAAAGGCAAGTTGATTAATACCACAGTTGCCAGCTTAAAGTTTTTGAATTCCATATAAAGCAATAGGAAAATAATGATTACAGCCCCAAGCGCCGAGATCAATAATAAAGTGGAAGCTTTTTCCTCGCTTTCGAATTGGCCTCCATACTCTACGCGATAGCCTTTAGGCATGCTGATTTCCGAATCAATCGTACTTTGGATCGAGTTGACCGCAGAGCGTAGGTCAGTGCCTTGCACATTGGCTTGGACTACAATTTTTCGTTGCACTTGCTCTCTGCTGATCGTGCTGGCGCTGCTTACTGAACTAACATCGGCTAGTTGATTCAACGAAGTGAATTTTCCCGAAGGCAAGATAATGAGAGCATCTTTGATCGTTTCTATTTTATCGCGGGCGGATGTTTTATAACGCACGATTAGGTCGAAATACTGCTGTCCTTCGTATATGTCTCCGACTTTTTCACCAGCCAAAGCTATATCTATTTGTTCCATTAAGTTGCCAACAGTCATGCCATGAGCGGCCAAAATTTGACGTTTGGGTGTGATGCGAAGTTGTGGCACTTCGATCTGTTGATCTACGGCTACATCGGCTAAGCCCGGAAGCTGTTTTATCGCTTGTTCGATGTTTTTCCCCACCTTGAACAATTCTTGTAGGTCAGGGCCGAACACTTTGATTGCAATATTGGCTCTTGTGCCCGAAAGCATGTGGTCAATGCGGTGAGCGATTGGTTGACCTAAAGTTATGTTCACACCCGGTACGACGCTGAGCTTTTCTCTGACATCTTCTAAGAACTCTTCTTTGGTTTTTCCATCACTTAAAGTGAAGGGCACATCGATTTCTGCCGCATTTACTCCTTGAGCATGCTCGTCTAATTCTGAGCGGCCTTGTCGACGTGTTACCACATCTATTTCCGGCATTTCCAAAAGCAGTTCTTCGACTAAAACACCTGCTTTGTTTCCTTCTTCAAGATTCATGGCAGGAGGGCCAACAACACTAATGACCAGAGAACCTTCATTGAATTCAGGTAAAAAACTTCTTCCTAGCTTTGAGAACACACCTAAGCTTAAAATGAACGCAATTACTGTAAGGCTAATGATAAGTCTTGGAATTCTCATGGCCCAATCTAAAATTTTGCTGTAAATGGATTGAAGCCATTTTTCTACTTTAGTGCCTTCAGCTTGTTTTAGAAGTTGTTTTTCGCTGCTCAGCAAGTATGAGCATAATACCGGAGTGACAGTGACAGCGACTAATAATGAAGTTAGCACAGAAGTAATGAAAGCGATTCCAAGCGGCTGAAGCAAACGGCCTTCCATTCCGCTAAGGAAAAATAGAGGTATAAAAGCAACAATGATGATGAGCGTCGCAATGATAATGGAGCTTCTAATCTCGATAGATGCTTCTTTCACAACTTCAAGGATAGGTTTTCTATCCGCTTTTGGACGTCTGATGTTTTCTCTTAATCGTTTGTAAACATTCTCCACATCGATAATGGCGTCATCAACTAAAGCTCCAATAGCAATGGCCATTCCTCCTAAGCTCATGGTATTGATCGTATAGCCCAATAGTTTCAGAACAATAATGGAAACCAGTAGTGAAACGGGGATCGCTAAAAGGGAAATGATCGTTGTCCTCCAGTTCAATAAGAAGATGAATAATACGATAACAACGAAAAACGCCCCTTCAAGCAATGTGCTTTTTAGGTTGGAAATTGAAGCGTCAATGAAGTCAGATTGCCGAAAAATCTGATTTTGAATTTTTACGCCTTCAGGCAATATATTTTTCAAGTCTTCCACAGCGTCGTCCAGTTTTTCAGTTAACTCCAAGGTGTTTACTTCAGGCTGTTTGGAAATCGTAAGTATCACAGCAGGTGAGGCGTCCATTGAGCCTTCCCCAATTTTATCGGAAGCACCAATTCTCACATCCGCAAGATCTTTGACGCGAACCGTTTGGCCATTTGAATGTTTGACAACAGCTTCTTGCAAATCCTCAACAACATATGCTCTTCCATTTCCTTTTACAATGTATTGATTGCCATATTGATTGATAAATCCACCGGGAGCATTGGCGTTCGCTTCTTTGACTTTGTCCATTAATTCCTCCAAGGTCACATCGAATTGTCGAAGTTTGTTTGGATCAGCATGCACTTGATACTGTTTGTAATCTCCGCCTATGGTAATTACATTGGCTATTCCTCCCAAAGCTTTGATATGAGGGCTGATCACCCAATCGGAAAGCGTTCGCAATTCCATTGGAGAATGTATCTCAGAGGTTACGCCGAGAAGCATTATTTCTCCCATAATCGATGAAATTGGCGCTAAAATAGGTGTTCCTATTCCTTCTGGAAGTTTTTCCATGACCATAGGAATACGTTCGTTAGTGATTTGCCTAGCTTTGTAAATGTCGGTACCCCATTCGAATTCTATCCAAACGATGGAAATTCCAGCAGCTGAGGAAGAGCGAATTCTACGTACATTTGGAGATCCGTTCATCGCAGTTTCTAACTGGTAAGTGACGAGTTTTTCCACTTCTTCAGCTTCCATGCCGTGCGCTTCTGTAAGTATAGTTACTGTTGGCGCTGTCAAGTCGGGAAAAATGTCCACATTCATATTTCGAGCTATGAATAGCCCCGTTGTGCACAGTGCGACCACTGTCAGCAAAACCATTAATCGGTTTTGCAACGATATTGATAATATTTTGTCCAGCATAATGATATCGTTTTAATGAGCGTGACCATGTGCCGGAGTTTGGCCTGACATGGATGCCATTTTCACTTGAAAGGCACCTTCGGTTACGACCACATCACCAGCTTTCAAACCTTCTAATACTTCCGCGTAAGCTCCATTTCTACGACCGAGCTTTACATTGCGTTGGGTGTAGACTTCTCCGGATATTTGAAGAATGACAGAGAATTTTCCATAATCTTCCAAAAGAGCCGAAGCAGGCACTAATGGAACGTTTTGCGGCTCGCCTATGGAAATGGCGGTTTCTGTATAACTGCCTAAGGGCATGTCGATATGTTCATTCACGATGGCTGAAACAGGAAGCATAGGGTTTTCAGACGATATTTTTTTCCCAGTCGAAATAATAGTCCCTTCTGATTGGAGAAGATTCGACCAAGTGTCATTGCCGGTTTTGTAGTGAATATTATGTATTTGTCTTAGTTGATTCGCATATGAAGGGCTTACTGGAATTTCAAGCATATGGCTTAGGTGTTGATCGACAGCAAATAAGATGTCTCCTTCATTTACATAATCGCCTTGCCCGACCTTAATATCGGAAATAAAACCGTCAAAAGGCGCTTTGATTTTCTTGCCTTTTTGCGAAGCGTTGGCACTTAGGGCTTGATAGTTGGATTTTGCTATTTCATATTCATTCTTAGCGGCTTCTATTTCAGCTTGCGGAATGATTTTGCTGTCAGCTAAGCTTTTTTTACGATTGTAATTCGATTTAGCTTTGTCATAGTCCGATTTTGCTTTGTTGATTTCCGTTTGAATATTGTTCAACGAAAGGCCATTGCCGGTAATCAGCATGATAAGATCACCTTTTTTAACGGGCTTTCCTTCCACAATATCATTTGAAATATACCTTACAGAACCATTGGCATTGGCTAATATTAATTGAGTTTCGGTTGGATTTTCTTTCCATTGCCCAGCGCCTGAAATGACATCGAATATTTCTCCTTCGGCAATTTTTTCAGTTTGAAAATCCACACGCCACGCTTGCTCTTTTAAGAAAGGAATGGCATCGGCAGGCTCAGCCATAGTTTGAACGCCGTTTTGAGCCGCTTCTATCGTAGGGTAAATGGTGATATCGTTGATGGTGATTTTATCTTTAATATCTGGTGTGTTGATTTCAAATATCAATTGCGCTTTTCCATCCTTTGTTGGTTGGAGCTTAGGCGAGAATATGCCTTTAGAAGAAGGAGCGTCAACAGTATGTTTGATACCCTCGTTTCCGATAATTAACATTGCCGTTACGCTTCCTGAGTTTGCAGGCTTATGGCCTTTTATACTGGTGACATGAGCAGCGAATCTGCTGGTTTTTCCTTTTACCAGCGCAGGAAATTCGACAAAGAGCTCGGTATTATTGGTGTTGATAGTAAATACTTCGCTTGGGACTCCTCCGGTAGGGTGGCTCCCGTCGGCATTATGCGCATGCCCGTCTTGTTGCGCACTATTGTCTTTGCAAGAGAATAGTGCTATGCTTGTGAATAATATGATTAAATAACGCATCTATTTTAAGTTATAAATTTCAAATCAATCTCCCTTCCAGCTGTTTCACTGATGAGACTTGTTCATTATGGATTAAATAGCTGATGAATTAATGATTATGTCCTTCATGGTTTTCATGGCCATGACTTTTTTCGTGATCATTGTCATGAGCAGTGGAGTCCGTCACGGAGAAGGATTCTTGAGCAGTATGTTCTCCATGTTCATGGCTACCATGATCATGACCATGGTCTCCGCTTTCATTTCCATGAGGAGCGTGAGCTTCTTCTGTATGATCATGTCCATGATCATTTTCATTTGTTTTGGATTTATTATCTGAGCATGCGAATGTGAGTGCGCACAAAGCAGCTCCTATTATGAATATTTGCGTCTTTTTCATATCGATTTTTGATTAAAGTAGTGAATGTTGATCATTTGAGGTCTCTCACCTTATTGATCAGAGTTTATATATTAAAATAGATGCTTTCAGTTCATTGAGCTCTTGTTCCAAGTCGAGCTTTTGGTTGATGGCTTCTCGGTAAAATTGCAGTTCTACGAAGTATTCCGCAAAGGAGTATTCTCCTTGTTCGAAGGCTTGGTAGAGCAACTGTTCGGAATTCAGGCTGCCGAGGGTTTTTTCGTATTCGGCATGTTTCTTTTTCAGAAGAGCGTATGTCTCAAATTGCTCTTTGAGCTTGATTTCCGCTTTCATTAATTCCGCTTTGGCGTTAAGAGCTTGCAGGTTTACGTTGCTTTTGGCGATTTTCACTTTGTTTCTAGTACTCCACAAAGGGATTGAAATACCAGCGAAAACTCCAGAGTACACATCATCGCGAACGCCTTGGCTGTTGTATCCTAAGGTAAGGTTGGGCAAGAGTTTGTGTCTTGCTACTTTGAGGTTTTGCAATGAAGCAGCTTCTTCCTGTTGCAATATCGTTAATTCAGGATCCAAGGATTGCTTTTCTTTCCATATTTGGTCGTAAGAATCCATTTCAAAGTCATCTTCCAGCATGAATTGATCGGCGGCAATGGCTAGACCGGAATTCATTTTGGTTAACTCCATTGAGGCTTTTCGTATCTTCAGATCGATTTGATCAATAGCGAATTGATCCTGCATCCAAGCGATTTTAGCCTTGTTGAGCTCTAAAACCCCAATGGCTCCCTTTTCAAATTGTGTTGTCAAGTGGGACAGAATGGTTTGGGATTGCTCCAACCTTTTGGCTTCGATAAATTTCTTTTTGTTTAAGCTAGAGATTTCCACCAATAATTGTTGAGCGGGAAGAAGGACTTCTTGCTTCTTTTTTGCGTATTGGGATTCTAATACCATAGCTTCCTTGTCGATCCATTTTTTCCGCATAGCATACACTGTGGGAAATTCAAAGGATTGACGAAATTCAAGTTCTGAATAGTTGTAAGGTGCTTCTTCAGGTTTTATCGGCAGATAGTAAAAATCTAATTCGGGGTCAGGCAAGTTGTTGCTTGCTTGATTTTCCAGATTTTGCTGTTCTATGGATGTTCTTAGCGCCTTAAGTGCATAGTTATTCCGTTCAATGGATTGTAAAATATCTGTCATCGAATGGGTTTGGGCAAGAAGATCAACATGAAGCAAAATCGCGCATAATAAGATCATCGCTGATTTATGCATGATTAAAGTTATTTTAAGTTGATGAATAGCCGAGCGTTTCGGAAGAAACAGATTATTCCGAATTCAGCTTTAAAATGTTAGAATCAACTTAAAGAAGGAGGGCCCCGGAGTGGGGAGTGGGTAAGATAGAAAAATGAATATAAGTCTGTTGGCCTGTATTCAGGGTCAGAATCATCGCTTTCAGAAATATAGGCTTCATATAAGACAGGATTCGAGATATGCCCTTTTACGGCTTGAACTTTCTTTACAACATCTTGCTTGTCACTTACCTTTTGAAGAGGAATATCGTGGCTATGGCATACATGATGTTGAGAGAAAATTAATTTAGCCAGTACCCCGCCATTGTCTATAGAGTGGTGGCCATCGTGGTCCGCATTAAGATGTACAGGACAAGGGTTTGAGCTTTCAATATGGTGCAGATGAGGAATAGCATGATGCGATATCAGCATGAATAGTATGCTGTATGCCAAAAATGCTTTTATGTTTTCTCCTATCTTCACTTATAAATTTATTTTCTAGCCAAATGTATTAGCCTTAAACTCTCAACGAACAATTATAGCTAAAAAGATATATTAAGTGAAATAAAAAATGAAAAATGTTAGACTTAGAATATTGAGTTTATGATGACAAATCAATAATGCTTTCTGTGCGATTCAGTTAATTTTACCCTTAGGGTGTTTAGTATTCACAAGAAATTGCCTTGTGTTGATATTGTCATGTTTGTGTGTTTTTTTATCTTTTTTGGTTTTTTTGAATTGTTTTTTTCTTTGTTTTTTTTAGCATGATGGTGTTTAGTGTACTTTTACAGATGTATAAAAAATAAATATTTAGATGAAATACTTTAGTTATTTGCTGCTTTGTGTTCTGAGTGGTATTAGTATGTTGCTTAATGCACAAGAAAAGTTAGATGTAAAAGTGCATCAAGGAAGAACATTTGATAGCAAAGAACAATTACGCCATGTAATTGGAGAAGATAAAACAGGTGTTTATTATATTAAACAGGAAGGGGTAGCAAAATATTTCTTAGCAAAAGCCAGCAAAGATTTGATTGAGGAAAAGGTTGAGTTGTTCAATAAAGGATCATTCTTAAATCAGATGTCATTTACAGCATATCACATTGAGGGGAATAATGTTTTTGTCATTGCATCTGTTACGGATATGAAGAAGCAGACAATTGAAGCCAAGTTATTAAGGTTTGATAAATTCTCATTAAAGTTGATTGAAGAAAAAGTATTGAGCTCTTTGTCATTATCTTCATTTAAGGGGAAAAAGAAAAAAAAGAAATCTCAAGACGATCAGGAATCGGATAAATATGTGACTTTCACGATGCATAATACCGCGCCTCAAATAAAAATATTGGCGAGAATGATGGATATTTACTCGCCTGATAAAAGCAAGTTGATGATCACGCAATTTTTAGATAATAACAAAAAGATTAGAACTTTTATATATGATAGAAATCTAAATAAAATAGGGGAGAGAGATTTTTTTGTAGAAGATTCACAAAAAACAATTTTAGTTTTCGATCAAAAACTTGATAATAATGGAGATGTATATCAACTATTTGCTATAAGAGGAAAATATATAGTTAATAGGTATATGGAAAATGGAGAAGTTAAAAAATATGAATTTGAAACTTCTGAAAATATCCTTATTCAAGATATAAAATTGAAAGTTACTTCTGAAGGTGTCGTTTGTGCAGGCATCTATGATTTAAAGACTGAAAAATCACAAGTTAAAAGAAATAAAAATTTAATTGGAGTTGCGGCCCCTTACTATAGACCCATCAACGGAGCGTTTAGCGTTAAATTTGATAAAAAATCAGGAGAATTGTTATACAAAACTTTCCATGCGTTCGATACAGAAATGATGGTAAAAGGTGAAACTGAAGAAAGAGTGAGATTTTTGAGATCAAAAGTCGAAGAAGGGGATGAGTTAGAAATGTATAATTACGCCCTTGACAGACTTGTAATACATGAAAATGGTGGTGTAAGTATTATTGCGGAGCAGTTTTATATAACTGAATATATGAAACCTGGAGCATCAGATCCAACATACTATAAATTCCTTGATATAATAGCTGTTAATTTTAATGAAGATGGAAGTTTTAATTGGTCTCAATTAATTCCCAAGTCTCAAAAATTAGATAGAAGCTATATTTATTCTTCTTTTGCAATGATGAATAAGAATAATAAATTGTATTTCTTTTTTAATGATAATCCAAGAAACACATTAGAAGCGAACACCAAAATGCCAAAGGATATAAGGGACCCTAGGAAAATGGTGGTAAGCAAAGTCACGGTAGATGACAAGGGAAATATAAGTAAGAATTTATTATTTGAAGATAAAGATGAAACTGGTGTGGTATTTAAGCCTGTAATGGAGTTTGAGAGTCAAAGAGGAGAATTGATATTGTATGGTGAGTGGAGAGGAACCCAATGTTTTTATAGACTTACCTCTAATGAATAATACAGTCCATGTAAAATATACTGACTGAGCAGAAAGACCAATGAGAAAATATTTTTCATTGGTCTTTTATGTTTTTTAAAACTTTTTTACGTATTGAGCAGCTTGATAACCTGCTTCCTTTCCCGTGACGGCTCCTTTGATTAGGCCTGAGCCAGTTGGATAGGCATAATAAAAGTATCCACCTGTAATCTCTCCGCAACCATAAAGGCCCTTGATTGGGTATCCGGAATAGTCTAATATTTCGCATTTGGTATTTGAAAATAATCCTCCGAATGTAAAGGTAATGCCCGGAACTACTGGATAGGCATAAAATGGTGGCTGAGTTATTGGCAGAGCCCAATTTGATTTAGGAGGAAAGATGTCTTTGGTGCTTTGTCCGTCAAGTATTGTCGGGTTGTATGTATTCTGGTTGTGATCGCAAGATTGATTAAACTGGTTTATGGTTGACAGAAATTCCTTCAAGGGCAATTTAGTTTCTTTTGATAATTCCTCAAGGCTATCTGATTTGTAGAACTGTTTTTGAAATGAATAGTAGGGTTCTAGAAATTTTATGCCTTGGCTATCGAAAATTTGATAGGCTATTTGATCGGGCTGTTTGAGGATGGCTTTTCCAACTTCAACATAAATCTGATTGTTCCAATACCTTCCTTCATCGATGAACCTTTTACCTTCGTTATTGACTGTTACTCCCCAAGAGAAAGCTAATCGGTTTGTTTTTTCACGCGTATTCAAGCCTCCTTCCCAAGGAGAGTCAGGATCAATAGGTGTGATGTGTGCTCCAGTGAAGTGTCCATATGGTTTTGCGCCAATAGAAAGGGCCGCTTCAAGCATTTCGCCAGTATTGTATTTGACGCAACGTTGTCGAACTTGATCCCATTCTTGTCCCAAATATTGAGCGCGCATGGCATTATTAGCTTCAAACCCTCCGCACCCTAATACCACTGCTCCTTGAATTACTTCAGTGTCGCCTGATGAGTTTCTAACTTTCACACCGATCACTTCATTGTTTTGACTCACGCTTAAGCCTGTAGCGGCAGTTGAGTAAATGACTTTGGCTCCCTTGCTTTGCAAATAACTTAGTTGGCTTTCCACCATTCCTTCACCACCATTCATCGCTTGAATAGCCACACCTCCGGAATAATGACGTTCCTTGGTATTGTCATAAGTACTTAAGTATTCAGCAAGCTCGAATTTGACTCCTTTGGACTTAAGCCAAGAGATAATGTCGTAACTCTGGGAAGTAAACCAAGAAACAAGCTCATTATCAGGTCTTCCTTTTCCTAAGCTTTGTATGTCTTCTATAAAGTTCTCATGGGAATAAGGTTCTATGAAAATTCGAGCCCAATCTTCATCAGAGTACCGATTATCAAGTATTTCTCTTACTTCATCTTTATGATCAAAAATAATCCTTAAGGCCGCAGAAGTTAACCTAGTATTTCCGCCTTTTTCTTTTTCTGGAGCTTTTTCAATGATTACAACTTCAGCGTCATGATCAATTGCTTCAATAGCCGCGCATAGTGCGGCATTTCCAGTTCCGACAACGATTATCTTATTCATCTTTTTTATAGAATTACTAAAATTTGGGGTAAATGTTAATCTTGAGTCAAAATATGAGTTTTAAATAATATTTTCTCATAGAGCAGTACTTTGTGGTATATTTACTTATTTTCATTATAAATTACATTATAATGTAGTGTTTATCTTATTTAATAATGTTAAATTAATTTTTATTAATAATTAGATACTGAAATGTTTAAAAAATTACTTTGGGCGAAAGTTGCATGTATTGCTTCGCTATCTGCACTAATGTTTACTTCTTGTGGGTCGGATGAAAAAGACAATGTTGAGGATCAATTAAAGGAATTGACACAATCATGTGATGTCGATTTTTCCTCAGAAGTAGCTACAGGTGAGTTTATGGGTGAATCCTTTACCTTTGTGAAAGGTATTGCAAAAAAGGATTCGTTTGATAAGGATAAACATAGATTTGTTTTGTACGGTGAAGAGTCTGAGCATGTTCTTTGCGATCCATTCTTATCTTACCCTACAAAATCTATTATTTTCACAGTGCCATTGGAAGTAGGCTTGTATGAATTGAGTTTGGAAAATGGATTGACTTTTAATGATGCTTCTGTGGTTAATTCTGTAAATGCTGTTGGAAGTATTTGCGGAGGAATTGAAATAACATCTGTTACTGATACAGAAGTATCAGGTAAGATTGATGCTTATGCTGATGAAGATAATGGCTTTAATGGGACATTTACAGTTTCTATTTGTGAAGATTCAGCTTTTTTCTAGAGGTTAGTCAAGTTAAAGAAATTAAAAATCCGCGGTTATGCGGATTTTTTTTGCTTTTTGAATTTTACAATGAATTATCAATAGCTTTTTTTACCAAAAATGAATTTGCTACTTGACTGATGATAGTGATTTGCTCGCCTTTATCTATAAATTCTCCTCTGGTGTAGGCATCGTAAATCTCTCCCTCAATTTCTATCGTGCCACTTGGTCGAAGTTTGGAGTAGGCGGTACCCGTTTTTCCAATCATGTCATTTACTTCTTTTTTCACTGAATAGCCTTTATCGCTTTTCTGTTCATTTTCAAGGCTGATTCGTTTGAAGTATTTGGAAGATAGCAAGCTCTTGCCTGCAAGGAGCATGAAGATAAATGAGCCTGTTAGCGATATTCCAACGACTAGAATGCTTTTGTTGATTTCCTCACCGGAGGTAAAAGTGAAATCGAAAAAGTCATTGTTTAGCATGGTTAAGACAAGGCCTATGACGACTAGTGCGATTCCTGATATGCCCGCTATTCCAAAACCGGGTATGACAAAGACTTCCAATCCTATGAGTATGACCCCTACGATAAAACAGGCGATTTCCCAGTTTTCCGCAAGGCCATTGAGATAGTAGGGAACAAAATACAAAACAGCGGCAATGCCTGCTGCCAAGATTGGAAATCCAATCCCAGGGCTTTGTAGCTCAAAATATATGCCTCCGAGAATGATCATGATCAGAATTCCGCTTACAGCAGGGTTGAGAAAGAAAGCGATAATTTTCTCGGCAGTGGTGACTTTGAAGTTATCGACTTCAGGATTGTCAATGTGATTTCTTTTTAGGATTTCTTCGATATTGTTCACTTCCGCGGTGCAAAATCCGTGTTTAATCGCCTCTGAAGTAGAGAATGTCAGAACTTTTCCTTCTGTGGTCACGCTGTCTATTTGTATGCTTTCATCAACCATGGCTTCCGCTATTTGTGGATTCCTGCCTTTGGCCTCGGCTGTGGATCTCATGATGCTTCTCATGTATGATTGATATTTGTCGGGAGCCGCTTTGCCATCTTGCGTTACAACTGTAGCCGCGCCAATACTAGCTCCGGGAGACATGTATATGCTATCGCAAGCTATTGAAATCAAGGCTCCTGCAGATGCTGCATCTTTGTTTATGAAAACGTAAATAGGAATTTCGCTTTCCAATATTTTGGTTCGAATGTCATCAGCATCGTTTACGGCTCCTCCATAAGTATCCATCTCAATGATGATCAGTTGAGCGCTGTCTTTTCTTGCGTGTTCCAGCGCTAGGTCGACTCTTCTGTTCATTCGAGGGTCGATGGGACCGTCAATCTTGAAGGTGAATACTTTTTCAATACTGTCAGTGCTTGCTGTTGCAGCCAAGCTTGTGGTTAAGGTCAATAAAAGCAATAATGCTTTAAGAAAATGCGGGCTAATTTTCATTTTTTTGATATTTGAAATAAAAAATTGCTTCATAGATTCAAAAGTCTTTCAAATGCTTTTGTAATTTAATTATTTCTGTCAATTTTAATAAAAAAATCCATTCATTGTCTTAAGCGAACATGTATAAGCTTGGCAAATTCAATCAAAACATTTGTTTATTTGAAATCGAAACTACAATATGAGTCTCCGGGATTGATTTGGAACTCAGTCATGGACCCCGATCAAGGGCTAATGGTTCTTGAGGAGAGAGATCAAGCGAATATGGAAATGACTTTCAGTTGCATAGATCTACTGAATGACAAGGTTTTGTTCGAAGGCTTGTTGTTTGAGGATTCTTGGAATTTGGGCATAAATGCCCTGATGGGAAACTTGATGATTATGCACAAGTACAAAGATGCGGATAATCCTATCGTTGAGAAAGTATTTGCATATGATATTAATAAAGAGGCCATACTATGGGAAGCCGAGAATTTTGGCATTGAAAGAGTCTCAGAAGATTCATTAATTGGCTACTTTGAAAGAGAAGGGGAGCATTTTCCACATGTTTTGGATATAATGACCGGAGAGGCTGAGTATTTGGATGATCAAGCGTACAAGGAAGCATTGATCGGCGCAGCTAAAAAAGGCGCGGAGAAAATGGATGAAAGCTTGGCGCAATATCCTTTGCATTATACGGAGGAGAATGACCATTTTGAGACTTTCCGCAAATTTATCGAGCAAAAGATGGGCTTAAAGCCTGAGAAAGCTGTTGACTATTTGGAAACAGATACTTGGCTCATACTTTCTTTTTATACAATTAAAGGCAATGGATTGGACAACATTTTGCTGGTCTTGGATAAGGATGGAAATGTATTGTTGAACACATTAATCAATGCAAATAGCAAGGGAATCGCTTTTGATCCTTTTTTTGTGTATCAGAATAAGTTAATTTTCGTAAGAGATAGAGGCGAATTATGCATTTTTGAATAATTTAGCCCAAAAAATATATTTTTCGGCTTATTTTATAAATATTGGCCACAGAATCGAAATGAATTGTCTATGAAAAGAATATTTGTTGCTTTTATTCTAATGATGTTCGCCCAAGGGGCTAGTGCGGTGATTATGCCAAAGGACTCGGTTGGAGTATCGCAAAAAGAAGACAAACGCTATATTTTGCATAAGGTGGTTTCCGGCGAAGGGCTTTACAGTATTTCTAGAAAATACAATGTGAGCATAGAGGAAATCAAGAAAGCCAATCCTTCGACTAGTGACGGGTTGGTAGTGGGTGAGGTATTGAATATTCCTTTTGCTATTGCCAAAAGCTCTACTAAAAGCGAAGCAAAAACTGTAACCGCGTCTTTGGAAATATCTGGGAATGCTTTGACTCATGAAGTGAAAGCAGGAGAAACCTTGTTTAGCATTTCAAGAAAGTATAGTGTTCCGGTTGCAAAATTAGTTCAAGCTAATGGCTTGGAGGATAATCCGAATATCAAGGTCGGACAGAAGCTGAATGTGCCTGTGTTGCATGCCTCTAAGACAGTGAAAAAAGCTGCAGTGCTTAGCACGTCATCAGATTCGAAAGTTTACCATTTGGTAAAAGCTGGAGAGACTATGTTCAGCTTGTCAAGGGCTTATGGTATAACTGTTGATGAATTGAAAAACTGGAACAACTTGTCAACGAATACGCTTAGCGTTGGAGACCGACTAATTGTTGGGAATGATAAATCAGGAGCCACAGAGGAATCTCCAAAAGCCGTTCAAGCTACTGCTGTTCAGCCTAGAGATTATAAATCCGCAGTGAATACAAACCCTGAGAATAGGCTTTCTATTCCAATAAGTGTTGGAAGAACGGTGGATGCGAGCGGGAAAGTGACAGAGGTGGGTGTTGCTGAAATAATGGACGGCTCTGATGATACTAACAAATATTTGGGCTTGCATAGGTCAGCGCCTGTGGGCACAATCATTCAGGTTAAGAATGATATGACAAAGCATACTGTATTTGTTAGAATAATAGGAAGATTGCCGGATACAGGAATTAATGAGAAGACTCTGATTAGAATATCAAAGAAGGCTTACGAGAGATTGGGAGGAAAGGATTACTCCTTCCCGGTTGAGTTGACTTATATTGAATCAGACATCGAAGAGTAAGATATTACGTAGTTGATCAAATGAAGTGAACCTTAGTGTTCACTTTTTTTGTTATCGCATAGATAGTAAGATATGGACACTGGATTTGTGGAGGAGCTTTTGGAGGAAAAGTTCGCCTTGTATAATAGACATGACTTTATAGAGAATGACCCGATCAGCATACCGCATCGCTATAATTCTTGTCGTCAGGATATTGAAATTACAGGTTTTTGGGCTTCAATATTGGCTTGGGGACAGCGTAAAACGATCATCAAGAAATGCCATCAATTATTTGAAATGATGGATCATAGTCCTTATGAATTTATAAAGCATCATAGCGAAGAGGATTTAAGACCATTCTTGAATTTCAAGCATCGCACATTCAACGATGTGGATACTTTGTACTTCATTTCTTTCCTTAAACATTTCTATGAACAGCATGATACGCTTGAGGATGCATTTTTGTTAAATGAAAATGCTTCTGATTCGAACATGGAGAAAAACCTAATAGGCTTTCATGACTATTTTTGCGGTTTGGACCATTTCCCTTCCAGAACTCGCAAGCATATAGCTACTCCAGCGAGAAAGTCGGCTTGCAAGCGAATCAACATGTTTTTGAGGTGGATGGTCAGAGATGATGAGCAAGGTGTGGATTTTGGTATCTGGAAAAGAATAGAGACTTCCAAGTTGGTGTGTCCATGCGATGTGCATGTGGATCGCGTGGCGAGAAAGTTGGGCTTGATTAGTAGAAAGCAGACAGATTGGATAACGGCTGTTGAGTTGACGGAGAATTTGAAGAAATTTGATCCAAATGATCCCGTAAAGTATGATTTCGCTTTGTTTGGGTTGGGAGTCGAAGGGGAACTATAAAAAAAAATCCAGCGATTAAGCAAACCGCTGGATTCATCCATATTCTCTCTGTTATTCCAGTGAACAGGTTTATTTATTCCAAGTTGCTGGATCTTTTCTCCACTCTTGCAGTGCTTCCACATCAGATTCTTTGATATAATCCATGTCCTTAGCCACTTTCAGCATTTCTTCATAATCGGAAAGGCATACAAAAGGAACTTTAGCGTTTTCGAAGTTTTCGTCCGCTAGTGCGAATCCATAAGTAAATATGGCCGCTAGTCCTAATACTTCTGCTCCAGCTTCTTTAAGGGCGTCAGCGGCTTTTAAAGAGCTTCCTCCAGTAGAAATCAAATCTTCAATAAGCACTACTTTTTGGCCTGGCTTCAGCAAGCCTTCTATCATATTGCCCATGCCATGACCTTTTGGCTTTGATCTCACATAGTTGAATGGCAAGCCAAGTTCTTCCGCCACCAAAGCTCCTTGAGGAATTCCAGCAGTAGCAACGCCAGCGATGCATTCCGCATCAGGGAAGTTCGTTTTTATAGCTTCCGCTAAGGCTTTTTTGATATATGTTCTGATTTCCGGGTAAGAAAGCGACATTCTGTTGTCGCAATAGATAGGCGAGTTCCACCCTGAGCTCCATGTGAACGGCTCTTGTGGTCTAAGCTTGATAGCTTCAATGTCCAATAACATTTTAGCTACATTTTTAGCGATTTCCTGATTATTATTTGCGTCCATGCGACAAAGTTAAAATAAAAATACGTCAAGGCTTATTTGAAAAGGAACTATTTTCCCATTTTTGGGCAATATTATCAATGTAACAATGATGACATTATGAATAGAACCATATATTTCAATGAATTGGCTGTGGAGTTTCTTGTTGGGAACAAGATCATCCATCAGGATTTTGACAGTATTTTGAAAAATTTTCAGACTGATCAAGATTTGACAAGTTTGGCAGGAGTTGTTTTGATCGAACATGTGTCTTTTGAGAATGAGGATCAATTCATCAAGGTTTTAATGAATAAGGACCTGTCCGAGCTTAGTAAGCTTCATGTTATTGTTGATGAGATTCAGTTTAATAGAATTGTAGCAGGCCTTGCTATAGTGGAAGCAGCTGGAGGTTTGGTCGAAAACAGCAATAAGGAGCTATTGATGATCAAAAGACTCGGAAAGTGGGATTTGCCCAAGGGAAAAATCGAAAAAGGAGAAGGCAAGGAAGAGGGAGCTCTTAGAGAAGTCGAAGAGGAATGCAGTGTGGAAGTGGAAAGCGAGGGGTATTTTGATACGACTTGGCATACTTATTTTGACCGAAAAGGAAAAGCTTGCCTCAAGCCTACTTATTGGTATGAGATGTCTTGCTTGAATGATAAAAAGATGGCTCCTCAGCTTATTGAGGACATAGAAGAGGTAAAGTGGGTGTCTAGTGCGGAGTTGGAAGATAAGATGCAAGATACTTACGCTTCATTAAGAGAATTGTTGAAAAAATACATTGAAAAAAATACAAGCAATAATTAGCTGATTTTCTTGCCAATACAGCATACTGGTTAAATTGCATTGCCATTTTTTTGTTCATTAGTTTGAAAATAAGAAAATATCGATTATGTTTGCAGTCCCTTAAGCAAAGGGAAAACAAATCAAACACGGGTGTAGCTCAATTGGTAGAGTAGTGGTCTCCAAAACCATTGGTTGTGGGTTCGAGTCCTACCGCCCGTGCTTCTTAATCGCCTCCATAGCTCAGCTGGCCAGAGCAACTGACTTGTAATCAGTAGGTCGTTGGTTCGAATCCGACTGGAGGCTCAAAGAAAATAACTTATTCGCCTCCATAGCTCAGCTGGCCAGAGCAACTGACTTGTAATCAGTAGGTCGTTGGTTCGAATCCGACTGGAGGCTCAAGAAAATAACTTATTCGCCTCCATAGCTCAGCTGGCCAGAGCAACTGACTTGTAATCAGTAGGTCGTTGGTTCGAATCCGACTGGAGGCTCAAGAAAATAACTTATCGCCTCCATAGCTCAGCTGGCCAGAGCAACTGACTTGTAATCAGTAGGTCGTTGGTTCGAATCCGACTGGAGGCTCACACACGGGTGTAGCTCAATTGGTAGAGTAGTGGTCTCCAAAACCATTGGTTGTGGGTTCGAGTCCTACCGCCCGTGCTGCGAAAGAAAAAGGCTTGCGATTGCAAGCCTTTTTTATTTTGTGTTTCCGAAGTTCATGGCTCTTTCTATACCTATGGTGCAGAAATTGTGAATGATTTCTATGCTTTTGTCGATAAGCAAAGGTAGTTCGGCTTCTTCGTTGTTGTTGAATTTTCCTAATACAAAATCAGCTTGCCTTCCTTTAGGATAGTCGTCGCCTATGCCGAATCTTAATCTAGCGTAATTTTGTCCGCCTGTGACGCTTTCAATGTCTTTCAGTCCATTGTGTCCCGCGCTTGATCCTTTGGCTTTTAGCCTTAACTTGCCAAAAGGGATTGCTAGATCGTCGACCAGTACTATGATGTTTTCCTTAGGGATTTTAAGGGTTTTCATCCAGTGGTTGACGGATCTTCCGCTTAAGTTCATGTAGGTTGTTGGCTTTATCATATGGATGATTCTGCCTTTGTGTTTGTATTCGCAGTGAAATGCTAATCTGTCGGAATCGAAGCTGACATTGTTTTCTTTAGCCATTTGATCTACGATCATGAAGCCGATGTTGTGTCTGGTTCTGTCGTATTCGGGGCCTATATTGCCAAGGCCGACAACAAGGTATTTCATGGTGTTATGTATTTCTTGTGAAAATGATTAAAGCTAATAATTATTGTTCAAAAAAAAATCCCGCCAATCTATGACGGGATTTTCGTAAGAAGTTGAATATGTATTAAGCTTCTTCGTTCATCTTACTTCTCAACGCTCTTGGTATAGTGATAGAAGCGATTGATGTAGATGTGTTGTTCAAGATTTCGTAGTTCTCAGGAGAAAGAGACTCAACCTTAACCGTTTTACCCAATTCTAGGTGACTAACGTCAACTTTGATAGATTCAGGCATGTTCTCAGGAGTAGCTTGTACTCTTAGTTTTCTTGTCTTAAGAACAAGTTTACCACCGACAGAAACACCAGGAGCATTTCCTGTTAATTCAACAGGGATGTCCATTTTTGTTTCTTTGCCATCTTGTAGTAGCAAGAAGTCAGCGTGCAACAAGTTGTCGCTTACTGGATGGTATTGAGAATCTTGAAGAATTGCTTTGTATTCTTGACCTTCGATATTCAATGTTACGAAGTAAGCATTTGGAGTGTAGATAAGGTCTCTGAAAAAGTATGCGTCAGCAGAGAAGTGAACTTGCTCGCCACCACCATAAAGCACACATGGAACCTTAGCTTCGTTTCTCAAAGCTTTAGCTTCAGTTTTTCCGAGATTTGCTCTTTTATACCCTATAATCTCTAAAGTTTTCATAATAAATGAATTTAAATAAGTTGAATATATAGTAAATAAATAAAATTTATTTCATTAACTAGTCTCTCAAGAATAGCGAACTGATTGACTCATTGTCATGCAGTTTTCTGATAGCTCTTGAGAAAAGGTCGGCAACAGAAAGTACTTTGATTTTTTCGCACTCTTGTTTTAGAGGAATAGAATCTGTTACGATTAGTTCTTCTAGTTCTGAGTTTGCGATGTTGTCATAAGCTTTTCCAGAAAGAACAGGGTGTGTGCAGACAGCTCTTACGCTGTTAGCTCCTTTTTCTTTAAGCAATGAAGCTGCTTTGCAAAGCGTTCCGCCCGTGTCGCAGATGTCGTCCACAAGGATGACGTCTTTGCCTTCCACGTCGCCAATTACTTGCATTGAAGCCACTTCGTTGGCTCTTTTTCTGTGCTTGTCGCAGATTACCATGTCCGCAGTGAATACTTTGGCGAAGTTTCTCGCTCTACCAGTGCCTCCCACGTCAGGAGCTGCGAAGATTAGGTTTTCTAGGTTCAATGACTTGATGTATGGAACGAAGATGTAAGATCCGTCCATGTGATCCACAGGGATATCGAAGAATCCTTGAATCTGTCCTGCGTGAAGGTCGCAAGTCATTAGTCTGTTGGCCCCGGCAGCAGTAAGTAGATTGGCTACTAACTTGGCACCGATTGGAACTCTTGGCTTGTCTTTTCTGTCTTGTCTTGCGTATCCGAAGTAAGGCGCAACTACAGTAACGTATTTGGCACTTGCTCTACGGCATGCGTCGATCATCAATAGAAGTTCCATTAAGTTGTCAGCAGGAGCGAAAGTCGATTGTACTAGGAATACATCGCATCCTCTTACTGAGTCATTGAAGTTTGGAGCAATCTCTCCGTCACTGAATTTAAGTATGTCGACATCGCCAAGGGTTGTGCCGTAGCAGTGTGCGATTTGTTCCGCTAAGTAGCGGGAATTCGTGCCGGAAAATATTTTTACAGCTGACATAGTTTTTTATGAAGCTTTGAATTTAAACTTTGTTTTTAAATCTCGTTGTCGGACTGGGAATCGAACCCAGATCTTCCGGAAACTCCGGTTGCGCGGCCATTGCGCTATCTGACAAATGGCTTGAAATAGTTTTATCAAATCATGGAAAATTCGATAAAAGCTATCAATTTGGAAATTGCCTCGGCAAAGGTAGTAAATTTCTGTGTAAGAAGCTTTAAAGCGTCTGTAATTTTTAAGAATCGATTACTTTTGGTTCAAGAAACTGTTAACGATATTGAAATGAGAGCCTCGAATGATGTTTATTTTGGCGGTGGGAATTTTTTTTCGAATGCTTTTTTCATATGCAACCGGGTTGATGATATGATCATGTTCCCCCAGAAAGATCTCCATGCTCTTTGCGACGTTGGTTTCGAGCGCCTTAGAAATGTATGGCAGATTAGGATTGAGGCTTGAAAGGCAGATCCATGTATTGAAAACTTTATTTCTGTGAGCTTGATCTTTTACTTCTTGCAACACAAATTTGGCTGTAGAGTTCGTGATCATTTTCACAGTTCGCAAGGCTTTGATTGGCAATGTGACAATCGAAGGGTTGTGCATTACAGTTTTGAATATTGTTTCGCCTAGTTTGCTTGTGGTTGCGAGTCTAAAGAAGAAATTTTTTTTAATGCCTTCAGGAGCTATGAGTGTGATCTTATCGCATGACTCTTGGAAGTGCTCGAATATGTACAGGGCGGGAATAGCGCCTATACTGAATCCTAATGCTTCAAAATCCTTTATTTTCTCTTTTTCAAACAATGTTTTAAACGCTTCAATCCCTTTATAGGATTTAAGGCATTTGTTGGAAAAGCAATGGCTTTTTCCATGATAAGGCAAGTCTATGGCAATGATTCGGTGATTTGGAAATTTTTTTTCAAAATTACTGAAAATAGTATGTGTTTGTCCAAACCCGTGAAAGCAAATCAACGTTTTGTCTCCCGAACTGTACGATTCGTAGTGCAATTTGCCATTATCGAAATTTATCTGGGGCATCATTTTTTGAGTTTGATACCCAAAATTAACTAAGCAGGATAAATTTTGTCTCTTTATAGTTTAAAAAACCTAAAAAACTTTTGGAATTCTAAAAGTTTCCATAGTTTTGCGATAGAATTTGATTAAAATCATGATTTACTATATGGAAGATCAGGAAAACATAAAGAACAACATAGTGGCTGTCAGCGATCGCATATTCAAATTAGGCGGTGTGCGAAGCGCTACCATGAGCGATATCGCCAAGGAGCTGGGCATGTCGAAGAAGACATTGTACCAATATTTTTCCAATAAGGAGGAAATCGTGGAAGAAGTGGTGAGAAGATCCTTGGATAGAGACAAGGAGTTGTTTGATCGAATTTGGGAGGAAAGTGAGAATCCGGTGGAGAAAATCGTAAGATCTTTTCAAAAACTGACGGAAATGATAAAAGAGGTTAACCCTGTTTTTTACTCTGACTTGAAGAAACTCTACCATAATGTGGATAAGGAAATGATTTGTTGCCACAAATATGAGTTTGTGATGGAGCGAATCATAAAGATGTTGGAAGATGGGAAAGAGCAAGGTTATTTCAGACAAGATGTTTCCCCTGAAATTGTGGGTAGACTGCATATTGAAATTTCAGAGCTTATCTTCAGTAGAGGCGCCGGCTTGGTGGAATTCGATATCACTGAATTGCTGTACCAATATAGAGAACTATTTCTTTTTGGAATTTTGTCTCAAAAAGGACGCGAATATTATAAAGAACTAACTAATTAAATAAATTAAAACAATAAATGAGAGATATGCTCCGAGCATTGCTTCTTGCACTGGTGATTTACACTTTATCGATCAGTAGAGGCTTTGCACAAGAATCGTCGCAACAGCAGACTTCGGTTAAAATGAGTTTGCAGGAATGCGTGGATTTCGCTCTGGAAAATCATGTGGATATCATCAACGCTGAAATAGAGCAAAGGATTGCCAAAGCTAAAGTTGGCGAGACTAGAGCTATTGGTTTGCCGCAGATTAACGCTGCCGGGGGAATCAATAATAACTATAAACTGGGAAAAGCTGTATTTGATACTCCGGATGGAGTGCAAGAAGTAACTTTCGGTAGTAAGTATGATGGGAATTTGCAGTTGTCTGGGTCGCAATTGTTATTTGACGGAACGTATATCGTAGGCTTGAAAGCCGCGAATGTTTATACAGACTTAACGGATAAGCAGTTGATTAGCACTAAGATTGATAGGGTGCAGGCAGTGATGGAATCGTACTATCAGATTCTGATAAGCGAAACAAGGTTGGATGCTTTTGAATCGAATCTAAACCGTCTTGATACTACATTAAGAGAAACTACATTATTGTATGAAAATGGCTTTGCTGAGAAAATCGATGTTGACAGGATTAAGGTTAATTACAATAATGTAAAAACTGAGATCAACAAGGTGGAACGATTGATCGACTTCAGTTATATGAATTTGAAATATCAAATTGGAATGCCTTTGGAAAATCAAATTTCTTTGAGTTCTGAATTGATTGATCCAGGTGTAATGTCTTTGGTTGATGAAAGCTTTCAAAAAGCCGATCCGGAAATGCGTATTGAATATCAAGAGTTAGGAGTTAATATTAGATTGGCAGATCTTGATATGAAGCAGTTTCAAATGCAGTATTTGCCACAAGTTTCCCTTGTTGGAAATTATGGATGGAATGGTATTGGACAAACTTGGACTCAGATAAATACATTCGCTCAACCTAGTTGGTTTGGTGTAGGAGCTATTGGTTTGCAAGTGAAGCTTCCGATCTTTGAAGGCGGGCGTAAGCCTTACGCTGTTCGTCAAGCAAGATTGAAGAAACTACAGTTGGAGAATCAGAAGAAATTGCTAGCACAGGGTATTCAAGTTGAAATCAAGCAAAATAGAGATCAATTGTTAGCTGCTTTTCAAGACGCTGCTTTTCAAGAAGAAAATGTTGAGTTGGCGACAAGCGTAGTATATACAACACGCCAAAAATATGTGGAAGGCATCGGGTCCAACTTGGAATTGATAACTGCTGAAAACGACTTGACGCAAGCGCAAATCAATTATTATAATTCTTTGTATGAATCTATCGTAGCATATATCGCTCTCCAAAAAGCAATGGGGATTTTATATTGATAAATGAATACTAGCAGTGCTTATTGGAAATGATTGCATAAGGCACTTTTTTATCATCAATTGAATAACAAGCATATACCATAATCAATACTAGAGAAATGAAAAGAATATTTCAATCAGCTATATTAATGGGCTTGATAGTTCTCGCATCTTGCCAAAGCGAAGTCGAGAAAAAGAAGGCCAAATATGAAGAGTTAAAACAAGAGCTTCTTCAAGGAAAGGGGAAGTTGGATCAGTTAGAAAAAGAAATCACAGAACTGGACCCTGAATGGAAAAAAGGCAATGAGCCAAATGCGCTGTTGGTGAAGATCGAGAAGATCAAAAAACAACCATATGTGCATAAAATCCTAGCCAGAGGCGCGGTGGAATCCAGACAAAATGTTGAAGTAGGGGCTGAGTCTACAGGTAGAATTTTACAAGTATTCGCTTTAGAAGGCAAAGTATTCAAAAAAGGCCAACCGCTTGTGATTGTTGATTCTGAATCGATCAAAAATCAAATCGATGAAGTTCAAATCAATTACGATTTGGCCAATGAGATATATTTGAAAAGAAAAAGACTGAGAGAAAACAATGTAGGAACAGAGGTGGAGTTCCTAGAGGCTAAGAACAAAAAAGAGGCTTTGGAAAAGCAGCTTAAGACTTTGAGAACAAACTTGGAATATACGGTAGTTAAAGCTCCTTTTGATGGAACTGTAGATGAAGTATTCGTGAGACAAGGCCAGGTGACTGCTAATGGCTCTCCTTTGTTGAGGTTTGTAAGTCTTAAGGACATGTATGCGTTGTCGAATGCTTCGGAAAGATACTTGGGTACTTTTAGTGTTGGAGATAGCGTGGATGTTGAGTTCCCTACATTAGGCAAGACAATGACGCTGAATATTGACGCGATTGGAAAAGTGATTGATAAAGTCTCAAGAACTTTTACTGTAGAAGCTAGAATACCAAGCGGACAGCCGAATATTCAACCGAATATGGTGACCATCATGAAGATTGCCGATTATTATAATCCAGATGCGGTGGTAGTTCCTACGAATGTGATCTTGGAAGACAAGCATGGCAATTATGTGTATACGATTTCCAAAGATGATTTGGATAGAACTGTAGCGGAGAAAAAGTATGTGGTTGTGGAAAGCGATTATGAAGGTGATGCTTATGTCTCTGAAGGTTTGGAAGAAAATGATGTGATCATAATAAATGGCCACCGTCAAGCGACTCCGAACACTATTGTTCAAATCGTGAAGTAGAATGTATTTTTGTGAGATTTTACACTTATTCCAATGGAAGAAAAAGATAAAAATAAATTGCTGAAAGAGTTCGGTTTGACCACCATGTCGGTCAATAACCGAGCTACAGTATTCGTGATTACGGTGTTGATCATAACCTTTGGAGTATTCTCTTATCAATCATTGCCAAGAGAAAATTTCCCCGAGGTTAAAATTCCAACTGTATATATAGGTACAGCTTATCCAGGGAACTCTCCGATTGATATGGAGGATTTGGTAACAAGACCCATAGAGCGGGAAGTGAAGCTGGAAAAAGATATAGACAAAATCACGTCGACATCTGTTGACGGTTATTCAGCGGTATCAGTTGAGTTCGCGACAAATGTTGATGTGAGCGATGCGTTGTCAAGAGTTAAGAATGCCGTTGACAAGGCGAAAATTGATTTGCCTAAAGATTTGCCTGCTGATCCTGATGTGCAGGAGCTTGACTTTGCCGAGTTTCCAATTTTGAATATTAGTTTCTCGGGAGATTATTCCAAAGCTCAGTTGCGTGATTTTGCGGACATGCTGAAGGATCAAGTGGAAAGGTTTCCAGAAGTTTCAAAAGGTGAGATCAAAGGTGTGGACGACCGAGAGGTGCATATCAATGTTGACCCTTATGAAATGGAAGCCCGTGAAATTAGTTTTGGCGATATAGAGCAAGCTGTTCAGGCTGAAAATATTAATGTGTCAGGCGGTGAGATTGTCAATGATGGAATTAGACGATCTGTAAGAATCGAGGGAGAATTCGAGAATCCTCAAGGCATGCTTGATATCATTGTGAAAGAAGAAGGAAGCAAGCCGGTTTACTTAGGCGATATCGCTACGGTTGATTACGGTTATGTGGACCAAGAAAGTTTCTCTAAAGTGAACTTGCATCCAGTAGTGACTCTTGATGTCATCAAAAGAAGTGGAGAAAACTTATTGGATGCTACCGAGAAGGTATATGGATTGCTTGATCAGATGCAGGAGACGAAAGTTTTTCCTTCTGATTTGGAAATTATCGTGACAGGTGATCAGTCGACAAAGACTAGAAAAGATGTTAAGAACTTGGAGAACAATATCATATCGGGTGTGATCTTGGTGGTATTGGTGCTTCTATTTTTCTTGAATACTCGTAATGCCTTATTTGTGGGTATGGCGATTCCGCTATCCATGTTTATGTCATTTATGATTTTGGGAGCTTTTGGCATTACGATCAATATGATGGTATTATTCTCCTTGATCATGGCTTTGGGTATGCTCGTGGATAATGGTATTGTGGTAGTGGAAAATGTCTATCGTTTGATGGAGGAAGGGATGAACCCGATTGAAGCTGCCAAAAAAGGTGTTGGAGAGGTTGCTTGGCCGATAATCGCGTCAACAGCTACTACATTGGCTGCGTTCTTGCCTTTAGCTTTATGGCCGGGAATTATGGGGCAGTTCATGAGGTATTTGCCGATAACATTGATGATTACGCTTTCAAGTTCATTATTTGTGGCATTGGTGATTAATCCTGTTTTCATCGCTACTTTCATGAAAGTTGAAAAAGAGAAAAAGGTTATTAATCATAAAAGAGTATTGACGATTGGCGGAAGCTTGATATTGGTAGGGATATTATTCTTGGTGTTTAAGAAGACGGTTGTCGGGAACTTATTTGGCGTGGCAGGTACTTTAGTGTTGTTGGATGTGTATGTTTTGACTCCGTTGGCGCATAAGTTTCAAAATACTCTATTGCCGTGGCTTGAGAGAGTATATGAAAAAGTGTTGACTTCAGCGCTTAATGGCAAAATGCCATACATATACTTTGGCGGTACTGTGATGGCCTTATTTGTATCGTTTGGTCTTCTGGTGAACTTTATGCCAAATGTTCTTTTCTTCCCGGAGAATATTCCAACGCAAGTGCACGTATTTGTGGAATATCCAGTAGGGACTGATATTCAAAAGACCATTACACTTGCAGAGGAATTAGAAGTGAGTGTGAATAAAGTCTTGGAGCCATACAGACATGCGGTGAAGTCGGTTGTGACAAGTGTAGGAATTGGCTCAAATGATCCTGGAGCAGAGATCACAGCAGAAGGAGCTGCTACGCCTCATAAAGCTAGAATTACCGTTGACTTTGTGGATTTTGAAGAGCGAGAAGGCGTGGATACGCGTGAAATTCTAAATGAAATAAGAGGTGTCACTGGCGGATATGTTGGCGTGAGTGTGACAGCGGATAAAAACTCCGATGGACCTCCAGTTGGTAAGCCTGTTCAGATAGAAGTATCTGGTGAAGATTATCAGCAGATCATTGAAATTAGCGAGAACTTGATTTCTAGAGTGAATAATTCAGGAATTGAAGGTATCGAAAAGTTGAAGTCGGACTTGGAGGTTGGAAAGCCTCAGTATTCTTTGAAACTTGACAGAGAGCAAGCTAGAATATTTGGAATATCGACAGGCCAAATTGCCGAAGAGCTTAGAACATCGATCTTTGGTAAGGATATTTCCACATACAAGGACGGTATTGATGATTGGGATATTAAAGTAAGATTGGCGGAGCCATATAGATACGATCCGACGACATTGTTGAACAGAAGAGTTACTTTCCAAAATAAGCAAGGTAAAATCGTTCAGGTGCCGATATCGTCAGTTGCTAATTTTGACTTGACTTCGACATATGGAGCGATAAAGCACAAGGATCAAAAGCGTGTGGTAACGATTACTTCCAATGTCTTGGACGGATATAACGCGACATTGATAAATGACCAAATTAGAAATTTGGTGGATGGAATGGAGTTGCCGATAGGATATAATATCGTGTTTGGTGGCGAGCAGGAGAAGCAAGCTGAGGAAATGGCTTTCTTGAGTCAAGCCTTGTTGTTGGCGATCTTCTTGATCTTTATCATTTTGGTGGCTCAGTTCAACGCAATTTCAGCACCTTTCATCGTATTGAGTTCGGTAGTCTTTAGTACAATTGGCGTGTTTATGGGATTGGTTATATTCCAAATGGACTTTATTGTCATCATGACCATGTTGGGAATCATCTCCTTGGCGGGTATTGTGGTGAACAATGCGATCGTATTGATTGACTATACAAATTTGCTTAAAGCCAGAGCGGAAGAAGAGCTTCCTAAAGGAAAAACGCTTACTATTGAGATGATTAAGGAGCAGATTGTGAATTCAGGGAAAACGAGACTTCGTCCAGTATTATTGACTGCGATTACTACTGTGCTTGGTTTGTTGCCGTTGGCTATCGGATTGAATATCGACTTTATCAAATTTTTACAAGAGTATAATTTTGATTTCTTTGTTGGTGGTGATAACGTGGCTTTCTGGGGACCAATGTCATGGACAATTATTTTTGGTTTGACATTCGCTACATTCTTGACGCTAGTCATCGTTCCAGTGATGTATTTATTGATTGAAAAATTGCAAAAGGCTTTAAGAAGGTCTTAAAAATCAGAGATATAGAAAAAACTCCTTGCCAAAAATCAAGGAGTTTTTTTATTTGACTAACATTTAACATTTCAGTATAAAGTAAATTTTTACTTCTCGCTTAATTAATTATTTGAACATATAAAATGACAACCTTTGGAGCGTAAGCTGCTTTGCTTACATTGAGAATGAGCCATTGATGTAAAATATTGAACTTCGATGGCGAATTTGGCGTGTAGCGTAGCAATGCTCCAAAGGTTTCTTTCATTATGTATATCGAGATGCCGTTGGAAAACGTTAGAGTATAATAAGTTAATTATAAAATGGGCGCTGAGCCGAAATGTTATGAGTAAGGATGCAATGATCATGATAGCCTTTGCGGTATTGATGCTGATAGAAGTGTACGCCTATCAGGCAGTCAAATTCGCTTTTAAGTCTTTCTCCAAAAGGAAGATGGTGCAAGCAGCGTATTGGGTTTGGTCTGCTTTGGTGTTGGCAGGTTGTGTTTACATGTTTGCCAATGGCCAGGAAACAATGTCCAGAATACTTAAGACTGTTATTTTGTCGATGTTTATAGTGAATATTGTTTCTAAGCTGGTTTTGATCATATTTAATTTTCTGGATGATTTCAGGAGGTTGGGATTGTGGATATTTAGAAATAATATTCAAAAGAAAACGACTCCTCAGGTTGTAGAGGAAAACACAGAGATTAAAGAAGCTCCGACAAGTGATAAAATCTCAAGGTCGGAATTTTTGACTAAAGCATCATTGTTGGCCGCGTCTGTTCCTGCCGCATCTTTTAGCTTTGGAATACTTAGCGGAGCGTACGACTATCGTGTCAGGACCAAATCAATAGTTATCAATGACCTTCCCAGAGCTTTGGATGGCATTCGAATAGCGCAACTTTCTGATATTCATACCGGATCATTTTACAATAAGGTAGCAGTGCAGGGAGGTGTTGATCTTCTATTGAAGGAAAAGCCTGATTTGGTGTGCTTTACTGGAGATTTGGTGAATACGGTTACCAAAGAAGTGAATGAGTATTTTGATGTGTTCAAAAATGTAAAAGCACCTTTGGGCGTTTATTCTGTGCTAGGCAATCATGATTACGGCGATTATAAAACTTGGTCTTCCGCTAAGGCGAAACAATCAAATTTTGAAGACATGGTCGATGCTCATAAGCATTTGGGCTGGGATTTGTTGAGAAATGAAAATCGACAAATTAAAGTAGGCAATGATCACTTGGATATCATTGGCGTGGAAAACTGGGGGCATGGATTCGCTCAATATGGAAAACTAAGCGATGCGTATAGCCATTTGGAAACAGGAACAGCGAAAGTTTTACTGTCTCATGACCCAAGCCATTGGGATGCTGAGGTTAGGCAAGACTTCAAGGATATTGACCTTACTTTGTCTGGACATACGCATGGTTTTCAATTTGGCATTGAGATAGGTGATTTTAGATGGAGTCCTGCGCAGTATAGATATGCACAATGGGCTGACTTGTATGAAAAGCAAGGGCAAAGCTTGTATGTGAATAGAGGCTTTGGGTTTCATGGATATCCGGGCAGACTGGGAATACTTCCTGAGATTACGATTTTGGAACTTAAAAGCGCGAAGGCATAAAAAAAGAGGTTGCGACAATATCGCAGCCTCTTTTTATATCGATTTATGTAAGGTTAAAGAAGCTTTTCAGCTTCTTTTTTTGGCGTTTTATCCAAGGATTCTATTGGCAATAGCAAAGAAAAAAGCTCCGCTGATGAATGCCATGATTATTGTCGCTGTCATAGTTTTTTAGGTTAAGTGGTTAAAGCTTGATTCTGTTTACAATTCCTGTAATAAGAAAACCTATGTGAAATACGATTATTGCTGTAGCCATCATGATCTTAGGGGTTAGATGATTAATAATTTGTTCTTTGATTATAATACAGTTCAAATGCTTAATACCCTCACTTTATTTTAATATTTTTTTATTATTTTAAATTTTAAGAATAAAAAAATCCTCTTTATAAAGAGGATTTAGTGTGTTCATGTTGTGTATTGATATTTGTGAAGCCGAGCTCCAAGTATTGTCAATAAGCGAAAATTCTGTTGGCAACTCCAAAAAAGAAAACTCCAGTGATAAATGCCATGATGATTGTAGCTGTCATAACTTTAGGGGTTTGATGAATAATTTATTATTGTTTGTATATAATACAATTATACATGCCTTTACCCTCAATTTAAATTCGTTTTTTTTGATTTTATTCGTGCTAATTTATATTTAGAAGCATAAAAAATCCTCTTGTCAAAGAGGATTTAAGGTGTATGTATGTTGTGTATTGATATTTTGGAAGCTTGGCTTCCAGGTGTTAGTACTAGGCGAAAATTTTGTTGGCGATCCCAAAGAAAAATACTCCAGTGATAAATGCCATAATTATAGTAGCTGTCATAATATTAGAGTTTTGAGGTTAAAATTTGATTCTGCTTATGATTGCTGTTATCAAAAATCCAACATGAAAAGCGATGATTGCTGTAGCTGCCATATCTTTATAGTTTTGGTTATTAGTAAGTTATTCTTTGTATATAATACAGTTTAGTTGTATGTTACCCTCAATAATAAATAGTTGAAATTTGAATTTTTTACATATTTTAACAATGCTGCGAAGAATTGTATGCTCATTAAAATAAAAAATCCTCTTGAATTAAGAGGATTTATCAGTGTATGTATGTTGTGTATTGAAATTGAGGAAGTAAAACTTCCAGCATATGATTCTAGGCGAAAATTCTGTTGGCGATTCCGAAGAAAAAGACTCCAGTGATAAATGCCATAATGATTGTAGCTGTCATAGTTTTGCGGTTTAAAGTTTACAAATTGATCTTGCTGATTATAGCTGATACTAAGAAACCAATATGGAATACGATGATTGCTGTAGCTGTCATAACTTTAGGGTTTTGATTGTTATTAAGTTATTCTATGTATTTAATACAGCTAGACAATAAAATCCCCTCCCATTACTCAAAAAATATTTGAACTTTTTTCAATATTAAATTAAAAATATTGTTGAGCCTTAATGCCTTGAATGTTGACTTTCTTTTATCTCTTTTTCATAAGTCTCTATAATTTCTCTTATTTTCAAATCGGGAATAGTTGTCGTTCTTATATTTTGATCAAAGATGATTTCGGATTGCTTTTCATTCAAAGGTTTCCATCCTGGGATGAGCTTGTTGTTTGGGTTGCCATGTTTGGCGAATGAAGTCCAAGTTTGCACCATGGCAGCCATCAAGTCTTTGTTTAAGCCATATGGGTATTTTTCGAGTTGTTGATAATAATTCCCGAAGACATAAGGCAGTTCGCTGGAATGGAAAGCATAAAGAGGTTTGTTTTTGTAGCTAGGCCTCCAGGAGAAGTCATAAAACCAGACATTGTTGCTCTCTTTATATAGATTGGCGAATTTGTACTGTGAGTATTTAAAAATAACCCACGAGGCGACTGAAAAGTAGCGATCTTTTTTATTAGGATACAATGGGTCTTTTTGAAATTGAGCCGCCAAGTTTTTAATTTGGTGCTTGTTATAACCGGCATTGTTGAGAATTTTTCGGACGGCTAGTTTAGGAAATCTTTTTGCGATTTTGTATTGATAATACCAATAGAAAGCCTCGTCATGGCAAATGCCTGTCATCAAGGGAATACTTGTCTTTTCATTTTCCTTCAAATACTTCTCTGGGTTTGAGGGCAATAATTCTCCATCTAAAACGGGCAAAAACAATTGGTCGGCAATTACCATATTTTTTTTCAAGGCTTTCTTTTGCAGTTGTATGATTTGATCCATGTTAAGTTTTCGCAAATCTTCAACGGAATTGGCTTTGGCCATTTTCATGAATTCCTTGGTGAAATTTTCAGCCATTGATTTTTTACGGTTTAAATAGAATGTACCGCTTTGGGCTATGGCTTTATGAAAAAGGTCTCCGGCATATGGAGTAAGCAAATGGCAGGTTACGGATATGCTGCCTGCGGACTCACCGAATATGGTGATGTTGTCTGGATCGCCTCCAAACGAAGCAATATTCTCTTTGACCCACTTTAAAGCGGCTCGTTGATCCAAAAGCCCTAAGTTGGCGGAGTGCTTGTATTTTTCTCCAAATTGGGATAGATCCAACCATCCAAGAACACCTAAGCGGTATTGTATTGTTACTATAACCACATCGCCTTCAGTTGCCATATTATTTCCATTGTATAGCGGTGTATTGGTTCCTCCAATAAGAAAAGCTCCCCCGTGTATAAATACCATCACGGGCTTTTTCCGATTGATATCTGTTGTCCAAATATTCAGAGATAGGCAGTCTTCTTTTTGGGGCTTGAAGCTGACTTCTTGAGTGGAGCTGGGCACCTGCAAGGCTATGGGACTGTATGAAAGCGCATTTACTGTGTCTTCCCAAGCTTTGGGTATTTCGGGGGGCATGAAACGAAGTTCTCCCACTGGTGGCATAGCGTATCTTATGCCTAGAAATTGGTATGTGCTGCCATTATTGATGCCTTTTATCTTGCCGTTTTTTGTGTCCACGACAATGGACTTGTATGATTGCGAATGTAGGTCTGTCATAAGCAAGGCGCAGAAGAGGAAAATCAATGTAGCTTTCATAATTTTATCTTTGAAAGATGGCAGGGAAATGGAGTTTTAGCTCATGTCGGCTAAACAATTGGTTTCTAAAGAATAAATAATGTTGAGCGTTAATTGTTTGACAAGAGTTCTGACGCACTTAAGAACCAATAGTTGCTGGAAGTGCGTTTGATTTATTATATTGCCGATCTTAAATGCAGAAAATACAATACTTATGATAATAGTAACCGGAGCGTCAGGATTTATTTCAAGTTGTCTGATAGCTGAATTGAACAGGCAAAATTTCAATGCGATCATCGCGGTGGATGATTTTAATGATCCGGAAAAAGCGACGAAAAACTTAGAAGGGAAGAATATTCAGGAAAAAGTTGATCTCGAGGATTTTTTCGAATGGTTTGACAAAAATTACGAGCATGTGGAGTTTGTGTTTCATAATGGAGCTTGCTCTGCGACTACGGTTTTTGACAAAGCGGTATTTGATAAGTTGAACTACAATTATTCCATTGACATGTGGCAAAGATGCGTGAAGTATCAAGTGCCGTTGGTATATGCTTCTTCAGCCGCTACATACGGAATGGGAGAGTTGGGGTATGATGATGATCCTGCTATCGTTCCTCAGTTGAAGCCATTGAACTTGTATGGAGAATCGAAGAACAACTTTGATATTTGGGCATTGGAGCAAGAAGAAAAGCCTTTCTTTTGGGCTGGTTTGAAGTACTTCAATGTGTATGGACCAAATGAATATCACAAAGGCCGCATGTCTTCTGTGGTGTTGCATTCATTTAATCAAATAAATGCCACGGGGGGAATGAAGTTGTTTAAATCGCATAATCCTAATTACAAGGACGGCGAACAAATGAGAGATTTCGTCTATGTTAAAGATGTTGTGGCCGTTAGCATGTGGTTGATGAGAAATCGCAAGAATTCCGGCATTTACAATATTGGAACAGGACAAGCAAGAACGTTTTTGGATTTGGTGAAAGCAACATTCAAAGCTTTGGACAAGGAGGAAAATATATCTTTCATTGATACGCCGGAAGATATCAGGGACAAGTATCAGTATTTTACAGAAGCAAAAATGGACAGGCTCAGAGAGGCTGGATATGACCAACCATTTACTTCATTGGAAGATGGCGTGAAAGATTATGTGCAAAATTATTTGATGAAAGGTTTAGCTGTTGAATAATAGCTGTCGCAATATCAAAAGTCCGAATTTATTTCGGACTTTTTTCTTAGAAGTGATATTTAGCTCTAAATTGTATCCTATTATTTGAGAATTTCCCCCATAGAGATTCTATAGGTCCTTCCATGATATCGGCTCTTAATCCAAGGCTTAAACCATCAATCACATTGGCTTCAAATTCAGGTTGAAAAAGATAATGCTTTATTTTATAATCATAAATATGCGATAGAATCAATCTATAAGAGTTTTGGTAGCTGAATTCTACTCTAAGCATGCTGGCCTCTTGAAAAATATGATTGAAATTGGTGCTAGAAACTTCTTCTTCGTAATGAATTCGTTGAAATATGCCTTGGGCAAGTATATTGACATTAAGATCTTCGACAATTTGAGAAATTGAATATTCGTAGCCAATTGTTCCATACCAATAAGGAGCTCCCATGAAAGCGTTTTCTTTGCTTTCGTTGCGTATATAATTATATGACACTCCATTTGTATACCTAATTTATGGTATTAGATCAAATCGAATAGTCAATTACTTATAAGCATAATAGAAATTTTCAAAGAATTCCCTGATGAAGAATCTTGCAAAGCAAGATTTAAATCTCTGTGCGAGTCTACAGGGATCGTTTGTAGAAAATGTAGTCATACGAAATATTATTGGAAAAAAGAGAAGGAGTGCTTCGAGTGCAAGAAGTGAGGTTCACGTACTTCATTAAAGAGTGGAACTGTAATGGATAAATCCAAACTTTCTTTCCGCTATTGCTTTATTGCTTTTCATTTGGTGACTTCAACTAAAAAAAACTTTTCAGCACTAGAGATCCAGCGACAAATTGGTCATAAGCGATATGAACCAATTTGGGCGATGATGAATAAAATTAGAAAAGCGATGGAACGACGTGATGGGCTTTATACATTGGAGGGAGAAATAGAGATTGATGATACTTTCTTTACAATGAAAAGCCTTGAGAAAGAGAAAGGTGAGCCACTGAAGAAGAGGTAGAGGCTCCCAAAGAAAGCCTAAAAAAGTAGGCTATCTTAAAATGAAGGTCACCTGACCTGAAGTCAGAGACCATTGAGAAAGTCGTAGATGAAGAGATTTTACCGAAAACAAAATTGAAATCAGACAAATCATCTTCTTACACAGAACTATCAGAAAAAGTAGAAAGCCATGTAGCCAAGGTGATTAAAAACGAAGCGATTGAAAAAGAACTGCCTTGGGTTGATATTGCCATAAGCAATGCAAAAAGGTGGATGCTAAACACATTTCATTTTGTGAGTCAGAAACACCTTCAATCTTATTTAGATGAGTTTTGTTACAATTTTAATAGAAGATATATGAGAGGTGAATTATATGATCGATTGCTAGTTGTCTGCTTATCAGAGGAATAAGCTTATTAGGTGCTTAAGCGGATTGGCATAATATTATATTTTTCTCCAAGTTAATTGACGATATCAAGCAAAATAAGAAGCATATACAATCACTGTTTCATTTAGAGTAACTTTGATTTAACTAAAGTAATTCCTCTCTTGCAATCTAAGGCCTGCGTAAGGATCATGTGAAGGCAGGAAGATTGCTTTATTGGCTTTGCAGAATTCAGAGACCGTTTTTATGGTGTTTTGAGCCTTTTTAAAATCGATATGTCCTCCTGACATTTCACTGTATTTGAGTTGATCAGAAGTGTATGTCATATCTCCGCCAAAAAAGATATGGTCGTGACGATCATTGCTGGCTAATATGGAGCAGTGCCCGAAAGTGTGCCCGGGAGTGTGTATAAAATGCAGATCTCTCGCTTTGGTTATGCTTTTTGTGTTTTTGAAGTCGAGGTGGCTTTCATTGGTTTCGAATAATGAAGGGTTGAAATTTTCAGGAAGCAAGCTTTTCAATGCGAAGGAGGGCTTTTCCCATTCTTCTTTGTTCAATAAAACTTTTTGATTAGAAAAGAATTTCAACCCGTCTATATGATCCAAATGCAAATGAGTAAGAAGCACTTGGTCAATATGATCAATCTCTATGTTCAGCTTTGGCAATAGATTGTGTAGTTCTCTATCCTTGTTCACATTGAATTTGAATTGATTTTTGTTAATCCACTCTTTCAGGATACCCTCTTGTGAAAAGTAATCAGGTTCGCTTACTTTGCTGTTTTCCCCTGTGTCAATGACAAATTTGCCTTCAGGGTGTTCGATTACCCATACCCATATGGGTAAAGGAGCAGTGAATTTGTTTTGAAGTATAAACTCCAATTTTGAGGTCCATTGGTTTTTTTTAGTGCTTCTGAATGCTTCTTTTACAGAAACAGTTCCGGTAGAAATGGCATGGATTTTACCCCACCCATCATTGAACTTAAAGTCTTGCGTATGAATATCTGTGAATTTATTATCCATAGTTTTGATGTTTAATGGTAATTGAGAATTATACTTTGACCTATGAACAATGCCAGGCGTAAAATGTGAGAATTGAATTATGATGAAATTTGGAATGCGTAAGCTTTTGATCATAATTCAGGTTTTAAAGATTTGGTAATTTTGCATGAAATAATAATTCGACTGTTGAAAAAGAAAAAAATATGGAATTGGAATAATTATTAAGCTAACTAATGCTTTTTGTCCATTATTTGATATTTTTTTTTTGATGTTCAAAAAATAATATTTGCAAATATTGAAGGCTGGAAAAATTGAGGAAAAAATCTGAAAATATAACATTAACGGAAATTTCATAATCAAGAAACCTATTGAATATTGCAAAAGCTTTTCGGGCATGTCAATCTTGTGGCTTTGCGGCTGTGCCATATTTTGCAAAACTTGAAAAGTTCATATTAAGCGCAAGAGGCGATGAATTATGCTAGTTGTTTTCTTGATGAATATTTAGCATTTTTATTTGAACAAATGACCAAGGTCATCGCAAAGCGTGACTTTATGGGTGAACAATAAAGCCCGGTTTTTTAAGATTGATATATTGAAAGGATTAAAAAAATGAGCACAGAAAACCAGATCATTAATGAACCAATCTTGCAGGAAAACAAGGATAGGTTTGTTTTATTCCCGATTCAGCATGATGATATTTGGGAGTTTTATAAGAAGGCAGAGGCGAGTTTTTGGACTGCAGAGGAGATAGACTTGAGCCAAGATTTGGATGATTGGGAAAAGCTCAATGATGGCGAGCGCCATTTTATTTCACATATACTTGCCTTTTTCGCGGCTAGTGATGGTATAGTTAATGAGAACTTGGCAGAGCATTTTGTCGCTGAGGTTCAATACACGGAAGCGAAGTTTTTCTATGGCTTTCAAATTGCTATGGAAAATATCCATTCGGAAACATATTCTTTATTGATCGACACATATGTGAAAGATCCAAAACAGCAGGATTATTTGTTTAATGCTGTCGAGACGATCGAGTGCGTGAAGAAAAAAGCGGAATGGGCTTTGACTTGGATTGATAATGGCAATTTCCAAGAAAGATTGATCGCGTTTGCGGCAGTAGAGGGGATTTTCTTCTCAGGTAGTTTCTGTTCAATTTTCTGGTTGAAGAAAAGAGGGTTAATGCCTGGACTGACATTCTCAAACGAGTTGATCAATAGAGATGAAGGATTGCATTGCGATTTCGCTGTGCATTTGCATAATAATCATGTTGCCAACAAGGTTCCTGAACAGACTATCGTTAAGATCATCACTGATGCTGTTGCGATCGAAAAAGAGTTTGTGTCTGATGCCCTTCCTGTAAGCTTGATTGGTATGAACGCAGACCTTATGTGTCAATATATCGAATTTGTTGCTGACAGATTGTTGTTCGAATTGGGTTGCCCTAAAGTATTTGGAGCTACGAATCCATTCGACTTTATGGATATGATTTCCTTGCAAGGAAAGACAAACTTCTTCGAAAAGAGAGTTGCTGAATACCAAAAAGCTGGTGTTCTGAAAAGCGATGATGCGGCTGATACTCCTCGTTTCTCTCTTGATGAGGATTTTTAGAAAATAATGACATAATGCCGATCATGGTATTGGCTAAGATATATACCAAACTTTAAAAATTCCGCGGATGCGAAATTCGTGGATTTTTTGATAACTAGTTTTATTCCTATAATTTTCATATAGCTCTAATTAATGTTTGTAGTTAAAAGAGACGGCAGACGCGAGTCTGTTAAATTTGATAAGGTGACTGCCCGCATAGAAAAACTATGCTATGGCTTGAACACTGATTTTGTGGATCCTTTGGATGTTGCTAAAAAAGTGATTACAGGGATTTACGATGGTGTTACAACTATCGAATTGGATAATTTGGCGGCTGAAACAGCAGCGTCAATGACGACGATACATCCTGATTTTGCTAAATTGGCGGCTCGTATAGCAGTGTCAAACCTTCATAAGGTGACCAGCAAGTCATTTTCAAATACAATGAAAAGGCTTTACACTTATGTGGATCCTAAAACAGGTGAAAACGCGCCATTGATATCAAAGGAAACGTATAAAGTAGTGAAAGAAAATGCAGCTACTTTGGATTCCAGTATTATCTATGATCGTGATTTTAGCTATGATTACTTTGGGTTCAAAACATTGGAAAGATCTTACTTGCTGAAACTTGATGGCAAAGTAGTCGAAAGACCTCAACATATGTTGATGAGGGTCGCTGTGGGAATTCACGGTGAGGATATTGAGTCTGCGGTAGAGACATATAATTTGCTCTCTGAGAAATGGTTCACGCATGCTACGCCTACTCTCTTCAATGCAGGTACTCCAAAACCGCAGTTAAGCAGTTGTTTTCTATTGACAATGAAGGATGACAGCATCGATGGTATTTATGATACGTTGAAGCAGTGCGCTAAAATATCCCAGTCAGCAGGTGGAATTGGTTTGAGCATACATAATGTGAGAGCTAAAGGTTCGTATATCAAGGGTACAAATGGAGTCTCGAATGGTATTGTGCCGATGTTGAGAAATTTTGACATGACAGCTCGTTATGTTGATCAAGGTGGAGGAAAGAGAAAAGGAAGCTTCGCTATGTATCTAGAGCCTTGGCATGCGGATGTGTTCGAATTTCTTGACCTGAAAAAGAATCATGGTAAGGAAGAGTTAAGAGCTAGGGATTTATTCTACGCACTATGGATTCCAGACTTGTTCATGAAAAGGGTGCAGGACAACGAAGAGTGGTCTTTGTTCTGTCCTAATGAAACGAAAAACCTTTGCGATGTTCATGGCGAAGAGTTTGAAAAACTTTACGAAAAGTACGAAAGAGAAGGCAGAGCTAGAAAAGTAGTGAAAGCTCAAGACCTTTGGTTTAAAATATTAGAGTCGCAGATTGAAACAGGCACGCCTTATATGCTTTATAAGGACCATGCCAATAGCAAGTCCAACCAGCAAAATCTAGGAACAATCAGGTCATCGAACCTTTGTTGCGAGATCATTGAATATACTGCCCCTGATGAAGTTGCGGTTTGTAACTTGGCTTCATTGGCATTGCCTAAGTTTGTTGACGAGAATGGCAGGTTTGATCACCAAAAGCTTTATGAGGTTACTAAAGTTGTTACTCGCAACTTGAATAAGATTATTGATGTCAATTATTACCCTGTTGCGGAGGCTGAAAAGTCGAATAAAAGACATCGTCCGATTGGTTTGGGAGTGCAAGGTTTGGCGGATGTGTTCATCATGTTGAGAATGCCTTTTGACTCGCCTGAAGCTAAGCAACTGAATAAAGAGATATTTGAGACGATGTACTTTGGAGCGATGACTGCTTCCAAGGAATTGGCTCAAGAGCAGGGCACATACGAAACTTATGAGGGCTCGCCTACGTCGAAAGGAATTTTCCAGTTTGACATGTGGGGGGTAACGCCTGATTCGGGAAGATGGAATTGGGATGAGTTGAAAAGCGAAGTTATTAAGCATGGAGTTAGAAATTCATTATTGGTTGCGCCAATGCCGACAGCTTCGACTTCGCAAATATTAGGAAACAATGAGTGCTTTGAGCCTTACACATCCAATATTTATACAAGAAGAACTCTAAGCGGCGAGTTTATCGTTGTGAATAAGCATTTGCTGAAAGACTTGATAGAAGCCGGAGTTTGGAATGAGCAAATGAGGCATAAGTTGTTGGAAGCAAATGGCTCTATACAACACATTTCGGGTATTCCTGAAAACTTGAAGGAAATCTACAGAACTGTTTGGGAGATTTCTCAGAAGAGTATTTTGGAAATGGCCGCGGATAGAGGGGCTTATATTTGCCAAAGTCAGAGCCTTAATGTTCATATGAAAGACCCTAATTTTGGGAAACTAACTTCGATGCACTTTTATGCATGGAAAGCAGGTTTGAAGACAGGAATGTACTACTTGAGAACAAAAGCAGCTGCTGACGCTATCAAATTCACAGTGGATAAAGCGGCTGTAAACGATAAAATACCAACAAATACTGAGGAGCAAAATCAAGCGGATATGGCTTGCTCTTTGGACAATCCGGATGATTGCATCGCATGCAGCGGATAATTAGTTAATTCAGTAAGATTAGTTTAAGCCTTGCGTTAATCGCAAGGCTTTTTTTGTTTATATGAATTTCCGAATACTCATGATTAGTCCATAATGTATTCCTTCGTGATAATTATTAAAAGAGATTGCATCATCCAATGACCCTAAGTGGAATCCAGTTCGGGTAGTTTTAGATTTGAAATTCTTGAAAATATTAGAACCTAGGTCTTTTTCAGTGATTTCCATGGTTTCTGTGAGTTTGAACTTGATGAGTGCTATGTCTTTAGCATTGAGTTCCGACTCAGGTTTTGTTCCTGATTTGAACAAGTTGAAAAGTTCGTTGGATATATGCATTGGAAGGTTTGAAGTACTGTAGATTAAAGCTTGCTGAGAGACTAAAGCATGTCCGACATTCCATATGATATTGTTGTTGAATCCTTTTGGTGTATGATTCAGTTCTTTGACTGTGAGATCCTCAAGGTTATTAATAAGGTTCTTCCTGTTTGTTTTCCAAATTTTTATGTTGGCGTTTTGCATTGTTGAGATGTTTAATGATTGAGATTATTTTTAAATCCAGTATTTGGGGTATTTTCGGACCTTATCCATGTTGTTGAATAGGCATGCGATTGCTGTTATTATTATCGCTCCGGAGAAGACAGGGTTTATTATGAATTCCCATGTGCAACCTCCCATAATGACAAGCAATGGATCCGCTCCCGCGGGCGGGTGGGTTGTTCCGCTTAATTGCATAATAGCGATAGCCGCTCCAACTCCAATAGCCAATGAATACCATTCGTTCCCAAAGAGATATAAGCAAATCAAGCCAATAAGTGTGGATATTAAGTGTCCGCCAATAATATTGCGGGGTTGAGCTAAAGGACTGTCAGGTACTCCAAAAGCAAGAACGCAAGTTGCGCCAAATGGAGCCATGATGAGAGGAATGTTTGAGTTGGCAGTTATGAAAGCCACTGTTGCTATGGCTATGAATCCTCCGATGCCGGAGAATAGGGATATGTTGAAACTTAATGGATTTGGGCTCTTTTCTGTAGTGACGAATTTTGCTAAGTAATTTTTCATATCGACTATTATGGTTAAGATAGTTGCCTAATTTATATTGAAGTTATATAAATAAATTTAAAAACAGAACGTTCTGTTCGTTTTTATTATTCTTTAAAAAGTTATTTATTTTTTAAAGGACATTCAGTATAAAACAAAAAAAGGTCGTGATTAGCTATCACGACCTTTTGATTAAGAAAGGGGTAAACCCTATTAATTATTTTTTGTGTTTCTTCTTCTTTTTCTTTTTACCGTTTTTTGATTCTTTTTCATGCGAATCGGCAGTGACTAATGTCATCTCATCTATCAAATAACCAGCTCCGGCAAATTTGTCTATTATGAATAGCGTGTATCTGATGTCAACACTAATCGTTCTTTGCAACTCAGGTTCGAATGCGATGTCTCCGCTCATTGCTTCCCAGTTGCCGTCAAATGCAGTTCCTATTAGTTCGCCATCTCCATTGATAACAGGAGAGCCTGAATTGCCACCTGTAATGTCATTATTGCTTAGAAAGGCGATTGGCATAGTGCCGTTTTTATCCGCATAAATGCCGTAATCTTTTTTCTCGTAAAGCTCTTTAAGTTTAGGAGGAACGACAAATTCAGGGTTTGAAGCGTCTTCTTTTTCGATGACACCTTTCAGTGTCGTGATATAATCGTAATGAATAGCGTCAGCAGGGTCATATGAACCTACTGTTCCGTAAGTGAATCTCATCGTTGAGTTGGCATTGGAGTAGAAATCTTTTTCAGGATTCATTTCCATAAGACCTTTCAAAAATACTCTATTGCTTTTTTCAAGCGTTGCTGTAGTCATTTGGTATGACGGAGCAAGTTTCATTACTGTACTTAATAATTCTTCAAAAACAATAAAAGCGGGGTCTCCCGAAATGACGCCTTTTTCAGGATTGTCCAAGAACTTTTGAAGTTTTTCTTCCGAGCAGAATATTGAGTTGGCATATATTTCTTTGCCAAGTTTCTCAAAATCTTTTCTGTTTTTCTTTTCAGGCCATTCTTCTTTTACGGCAACAAAGAAATCAGGTGTGTACTCAGGTTTTACACGCCTGCTATATAATTCCGCAAGGTTTACAAATGCAGCCTCATCGGTTTTAGCATCATAATTTTTGAAGTACTCCATTGCTTCCACTTTAAGCTCTTTGCAAACCGCAGCTATAGCTTGATTGTCAATAGAGTCTTTGTTGAGCATGTCATTGAGCCCTTTGTATTGAGACGCATTGCCAACAATGCCCATAAGCCTAGGCATGAATCTAGCGAAAGAAAAAGGAACTTGATATTTTCTGAGGGTGTCGTAAGCAACTTTGATGTCTTCAAGTGTTTGCCCGTACTCTGCTTCTCTGGAAGGTTTGGCATTGTACCAGTTTCTGAAATCTTTTTCCAGATGTTCTTTCTTTTGATGCACGTTCAGTCTTTTGAGGCCTTTTGTTTGTCCGATCAAGTATTTCCAGTAATTGCTTAAGCTGGCGTATTTTGAAGCATATTTGATTCGAACTTCAGGGTCCGCATTCATATGTTTTTTCCATGTTTCCAACTCCGTCTGAAGGATTTCAATCATGGTTTTATTCGAAACGTCAAGAGCAAGCTGAATGCCGTAAGAACTTAAATATCTGTCAGTGCTTCCGGGAAAGCCCATGATCATGGCGAAATCCCCTTCATGCACACCTTTCAATGAAATTGGCAGGTGATGTTTAGGCTTAAGCGGAATATTGTCCGGAGAGTATTCTGCAGGCTTCCCGTCCGGGCTCATATACACTCTGAATAATGAAAAGTCTCCCGTATGTCTAGGCCATTGCCAATTGTCGGTGTCGCCTCCGAATTTGCCTATGGATGAAGGGGGGGCGCCCACAAGTCTAACATCATTGTATGTCTCGTATACAAAAAGGTAGTATTCATTTCCCTCAAGAAAAGGCTTAACTTGAGCGTCATAATGAGTTCCTTCGGTAGCTTCGTCCGTAAGCTTTTTCATTTCTTCTGAAATTATGCCAGCTCGCTCGTCTTCAGACATTTGATTGTTGACTTTGTCAAGAATCTTATGAGTAACATTTTCCATACGAACTAAAAATCTGGCATACAAACCTTCATTTGGAAGTTCATCGCTTTTGGATTTTGCCCAAAAACCATCAGTCAGGTAATCATGTTCCACCGAACTGTGATGCTGGATAGAACCAAAAGCGCAATGGTGGTTTGTCAGCATAAGGCCTTCTTCGGAAATAATTTCTCCTGTGCAGAAACCTCCCAATGATACAATCGCGTCTTTGAGGCTTGAGTGATTTACGCTATAAATTTCTTCTGGAGATAATTTAAGCCCTAGCTTTTTTAAGTCTTTATTATACAGCCTTTCCACATGTATAGGAAGCCACATTCCTTCATCAGCGAATGAAGAGAAGCTAACCATAGCAAGCATGAAAAGCGTTAGTATTTTTTTGATCATTATAATTTGGTTAAATGATTAATTAAGTTTTCAACAATTTAAGTTATTTGAAAAAGAAATGTTTTGATGATGTGATAAGTGGAAATAAAAATGCTTAAATGGACGTTTTTTTTACTTAAAAACTGGCTTTGACATTAAGACTCCAGTTAAATTCGGACAGAGAGTTGTAAGTGACAGCTGTTCCTATGACGATATCATACCAAGTAACAAAGTCTACTCCAACTCCTCCGCTGTAGAGAATTTTGTCGTTAAGGTCGCTTTTTTCTCCTTCGAAAGCTTGAACATAACCAACATCAAAAATTATTTTGAAATATAAATCAAAGAAAAAGTCTTCAAATTCATATAAGTCAACATAGTCTTGTTGGAACGATTTGCTTAACAAGAGCCAACGAAAGTCGTTTTTCAAGAGAGCTTGTGTTGGTCCCTGGACTACATATTTTTCAAAGCCTCTCATGATGAGTGGATTGAAACCAATTCCCTTTCTTAAGTAATAAGGTTGGTCATGCTGGAATGTGTAATAGCCTCCGAGCTCGAAGCTGTAAGAGTATGATTGATTGATTTTGAAATACTTTTTTAATTGTCCTGATATTTCTGTCTGGCTCAATTCATTGAAAATGCCTATTCCAGATTGCGAAGCGGAGAGCAATAGAAAATATCCTGATATTGGATAGTACCGGATGTCTCTTTTATCTTTTTGAAAGTTGTAGTTGATGCCAAAATATTTCATCTGCCGATTATTACCGCTTAAGAAATTAGGGTTCAATGAAATGATAGTGTCTTGAACTTGGACATGCTCTCCAAATATATAAACCCCGTGCTTTGTGTCGAGATCCTTTCTAAGATTCAATCCAACGCTGGCTTTGAATGATTGAAGCAGCCTTCTGTTTTCTCCCTCGATGAATACTTGTCTTCTGTCAACAGTTTGATAGGCTATATTTCTTCGATTTTGATATTCAATATCTGTATCCAAGCTTAGATTTCCTTTTTTATTAAGGTATGGTTTGTAATAGCTAAGCTTGTAGCGATGTGTAAAGCCAAATTGGAGGATCAAGTTTACTTTTTCGTTATAACCTCTAAAATTTTGATGTCTAAGATTCAGCCCGAAATTTACACGTTGAAAACTCGCTCCTTGATTTTCAATCCAGTCGTTGAAGTTTCTATCACCCAGCGAAAAGATAGGCAAGGGATAAATATACCACCTTTCTTTTACTCGAATGATTAAATCCGAGACACCCGGACTCAAAGGATCTTCCATGATACTTGCGGATTGGAATAGTTGGGTATTGATAAGCCTTTTACTTGCCGTCTCCAAGCTTTTTTCCATGGCGCTGTTGGGTATCTTTTGACCTTTCTTTATCCCTAGTTCATTAAGAATGACTTGGGGTTTGGTTTTTCTATTGCCAAGTATGATGATTTGGTCAATAGTTGTCGAGTCTTCAAGGCTTTGTCCATGAGAATAGAAAGTAATGCAAAGGCAAAGAAAAGAGAAGAAGAGTATCGAGTATTTCATAGAAATAAAAAAGAGAAAGCACCGCCTTCTCTCTTAATTTTAAACTTTCGAAAATGTTATTTTTTAGCTCTGAATATAAAGATCAGTCCAGCAATAACTAGCGGAATACTTAGCCATTGTCCCATATTAAGAGGAATATCAGCCTCGAAATCCACTTGGTTTTCCTTATAGAATTCATAAACGAATCTTAGTCCGAATATGATGATTAGGAAAATTCCCAACAGCAATCCTCTTGGAGTATCTTGTTTCTTTTTGATCCAAATAGCCAAAAGAATGATAAACATGACAATACACGAAAGCGCTTCAAAAAGCTGAGCAGGGTACCTTGGTATTCCTATGACATCAGCGGTAAGCGTCGTGATATTTCTTTGGGTTGAAAGTTTGAAGTTTAACGTGGAATCCTTAGGGATATAGACATGCTCTGTTACGTATTTCGAGTTTTTGAGATAGTTGCTTAATGGACCAAGCGCGTAGGCTTTTATACTGCTTTCATCAATGATTCCTTTTTTGAAAACAATTTCTAGCGTCATTGGAACGCCATTTTCAACGTTTTCGCCCGAGCTTACTTTTTGTCTTTCAAAGGAGATCTTCTCAATGCTTTTATTGCCATATTCAAATGCTTCGACCGCATCTCTGGCGAAAACAACACCAGAGTCCGTATGCGTTGGTTTTCCGATGATCTCAGAATTGACGAAATTGCCGGTTCTAATAAGTGCTCCACCGAGCGCGACACAGATTACAACTCTGTCGATTACCCAAAGAAAAGATAAATCTTTTCGATGATGCTTTTCAAGCCTAATGCCAATTTTTCCAAGTCTGACATTGTATTTCGAGTATAGCCAAATACCAAAAATGATTGCTATTGCAGCTCCATGGCTGGCTAGCCCTCCTTCCCAAATTTTCAGAATATCAATCGGGTTAGCAAGATATTTGTCAGGCTCGTAAAAAAGAACATGCCCTAGTCTTGCCCCGATCACAGTGGATACTAAAACATATATTGTAAGTCTTTCGGCGTCTTTTTCAGTTTTTCCCTCAGTGAGGTAAATTTTATTGATGATGTATTGCCCTATGATGAAGCCTGAAGCGAAGAGTAGGCCGTACCATCTTACGTTGATTCCTGAGTTGGGGAAAATCTCAGGAGAAGGATACCACAAAATGTAGTTGAGTATATCGATCATGGCGATTAATAGAAAAAATCTTTTGTTAAAACCGCCTAAAGATAGTCATATACTTTTAAAACTTACCAAGTCTAGGCTGAATTTAATAGACTCAGTTTTGTCAATGAATGGAGTGATATGAAGAGCTTGTGTCTCTTACATAGCTCTTCACAGGATATTTTATTATTATTTGAAGCTATTCTCCTCCATGATGTTTGGCAGGAATGTTTCCTAAGTCGTATAATTGAATAGCGTTGAAATCCAGATAGCTTGTGTCTTGAGTTTGATTATCGCTGACAAATTTTACGTTTCCTTGATAAAGGTCTCCTTCTTTGTTGGTTAAGTGTGTGGAGATACTATAGGTGGAGGTTTTCACTGAATCAGCGGATCTGTAAATGAATTGATGAAGCCTCTTGTACACAGAAGTTTCGTCATCGAATTTTAAAACTATGACATCCTCAAAATCATGATTGAGCTGGTTTACATCAAACTGGCTGGCAGGGATGAGATAAATGCTTCTTTGATTATCTCGGAGTATGAAAATATTGTCAGTAACCCATTTGTCGTCTTGATGACTGTTGTATTCTGCAAGAATACCGCTAACGAACTTTATCGGGCCTGATTGGCTTTTGAGATTGAAAGGTGTTTCAGCGATAGCTTCTATATCATTGGTGGCAGGAAATGGGGTTTCATCCACTTTTTCCTTTTTGCTTTTATTTGATTGGCAAGCGTTTGCCATTAGAAGAATTAATATAGCGAAAAGGTATAATTTGTTTTTTTTCATAATTCAGAGGTATAGTTCAGTTTGATAACTTTTTGAAGGAATTAATGTTCATTGATGCTGTTGCAACAAATTTTATGTGGAATGGTTGAATCAAGACATCTGAATTTCTTGTTATGCCTGCTCTGATACTCTTTATTATTCTGTTAGCTTTTTTGTTTAAAAACTTGAGACGAAAAATAAGAATAGCAAATGCTTTTGTAGCTAAGTATTTATGTTCTACTTTTTACATTACTCATAGGCCTTTGGATGAGGTTTTTAGAATGGATTTGAACAATAGTTTTTTGAAACATTGCGAAGCTAGTTATGACCCAAGTGAAAGAAGTGTTGAGGTGTCTATGAAAGGATATCTGAAAAGAAAAGCTTATTTTGACGATGTGCATGGAGGAATAATGGATCGTCCTGCAGTTAAATCAAAGAAATCCCACGTTGAAGTCTCAAAGGCTAGCCAGAGCTCTTTTGTCCTTAATGAAGGAATAAATAAGAGTTATAGTAAATTGGATGTATTGCTGGGACAAGAGTTCAGTAAGTATTGGAGAAATACGAGAGCGCTCTTAGTGTTGAAAGGCTCAGAAATCGTCTATGAAGGTTATTCCAGTCGGTTTGATCAAACATCAATTTTTCCGGGGTGGTCAATGACAAAATCGTTGTTTGGTTTTTTGTATGGGATGTGGCATGATCAGAAAGTTTTTCACCTTGATGAATCGGACTTGTTTGAGGAATGGAAAGACGATGATCGTAGAGGAATTACCCTTAGGCATCTTTTGCAAATGAGATCAGGCTTGGATTGGGATGAATCGTATGATAAAGTGTCAGATGTTACCAGAATGCTTTTGGATTCCGAATCTTGTTCTTCTTTTGCAATGAGCCGCAAATTGGCGCGTATACCTGGGAGTAAATGGGTTTATTCTTCTGGAGATTCTGTTTTATTGAGCGAGTTTTTTAGACGACGACTTGGCGATGAAAAGTATGGTAGCGATATAAGGCTTTTTTTGGAAAATATGGGTTGGAAATCCTATTTTTTAGAAAAAGATAGAGAAGGGACCTATGTCGCTTCATCTTATGCTTGGGCTACGGCTAGAGAATGGGCTCATCTTGGCCTTGCATTGAATAATAAAGGGCAACTTGGAAATAAAAGATTGGTTGATCAGAATTGGGTTGACTTTATGTTTTCATCTTATGAAGCTGTTCCATTGGGGCAATATGGAGCGCAAGTTTGGCTAAATGGCAACGGTTTAAAAAAACTATCTTTCAGACCTTATAAAAAGTTGCCGAGTATGGGGATTTGTCAAGGATTTAATGGGCAAAGGATTTACTGTATTCCTGAAATGAATCTGAGTATCGTAAGGTTAGGGCTAAGTGGTGTAAATCATTTCGATGATCAGAAGTTTGTCGGAAAAATACTAACGACTTTGTAAAATACTAGATTTAAAGCTTAATAAGTTTTTGAACTTTGAGAACTTTATTCTCATCATTTTTTATACTGACAATATATTTCCCTTTTTTTAAATTCTGGATATTCATGTTCTCTCGGTTGCTGATTTTTGATTTTTTGATTTCGTTGCCTATCGGATTGAATATAGTTATTGTGTAAAATTCATTTTCTGTGTGATTTTTTAGTTTAATAATATTTGATGCTGGATTTGGAAAAATACAAATACTATTTTCATTTTGAATTATATTATAGTTGGTTGGAGTGTCTTTGTAATACAGTTTGTGGAATAATAATATCATTACAGGTAATAAAAGTATCTTTATTTGCTTCATAGGCTTGTGGTTTATCAAATGTATATAAAATAAATTAATTATTTTTATTTTTGTTTTAACTATTTATGAAATATTGATCGCTGGTGAATTATGTTAAAAAAATGCAATTTTAGTATTTGTTAATTTATTTCCGAGTTTATACATTTACATAAGGATATGGTTACTTTTTTTTGAAATAGAGTATATACTTGAGATAATAAAATGTTGATTTGACTTTCCTCCATATTAAGCTATAGCCTATGAACAAAATTTTTACTATTCGAGAAATAATTAATAATCATGCTAAATTTATATTTTTATTTGCATGGCTCTTGTTTCAATCCATTTTGCCTTTGCAATTCGCAAAAGGTTCTTCTAATATCACCGAAGTTGGCGGATTTGTGTGTGGAAATGTTATGTATCAGATATATAACAAAAATTCTAGTGGAGGAGGCAAGAATTACGGTCTTTTTTATTTTCAGTCTATTTACGACCCTTCAACTCGAACAAGTCGATTGGAACTGGTTGAAATCCCAGGGGCTCTTTCGGATTTGTCTAAGCTTAATTATTTAGGTAAAGGTGGAGTTATAACGGTTAATGCAATAGGGTATAATGTCAAAGATGGTTTTATCTATTTCATGGACGCTGGATCTGCAAAAGTTTTTAGAATAGGAAGAACTCCTAATGTAGCAAATCCGGTCAGTGAAAATGATTATACATATGAAATTGAATATGTGGGCCAGCCTGTAGGGGATCAAACAACTAATTCTTTGTTGAATGAAGGAGGTGGGTTTATCGCAGGAGATATTGACGTTGACGGGAAGTATTATTTCAATTCTAATTGGTCTAAAAAAGTCTATTATATAGACTTGTCTCTTCATGATTTGAGTTCTTCAAACTTGCCCGTTAACAATTTACGAGCTGTAAATGCTTTAAAAAATCCTGATGGAAGTGATTTTTACAATTATCCATCCACAGGAATGAATATGGCTGATTTTGTAATAGATCCAGTTGATGGAAATTTGTATAGTTGGTCAAAGTTTTCAGGGTATAGCCAGTTGATTAAAATTGATATGACTACTAAAGCTGTGGAAAGGATTGGCGTGTTAACTGACGGCAATTATCGATTTTACAGCGGAGCTGGAGCCAATTATTGGAAATATGGGTATTTTTATGCTTATGGTGTTGATCGAGATGTAACTAGTTCTAACATCCAGACTACGTTGTTTCGAGTAAATCCGACAACTGGAGAGGCAACGTATGTAAGCCAAGGTACTCCTACAAATCAAAATGATGGATGTTCATGCGCTTATAGCATAGAAATACAGCAATCCACATTAGACGGAGAAATATGTTTGGATAAGGATACCGTAATCACTGTGGATTATAGAGTGTTCAATAGAACGAGAGAAAACTTACAGAATGTTCCTTTTGAGATGAGTTTGCCTGGAGGAGCTGTTTTCGCTTCGAATATTTATGAAAGCAAGACTCAAAACTCTGACGGCAGTTTTAATTATGTGGAGCCAAGCTGGATGGCTTCCGGGTCCAATGACTTGGTTGGGAGCAGTTTTGCTGATAATACCAACGCGATGATTAATCCTTTGCCTTATGTGGCTGATTTGACATTTAAAGTCGATATTTTAATTCCAAGCACTTATTCAGGGAATGAGATCAGTTTGCAGGCTACCTTGAATATGAATAATCATCCTGCGTATAATCACGCTGTAGCGGATAATATTTTGACTCCCGAATTAGGTGATCCAAGTGTCATTACTATTCATCATCCCGCGGATGTTTACGCTGGAGATGATCAAGTGATCACTCGCGGAGTTTTGAATACCACTCCCTTTAATGCGACTGCAGCAGGCGTTGATCCGATGTCTTATCATTGGAGTCCGTCTGAAGGCTTGAATTTTCCTACATTTTTGACGCCAATACCTAATCCTTCCGATGATACGGAGTATGTTCTGGAAGTAGAGGATGGGAATGGTTGTTTGTCCCGAGATACGGTTCAAGTGCGCGTTGTGGCTTCTGAAGTAAAAGTAAAGATCGAAGCTGATGGCGATGAGATTCCTTCCTGCGCGATCACCAAAACTCTTCGCGGTATCGCTGAGGGGGAAAATCTGGAGATGAGCTGGAAAGTGCTTAATGGCTCAGGAACGATTTTGGACGAGACGCTTTTTGACAAAGTTTCGAGTGATTCGGACACGCTTGAGGCCTTGGTGCTTGAAGGCCGCTATCGTTTTGTGGCACGCGATCTTGTGAGCGGCAATTCCGACAGCACGGAGATAACGATTATCCAAGCGCCATCTATGAATGTAGATGCCGGCGACGACTTTTCGATCAGCAGGCATGTTTTGAATACCCGTTCGATCAATCCTCAGCTGGGAAATGTGGACTTGAGCAGCTCAACGGTTGTTTGGAGTCCTTCGACAGGCTTGGACAATACAGGGATTATCAATCCGGTTCCAAATCCATCGACGACAACGACTTACACGCTGACGGTCCGGGATCGCTTCAATTGCGTAGTGTCGGATGTTGTAACGATCACTGTTGACGAGACGGAAGTTGACGCTGATATTGTCGAAGGGTCTGCGATAACGATTGGAGCTTGCGACAGCGAACTAAGAGTGCATGGGACGTTCAGTGGCACTGACGCGAATGCGGTTTGGCAGGTTGCGACGGGACAGTCTGGAAGCATACAGGCGGGTAGTTTGCAGGAAGACAAATTGGTTGATCCTCATACAAGCAGTGTGATTGTCAGTCCCGGGACTTATTGGCTGATCGCTCAGGATGTTTACGGCAATCGCGACACGGCTGAAATCGTGGTGAATCAAGCCGCTGACTTACCAAGCGTTGATGCCGGCGATGATTTTTATATCAGCGAATATATATCGAATACGCGAGCGTTTGATGTTTCCTCAACGGGAGAAGGCTTGACGTATTCCTGGGTTCCGGCTTCTAGCCTGGACGATGCGACAATTATGCGGCCGACTGCTAATCCGTCCGTGGAAACTTTGTACACGGTCACAGCTAGGGATCAATACGGCTGCTCTGTGGAAGATACCGTACGTGTTCGCATAGACGCTACGGAGACCACAGCGGATGTGAATACGGATGTTAATTTGATTGGCGATTGCGAGACGGAAGGTGTTTTGACCGGTATTGCCAATGGTACAAATGTTACTTATCACTGGCGAGAGAAAGGGACTACGGATACATTGAGCACGAATTCGACGGAAAGTTTCGCGCCTGGAATTTATGAGTTTGTGGTTGAGGATGAGTATGGCAATGTTGCGATAGGAGAAGCTGAGGTGAGAAAAGATATTGCTCCGGTGGCTGAAGCCGGCGATGACATAACGATCAGCGCTTACGGTTTCAATACGATTGCTTTGGACGGTACGGCTTCTGGTGTTGAGACGAGTATACAATGGTCTCCTAGCGACCAGTTGGCGTTTCCGAATTCTGAAGATCCTATTCCTTTGACGCCTTCAGCCGGGACTACAGGCCCATTGACTTTTACAATGACAGTTACGGACAAGTATGGCTGCGTAGCGACTGATGTTGTCGATGTTTATATTGATAATACGCAGGTTGGAGCAGATGCAGGGTCGGATATTGAGATTGGCTTTTGCGATTCAAGTTTGCCTTCGGTTACAGGCAAGCCTTTTGGCACAGAAGCGACAGGAATCTGGACAGTGAAGGATGGTTATAAAGGTCAGGTTCAAGGGAGCGGTAATACCGTTCAGGTAGTTGCAAGAGGTAATGAATATGTTGATGGTTTAGGTGTTGCTCAGATAAGTGAAGGCATTTATATTTATACGGTTACTGATAAGTATGGAAATAAGGATTCCGCTCAGGTACAAGTTGTTAAAGCCTTAGAGCCTGTAGCGGATGCCGGAGGCGATTTTAAGATCACCAGCGCTTATCCTAACATCATTCCGATTCACGCGACGGCTTCCGGAGAGTCTCCTTTGTCGTATTCATGGACACCTGCGGCCAGCTTGGATGATGCCAGCGTGTTGGAGCCGATTCCGAACCCTTCTGTTGATACTGAATATACATTGACCGTGACGGATAGTTATGGTTGCACGGCTACAGATGCGGTGCTTATAGAAGTTACAAACGACGAGTTGACAGGTAAAATCAAGGAAGGCGATAGTGTTTTGATAGGTCATTGTTATGCTGATACAACGATTCATGTGATTTTGGGTCAGGGAAGCAGTAGCGGTGATTTGTTCAGTGATGATCCTAATGATTATACTTTTGAATGGTCTGTTTTTTCCGGAGGTCCATTACCTTCGGATTTGGTAGGTAGCACGGATGTTCATATTGCAGATGAGATGGTTCCCGGCGAGTATGAGGTTTTGATAACGCATAAGGCTACCTTGACAGAAAAAAGGCTTAGCGTTGTTATTGAGCGAGATGTTGAGCCATCGGTATTCGCTGGCGCTGATAAAAGCATCAGCAAGTTTGTTGATAATATCAACATCACTTTGGATGGTTCAGTCTCAGGAGCGGAACCTTTGACATATTCATGGACGCCTGATGACGGCACGTTGAATTTCACGAACATATTGAACCCTATTCCTAATCCAAGTCAATCGATGAAAGACGCCCAAAGTCAGTTCACATACACATTGATCGCGGTTGACAAGTACGGTTGTGTTGCTTCGGATGATGTGTTGGTGAATATAGATGATCGTGAGTCGAACTATGAGATCGATGTTGATGTTGAGATCGTTGGCGATTGCGATGAGAGCACTACAGTGCTTATCGGTTATGCCAAGTACGATCAGATCTATGACGGGCTGGTGGTTGACACGCGTTGGGAGTTGGTTTACCCTGATCGAGGAGAAATAGTTGAAGATTATCCGGACTCAAAGGAATTGATCTCGGGAGGTTATGTGGAGACCGATTCGGTTCGAGTGAGAGACGGAGAGTACATGTTTGTGGTTGAAGACCGCTACGGCAGACTTGTCAAGCTACAGGAGCCGGTTAAGATCAACCGCGAGGCAAAGCCTACGATTTATATGCCGGACCCTTTCACGATCAGCAAGCATGTTGACAATCTTCAGGCGATTGATGTTCGCATTCAGACTACGGGGAGCAATTTGGTGGGAGGCTATGCTTGGTCTCCGGGAACTACATTGCTTGATGATTATGCGATAGAGGATCCAGTGCCCAATGCTCATGGCAATACCGATTTTACGCAGGACACGACTTTTGTGCTTTCGATTACAGATACTTACGGTTGCGTGAAGGAAGATTCGATTCGCATCTATCTGGATACGACTCAACCTGAGACGGAGATTCTTAACGGTGTTGACTCGGTAGGCTCGTGCGCTCCTTCAAATGAGCGTATCGTATTGAAAGGCAAATTCAGCGGTTCGAATGCTGTGGCATGGTGGGAAGATAAGAATGGGGTTGTTTTGGCTAATGGAGCTGATTTGACCGTGGATGTTCTTTCTACCAGCGATTATCGTTTTATTGCCGAGGATATGTGGGGTCAGACAGACACGACCGAATGGACGGTTAATGTGGCGGCTTCGCCTTCGATCACCTCGATACCGGATATGACGATCAGCGGCCATGTCTTGAATAACAGGCCTTTGGAGCCTGAGTTGGAGTTGACAGGCGTCAAGACACCTATCGCTTATGAGTGGAGCGTGTTGGGAAGCTATCGAGAGGAGACCTTTGATTTGAATAGCTTGAACCCTGTTCCCAATCCGGTGATCTCTGCAACGGATCATCCACATTATCAGGATTATGAGTTGACGGTGACGGATGGATATGGATGCTTGGCAGAATCGACTGTTCGTGTTCATGTTGATTTTAGGGAAATAGAAAAGCCAGAGATTGAAGAGGCGGAGAATGGAATTATCACAATAGGCAATTGCGAGACGGATTATGTTTTGCGCGGCACTTATACCGAACTGTTGGATGAACATGGCGACAGCATGATAGATGAGGCTGTTTGGGAGCCAGTTCCGACTTATTCGAATTATTTGGATCTTTCGAGCGTGAGTCAAGAGGTGAGTGGCGATCAAGTTACGGTGTCCATTTCTTTGAACTTGCCGGTGGATGACAAAATCGCGGATTTGGGTTATTATATGTTTGTTGTTCGAGATAGATACGGGCATATGAAGTATGACTCGGTTCAGGTTTATCGCGACACGACAACTGTCATAGCCCATGGAGGAAATGATTTTACGATCAGCGGTCATTTTGCGAACAGTACCTTGAGTTTTGAGGATCATGGGGCCAGCTATGTTCCGGTGGATGGCCAAGTGACTTGGGAACCTTCAAGTTTGGTTCGCTTTATAGATGGAGCGTATTATCCTCAGCCTGAGGATGGCGTGAGCGAAAGAGTGTTTGATGTGAGAGTGACAGACGCTTATGGCTGTGAGTCTACTGATCAGGTAAGGGTTTATTTTGATCAGGATGAGATCGCGATAGATTTACCGAATACAGATAGCATTGGTGCTTGCGAGGAAGTGGTTTATACGCCTGAGATTGAATATGAGAATAAGGTCGGGGCTTATAGGTGGTTGTATTGGCCTGCAGGAGACGATGTCAGCAGTGATGGAGAGTTGTTGAAAGAGAGTGACAGTCGTCCGATATCGGATTACGAATTGACATTGGGAGGCGATGACGAGCGTGACGAAAGTGGCGTTTATGTGCTGGAGCTTACGGATATTTACGGCAATGTCATTGACGATACGCTTGTGTTCAGAGAGTTTGCGATGCCTGAGGTGTTTATCGATCCAGATACGTTAATAGTTAGTTATAGTATTGACAATGAGGAGGCGTTTGAAGTATTTGTAGATGCGGAGGAGCCACGATACGAATGGTCTCCGGATTTGGGCTTGAGTCAAAATGATATCAGGGAGCCGGTGGCTAATTTCTTGGGAGTTATTGATTATCAGCTTAAGGTGATCGACAAGTTTGGTTGCGAGGCTATTGACTCTGTTAATTTCCAGCGTATCAATTTGCCACCAGTAGCTGAGGATGACGAGGCTTATACAGTGACAGGAGACACGGTGATGATCTGTGTTTTGGACAATGACATGGATCCAGAGGATAAGCTTGACGCTTCTTCTGTAGTGATCGAGAAGCAGCCTTTGTATGGCGTTGCTTGGGTTGAGGGAGGTTGCATTTACTACATCACGCATGAGGAGTTTGCAAGAGAGGATGAGCTTAGATACAGCGTTTGCGATGATGAGCCATTGGATGTTCAGTGCGATCAGGCGGATGTAAGGATTTACATCGAGCCTCAGGAGTTGGGTTCTCATAACATCATCACGCCAAATGGCGACGGAGTGAATGACTACTTCAAGATCAAGGGAATTGGCGCTTACCCTCAGAACAGGTTGAGGGTATATAACCGCTGGGGCAACTTGGTTTATGAGCAGGAGAATTACCGTAACACCTTCAACGGCTATGCGAACTCGCTGACGGTGGGTCAGGACTTTAGATTGCCGAAGGGTACTTACTTCTACATATTCGAGTATCCGGAGACTGAAGGCAAAAATAATATCACCGGCTATATCTACATTGCGGAATAGCCGCTGTCTTTCGATAGATGATCATGCCGCTTTCTTAGGAGAGCGGCATTTTTGTTTAAGGACAAGAGGACTATAGATTAGCCGATATTGAGCTTATAAAGCGTAGTTTTTTGCGACTAATTGGGTAAATATTACTTTTTATAAATATTTTTTCATTGCAATATTGATGTTTGATCTTTTGAATGTATTGATTGCATGATTTTTGCAGGTGATTACCTTGAGTGTGTGCTTTTTATTGTTTTTTTAATCTTATAATTAAATTATTCTAATTTTTTGATTATATGTAAATAAATTAATCATAGTGCATTCTAAACTAAAAAATATCGAGTTTTATAATTAAGTTGTCAATTAAGTATAATTATTCTTTTAAATAATTTTTTAATAAAAGGTTACCTTTTTTACTAATTTAGTATTTACTTATGATAATAGAGTGCTGTTAAGTTGACGTTTTTATTTCTTGCCTATGGATTCAATGTATACCTTTAAGATGAGCTTTTCGAAGTTTTTTGCATTTCTTTGCTTTTATTTCATATTACCTTCTTTTTTCTTTTCAGAGGTGCTTGCGGCACCAAAGAATTCAAATGAGACAGGTGGTTTTATTTGTGGAACTGTTATGTATCAGATCTATAATAGAAACTCTGCAGGGAGTTCTACAACCAATTATGGATTGTATTATTATGAATCTGTTTATGACCCAATTACTCGGACAAATAGGTTGGAATTAGTAGAGATTCCAGGAGCATTGGATGATCTAAATCATTTAAACTATTTGGGTGCAGGAGGCCGAATAAGAGTAAATGCTGTCGCTTATAATATTACTGATGGTTTTATCTATTTTATGGATCAGGAATCGGGTAAGATATTTCGTTTGGGAAGAACTCCAAATGTCTCTAATCCAGTGAATGAAAGCGATTATAATTATAGAGTTGAATATGTGGGAATGCCTGTTGGGGATAGTTCCACAAATACATATTTGAACGATGGGGGAGGATATATTGCTGGTGATATTGATGTTGATGGCAAGTTTTATTTTTCATCCAGAAATACTTATAAAATTTACTACGTTGACTTGTCACTCCATGACTTGAGTTCGTCTAATTTGCCATTGAATACATTGCGAGCAGTAAACGCGTTGAAGAGAGAAGATGGAAGCGATTATTATAATTACCCCAATAGCGGACATTATTTAGCTGATTTTGTTATTGATCCCATTGATGGGAATTTGTATAGTTGGGCATATTTTTATTCTTACCCTTATAGTCAATTGGTTAAGGTTGATTTGACAAATAAGACTGTGGAAAGAGTTGGATCATTGACGAGTGGGAATTATAGGTTTAATCAAGGAGCTGGAGCTAATTACTGGAAGTATGGGTATTTTTATGCTTATGGGTTTGATACAAATAACCCAAGTTCTGTTCAATCAACTTTATTTAGAGTAGACCCTGAAACAGGAGTTGCTACTCATGTTAGCGACGGAACGGAAACGAATCAAAATGATGGTTGTTCTTGTGCCTATAGTATTGAACTTCAGCATCAGACGATTGAAGGTCCAATTTGTCTTGAACAAGATACTGTAATCACAGTTGATTTCACTGTTTTTAATAGGACAAGAAATGATTTGCAGAATGTTCCTTTTGAGATGAGTTTGCCTGGAGGAGCTGTTTTCGCTTCGAATATTTATGAAAGCAAGACTCAAAACCCTGACGGGAGTTTTAATTATGTGGAGCCAAGCTGGATGGCTTCCGGCTCTAATAACTTGGTTGGGAGCAGTTTTGCTGATAATACCAACGCGATGATTAATCCTTTGCCTTATGTGGCTGATTTGACATTTAAAGTCGATATTTTAATTCCAAGCACTTATTCAGGGAATGAGATTAGTTTACAAGGGGTTTTGAATATGAATAATCATCCGGCTTTTGATCATGCTGTATCGGATAATATTTTGACGCCTGAACTGGATGATCCAAGTGTCATTACTATCCATCACCCAGCGGATGTTTACGCGGGAGATGATCAAGTGATTAGTCAGGGAGTTTTGAATACCACTCCCTTTAATGCGACTGCAGCAGGCGTTGATCCGATGTCTTATCATTGGAGTCCGTCTGAAGGCTTGAATTTTCCTACATTTTTGACGCCAATACCTAATCCTTCCGATGATACGGAGTATGTTCTGGAAGTAGAGGATGGTAATGGCTGTTTGTCCCGAGATACGGTTCAAGTGCGCGTTGTGGCTTCTGAAGTAAAAGTAAAGATTGAAGCTGATGGCGATGAGATTCCTTCCTGCGCGATCACCAAAACTCTTCGCGGCATCGCTGAGGGGGAAAATCTGGAGATGAGCTGGAAAGTGCTTAATGGCTCAGGAACGATTTTGGACGAGACGCTTTTTGACAAAGTTTCGAGTGATTCGGACACGCTTGAGGCTTTGGTGCTTGAAGGCCGCTATCGTTTTGTGGCACGCGATCTTGTGAGCGGCAATTCCGACAGCACGGAGATAACGATTATCCAAGCGCCGTCTATGAATGTAGATGCCGGCGACGACTTTTCGATCAGCAGGCATGTTTTGAATACCCGTTCGATCAATCCTCAGCTGGGAAATGTGGACTTGAGCAGCTCGACGGTTGTTTGGAGTCCCTCTACAGGCTTGGACGATACAGGGATTATCAATCCGGTTCCAAATCCATCGACGACAACGACTTACACGCTGACGGTCCGCGATCGCTTCAATTGCGTAGTGTCGGATGTTGTAACGATCACTGTTGACGAGACGGAAGTTGACGCTGATATTGTCGAAGGGTCTGCGATAACGATTGGAGCTTGCGACAGCGAGCTAAGAGTGCATGGGACGTTCAGTGGGACTGACGCGAATGCGGTTTGGCAGGTTGCGACGAGACAGTCTGGAAGCATACAGGCGGGTAGTTTGCAGGAAGACAAATTGGTTGATCCTCATACAAGCAGTGTGATTGTCAGTCCCGGGACTTATTGGCTGATCGCTCAGGATGTTTACGGCAATCGGGACACGGCTGAAATCGTGGTGAATCAAGCCGCTGACTTGCCAAGCGTTGATGCCGGCGATGATTTTTATATCAGCGAATATATATCGAATACGCGAGCGTTTGATGTTTCCTCAACGGGAGAAGGCTTGACGTATTCCTGGGTTCCGGCTTCTAGCCTGGACGATGCGACAATTATGCGGCCGACTGCTAATCCGTCCGTGGAAACTTTGTACACGGTCACAGCTACGGATCAATACGGCTGCTCTGTGGAAGATACCGTACGTGTTCGCATAGACGCTACGGAGACCACAGCGGATGTGAATACGGATGTTAATTTGATTGGCGATTGCGAGACGGAAGGTGTTTTGACCGGTATTGCCAATGGTACTAATGTTACTTATCACTGGCGAGAGAAAGGGACTACGGATACATTGAGCACGAATTCGACGGAAAGTTTCGCGCCTGGAATTTATGAGTTTGTGGTTGAGGATGAGTATGGCAATGTTGCGATAGGAGAAGCTGAGGTGAGAAAAGATATTGCTCCGGTGGCTGAAGCCGGCGATGACATAACGATCAGCGCTTACGGTTTCAATACGATTGCTTTGGACGGTACGGCTTCTGGTGTTGAAACGAGTATACAATGGTCTCCTAGCGATCAGTTGGCGTTTCCGAATTCAGAAGATCCTATTCCTTTGACGCCTTCAGCCGGGACTACAGGCCCATTGACCTTTACAATGACAGTTACGGACAAGTATGGCTGCGTAGCGACTGATGTTGTCGATGTTCATATTGATAATACGCAGGTAGGAGCAGATGCAGGGTCGGATATTGAGATTGGCTTTTGCGATACAAGTTTGCCTTCGGTTACAGGTACGCCTTTCGGTACAGAAGCGACAGGAATTTGGACAGTGAAGGATGGTTATAAAGGTCAGGTTCAAGGGAGCGGTAATACCGTTCAGGTAGTTGCAAGAGGCAATGAATATGTTGATGGTTTAGGTGTTACTCAGACAAGTGAAGGCATTTATATTTATACGGTTACTGATAAGTATGGAAATAAGGATTCGGCTCAAGTGCAAGTTGTCAAAGCTGTTGAGCCTGTAGCGGATGCCGGAGGCGATTTCAAAATCACCAGCGCTTACCCTAACATCATTCCGATTCACGCAACGGCTTCCGGAGAGTCTCCTTTGTCGTATTCATGGACACCTGCGGCAAGCTTGGATGATGCCAGCGTGTTGGAGCCGGTTCCGAACCCTTCTGTTGATACTGAATATACATTGACCGTGACGGATAGTTATGGATGCACGGCTACAGATGCGGTGCTTATAGAAGTTACAAACGACGAGTTGACAGGTAAAATCAAGGAAGGCGATAGTATTTTGATAGGTCATTGTTATGCTGATACTACGCTTCATGTGATTTTGGGACAAGGAAGCAGCAGCGGCGATTTGTTCAGCGATGACCCTAATGATTATACTTTTGAATGGTCTGTTTTTTCCGGAGGTCCATTGCCTTCGGATTTGGTAGGGAGCACGGATGTTCATATTGCAGATGAGATGGTTCCCGGCGAGTATGAGGTTTTGATTACGCATAAGTCTACCTTGACAGAGAAAAGGCTTAGTGTTGTTATTGAGCGAGATGTTGAACCATTGGTATCCGCAGGTGAAGATAAGGATATCAGCAAGTTTGTTGATAATATCAATATCACTTTGGACGGTTCAGTCTCAGGAGCGGAACCTTTGACGTATTCATGGACGCCTGATGACGGCACGTTGAATTTCACGAACATATTGAACCCTATTCCTAATCCAAGTCAATCGATGAAAGACGCCCAAAGTCAGTTCACATACACATTGAGCGCTGTTGACAAGTACGGTTGTGTCGCTTCGGATGATGTGTTGGTGAATATAGACGATCGTGAGTCGAACTATGAGATCGATGTTGATGTTGAGATCGTTGGCGATTGCGATGAGAGCACTACAGTGCTTATCGGTTATGCCAAGTACGAACAGATCTATGACGGACTGGTGGTTGACACGCGTTGGGAGTTGGTTTACCCTGATCGAGGAGAAATAGTTGAAGATTATCCGGACTCAAAGGAGTTGATCTCGGGTGGTTATGTGGAGACCGATTCGGTTCGAGTGAGAGACGGAGAGTACATGTTTGTGGTTGAAGACCGCTACGGCAGACTTGTCAAGTTACAGGAGCCAGTTAAGATCAACCGCGAGGCAAAGCCTACGATTTATATGCCGGACCCATTCACGATCAGCAAGCATGTTGACAATCTTCAGGCGATTGATGTTCGCATTCAGACTACGGGGAGCAATTTGGTGGGAGGCTATGCTTGGTCTCCGGGAACTACATTGCTTGATGATTATGCGATAGAGGATCCTGTGCCTAATGCTCATGGCAATACCGATTTTACGCAGGACACGACTTTTGTGCTTTCGATTACAGATACTTACGGTTGCGTGAAGGAAGATTCGATTCGCATCTATCTGGATACGACTCAACCGGAGACGGAGATTCTTAACGGCGTTGACTCGGTAGGCTCGTGCGCTCCTTCAAATGAGCGTATCGTATTGGAAGGCAAATTCAGCGGTTCGAATGCTGTGGCATGGTGGGAAGATATGAATGGGGTTGTTTTGGCTAATGGAGCTGATTTGACCGTGGATGTTCTTTCGAGCAGCGATTATCGTTTTATTGCCGAGGATATGTGGGGTCAGACAGACACGACCGAATGGACGGTTCATGTGGTGGCTTCGCCTTCGATCATCTCGATACCGGATATGACGATCAGCGGATATGTCTTGAATAACAGGCCTTTGGAGCCTGAGTTGGAGCTGACAGGCGTCAAGACTCCTATCGCTTATGAGTGGAGCGTGTTGGGAAGCTACCGAGAGGAGACCTTTGATTTGAATAGCTTGAACCCTGTTCCCAATCCGGTGATCTCTGCAACGGATCATCCATATTATCAGGATTATGAGTTGACGGTGACGGATGGATATGGATGCTTGGCAGCATCGACTGTTCGTGTGCATGTTGATTTTAGGGAAATAGAAAAGCCAGAGATTGAAGAGGCGGAGAATGGAATTATCACAATAGGCAATTGCGAGACGGATTATGTTTTGCGCGGCACTTATACCGAACTGTTGGATGAACATGGCGACAGCATGATAGATGAGGCTGTTTGGGAGCCAGTTCCGACTTATTCGAATTATTTGGATCTTTCGAGCGTGAATCAAGAGGTGAATGGCAATCAAGTTACGGTGTCCATTTCTTTGAACTTGCCTGAAGGGGACAAAATCGCGGATTTGGGTTATTACATGTTTGTTGTTCGAGATAGATACGGGCATATGAAGTATGACTCGGTTCAGGTTTATCGCGACACGACAACTGTCATAGCCCATGGAGGAGATGATTTTACGATCAGCGGTCATTTTGCGAACAGTACCTTGAGTTTTGAGGATCATGGGGCCAGCTATGTTCCGGTGGATGGCCAAGTGACTTGGGAACCTTCAAGTTTGGTTCGCTTTATAGATGGAGCGTATTATCCTCAGCCTGAGGATGGCGTGAGCGAAAGAGTGTTTGAAGTGAGAGTGACGGACGCTTATGGCTGTGATTCGACTGACCAGATAAGGGTTTATTTTGATCAGGATGAGATCGCGATAGACTTACCGAATACAGATAGCATTGGTGCTTGCGAGGAAGTGGTTTATACGCCTGAGATTGAATATGAGAATAAGGTCGGGGCTTACAGATGGTTGTATTGGCCTGCAGGAGACGATGTCAGCAGTGATGGAGAGTTGTTGAAAGAGAGTGACAGCCGTCCGATATCGGATTACGAATTGACATTGGGAGGCGATGACGAGCGTGACGAAAGCGGCGTTTATGTGCTGGAGCTTACGGATATTTACGGCAATGTCATTGACGATACGCTTGTGTTCAGAGAGTTTGCGATGCCTGAGGTGTTTATCGATCCAGACACGTTGATAGTTAGTTATAGTATTGACAATGAGGAGGCGTTTGAAGTATTTGTAGATGCGGAGGAGCCACGATACGAATGGTCTCCGGATTTGGGCTTGAGTCAAAATGACATTAGGGAGCCGGTGGCTAATTTCTTGGGAGTTATTGATTATCAGCTTAAGGTGATCGACAAGTTTGGTTGCGAGGCGATTGACTCTGTTAATTTCCAGCGTATCAATTTGCCACCAGTAGCTGAGGATGACGAGGCTTATACAGTGACAGGAGACACGGTGATGATCTGCGTTTTGGACAATGACATGGATCCAGAGGATAAGCTTGACGCTTCTTCTGTAGTGATCGAGAAGCAGCCTTTGTATGGCGTTGCTTGGGTTGATGGAGGTTGCATTTACTACATCACGCATGAGGAGTTTGCAAGAGAGGATGAGCTTAGATACAGCGTTTGCGATGACGAGCCGTTGGATGTTCAGTGCGATCAGGCGGATGTAAGGATTTACATCGAGCCTCAGGAGTTGGGTTCTCATAACATCATCACTCCAAATGGCGACGGAGTGAATGACTACTTCAAGATCAAGGGAATTGGCGCTTACCCTCAGAACAGGTTGAGAGTATATAACCGCTGGGGCAACTTGGTTTATGAGCAGGAGAATTACCGCAACACCTTCAACGGCTATGCGAACTCGCTGACGGTGGGTCAGGACTTTAGATTGCCGAAGGGTACTTACTTCTACATATTCGAGTATCCGGAGACTGAAGGCAAAAATAATATCACCGGCTATATCTACATTGCGGAGTAGCCGCTGTCTTTCGATAGATGATCATGCCGCTTTCTTAGGAGAGCGGCATTTTTTGTTTAAGGACAAGAGGACTATAGATTAGCCGATATTGAGGGAGCAGAATCCGAAAGTTTTGGTGATATCGTAGTTGGGAATGCCTTGTGTATAAAGACGCATGGTTTCAAAACTAATTCTATGTTCATAACTTGACGCAAGAAGGATTGAGTCATGATTGTATTCTGGAATGTCAATGCTGAAAATTTGACTGGGAATATGAGCTGACAAGGCTTCGAGTAAGATTTTAGCTATATGCTTGTCATTTGCGGCAAAAGGGCCCACTCGATAGCCGAAAGTGGATGGCCTTAAGTAGGCAATTCCTTTAATTTGATCATTTTCTGAAAATGCATATCCTATAGTGCCTTGTTGAACAGTCCATTGCTTAAGTAAATTGTATCTTGAGACTGGATGAGCTAAATGATCATATTCAACGACTTTGTCTATGTCGTTAAAAGCAATGCGTGATAAATTGGGGTGGAAGTTTCCAGTTTTAGGCGCTATGCATTCATAACTAATTGTCTTATGAGCTTTTTGAAAGCCAAGTTTTTCATAGGTTGGCAGCATGTGCATCAATACCTCGCTGCCCAAATTTCTGTTGCCAGCGTGTTCGAGTTGTTTGTCGAGCATTGATTTTCCAACTCCGTTTTTTCGATATTTTGGGTCTACTAGCAAATACCCGCTGAAACTATAGTTTTCGTCGTAATTAAAGGTTGCGGCAGATGCAATAGGAATATTGTTTTGAAAACAAATGAAGATATCATTTTCGAAAGTGTTATGAAAAACTTCGAGATCGTGAATACCAGAGTTCCATGCTTCTTGCCTTGCTAGTTTTAAAATGAAAGGAAGATCTTTAAGTTCAGCAACTTTTATAATATTTTCAGTATTGTTCATGCAGTTCAATACACAAATTCAAAGCCATGAAGGTTGAAAGCGATATTTTGCTTAATGAATTTATATTTTCTCAACCAATGCGTCTTTGTGAATTAAGTATTGGACTTGGGATCTCTGTTCCGTGCAAAGCACTCTGGTTCTTCTCAATTTATTTTTTTCATAGGTTTTTTCACCTAACTTGAAAAGCATGCCATCAGGAATGTTGATCAATTTTTGTCTGCGTTGTTTTTTTTCTATGATAAGCTCTTTGAGACTCTCTGGAGTTTTGCCATTATGTTTATGGACTTCGGCTAATGGTGAGAATAGCAGTTTGGCATTGTCATTTAATCTTGTGCAAAGGTATCTGGTTCTACGCTTGTGCTGTTTTAGATAAATATCATTTCTGTAAGCGAAAGTTTCTCCATCCAGTATTTCTTCTAAAAAGAGCGTCTCTTTCAGGGATGTTGAAGCTTGGTCGAAAGATTTTAAGGCTTTCATTAGATTTACATCAGATGTGCTGCTAGCCTTGGGATTTTTCATGTGAAAGGTCAAAGGAATAAGAATTTCTTCGGGAAAAACACTAGTGGTCAATAATGGCTGCATCAATTGTGAAAAAGCGCTTTTCCACTCTTTGCCATGAGGGGATGCAATGTAATTGTATTTTACTTTGGTTATCAAATGGGCGTATTCATGGATATAGGTGATCAAGAATGCATAAATATTCTGACTCCCATTTACTGAAATAGAATGCGTTTTGTATCTGGGGTCAAATCTGTAATCTCCTAGTTTCGTTACTCGATCTTTGGCGACTTTGAAGTTGAATGGCTGCTTTTCCCAAAGTTGAACGCAATATTCAAGCGAGGCTTTGGGAATGTATTTTTGTAAAATATTTAAGAAACTTTCACTAGATGGCATGGGCCTTTTTTACTCAAAATAAGCTTTTGAAATTGAAATGTCAAAATTCAAATAAAATGAAAAAGCCTCATGAGTTCTCACAAGGCTTTCCAATAATATTTTGTTTGTATGTTTATGCATATTCTTTGATTTCACCAGTTTTCAATTTGGCGAAATATGCGTCAAGGTCTTTCTTCAATTCAGGAGCAAACATATACAGTCCGAATACATTAGGAATACACATGCTGAAAATCATGCAATCACTGAATCTAAACACGTCACCTAAAGTTACGGTGGATCCAAGGATAATTGTAAGGCAGAAGATAAACTTGAAAATCATTTCTGATTGTCTTGTTTCTCCAAATAGAAAAGTCCATGCTTTCAGTCCGTAATATGACCAAGAAATGATTGTTGATAAGGCGAATAGTATTACAGCGAAAGACAATACAGACGGAAACCAACTGATTACACTTCCAAAAGCTCTTGAAGTAAGCAAAACACCTTCTGTTTGTCCTGTTTGATATTCTCCGGTAATGATGATTACCAAAGCTGTCATGGTACAAACTACTACTGTATCGATAACAGGTTCTAATAAAGCTACAATGCCTTCGCTTACAGGCTCATCTGTTTTAGCCGCAGAATGGGCGATGGCAGCAGAACCAATTCCAGCTTCATTGGAGAAAAATGCTCTTTGAAAGCCGAAAACCATCACACCAAGAAAACCTCCTGAGATTGCAGGAGCGTTGAAGGCTCCGTCAATAATCAGCCATAAGGCGTTTGGCACTTTATCAATATGGGTGATCAATACAGTCATTACTCCCAAGAAGTAAACACCAACCATGAACGGCACGATCTTGTCAGTAACTTTCGCGATGCTTTTGATTCCTCCGATGATCACAGCTCCTACAAGTGTCGCCATAATTAATCCGAATACCCATTCGTTGCCATGGAAAAAGCTGTTTTCAGCACCGGTAACCTGCACAAGTTGTTGTGTCGCTTGGTTTATTTGGAACATATTGGCAGCCCCCATAGCTCCACCTATACATGCTATGGCGAAAAATACCGCAGCCAACTTGCCAACGATAGGAAAGCCTCTTTGAGCAAAACCTTTCTGTAGGTAATACATTGGTCCGCCAGATACCTCTCCGTCAGCATGCACATTTCTGTATTTTACAGCAAGTGTGCACTCTGCGAATTTGTTGGCCATCCCTAGTAGACCTCCCAAAATCATCCAAAACGTAGCGCCTGGTCCCCCGATAGAAACCGCTAATGCTACTCCGGCAATGTTTCCTATTCCAACTGTACCTGACAAGGCAGTGGTCAAGGCTTGAAAGTGGGAAACTTCTCCAGTGTCGTTAGGATCGTCATATTTACCTCTTACAACATCTATGGCATGTTTGAAGCCTCGAATGTTGATAAAGTTGAAATATACAGTGAAAACGATCGAAGCAACCATAAGCCAAACAACCACCAGCGGTATGCTGACATTTTCATTTAAACTTATAGAATAAAAAATCGTACTCTCCAGCCAATTCACGAATGCACCAAAATTTTGGTTCATTGTGGATAATAGCATCATCCCTCCTAACTGTGCCATAACTTTGAAATTATTTGATTAGTCATAATGCAAGATCAAGTAGACGAAGCATGATCTTGAATGGTGAAATATTAAAGGAATCAAATTCCCAACTTAATATCAAAGATAAAATTTTATTGAGGGTTTTCGCAAGTCTATTCTGAAGTAATTTAAAAGATAAGTTTATTATTTTGATTTTTAACTTTTTTATAAAATATTATTTCGTTAAAATAGATATTCCTTCATTTAATTTTCTAGGTTGATACCCTAGCAGTTTCTTCATTTTATCAACCAAAAGTCCTGTCTTTAAGGGTCTTGCGGCACGCTGTTGGAAGGTGGATCCGTCAACTGCTGAAATCAAGTTTTTGTCCAATTTGAAAAAATCAGCTGTTATTATTGCCATTTCATATGGAGTTAGTAGTTCATCTCCACTGACATTGAAAATTCCTTCTGCTTTTTGTTCAACTATTAATTTGCAACCTTGAGCCAGATCTTCCGCTAGAGTTGGGGATCTTAACTGGTCAGTAACAAGTTTAAGGGCTTTGCCTTTTTCTAGATTGTCTTTCACCCATAATATGATATTGGATCTGCTCATATCTTGGGCTTGACCATAGACTAAGACTGTTCTTGCTATAGCCCAATTCAATGTGCTAGAGGTCACAAGCTTTTCAGCTTCAAGTTTAGTCTCTCCATAGTAGTTGATAGGATTCGGCTCGGCATTTTCGTCATATGGCCCGTTATTTCCATCAAAAATGAAATCAGTGGAAATATGAAGGAGGAAACAAGAAGCTTTTTCACAAGCTTCGACAATATATTTTGTCGCATTGACATTCAAATCATAGCAATTGTCTTTTTCGTCTTCGCATTTGTCGACATTAGTCATGGCTGCTGTATGTATTACAGCATGAGGACTGTATTGATTAATAATTTTATGTACGTCTTCCTCTTTGGTTACATCCAAATCATGATATGCGTAGTTACCTTCATTTAGTCGGTTTCCTCCTCGCGAGGTGGCTATTAAGTCAACGTTGCTGTCATTAGAGAAAATTTCAACTAATTTTTGGCCTAGAAGTCCATTGCTTCCTGTAATGAGTATTTTCATAGTGAATTAGGCATAAAAAAGCCTTTCTTGAACATCAAGAAAGGCGAAGTAAGAATAAAATTTATTTAATGAATAAGATTGCCGTATAGTTTGATCAATTTTTTCTTTTTGATTTCTTCAACTTCGACGCTCATATAGATATCTTCAACTGGCTTGTCCCTGAAACCTGTTTTTTGTTTGGCGATAGAGTCGATGACTGCCATGCCTTCCACTACTTGCCCAAAAACGGTATACGCGTCATCCAAATGCGGAACTCCGCCTTCTGTTGTGTAAATGTCGATTCTCTCTTGAGGATAAGGATTATCGAGTTCGATATCATATTTTTTTTCAATATCGTCTTTATGCTTAAGCATTAGTTCTATCAAAGCGTCATTGTCTCTTCTGGATTGGAGCTCTGCTACTTGCTCTTCCAAATGATTGAACTGAACATCTTCCACTAAATGAGTGAAGTATTTGTAGAGTTTAGGGTAATCGACTTTTTGATCTCTGAGCTCTTTTTCTGTCCATTTTTTCCCTTGGACTATGTAGAATTGACTTCCGCTGGATTCCTTTTTCGGATTAACTCTGTCGCCTTGTCTGGCAGCTGCAATGGCGCCTCTTCGATGAATCAATGTGTCCACAAATTCTGCAGAAACGGTATATTCAATTTTTTTATCACTATTAGGCTTTTGATTGACATCTCCGCCTTGAATCATGAATTCTTGGATGACTCTATGAAAAGTTGTGCTGTCAAATGCTCCGGATTTGGCTAGTTTGATAAAGTTGGCCTTGTGCTTTGGGGTTTGGTCGAATAACACAGCTTTCATATCTCCATATGGCGTGTGGAAAGTGACTAAATAATCTTTTTCCTTGTCGCAGGAAAAAAGCAAGGCTATTGCGACAACAGCTAGTGTTAGTTGTTTTAGTATTTTCATTATCCTTTAAAGTTCAATGAGTGTCAGTGTCAAAGTTGAATCAATACTTTCGGTCTCACACAAGAAGAACGGATAATCGTTTAATTCATTTTTGACGTTAATATATCAAAAATAAAAAAGTAGGGGGAGTTACAAAAATTTTAAAGCTTTAAAGAAAATATGATTTATCAAATCAAAAGGAAAAGTAAAGGACGCCTAAAAGGCGTCCTAAGTTTAAAAAATTAGTCGAGTTTGGTGATTTTGACTTGGTCAACCAGAGCACGGTTGACATCTACGTTCATATTTTCATTATGAGGGAGAAATTTTAATTGAAGCAAGTGCTTGCCTTTTTTCAACCTCACTTGCTGACTGTTTGATTCAGACCAAGAAGACCACTCATCTTTGCCTAATTGGGACATGATTATAGCTCCTTCATTGTTGTTGTCGACAATTAAAGAGCGAATTGCGCATTTGTTGTCTGTATTGTATGGACCGCTGCCATTGGAGTATCTAAATGAAATTGCATACAATCCATCCTTGTTTATCGTTACCGGAATTTTCACATCTGTGTTTTTGGTTTTAGTCAGTTCGATGAAACCTTTGCCATTATATCCTTCATAAGGCAAAGTTGACAGTTTTGCGAATTTTTCTATTTGAAGTATTTGTTCATGGCCTTGAGGAATATAAATCAAAGGCTTGCTAAGGAATGATTGATAACCTAATGAGTCAAGCGCCGCAACTTGGTATTCTGTGTATATTTTCGGCAAGTTTATAGTGAACTTGGATTCAATAGACTTGTCAATTACTTCACCATTGGCAATGAGTTGATAATTTGCAGAAGGATTATAGTTTTCAATTATTATAGAATTTTTATTCAAGCTTACTCTAGGTGTTTTGAGAGTAAAGTGATTCGCTTTCGCATTTATTTTACCTTGGTCTTTGATTTGAGAATTCAAGGTAATCTCAATTTTATGACGGCCTTTTATATTTGAGTTAACGAAATGTTGACTTTGCTCTTTTCCATTTACCTTGAAAGAATTGATTTGATTTCCAAAACCATTAAGAGTAATATCCAAGACAGCATCTCTATATTTGAAATTGGAGAGTATTTTATTGCCTTGATACTGTTCAGGCACTACAGGGGCGAAACTTAATTTATCAGACTCTAGGTTCATGCCGTAAAATACCCTATAGATCATTGCTAAATTACCTGCGACACTCCATAGCTGTCGGTCGGAGTTTATGGCAGTATCTCTAAAATCTCCGTTTTCAGCAACCATATTTTCTTTGTTGGTAAGAAACAGTCCAGCGGCTCTGTAAAGGGAGGCTAAACCTTGATTCAATACTTCGAAGTTTCCTGTTGTCGCTGCGGCCCAGTTCCAATACGCTTGAACAAAAGGTCATATGCCGTTATTATGATAAGGAAATACATCGGGAATTTGCGGATAGAAACATGTAGCTCCGTATGGAGTCATCGGGACATTGCTGATGGTTTGTTGTGCTTGGGTGCTGTCAGCGATATCAAAAAGCACTGTAAATGCTTCGCCTAATATTTCCGGCCTTGGATCTAAACTTTGGTATTCTAGTCCATAAAGGTACATTCCATAATATCCTTTGGACGGTACCCAAAGATATTCATTCATGCCTTTTTTGATATTTTCTGCTTGTGCAAGATATGCTTCATTGTTTATACCCAGTAATTCTGCCATTTCAGCAAGAATTTGATACGTCTGAAAATGAACGGCGTTGGTGCCAAGGCATTCTGAATTGTAGATATCCACATTGGTCATCCAGATAGGGTATTCCTGAGTTCTCCAATCCAAAAAGGATGATTCACCTTTTCTTAATCCTGTTTTATGATCCACGATTGTTTTTTCATCATCTTTGATGCTGTTATCGATTATTTGGAAAGCTTTTTCTAGCCAATCCTGATCGCCTGTGGATTTGTATACTTCATAAGCGGCAAGAGCCCATGTGGTTCTATCAGTAGAGACAGGCCAAGCGCCTCCCGAGCCAGTGTCTTGTATTATTCTGTCTCGTTTGACTTTGCGAAGAAGGCTGTTTTTGGCTATTTCCGGTTCGATCATCGCATAAGCTAACAAGATGCTATAGCTTACATCTCTTGTCCATACTCCTGACCATTCTTTGCCAGTTCTGAAAGTGTCGTCATCTTCGGTGTCGAGCACAGTTTCGTCAAGTGAAAGATTGTAGAGCGCGTCAACCAATACTTGATCTGAATTATATTGAGGAAATTTGGAAATATCATTTTTCAATACCCATTTTTGACTCACAAAATTTCCTTCATTGTATGGATTAAGCGTTAAGGTGATTTCATAGATGCCATATTCTCCAGTGGGCTGCAATTTCATGTCTTGACGTCCTTTTAAGTTGTCAAAATCCCAACTCAAAGGATCTTGAGATCCTGCAATATAGAAACCGTCAAAGTCGCTTTTGAATATCTTGTCGCCTGTAGGGGTAATATAATATCCATGTTGCTCGAATGATTTGATGACATTGCTGGCATCCATTTTAATGGTAGCCTTAGTGTTTGGAGAAAGCTTTTTGCCATCAATGCTTCTGCCCATTTCTTCAGGCGATATATCTCCAAAAGTATATGTAGGATTTGTGTCTCCTATGAGGTACAAATGGTTTTTCCCAGGCGCAAACTCATCGTCTTTGCCATTGATGCTGAACTTGAATTCGATCAGTGGCGAAAGGTTTTCGTTTGCAGGACTCTGGTAATTTGATATGATTTCTTTTGGAGAAATAGCTATAGCTTCGTACTCTCCTTGCACAACTTTATCGTTATAGATTTTGAATTGAGGAGATTCATAAATCGTTGTAGATGTTTTGCTTGGTTGACAACCAGCTAATAAAGCGCAAAAAATAATTGTCTTTGCTATGATATGTTTCATAATGAATGTTGTAAAGCAATATTTAACTGTTTAAAAAATCGATATAACCTGTAAAAGTTATGTTTTGAATAAAATTATATACTTAGCCTTAAATTTCTAATTTGAGTGAAATACTTTTCCTTATTTAACTATGGAAACGTTTGCGGAAATATTGGTTTGAAATAAGAAAGCCTTTCTAATGCAAAGGGAGGAAGTCTATGTCGTCGACTATTGTTGTTCCCGATAAAGGACTTAGTCCTAATCTTTTTCTCATTGGGTTTTCCCAGTTTTGGATACTGTCATGCGTTTGGGCATACATTCTAAATCGTCTCATGAAGGCTTCTTTAGCTCCGTATAGGTAATTGCCAAGGCTGAAGTAATCAATATGAGGGGTTAGATAACCTGTTCTATTGAAAGTTTTGTAGGCGGAGTCAAGCTTTCCTTCGGCGATGGTTGGTTCGAACCGATATTTGTCTTTGATAAAATCGTCAGTTAGGTGGTAGGTCAAAGGTGTTGTCATCGACATTTGAGGACGATCTTCAAAACTTAATTCAAGAAAACTTTCTTCACCTTTTTTAACTCTTCTTTTTCGTTCTGTTATATTAAGCCCTTCCAATGCGGGAAGTGTCATTCCTTTAGGCAAAGATGTATTTCCTTTTTGTTCTCCTGAATCGCTTTTCTTTGTAGTTTTTTTGATGTGAAGAGGAGGTTGTCTTCTTTTGGCATAGCCGGTGACAGCGATTTGTTCTATAAGCTTTCTGCCTTCAGGAACCATTAAGAGTCGGGCCAATGCAATAAGTATTCTTTTTCTAAAACCAAAGTTTTCTTTGTCGCCTTTTCTTGTTTCGTGTTTCATATATTCAGGCATAGCTGAAGCTAAGCTTTGCTGAGGGGGCAATGCCGAAGGATCAAATAGTTTTCCTGTGTCTTTCTTCTCAAGGGTTTTCAGAGTTGATAAAAAGGCGGGAACGGATCTGGTTTCTAATTCCATGCCTTCAAACGGTGAGGCTGATGATGATGTGGCTTGGTTGAAATCTCGGGCTGAGAATGGATGCTCATCAGAGCTGCTTGATGCTTGGCTTTTTTCGGCGGCATCTTCAAGCGCCTCGGTGAATTCTTCATCAAATACGAGTAAGTTAGTTTCGTCGTTAAGCAAATCCCTGAGAAGTGTTTGAGTTTTTTTTAAGCCGGGATAATTTTCCATAATGTCGCGATTAGCCCGAACGACTTTCATTTCTGGAAGCCATAAAGGAAAATTTTGGTCAAAGACCAAGCTGATTTCTTCATGTATATGTTCTTCGATTTCTTTGAGCAAGGGAAAAATGAGCTCATGAAAACTATCCAACCGAGGCACTCCTGCTTCACAGTATAGTGGATTGGCTCCAACCCACCTGTAACATGTCATTTCCAGTTGATGAAGAATTCTTAAAGAATTCATTCTTTTATTTTCATAGGATTTTCTTCGATCATGTTCATTGACTTCATGTTCATGCAGTAGGGAAATGATCTTTCTGATATCCCATTCCAGCAGGCTGCTGGGAAAAGTGTAGCCTCTTCTTTCAGCCAATGCTTCGAACTTTCTGGCACTGATGAGCATTTGAATAGGCGCATGGAGAAGTTCTTTCGCTTGCAAAGGAAGCTTTGCCAAGCTGTTTGCTCTTGATGGAAGAGCTTTGGCTTTAGATTTGAGTTCAGCGTATCTTAGCATTAGATATAATGAGAATTGTTCATGCGCCCATTATATCTAATGTTAATTTATTTAAAATGTTTATGATTACCTTCTAGTCTTTTTCCCTTTGCTTCTCAATGATTTCGACTTGGGATTAATCGGTGTGTCATTGTTTTGCTTTCCTTTTCTTAGGCTTTTCGACTTGGGATTAAAAGATGTTTGTTTTTCGTTTGAAGATGATCTATTTGGCTTTTGATTATTGTTGCTTCTCGGTTTTTCAACTGATTTGTTGAATCCTTTTTTCTTTTTGAACGAATTTCGTTCTTCTTGTTTTTTATCAAAAGTTCTAGGAGCAAGCAAAACTTCAGCCAAGTCATGTCTGCCAAGTTTTTCAAGTCGAGCTCGAATCTGTCCTCTGTTTTCTTTTTTATACCAAAAGAAGAATTGGTGTTGCGCTAGCTTTTCAGCTTTCGTTTTAGCGGTAAATACTGGTTGCAAAGTATAAGGATGAACGCCCGCATAGTAAATAACAGTAGCCACTGTCATTGGTGTTGGAGTGAAATCTTGTACTTGCTCAAGCTGGAAGCCCATGTCTTTCGTCTCTGCAGCTAGATTCGCCATGTCTTCTTCCTGACAGCCTGGATGACTGGAGATAAAATAAGGAATCAATTGTTGATTCAGGTTGTGCTTTTTGTCGATTTTATCATACTTCTTTTTGAAGGTATGAAAGTGCTTGAAAGAAGGCTTTCGCATTATTTTCAGCGTATTGTCTGAAGTATGCTCTGGCGCAACTTTTAGACGTCCGCTAACATGGCGAGTCAACAATTGCTCCATATATGGATCTATGGTGTCGTCTGCAAGCTTGTTGTAATCTTTCACCAGCATGTCATATCTTATCCCGCTTCCAACAAAAGCTTTTTTCACCTGTGGGTGAGCATCTACTTTTTTATAAATATCAATAAGCGATTGGTGCGAAGTATCAAGGTTATGGCAAATAACAGGATGTATGCAGGATGGACTTACGCATCTATCGCAAATTTCCTGAACTTTGCCTTTCATATTATACATATTGGCGGAAGGTCCACCGATATCAGACAAATATCCCTTGAAGTCAGGCATCTTGGTAACCGCATCGACTTCTTTCATGATCGATTTTTGAGATCTGCTGGCGATGAACTTACCTTGGTGCGCAGAAATTGTGCAGAAACTGCAACCTCCAAAGCAGCCTCGGTGCATGTTCACAGAAAACTTGATCATCTCAAAAGCTGGTATAGCCCCTCGCTTTTTATATTTAGGATGAGGAAGTCTTGTGTAAGGCAGGTCAAAAGACTGGTCAATCTCCTTTTCAGTCATTGTGAAGTAAGGAGGGTTGATAATCAAATTATTCGTTCCGATTCTTTGAACCAACCTATTGGCATATAGCTTATTGGATTCTTGCTCCAGATGTTTGAAATTGGATGCGTAAGAAAGCTTGTCTTGCAGGCATTTTTCGTGCGAGTTCAATTCAAGCGTTTTCCATTGTTTGTTTTTAGGAATTTCTTCCGATCTGGGGCGCAATATAGCTGTTTGGGAAATAGTATTAAGGCTTTCGAAAGGAATACCTTTATCCAAATATCTCAAAAGATCTCTTAGAGGTTGTTCGCCCATGCCGTATACCAACATGTCGGCTCCGCTTTCTTCCAATATGCTTGGCGCAAGTTTATCCGACCAATAATCATAATGCGTAACACGTCTAAGAGAAGCTTCGATGCCTCCTAAAAGCACTGGAACATCAGGGTATAGTTCTTTTAGTATTTTAGTATAAACTATGGATGCGTAATCAGGTCTAAAGCCGCTCATGCCCCCGGGCGTGTAAGAGTCGGTGGACCTAAGTCTTTTATTCGCAGTATAATGATTAACCATTGAATCCATGCAGCCGGCAGTGACTCCGAAGAATAATCTTGGCTTGCCTAGCTTTTTGAAGTCTCTTAGGTCGTCTTTCCAATTGGGTTGGGGAATAATGGCAACTCTAAAGCCTTCACTTTCTATAATACGACCAATCACAGCTGGTCCGAATGCAGGATGATCTACGTAAGCATCGCCAGAAACGATGATAACATCAAGTTCTTCCCATCCGCGCATTTCCACCTCTTTCTTGGTGATTGGTAGCCAATCTGTCAAAGGGCGATGATCCTGTTGCATAAATTCACTGATTGTTTGTTAAAAGCAACGACAAAGTTAAGCATAAATTTGGCGAAAATCGTTCTTTGCGAATCTTTATGCATTGTCATGCGACTAATTTTTACAGCTATTAGTTAACGATACGATTGAAATAATCTTATTCAAGCCTGAAAATTACAGTGATTATAATTAGGGTGTTTAAGGCTGTATGATTTAGTTTAATAGGGCAATGAAAATTCGATATCTATTATTTTAGTTGATTTCTTTTATACAAGAGGTGGTTTAGGGTAAAATTTGCCAAAACATTGAGTGTTTATGGATGTTGAAGGAGTGAATTAGCACTTAAAATTATCTATAAATATGAAGAAAATTTACTTGATTGTTTTAGTCGTAATGCAAGCTTTTTACGCTTTCGCTCAAAGCAGACCAGATATAGGGGATGGGACGGAATCTTCTCCATATCAAATTTCGACTATAGAGCATTTGAAATGGCTTTCAGAAGGAGATGAGGATTCTGCGACAAATGTGAACAGATTGTTTGCATATTATGAATTGATGAATGACATCGATGCATCAGAGACAAGTACTTGGAACGAAGGGAAAGGTTTTACGCCTATTGGGAATTTGTTTTTGCCATTTGGAGGTGTGTTTGAAGGGAATGGGTTTTCTATAAACGATGTTTTTATTAATCGTCCAACTAATCCGGATTCTAGCAATGCTGAATCTGATTTAGAGCGAAATGAAGGTGTGTTGGTCGGCTTTTTCAGTTTGATCGGGGGAGGAACAGTAACAAACTTGAATTTAGTAGATGTTGACATTCAAGGTTTTGAAAATGTAGGTGGATTAGCAGGCGGAAGCTTTAACGGTATGATTACTAATGTTAGCGTTTCGGGAATCGTTAGAGGAGAATATTTTGTAGGTGGGGCTTTAGGCGCTTCAGCAGGAGATTTGCTTGATAGTTACTCTACAGTTGATGTGACAGGGCATGAGTATGTTGGTGGCTTGGCAGGTAGGAATGGAATGAATATTAGAAATTGTTTTGCAACAGGTAGTGTAACGGGAGAGAACTATGTAGGCGGTCTTGCTGGTGAAAACCTTTTTGAGGTGGTAGACGCTTTGATTTTAAGAGGAAATATCTCAGAATGCTATGCAACAGGGACTGTTTTGTCAGATTCTATAAATGTAGGGGGATTGCTTGGATTCAATACAGGTATGATTGAGTCTTCATATTGGGATGTTGAGACAACAGGCCAGAGAGAGTCATTTGGAAGCGGAGAAGATTTTGGTTTATTCACTTCTGAATTTGCGAATGCGGATAATTTTGAAGGATGGAATTTTCAAGAGGATTGGGTGATTGCATTAAAGTCAATCATTGACGCAAACCCAAGACCGTATTTGATTTCCCAAATTGAAACCAAGGAATTGGTGTTTTCTGTAAATGATGAGTTGGGAGGAAGTGTTGATCTTAGCAGCGGCTTGTATGTGCTTGGCGAAGTTATTGAAGTGGAAGCTGACACTGAAGAAAATTATTATTTTAAAGAATGGAGAATCAATGGAGCGTATTATAGTGCAGAGAATCCATTGGAGTACGAAGTGCTTGAAAATGCGATGATAGAAGCAGTTTTTAAATTAGATACTTTCGAGATAAGCACTGAAGCGAATATTGGTGGAAAAATTATGCCTTCAAATCCTGTGCTTGAATATGGTGATGATCAAGTATTTCAGTTTGTGCCACAAGAAGGATATTATATTGAAGATGTAGTTGTGGATGGCGAGAGTTATGGAAGCATTCAAAGGTTTACATTCGTTAATGTAGATGCGGACGGAGATATTGAAGTGACTTTTAGGCCTTTCTCTAGAGAGCTTAATACGATAGAAACTGTTGGCTCTGTTGGTGGTACGATCATGCCTTCCAACCCGACAGTGGAGTATGGAGATACACTTGAAATTAGATTTGTGCCAGAGGATGGATACATAGTTTCAAATGTAGTTTTAGATGGAGACAGTTTAGGGGCGATTAGTTCTTATATGTTTTTAGATGTGGAGTCTTCACAGAAATTGCAAGTAGAATTCAGCAAGGTTCAATTGACAGTTGACGTAAATCAAAATGAAGGCGGGGATGTAGAGGTTTCTGAAACTAGCTTTGAATATGGAGGAGATGTTGAATTTATATTAAAGCCAAATTCATCATATTCCATTAGAAGTGTAAGCATTAACGGGATGAGTATCGTCAATGATTTGAAAATGGAAGAAAATGGTAGTTTTTCATATGAGCTGTCCGATGTGACAGATAACCTGAGCCTTAGTGTGATTTTTGAAAAAGCATTAGGTTTGTCGGATATAAATGAAGTAAACGCTTATCCGAATCCAGTTTCTACTGTCTTGACAATTTCAAACCTATCGCCTAATCAAAACATTGAAATTTTGAATGTTTTAGGCAAAGTCGTAATGTTTGGCGACTCAGGAAATGGCGGAGATGTGAAGGTTGATGTTAAGAATTTGAAATCAGGGACATATATTCTACGAGTTGATGGAAAAAAAGCCATCAAAGTTCTCAAGCAATAATATTAATCACTAAGGATTGTCTTTTGTGTTTTCAGAATCTATGCGCTGTTGGTTTTTAGCCAACAGCCATTTTATTAAAAGGCCAATTCCTACGCTGAAGAGTGTAATGAAATACAAACTTGTCATTGCGCTTTTTGCAATAGTGGTAAGATTGGTGAGTATGATAGATGTATTGCTTACTTCAGGATATGATCTTAATAGGTGTACGACTCCAAAGTTTTCAATGTAATCTAAAATACCAGCAAACACAGGAAACCAGCAGAATAAGTATAGTTTGCTTTGAGGGTGCGTAAGATATTTTAATAGAAAAGCTAATAGCAGGCTGTAAGATATTGCAAACAAAATAGGGTAGATAAAATCTAGGGGAATCTGTTCGTATAAGTACATTGATCTTCCTGTTTCGCCCAAAGCTGATAATAAATCTTTGGCGTATTGGACCGTATATCCAGCAGGCCTCATGTCGAAAATTTCCATCCCGCTAAGTTTGGTTAGTTTTGGGATCGTGATGTTCAGCATGATTGCGTAAACGAATTGCGTAAGAATGAAAGTGACTAATACCTTCTTTTTTGTAGCATTCTTGATGAAGATCTGGTTCATGGTTCTATGTTTGCCTCTTGCCAACAAATATATATAAATTATATAGATATCGTAAAGATCTGTTTATATAGGAACTTTAAATAGCTGAATAAAAAAGCCGCTTCTTAGAGCGGCTTTCTTTTGTTAATATTGATCTCTCCAAGAGTTCTGTCTGTTCAGTTTCAGATCTCTTAAAAGTGATGATTTCGCTTGAATTGTTAGACTGTAAGAGGTATATCGACCAAACGGAGTCCAATCGACTCTCATTTCCCAACAGTGAAGGTCTCTTAAGATACCTAAATTGGTTTGTGTAAATTCTCTTTGAACAAAGTCGTAACCAGAATTATATGTTATTTTCCATTTTTCAGTTAAACTTACGTCTCCATTGAAACGCATGGATGCTGTGATTTTAGAATCTTGAAAACCAGTTTTGTTATAGTTCATGTTCAGGTTTAAGCTCAAGTTCCAGGGGACATTCCAATCCACATATGTGTCCGGATGATTTATGAGGTAATCCAGTTCTGCTTGGTTGTCACCATACCTCAGCTCATTTTCATATCTTTTTGCTCGGTCGTCGGCTGACATTCCTTTTGGACTTAGTCGGGTGCTCAAGGCTAAGTTCCAAGATGATAACTGGCCAATACCTTGCCCTGCGTTCCACGCATATTGGCTTGTTCTTCTTTGCCTTACAGATACCTCGCCATTTGTACCTTCCGAAACATTTTCCAGCACATATACATATGGGTCAATCGTACCACTCCAGTTGATACTCAGCTTTTTATTAAATAAGCTAGTTCTGGCAACCAAACTAAAAGGCGAGAGGTTGAATGAATCCGCTGCGAAGTTGTAGTTTGTTGATATTGAAAAGTTCTCCAGTATAGGGACGATTTTAGCTTTGCCTGTGGTGTCGTTTTTGGAAAGCACTTTCATTTCCAATGTATTACTTATGCTGAAGGACATATTGGCTTGTTTTCCACTTGTAGGAGTTCCGTAAAGGAAGCCTTCGTATCTAGAGAGCCTCCTAGTATCCCCATTATTATTGACCTGAACATCTTGATAATAACCGTATCTATCAGCTCCGAAGTCAGGACTGAAACTCATACTGACAGTAGGCGCCATTACGTGTCTGATTGCCTGAATCTTTTCGCTTTTGAAATATGCGGTACCGTATAGTCTAGTATTTAGGTTGGCACCTCCATTGAATGAGTATACTCTTTGAAGACCGCCTAATGTGTCAATTCTAACAGCTCCGCTACCATCAGCCCCACCATTTTCTATCCAAGTGTAATCCAATTTCTTGAAGTAATGAATTTCATTCCAATTGAAGTTAGGACTTAATGTAAAGTACTTTAATATTTTGAAAGACGTTGAAACAGGTATTCTGTGTTGAAAACCATTTTGAGATCTTTTCCAAATTTCATCAAAATTTTCTGGAGTGAAATCAATTATCACTGAATCCATAGGATTTGGATTGTCTACAGGAAAGCTAGGACTGTTTACTCTATTGTTTGTCAATCTATTGCTCGCATTCATACTGTAGGTGAAGTTGATTTTTTCGTACCAAGTTTGTGCTGACTTTCCTTTCTTTTGAAATGGGTTGACCCTGTTCATGTTAAAACTTACTTGAGGAAAGGTAAGATCGATTACTCCTGTTGATACATTTTGGTTCAAGTTCGCGTTAGCTGAAAAGTTGAATAGCTTGCCTAAAGTTTTTGAGTATGATACCGCAGAACTAAAGTTTTGCGATAAGTTATTGTCAATGTCACTAGGGTTTTCTTGGTTGTATCTTGATGAACCAAAGTTCACACTCGCTGAAAATCTACCAGCTCCTGGCCTTGATTGCGGCGAATGCGTCCAACGAATCCAGTAGGAGTCCACCGTTGATTCTTGAGCTTCAGTGCCTTCGTCGTTATGATTGTATTGAAAGCTCCAGTTACCGCTGAAAGCATACCTTTTTCGATAGTTGGATCTCAAAGCCACACCCCAGCTACCTTTAGAGTATATCTCACCAGTAGCTGTCAGATCTATATAATCGTTGAAATGGAAGTAATAACCACCTTCTCTTAAGAAAAAACCTCTTCTGATTTCCTCTCCGAATGTCGGTATGATAATACCTGAAGATTTGTTATTGGGCATAGGGAAAAAACCAAAAGGAAGCCATAATGGCGTCGGAATATTCGCGATTTTCATATTGAATGGTCCCGAAATAAATTTCTTGCCCGGAATCATTTTGATCTTATTGGCGTCAATATGAAAGTGCGGTTCAGGAAGGTTGCAAGTAGTGTATTTGGCATGATCAACGAATGCTTCTCCGCTTTCTACTCTTTTAATCTTATCTCCATGTATATAACCTTCCCCTTCTTGAGTGACTACTCCTCGGATTATCGATTTTTGCGATTTGAAATTGTATTTGATCGTGTCCGTCTCATACAGGTGGCCGTCATCGGTGAACAGAGGCGTTCCGTATACTGTTCCCGTGGAATCTGTTGTTCCTGTAGCATCCACAACATTAGTGGAATAGTTTAATTTGATTCGATCAGCTTCGAGTTTGAATTTTCCGTAATTCACTTCTCCCTCTCCGTACATTGTTACAAATTGCGTCTTAAGATCTATTTTCAAAGAATCTGTAGACTTGTAGTCTATTTCAGTCTCAATATCACCAACGGGTTGCTGCACATTAATTAAGCTGTCATTTTCAGCGATAGCTGTAGTGTCGCCGGAAATTGCTAGACTTGCGCTGTCTTGAGTCGCAAGCTTAACAGCTGTAGTGTCAGTTGGGCTGATCAAAAGAGAATCCTTTTCAGATATATCATTATTTTGAGCATAATTCGGAAAAACTGTAACAAAATAAATGCAAAAGGTGCATATCAACTTTAAATAGCTCACTCTCAATTTTCGATTTTCAGAAAAATTCACAACTTTGCGTAAAGTTATGTCAATAACTTGTAACATACGAATGATTGTGAAAAATATTATCATATACAGTCTTTTAATTATAAGTTTAGTAGCCTTTTCTTTTACGCCTTTGGAGACGCACGACTATCGCGTCAAAAAGGTGGTGATTGACGCTGGGCATGGTGGTAAGGATACCGGAACATCAGGCGCTAATACACAGGAAAAGGATATTGTCTTAAAAATAGCCCTAAAGTTAGGGAAATTAATTAAAGAAAATCTAAAGGATGTCGAAGTTATTTATACTAGAACTTCAGATAAGTTTTTGACTCTGGAGAATAGAGCTAAAATGGCGAATAAAAACGGCGCAGACCTGTTTATTTCCATACATTGTAACAGTGAGCACACTAAGACGGTTAAAGGTGCAGAGACTTTTGTAATGGGGCTCCATACTTCTGAAGAGAACTTGGAAGTGGCAAAAAGAGAAAACAGTGTGGTTTTGCTCGAAGATGACTATCATGCTAAATATGCAGGGTATGATCCAAATTCGGATGAATCGCATATACTTTTTTCATTGTTTGCAAGTTCTTATCTGGAAAATAGTTTGAATTTGGCTCAGAAGATTCAATATCAGTTTAAGAATCGCGTGGGAAGAAGGAGCAGAGGCGTTAAGCAGGCTGGTTTTGTCGTTTTGTGGCAAACCTCTATGCCTAGTGTATTGGTGGAATGCGGGTTTCTAAGCAATAAATCTGAAGAGCAGTATTTGAACGATCCTTTGGGGCAAACTTATATCGCTTCAGGCCTATTTAGGGCTTTTAGAGATTATAAGGAAGAATTGGAATCTATAAACTAACGAAAAGTGAGTAAAGAATTTAAAGTAGGAATTTTTGGGATAGCGGCATTGGTCGTGTTTTATTTTGGGTTCAATTTTTTGAAAGGATCCGGCGTGCTATCTTCAATGAATCATTATTATGCTGTTTATGATAATGTTCAAGGACTTACAGCTTCTAATCCTGTGATTTACAAAGGGGTGGAAGTAGGTAGCGTGGAGAAAATCACATTAATGAAGGACCGCAAGATTTTGGTGGAGCTGAGCGTGAAAAAAGGGTTGGCGCTTGACGTGAATACTGTTGCGGATTTAACATCAATGGGTATTATGGGTAATAAAGGAGTTGTGTTGAAAGAAATGGAGCTTTATTCAGGTCATGTCTTGCATAATGGAGATACGCTTCAATCAGCAATGGAAGAAGATATTACCGAAGTTTTGAAAAAAGCGGCAATGCCTTTGGCTGCCAAAGTTGATTCTTTATTGTTGGACTTCAATGGTACTGGAACCTCTATAAAGCAGACGCTTGCTTCGTTTAAGAAAACGTCTGATGACTTGGATATGGTGATGTTGAATAATCAGAGAGAGCTTAGCTCTGCTATCTCGAACTTTAATCAGCTAGCAATGAAGTTGAATCATACTATGGATAGCCTTCAGCCTGTGGTTAGCAACTTTGGAGAAGTTTCGGAAGATTTGAAAAATGAATTGCCGCAAACTTTGGAGAATGCTTCAAAATTGATGAAGAACATGAATCAAACATTGGCTAAAATCAATGAAGGGCAAGGAACTATAGGCAAGTTTGTGAATAATGATTCGCTTTACAATAATTTGAACAAGTCAATGGTTAGCTTGGATTCATTGCTTATAGACTTGAGAGAGCACCCGAAACGCTATGTGCATTTTTCAGTTTTTGGGAAAAAAGACAAGTAATCTCCAGTGAAACTAGCATGACATGATTATGAACGATGAAGCATCTAATGAATTCAAAGCTTTAGTAAGTTTGCTGGATGATCCGGACGAAGAGGTTAGCCAGATCGTTGAGATGAAGCTAATCGCAATGGGGCTTGAAAGTATTCCCTTGCTGGAGAAAGAATGGGAGGGTAGTGACAGTAGTTTGATTCAGGGCAAGATAGAAGAGATTATCGATCACTTGTACTTTCAGTCTTTGAAGAAAGATTTATTGTATTGGAATGAATTCGAAAGTGATGATTTGCTGAAAGGGATGTGGCTGGTGGCCAGATTCAACCATCCGGAGTTGAGCTATGAAAGTTTGAATGCGTCATTTTCGCAGTTGTATCATGAAGCTTGGGCTGGATTTTCCACTGACTTGCATCCTTATGATCAAGTGAAAAGATTGAACGGCTTTTTGTTTGGCTTGAAAAAATTCAAGGCTAATAATCAGGAATTTCACGCGGTTTCTAATTCGATGATTAACGAGGTGTTGGAAAGCAAGAAAGGAAACCCTATTACGCTTTGTGTCATTTATTTATTGATAGCGAAAAAGTTAGGAATGCCTGTGTTTGGCGTGAATTTGCCAAATTTATTCATATTGTTGTATAGAGATGATAAGTATGATTTTTATATCAATGCCTTCAATAAAGGATTGATTTTTTCGAAAGGTGATATTGAAGCGTATATTTCTCAGCTGAAGACTGAGTTCAAAGAAAGTTATTTTTCTCCATGCAGTAATAAGCAAATCGTTCAAAGGTGTTTAAGGAATTTGATTACGTCCTATACGAAATTGGGGGATGAAAAATATCGAGATAAAGCAAGCGACTTATTGAAAGTATTAGAAGCAGCGCCTTAGAGATAAGGTGCTTTTTTATTTCTAGAAATTAGATGTCGGAAAGTCTTACTGGATGTATGATGATGTGAGTGCGGATAGAGGGAGTCGAACCCCCACGCCTTGCGGCACTAGATCCTAAGTCTAGCGCGTCTACCAATTCCGCCATATCCGCTGGTAGTTTTTTTTGTAGTGCGGGCGGAGGGAGTCGAACCCCCACGCCTTGCGGCACTAGATCCTAAGTCTAGCGCGTCTACCAATTCCGCCACGCCCGCTTGTAGTCCATTATAAAGAATAAATAAGTGCGGATAGAGGGAGTCGAACCCCCACGCCTTGCGGCACTAGATCCTAAGTCTAGCGCGTCTACCAATTCCGCCATATCCGCCGGTAGTCTTTTTTCGAAGTGCGGGCGGAGGGAGTCGAACCCCCACGCCTTGCGGCACTAGATCCTAAGTCTAACGCGTCTACCAATTCCGCCACGCCCGCAAATTTGATCTCTTAGTGTGCGGATAGAGGGAGTCGAACCCCCACGCCTTGCGGCACTAGATCCTAAGTCTAGCGCGTCTACCAATTCCGCCATATCCGCCTAATGATCGTTTCTTCGATTTGGGAGTGCAAAACTGCGGTTTATTTTTTAATTCACCAACACTTTTGTTGTTTTTTTTGAAATAAAAAAAATGGTGAGTTTTAATCGATTGTTTTCGAGTGGTTTATGATATCTTAATGTTGTTAATTCCTGTTTTTTGAGTGAGGACGCGCAACTTTGAAGTTGCGGAAATTAATGAGCGAAAAAAGCATAGAGGTGTTTTGTTAAACAATCTTTTTTATTTTCGAAAAAAATTTTACCTTACTATTTGTAATCTTGGATTCGTAGTTATAGAGAATGGAGAAAAAATTCAATAACTTAATCCATTGGTTTTGTATTCATTAAGCATAAGCTGGCTGGTATTTAAAAAAGGCGAGTTAGTCAGTAAATGTTGTCGAAGCAATCCAAATTAGTTAGCCCAAAATATCGCAATAAATTATATGGTGGAAATAGATACAGCAGAAGAGAATAAGGAAATAGCCAGAAGATATAGACACTTGTTGAAGCAGGCGCAGCCTTACCTGCAAGATGATGACGCTTCAATCATACGTAAGGCTTTTAACGTAGCTCTTGAGGCGCATAAGGACATGAGACGCAAGTCCGGAGAGCCATATATATACCACCCCATAGAAGTGGCTAGGATATGCGTGGATGAGATTGGCTTAGGAACAACTTCGATAGTGGCAGCATTGCTTCATGACGTAGTGGAGGATACCGATATTACGTTGAAAGAAATCGAGGAGTTGTTTGGTCCTAAAGTGGCTCAGATCATTGACGGATTGACTAAAATTTCTGGTGTCTTTGAGAAGGGAACTTCGCAGCAAGCCGAGAATTTTCGAAAAATGCTCTTGACATTGTCGGAAGATTTGAGGGTGATTCTTATCAAGTTGGCTGATAGGTTGCACAATATGAGGACTCTGAACAGCATGCCAAGAAACAAGCAGCTGAAAATAGCTTCTGAGACAATATACTTGTATGCTCCACTGGCGCACAGGTTAGGACTTTATGCGATTAAGTCAGAGCTTGAAGATTTGTGGCTTAAGTACTCCAATTACAATGTTTATAAGGAGATCGCCAATAAGATCAATGAAACCAAAAGAGCTCGCGGCACATTTATAAAAAGCTTTATCGAGCCGATAAAAAAAGAACTTGATGAGAATAACCTGAAATACGAAATCAAGGGAAGACCAAAGTCGATACATTCTATTTGGAATAAAATGCGCGCGCAGAATGTTCCTTTTGAAGAAATATATGACTTATTCGCGATTCGTATAATTTTAGACTGTCCATTTGAGATAGAAAAAGCAATTTGTTGGCAGGTTTACTCGATCGTGACGGATTATTACAAACCTAATCCGGATAGATTAAGAGATTGGATTAGTACATCCAAAGCAAATGGATACGAGTCGCTTCATACGACAGTCATGAGCAAGTCTGGCAAATGGGTGGAAGTGCAGATCAGAACTCGAAGAATGGATGAAATTGCTGAGAAAGGCTATGCAGCCCATTGGAAGTACAAAGAGAAGACAAACAAATCATCGTCTTTGGACGAGTGGGTTGCGAAAATCAGGGATATGATGACGGAGAGCGATGCCACTGCTTTGGAGTTTGTTGATGAGTTTAAGTCCAATTTATATAATGACGAAGTATTTGTTTTTACTCCAAAAGGGGATCTGAAGATTTTGCCTAAAGATTCGACAGCTTTGGATTTCGCTTTTGACATACATACGGAAGTTGGCGCCAAATGTATCGGGGCTAAAGTGAGTCAAAAGCTTGTGCCATTGAATTATAAGTTGAAAAATGGAGATCAAGTTGAAATCATTACTTCCAATAAGCAAAAACCAGCGGAAGGTTGGTTGGGGTATGTTGTGACTTCAAAGGCTAGAGCCAGAATCAGGGAATCATTGCAAGAGGAGAAGAAGATAAGATCGGAAGAGGGACGTGAGATTGTCTTGAGGAAACTTAAGCAAATGAAAATAGAGCCTTCTTCGGATATTTGGCATGAGATAAGATCTTTTTTCAATGAAAAGAATCAAATGGACTTTTTGTCCAAGATTGCCACTGGCGAGATCGACTCTAAGGAATTAAAGAGGTTCAAGGAGAAAAAAGAATCCTTGAAGCAGAAGAAAACCGGAAACGCTCCTGATGCGAAAAGCTTTGAGAAAGAACTGAAAAATGTCAAGGGCGAGGAGCATGATGTCTTGCTGATAGGGGAAGATATGGATGTAGTCGAGTACACGATTGCACAATGTTGCAAACCGATACCCGGCGACGAGGTTTTTGGTTTTGTGACGGTGAGTGAAGGGATAAAAATTCACCGAACAAACTGTCCTAATGCCGTGGAATTGATGTCGAATCACGGGCACAGAGTAATCAAGGCTGGTTGGGCTTCAAAAAAACAGACGAGATTTGTAGCATCGATGCTTGTGATCGGTACGGATAGAGTCGGTTTGATCAGTGATATTACCAAAGTGATTTCAGAGCAAATGAAGGTCAATGTCCGTTCGATGAGCATTTCCTCAGAGGATGGGATTTTTGAAGGCAAGATCCAACTGTTTATCAGTGACACCGATCATTTGAACGATTTGATTAAGTTGATTAGAAAAGTTCCAGATATCATTAAAGTGCATAGAATAGAAGATAAAGATTAATTTTCAAATAAAATTGACCATTATCAGGCTTCTATGGGCAGATAGTTATATATTTGCAGTGGCATGAAGGTGATTAGGGCTTTGTAATAATAAAAAATAAAGAATCCTGCATTTTAGACTATTAGATCAGAGAAATGCGGGATTAATTTTGCGAGGGTATTTAAAATATGTCATCGGACAATCAAACATTCGAAAAAGTAAGAAAGATTTTCACGGCTTATCTTGAAAATAAAGGCTTGAGAAAAACGCCAGAGAGATTTGCAATCATCGAGGAAATCTATTCCCGCGACGACCATTTTGATGTGGAGGAGCTCTACATCAGTATGAAAAATAAAAATTACAGGGTTTCAAGAGCCACAGTGTACAATACGCTGGATTTGCTAGTTGAGTGCGATTTGGTAAGCAAGCATCAATTTGGCAGGAATCAGGCTCAATATGAAAAATCGTATGGTTTCAAGCAACATGATCACTTGATTTGCACGGAGTGCCATAAGGTTATTGAGTTTTGCGACCCGAGAATTCATCAAATACAATCCATGGTAGGTGAGATGTTTAATTTTAAGATTCTTCATCATTCGTTGAATCTTTATGGAGTTTGTGCGGATTGTCAAACTAAGGATAAGACAATTAATAGAATAACCTCATGAAATACACTCAGGAAATAGTTGATGAAATTATGGTATTGAGATTATCCGGGGATCTTATAGGTCAGGATAATGGGCCAGAACTTATGGACAAGCTGAATGATGCGATTAATGAAGGTTGCAAGCGTTGTGTCATAGATATAACTGATGTGAGATATATCAATAGCTCTGGTTTGGGAGTATTGATAACTGTTCTGACGAAGTTCAGAAATATTAATGGAGAAATAGTTTTGTTGAAGCCTTCTGAAAGTGTGCAGAAGTTGTTGATTGTAACGAAGTTGAACTCCATATTTACAATAAAGGAAGAAGAAAAAGAAGCAGTAGAGTTTTTGAAAAATATACAATAATGAGCGTAGATATTTTATTAGGCCTGCAGTGGGGCGATGAAGGTAAAGGTAAAATTGTGGATTATCTTGCTCCTAAGTATGACAACGTGGCCCGTTTTCAGGGTGGGCCAAATGCCGGTCACACTTTGGAATTCGATGGTATCAAGCATGTGTTGCACCAAATTCCTTCAGGAATATTTCGTCCAAATGCTAAGAATTTGATTGGTAACGGAGTGGTGTTGGATTTGGTGATCTTCAAGCGTGAAGTGGAAGGCTTGGAGCAATACAATGTGAATTTCGGCAATTTGCAGATTTCCAAAAAAACACAGCTAATCTTGCCTACGCATAGACTTTTGGATGCTGCGTATGAAAAAGCTAAAGGCGATAAGAAAATAGGATCTACGCTTAAAGGCATTGGACCTACATACCAAGACAAGATAGGTAGAGTTGGATTGAGAGTTGGGGATATTGTATTGGATAACTTCAAGGACAAATACAATCAACTAGTAGCTAAGCATCAATTAGTTCTTGACGAGCATCAGATTGAATACAATTTGGATGAGTTGAATGCAGAGTTTTTCACAGCAGTTGAGTTTGTCAAGTCTAAATTCAATATTGTTGATGGTGAGTATGAAATCAATCAAGCGATTAGCTCGAACGAAACAGTTTTAGCTGAAGGAGCTCAAGGTTCTTTGTTGGATATTGATTTTGGGAGTTATCCATTCGTTACGAGCTCTAACACGACAGCCGCGGGGGTTTGTTCAGGTTTGGGCGTAGCACCGAGAAATATTGGCGAGGTATACGGAATTTTCAAGGCGTACTGCACTAGAGTTGGTTCTGGTCCATTCCCAACTGAGCTTTTTGACGAGATTGGCAAAAAGATTCAAAAAGAAGGAAATGAGTTCGGAGCGACTACAGGTAGGGAAAGAAGATGCGGATGGTTGGATTTGCCAGCTTTGAAATACGCATGCATGATCAATGGCGTGACTCAGCTATTTATGATGAAAGCTGATGTGTTGAATATCTTTGAGGAGATCAAAGTTTGCACGCATTATGAATTGGAGAATGGAGAAAATACGGATGTATTGCCATTTGATATTTCTGTGCCAATCAAACCAGTTTATCAAACATTGAAAGGTTGGAATCAGAGCTTGGAAGGAATTGATACTTATGATGGCTTCCCTCAAGAATTGAAGGACTATGTGGATTTTATTGAAAAAGAAGTTGGTGTGAAAATCAATATTGTTTCAGTAGGCCCGGATAGAGTTCAAACTATCGTAAGAGAAGAAATTCAAATCGGTAGCAAATAAGTATTAGATATTTAAATATATGCATTAAAAGGCTGTGAATTTATTCACAGCCTTTTTTGTTTAAAAGTAGAATTGCATTCTCGCTCTGACAATGTGCATTTCGTATTTTGAGTCATCAATTAACTGTTGAGCTTCGCTATTGGGAACTTGAGTGTCGTTGTTGTTAATAAAAATCTTGTAATCTATGTTTTCTTTTAATTGGATGTATTCATATCCGACAGAAAACCTTAAATGATTTTCAATTACTTGATAATTGACCGTTGCATTAAGTTGATGAGCTTTATTAAAATTGGAGGTTTCTAGTCTGCTGGGTTCATTAGGTATAATATCTCTTATGAAGCCGCTGGAGAAGCCAGCGCCTCCAGTATCCAAGTTTGAGTATCTCAAGACAGGCTCGATGCCTGAGCGAGTGAGGTATGACGCTATGATTGTGTAGCCTGTGCTGTAAGCTGTTGGCGCGTTTAAAGCTCTATCCGGAGCTTGGTTGTCAGTAAAGCCTCCATCGATGAATTGGCCTTTGGAAGCTTCTCCGAAGAATGCTTCACCGAATACTCTTAATCCATCCCATTTTGCTTCTAAATATGGATTTAGAGCGGATAGCCTGCTGTATCTTTGCTCTTCGATTGGAAAGTATGCTACACCTTGAGGAATCAGTGCGTAGTTAAGTCCAAAATTTAGGCTTTTATTTTCCCAAGAGTTGTCATATCCCAATCCAAAGTAATAATACATTCTGCTAACTTCGCTTCCTCTGGATTTTCTAAAAGGGTCAAAAGCTTCTGAAGTAATGGCCAAATAGTATTTCAAGCCTTGCAAGGCTTTGTTTAGCTTTCCATCCCAATACAAGCCTGTATGTCTATTGCCTATCCCCAATGGTGTACATACATAGCCAGGAGGGCGTCCTTCCTCTGTCCAGTTTGTAGCTTGGTTGAAATAATTATTAGCAATCGATCGCTCTATGTTTTTAATTTTGAAAGGAGGAGTATGCTCTTCCACACCAAAATAAACTTTTCGATACCCCAATTCCAGTCTTCCTTCCAATAATCCATGATCGAATTTTTTTCCAAAATACCCGTAATCGATATAGTCTCTGTTGACACCATAGCTCGTTTGGTTTTGTCCAAGGTCCAGAGCAAACATGATGTGCATGTAAATGTCATAAGGCATTTTAATATCCATTCCGATTCGAGCTCTTCTAATAGCGAAATTGCTGTTGTATTTCGGTTTTCTGTTATTAGGTTGAAGAAAATATCTAGTGCCTTCTGATTTGTTTTCGTCGTATCCAACCAAATATTCCCTATTGTCTAGCGGGTTGATGTAATTGTATTGGATTCCCAACATACCTTTTAAGTCGATAGAAACTTTCTTTGATTCGTCATTATCAAGTTGAAACTCGAATCCAATTATATTTTCTTTGTCCAGCGACTCAATATGTTCACTCTGAGAGAATACTTCTAATGGAATAATTTGCATTAAAATGCAAAATAGTATAATTAGCCTCATATGAAATGTTTTTTTATTTCAACATGAGGCTAAGGTTTAAGTTTTATTTATTCTCGATTTCTTTGACTTTTTCTTTGATATTTAGATCGTTTAAATAAGTGATCAAATCTTGAAAAGCAAGTTCGTTTAATTCCTGAACTTTTAAAGATGTATTGTTGATATTTTCAATCAATTGCTCAGTGTCTTTAGCTTTGAATGTAATGGAAATATCAGTTTCGTTTAAGCCTTCGTTTATAAACTTAGAGTAATTTTTTTCCGCCATTCTTTTTGCAACGAAATCAGTATTTATAGCCACATCCTTGCTGTTGTTGAGCGCCATTCGAAATATGGTATTTATTTCAACGATCTCTTGATTGATTTCCATGCGTTCGCTATCATCCATTTCATCGTTGTAAGCCATCATTTCCAATGCTGATTCTAGACGATTTTGAATGGAGATATAGCGATCTGATTCTTTATCCAAAGCATAATAAGTAAGATACTTTTCAATGAGTTGGTCTTCCATTCCAAACTGCATGCTCTGCTTGAAGCTGTAAAGAAATGCTTGCTCTTCAAGTTTTTTCATTTTTTTATGGCCATCGTGAATTTCTTCTTCAAGTATACCAATGATTTCATCTGCTTGGTTAGAATGAAAGACAACATTGTCAAATTTAAAATTACATATTGATTTATAGCTGTTTTTGATCCAATATAGCTTTTTTAGATCTTTTAGATTTTGTCTATATCGCTTGAATTCTTTTTGGTTGTCTGCATTAAAGATTTGATCGAATTTCAAATCAAAATCATCCACATAGGCTAGTGAGCCCCATATGTCTATCTTTTCTAGTTTTCTATCGCTGAAAAAGCCATGGAATGAATTAAGCTTATCATTCATGTCTTTGTCTTTATTGATCCACTGATGAAATTCTTGAGAATTGATTGCTCTAAGATCATGTATGTCCGGGTACTGAGAAGCGTAATATATTTCTGTTAAGAGTTTTTGAAGCTCAAGCTCGTTGGAGAAAAGCATCCAAGCTGGATTCAGTGAGGCTTTTTTGTCGGATTTGTTTTTAGAATTAACATCTAAGATATTCATTTCCCTTTCTGAAAGCATAGGGTGAGTGCTCATAGGATCTTCAAAAATTATTCTGCTCCCTCTGTTCTCAAAGTAGTCATTAGTGATTATTGGTAATTTCAAGTTATCAAAGGATAAATTGTTTTTATCGATCAATAATGAAGTCATTTCGGATTGATACTCATAGATGTTTGAGACTTTGCAATAGGCTTCGGTTAGTTCGTCTATTCCTGTTCTGGAAAGGTTATAAGCCAGATGTCCAAATTCGATTCTTCGTAAGGCGGAAATCATAGTATCAGTGTCAGTAATACGAGTCGCAATATTGTCGGCTTTGAATTCCAGATCCCTAGCCAGGATGTTATATTCTTTGTTTAGAGAGTTGTAAATATTATTGAAAATTTTTCGTTCTTGATTCATTAAAAATTTCAGAATAACAATCAAAGACCCGAAGAACACCTTATCAATATGTTTTTTGATTGCTTTGTCTATGAAGTTGTTTTGATCATGAACAATATGGAAAATATATTGATTTGCCGAAGTGACCATTTTGCCGAGCATCATCTCTTTTTGAGAAAAGTGCGCTAATTCGTGCGCAATGACAGCTTCTAATTCTTTTTCATTCAAAGAGTTGATTAGCGCTCCTCCAATCATTAACTCTTTTGGATTGCTTGTAAAAGGAAAAATACTTTGCTCTTTAAAGAAAACGCCAGCATTGGAGTCTGGAATAAGATATATGGTATGAGGAGGTCTGATTTTCAGGGAATCTGAAATTTTATTGATGATAGCGAAGAGTTTTGGATGCTTATCGGGTTGTATTTTTATATTTTGGTCATTTTCTATTTTATTATGTTTTTTGAAATGCCTGATGGTGAATAATAATAAAATTACAGAAAGGCCCAAAAGTCCAAAACTGATAAGCAAAGTAAGCAAGTTGAAGTGCTCTGCTATTAGAGTGAATGCTAAGTACACTAGGTAAGCGCCAAGAGAAAAACTGCCTGCAAGGACAATTGTATATATGCAAAGGAAGAATATTAACCACAATGATACTTTGATGATCGAATTTGGGGTGTTGTATTGAGTTGTCTTTGATTCTTTCATTTGGTCGATTGTGTTGTTGCTATTTGCTGTACAGTTCTAACGCAATAGACCATAACTCCCCAACTCGTGATTGCCTCCTTATCTTGCGTAAGGTTTTTGTCGAAATAGCATGATTTTGCAAACTTCATGCAACTTGAAATTCAGGCTTTAATCAATGAAATGCGTGAATTTAGCATCGTATTTTTTATCACCTAAAAAAGTATAACAAAGGATTTTTAAAAATGTTTTTTTTGAGTGAATTTTACTTATGTAATAAAAAATGCAAAAGAGATCTTTTTTGAAGCGAATTTTCCATAGGTGTCGCTTAATTTTTGGTTTATGCTTGAAAAGCCGACCTTTATGCAAAATTTGAATCAACTTCTTTTTATTTCGATTGCAACAATTCCTCAATTTGAAAATTACAAAAAACTTCCAAGCTCTTCGCAAAGGCTATGGCTTGAAAAATCCGACAATTTGAAATCTTCGTCTTCATTAAGCAAAGAGCATTTGTATCGAAAGAAAGCGGGAATTTATGCAGAGTTTGGAAGAATAGCAATGATTGCATTGGGTATTGTGAAAGATAATTCCTTAATAATAAGAACGTTTGAAAATGAAGATGAAAAAAAGTTGATTAAGGAATTATTTGAGATTATTGATAAAAAATTCAACTCCGAGGCATTAAAATTTTGTTCCCATAATGGAAAAGAGTTTACTTATCCCTATATTTGCAGACGAAGCCTCTCGAATGACTTGGAACTCCCCAAGTGTCTCATGTTAAACCAGTACAAGTCTTGGAACCATCCGCATTTTGATACTCTGGATGGGTGGAAATTTGGCGATTACAAAGGATATACTTCTATCCATGCTTTGGCCAATGCGTTGGGAATACCTGTGAAATTCGTTTTGAAAGAGAATGAAACCATAGGAGATGTATATTATGTGCATAAGGATATGAATAAGATATCTGATCATTTGGCAAATGATATCTCTTTATGCGCGCAAACGTTTTTGAAAATGAATAAGCTCCCTTTGATTGATGAGAAAAATATCGATTATGCAAAGCGTTGAACTTTGCGTGTAGTAATGGGAGATTTTTTACGCTTGATCCAATTGAGGAAAATAGCGAAACTAACACTTAAATTTTAGACGGAAGCGAATGATGCTTCCGCGATGAGAATATGACGAAAAAAAGATTAAGAAAGCATAATAGCAAAAAATCGGCAAGACGATTGGATATCTTGCCGAAGCAAATCATAGAGTTTTTAAATCAAAATGCCGAGCAAGCTTTTTCCGCTCGCAAATTGATAAGAAAACTGCAAATCAAAGATCGAAAAACGAAAAGAAAAGCGACTGAAGTATTGGAATACCTTTCTAAGACTGGTCGTATCAAAGAAGTTGGGACAAGTCTGTATATGAGCAGTCAATCTTCAGAAACCATAACAGGGACTGTGGATTACGTGAATCCTGGCTTTGCATATGTGATTTGCGAAGGTCTGGAGAAAGACGTCTATGTCCGAAGCGAAGATATGATGCATGCTCTTGATGGTGATCAAGTGAAAATTACCATAAAAAGAGCAAGAGGAAGAGGCGGAAGGCCGGAGGGGTATGTTACAGGCATTGTTAGCCGAAAACGTGAGGAATTCGTTGGACATGTGGAAATATCGCCAAGATTCGCGTTTGTAGTGGCTGATAATAAGAAGATGCATAATGACATTTTCATACCTATGCATAACTTGAAAGGCGCTAAGCATAATGACAAAGTTATCGCAAAGATGGTCCGCTGGCCCGATAGAGATAAAAATCCAACAGGAACGATTTCAAAGGTATTAGGAAAGTCAGGTGAAAATGAAACGGAGATTCATGCTATTATGGCTGAATTTGAGCTTCCATTCGAGTTTGATCCTGAAGTTGAAGAGGAAGCGAATAGCTTTTCTGATAAGATCTCTGAGAAGGAATATAGAAAAAGAAAAGACTTCCGAGGAATTACCACGTTTACTATCGACCCATTGGATGCCAAGGATTTTGACGATGCCTTGTCTATTCGAAAATTGGAAAATGGCAATACAGAAGTGGGTGTTCATATTGCTGATGTTAGTCATTATGTGAGGCCTGGGACAAGATTGGATGAAGAGGCTTTCACAAGAGCGACATCCGTTTATTTAGTGGATCGTACGATTCCGATGCTACCGGAAAGGCTTTCGAATGGACTATGCTCACTTAGGCCTGAAGAAGAAAAATTGGCTTTTTCAGCAGTGTTTGAATTAAACGAAAATGCCCAAATTGTTAGCGAGTGGTTTGGAAGGACAGTTATATATTCCGATAGGAGGTTTACTTACGAAGAAGCTCAAGAACGAATAGAAACTTTGGAAGGTGACTTTGCCAAAGAGATCGTCGAGTTGAACGAGTTGGCATTGAAACTTAGGGTGAAAAGATTCGCCGAAGGTTCTATTAACTTCGAAACTACTGAAGTGAAATTTAGGCTGGATGAGAATGGCAAGCCTTTGGAAGTAATTCCAAAAGTCAGAAAAGATGCTCATAAGCTAGTGGAGGACTTTATGTTGCTAGCGAATAAGAGAGTGGCTGAGTTCGTTTTTAACAAGAAAAAAGGAAAGGAAAAAGACACATTTGTGTATCGTGTGCATGATTACCCTGACCCGGAAAAGTTGGAAGATTTCTCCAAGTTTGCCAAGAGGTTTGGTTACTTGATAAAAAGCGATGAAAGTGGCGTTTCCAATTCATTGAACACATTGCTTGATGATATTGAAGGCAAGCCTGAACAGAATTTGTTAGAGACTATTGCGATTCGAACGATGGCAAAAGCGAAGTATTCCACAGAAGAAATGCTACACTTTGGGTTGGCTTTCAAGCATTACTCGCATTTTACATCTCCGATAAGAAGGTATCCGGATTTGATGGTGCATAGACTATTGCAACATTATCTGGATGGAGGAAAATCGGCTGACAGAGAGGAGTACGAAGAGTATTGCAAACATTGCTCAGAACGTGAAAGGGTTGCCGCTGATGCTGATAGAGCCTCCATCAAATACAAGCAGGTAGAATATATGGAGTCTCTTGAGAAAAGAAATTGGGAAGGCATAGTATCTGGTGTGACCGAATGGGGAATTTTCGTTGAAATCACAGAAACTCATTGCGAAGGAATGGTTCGAATGGCTGAAATGAAAGATGATTTTTATGAATTTGACGAGGAAAATTTCAGAGTTATTGGTCAAAGTACAAAACGAATGATAACTTTGGGGGATAAGGTGATTGTCAAAGTGATTAAAACCGATATCAACAGAAGAACAATAGATTTAGCTTTTGTAAATGATTAAGTAAATGAGTGAAGTATTAGAATTAAAGCCGGGAGTTGAAATAAAGGAAGCGATTTTTCAGATCAATGAAGAGATAGAAAAATTAAAGTTTGGAGAAAATCCAGTGGAGCTTTACGATCCCATACATTATTTTATGAAATTGGGAGGGAAAAGATCTCGTCCATTGTTGGCTTTGATGTCTTATTCACTATTCAAAGAAGATTACAAGTCGATAATGCTTCCAGCTATTGGCTTGGAGATTTTTCATAATTTCACCTTGATACATGATGATATTATGGACAAGGCTCCTTTGAGAAGAGGCAAGGAAACAGTGCATCAAAAATGGAATGACAACATAGCTATCCTTTCAGGTGATGTGATGATGATCAAAGTTTATGATTTTTTCTTGGGAGTAGAAGATCCGTCTAAAATATCAAGAGTTATATCCAGATTCAACAGAACAGCTGTTGAAGTATGCGAAGGTCAGCAGAAGGATATGAATTTTGAAAGCTTGCCAACTGTATCTGAAACAGAGTATCTTGAAATGATTCGCCAAAAAACGGCAGTTTTGATAGGGTATGCTTTGGAGTTGGGAGGAATTTTGTCGGATGCTGATGAGGATTCTATTCATTATTTGAGGCAATTTGGTGAAGATATTGGCACTGGTTTCCAATTAATGGATGATTTGTTGGATGTGTATGCTGACCAGTCCAAATTTGGCAAGCAGGTAGGAGGCGATATTATTGAAAATAAGAAAACGTTTTTATTGATAAATGCGTTGAACAAAGCTAACCCTGCTCAAAGAGAAGAGTTGGACAAGTGGATCGCTGCAAAGGATTTCGATAAAGATGAGAAGGTCAAGGCTGTAGTTGAAATTTACAATCTGTTGGGGATTAAAGAGCTTACCGAACGTAAAATGAATGAATATTTTGATAGAAGCTTCGACTCGCTGTCAAAAATTTCTGCAAGCGATGAAGCTAAGGAACCCTTGTTGAGATTTGCAAAATACTTGATAAGCAGAGATAAATAAGAATTAGATATTTTTTGAAAAAGTAAAGTGATTATGACGTATGCAATTTTAATCATCACTGTTTTAGTGAGTTTCTATGCATTTAAAAGGTATGATATAGTGAATAGACTGCTTTTCAGACCTTACTTGATTAAGCAGACAGGTCAATACGATCGGTTTTTAACCTCAGGTTTCATTCATGGAGACACAGTTCACTTGCTTTTCAATATGATAACCTTTTACTTCTTCGGGGGAACGGCTGAACATATTTTCAAGCAATTTTTCGGGGAAGCAGGAACGATTTATTTTGGTTTGTTTTATTTGTTGGGAATTATTGTGGCGAATATTCCAACGTTTATCAAGGAAATGAACAATCCTAATTATGGTGCTTTAGGAGCTTCAGGGGCAGTGTCAGCGGTATTGTTTTTTACAATATTGTTTTCTCCTACCAGTACGATTTACGTGTATTTTTTCCCGATAAAAGCCTGGTTGTTCGGAATACTGTATATAGCATATACAATTTATAGTTCTCAAAATAGAAGAGACAATATCAATCATGATGCCCACTTATGGGGAGCTGTGTTTGGAATAATAGTCGGATGTTTAATTGACACAAGCGCGCCAGCGAGGTTTATACATTTGATTTTAGGATAATAATATAGAGCGGTTTTAGACCGCTTTTTTTATTTATATCATGCCTTCTTCAGTATTTCGAGCAATTTCCTTAAAATCGTATTTTAAAATCTTATTATCACTTTCGTAATCTATTGGACAATCGATTAAATGGACGCCATTGCTGTCTAAAGCACTTTTCAAGGCGGGAAGCAGATCTTCAGTATTTTCAATAAAATGGCCTTTTGCACCGAATGACTCAGCGAACTTAGTAAAGTCTGGATTACCGATATCTAGTGAGAAGTTGGGCAACCCTTGACTCTCTTGCTTCCATTTGATCATTCCAAAAGCATTATCTCTTAAGATGAGAACCACTAGGTTGAGGTTTAGCCTGACCGCTGTTTCTAAATCTTGGCAATGCATCATAAATCCACCGTCACCGCATACAGCAATGACTTTTCTTTGAGGGTAAAGCAATTTAGCGGATATAGCCGAAGCTAGCCCAGCTCCCATGGTTGCTAAAGCATTGTCTAAAAGCAATGTATTGGGTTGATTGGCTCTGTAATTTCTGGCGTACCATATTTTATACATGCCATTGTCCAAGCATACTATTCCATCATCCGGCATGGCTTCACGGGTATCGTTAACAATTCTGGATGGACAAAGAGGGTATTGATCGGCGTTTATTGTCGGCAGCATTGATTTATCGATTGTTTTTTTGAGTTTTCTAAAATAATCGAATTCCCAAAGGCATTTCATGCTTGAAAGTTTGTCTGTAATTCGGTTCACAGCATTGGCTATGTCACCAATAACTTCATATGTTGGGCAATATTCAGGATCTATATTAGCGCGCGTGTAATTCAAGTGTATAATTACTCTTGGATCATGTTGCATCTTAAAAGGCGGTTTTTCAAAATCATCGTGACCAATGACTAGAATCACATCTGCTGCTTTAACAGCATTGCTTAGAATCATATTGCTTGAAAGGCAAGCGTTGCCAAGATAGTCGGGGTTTCTTTCATCAACAGCGCCTTTGCCAAGTTGAGTCGTGATAAATGGTATGCAAGTTTGTTTCACCAATTTGGAGAGCGCTTGTTGGTTTGCCTTTCGGTTGCAGCCTGAAGCTAGACAGATGATAGGTTTTTTAGCTTCGGTCATGACTTTTACAGCTTCATTGATTGAGTTTTCTGAAGCTACGGCAGGATCTTCTTTCACTTTTAGTATGTAATCTTGGACTACATATTCTTTAGCAACATCTTCAGGGAGCTCTAAGTGCACAGCTCCGGGTCTTTCGCTTTCTGCGGTTTTGAAAGCTTCTCTGGTCATCCAGTTTATATTTTTTCCTCCATAAAAGGTTTTTGACGATTTTGTCACAGCTGACATCATATCGCTTGTTCTGATAAATTGGAATCGTCCCTGAGGGTTTGACTTGACAGGTTTTTGGCCGGTAATCATAACCATTGGCCAGCCTCCTAGGTTGGAATAAGCCGCCGCGGGCACCAAGTTTGCGGCTCCAGGTCCAATCGTTGAAAGACAAACACCCGCCATTCCTGTTAACCTGCCGACAGTAGCAGCCATATAACCGGCTACAGTTTCGTGTCTTACATTAATAAATGAAATTTTTGAATCTATCAATGAATCCAGCAAGTCAAGTGTTTCTTCTCCGGGTATGCCGAAAATGTATTTGACTCCTTCATTTTCCAGTGCTTTTATAAATACGTCTGATGCCTTCATGCTTTAAATAAATCCAATAAGAATGATCTTGTAACTGGTTGATATTGAGATTGAATGACTAGATAGATGAATTTTAGGATTTGAGTGAAATTCAGGTATCGAAATATGCAATATCTTCGTATACATCAACTGCAATGTATTGCTAAAGTTTGCCAATTTTTTATTAGTAGCTAACGTTATTTTAATGATATTAAATTAAGTTTTGGTTTGAAAAATAAAATGCTATGATTATCATTGGAATTACAAATAAAGTGTCATGTTAGGTTTGTATAGATTTAATTTTTTATCCATTATTATTTTGTTCGCCATGAGCGCATGCCAGCCTTCAAATGAAGAGAACAACTTGCCTGAAGATTTTCTAGAGATACAATCCTACGTGAAAGAAAATGTTGTGATCGCCCATCGCGGGACAACTCACTGGGCTCCAGAGGAAACTGAAGCAGCTTATCGATGGGCAAGAAACTCAGGCGCTCATTATTTGGAGTTGGATCTTCAAAGAACAAAGGAGTTAAGAGATGAAAGTGGCAAGATCATTGAGCCTTCTGTCTTGCTGGCTTTGCATGATGATAATCTGTTGAGAACCACAGATATATTAGATAAATTTCCTGAGGACTCGCATAAACATGTTTCGGAGCTGACTTGGTCGGAAGTAAGTCAATTGGATGCTGGATCATGGTTTAATTCTGCGAAACCAAAAAGAGCCAGAAAGTCTTTTGAAGGTTTGGAATTATTGACGCTTGAAGATGTTGCTATGATTAGCTTAGGATATAAGCTAAAGCGAGATGATAATGGCCGAAGAGTGATGGCTTTGTTGGAGGAAAATGGCAAGCTAGTCTGGAAGTTTGAATATGAAAAGGATTTGGAGGATAATGGAAACAGGCCAGGCTTGTATATAGAAACTAAAGTTCCGAAGTTTTTTCCAGGGATCGAGGAAGATTTAAGCAAGGAGCTAAGCCGTCTTGGTTGGAATATTGAAACATCCGAAACCTTGCTTGAAATAGGCGATAACGCTGGCAAAGTCAGTGTGGCAAATGAACAAGGAAGAGTTGTGCTTCAAACATTTTCTCGAGAAAGCTTGAAGCTATTGAATAAGTATATGCCGGGCTTGCCCAAGTGTTTGCTATTATATGAAGAGCCAGAGAATATCAATGATGGAAGTGATCGTGAAGAATACCTTGATTGGATAAATTTTGGTATTGCTAATGGAGCTCAATTCATGGGACCTTCAATTGGAGGCGAGCCGAACAATTATACAGATCTGCTTCATGATTGGCAAGCCAAATTAATTCATGAACATGGGATGAAAACTCATGCTTACAGTTTTGATACAGAGGAACAATTCTTGGAGTATACAGGAGTAACTAAAAAACAAGCTGGTCTTGACTTGAATACACATAAGTTGATTAATGGAGCATTTACCAATGATGCTGTCATTACGATGACTTTGTATAATAAGCATTTTATTGAAAAGTCGGAAAATCAACTGATGAATGACCAGCAGAATATTTTGAACAAACTAGGCTATTGAGATGAGATATGTAATAAATAACGGACTTGAATTAGGGCAAATCGATATTCTGAATAGCCAAGAAAATGTAGAGCATTTTTTTTCGACGAGAAAGGGTGGCTTCAGCCTTGGAGTTAATAAAGGATTGAATTTAGGATTTAATCAGATTGACGAGCCTTCCCATGTGCAAATGAATAGAATGGCTTTATGCAAAGCTTTGGACATTCAGTCCAATCAATTGATTGTTCCCAAGCAAACCCATTCTGCCAATGTGGAAATAATATATCCTACTACGCTTGAAGAGTTTAATTCTGGATTGAATACATTTGACACCACTGATGCATTGGTAACTAATATCCCTAATATATTTATTGCTGTATTAACAGCCGATTGCGTTCCTGTATTGTTATTTGATCCTGTAGAAAAAGTTATTGCCGCTGTGCATGCCGGCTGGAAAGGAACAGCTCAAGGCATTGTTCAAAATACGGTTCGAATGATGTCGTCTCATTTCAATACAGATCCAATGAATATTATAACTGCAATTGGGCCGTCTATTTCATCAGAGAATTATGAAGTGGGAGAGGAAGTCAAGAATCAGTATGCGGAAAAGTTTGAAGACCATTCTCATTTGGTGTTTGCTAGACATCCACTATACACGGACAAGTATTTTTTAGATTTGTGGAAAGCCAATAGGCATCAGTTGGAGTCTATTGGAGTTAGATATAAGAACATTGAAATTTCAAATGTTTGCACTTACACTGACGCGGGAAGATATTTTTCAGCTAGAAGAGACAAAGGAAAAACAGGTAGGCAGTTGTCTGGAATCATGTTGAAAAAAAAGTAGTCAATTTGAAGGGGGAGGAGAACAAAACATAGAAAGCTTGTAGGCTGTTGTGTTTATGTGCGAATATTAACTCCTGATAATTCTACTCTTGAATGCCTAATTTTGAGCGTCAATACAACAACAAGAAGACTTCATTAAACTTTAGGCCTAATTCTAATGGCAAGAGCAGGTTGCCTCCTATTGCAGATGATGTAATACAAAGAGCTATTGGCTTTGAAATGGAAACAGGTTGGCCTGTGATGAAAAACCCAAGAGCAGAATTTGATCCAAATGAGTATGAGCAATTGACGCATCAAAATTGTTATCCTGTAAATCATAGCTTTTTCAAACATCCTGCAGGTTTCAAGGCGAAAACCGACGATGGCATCAGTACTTACAGCTATGATTTTTCTGTCATGGAATTAGAAACAGATGCTTTTGAAGAGACTCCATTAGGGTTTTTTCAAATGCGAGAAGCCATTGCAAAATCCATGGAGTTTTTAAGTCAGTTGAAAAAAGTAGGGCTTGAAAAAGGATATGTTGACATGAAAGAATTTCCCGATATGGGAGGGAAGATTGTTGATAGCGATGCGATTGTTTTTTCAGCATCTGTGGGGGCTGCTGCTAAGGAAATGGAGTTCGGAGTAAAGATGCAAGGAACCGCCGGAGTCGACTTAAGACAAATTCAAAGGTTATTTGAGCATATAGGAATGCCTCAAAATGGAGAAGATCAAGGGCAAGGTGATAGATTAAGATATGGTAGGTGTTATTTGGGAGGGCTTACACCCGAGTTGATTGCTAAAAAGCAGCTCAGCTGCACATATAGACATGCATTGAAGGCGTTGAGTATTACATTGATGGAAATGCATGAAGAAATGGCAGGCAGATTTAGAACTCGGGCGGATCAATTGCTTGCTTGGCAACCAAGCCGGCAGTTTGAAAACTTGCTGTTATTGTTAATATATGCATTGATCTCCACTAAGAAAGCAATTAAAAATTATGCGAAGTCGGCGTTCAGGCTTTTGATTAGAACAGATTTCTCATTTATTTATAAGCTTTTGCCTGACTTGGATCGCCAAATTTTGGAAGAGAATGATCTGGAACTTTGGGATTTTATTTTTGAGTTGGTCATGGATACATTGCAAACCAAATTGGAATTGCCGGTTTTCGAAAAAGGGGTTTATCATGATCGAGTTAAGTATCATCGATCGGGAATAGATACTTTTAATGCGTTGACAAAAAAAGACTGGTTAAGCAATATTCCTAAAGGAGTAGACATGTTGACAGCTAAGAATTTTCCAGATAGATCAGTAGCTGGAAAGTTGGAGTCTATTGGCGGTTTTGGTTCTAAAGTGGATTCTGTTGGAAAGGATAGAGTGCCGGCACCGATTTTCGAGTTCAGGTCATTTCCTCAAATGTCAAATGAAGATGTAGAAGCCGCATGCAATAACTTTTTTATATATATCATGGGGCTGAATAGGGGTGAGGATTATTGTTATGGAGAAGATTCCAGTCCATTTCTAAGATGTTGAGAGTTTTTTAATTGAATGAAAAGTAGAATTTTTGGATAAAATCTATTTTATTTTATTAATCTTATCTTTTTTGCTCAAGGTCATAATCAAAATATTTAATTTTGTAGAAATCAAACAAAAAAATTAAACCGTATAGCATGCAACTGTACAATAAACTAAGCGCTAAGGAAAGAGAAAAGCTTATTGATGAAGCTGGAAAAAGAAGATTGACCATTTCATTCTATCAATATTATAATATTGAAGCCCCTGAAATATTCAGAAATGAATTGTTTGTGGCATGGAATGAATTGGATGTGTTGGGGAGAACTTATGTCGCTAATGAAGGAATAAACGCTCAAATTTCAGTTCCTGCTGAAAACTTCAAGGCTTTTAAAAGTCATTTGGATAGCATTTCATTTTTGAATGGCATAAGGCTAAATGTAGCTGTGGAGCAGGATGACAAATCATTTTTAAAATTAACGATTAAAGTAAAGAAGAAAATCGTTGCGGATGGATTGGATGATGATTCATTTGATGTTACTAATAAAGGCGTTCATTTAGGAGCTAAAGACTTTAATGATATTATCGCTAAGGAAGATACGGTCTTAGTGGATATGAGAAATCATTATGAAAGTGAAATAGGCCATTTTAAAGGAGCGATAACGCCAGATGTCGATACTTTTAGAGAATCTTTGGATATCATTGAAGAAGATTTGAGAGAGCATAAGGATGACAAGAATCTTGTAATGTATTGTACAGGCGGGATCAGATGCGAGAAAGCTAGTGCTTATTTTAAGCATAAAGGATTTAAAAATGTGTATCAACTTGAAGGAGGTATAATTGAATACACAAGGCAGGTAAAAGACGAAAAGCTTGATAACAAATTCATGGGCAAGAATTTCGTTTTTGATAATCGTAAAGCTGAAAGAATAAGCGATGATGTCATTTCTGTATGTCATCAATGCGGAGAACCTTGCGATACGCATGTGGACTGTGCTAACGATGCATGTCACTTGTTGTTTATCCAGTGCCCTTCTTGCGCGGAAAAGATGGAAAACTGTTGTTCTGAAGAATGCATGGAAGTAAATAGATTGCCTTTGGAAAAACAGAAAGAACTTCGAAGAGGGAAGCCTATGGATGGTATGAATTTCAGCAAAGGAAGATCAAAGCACTTGAAGTATAAAAAGTAGGTTTTTGAAAATATTGGAAAGAAAAAGTCTGCTCGAATGCAGACTTTTTTATGGAAGTATTTTTTATCCTAGGTATTTGTCCAAATATTCGGACATTTCCATTTGCAATGTTTTGGCTGCTTCTTTAGCTTTTTCCGCAAAATCTTCCCCATTTGACGAGTAAATAATTCCTCTTGAAGAGTTTACCAATAATCCGCAATGATCGTTCATGCCATATTTGGATACATCTTCCAAGCTTCCGCCTTGAGCTCCAACTCCCGGTACCAAAAGAAAATGATCAGGCGCCGCTTTTCTTACTTTTTCAAGCAAATCTGCTCTGGTAGCTCCTACGACAAACATCAATTGATCTGAAGTCCCCCATTCTTGACTTTTGATGATAACTTCTTCGAAAAGGCTTCTGTTTTTATCTTTGATTCTTAAGTGTTGGAAATCAAAGCTTCCTTGGTTTGATGTAACACCTAGAAGTATGACCCACTTATTCTTGAACTCCAAAAATGGTTTTACGGAATCTTCACCCATGTATGGAGCTACAGTGACTGAATCAAAATTCATGTTTTCGAAGAATGCTCTGGCATATAAGGAACTTGTGTTTCCAATATCGCCTCTTTTGGCATCGGAGATCGTAAAGGTATTCTCAGGGATGTATTCGAGCGTTTTTTGAAGAGAATTCCAACCAGAAGCTCCCAAAGCTTCATAAAAAGCGATATTAGGTTTGTAAGCTACAGCGTAATCTTTAGTAGCGTCAATGATCGCTTTGTTGAATTCAAATATAGGGTCTTCCTTGTCTAATAAATGTTTGGGTATTTTATTAATGTCAGTGTCCAAGCCTACGCATAGGTAGGATTTTTTGGATTGTATTTGTTCGAATAGATCTTTCCTGGTCATGGATTTTATTCTATGTATTAAGTTCTGTATTATTCGTGATATGAAAAAAGAGGCTGTAAACCTCTTTTATATTTATTATCTTAAGTCAACTACTTCAACATCCGGATGATCTTCAGTATCGAATTGAAACTCATTGTCAGAGATGCTTGCAATAGGCTTGTAATTTTCTATCGTATATAAATAGTTGTTCCCGCCTTTTTCAAATATTTCCCAACTTAGTATTTCATTGTCGGTCGTATTGATCCTCATTCTGATTTTAAAGAAATTTTTAGACTTGTCTTCAGGGGTAAGGTCAATGACACTAATATTTTTTCCTCTTAAGGATTCGTGGCCAATGACAGCGTAAAGAAATCCTTCTTTGTAAGCGGAGTAAAATGTCGTTGGGTTAAGCCCTTCGTCTTCCCCTTCTTCGCTAGCGGTAACGGTTACCTCTTCATCATCAGGGCTATATGTCCAAATAGCGCTTCCATCATTAAATATTTGCTGTCCAGCGATGTCAATGCGGAATTTTTCGCCTTTTACTAAAATGTTTCCTTCAAAAGATTCATCAAGCCCTTCATTCTGATTAATCAGTTGTTGCTTGAAACCTGCCTCAAAAGCTTCTTGATTTTGGTATTTATCGCTCATTTTATCCAAAATCGCCAATGCTTTTGGATCTTTTTGAGCAAAACTATATGTCAAGAATGATATGCTAGCAACGAATAGAAGAATATATTTTTTCATATAAATGTATTTCAATTAGGAAATTTTTACAATTCAAATTTGGGTTAAACTCTGCAAAGGTAAATATTTTTTTCAAAATTAAACAACCGGATTTTATTCCAGACTGCTCAGCAGTTGTTCAAGAGCGTATTCATCAGGAATGAGAACTTCTCTTGCTTTGCTTCCTTCATAAGGTCCTACGATTCCTGCCGCTTCAAGTTGATCAATGATTCTGCCGGCTCTATTGTAACCAAGCTTCAATTTACGTTGAAGCAAGGAGGTACTTCCTTGTTGATGGGATACAATCGTTCTGGCAGCTTCTTCAAATAAAACGTCCCTATCCGAAAGATCAAGATCTCTATTTCCACCATCGGAATCATCGGAAGTGTATTCAGGCAACGAATAAGCTGAAGGATAGGATTTTTGCGCAGCAATGAAATTGCATAAATCCTCTACCTCTGGCGTATCGATAAACGCGCATTGCAATCTGGTCAAATCAGATCCCATTGACAATAGCATGTCTCCCTTTCCAATTAACTGTTCGGCGCCTCCGCAGTCTAGTATTGTACGAGAATCTATCTTGGAGGTTACTCTGAAAGACAACCTTGCGGGGAAATTGGCTTTAATGATACCTGTGATGACATTGACTGAAGGTCTTTGTGTCGCTACCACCAAGTGAATACCAATGGCTCTGGCTAGCTGCGCAAGCCTGGCAATCGGAGTTTCGACTTCTTTGCCGGCTGTCATCATCAAATCGGCTAACTCATCAATCACTAATACGATATATGGCAAGAATTTATGGCCCTTTTCAGGGTTGAGCATTCTTGATTTGAATTTCGAATTGTACTCGATAATATTTCTACAATGAGCTTCCTTTAGCAAATCATATCGTTGATCCATTTCTACACAAAGCGAGTTAAGCGTATTGATAACTTTTGTTGTGTCGGTGATGATCGCTTCTTCGCTGTCAGGAAGCTTGGCTAGGTAGTGTTTCTCTATTTTATTGTAGAGTGTTAGTTCCACTTTTTTAGGATCCACCATTACTAGCTTTAACTCTGAAGGGTGTTTTTTATAAAGCAATGAAGATAGTATGGCGTTTAGGCCAACTGATTTACCTTGCCCTGTAGCACCCGCCATAAGCAAGTGAGGCATTTTTGCCAAATCGGTGATGAATACGTCATTGGAAATAGTTTTTCCTATGGCTATGGGAAGAGCCATTTTGCTTTCATTCAAAAACTTGTCGGTGGCAATGACAGATTTCATGGATACCGCTTCTTTGTGGGTGTTTGGAACTTCTATTCCTATAGTTCCTTTACCAGGTATGGGAGCAATGATTCTAATGCCTAAAGCTGACAGACTTAATGCAATATCATCTTCCAAGTTTTTGATTTTTGATATTTTCACTCCCGCTTCAGGCACGATCTCATAAAGAGTAATTGTTGGTCCAATGGTCGCTTTGATGGAGCTTATGCCAATTTTGAAGTTAACAAGTGTCTCAACAATCTTGTCTTTATTCTCTTCAAGCTCCTCTTGGCTGACAGTCTTTTTGCTCTGAGGCCTTTCAATGAGCAGGTCTACATCAGGGTATTGATAATTTCCCAACTCTAAAGTTGGGTCGAACTCATCTATGTCTGTTCCAAGCTTTTCTTCTACGAGTTTTTTACGTTCGGTTTCGACAGATGTGAGCGTTTCGTTTTTTTCTTCATTGATGGTAGTGTCTTCCACAGCTAGCGTTAGTTCAGAGGGTGCTTCGCTCTTTTTTGCTTTTTTCGAACTGGTTGAAGCGTCAGGAAGGTCAAGAATTATTTCAGTTTTTTTTTCAGGTAAGTTTTCTTGAGGCTTTTCCGAAGTGCTTACATTTACATTTAGTTGGATATTTGAATTAATATCAGGGTCTTTTGTTGGCAATGGGTTTTGAGAAAAATCATCGTTTATTGGCGTAGTCGCTGGTGCATCTAATTCATGTGCAATGATTGACTCTTTAGCAAAATCATCAACAAGTTGTTTGTCCAAGTTGTCCTCATTAGACGGACTTTCTGAAGAACTATTCTTTATAGTGCTTTTAAGCGTGATATTGTCCAACATTTCTTCCTCGCTTTGATGCTCTATAGATAGGTCGAACATATCATCACCTTCCTTATTCATGGCGGCATTTTCCCTTCCTTCGTGAGAAAAAACTTTTCGCGTCAGCACATTGACTTCGTCTGGAAGTTTTTCTTTGGATTGTTCGACTTTCACTTCATCAGAATTATTCGTTTCATTCTGAGTTTGTTTAGCTTTTGGCTCTTTAGGAGAAGCCTGAGGAGTATCCGGAAGCTTGAAAGCCGTAGTATTCAAATTGAAGAAATAAACGACGAATATGACTAAAGCAAAAAGCAAAAATAACAGTGTCCCCCATCCTACTAAGCCGTTGAACAGAGTTGCTAGCTCAAAGCCAATTCCTCCTCCCATGAAACTCATCTCATTAGGTGTTGAGTTTTCAAGATTCATGTATCCGAATAGCATGCTTATCCAGATGGTCATGAAGGATATGAATTTGAATGCTTTGTAAATTGGAAACACTTCTTTTTGAACCAATAGCTTGAAGCCTATTAAGAAAATCAAGGGATTGATAAGGAATGCCGAGATCCCAAACCATTTGTAGATGAAGATAAACGAGGCAAAAGCACCCAGTAAGCCAAGCCAGTTTTCAATCTCTTGTCCGGAGCTTTGAATGCTTTGGTCGAAAATTGCTTGTAGCACGCTCTGATCAGCTTTGCCTGTGAATAAAAAAGAGACAAATGATACGCTAAGAAATACGGATAATATAATCAGAAAAAGCCCAGTTGAAAATTTGAATTTTGGGTCATTAAAAAAGCTAAAATTAAATTTAAACTTTAGTTTTCTTTTAGGTTTGGGCTCTTGCTTAAAATGGTTTGATTTATATGTGTTTTTAGCCATTTAATGCTTAGTTTTTTCTAAAAAAAATCTGCTCATAAGCATTCGCCACGAGCAGAGTAAAATCAGTTTTCAATATAGTTTAATTTATATTGATTTGGGGTAAAATGTGAATTAATTTAAGAATTATAATTCCAATTTTTTGATTCGCTCTATTGCTTCATTAATTTCATTTGAATTTAAATCCAAGTGAGTAACGAAGCGAATATTCTGGCCTCCAAAATGAACCGCTTGAATATTGATTTCTTTTAACTTATCAAGAAATATTTCAGGAGTTATTAGCTCCTTGAGCGTGATAATGACAATATTTGTTTCCGGCTCTATTATTTGCTCTACAAATGATGTTTTGGAAAGTTCACTTGCGAGAATTTTAGCATTGTTATGATCAGTGGCAAGTCGCTCAACATTGTTTTCAAGAGCGTAAATTCCAGCGGCGGCCATAAAACCTGCTTGCCTCATTCCCCCGCCGAAAGCTTTGCGAATTCTTTTTGCTTTTTTGATATGATCCGTTTTGCCAATAAGCAAAGAACCAACAGGTGCTCCCAATCCTTTGGAAAGGCATATTGAGATGGTATCGAATATTTCTCCGTATTGTCTAGGATTTTCATTTTTGGCGACTAGCGCATTGAATAGCCTTGCTCCGTCAAGATGAAATGCCAAGCCTTGCGATTTTGCCAGCGAGCTTAATTCTTCGAGTTCTTTCCAGTCATAACAAGCCCCTCCTCCTTTGTTCATAGTGTTTTCAACTGAGATAAGGCTAGTGTTGGGAAAGTGAATATCATCTTTTTTTATAAGTTCTTGGGCTTGTGTTGCATTGAATCTTCCTCTGTCTCCATTAGCTAGCGCAACCGAACACATGGAGTTGAAAGCTATACCACCACCTTCATAATTGTAAATGTGCGATTTGCTATCGCATATAACTTCATCTCCGGGTTGAGTATGGAGCTTGATGGCGATTTGATTGGTCATGGTTCCAGATGGACAGAAGATCGCTGATTCCATTCCAAACATAGCAGCGGATAAGTTTTCTAATAACTTCACACTAGGATCTTCTCCAAAAACGTCATCTCCTACTCTTGCTTCCACCATAGCTTGAAGCATTGCTTCAGATGGTTTTGTGACTGTATCGCTTCTAAAATCAAGTAATTTATTCATCAGGGTAAAGGTTGTTCGTTAGGTAGTGATAAAAAATTCTATCAATTGCAAAATTATGCAAAGTCGTCATATATTCAACATTGCATTTTATTGAAAAAAGCCGAAGATTCAAACTCTTGCTTAATCACTATAAAATTTTGAAAAATTAAACGTAAAATTGAGTTTATTGGAATTTGACGAATTTGTTGAATTCAGAATAACTTTCCCATTTTGATCTTAATTCGATCAAGGCTTCGGCAGGATTATCAGTTGCTATTATATCGACTCCTTTATCTATGAGTTCGCTGTAGATTGTTGTGGCGCCATCAGCCGCTTTTTTATCTATTTCTCCAAATGTAGCCATCATGCATCTGATTCCTTTTTCATGGAGGAAGCTGTAAAATTCAGGTTTTTGAGCTGAAAGACCAGTAAATGCAATCATTCTATCATCAGGAATACCTGCTTGTTTAAGCTCAAAATAATCGCTCTTGTCTATGATGGTAACAGAGATCATTAACTCAGGAGCGTATTTGTGAACGGTTTGGGCATCGTCGACATTGTAAGTTATGATAGCGCAGTAAGGAGCCATGTTCATTTCTCTTACTTTATCAATAACTTTTTCGAAAGAAAGCCCCTTTTTTAGATCCAAGGTTAAAAATACTTTATCCTTTGCCCATTTCAATGTCTGGTAATAGGTGGGTATTTTGAAATTCGTTTTCATGCCATCATTGTCAACCAGATATAATTTACTGATTTCCTCATAAGTTTTCGAGCCAAGCTCTCCTTGTCCATTTGTAGTGCGATCCAAAGTGTTGTCATGCATAAGAACTAAAGAGTCGTCTTTAGTTGTCGCGATATCGCACTCAATAATGGTTGGACCAAATTGGGTGTTGTACTCGAAAGTTTCAAGGCAATTTTCTGGAAATCCAGGATATGGTCCTCCTCTGTGAGCGCTGACCATCGGCATGGATTGTTTTTCTACGTATGAGAAGAGTTCATAGGTGTCATTTAAATTGTTCAGAGTGAAATAGTAATTACCTTGATTCTGGCAAGAAGCAAAGGTTAATAAAGCAAAAAATAGGATTATGTTTCTCATGATATAGTTATTTATACTCAACAAAATTAGGAAATGATTGACTATTAATGATTAAAAAATTCAGTTCTTTGGATACTTCCACGGGCCTGTCCGTTGAGATGATATCTACGCCTAATTGGACCATTTCGATATATAGATCATCATCTGTTTTTTTTGCTTTTTCATCCAATTTTCCTGCTGCTTTGATGATATTCATGATACCCTTGCCATGCATGAAATAGTAGTATTTTTCAGATTTTGTCTTTTTCCCTGTATAGGCAATCATTCTCTTGGGATCTACGCCTGTTCGGTGAAGTCTCTTGTATTCTGTGGTGTCGACAAGGTTTACGGATATCATCACGGTGGAATCCAGAGAATCTATGGCCATGGCTTCTTCCACGTTTCTGGCAACTATGCATATATAGTTCAAGGCATCATGTGCTTTGACTTGTTCTAAAAGTCTGTCAAAAGGGATATTGTGTCTTGGGTTGATAATCAAGAAGGCTCTGCCATTGGCCCAGTCGAGCATTTCGGATAATGTCGGTATTTTATAAGGGGTGTTATTGCCCAGATAGTCGATTAGTTCCAGTCGTTTCAATTCTGGATAAGTCATTTCATGGATATTGCCTATGCCATTGGTTGTTCTGGAGAGCGTGTCATCGCGAAATATGAAAACGCTGTCGTCAGCAGAATAATTCAATTGGCATTGTATGACCATAGGGCTGAATTGCATCATGTATTCAAAGCTTTCGATAGCATTTTCCGGATACCCTTTGTATTTTCCTCCTCTGTGAGCGAGAACCATTGGAAAACTCTTTTTAGGGTCGTAAGTAAACAACTCGTATGTTTTCTCAATAGTATCAAGCTTGAAGTGATACTTTTTCTTTTTTTCACAAGCCAAGGCTATGATGCTGATGAATATAATGATGGCAATTTGTTTAATCATTGGTGGCTCTATAGTCTTTCATGTAATTCCTCTGACTTGTTAAACAATAAAAAATTGATCTGGTTTTCCTTACAATATTTTTGAAGGTGAATTGTCGCTTTTTGTTTCTTTATCGCTTGATGGATGAATACAGCATCTATTTTTTTTGGGTGGTTGATGAGCGCTTGAAAGAAAATAAGCGGATCGTGTTGAGTATTATCGCCTATCAGTACAAATCTTTTTTTAGGAAACTTTTCTATAAGAAACTCAATTTTGTCGTATTTGTGCATGTGAGAGCCGTACCCTGACCTAAGCAGATCGCTTAGCTTTTTCAATGTTTTAAGCAAATATACACCTTTGGGAAAGTTGTTGATAGAGCTGAAGTCCAGTAAGAAGTCGTACAGATTCCACTCGCTGCTTGACACATAAAAAAAAGCTTTGGATTGCTCGACTTCCCATTTTTTATATATTTTGCTGATGTTTTTGACAGGTTTTCTGCTGAAGGCATTTTTGGTTAGTTGAAGAAATACTTTTCTGAGGATTTTCGTAGAATAGGATTTAAGTATGGTATCGTCTATATCCGATATGATTATGCTTTCGCATTTATTCAATACTAAAAATTCACCTATACCGGCATGTGTGGTCGTTTCATTTTCTTGCCATTCAGCTTTATAGGTATGCCATCCGTCAGAAAGCTTTTCGTAAGGAATGCAAGCTTCGAAATAACCATTGTTATTGGTAATGAAGGTTTTTGAGCCTGATTTCATGCTTATTTTTATTTCAATACCGGGCAGAGGCTTGAGGGAAAAGCGATTGAGGGTGTTTCTGAAATTATTTAAAATTCCATGGCTTGATTTTAATGGGGCAATATGGTAGTTCTTAAAGGCGTGGCCTTTTAAAAAAATCTCGTTAGAATTGGCAAAACCTCTATAACATTCTATTTTTATGGGCATTGTCTAATTTTTTTCTGAAATTTATTAAAAATTGATATGTCTATGCAAGGTAATTCCGATAATCTGCTTTTTGTTGTAAATCCGATTGCTGGAGGACAAGATAAAGAACCTTTTTATAAGGCTTTATCTAAAATTGTCCAAAGACATAAATTCAATTATTCAATGTTCCACACTACTGGCGAGGATCAAGACGAGGTGGAAATTTTGCAGTTGTTGGATACTGGTCAATTCGCTAAGATCGTAGCTGTCGGAGGTGACGGAACTGTCAGAATGATAGCGAATTTGATTAAGGGCCGAAAAGAATCCATGGGTATAGTGCCTTTTGGCTCTGCTAATGGATTGGCGACTGAACTTATGATCTCAACGGATCCACTACAAGCTTTAGAGGTAATTGTGAGCAAAGGAGTCGTCAAGGCGGTTGATTTGTTGATGATAAATGAAAAACATTATTGTTTGCATTTGAGTGATGTGGGAATCAACGCTCAATTAATCAAGCGTTTTGAAGAAGACAGCAAAAGAGGTTTTTTGGCTTATGCGAAGCAATTTTTTAAGACTCTTCCATCATCGAAAAAAATACGGTACAGCATTATTGCCGATGGTGTGGAATTCAAGGGATCGGCTTTTATGATCGTATTTGCAAATGCGCAGAAATATGGCACGGGAGCTATTGTCAACCCACATGGAAAGTTGGATGATGGCAAATTCGAGATTTGCATATTGAAGACGCTTACGGCGATGACTTTACTGAGGTCGTTTGCTTCGATATTTATTCCTGACAAAGTCGACATGTCAGACATGAAGTTTATACAATGCGCGGAAGCGGAAGTGACGTTTAGAAAAAACAAGCCTCAAACTTTCCAGATAGATGGAGAATTAATGGAAGAGACCACCTCTTTGACGATGAAGTCTTTGAAAAATATTTTGAATTTGATCGTTCCTGACGATGCTCAAATGTTAGAGAGCTCTTTTGTCTGATTAGAAAATCTTAAGCAGTTCGCTTAAGCATGATATTTCAAAATTAGGCCTTACATTATGAGGTATAGCATTGGGGTTGTAATAAACAGCAGATATGCCGGCATTCAAGGCTCCAAGAATGTCAGCTTCCAGATTGTCGCCTATCATAATGGATTCTTCAGCATTTGCTCCTGCATTTTTCAATGCGTATTTGAATATTTCTTCATGAGGCTTTCTGTAAGCGCAATGTTCTGATGTCACTACAGAGTTGAAATATGGAGAAATCCCACTGGTTTCCATTTTAATGCTTTGCACATCAATAAATCCATTGGTGAGGATATGAAGTTGATATTTGCTGTGCAATGCTTTTAGAACTTCCTCTGCATAGGGCATTAAATTTCCTCTTCTTGGACAGATATTTAAAAATTCGTTGTTGATATTTGAAGGAATTGAAGCGGGAGAAACTCCTAGTTCGCTAAGCACGATCTTGAATCGAGTTTTTCGGATTGTTTCTTTGTCTATCTGATGCAAGTTGTATTCAGTCCACATTTTTTTATTCACACTCATGTATTTAGCGACAAAATCCACAGGTGTAAACCCAGCCAAACTATCCATAGAATGCTTGTCGTAAAGATGTTCTAGAGTTTGTTGACAGTTTTTGTCAAAGTCCCATAAGGTGTGGTCAAGATCAAAAAAAATGTGCTTGATGTTTTTCATGACAAGTGCTTCTGATTTAGTACAATACTAATCAAAAAAGCTTCCGAATCCATGCTATTCTGTTTTAAATTTTTGCTTGAAAAACATAGTTGCAATAAGCCATATTTCGAGAATTGTGAAAAAATACCCTCAAAATCGTCATCATATTATGATTTTTTCACAATGTAACCCTTATGTAATCGTTCTGGAAACGGCATTTACACCCAGCGGATTTATGTTTGGTGTATAGACTTTTATTTCCATAAGCGTAAAAGAAAACAACATGAATATTAAGAGTTTCATTTTTTCCAGCGTATTGTCTGTTGGAGTGATGCTTCAAGTAGCTGTAATGGCTAATGTTAACTCTGACAGTAAAGTTTCAAGAGAGAAACCTAGTGATTATGTAAATCCTAAGATAGGTACGGGAGGACACGGCCATACTTATCCAGGGGCTACAAGACCCTTTGGGATGGTTCAATTGAGTCCTGATACAGGCATAAGAGGTTGGGATTGGTGTTCTGGCTATCATGCTTCGGATAGTTCAATTATAGGTTTTTCACATACTCACCTAAGTGGCACTGGTGGAGGTGATTTGGGTGACATTCTATTAATGCCTTATATTGGCACTACAAATGTGAATCCGGGAACAAAGGCAGATCCAGATGCTGGATACAGATCGCGATTTGAAAAGAAGGACGAAATTGCTAAAGCAGGATATTATTCAGTAATCTTGAAGGATTATGGAATAAAAGCGGAGTTGACTACTACTCCAAGAGCTGGATTTCATAAGTACACATTTCCAAAGTCTAAGGAAGCAAATATTGTCTTGGACCTTGAGCATGGCATAGGAGACAAGTCTAAAGAGACATTTATCAAAGTTGCAGGCGAGAATGAGATTGAAGGATTAAGAAGATCCCAAGGTTGGGCGAAAGACCAATTTGTTTACTTTGTGGCTCAATTCTCAAAACCGATAAAGAATGTCGAATTATTCATTGATGATGAGTTGTCACAAGATATCCAATATGTGGAGGGGCAAAGCACGAAAGCGAACATTAAGTTCAAGACTAAGAAAGGCGAAAGCGTATTGGTGAAAGTTGGTATTTCGGCGGTTAGCGTTGATAATGCCAGAGAGAATTTGAATACTGAGATTTCTCATTGGGATTTTGAGAAAGTCGTTGCCGAGTCTGATGAGGTTTGGAATGGCAGACTTAGCGCGATCGAGGTTGAAGGAAACAATGAAGACGATAAAGAGATATTTTATACTTCAATGTATCATGCCATGATTGTTCCGAATTTGTTCATGGATGTTAACCATGAGTATAGAGGCATGGATGGAGATATTCATACAGCGGAAGGTTTTACTTATTATACATTGTTCTCGTTGTGGGATACATTTAGAGCTACGCATCCTCTTTATTCTATCGTTGCTCCTGAGAATAACAATGATTTTGTAAAATCTATGTTGACGATGTATCAGCAAAGCGGAAAATTGCCAATATGGGAGTTGCATGGTAATGAGACAGGAACGATGATTGGTTATCATTCGGTTCCAGTAATTGTCGACGCTATTTTGAAAGGCCAAACAGACGCGAATGTTGAATTGGCTTACGAGGCGATGAAATCAAGTGCAATGGCTGATGATAGAGGTTTGTATTACTTGCAAAAATACGGATTCATTCCTCATGACGAAGAGGCGAACAGCGTTTCTAAAATGGTTGAGTATGCATTTGATGACTGGTGCATCGCTCAGATAGCTAAACTCTTGGAAAAAGAGGATGATTATTACTATTTCGTAGAAAGAGCGCAAGCTTATAAATTGCTTTATGATGAGCAGACGAGTTTCTTGAGAGGAAGGGATATCAGTGGAGTTTGGAATCCGGATTTTGATCCTATGGCAATATCAACGCTTGGCAGAGGTGATTATACTGAAGGCAACGCATGGCATTATACTTTCTTCGCTCCGCAAGATGTAAATGGATTGATCGATTTATACGGTGGAAAGTATGGATTTGAGAAAAAGATGGATGACATGTGGGAGCAAGAAGCTGTTAATGATAACGAACATGCCCATGACGTAACCGGTTTGATAGGTCAATATGCGCATGGCAATGAGCCAAGCCATCATGCCGCTTATCTTTACAATTATATCGGCAAGCCTTGGAAAACCCAAAAGTGGGTGGCTGAGATCATGGCTACTCAGTATAGCACCGATAGAGATGGATTGAGTGGAAATGAGGATTGCGGACAGATGTCATCTTGGTATGTGCTTTCTGCAATGGGCTTCTACCCAGTAAATCCTGCTCAAGGAGATTATATCATAGGCACTCCAACTTTTGATAAAGTGACGGTCAATATGAGCAATGGAAATCAATTTGTGATTCAGTCAAATAACTTGAGCAAAGACAATGTCTATATTCAAAGCGCTATCTTGAATGGCCTTACGTTTGACAAATCTTATATTACTCATGAGCAGATCAAAAATGGAGGTTTAATGAGCTTTAAGATGGGACTAACAGCTAATCGAAAGTGGGCGGCTTCAGATCAAAGCAGTCCAGTATCAACAGCTCTTGCCGTTGGAGAGTCTATGCCAGAGTCATTGACTAAGCTCTTTATGCCATATACTGTTGATAAATCCAGAATGTTTGGAGATGAAAGAATTGTTGAATTGAAAACATATGATGAAGGCACTGAAATCTTTTATACTTTGGATGGGACAGAGCCTTCGGTTGAATCTTTCAAATATGAAGAGCCGATCATGTTAACAAGCTCAACTGTCCTGAAAGCGATTGCTGTTAAAGAAGGCTTTGCCGTTAGCGATGTGTTTGAGACAAAATTTATAAAATCAATATTTAAAAATAACAGCAGTGATGCTTATCCTAAAATCAGTTTGACCGTGCCATTGTCGAAGCCTTATGATTTGAAAAAAGAAATGCTACTTGATGGTATGTACGGAGGAAGCAATTTTAGATCTGGCAACTGGGCAGGAATTCAACAAGATGATTTTGAGGCGACGATTGAATTGGAAGAAACAACTTTGGTTCACAGTCTAGGCATAAACTTTTTGGAATGCACAAGCGCTTGGATATTCGCTCCTCTTGAGGTTGAGTTTTTAGTATCTGAGGATGGTGTTAATTTTGAAAGTGTAAAATTGGAGCAACTGGAAATGCCTGACGATCATACGAAGATATCAGTAAGAAAATTTAGATCTGGAGTTGATAAAAAAGTCAAATTTGTGAGAGTGAAAGCTAAGAACCCAGGCATATTGCCGAAATGGCATGCGGGAGCTGGTTCAGGCATTTGGATGTTCATAGATGAAATAATTATCGAAGGCTAGTTCAAATTTAAATATGAAATTAGATATAAAGAGGATAGTTAAGCTATCCTCTTTTTTTGTGGCTAACAAAATATCTCATCAATGCAATTTTGTATTATATTGCGATAGGTGTGTGGGATCATAAACAATTTCCTCATTTTTGTGTATCTATTATATTCTGCGAAGGTTATGAGGTTTATATTTTTACTGTCTTTTTTTTTATTATCATTTCAACTGAAAGCTGACATTGACGAACAGACTATCAAGGAGTTTGGGGGCTTGTCATTTTACTCCTATAATACGGCTGCTGAGAATAGAACATCGTTGAATTTAAGCTATGAAGGCAATTATATTGTCAATAGTAAGCTGAAGGTGTCTTTTGATATCAGCATTAATAAAAGACATTTGTACGGGACAGTATTTCGAATTATTTCCAATGACATTTTTACGTTTGATTTGGTGTACAATCCAGGCTATACATTGCCAAGTCCTTTTTTCAATGTGATAATAAATGGCAATGAAACAGACGTGAACATTCCGATAGAAGACATTTATTTATATCGGAATAATTGGTCGCGAATTGATTTTGAAATTGACTTTATGAATGATATTGTCAGGTTTATTGACAATGAAAAAGTATTGTCGGATAGTACTTTCACATTGCCTAAGAAGAATAGTTTGAATATTGTTTTTGGAAATAATAATACGCCAAAATTTGTGATAAGGGATGTGCCGGACATGTCGATTCGTAATGTGAGAATAAATACAGATGGCAAAGAATATTATTGGCCTTTACTGCAGGCAGAAGGAGAATTGACAAAAGATAAAAATTATGATAGAGTGGCATTTTGCTTTAATCCTTCTTGGATTGTAAACCAGCACCATCGCTGGCAAAAAGCGGATTCAACTCGTTCGTCATATAAGCCCGGAATCGCTTTTGATAATATAAACAATCATCTTTACGTTGTCGGCAAACAAAGAGTGTCAATATTCGATGTTAATGAGCTTGAGAAGCGTAGAAAGATTTATAAAGATAGTTTAAGTATTGATAGGTTGAGTATAAGTGCCGTGTCGAATCCATTGTTTGGAGGTTTGTGGGCTTATGATTATAGATTAGGGCCTTTGTTGGAGTATAATTTCAAAACGAATAAATGGCCGATGCCTTCGGTTCCATCTCCTGATGAGATACAATATTGGCATCACAATGTGATGTATGATTATAATAAAAAGACATATGTGTCTTTTGGTGGTTACGGCTTGTTCACTTATAAGAATACATTCAATATTTATGATGAAAAGACAAAGACTTGGAGTCCATTGCCAATGATGGGCGATAGAATAGAACCAAGGTATTTGGCTTCTTCAGGCCATTTAGGAGGCAATCAATATTTGATATTTGGAGGTTTGGGAAACCAAAGCGGAAAGCAAGCTTTGGGTGTTCAGGCTTTTTATGATTTGTATTTGGTGGATTTAGATCAGCAAAAGGTGAAAAAACTCTGGTCTGTGAATAATTCAAAATATATGTTCGCTCCTTCACAGGATTTGATAGTGAATCATGCTGACTCTTCATTTTATACGTTAGTTTATGATGCTTTTAAGGAGAAAACAAGTTTTAATTTAGTGAAAGTCAACATCTCCGATGGAAGCTTGGAAACCGTCAGTGATTCAGTAGCATTTAAATTTAAGGATGTTCTTTCCTCATTGCGTTTGTTTTATAATGAAGTAACCAAAGAGTTTGTCGCAGTCAAAAGAGAAACAGGAGTGGATGAAGTTTCTCAAATTAAAGTTTATACATTGACAACTCCACCGTTAAGCGAAGCCCAACTTCTTGAAATAAGCAATGAATCCAAGCCTGAAACTAATATCTTGGTTTTTTTAGTGGGAATTCTGTCCATTACGATTGCTTCATTGGGGTACTTCTTCTTCCTTAAGAACAAAAAAGTCGAAAAAAGATCTGTGGAAACGCAGAAGCCTGAGAAAAAAGTTAAGATTCAAGATACGCCAGCAGACAAGGCGTTAAGCGAAAACATAAGAAGCGAAGTCGCTGCAATCATTACCAGAGAGGCTAGGGTCAATAAGAATGCTATAAAATTATTTGAGGATTTTAAAGTTTATGATGCTCAAGGTGAAGATATTACTAAAAAGGTGACTCCTAAGCTTAAGCAAATTTTTGTGTTGATTTTGCTGACTCCTTACATTCACAATCGAGGAATAAGTTCCGAAGAATTGACAGAGAAGATATGGCCTAGCTCTGATAAAGTAAGTGGAAAAAATAGCAGATCGATAAGCATCAGAAGGTTGAGAGTTATTTTTAAGGAGTTGGAAGGTGTTGATATTGTGCATGAAAACAATCAATGGTTTATAAAGTTTTCAAAGGATTTATACTGCGATTATTCCGAAATGGTCGAATTTATCAATCTAATAAAGAGAGATGATGACTTGAAGTATTTTATGCAATTTTTCGAAATAGTCAAAAGGGGAAGCTTTTTAGGTAATGTACACTATGAATGGCTGGATGAGATTAGCAGTTTTATTCAGTCGGATATCATTAAAGTTTTGTATCAGTATGTTGACAGAGTTGATGATCCGGAGCAAAAAGTCAAGATCGCGGATGTGATTTTTAAATATGACATGTTAGATGAATTTGCTTTGGAAACAAAAGTGAAAGCTCTGTTGCTTTTGTCTAGGCATAGTATGGCGCAAAGTGTTTTTAAGAGGTTTAGAGAAGAATACGAGGCTTTGTTTGATGAAAAGTACCCAAGGAGTTTTGAAGACATAGAGTCGAGTTGATTTGAATGAAAGAGCAGCTGTCAAACATAAGCAAACCAGCAAAAAGGAGGTTTTCAGATGGTTGTTTGGGGATAGGAAAACTTCCTCCCTTGCAAATGATTAAAGTGCCAATGGATAAAAAGAAATGGCATGAGTTGCCCAAAGGGCCATTTGGCAGGTATTTGATGTTGCCGGGAACTGATTACCCTCACGTTACTATTTTTATTGACAGCAAAGATTTTAATGGAGAAAGGGTTTCGCTAACAATAGAAGCATTTCATTTTTCAAAAGGAAAAGAAAGCCCAAGGTTTTTTTACAGAGAAACGGAAAGGCCCGGAGTATTTATGTCTGAATATTTGCAGCCTGAGCAAGAGCTTGTCAATACTGAGGTGCAATCGATAATGGAGAGGTTTTCTTTGCCTTTAAAGATTGTGAGTGGTTCTTTAAGCCGGTCGGACAATGATTTGAACTGGAGGCAGGGAGATGATAGTACTTGTGTGGATCAACAAGAGGCTAGCAGGGAATTGGAAGTAAGAATAATTGATATTGAAGAACTGGGGCAGTTGCTTATTGATAAGCTGGAAAGCAAACCAAAGCTGAAGTTAAGGCGTAGAGAAAACTTCATTAAGAAGGTTAGAAACTTTAAAGGAAATTGGCAAGAGCTGGTTCGATTCATAGTTTATGATCTTAGGGAGACAACAGATTTACCTTCAATAGCGGACTTTTACAAATCATTTGGCGAACCTTCCAAGCTTTCTGAAGAAGAATTAATCAAATTGGTAAATAGCCAAAAGCCATGGACTTATTCCAGCAATCTCTCTAGAGAGGCGCTGTCTGAAGCTCAGGAAGATGTGTATGCGATGAAAGTCTTTATTGAATACATGTACAAGGAGTATCGTCCGAAATATTTTTTGTCGAGTAGAGTGCCTAAGCTTTTTCAAACAGATCAAGCTTATGAAGACAAGTATTCCCGATTGGCTAAAACTCATGAATTAGTTTCTGCGAATATGAGAAGGACTATGGATGAGGTGATCAATGATACTGAAACCGAAACGGATAAAAAGGCCGCATTTTCTTTGGATTATGTAGAGCAAACGACAAGAGCTCTCTTGGGGTTAAGAGATAAGCTTATTGATTTGGTGCTTGATAAAGTAGGAGATGAATGGCGTGACTTGGGCGATGATGACGGGACTGATATGGAGGGAAAAGTGATGTCTATGCCATATCCTTATAGGCCAATTTCCCGACCACTAACAGATCAGGAAATTGCAAAAATGAGGAGTGGAAAGTAAATATTACTTTTTCCAATCATCAGATGATGAGACGTGAACGCCATCTTTTTTTACTAAAAGATAATCCACTAATATTTTTTCAGTGCATCCTTCAAAATGATTGCCTGACTGGCTTTTTAGAATGACTGGGTAAGAATATCCATATTCTCTTTCAAATTTTAAAGGCATACCGTCGCTTTCTAGTATCAAGCCCCACTCTATATCAAAGCTCTTGTCCGGGCAAGCATTCTCATTATAAGCATAGTCGTACTTGAACTCTCCTGTGCCATCAGCGTTAAGCACTAAGAAGCCTGATTTGGATCCTTTGTATTTGCCAATGAATTGGGCGTCATTTGGAATAAGTACTTTTACATCCTTGCCATTGACATTAAAAGTTCTTGTTTTGCTAGCATCTTTGAAAGCGCTAAGGAAAAGAACTATTATGATGGCTAATGGGACAATAGATTTAAAAATTGTTTGATTCATGCTTTTTTCTTTTAAAAATATGAAGAGTGATTAAAAATATAAAGCAATAAGTGTGAATTTGTTATTATACTTTTTGCTTACAATGTATAGGGGAGAAAATCTTTAATATTTCCATTATATTTATGAACTTCTCTAATTACAGTAGAGCTTATAGATGCATATTCTGGAGAAGTAATTAAAAATACAGTTTCAAGATTTTCGTTTAGATGCCTATTTACTTGTGAAATACTGTTCTCATACTCAAAATCCGTGGTATTTCTTAATCCTCTTAACAAATAGTTAGCATTGACTTTTTTGGCAAATTCCGCTGTCAGTTCAGCGTATTTCAATACAGTCACATTGGGTTGGTCTTTGTAGGTTTCTTCGATTTTTTCAATCATGAATTCCAAGTCGAAGTATCTGTTTTTTTTGCTGGTATTGTAGCCTACGGCGATGATTACTTCATCAAAGATTTTAAGCCCTCTATTTACAATATCCGCATGACCCATTGTGAATGGGTCGAAGGAGCCTGGGAATATGGCAATTTTCTTTTTCATAACTTTAATGCTGACTTTCGTTACGCGAAACTTTAGCAGAGTTAAAGTTAGCCAAAAAAATGGAAATCCAAGCTTTAAGTTTGTGTTTGATGAGGCTAGAAAGGAAACAAAAAAGCATCAAAATTAAATGATGCCTGTGTATACAATATCGAAGTAATTGTTTTCTTCTAGTTCGTCGAATTGATAGCCAAATTTGACCTCATCAGGTCTTTGGCCCAGCATAATATTAGGAATATGCCTTTGTATTTGCCTAAAGTGAGGTGTTTTATTGCCGACAAAACCCCAAAGAGGTATATCGCCAATCATATTGCTGATGTCAAGCTCTTTTGAAATCAGAGATATGTATTTGATATACTCGTCAAATTGGTTGATTTGATATCTGTTGTAAAACTGAAGCGATCCATTATTGATTGTCCAGACATGCAATACAAAGCGGTCGATGAATAGAAACATTCTATTGGAGTTGTCCTTGCTTGTATATCTAAACGCACCTTCCACCAATACCGAGTTTTGATGGTAGACCTTGATCTCTTTAGCGGGATATCTATTTTTGAAGTATTCCACTAGCCTTGTTGGCACAGCGAAAACGTTGATGATTTTTCCGTCGAATAGTTGATCGTGGAAAAGCTCGTGTTTGGCAGGATTGAAGTCAGTGGTGATTTGCAAGTACTTGTCGGACTGCTCTTCAATAAAATCTTCCTCGGGAACGAATGTAAATATCGAGTTTTTGAAGTTGACTCTCACCTCTTTCCAAAAACCAGCAATGATCAAGGAGTGATCATCATAAAGATGGTCGAGAAAATTGACAAGCTCGACTTCGTTTTTGGGCGCTTCGAATATGAAATCCTCTATCAGAAGGCATCTGTTTGAGCGTGGGTCGATAACGGAGATTTGAAAATCTCTTTCACCTAATTGTAAAGACAAGACAAAGTGGTGCAGATCATCGATCTCCAACCACTTGTTATCTTTTATGGCTTTTACAGCCTTGAATACTTTATCTTCTGCTAAATTCGTCAACTTGTATATTATTCCCAGTTACCAGACAATGACGCATCCACCTTAGATCCAACTCTCAAAGGCTTTTGGTTGAAAATTTCAGAAGTTTCATCTCTTCTAGGATTCACAGGATCGATGTCTTTCGCTTCGAATACGTCAACCATGATATTTCCTTTTTTCACTTTGCTAGCGTACAATTCAAATTTCTTGTTTGAAGAAGAACCTGGAATGTAAGGCAATTTGCTGAAGTTGTATTCAGGAATAGCTTTAAATACAGAATCTTTTACATAAGTCCATCCCAAAGTATCGAATGTTACCGTTACTTTTTCAGCACCGTACTCAAGCATTTCGATTTGCTCTTTTTTCACTACGTTGAATATCTTGCCAGTATCAATGAAAGAAATCAAAGTGTCCCAATCAGCAGTGTATTTGCCATTAGTAGCTTGGAATGCAACTTCTGCATCTCTGATAAGCTCTAATTTGCGGATTACGTCTTTTTCGATTTTTGCTATCCTTTTCTTGTTTTCAATGTCAGAATTAACACTATCATATAAGAAATACGCTAACGCAGCTGCGATAACAAAAAATACAATTGAAAATAATTTAGTCAAGTTCATTATTCTTTATAGTTTTTGGTGCAATTATAGTTATTTTATTAAGCTTTTAAAAGCTAAAAAGCCATAATTATGCTCATCATTTAAAATTTAAAAAACTCTCTTTCTTCAGCAGGTCCTCTACTTTTTCACAATTCGTGAAAATTTGATGAACAGTCAACGGATCCATTTTTTTGATTTCGTCAAACGGCATGAATCGTATATCGCTCATCATTTGTTCATCTTTGCCAAGTTCCGGGTCTATACCCAGATTCATGTCGGAGCTATTGTCTGTTACAAAGACTTCAAAGAATGCCTCTAAGCTATGAAGAGGGCTGTCGATAAACTCATGCAGGCAAATAAATTTGCCAACTTTAATATCGAGATTTGTTTCTTCTTTGAACTCCCTGATAATAGAACGTTCCAAGGTTTCTCCAAATTGTACTTCGCCACCCGGCGGAGACCAAAAAAAATTCTTTTTTCCAATGTTTTCGTGCTTGATCATCAGCACGTTGCCATTTTGAATACAGATCCCGCAAGCTCTAACTCTCAGCCTGCCAGTGAACTTCGATATATTTTTTTCCAAGCTCGTGCATTTTATTGTAAGTCTAAGATAACAGACGAAAGGCTTTGATCAAAGTCAATGGCGAAGTATTCACAAAATTTTGAATTCATGGTCGAAATCCAGTAATTTGCGGTGGTTGTTATCATGAATAATTGAAAGAAATTTGGCAAAAGTATCTCAAGCTTTACTGAGGGCCTTCCCTCACAAGCCAACACAGGGACAAAGCGAACTTTTTGATTTGTTTGACGATTTTTTGGATAATTCCAAAACTCGCGATGAAAAGAAAACAATGCTGATCAAAGGCTATGCGGGAACAGGCAAGACTTCCGTAATCACCTCATTGGTGAAAGTTCTGCCTATGTTTAATTACAGATTTGTTTTGATGGCTCCCACAGGTCGCGCTGCCAAAGTGATGAGCAATTATTCGAGGCGAAGGGCATTCACGATTCATAAGATTATTTATAAACTGACTTCGGATCCCGATACTGGGGATTTGAAATTCAAAAAACAGAAAAATTATAGTGTCCGTACTGTTTTCATTGTCGACGAGGCTTCTATGATTGGAGACGAAGCTTCCAATGGCGCTCGTGGCTTGTTGCATGATCTGTCCAAATTTGTTTTTGCCGATAAGTCCAATCGATTGGTGTTAATAGGGGATAGTGCTCAGTTGCCTCCAGTGAAGTTGAATCATAGCCCGGCTTTGGACAATGAATATTTGCAACGAAGCTTTGATATGGACTTGATGGATATTCAATTGACTGAAGTTGTTCGTCAAGCTGAAGAATCGGGAATACTTCACAATGCTACGCATCTGAGAGAAGAAATGGTTCAATTATCTCCGCACGTGAAAATGAGCACTTCGGGATTCAAAGACGTCTATAGGATGAGATCCAATAAACTGGAAGATGGTTTGGTGTATGCTTACGAAAAATTCGGAGTCGAAAATGCGTGCATAATTTGCCGATCCAATCGGGAGGCAGTGCGTTATAATCAATATATAAGGGCTAAGATTCATGAATATCATGAAGAGCTGGAGACAGGAGACAACCTGATGATTGTGAGAAATAATTATTCATGGTTGGATGAAGATAGTGTGGCAGGATTTTTGGCAAATGGAGACTTTGTGAAGATCAAGAGTATATTAGACTTTGAGGAGAAGCATGGGTTGAGGTTTGCTTGGTTGGAGTTGAAATTGTTGGATTATGATAGCCACCCGCCAGTTGAAGCAGCTGTAATATTGGATACTTTGCATAGCAACGCCCCATGTTTGTCAGCGGAGGAAGCCCGTAATTTGTATTATAGCGTATGTGATGAGCATGCGGGTATTTCTGACAAGAAGGCAAGAAAGAAGGCGATTCAAGAAGATCCTTACTTGAATGCCTTGCAAGTGAAGTATGCTTATGCTTTAACTTGTCACAAAGCTCAAGGTGGCCAGTGGGACGCGGTGTTTGTGGATCAAGGTTTTTTGACCATGGATAGAGTGGATGAGGATTTTTATAGATGGTTTTATACAGCGATTACAAGAGCTAAGGAAGAGCTCTTTTTGCTTAATTTTAATGATATTTTTTTTAATTGATAAATTAAATAGGTTTATGAATTCAAAAGTTATTTTGATAGTAGTGTTTTTTCTGGGCATTGCTTTGCAAGCAGCGGCTCAAGAGCCTCAAGTGCCTATTATGAGCTTTAATTCTCGAACTTACGAGTTTGGAGATGTCGTTGAAGGAATGAAGGTGAAGCATGTGTTTAAATTCAAAAACACAGGAAGCGCTCCTTTATTGCTGAATAATGTATTAGTGACATGCGGTTGCACAGCGGCTAAATGGCCTCAATCTCCAGTAGAACCGGGAGATTCCGGGCAAATAGAGATTGTTTTCGACTCCAAAGGCAGGCTTGGAAGACAGCATAAGGTGATCACAGTTTTGTCTAATGCTGAAAACAATCCCGAGAAATTAAAGATAACGTTGACTGTAGTCAAGAAAGAAGATAAGAAATAGCTGTAGTATCAGTGCAATGAAATTATAATTAAGATATAACAATAGGAAGATGAATAACTGGTTTTTGTGTAAGATAAAATATAAAAAAGAAGACGATAAAGGTGTTTTGAAAAACATCACTGAACAATACCTTGTGGATGCTTTGAGCTTTACAGAGGCTGAAGCAAGAATTTATGAAGAGATGTCTAGCATAATCAGCGGAGAGTTCATTGTTACCAACATGACTAAAAGCCGAATCACGGACGTGTTTGAATACGATGATATTGATTTGTACCATCGTTGCAAAGTATCGTATGTATTGGCTGACGAGGATTCTGGAAAAGAACGTAAGATTACCAATCAAATGCTTGTGAATGCTCAGGATGTTAAGACAGCATATGATCGTATGTTTGAAAGCTTGAGCAATATGCTTGTGCCATTTAGAGTGACAGAAGTAGTCGAGTCTCCAATACTTGAAGTGTTTAGGTTTAAGAGCCAAGAACAAAGGCAAAATGAGGTTCCTTCTAACTTGAAGCCAGTATCAGAAGTGGATAAGAAAGAAGAATAATAGTATGTAAGCGAGCGCTTTCGAATGATTCCAAAGCGCTTGTTTATATGATTATAGATTCTTGTTCGTATTCTGAACTGTTCTTATGAATGTAAAGCAGGGATTTGTTTTTGATAGCAGGAATGATTTTTTTCTGCATGGCAAAAGGTATTGCAGGACAGCCAAAGCTTCTCCCCAAGCGCTTGTATTTTTTGATAAAATCATCGCTCACATAATTTGCCGCATGCATGACAACTGCTCTTTCTCTTGCTTTATCGTTAATTCCTTTTTCAAGTCCGTCAAGTCTTAACGACAGGCCGTATTTTCCGTAATATGTTTCGCCGGTAAGGTAGAAGCCAAGACTGCTTTGGTGAGAACCATTGGTATTGCTGAATTTTTCTGCATAGTTATTGCCGCTGTTTTTTCCATGGGCGACAAGTGTTTTATATAAGATTTTTTCGTTTTTGAGATCAATGACAAATAGTCGTTCAGAGGTTGACGGTTGATCGAAATCAATGATTGTCATTATTGAGTCATTGTTGATCATGCCATCGTTGTTAAGTGCAGAGTATCCGGAAACCGCTTTTTGAAAAGCTTCATATTTGATTTCGCCTTTTTCAAAGATTCGGCCGTAAATCGATGAGCAATTTTCGGGAGACGGGTTGTCAAGTGAAAATGAAACAAATGAGCTTACCAAAATGGTAACAATGATTGCGATTTTTTTTAAACCTTTATTTTTTATCATTAATTTAAAGATATAGATATTGTAGGATCGAACAGTTTTTAAAGAAGGAAATGGTTAGATATATATTTATGTTGCTGACATTAAGCTTGACTATCCAAGCTTATTCTCAAGAAGCAGAAAATCAGCGAATTAAGCAATACTTAAATAACCCAAATAATAAAAATCTGTTAAAAGTTGATGGAATTCAACTTTTCTCAACGGAAGTATTGCCGAGATTTTATGAGAAAATCAATTATCAGCCTGTTTGGAGAGATACGACCTTGGTGATGGAAGCGGGACAGATATTGGCTCAATCATGGAGAGAAGGACTGGATCCTCAAGATTATCATTTGGAAGCCCTTAAAGAACTAGTGGATAGCCAAGATCCCGAAAAGAAGGCTGCCTTCGACATCATTTTGACCGATGCGATGCTTATGTATTCTTCGCATTTATATTATGGAAAGGTAAATCCAAAGACTTTGAACCCAGCGTGGAACTATGATAAGAAATCTTTGAGCGGAGATCCGGTGAGCTTGATGGAAAAAGCTATGGAGTCTCAAGATTTGAAAGGAGTGTTGAAAAATTTGGAGCCTAAGATTGGTCAATACGCTTTGTTGAAAAAAGCTCTGTTGAAGTATTCGTTGATGGATGATATGGGAGGCTGGAAGTCGTTGCCTTCGTCATTGGTGGTGAAGCCTGAAACGAAAGGCGAAAAAGTAAAACTGTTGGTGGAGAGGTTGGAAAGCGAAGGATATCTGGAAATGGGATACGAAAGTGATTCTGTTGATGATACCTTGCTAAACTCCATAAAATATTTTCAAAAAGATCATGGATTGGATGCTGACGGAGTCGTAGGAAAGGCTACAGTCAGAGCAATGAATATTCCTGTTAGCTTTAGGCTGGATCAGATTAAGGCTAATATGGAACGTAGCAGGTGGGTGAATACAGAGAAAGGTTTTGATGATTTTCTTGTGGTTAATATTCCTTCATTTAGCTTATATTATTTAAGAGATGATACTGTGAACTGGACTACAAGGGTCGTAGTAGGTAAAAAATATACCATGACTCCCGTATTTCAGGCGGAAATGAAGTATGTTGAGTTTAACCCAACCTGGACTTTGCCGCGAAGCATAGCGACGAAGGAGGTTTTGCCAAAATTAAAAAGAGATCCGAATTATTTGAAAAATAGAAACATGGTGTTGCTTACCCACTCAGGCAAGGAAGTGGATCAAAATTCAATCAATTGGCAAGATTACAATGCTAGGAATTTCCCATTTATCATAAGGCAGGAGCCTGGTACTCATAATGCTCTTGGACGAGTTAAGTTCATTTTTCCAAATCCTTATTCGGTTTACTTACATGATACGCCAAGCAAGACATTGTTTTTAAGAAGCACGAGAGCTTTTAGTCATGGTTGTGTCAGGGTGCAGGATCCAATTATGCTGGCTTTGTTGATACTGATGGAAGACCAGCAAATGACTCAAGAGCAAATAAACAAGATATTAGATACTGATATGACCAAAAGAGTGTACTTGAAATCAGAATTGCCTGTTATGATGATGTATTGGACGGTATTGGCAAGTGGAAACCAAGTATTCTTTTTTAATGACATTTATGGAAGAGATACAAAGCTTGTGAAAGCGCTAAGCGCCTCTCCATTTAGAAAGTAAAGGATAATATTTTAAAAGATTGAGATAATTTGTTTGAAAATTGAGAGGCTAAATTAATTTTTTTATTTTGCAATAGTTTAATAGAGAATGAATTAGATTTATTTCATTCAAGTTCTATTTTTTGAAGGTAGATGCTTGAAAGTGAAGTGGGTTTTATATGATATTTTTACGAATTATTTTTTATGAAGAAGAAAAAAACCACTCTCAGATTGATTTTGCTCAAATATTTTGGCGGATTGCTTGCGGCGGCTTTTGTTTTGAGCAGTATCGTTATCTTATTTAATGTTTATCAGATCACTTACAAGAATATTCGTGATCAGGTTCTTCCACTTAGAAACTCAAGTTTATCAAGGCACTTTTCAAATGAATTGCATGAAGTATTGATTCATGCGGATGGAGTAAAGCGAAACTTACTAGTACAAGAATGGTTTGAGCGAAAATCCAATGATGAGAACATCTTAATAGAACAAATGAGGAATTACGATGATGTTTTTCAGGCGTTTGATGATTTTGGATTAGTGGATATTAATAGATATAAAATAATTTCCAGTGATCATATGTCTGATTATGATCCGGAAAGCTCAGGCTTCTCATGGATTAATAGCCTGTTGGGGATGAAAGAGAATTTTGATGTTTCATTTAAATATTATACTGAAAGTAATACGACAAGAGGCAGGCTTAATGAGTATTATATGTTTGTTGATCAAAAAATAATACTTGATGATAAATGCGAGGGCATATTTTATACAGCGAAGAGCTTGAAAGATTTTTATAATAAGCTTGTTGAGCTTGAAGAGGGGAATTTTAGCCGTAACTATTTAATTGATGGCAATAAGGTGGTGATTCACAATGTGCTTAGATATGATGATGGTGAGGTGTTGGAAAAAGAGGAAGATTTTTCTTTAATCCAGAATTTAGTAGAAGAGAGGGCTGATGGTATATTCGAATACACCAAAGGGGACGATAAATATTTGGCTAGTTTGCAAACGGTTCCAGGCTCTGATCTTAAAGTGATGAGTTCTGTGCAAGTCAAAGAGATGGTTATGCCATTTTTTAAGAGTTTGGGACAGAAATTTCTTTTAGTCCAGTTTGTGATATTTGGCCTTTGTTTTTTAGTGATTTTTTGGATTAGCAGATACTTCAAGAACGCTACTTATAAAATGATAGAAATTGCCAAGTATTTGCAGAAAGGAGATTTTGAGAAGATAGATAAAGGTTTTGATACGAGTGTTTATGAACTAGAAAGCTTGAAAAGTACTTATGATGAGTTGGCGGATTCTATCGAAGACTCAACGAAATTTGCCAGAGAGATAGAAAAAGGCAATTTGGATGTGGAGTATGAGAGAAATTTTGCCGATAATAAATTGATGAAGTCGCTGTTGGAGATGAGATCAGCTCTCAAAAATGCGAAATTAAAGGATCAGCAAGATCAATGGGTCGTTGAAAATATGGCGACATTTAATGAAGTATTGAGAAGCAGCGAGGAAGAAGTTGAAAAATTGACTTCATATATTTTGTCCAAAGTAATGGAGCTTTTGAATGCAAGTCAAGGAGCTATTTATTTGGAAGAAAATGGAGTATTGAAACTTGCCGCAAGTTATGCTTATCATTTTAATGATGGTTCTGTGGAAGAGGAAATGCTTGTAGGGGAGGGAATCCTGGGGCAAGCATATAAGGATAAGGAGTTTGTTTGTTTATCTGATTTTCCAGAAGATTACCTGCCTATAATATCTGGCTTGGGGGAGTCTAAGCCAAAGGCTGTTTATATATCTCCTTTATTGACTAATGAGAATGCGGAAGGAGTTATCGAAATAGCTTCTTTTTACGAGTTTGAGGAACATGAAATTGCTTTTATAAAGAAAATGAGCGAAGCTTTGGCAAGTACTATTGCATTCATGAAATCCAAAGAGAAAATCTCGAAGTTTTTGGAGGAAAGTCAATTGCAAACAGAAACGCTTAGAATACAGGAAGAGGAAATGCGTCAAAACATGGAGGAGCTATTAGCTACTCAAGAGAAGATGACGAAATTGCAAAATGATTCATTGGCTAAGGAAAAAGCATTGGAGGCATGGTTTGGTGTCGAGATGTCAAAAAGTTCATTTGTTGTGTTTACGGTCGAGTTCAATGTGGCTTTTTCTTCTATGCCTAATTTTAGTAAAACAGGTTTGAGAGTATTGGAAGGCAATGTGAATGATAATTCGATTATATTTGAAGAATGGAAGTCAAAATTTGCCGAAGCGAGAAAAATAGGGCGTGAAATTAATTTTAAAATAAGTTCAGAACGCAACGGAATAGCTTACCAGCTTTCTCCTTTAAGAGGCGAGAATGATATAGTCTTCGGCTATATTTTGAAATACGCTTAGTTTTTGCTCAATAGATTTATTTTTAGTTTATAATTCATTAAGTTGTATTCAGTGAACTTGTTTTAATTGGCAAAACATAAAATTCAAAGATGGAATACAGATTATTAGAGGAACTTGTGGCTATCGATTCGCCTACAGGTTATACGGACGAAGCTTGCAAATACATATATGATTTTTTCAAAAATTTAGGTTATCAGCCTCAATATACTAATAAGGGAGGTGTGAAGTGCGCTTTAGGACCTGAGCCGGTTTTATCTATTGCAGCCCATGTGGATACATTAGGTGCTATTGTCAGTGGTGTGAAACCTGACGGGACGCTAAGAATCTCTCCTTTAGGAGGCTTGCTTTTGACAAGCGCGGAAGGCGAGTATGTCAAAATTGTGACTATGGAGGGAAAAGAGTATACAGGAACTTTATTGCTTGATAACCCTGCGGCTCACGCGAATAAGGAAAGAGAGACTACAAATAGAAGTCTTGATAATATGCATATTAGAGTCGATGAGGAAGTATATAATCAAGAGGATGTTAAAAAACTTGGAATCAGAACGGGAGATTTTGTTTGCTTTGATCCTAGATATCAAGAATTGAGCAGCGGTTATATCAAATCCAGATTTATGGATAATAAAGCAGGTTGCTTGGTTTTGTTTGAAGTTGCTAAAAGTCTTAAAGACAAAGGAGTGCAAGCTCCAGTTGAGCTTTATTTTTCAAATTTCGAAGAAGTAGGGCATGGAGCAGCTTCATCAAGCGCTTACGCGGATACGATCGAGGAAATGCTTGTGATAGATATGGGAGTATTAGGTGAAGCTTGCGAAGGAAATGAGGTTTCTTGCTCTATCTGCGTTAAAGATTCAAGTGGACCGTATCACTTTGGGTTTAGAAAAAAACTAGTAGAGTTGGCTGAGTCAAATAGCATTCCTCATAAAATTGACGTTTATCCATTTTATGGTTCTGACGGCAGCGCGGCTTTAAGAGGCGGTAATGATTTTAAAGTTGCTTTGATTGGTCCTGGGGTTGCGGCATCTCATGGTGTTGAAAGAACGCATAAGAAAGGCATTGAAGCTACATTTGATTTGACAATGAAATATATCGAAGATCGATTTAGTATATAATGGAAAACTCCGCTAGAGCGGAGTTTTAACAATATTTTTTATACTCGTTTATATCAATTTTTGATTTTAAATCATGAAGTAAATTGAATAGCCCGAAAAAGGTGCGATTCATATAGATAAAGTGCTTTGAACCCCGATTTCCATTCATTTTTCTCAACTGTGAATCTTTCGCGTACTTTTCTCCAAGCGAAGCGATTTTTCCAAAGAATACTTCGTTAGCAAAATCGAAAGTTTCGCTTTGCAAAGGCTGTGTGAATAAAGAAAGCATGTCATAGAACATCTCCGAAAAGTATTTGATTTCTACTTCGGAATCTTCTTTGCGCAAAATTTCCAATTCAAATAGTTTGGACATGAATATCTCTGGATCGTTAATGTTTTCATACCTTGCCAATTCGAAATATGGCGTATAGAATTCTTCGGGTATGAATTTCATGCAACCAAAATCCAAAGCAACTAAGTTGCCTTCAGCATTTGCTAGGAAATTGCCTGGGTGAGGATCAGCATGTACTTTTCGTAACTTATGGATTTGAAACATGTAAAAATTCCATAAGGCTTGCCCAAGTTGATTATTAAGGCTTTGATCGTTGTTTGTTTTGGTGAATTCGGATAAATGAAGCCCTTTCATCCAGTCCATGGTGATAATTTTCTCACAGGATAGCTCTGGATAATAGTTAGGGAACTCCAGATGAGGAATGTGTTGGCAAGCATTGGTAATCTCTTGGCTTTGCTTTAACTCGAGAAGGTAGTTTGTCTCTTCGATAAGCTTCTGCTCGACTTCCTTGAAGTACTCCTCAGATCCTTTGCTTGGCAAATTAAACATCTTTAAGGCGATGGGCTTTACCAATGCGAGGTCGGAGGATATGCTGTCTGCTACTCCCGGATACTGTATCTTAACAGCGAGCTCTTTGCCGTCTTTTTGGGCTTTATGCACTTGGCCGATACTCGCCGCATTGATCGCTTCGTTGTCGAACTTTTCAAAAAGCTCGTCTGGTCTTTGATTAAAGTATTTTTTGAATGTTTTGTTAACTAGCGGCCCTGATAGAGGAGGCACGGAAAATTGCGACAGCGAGAACTTTTCAACATATGCTTGAGGCAAGAGGTTTTTTTCCATGCTAAGCATTTGAGCGACCTTGAGAGCGCTTCCTTTTAGCTCTTTTAATCCGTCGTATATATCGGCAGCATTTGATTGATTAAGCTTGGATGTGTCCAAGGATGGGTTCACAAGCTTTTCTCCATAATATTTGATGTAGTTTCCTCCAACCTTGATGCCTGTTTCCATGATTTTGGTAGCGCGCTGTATTTTTCCAGTTGGGATGTTAGTGATTTTTTTCATAATCGGTCAATGTTTGCAATAGGCTTGACATAGCGTCCAGCACTGAACTTCAATCGTTGAAACGTTCTTTGAAAAGAAATTTCCCAAAGTCTATAGTGTTTTCGAGAGGGTTGGTATTCAGTAACTCGAATCCGGCATTTACTGATTTTTCGATGAAAATATCTGTTTTTTCGAAACCAGCTGAATCATCGTCCAACCAAAATTTCAAAGTTATCAACAGCTGAATCCAGAAGCTTTCTTCAATATTTTTTTCTTGGGCCTTCTTAAGTTTCTCAGGAGTTTTCTCAGTGATTTCATGATCGATTGAACTGATGTATTTTTTGAAGTTCTCTCTGAGCAATCCTAGTTTGGTTAGGTTTTTCAGTGAAGGCTTGTCGCTGTTGATGCTTAACATTACAAAACTTCTATTGGCTTTTAGAACCTCAAAGAAGGTAAAGTAGAAGGCCAAAAGCTTTGATTTGAAATCATATGTTACATAGTTTGGGTCTTCAGAAAGCACCTCAAGTGTATGGTCGAACATGTTTGCAAAGATATGTTTTTCGATATTGTCGAGACTGCCGAAGAATTTGTAAAATTCGGTTTCCTCAATTTCATGATTTTTGCAGAACAAATAAACTGAGCTTGGAGTTTGGTTGTTTTCGAGTGAGTCATTCATGTACCATTCGAAAATTTTCTCTTTAGTCATTGCGTTATATTTAAGTTTGTTTATGAATCATTACGTATAGATAAACAAAATGTGCCGTTTTTGGCTGTTTTTATTGAATAAACATTTTAGACTTGGATATGTGAGAGGCTTTTTAAAGTAATTGTAAAATGGATTAAATTTGTTGTTTTAGCAGTTAAATAGATTCATTTGAAAAATTAATTAGGTATTATTGAGCATGAAAAATATAAAAATGAAAAAGATCGTATTATTCTTCTTTTTGAGTGTAGTGACAGTAATGTCAGGATTTGCGCAAAGGACTGTTTCAGGTGTTGAACTTCCAGAATCGATTGTTTCGATTAAGGGTAAAACTTTGCAACTAAATGGCGCTGGAGTCAGGGAAAAGTTTTGGATTAAATTATATGTTGGCTCATTATATACGCAGGTGGTTACTGATGAGCCGCATACGATAATAAATGAGGATGAGCCTATGTCTATCAGATTGAATATAATATCAAGCTTGATCACGGCGGATAAAATGATGAGTGCCATTAAGGATGGTTTTGAATTATCTGCTCCTAAGCCATCTACTGAGTTGAAAACTAAAATCACAGAATTTGAAAATTTATTCAAAACCATGAAAATTGAAGAAGGCGATGAAATTTCCTTTGAATATGTGCCTTATGAGGGAACCAAGGTTACTCGCAATGGTGAATTGGTAAAGACTATTGAGGGCTTGGATTTCAAAAAAGCTTTGTATGGCATATGGTTAGGAAAAAATCCAGCAGATAAAAAACTAAAAAATGCTATGCTTGGCAAGGCGAAGTAAGTATTGAAGTTGATTGAAAAATATGAATTATTATTAAAGGCTGCTTATGCAGTCTTTTTGTTTTTAAGCAATTTGTTTGGCTCTTGAGCTTAGGACTGAATTATACCATTTTGATTAATGGATTATTTTCAGTCTTTTTTTTTGACTCATATGAAATTAATCAGTTGGTTATATTTCTTTAAAATTTAAATAATTAAATTTAGAATAATAAAAATTATAAAAAATACCATTTTTGAGATGTGCCTACAGATATTCGTTTCACGACAGCTTAAGCAAAGATACCCTGAATTTTTTGTTTGAAATATGAAGTTTGATGAATAGGAAGGTGCTTGAATAAATTGTTAAAGTCCCTTTGGGAAAATTTCAAAGAAAATGAAAAAGATTAACTTTTTACTTGTTGCCATCATGGCAATTTTCATCTCCTCGTGTTCAAATGATGGTATTGAGGATAGCTTATCAACTAAGGATGCTGAAGCATCAAAATCTGGATTAGTTTCAGAAAAAGAGTACAATCTGGATTTGCCAAAAATCGTGGATGATAGAATGTATTTCGAGAACTTCGATCACATGAATGAATTCATGAAGGTATATCAAGAGATCGAGCCGGATTATTTGGATGAGAAAAGCAAAGAAGCTGATTTTATTTCTTGGAATGATGTTTTGAACGCTGAAGAAGGTCAAGAGATTCCAAGAAAATTGAACAACTTAGTGGATTCTGACCTTGAAGATCCTAGATTGGTTAGATTGTTAAATTACAACCAAGAGATTAGAGTAGGGGAATTGATATGCAGAATCGAAGACGAATATGTTTTCATGTATGTTGATGGAAATTTTGATCAAGTTGAGGCATTTAAAGCTAAAGGTATCGGAGAGAAGCTTGAGTATGATGAGCCTGTATTGATAAATGAAAAACTGATAGCGGCTAAGCCTCTTAAGGAGATTAAAGATGATGAGTCAAAAAGATCAATGATCTGGATTTTTGGATACGGATGGAGATGCAGCAACAATTACAACTCTTATAATTCTTCGACACGAATGAAAAGCACGCATTGGGCTACAAATGTATACTTCTACAAGTCCGCTGGTATGAAGACTAAAATGCAGAAGAAAAAAGGATGGTGGATATTCAAATCATGGAAGTCTGAAAGAGCTAAGAAGATAAGCGTGCAAGGACAAGTGCATTTCTCTGTGTCGGGCGTACCTTTTACTCAAACTCAAAACTTCAATAAAATTAGATATAATTCAAGTTCAGCGACTCATACTATTTTCTGGGCAGTAGGTTTTGGCGTTAAGATCAAAGCTGGAAATATCACAGGTATTTCAGGAGCTTCAGGAGCATCTGTTAAGATAAAGAACTCGAGTTATTCAAATCACTATACAGAATATGGTAGCTCAAGCAGAAGCAGAGGACCAAAATTTTGGCCATGGTAGTATGCAAGTAGTGTAAATACAAAAACTCCAGTCTAGTATTATTAGACTGGAGTTTTTATGGTTTATTGATTCTTGTCTTTTCTTCGACCTCTGTTAACCCATAAATTGTCTCCTTCGAAATTGTCGCCATCATAATCAAAATCAAAGTGTCTTTGTCTCATTTCCATTTCGGGCCTTGCTTCAAGTTCCAATTTGGAGTTTTTTTCTTTCCCTTCTTTCATCACTTATCTTTTTGGTGGTTTTAATCAATGGTTTGAAAGCAGACAAGCATAAAAATCAGCGTTGTACTTTTCTGCCTCTGTCTATCCATTCTTCATCATTCTCGAAGTTGTCGCCATCATAATCTGTATCGAATCTTTCTTTTTTAGGATTCGCTTTTTCATCGTTGTATACAGCAAATGCTTCAAGAATTTTGGATTTGTAATTCATCGTATTTAGTATTTGTTTGTATGGATTAACAAACCTTAAATGAGAATGTTCATGCCTTCGCTTCTATGTTTTCCTTGAATTGGATACCACCAAAAAGGTATAGGAATAATACTCTGGAAATTCTAAACGAGAAAGGCAATAAGACTAAGCTTGCTCCAAGCACTGAGACAATATATACCCACATGGCAGGTTTTGCAAAAAGGTGAAGCATCAAGCCTGTGGCCACCATGATAGCAACATTGAATGCGTAAGAAATATACATCGCTCCAATGAAGAAGCCGGGTTCTACCTCAAATCTTTGTTCGCAATGAGGGCATGTTTTATTCATTTTATTGAAATGAAGCAATTCATGCCATTTGTGTTTGTATATGTCTCCAGTATGGCATTTGGGGCATTTTCCATTCAGTAGAGCTTGGGTTCTATTTTTCATGATTGGGTCCGTTGATTGATTGTCTTGTAAAATTAGTTTTTTAAAGTATTCAATGTTCTTATATTTGGGCTAAAAGTTTGTATAAATAGGCATAGTTATATTATAGGTGAAAAGTCTTCCTGTTTTTTCCATAAAGGATTTTGAAGAAAGAGCTGGAGAGCTCGTGTATGTCAGTGACTTGAAAGAGCATATTGGCAAATATGATTTTATAGGAAACCCTCATAAGCACAACTTTCATTTATTGCTTTTAACGGAATCAGAAGGGAATCATTATGTGGATTTTGTTAATCATCATTTTTCAGGGTATACTTTGCATTATCTAGCTCCCGGAAGAGCGCATCGATGGATATTCAAATCAGAAAAACCGAAGGGGAGGGTGATTTTTTTCTATGAAGATTTATTTGGCTCTTGTGGCAACGTGCCTTCTGTGATTGAGAGACTTTCATTTTTGAATGTTCCATCGCCTTACCCTATTCATAATTTGACAGAAGAGGATTGGAATGATGCCCAATGGTGTGTCGGGAAAATCGAAAGCCAAAATGGCTCAATGGAGTTCGGCGCTGATATTTTCGTCAAGAACACTATGGAAATGTTGTTGGTGATATTTGAGCGATTGTCACTTAAAAAAGGTGTCTCTAGTGTTGATCCGCGCTCAAGAAGCTGGAAAGAGCTAAGGCGGTTTCAATTGTTGCTTGAAAGAAATTTCGAGACAAGGCATCAAGTGAATTGGTATGCTGATCAGATGAATGTGAGTACAAGTCGGTTGAAGCAATTATGCAAAGTTTGCATGAGTGATCCGCCTGGGCGAATGATTAAGCAGAGGAGGTTGTTGGAAGTGAAGAGATTGCTGAAGATGACTTCTATGAGTTTTAGTCAAATAGCGGCGGAATTGAATTTTACGGATTTGGCTCATTTAAGCCACTTTTTTTTAAAAAGTGAAGGTGTTACAATGAGAGAGTTTAGAGAAGCTTAGTTAATTATTCATTTTCACAAATCGCTGAAAAATTAACGATTTCATTATTTTGAACCTCAAAAGATATGAGTATGGGTTGGCAACAAACTTCGCAATCTTCCACGTATTCTTGTCGCATTACACTATAATCGATGAGCGTACTAATTGACGCCCAACAGTATGGGCATTGGAAATTAAATTCTTCAAGCATTTTATGAAAGGATATTGACAATAAACTGATGTCAATACCCTTGCAAAATTAATACAAATCAATAAGATACTTGATTAAATCCGTTGTGGTAACAATTCCCACAACTTTTTCACCATCCATTACCGGCAAAGCATGAAATTCGTGCGATGCTAGAATTTCAGCGGCTTCTTTGATCGTTTGATCTTGTTGTACTGTTACTGGCTTTTTGATCATGACTTGATCTAGTGTCAGTAGATTGTAAATAACAGTATCAACAGCTCCTTCATCATCGCCAAAATTATTAACGAAGCTAATTCTTTGCAAATCAGTCAAACTAATGATTCCCACCAATTTGCCGTTTTCAACCACAGGCAAGTGTCTGATTTTGTTCTTTAAAAATGTAGCTTCTACCTCCTCCAAGCTCGATGAGGGAGAGATTGTTATCAGTGATGAGCTAACTATTTTTGATATTGGCTCTCTTTTTTTCATAATTTTTAGGGTTTTGAAATTAATTGTTTATGCAATTATGAAATTTTGATAAGCAAAGACGATGATAAAAGTAATAAGTCTATATGAATTTTATCATGATTTTTTTGACTCGAAAATGAGTGTTAAGTAGTTTTAATATTTGAATTGTATTAATTGACAGGCTCGAAGCCTTAAATGCAAGATGATTTATCCTAAATGAATCAGAAAATCAAGGGTATCTATGCCATCGGCGTAGTCCCATAGTTCAGGCAATTGCGTGTTTCCAAACGGAATGAAGTTTTGACCTGCTATGCATTGAATTTTATCTTCATATTGATTGATTTTATCCTCTAAGTCGGATTTATTATCATAAGTGTCGTAGTATAATACTGATATTGGAGAAACCAATGACTCATTTTTAGTGACAATTAAGAATCCATTATCATAATGCTCGACTTTATTCACCAAGTATATAGATTTGTTGTAATCGTAATTGTTTGAGTATTTATGGTTGTTTGTGATCGAAGAGAATCCTTCGAACTGGTCCAATAATGTAGTGAAGTTGTAATCTGAAGGAACTAAAAGCTTGGAGACATTTCTACAGCCTAAACCAAAATAAGTGAAAATGTCGTTCCCAAGCTCTTGCAATTCTTCTTTTGATTCTTCACCAGTCAATATAGCTAGCGAGGATTTGTTTGGCCTGATTATATGCGGTTTGTTTTTGAAATAATATTCAAAATATCTCGCAGAGTTATCGCTGCCAGTGGCAATGATGGCCTCTGCTTCATTTAGCCTTTCAACAAAGTTTATTTTTTCTTTGAATTCCGGAGCTATTTCGATGAGTATATCGGCGATTTTCTTTAGCAAAACCTCATCTTGACTGCTTAGCTTTGCCAGTAGCGTGTGGCCGCTAATTAGTATGCTTAAAAGGTCATGGAACCCTACTGCAGGGATGTTTCCAGCCATTACTACGCCTACTTTTATGCTTTTCTTTTCTTTTGAAAGCTCTGGGTACTTTTTAGTCCACTGTTCCAGTTTTTCTTTTTGGAGCATATGAATTATGCCGTCGATTGATTTTTTGACATTTTCAGGAGTAAACCAATTGTTTCTAGCGTAAGCTTGACTTTGCCATATTTCTAATTCCAAATCCGTTAGATTTTTTAGACAAGTGCCTAGCGCGGCAAAAGTTTCTATTTTTTTATCCAGAGTCATTATCTTTAGTTTAATTTCAAGTATAAACTTGCCATGCTTAATATCGCACGAATGAGATGCAAATTTAAGCTATATTCCTGAAACTGCACAAAAGGAAAAAGACTTTACAAAAACTTAGCCAAATGCAGACAACAAATGCATGTTTGAATCGTAGCCGTTTATGTAAGAAAGCATTTTGACTATTCTAATTTACAAATATTGCAGTATAGGGAGCTTACTGTCTTTATTTTGACTGCTTATAAATTATTCATAAGAATAAATAGAATGTTTTTTTTCAATATATTTGTTATCTAATTCTAATTTACCACATATAAATTATTACCTAAATGGCAATAATCATAACAGACGAATGCATCAACTGTGGTGCATGCGAACCAGAATGCCCAAATACCGCAATTTATGAAGGTGGGGTTGAATGGAAATGGAGTGATGGTACCAGTCTGGAAGAAGTAGAGATGGAAGATGGTTCGGTGGTAAGCGCCGAGGAGGACCAAGAGCCTTATTCTGACGAATTCTACTATATCGTAACCGGAAAGTGTACCGAGTGTATTGGTTTTCACGAGGAGCCACAATGCGCCGCTGTCTGTCCAGTTGATTGTTGTGTTGAAGATCCTGATTTTCAGGAGACTGAAGAGGAACTTTTGGCCAAAAAGGACTGGATGCACCCGGAAGATTGATTCAAATCACGAAACCAAAATATTCGAAAAGAGCGGAAAATTATTTTCCGCTTTTTTTATTTCATTTTTGACCGCTTAACCAAATAAGCGGCAAGTATTTTTTCGATTTTGTCTTGAGTGTTGACCTCTATCAGGTCAATTTTAGCTTGTCCGCATCTCAATTTTATTTCTTTAAAGTACTCGTTCATATTTTGAGTATAGCTCTCTTGTATGGCGGAAGGATTTAGCTTTATTTTTTCTCCAGTTTCCATGTCGATGAACTCATGGGGCTTATTTTCAAATTCGAAATTGAGTTCTGTCTTATGGTCTGTCACATGAAATATTAGGACTTCATGCATATTATGCTTCAGATGCTCCAGAGCCTCGAAAGTTTCATCCAATGTTCTTCCGTGCTCGAACATGTCAGTGAAAAGTATGACAAGAGAGCGCTTGTTGAGCTTTGATGCGATTTGATGCAAGTTGATAGCTATGTTGGTGTTTCGGCTTGATGGAGTCTCTGATTTTTGCAATTCGTCCAAAGTCAATAAGATTTTGTGCAAATGGCTTCCTGAAGATTTGATAGGCGTTTGGATTTCCAATTCTTCTGAAAAACTAATCAGGCCAAAAGCGTCTCTTTGTTTTTGCAACAAGTAGCATAATGCGGCGGCGGCTGTTGTGGAAAAAGCGAGCTTAGCTTTCGTGTCTTTTGGATAATGCATTGATGGAGAGTTGTCCAATATGATCGAACATCGAAGATTGGTTTCCTCATCGAACACTTTAGTGAAAAGCTTGTCAGTCCTTGCATAAACTTTCCAGTCGATATGTCTAGTGCTTTCTCCGGGGTTGTAAAGTCTGTGTTCGGCGAATTCCACAGAAAATCCATGGTAGGGTGATTTGTGCAACCCGGTAATAAAACCTTCGACCAATTGTTTGGCGAGTAATTCGAGGTTGCCGAACTCTCTTATTTCTTGAATATTCATGCGATTTCGAGTGGTTTGGACTTCAAGTTAAATTTGGTTGACAATAAATTAATAATTTATTTATTCAAATGTAGTATTTGAATAAAAGTTTTGCTTGATTTTTGCAAGTAGTGTTTAAAAGGAATTTAATTTAAAGTTTTTAATTTTTTTATACGTTAAATTTTCTAAATAAAAAGAATATTCCAAACAATTGTTGCATTTTAATTATTATTTATACTATATTTATGCTTGTGTAGAAGCGTATTGTTATCATTTTTAATTTATTTGGTTATTTAAATTTTAAGGATTGTGGAAGAGAATAAAGAACAAGAAAAAGCAGAGATTTACTCGAAAAGAGTAAGGGCGGGAAAAAGAACCTATTTCTTTGATGTGAAGTCTACGCGTTCAAATGACTACTATCTCACTATTACAGAAAGTAAAAGACGCTTTAAGGATGACGGGACCTATTTTTATGAAAAGCATAAGATTTTTCTTTACAAAGAAGATTTCAACAAATTTTTGAATGCCCTTCACGAGACAGTGAACCATGTGAAGGATGATTTAATGCCTGATTTTGATTTTTCTCAATTTGATGAAGCGGATGAATATGTTGAAAGAGAATACGAGGATGAGATGAAATGGGATATTTAATTTTCCAATTTCTAAAATATTAAGAAAGCCTCTGAATGAAAGTTCGGAGGCTTTTTTTATATTTATCTTGTTAATAAATAACTGAAACCCATGTTCAATTATATCATTCTTTCCAGGAAGTACAGGTTCATGCTCGCGCTGGTTCTGATCGCTTTTTTTATCGTGTTTATGGCCTGGTATTTTTCCAATATATTTGCCTATGTCATCATTTCCGTGGTTATTTCCACGATATTGAGGCCATTGACTAATTACTTGAATCAAATTAATTTTTTCAAGTTAAGGATTCCTAGGCCATTGGCTGTGTTGCTTTCCTTTTTAGCGATGATTTTGGTCTTGAGTATATTTGTGTTCTTGTTTGTGCCTTTGATATCAGATCAAATCGAAGTGCTTTCCACGCTTGACTATGACAATTTGATAGTGGATGTTTTCAAACCGCTTGAGAAGTTGGAGGACTTTTTAATTGAAAATTCATTGACAGACAGCGAAATGGGTTTTTTGGTTGAGGGAGCCAGACAAAAGACGATTGATATGTTTAAGAATATCAATTTCTCGAATTTGTTGAATGGGGTGGTTTCCGTTACAGGGTCATTCTTTGTAGGAGCCTTGGCAGTTATTTTTATTACCTTTTTTCTTTTGTTGGAAAATGGTTTGTTGAGAAATTTGATCGTAAAATTAATCCCAAATGAATATTTTGAAATGACGATCGAAGCTTTCACTATGATTGAAAGCTTGCTGTCCAATTACTTGCTGGGAATTCTGTTTCAAATGTTCTCCATATTCAGTATCGCTTCGGTGGGCTTGAGCATATTTGGCGTCAATTACGCTTTGACAATCGCTTTGTTTGCTGCATTGGCGAATTTGATACCATATTTAGGGCCTATATTGGGAGCGACTTTCGGTATAATCGTTGGTCTCTCGACAGTGACCGATCTTTCGACTGCCAATGATTATCTCTTCTTGATGTTGAAGGTCGCGTCTGTTTTTGGAGTAGTTCAATTGACTGATAATATTGTCTTGCAGCCTGTTATTTTTTCAAAAAGCGTTAAAGCCCATCCATTAGAAATATTTATTGTTATCTTTGCAGGTGCGAATGTCGGAGGAGTGCTTGGTATGATCGCTGCTATTCCTGTGTACACCATTCTTAGAGTGGCAGTGCTCGAGATTCGGAAAGGTTATAAACAATATTATATATTTAAACAGTCATAATATAATTAAAATATGGCACTACAGTGTGGAATTGTTGGATTGCCTAATGTTGGCAAGTCTACTTTGTTCAACGCGCTTTCCAATGCCAAGGCGGAAGCTGCGAATTTTCCTTTTTGCACGATAGAACCTAATGTTGGAGTGATTCAAGTTCCTGATGAAAGGTTGAAGATATTGGAAGGTTTGGTGAATCCTCAGAAGGTTTTGCCTACTGTTATTGAGTTTGTTGATATTGCAGGTCTTGTGAAAGGGGCTAGCAAAGGCGAAGGACTTGGCAACAAGTTTTTAGCGAATATCAGGGAAGTGGATGCGATAGTTCATGTGATTAGATGTTTCAATGATGAGAATATCGTTCACGTGGATGGAAAAGTAGATCCTGTTACGGATAAGTTTGTCATTGACACGGAGCTTCAGCTGAAAGATTTGGAGTCAGTTGAGAAAAAAATAGTAAAGAATGCTAAAGTAGCAAAATCAGGCGATGCCAAAGCCAAAAAGGAAGTTGCTATCTTGGAGCGTTTCAAAGAGGCTTTGGAGAATGGTCATAACGCTAGAGCGGTAGATGTTGAGCCAGAAGAATTAGAGGCTGTCAGCGACCTTCACTTGTTGACTATCAAGCCTGTGATTTATTTAGCGAATGTTGATGAAGACTCTATCGCTGAAGGAAATCAATATGTGGAGCAATTGAAAGAGGCTGTGAAGGAAGAAGACGCTCAGGTTTTGACAGTTTGCGCTGCTTTGGAGTCTCAGATTGCCGAGATCGACGAGGAAGACGAAAGAGAAATGTTCCTTGCAGAATATGGCTTGACTGAGTCTGGTTTGAATAGATTGATCAAAGCTTCATATGCTTTGCTTGATTTGATTACGTACTTTACTGCCGGTGTTACTGAAGTTAGAGCTTGGACAATTCGCAAAGGTTGGAAAGCGCCGCAGGCAGCTGGGGTTATTCATACTGATTTTGAAAGAGGTTTTATCAAAGCCGAAGTAATCAAACTTGACGACTATCAGCAGTATAAGACAGAGGCTGGCTGCAAAGAAGCTGGCAAGATCTCCATCGAAGGCAAGGATTATGTAGTGCAAGATGGTGATATAATGCATTTTAGATTTAATGTGTAAACTAATAAGTATTTGGGCTCGTTAAATGGGCCCATTTTTATTTTATTATTATTAATTTTCAGTTTATCTTTATTTTGAATGCTACATTAGCAAGTATTAATTGCATATTCCGCCCTTTTTGAGGGGGGGCAAGATGAATTTCTGAAACAAAGTTTGGTCTTTTTTTATGATAATTTTACTTTTGTTATCATAAAGTGACTTAGTTTTGGTCGTATTATTCTATTTGAGTAAATATTATTTTTCGCCTGAAGTATTCAGTGTTGTTGTTTTTTGGTGAATAATTAATAGATTTTGGAAATTTATAGTTGATGCATCAAGTTCAAAAGAAGTTTTGAACAAAAAATAATTGATAGTGTTTTAACATTAATTTCCGAAAGGAATAGAATTTGTTTACTCAAATTTGAATTTAACTGATTGATTAAGATAGATATAGAAAATTTTTTTTAACTGAAAATAGTATAAGGTTGAGAGTCCGAATTGTATTTATTTTGAAAAATAAAGGGGCGAATGTTCCTTTTCATCACCAATACTTGCTGGCGCAGCTAGTAAGAGGTGTTGTTTTGAGTGGAGGTAGTGAGAAGTATCAAAACTATATGTTATACAACTTCTCGGGATTGAAAGGGCAAACGAAGATTAGTAGAAATGGATTACATTTCTTTTCCAGCAAGGTGACCTTGGTGTTTTCTGCCTTTGATAAAGAATTTATGGATTATTTTCTTCGTCAGCTTTTTACTATGCCTCAGTTGGAAATTGGAAACTTGATTTTGGTTCCTGAGAGTGTGGAGAAGGAAAATTATCCAGAGCTTGAGGATGAATCGAAGTTTATTTGCATCTCTCCGTTGGTATTGATTAGCCCGACGTTCAATGATAGCAGAGGAAAAAGATTCATTTCGCCTGAGATCGATGAGTTTTCAGATATATTATATGAATCTACTTTGGAGAGAATGGCAAGGCTTGAGGAGGTATTTCCTTCTGAAAAGATAGCTACATTTAGCAAGTTTCAGCTTGTTCCAGATAAGATTTATTTAGATAAAATAAGAGAAAATCAGAAGAAATTTGCTCGTATTTATCCTGTGTATGATCAAGATGTTAAGTATGAAGTGAGAGGTTATACATTCCCTTTTACTCTTTTTGCTGAAAAAGAAGTTCAAAAATTCGTATTTACATGCGGATTAGGTTCTTTTACACATAAAGGTTTTGGAATGCTTGATATCGCCAATGCTGATCTTAACAGTAGAACAGAGAGATACGAGTTTTAAATCACAAAGATAGTTCAGTAAAGAAAAATTGATTCTCAGTATTGAGTTGAAGTGAAAAGCCCGATTTATCGGGCTCTTTTATTGCTGATTATTTGTGAGTATCCAACAAGCTTGTCTATAAGTTGGGTTTGATCCCAGAAGTAGATAAATATTTCGTACTCGTTTTCGGTTTCGAAGAAATTGCCTTCGAAATGAGATGGCTCCATATTGGGGCCTTGAACAAAATATTCATAGTTGTAAAAACCTTGTTTTATGAAGGCTGTGCAGGTGTATCCTTTAAGGTTTTTATCGTATCTCATTTTAAACTCATCCAATAAGTTCCAGTTCGTGAATTTTCCTCTCACGTAAACATGATGGCCGGCTGGTAGCTTATTCGACCTTAAGCTGAAGGTTGTGTTGACATAATCGCTTGAAATTAAACCTGCTTCTACTTCTCGATTCGCAATGTAAAATCCTCCATTGAAATCATCCATCATAGTGTAACTACGATCATCCCTGATTTTGTCGATAAAAACAAAGGCGCTATTATAGTCGTCACCTTTCTTTATTGAACCAATATTTTGACTAGGGAATGAAATAGTTCTCAAATCAAAGAATCTGTATTCATTTCCACCATTGAATTCGTTAGATCCGTCAATATGGTCGTAAATAAGTTTAGCTTCGTCGATTCTGTTGCGGGTTGGCTTTAACTCTGTTTTCGCTGTAAACCAATCTTGATTTTTCACGACAACCATCTTTATTTGTTGATTGGGTTGCGTGATATGAAGATTTGGATGCAGAACCTCGATCATCAGTCTTTGATCTTTGAATCGTCTGGATGGAGAATTAGGGTGGATCACATTCGCTTGAACGCTAACTCTGTCCTCGGTAACCATGAACCTTCTAGTGAACACAAGTTCTTGGCTTTCTCGATATACTGCTAATATATAGTTCCCGGATTTCTTTACTTTTGGAACTTTGAATGTGTAATGAATATAGTCGATTTTTGTGTTGAATGAGTATTCGTATTCATCGATGTCAAATTCATTAAAGTCGTAAAGATAATCCATGGGCATTAGCCTTGATTTAGTCCAGTCCGCATTGCAATGGATTATTCTAGCTCTATAGGTCTGCACATCCGCTTCCACTTCGTCAAATTCCAAGACAAGCGGATTGTTGCTTGAAAGAGATATTACTGGAGAAAATAATGTGCTTCTTAAATCTCCAGAATAGGGGTATAGTTGAATAGTTTTTAAATATTCATCATAATTTATGTCCTTGAGCACTTCGCCTTCAGATATTGATTGGCTCAAGGCTGAAGGAAGAAGTGATATTAGGCTGATGATAGTCAGGAATAATTGTTTTCTCATGCTAGTCAATGTCTTGTTCGATGCTTTCAATTTCCAGCGCTATATTTTCCCATTGATCATTTAGCTTGTCAAGCTTATTTTTTTCATTGGTATAGTCCTCGTTTAATGTCGCAATTTTTTCTGAATTATCATAAATGCTAGGATCTCCCAGATCATTTTCGATCGATTCAATTTTTTCTTCCGTGCTATGTATTTCCTCTTCAATAGCTTCCAGTTCTCGCTGAAGCTTGCGAAGAGCATTTTTTGAGGCGTTTTTATTGCTGTTCTTATAATTATTTTTTTCAGAGCTCTTTTTTTCTTTAGGCTCGCTTGGCGCAAGATCGCTTTTTTCTTCTTCCAGTTTTTTATTTCTCCAATACTGATATTCATGAAATGTTCCTGGATAAGACTTGACTTTATGATCTTCGATATACCAAATCTTGTTGGCAACTTGTTCGATAAAGTCTCTATTATGGGAGATGACAATATAAGATCCTTTGTATTGTTGAAGCGCCTGAATCAAAACATTGATGGATTGTATGTCCAAGTGGTTTGTCGGTTCGTCAAGCATAAGAAAATTAGCTTCGCCTATAAGTGTTTTAGCTAAAGCTACTCTTGATTTTTCTCCACCGGATAGTATTTTTATTTTTTTGTAGATATCATCTCCGGTGAATAAGAAACAGCCTAAGACGCCTCTCAATTCTTGCTCTGTTTTGCCGGTGCCAGCCTGCTTTAATTCATCAAGTATTTCATTTTCCAAGCTTAAGGATTCCAATTGATGCTGAGCGTAAAAGCCTAGATTGACATTATAACCAAGTTCGCTGGTTCCAGAATCCGGATCTTCGGTTTTGGCGATCATTCTTAATAAGGTGGACTTACCTTTTCCATTAGCTCCAATTAAGGCGATTTTATCTCCTTTTTCGATTATTTCATCAGTTGATTCGAATATCAATTTTTCCCCATAGCGTTTGCTAAGATCTTTGAGAGTCGATATATACCTTCCGGATTCTTGGTTGAAACTAAAGTCAAATGATACGCTGCCTTGATCGCTTTCGACTTCTTCGATCATGTCCATTTTCTCGAGTCCTTTGATCTTAGATTGAACCTGCCTTGCTTTAGTGGCTTTGGCTCTGAATTTTTCGATGAATTTTTCTGTTTGTTTTATTTTTGATTGTTGATTCTCGAATGCGTTTTGTTGAACCTCTCTTCTAATTTCCCTTTCTTGGATATAGAAGTCATAGTTTCCAGAGAATAAATTTAATTTGCCTTGAGCTACTTCAACAGTTTTATTAGTGACATTATTAAGAAATGCCTGATCATGTGATATGACAACTACAGCTCCTTCATAATTTTTGATATAATTCTCCAGCCATTCTATGGATGGGAGGTCAAGGTGGTTGGTTGGTTCATCGAGAAGTAGTAAAGAAGGCTTTTCCAAAAGAAGTTTGGCTAGCATGACTCTCATTCTCCAGCCTCCTGAAAAATTTTCCAAAGGCATATTTAATTCAAAAGTACTGAACCCAATACCCTCTAATATTTCCTCTGCTTTAGCCTGAAGGCTATATCCGCCTTGTTCTTCAAACCTTTCTTGGAGTTTGCTTAGCTTGTCGACAAGTTGATCAGAGTAGTTGCTTTCCATTTCGGCAAGAACTTTGTCTATTTGTTTTTGTAAATCAAAAGTGTCTTTGAAGGCTTCCATTGCTACCTTGAGTATGCTTTCTTGGCTTTTGAATGATAATAGATCTTGGTTTAGAAAGCCAATGGAGCAGTCTTTGCTTTTGCTAATTATGCCTTCATCTAGTTGATATTCACCGACTATCAGCTTGAGAAGCGTTGATTTGCCTGTTCCATTTCTACCGACTAATCCTAGTTTGTCTTTGGGTTTGATATGGAGGGAAGCGTCCTTGTAGATAGCTCTGGATCCTATGTAGAAAGATATGTTGTTGATTGAAAGCATATATTTTATGTCTTTTTTAAGATGTTTGGATGTTTACAAGTACAAAATTAGTAAAATTGATTTTAAAGGACTATAATTTAATAATTGTAAAGAAGTTGATGCTTTAAATAGTTTTATATTTTAAAACAGAAAGCTAAAATAGTAGTTGAATAGGTAGTTTTATTTGCTATTAGTGGCTTTTTTACATGAATTTAGAATGGAAATGAGATAGTTTTATGGAAATAACGAAGAAAAAGATAGCGTTTAGTCGTTTGAACGAGGGGGTAATGAAGTTTCCAGAATCGCACCTTTGGAATAGAGGTGGCGTTTTTTCTTCCTCTCATTTTAAAGAGTGGTATGATTGGTCGGGGGTGTTGAAGTGTGAATCTACTCAAGAGCAAATAGGTGTGCATTTTCGTGTCAATCAGGTGGTTAAAGATGGGAAAATAGTTTTTCCTTATCAAGTAGCCTTAATCAATCTTGCCACAGGGGAGGTATTTGAAGAATCTGATGAGACATTTAAGATAGATACGCATTTTGACGCATTAAATGGAAGAATCGAATTCAAATATGAAGAGCCAAAGATTTGGAATGTTGGCTTTTCAGAAAAAGAAAATCAGTGGAAGGTTCAATTCCTGAAAAGAAACAGCTCTATTTATGTTGATTTGGGTATGAAGACGCCAATGGTTCCCGGCTTTAAAACATTAACGCCAGAAGGCTTGGTGACTATGGGGATGCCTAATGGCCAGTTTTTCAATCCTTTCAATGCGCATGGAATGGCGTATTATTATTTTGCGCCTGTGGTTAATGTGAATGGATTGATCAGAATTGGCGAGCAAAGCTATGATGTTGATGGACAGCTATGGTTTGATCATGTGTGGGGAAATTTTGACAGTCCGCACTTTTTCAATGAAAAATTGGTTCATGGAGTTTTGCAGCTTGATCACAATGCCTATGTTTCTTTCAATATGTGGAAAGACCCTGAGGGCAATGTTGTGAATGAGTTGAATCAAATTGTTTATAGCGGAGAGAAGGGATTCCCTAATTACGATAAGGGAGTTAACGCTTTTAAATTTGATGAATCTAAGTCTGTATTGGAAGTTGGGGATAATAAGTACGAGTTTAAGGATTTTGTCGAGATGAACAATACTAGTATTCCTACCATGAAAAAGAAAATAGGAAGCGTTGACCTTGGTGGCAAAAGAATAGGAAAAGTTTATATTGAAATTCATGATTGATAAATCATGATGTTTTGCATTAGTTTTACATATATTATATAAATGAAAGTGCGGGATTGATTAATCTCGCACTTTTTCTTTGTATTGCATTTCATGCAGTTTTTTATAATGGCCATCCTGCGCAAGCAATTGGGAATGATTGCCGGCTTCTTTGATTTCTCCTTTATCCAGAACAAGGATATTGTCCGCTTGCTGTATGGTTGCAAGTCGGTGGGCAATAACAATCGCTGTTCTGCCGCTCATTAATTGCGCAATTGCATTCTGAATCATTTCTTCTGTATGACTATCAACGGAAGACGTCGCTTCATCTAGGACTATGATTTTTGGATCATATACAAGTACTCTGACGAATGAAATCAGCTGTCTTTGTCCGACGGAAAGAGTTGAGCCTCTTTCCATTACTTCATAATTGTATTGACCGGGAAGTTGTTCAATGAACGAGTGGGCTCCAACGAGTTTGGATGCTTTAACTACTTGCTCAAAACTGATTTTAGAATTGCCTAAAGTAATATTATCCAAGATGCTGCCTGAAAATAGGAAGATGTCTTGAAGCACCACCCCAATGTTTTCTCTAAGGCATTCTAAAGAATAGTTTTTTATGTTTGTTCGGTCAACATTGATCTCCCCATCCTGAATGTCATAAAATCGATTGAGTAAGTTTATTATTGATGATTTTCCTGCTCCTGTAGCTCCGACAAGGGCTAAAGTTTGGCCTGCTGGAACATGAAAAGAAATGTTTTTTAATACATATTGATCATCTTTATAAGCAAAACTTACATTATTAAATTCTATTTCACCATTTATATGTTGAGATTTTATTTCGCCTTCGTCTGGTATATTTTCACTACTGTCCAGTAGCTTGAAGATTCTGGACGAGCTGACCACACCCATTTGCAAAGTGTTGAACCGATCTCCGATTAGCCTTATTGGCCTGAAGAACATGGAGATATACATAATGAATGAGATCAACACACCCACGCTTATCGATTCGCTGATAACTCCTTGAGCGCCATACCAGACTAATAGTCCAGTGGCAGAAGCTCCTATGACTTCAGCTACAGGGAAGTAAATGGAATAATAGAGAACGGATTTGATGTTGGCGTCCCTATGTTGTTTGTTGATATTTTGGAATTTTGTTTGCTCCCTGTTTTCACTATTGAAAATCTGGACAATTTTCATTCCTGTAATATGTTCCTGAACGAAAGTATTTAGCTTGGAAACTGCATTTCTAACATTATTGAAAACGACTTTGATTTTTTCTTTGAATACATACGTGCAAAAAATAAGAATTGGCAATGTAGATAATGATACCAGAGTTAGTTTCCAGTCAGTATAAAGCATAAGGCCCAAAATGAAGAATATTTGGAGCAAATCAGCTAGCATAGCGGCAAAGCCTTGACTAAATACTTCAGCTAGTGTTTCAATGTCAGAAACATTTCTAGTTACCAGCTGGCCTATCGGCGTATTGTCGAAGAATTTGATTCTTAAAGAGACAAGATGTTTGTAGAGCTTTACTCTTATATCTCTGATGAGATGTTGCCCAAGCCAGCCAGATAAATAAGTGTGTATGTAAGTAAATATGACTTGAGTGACTAATATGCCGGAAATAATAACGGTAATGATCAGTAATCCTTTGGCATTGCCATTAGCTACATATTGGTCAAGTGCTTTTTGTATTAAATAAGGTCTAATAGGACCTAGTAATGCAACAGAAATTGTAAGAAAAAGTAATAGGTAGAATTTTGAGGCATATGGCATCATGAATTTGAAAAGCCTAATCAAAACCTTGATGTCGAATAAATTGCCGCTAATTTTTTTATTTTCCAATGTGTAGAGTTTTTTATCTTATTAAATACCAGAATGAAATCACATGTAAATACTATTGTCGTATTCCACTTTGGATAAATAAAGTCCGCATGCAGGCACGCTCTTGCCAGCTTTTTGCCTGCTTTTTGCCTCAATAACATGCAGGATATGTTCAGGTTTTTGTTTGCCGGTTCCAATTTCAAGCAGAGTTCCAACAATTGCCCTGACCATATTACGCAAAAATCTATTAGCGGATATATGAAACTCAAAATTATTTGAAGAAGTTTGAATCCATTGAGCATTTGTGATTTCACAGAAAAAATTGTTAACCTCGGTTTTGACTTTGCTAAAACACTTAAAATCTTTTCTGCCAAGCAAGTGTTCGCAAGCTATATTCATTTGCTCCAAGTTCAAGCTTTCTCTATGGTAATGCGATGAATTTTCGGTAAACGGATCTTTAAAAGTATGCAGTTTATATATATAGCTCCTTTTATCAGCGTCAAATCGGGCATGAGCTTCATCTTTAACTTGAGAAGTGCGAATTATGGCGATATTTTTAGGTAAAATAGAGTTGAGCTTATAGGTTGTTAAATTCAAATCAAGAGAAGAATTATAGTCAAAATGCGCAAATTGTTGTAGAGCATGAACACCAGTATCTGTTCTTCCGCTACCTGTGATTTCAATTTTTTCTCTCAATATTTTACTTAGCGCTTCTTGTATTTCACCTTGCACGCTAGATGCGTTATTTTGAATTTGCCAACCGTGATAAGCGGTGCCTTTGTAGGCGATTTCAAGAAAATATCTCATAAAGAAGCGATGATTGTGGATTTATTTATTGTAAAATAAGTCGAATATTTTTAAAATAGATTTCAAAATATACCCTTTTTTGTAGCTTTGCATAGCTTCTGCGAGTGCAGTAAGGGGTTTGTGCCAAATTTACAACTTAATTAATTTAAAGGTACTACGATGATACAAAGAATTCAAACCGTATTTCTGGTTTTGGTAGTGGTATTGCTGGGAGCAGCAATGTTCTTGCCTACATTTGCAGGCAATGTACAAGAACTCACTTTGTTTGGACTGAAAAAAGTAGTTGCAGGCAAAGAGATACAGAGCGAATTTATGCCGTATGGAATTGCGGGAATTTTAGCTTCTGTTTCATTATTGATCGCGATAGCAGAGATCGTTTCATTTAAAAATAGAGTATTGCAACTTAAGCTTGGTTTGTTCAACTCTTTGTTGCTATTGATAAATATGGCAGGTAGTTTCTATTTCGCATATTCGTTGAAAGCTGAAGTGCTTGGAGTGAAAATGGAGCTAGGTCCAAAGTTGGGAATCTTTTTATTGATGGGAGCGGTTGTTCTTAATCAATTGGCTTCCAAGTTTATTCGAAAGGATGACAATTTGGTGAAGTCGGTAGATAGAATAAGATAATATTGAAAGAAACTCGAAGGGCTTTAGCCCTTTTTTATTTAAATGATGTACTATGTTGAATCCTAATTTGAAAAAAGTATTCGCAGTAGGAGCTGTATTAGGAGTAGTTCTTTTGTCTGCGTATTATTTTCTTGGAGGGTTTGAAAAACTTGATATTTCCAAGTCAGACAAACGTGAATTTGTTATATATGGAGTTTTAGTAGAAGGAAGATATTCTGATCCGAAAATTGAAGAAACGTTTGCCAAGTCTAGAGAAATTGTAGAACAAAATCATGGTGGAAGCATAGCCATTGTGAATTACCCTCATGAGAATGAAAAGCAGGGGTTTGTAAAGCAGTTTGTTGGCGTGGTGGGAGCGGATGCAATTGCGTCTGGTACTGACGGGTTTACTAAACTGGTGATTCACGGCAATGGTGCTGTTCATGTTGTTTTTCCTCAAAGTGTGATGGCTATGCCAAGACCTAAGGATGTTAGAGATCAAGTCGCTGCGTTTGCAAAAGAAAATGGAGGAGTTTTGCAGGGTGAAAGCATAGAATTGTACAACTCGGATAATACGGTTGAAAGTTATTTTCCACTGAAGTGATTTTATGAGTACGCTTTATTCAAGATATATCGTTTTAGGTGCAAGACTGTTTAGAGGAAAAGAATTGAGCATTATGACCTTTGCTTTCGCTTTAGCCTCTTTATGTTTTGTGTTAAAGTGGGAATATCAAGGCTGGGGAACGTACACATATTTGACTTTGATGGTATTGTGGCTCACGAATGTGTTTTTACTTTCCGGGGCATTTGTGAGCAATGATTACCATGATATAAAGTTTGATTACATCAATAAGCCTGAGAAGGTGATCATTGGCAACGAACTAAGCCGTAGGAAAGCTATATTGACTCAATGGGGCTTGACATTGGTGGGGCTTTTATTGTCAATGGCAATTTCATGGAAGGCGCTGATTTTTTTTATGTTCTTTTCTATTGTGCTGTGGAGTTATACGGTTTATTTTAAGAGGACTTTTATTTGGGGAAATATTGTGGCGGGCTTGCTGGGCGCAGGCTTTATGTTGCAATTTAGTTTGGTGTTTGACCTCAAAGCAATGCCTCTGTACATTTACTCAATGTTTGCATTCATTTTTGTGATGTTAAAGGACCTGATTAAGGATCTGGTGAACTATTATGGAGAGAAGGCAGGTGGCGTGGATTCAATGCCTGTAAGATTGGGAATTAGGCGTTCCAAGCAAGTAATAATGTATGTATTGGTATTTTTTGTCTTGCTGTGGAGTATTTTTTTGATTTATTATTTTCAAGGGTTCTATCTAGCGATAGCTTTTATTCTTATGTTGCCGATTCTTCTTTTTGTGAAAGTATTAAGGAATGCCGACACGAGAACAAAATTTCGACGAGTGGCCTTTTGGTTTGACCTTTTGACTGTCTACGGAATGGTAAGCATGTTTTTTCTTAAAATTTAACGCTAAAGTTGAGTATAAAAGAGTTTATTCGGGTAAACCTATTATTTTTGTAGACATTATTTAAGATAACCTAGAATAGTGATGTCGAGCCCAAAGAAAATAGCAATACTTGCTTCTGGTAGCGGAACTAATGCTCAGAAAATTTTTGAAACATTTGAAAGTGACGATGACGTGAAAGTCGTAGCTTTGATGTCTAATAAAAGCGATGCTTATGCGTTGAAGAGAGCTGAGAATTTTAATATTCCTACATTCGTTTTTAATAGAGAAGACTCTAATAGTGGGAAGCTGTTGGAAAGGCTTAATGCATACGAGGTAGACTTGGTGGTTTTGGCTGGTTTTTTATGGAAAATTCCTGACAATATCACTAAAGTGTATAAAAATAGAATAATCAATATTCACCCGTCATTGCTTCCCAAGTATGGAGGAAAAGGCATGTATGGAATGAATGTGCATCAAGCAGTAGTGGATGCTAAGGAAAAAGAATCGGGAATTACTATACACTATGTCAACGAATTTTATGATGAAGGTGAAGTGATATTCCAAGCTACATGCGAAGTGCTTCCAACAGACACGCCAGATTCTTTGGCTCAGAAAATCCATGCTTTGGAATACGCTAATTTTCCGAGAGTTATCAAGGAAACATTGAGTGCCATGTAATAAGTCGATTTACGACAGGCATAAGGCAATAAAGAAATATTAAAACAAGATAAATACCCGCCAAAAAAAGAACAAATGGAAAGAAAAAAAATCAAGTCAGCTTTAATTTCCGTATTTTACAAGGACAACCTAGCACCAATAGTTAAACTATTGGGAGAGCATGGTGTGACAATTTATTCTACAGGAGGCACGCAGAAGTTTATTGAAGATCAAGGAGTAGAAGTAGAGGCCGTAGAGGACTTGACAGCGTATCCGTCAATATTGGGAGGAAGAGTTAAGACTTTGCATCCAAAAGTATTTGGTGGTATTCTGAACAGAAGAGACAATGAAACAGATCAGCAACAAATTGAAGAGTTTGAGATCCCTTCAATTGATCTTGTGATTGTTGATTTGTACCCATTTGAAGAAACAGTTGCTTCGGGAGCTCCTGAACAAGACATTATTGAGAAAATTGATATTGGAGGAATTTCCTTGATTAGAGCAGCTGCGAAAAATTTCAAGGATGTATTGATTGTCTCATCAAGAGATCAATATCAAAAAGTGGAGGAGTTGTTGAGAGAGAAGGAATGCGCTACTGAGTTGAGCGATAGAAGAAGCTTTTCAGCTGATGCGTTTAATGTATCTTCTCATTATGATTCTGCTATTTTCAATTACTTCAATCAAGAGGAAAATATTCCTGCCTTAAAAGTTAGTGAAACAAACGCGAAGGTATTGAGATATGGGGAGAACCCTCATCAAAAGGGTGTTTTCTATGGCAAGTTGGATGAGATGTTTGACCAATTGAATGGCAAAGAAGTTTCTTACAATAATTTGGTAGACATTGATGCGGCGGTTTCATTGATCGAAGAGTTTGACAAGGACGAAGCTGCGTTTGCTATTTTGAAGCATACCAATGCGTGCGGAGTTGCTATAGGCAGCGATGTTAGAGATGCTTATCTAAAGGCATTTGCATCTGATACTATATCCGCATTTGGAGGAATTTTGATTACAAATCAAGCGGTGACTCTTGAAGCGGCTGAGGAAATAAACAAATTGTTCTGCGAGGTTTTGATCGCGCCAGGTTTTGACGAAGAAGCTTTGGACTTGTTGAAGTCTAAAAAGAACCGTATCATTCTTAAGCAAAAGCAAAGCTTAAGCGGAGAGAAGCAGTTCAAGAGTTTGTTGAATGGTGTTATTGAGCAAGATAGAGATTTAATTACTGATTCCGCGGATAAATTGGAAGTTGTGACTAAAGTTGCACCAACTGCAGATGAAGTTGATGCTTTAGTGTTTGCCAGCAAAGTGTGCAAGCATACTAAGTCCAATGCAATAGTTCTGGCGAAAAATGGACAATTATTGGCAAGTGGTGTTGGACAAACTTCAAGAGTTGACGCGCTAAGACAAGCTATTGAAAAAGCAAAGTCTTTTGGATTTGATTTGAAAGGCGCTGTAATGGCTTCTGATGCATTTTTCCCATTCCCGGATTGCGTGGAGATTGCAGATGGTGAAGGTATTGAAGCGGTGATTCAACCAGGTGGTTCTGTTAAAGACCAGCTTTCTGTAGACTATTGCGATGCACATGGCATGAAAATGGTCTTCACAGGAACAAGACACTTTAAGCATTAATAAAATGATTCTTTAGGAGGAAAATGTTCAATACGTTTTCTTCCTAAATTTTGAGTTGGTTGCGGATTGAAAATAGCGATGATTTGTTTATTATAAAATACTCAAATCGTTTGCATTATGGTCAAAAAATAACTAACTAACATGTTGATAACTTTATTTATCCACGACAGTCACGGCCTGTTTACTGGCAAGTTTAAAAGGTGTGAATAATTGGCTGTCTAAGGATTTTCAGAATACTTAAGAAAAGGGTAACTCTTCTAAAAAGACAATTAAATATGGGCTTCTTTGATTTTTTATCAAGCGATATAGCGATAGATTTAGGAACTGCCAACACCCTGCTGATTTATAAAGACAAAGTAGTTATTGATGAGCCTTCGATAATTGCCATGGACAAGAGAACAAAAAAGGTCTTGGCAGTTGGAAAAGAGGCGATGCAAATGCATGAGAAAACTCATGAAGATATCAAGACTATTCGTCCTTTGAAAGACGGAGTGATTGCGGATTTCTATGCTGCTGAACTGATGATCAGCGGATTCATAAAGATGGTTGACAAACTGAATAAGTTTATCATGGCCAACCATCGAATAGTAGTATGCATACCTTCAGGAATTACCGAAGTGGAAAAGAGAGCTGTTAAAGACTCTTGCGAGCATGCTGGAGGTAAGGAAGTGTACATGATCAAAGAGCCGATTGCCGCAGCCTTAGGGATTGGCATCGATATAGAGCAACCTATTGGTGCAATGGTAGTGGATATTGGAGGAGGAACTACTGAAATTGCAGTTATCGCTCTTTCAGGTATAGTTTGCGATCAATCCATTCGAGTTGCCGGCGACACTTTCAATAAAGATATATTGGATTATATGAGGCGTCAGCATAATCTGTTGATTGGTGAGAGGTCTGCTGAGCGAGTTAAAATAGAAGTGGGAGCTGCATTGACAGAATTGGACGAGCCGCCAGAGGATTATGAGATCAGGGGGAGAGACTTGATGACAGGTATTCCTAAAGTAATAAAGGTATCGTATTCGGAAATTGCATTTGCGATTGATAAATCAGTTTCTAAGATAGAGGAGGCGGTTCTTAAGGCCTTGGAGATCGCTCCGCCGGAATTGTCAGCGGATATTTATGACAATGGAATACACTTGACTGGTGGAGGCGCTTTGTTGAGAGGTTTGGATAAAAGATTAGCATTGAAAACTAAGTTGCCGATTCATGTGGCTGAAGATCCATTGAGAGCAGTTGTAAGAGGCACAGGTTTGGCGTTGAAAAATATTAATCAGAACAAAGCTGTTTTGATGCGATAGTCATTTAAAATTTCCACAAGTATAGTTTCTTACTTGATGGATATGCATTATTTTTACATTCAACATTTTCGTTTTCATTTATATGTTGCGAGGATGTTGAATTTGTTTTTTTAGGGATTATCGAAAATGCTTAGAGGGTGATCGTCTTTTTCGGTTGCATTCATCAATGCATGGTTCGAAATTATATTCTTGAAAATTATCACAGTATTAATCAGGAGAATTGAATGCATAAATTATTCTTATTTTTATTCAAAAGAAGAACGTTCATATTGTTTGTGGTGCTTGAGTTGGTTTGTTTTTTTTTAATTGTCAAGCATAATAGATTTCAAAGCGCTTCTTTCTTCAATTCATCAAATGCTGTAATTGGTGGCATGCTCCAACAGAAGTCAAGCATTTATGATTATTTCTCGCTTAAGAGGGTAAATAACGAGTTGGCTTTTGAAAATGCCAAACTGAGGGCAAGGTTGTACAGTTTGGAGGGGAAAAATTTGGTTTTGCCGGATTCACTAGGAGATTCTTTAAGATTGAAGCTTTTTAATGAAAAGCTAAATGTGGATAGCTTAGGAGAAAACCACTTTAAAGGTGATTATGAATTTTTGCCGGCAAAGGTTATCAACAACAGTGTCAAGTTTGCGAACAATTATATAACACTGGATAGAGGAAGACTAGGAGGGGTTGAAAATGGTATGGGAGTGATAAGCGACCAAGGCGTTGTGGGAATTGTTAAGAGTGTTTCCAATAATTTCTCCACAGTTGCCTCACTATTGCACACAAATATATTAATCTCTTCCGAAATCAAATCTGTGGGCGTGATAGGCTCAGTAAGATGGGATGGTGAGGAGCCTAGAGTTGTGATGCTTGATTATATCCCAAGGCATATCGATGTGCATAAAGGAGATACAGTTGTGACTTCAGGTTATAATGCGATTTTCCCTCAGGGAATTATGGTGGGAACTATCGATGAGGTTGACTTGCCGCAAAATCAATCATTTTACGATATAAGCGTCAAGTTGTCTAATGATTTCACAGCTCTCAAGCATGTGTATTTGGTTGAAAATAAGAATAAGTTGGAAATTGATTCGCTACAGAATCAAACTGATTTGAAAAAGTAAATGAAGCAATCATTATATATAAGACAGGTGATGCATTTCGCCTTGTATGTGGGCATGCAGGTTATATTTTTGAAAAACCTAGTCATGTTTCAAATGGCTTTCACATTTGTATACATAGGTTTTGTTTTATTATTGCCTATTAGAATAAGTCCTGTAGCGAATCTGATGATAGGTTTTTTTACAGGCCTGATGGTTGATATGTTTTATGATACCTTGGGAATAAATGCCGCTGCTTGTACTTTATTAGCTTATTTGAGGTTGCACTGGTTGAATTTTATAAAACCGCAAGGTGGCTACGAAAATATCAATATACCTTCAGTTAGAAACTTTGGATTAAGGTGGTTTTCATATTATACTTTGCCATTGATTTTCATCTTTATTTTTACGTTCTTTTTTATTGAGCATGGAGGTATTAAAATGTTCTCTTCTGCGTTACTTAAAAGTATTGCGAGTACCTTTTTGACTTATTTTCTAATTACTCTGATCCAATACTTGTTTTACCCACGTCAGAAGGATAGTAATGAATAGCGAACAAAAAAAATATATTGTTCAAGGAGCGGTTTTGTTTATTGTAGTGATCTTTTTAGTAAGATTGGCAAAACTTCAAGTCTTTGACAGCACTTATAAATCAGCTGCTGAGAACAATATCATGAGAAAGTATACAGAATACCCTTACCGAGGTTTGATTACTGACCGCGAAGGGGATTTCCTTGTTATCAATGAACCTGTTTATGATTTGGTTGTAGTGCCTAATGAAGTTAGAGGTTTGGATACTTTGTCTTTTTGCGAGTTGTTTGGCATAGAGAAGGTTGATTTTGAAGAAAAACTATCTTCAGCCAAAAAATATTCTTGGGTTAAATCTTCTGCTTTTCTCAAGCAATTTTCGAATCAAGAAGTGGCCGCTTTTCAAGATTTTTTGGTTAATTATCCAGGATTTTATTTGGAAGCAAGGACGATTAGATCTTACCCCCAGCATATACTAGCGGGAGCGTTGGGCTATACTGGAGAAGTTAGCGCGGAGAAATTGGAAAGAGATACAACTGGGTATTACAGAAGAGGAGATTTTATTGGAATAAATGGCCTTGAAAGATATTATGAAGGAGAGCTGAGAGGCAAGAGGGGCGTGCGCTACAAGATGGTGGACGTGAGAGGTATTGTGAAAGGGAAGTTCAAAGAAGGAGAATATGATACCTTGTCTCAGCCTGGCATGATCCTAAAGTCAACGATAGATCCTGAGCTTCAAAAGTATGGAGAATTGTTGATGGATGGTAAAATGGGCTCTATCGTTGCTATAGAGCCAAGAACAGGTGAGGTGCTTTCGATAATCTCGGCACCCTCTTATGATCCAAATTTATTGTCTGGTCGTAATTTTGGCTCCAATTATGGCGTTTTGGTAAAAGATTCCTTAAGGCCGCTATTCAACAGGCCAATTATGGCGACTTATCCTCCGGGGTCAATATTTAAGATGGTTAATTCTTTGATATTCTTGCAAGAAGGAGTTATCGGACCGCATGAAAAAATTTATTGCGACAATTCCTTGATTAAAGATCACGCGCCTCCAGGAAGCTATGATGTGAAGAAGTCTATCCAATATTCTTCTAATAACTTTTATGTGATCATGTTTAAAAGGTTGTTGGAACAAGGAAGAGATCCTAATCGATTCAAGGATGCTGCTATAGGGCTGGAGAAGTGGAAATCATATGTGAATAAATTTGGCTTAGGAAGCAGGTTGGGTGTTGATTTGCCAAATGAGAAATCAGGGAGCATACCTGGACGAAGTCTTTACGATAAGTTTTACGGTCGCAATAGATGGAAAGCGTCGACTATCGCATCGCTTAGTATAGGTCAAGGTGAAATGCTTGTGACGCCTATACAGATGGCTAATGTTGCCGCGATTATAGCTAACAAAGGGTATTATTACCCACCGCATATTATCAAGGAAATAGGTGAATCTGGAGCTCCCTTGGATAAATATCAAGAAAAGTATTATACGGGCATCAATAGAGAATATTTTGATCCTATTTATGAGGGAATGAGTCTTGCGGCTGATAAAGCAGCTCGTTCATTGGTGCCGGGAATCAATATATGTGGAAAAACTGGTACGGCGCAAAATCCGCATGGAGCGGATCACAGTGTATTTGTAGCTTTCGCGCCAAAGGAAAATCCGAAAATAGCTCTGGCTGTGTATGTTGAAAATGCCGGGTGGGGAGCGAGAGCCGCGGCTTCAATAGCCAGTTTGATGATGGAAAAATATTTGAAAGGCGAAGTGTCTCAAGAAGACTTGGAAGCTTATGTGCTGAAGGGAGACTTCTTAGATGGAGAAATGAATTAACATGCGCAGAGAAAATATCATAGGAAAAATAGACTGGGTGATCGTATTGATATATTTCATATTAGTGATAATGGGATGGCTCAATATTTACGCGGCAGTATATGATGAGCAGAATGTATCCAATATATTCGATACGAGTCTGAATTCCGGTAAGCAATTGATGTGGATTGGGGTTAGCTGTTTTGTTATACTCGCTATATTGATTATCGACCTCAAGTTTTATGATGCGTTTGCCTTTATCATCTATGGTCTTACCATGGGACTCTTGATATTTGTGCTGATTTTCGGTCGGGAAGTCGCAGGGTCAAAATCATGGTTCGAGTTAGGTTTTATTAGGCTTCAGCCTGCGGAATTTGCCAAGTTTGCAACGGGTTTGGCTATTGCGAGATATTTGAGCGATCCCTCCAAGAGGTTTGATCAGATGGAAACAATCGGTAAATGCTTGCTCATTTGTCTGATTCCTATGCTTCTGATTCATCTTCAGGGAGACACGGGGTCTGCATTGGTTTATTTAGCATTGTCTGTCGTCTTTTTTAGGGAAGGATTAAATCCTAATATTTTCATCTTGGGAATCGTTACAACAGCTTTATTTATTTTTACCTTGCTTTATCCTGTGGAGCATATAGTGGTAGGAGTGACAGGCTTGGCGATCATTATTTTCTTTATTGGCAAACGTGGAATTAAAAAGGGTTTGATATTGCTAGGGAGTGTTATCGTGATTACTTCTGTGGTCTTTAGTGTGGACTATGTCGTGGATAATGTGATGAAACCCCACCAGCAAAATAGGGTAAAGGCTTTCATCAGTCCTGAATCAGACCCAATGGGCTATGGTTGGAATGTGACTCAATCAAAAATCGCTATTGGCTCAGGAGGTGTATTTGGCAAAGGCTTTCTTAATGGAACGCAAACAAAGTTTAGGTTTGTCCCAGAGCAAAGCACTGACTTTATTTTTTGCACATTGGGAGAGGAGCATGGTTTTGTGGGAAGCGCAACAGTGATTATATTATTTGCGATATTATTTTGGCGGATAATATTCATTGCTGAAAGGTCAAAAAATAGATTTACGCGAGTTTACGCATACTCGGTTTTGTCTATCATGTTGTTTCACTTCTTTGTCAATATTGCCATGACGATTGGTTTATTCCCTGTTATCGGAATTCCTTTGCCTTTTTTTAGTTATGGGGGATCGTCATTGCTGTCATTTACGATATTTTTATTCATTTTAGTTAAGTTGGATGCTCACAGAATGGAGCTTTTAGAAAGGTAAATCATGCAAAAAATCAAGTCAAACCACCCTTTATTAGAATATAATACTTTTGGCATACCTGTTCTGGCTAAATACTTTGCGGAAGTGAGTAGTTTGGATGAATTGCTAACAGTGCTGAAGTCCGAAGAGGCCAAGGAGAATCCGATTTTTTTATTAGGAGGAGGAAGCAATATTTTATTAACACAGCCAGTAGATTCTTTGGTTATTTACAATAATATCAAAGGTATTGAAGTAGTAGCTGAGGATGATGAGTTTGTGTATGTGAAGTCCGGAGGTGGAGAGGTTTGGCATGAATTGGTGCTCTACTGTGTTGAAAATGGTTGGGGAGGATTGGAGAATTTATCCTTGATACCGGGAAAAGTAGGTACGTCTCCCATACAAAATATAGGAGCCTATGGCGTTGAGTTGAAAGATGTGTTTATGAACTTGCGTGCTCTTAACTTGGAAACATTGGAAGTTGAAGGGTTTGAAAAAGAAGCATGCGATTTTGGATACAGATCAAGCGTGTTTAAGAAGGAGAAGAAAGGCAAGTATTTTATACTTGATGTAGCTTTCAAGCTTCGAAAGAATCCAGAGTTGAATGTGTCTTATGGAGCTATTCGTGAGGAGTTGATTAATTCTGCTGGAGATAATGAGCAACATTGGGATATCGCTGATGTGAGCAGTGCCGTAATGAAAATAAGGCAGAGCAAATTGCCTGATCCGGCAGTGATAGGAAATGGCGGAAGCTTTTTCAAGAATCCTGTAGTTTCGAATGAACAGTTTTGCAAATTGACTCAGGCTTTTGCTGATATACCATCATATAAAGTTGACGATTTTCAAGTAAAAGTACCTGCAGGCTGGCTCATAGAAAAAGCAGGATGGAAAGGGTATAAGGAAGGAAATATTGGAGTTCATGAGAAACAAGCTTTAGTGTTGGTGAACTTTGGAGGAAATAATGGCAAGGCGATTAAGAATTTGGCTGAAAAAATTCAAAAGAGCGTTTTTGAAAAGTTCGAGATTGAGATTAGCCCAGAAGTGAATATATATTAAATGAATTCACTGGAATATTAAACCAGTGAATCCACAATTTCTTTTTCTAAAAAAGTTCCTTCGTATTTGGTGACTTCCACGCCAAATTTTCTAAGAAATTCGATTCCTTCGTCAAATGGCAGGCCTTTGTATTCAGCGTAAGAATTTAGATATATAACTTTTTGAATTCCAACGCTTAATATGATTCTAGCGCAAGCTAAGCAAGGAGCTAGGGTTACATATAAAGTGGAGCCATCTACTTTTGCGTCATTTTTCATGGCATAAAGTATCGCGTTTTGCTCAGCATGCATTGCTAAAGAACAGCTTCCCTTAGAGTCTCTAGAACAACCTTTTTCAGGCCATTCTTCATCGCAGTTGTGCGTATGCGCTGGAGGACCATTGTACCCTACGGAAATGATTCGAGTTTCTTTAGCGAGTACGGCACCCACATGTTTTTTGATACAATGAGATCTCATGGCCATATTTACAGCGAGCTCCATGTAAATGTCGTCAAAATCAGGTTTATTCATAATAATCTTTACTTCACAATATTTTCTCCTTAGACTAAGTTGCAAATGGGCTTCATTTATTTAGAAACAGGTGTTTTATGCCCAAGTTTTCTTGCTTTGTCAATATAATTCAACTCAATTTTTTTAGCAAAAAGATTAATAAATAAAAATTTATGCAGCTTAATGTCCTTTCTTTTCGTAAAAATATTTAAAATTTGCAAATAGGTGTCAAAAATCATTTTTACTATGAAAAAATTTAGTCTTATCATGATAGCCCTTTTGATGGGCTTTGCAACGGTAATGAGTTTTGCTCAAAGTTCTCAAAAGGATGCTAAGAAGAGCATAAAGAAAAAAGCGGTAAAGGAAGCTCGCAAAGAAGCTAAGAAGCTAGGAAAAGATGGCTGGGAAGTAGCTCCGGGAGCGATTCCTTTGGATAAGCAATTACAGGAAGCATGGATGAGGCAATATGAAAGAGATGAGAAGGGATATCCAATGTACTATGTTTCGCAAGGTGTTTCCGTGTCAAATTCTACTGCCGCTGCGAAATTGCAAGCCATAGAATTGGCAAAATTAGAGCTAGCGGGTATGATTTCTTCAGATATAACTGCTTTGATAGAGAACAGTGTCGCGACTAATCAATTGAGTTCTAATGATGCTGAAAGTGTAACAGAGACTGTAGCAGCGTCTAAGAATATCATCATGCAACAGTTGGGAAGGACCTTGAAATTAATCGAAATATTTAGACCTGTAGGGGAAGGAAACACAGAGGTGTCAGTAAGGATAGCTTATAATCAAGAGCTAGCTATGGAAGCGGCTAAAAAAGTGTTGAAAAAAGAGCTGGAAGAAAAAACAGAGAAGCTTCATGGTCAGATCGATGATATTCTTGAGTTGAACTAATATGAGTAAATTCGTTAAAATATTAATCATGCATATGGGACTTTTGGTCCCATTTTGTGTCTTTGGGCAAAATGATTCATTATCATCCAGTAGTGATAGTCAATTAGTAAGAGTAAAAGGTTTTGCTCAAGTAAAAGTAGACGAAGATATTTCCAAACTTGACGCAAAGGATAAGGCTAAGAGGCTGGCTCAGATTAATGCCCTTGAGAGTGCATTTGGAACTTATGTGGAGCAAAATACTCAAATTGGTGTAAAAGACGATCAAGTTGATTTTGTTTTGATGGGAAACACCAAAGTGAATGGGGAATGGCTTAAAACGATTTCCGAAAAAGTTGAAGAACGTGTTCAAAAGCCCAAAAAGAAAAATGACCATCAATACGCTCTTTGGGTGGAATGTCATGTGGAGGGGCTGGCAAGGAGAGTGTCCAATCTTCCTAAATTTGAAGTTCAAACACTGAATTGCCCGGATCAAAAATGCAAAAGCGTTGAATTCAATGATGGGGAGCAATTATATCTTTATTTGAGGTCACCAGAGGATGGCTATTTATCGGTGTATTTTCAGGAAGGAAAAGATTTGTTTCGAATTTTCCCTTACCATAATATGCAAAGATATATACGCGATGTGAAGATCATTGCGGGTGAGGAATATGTTCTTTTTTCATCAGATAAATCTTCGGCTTCATTTGATAAATTTCCTTCGCAGTTGACGGATGAGCTTTTGTTAAGCTCAGAAGCAAATGTGACAGAGCAAGAAGTGCATGTCTTATTTTCCAAGCAACCTTTTGACACTCCAATGTTGAAAAGTCAAGCTGTAAGAGTGGGCTATGATGAAATTCTGCCTATGCAAATTGATTTTGATCATTTTGATGAATGGTTGCTTTCAAATAGGATCAATGATCGAACATTTCAATACAAAAAGCTTGGCATAAGAACTGTGAAGAAATAGTTCTTTATTATTCGTCAAATTAGATGTAATGTTATAAATTCGCTAAGACTTTTTTAAGGTGATTGATGTTAATTTTTGAAGTGAATGAAGAATTTAAATATTCCCAAAGTGAGTGTTGTGACGATTGTTTACAATAATGTAAACTTGATCGAAAGAACTTTGAGAAGTGTAACGGGACAGACTTATTCAAATATAGAATATGTGGTTATCGATGGGGCCTCAAGTGACGGTACATTGGAAATTATTAAAAAATATTCTGATCGTATTGCCACTATAGTGTCCGAACCTGATAAGGGAATTTACGATGCTATGAATAAGGGCTTGAATAAAGCCACAGGAGATTATATTATTTTTATGAATTCAGGAGATTCGTTTTCAGCTCTTGACGTAGTGGAGAAGGTATTTGATAGCGAAGAAGGTGCGGATGTTTATTTTGGGGAAACAAATTTGGTGAATGAATCAGGCAATATTTTGGGAACACGTTCAGAGCTCTCCAGCCGGCAATTACCTGAAAAATTAACAGCAAATAGCATGTTAAAGGGAATGGTTGTTTGCCATCAATCTTTTTTTGTGCGCAGGTCATTGGCTCCTCAATATGATACAAAATATAGATGCAGCGCGGATGTATTATGGGTAGTGAGGTGTTTGAAAAAGGCAAATAAGATTGTGAACGTTCATATGAATGTCTCTAATTATTTGGTAGGAGGGTTTTCAATTTCAAACCAAAAAAAGAGCTGGAAAGAACGATTTGATATCTACATGAGCGAGTTTGGAGTGGTAAGGACTTTGACTGCCCACGTATTCATTACATTACGATATTTAGGTCATCGTTTATCAAAAAATAACAAGTATTAATGTTTGTTGAGATAAGGGGTGCATGGAAATTTAATCCATGCATATAGCTTATTTTCCCCAAGTCAATAGCCTTTGTTCTCCTTTTAGGTTCTGAATATGATTTACTTCTTGAGAAACCTCTAGTACTCCTTTGTATTCATTTAGATGATTTCTAATAGCAAAATATCGGATGAATAACATTTTCCCTCGATGATTAAACCAAAAATCAGCATTGCTTTCACTGCCACTTTTAAACTCCTCTAGAATGCTTAGGACAGTGTTCACGCTTTTGGGAGGATGGCAAAATTTAACTTCTCTGCCTATGATTCCCGGACTTCTGGGGAACACCCTTTCTTCTCCTCTATTATAGAAAAGCACTCTGTCATTTTCGTCTACATAAGTGATGTCAAAAGGCAACGTTTGCAGCATTAGATTCACTTGTTCCAAGTTGAGCCAGCCTTCATTCATTTTGAGTTTATTTGAAACTTTTTCTTCTATGATTGTCTCGTGTATGTTGTATTTTTTTGTTATTTTGTGCGGGTATGCCCAACCAATTTCTTGTTCTCCGTTAGTTATTTCTATCCATTCGGATGCTGAGATAATATTAAGCGCATTTGGAAAAAGTATAGAATTTTCTCTGTCAAATAAACGCTTTACTCCTTCGAATAAGAGAGGAAGGCTTTGATTTATTTGAGTGAATTCATTTCTTTCGTAGCAGGAATAAATCAAATCAATTTGGGATCTTAATGTATCATGAAATGACCACATGCCCATGCTGGGAGCTTTCCATCCATGTTTTTCAAGATAGGGGAATAATTGATTTTCTTTGCGTGAGAAGCGCTTTTTGATTTGAGCAAACTGATTGAATAAGTTGAAGAACTCTTGAGTTTGCGTATTAATATCCAAATTTTCAATATCTTGAATAATTTGAATCAGATGATTTTTTTCTTGATCGTAAATATTGATCGGGTGATTGGGTGCTAAATTATTATACATTTTGTCGCTGATGTTGGTGTAACCACTGCAATTTGCAACAAGGAAAGAATTTAGCATATGCTTCTAATCATAAGCAAAAAGCTCCGAGGGTTTCGGAGCTTTAGATTGGTTATTGTTTCTTAATGAAGTTAAGTTGAATTGTTATCGTTGATTCTTCATTGATTACATTGTCAATATTGACATTATTAAGAAAAATAGAGATGGTTTCACTTAAACCTTCTCCCTCGAATTCTTCTCCTAAAAGCTGTTGGATTTGAGAAGTTAATTCGCTAGTAGCTTCAGTATCGCTATTGTCAAAATTACTTAAAAATGTTAATTGCTCCTCGTCCATTCCATTTGCTAAGATAACCTTTACATTATACGTTAAAGAAATCTTATTTTCACCAATTAATGCTGTTTTTGCTTCTGTATTTTCAGGGTTGCTAAAAATTTCCTGATACATTGGGTCCTCATCAAGGTTTTCATCATTTCCGACTTTCATTAGTATCGCTTTTGCATCAAGATGAATAGTTTGATTCTCCTCATTAAAAGAGAAATTGATTTTTTCTCCTTCTTCTTCTTCTAAGTTGCTTTTTAAGACGGCATTGTTTTCATCAGTGAACTCAATAAATAATTCTTCTTCACTCAATGACTCTCCTAGCATTGGAGTCATTAAGGTAAATAAGCTATTAGTAGCTTCATCAGAAGTTGATAGATTAGTTGAAACAGAGTCTAGTTTCCATATTCCATTTAACATACTGGCAGAAACAGGGTCACTTGTTTCTGTGTTGTCATTTTCTTCTTTTTTGTCATCAGTAGTTTCAGTTTTTGGTTCGTCAGGCGATGCGTCTTCGCTTCCACAAGAAGAAAATACTAAACAATTAAGGCCAAATAAGATTATCAGTAAGTAGCTTTTATTGAACATGTCGTGAAGTTTATTGATTTCAATGATTAAATATAATAGAATGTTTCATATAAAGTATGTATTCTCTACTAATATTTTAGATTTTATGAGGAAGTTAGTAATTGTGATTATATCAATAGTTTGTTTTTCATGTTCGAATACAAAGTTGGTTTCAAGTTGGGAAAATTCGCATTTGAAAAGCGAGCAAATAAAGTCGCTTGCGGTAGTAGCCTTGATGAAAAATAAAGTGGATGCCGCATCTTTTGAGAATGGTGTTGTTAGAATATTTTCGAAGAGAGGAGTTAAAACAGCATTTGGAAATCAGGTGTTGGAAACAGATAAGAAGTATTCTGAGCAAGAGTATAAGGATGCTTTGAAGAATAGTGGAGTGCAGGCGATTATTTTTTTCAAACTAATAGGATTGGATAAGCAGCATGTTTATAATCCTCCGTCTACATATGTGTATGGAGGGGGTTTTTATGGAGGAGGCCCATATGGCGGGTATTATTTTCCACAACCTTATGGCTTTAATTATTGGTGGCCCGGGTATCAAGTGGTTACAACTCCTGGGTATTGGAGTGAAACCAAAAATTATCAGATTGAAGTAGCTGTATACAATGCTTCAGATGATCAACTGCTTTATATCGCTCGGACAGCTACTTTTCAGCCATATAATGCCACAGATTTAGGTGAATCTATAAGCGTGAAAGTATTCCAAGATTTGAAAAAAAGAGGCTTGGTGCCCTCTAAAAAGCATAAATAATTATCGGGTAGTTATTTAGTTTATCGCTTTTCTAATGTTTACATAGGGTTTCTAAATACTAATTTGTTCTTTAATATTTAAAGAAAAAGACCGCTTTTGGAGCGGTCTTGATTGTTGTTATATCCCTAAGGATTTTATGAATGAGTCTTGCTTTGGCTTTCGTCCTAAGAAATCTTTTAAAATTTCCTGAGCTTCTTTTGAGCTTCCTTTAGCTAATATGAAATCTCTATAATCTTTTCCAGTTTTAGCATTTAAAACGCCTTCGTTCGCAAATCGAGAGAACATGTCGGCAGCGAAAACATTGCTCCACATATATCCATAGTAATTTGCTGCATAATCATTCAAGTGTCCAAAACCAGCTTGAGTATGAATCCCCTCTGTGAAAGGATACTGCATGGTTCTCTCATAAACATCTTTAAGCACATCGGTTGTGCTTGAGGAACCATTAGGGTCGTATCTGTCATGCAGTTCCATATCTATGATTCCGTAGAATAATTGCCTTGTTACGTATAGTCCGGATCCAACATTTTTAGCGGCAAGCATTTTATCGAACATTTCTTTTGGCAATGTTTCGCCTGTTTCATGATGCTTGGCGAATAATTCTAATGATTCATATTCCCATGCCCAATTTTCAAGAATTTGGGAAGGGGCTTCTACAAAGTCAGCATCTACTTTTGTTCCTGATTGAGAGAATAATTGAGCTTCGGTTAGCATTTGGTGCAAAACGTGTCCGAATTCATGGAAAAACAGCTCAACATCAGCATGTGACATTAATGCAGGACTGTCTGCAGTCGCTTGAGGGAAATTACAGACAAGAGACGCGTTTGGAATTTGATAAGCTTTCGGTGTTTGTCTGGCATAAATAAAGCCTTGGCACATAGCATGGTTATATTTATTGGCTCTTGGATGAAGATCAAGGTAGAATCTTCCGATGAGCTTGCCATTGTCTTTTACTTCGTACATGGTGACATCAGAGTGCCACACATCAGGATTTTCAACTTGGCTATATTCTACGCCAAACAAGTTTTGTGTGATTTTGAAAAAGCCGTCAATGACATTGTTGATTTCAAAATACTCTTTTACTTTCTCTTGATCAACACTGTATTTTTCTTTTAATAAGATGTTTCTATAAAAAGCTGATTCCCAATGCTCAATACTATTGATATTCTGATCTTTTTTATATGCGCGTTTGACCTCTAGTAGTTCTTCGATATCCGCTTTTGCTTTTGGAGTTGCTTTATCAAGAAGACCATTTTCAAATTCCCATACAGTTTTGGTGTCCTTGGCCATTTTACTGCTTAACTTGAAAGCCGCATATGTCTCATAGCCTAATAGGTTGGCTAATTGCTTACGAAGCTTAAGCATTTTATCCAATACTTCAAGGTTTTTCTGACCTCCAATATTCTGTCTTTTTATGAATAGCTCTTTTCTGAGTTCATCGCTTTCTGCATACCTGAGAACAGGAGAGTAATCAGGGTTGGATAATCCTATTTTGTAAGTGCCGTCTTCTTGTCTTCTTGCTTTCTTATATTCTTCGGAGAGGCCTTTGGTTTGTTCTTCTGATACGATTATAAAATCTTTATATTCAGCGATGTTCTTGTCAAATTCCAGTCCAAGGCCATTTAACTTTTCCTTGATCGCCTTTAGTTCTTTTTTCTTGTTTTTGTCAAGCCCCAAGCCATTTCTTTCAAAGCTTTTGATCTCATCATTTAAGAATTTCTTCTCTGCTTCATTTAATATGCTTGCATTTTCAGAGTTCTTGAAGCTCTTTAAGGCATTGTATAACTTTTCATTCAGGCTAAGTTCTGTGTAAAAATCTCCAAGCGTTTTGTTAGCGTCGGTAGCATTGTTTCTGATCAAGGAGTCAGGGCTGGTAGCTGATAGTAGGTACATTGTGCCTGAGTGTTGTCCCAAGCCTGCGTAAATATTATCAAGAGCTATTAGTGTATTTTCTTTGGTTCTGCTATCTGATTTGATTTTCAACAGTTGTTTTAATGCCTGTTTTGCATTCGAGATAGTTATCTCTGTCGCTTCAGGTATGTGATTGGCTGAGATCGAGCTAAATGAGATTGGATGATTAAATTCGTTGAAAATCGGATTTTTAACAGCATTGATGTTTGCTTCCTTAGTAAGGTTTTCATGTTTTTCTTGTGAAGGAGAGCATTGGGATAATAGCATTAATCCCGCGAGTCCTAGAGGAAGTATTTTTTTAAGCATTTTGACTGTTTTTTGGGTAAATGAGCGATGGTTATAATTCACAAAGCAGCTGTGTTAATTACTCGCAGCTATAAATAAAATATACCTGAATCATTTTTCTACTCAGCATATGGCAGAAAAATAATTCAGGTATACGAAAATTAATATTTTAAAATGAATTAATCAAGAGACTATTTCTTTTGCAATAAGCCGGTCGTCAGCCAGTTGGCGATAGCTTGTCGATTGTCTTCGGGTAAAATTCGTCTTTGATCTTGAATGTTTTGTATATTTCCTAATTCAATAAATGTAGCTACAGGTTTTGACTCTCGAAGCATAAAAAGATCTCTGGCTTTGACGATCCCGTTATAGCCTCTGCCTTTTTGTCTTTGCTCATATTTTTTTCTTATCGTGTTTTGAAGGCTTGTAGTAAACACTTTTGATTTTGAGCTTGATGGTTGATGATAAAAAAACATGTCAATGCGCTTGTCTTTTTCTCTTGAGTCAATGTGGAGACAAATGAGCCTTTGGTATTTATAGCCTTTTGATTTGTTGTAGTCGTAAAGTTGGTTGACCGCATTTTTTCTTTGTTCAAGTCTTTCTAGTTGGTTTCTTGGGATTTCAAGGTTCGGCCAACACTTTTCGTCTTTGCTGGGTTTCAAGTAATTTCCAGAACGAATGCCATCATTAGGGTCTCTGATGATCACATAGGCTTTAGCTCCGTGGCTGAGCAAGTTTCTAGCTAATCTCAAGGCAACATCATAAGCATATTCGTCTTCGTGGAGTTCGAATTTTCCTCTAGTATAAACAGATCCCGGATCAGGGCCTCCGTGCCCGCTAACAATATAGTAAACACAGCCTTTCAATGCCTGTGATTTGAGAGGAACTCTCGCATGCTTTGGACCGAATATTGGAAAGTTTCCAGCGATTTTTCCAGAGCCAATTTCGGAATTAATCGTAGATTCGGCTTTGACTGCTGAGCTTTCGTGATTAACCAACGTAGCTGCTTTTTTTGTTGATGTATTGGCTACTTCCTCTATTGTTTCTTCTTCGGGAATTGTTCTATTGGTTTTGGTATCTTCCAAAACTAAGTGATAAGGCACCCATAATTCTTTGTCATCGATGAAGTCAGATTTTTTAACTTTTTTTTCATGCAACTCATCATTGTACGCGATTACAGCTTCCGCAGTGCTCCAACCAGAAAGTTTCGCGCTTTTTTTAACGCTGAAGCCATTGTATTTATATTTTAATATCGGCAAAAGATATTTCTTTTGAGGATCGAGCGTATGATCGCTTTTGATTCTGTTCAGTCCTAAAAAATAATGATAATTCTCATTGTGTTGATCCAGAGAATATCTTTTCAATATTTGAGATATGCTTTCTTTATTCTTAGGATTTGCTTTTACATACTCATTTATTTGACTAAATGTAGTCAGTTGAGTTAAACAAAATATTATGATGAATATATGTGTTCGATTTAGATGCATATGATCTGTTCAGGCCTTCTTAGTTAATAGCTTTTCTATGTAAATGATAAAATTATATAAATATAATTAAAATATTAAATTGAAATGAAAGAATAAATGAATTGAAACAGCAATATAGCTTGGGAAACTAGACAAAAATATAATTAATAATTTGTAATGAAATTTATTAAGAACGATTTTTAATAGAATATTTTAACCATAAAGTGAGATTTCGATGGATTTGAAAGGTTGTCTGATAGATATAATTGATCAAGCTCAACTTTGGAGTGATCCGTATGAGCTTAAAAGATCTGATTACATTTCATATCCGGGAAAAATAGACAAGAACCTATATTATGTATTGGATGGAAGCCTTAGAGTTTTTTTTGAGAGAGGAGAGGAAGAGTTTACTTTAAGGTTAGGTTATCGCGGGTCGTTTATTACTGCATTGGATTCATTTATTACTTCGAACCCTTCAGAATTGTATATTCAAGCTTTGAGAAAGCTTCAGGTCAGGCATGTGGAAAAGGAACGCTTAATGAATCATTTGTATTCTGATCAGAGGAAACAGGAGTTGTGGATGCAGATGCAACAAATGCTGATTTTTCAACAGTTTGAAAGGGAAAAAGATCTATTGATTGACTCTCCTCGTGAAAGGTTTAAAAAAGTTTTGGAGAGAAGCCCTGAAGTATTCCAGCAAGTTCCTCATAAATATATTGCTTCATATCTAAGAATGACACCGGAAACTCTTTCCAGACTTCAGAAATCTTGAGTTGAATCAAGAATTTGCATCAATATAAGTTTCAATTTTACAATAAAAAATGAAAGTGGAAATTGAAGAATTTTATTCGGAGTTATTGATGTTAAATCAAAAGCATTTGTCCTTGATACAGAAGTATAAAGCTTTGGATGAAAAAGATTTGAGATTCAAAATTGATATTGAATCTTGGAGTTGTTTGGAATGTATTGAGCACTTGAATTATTACGGAGAATATTATACACCCTATTTTGAGCTTGTCATCGAAAATTCAAGCAAAGGCAATAAAGGTGCGTTGACTTTTAAATCAGGTTGGCTAGGCGGTTATTTTGCAAAGTCGATGAAGCCAGAGGCAAAGAAGATGAAAACTCTTAAAGTATCAAACCCATTAAACACTGATGTTGATATAAAAGCACTTGAGGTATTGGAAAACCATTTATCAAGAATGCAAACTATTCTCAGAGAGTATAGAGAAGAGAAGGTTGATTTGCAAAAGAATAAAATTCCAATATCACTGACAAAATGGATTAAAATCAATCTCGGAGATGCCTTAAAAGTTGTTGTGTATCACAATGATCGCCATTTTGCCCAATGCGAAAGGTTGTTGGCTTTGCAAAAAAATAGAAGTTTGACAACATGATAAATCTATTTTATAAGCAAATAGAAAATATAGATAGAGTCTAATCTTGCAATTGAATCAGTTTTCTCTTTGTATTCTTTCGCTATTAATTAAATTTGCTTTGGAACTAAAACTAAAAGCGATGTATCAAATTTTATTGAATGCCCATTTTATAATAGCTTGCGTTATCATATTAATGTCTATAGGAGTGCTCATCAAGTCATACAGTGGTTGGTTGGGGAATAAAGCATATTCAAAAGGTGATAATGGCATGACAGCCGGGTTTGTTGGATTGATTTGGTTGAATTGTATTATTGGTTTGGCTTTGTACTTTGCCTTTAGCCCTATTACTGAGTATGCATTGCAGCATATGGGAGAGGCTATGAAGAATTCAAAAATGAGATTTTACGCTGTTGAGCACATTTCAGTGATGTTTTTCGCGGCTATCGTAGCGCAGGTTGCAAGAGTGAAAGTGAAGAAAGCTAGCAGTGATTTGCAAAAGTTTAAATTGTCTGCGATTTTTTACACCATAACATTTGCATTGCTTGTATCTAGAATTCCTTGGGATAGAGTAATGGCTAAATTCTAATAGAAAAAATATTATTAGTCGTTATATGAAGCCTTCTATTGAAGGCTTTTTTTATTTGTAATTTTTGAAATGTAATATCTTCAATTTATACTCTTCTTGTAGGATAATTTAATAATTTTTTAGGCTTTTATCTTTTTGGAGAATAAGCATTTAGTTATCATTCAAATTATTTTTTAGATTCATTACAAAATATCTATTGATAATATTATCTTGTTGTATAGTGCCCGACAGAATTCAAGCTAGGGCACATTGAATAGGAACTCAAAGAATAATTTAAAATAGCAAGCATGAACAGTATTCTGTTTTGGAAAGGTTGGGACAAATCATACAAGGCACTTTATTTGTGCAGTCTTTTTGTCGTTTTGACAGCAGTGAGCACTTATTTTTACGCATATTACTTCGCAGGAGATGCTGCAATGGAATGGAAAGTAAACACTGACGTTGAGACTGTGAAAGGCAGCGTGTATGAGTTTAATTTGGGACTGATGACTATGGAAATTCCAGTGGAAAATTATATAGTCAAAGAACGTTATGATACTGGAATGACCCCACTCAACCCATCGATTGCTTATTTATACCTGATCGCTGTGGCATTGGCAAGTGCTATTCTCATGGCGGTGATTTCAGGGCTTAACAAATTCTGGTATACAGTCGGAATGGCTGGTTTTATATTATTTTTGCTGTCTTTTCAGTTTGAGCATTTGGAAGTGTTCGGATTGGATAACAAAGTTGTGATTGGGTTTGCGATGGCATTGTTTCTTCCTGCATCATATTTCTTTCATGCGATCAAGCCAACTACGAATTTATGGCTTAGGATGCTGGTGTTTGGAATACTAATTGGAGCTTTAGGAGTCTTTATACAGGCTGGATCTTCACTTGAAAAACCATTTTTGCATGTCGCGCATTATGGTATTTTTGGACCTGCTATCCTTGCGATATTATTCATTTTATTGAACGCTTCTGAGCTGATAGCTTTGATCGTAAGATTAGTTACTGAGAAGAATACAGTTACCAGCAAGAATAGCATGAGGCATTTTGCAATGTTGACATTGATATACTTTGCCAATTTGGGTATGGTGTATTTCAATATGACATCCGGCAAAGAATGGACATTGTTGTTTATAAGTCCTGTATGGTTGTTTTTCTTAAGCACAGTGGCTGGATTATTTAATTTCTCCAAAAAGACAGAAGCCCAGTCGAATGTATTGCCATTTTATCCTTTAGGAGCCTTTCTTTATTTAGGGTTGGCTTTAATGACTTTTTCTTTATTGTCTTATGTATTGTTTACAGTTAACGACCCATTTTATGAGGTGTTTGAGGATGTGATCATTTATGGACAGATAGGTTTTGGGCTTGTGTTTGTTATTTATATTCTTTCGAATTTCATGAGATTGCTGTCTCAAAACCAAAGAGTTTATGAAGTCCTGTACAAGCCGATGAAAATGCCTTTTGCAGCTTATCAGGTTTTTGGCTTGGTGATTACGGCAATTATTTTTACCAAATCAAATTGGGTGGCCATAGATCAAGCAAAGGCAGGTTATTATAATTTCTTGGGAGATACTTACAGATACGAGGGCGATGATTTTCTAGCATGGCAATATTTTGACAAGGCAAGCGATTATGCATACAACAACCATAAGTCGCATTATGCTTTGGCCTATATGAGTTTGGAAAAAGGAGACCTTTCCAAAGCTGCTTTGTCTTTGCAGCAGTCTTTAGGAAAGCATCCTAGTCCTCAGGCATATATAAAATTAGCGAATTTGTATTATGAGAATGGGAATTTTTTCGATGCTGTATTTGCATTAAGAGAAGGCATTGGCAAGTTTCCTGATAATGACTACTTAAGAAATAATTTGGGGATATTATACTCCAAAACAGATATGTTGGATTCTGCCGCTTATTGTTTTAATAATGTATCCAGCTCTAAAATTCTGCCAATAGGAAAAACTAATTTATACGCTCTTTACGCTTCCAAGAAATTGGCTATGGCTCCAGATTCAGCTAAGGTCCTTCTTGCTGACTTGAATGGTAATTATGCGGCGATGGCGAATGTGTTGGCCTCGGTTAATAATGATAATGAGGGACAATCATTGGAAATAGACAAGCTGTTTTCAAGCACAGAAAATATATCTGGAAACTATGTGGAGCAGATGATGGCTAATAATGCCAATCTAAACCAACTGGCTGTTAAAAGCTCCAATTTTGACACGTATTTGAAACAGGTTTATGACAAAGGAGTAAACGGGCCGAATGAAGAGTTGGTGTCTTTTAATTACGCTTTGAACTTGTTTAAAAACAATAAGGTAAGAGAGTCTTTTGAAATGATCAATCGCTTGACTATCGAAAATCCTATGAGAGCGGATTTGTATTCTTTTGCAATGGCATTGTTGCATTTGAAAAAGGGAAATCCGTGGGCAGCTGATGAATATTTCAGAACACCAGTGCTGAAAAAGTTCCCTGATTCCGAGCTTAACTTGATGATATGCAGAATGGAAGCGGGTAAAAGTCAAAATACATTGGAGGGATGGAAAAATCTCAAATTTGAACATCCGGAAATATCCGCTGACATGCAGTATATCGTCAATACTTCCAATATCAAAGAGCTTGAGAATAAATCGGACGAATTGAAGTACCAGTTCATTAGATATAGAAGAAATGATTTTGATGATGAAAAATTGATATCACTTGCTTCCAGTATTGAGGACTTGTATACTCAACTTATGGCAAAGACATTGGTTGCTGAGAAGAAAGTGAGATTGAGAAGTTGGGAAGATGCTAACAAGTTGATATCTGCTTTATATGTATCCAAGGATTTGGATATCACAGGGGAGATGACAGAGTTGACATTCTCTAACTATTTTCATCAAGGAAATAAAGCTGGATTAGCTGAATTGGCTAAATCATCGACTTTGGATAGCAGAAGAAAAGTGTTAGTGTCTATTTTGTCAAATAATATTTCTGATGAAGAAAAAGCCAAGCATATGGAAAGCTTTGGCTTTGATGATCCATTCTTTGAGGAAGGAGTAATTACTGCCTCTGAATATTATGAAGGAATAGGAGACGAAGAAAAGGCTTATGATATTATGATTAAAGCTATGGAATACAATCCACAATCTATTTGGATTAGCGCGGCATATGCGAGGCTATGTTTGAGGTTGGGATATATGGATTACGCTTTTTTAGCTTTGCATGAGCTTAGAGAGTCATGTTCTGAAGAAGAGTTTCAAGTGATCTGGGTAGAGTATGAGACTTTGTATGCCGAGATTGAAGAGAAACTTAAAGATTGGGAAGAGGAATTCTAGCAGCTTGATGAAAACAATCTTTATTTTCTTTAGTCTTTAGGTTAAAGCAGGGAAAATGGAGAAGGTGTTGATAGAAAGGGGAGACCATTATTCTTTTGATGTATCAGCTTCGAAGTACGTCAATAATAGTGGTATAATCCTTGAAAAAGGAAAAGAATATAAAATAACAGCCGAAGGCATCTGGTATGATTGGTACATCAAAAGCGGTCCCAAGGGCTACGACCGATTTTGGATGAAACCTTTCAATATGTTCAAAAGATTGCCGGAGGCTAAATGGCTATCATTGTTAGGTGCTATTGATGAAAAAGGTAAGCCTTTTTTATTGGGCAAAGAAATGATTTTCAAAGCTTCATCCACAGGCGAATTTTTTTGTTTTGCTAATGACATTAGAGGATTTTACGCAAATAATTCAGGCCAAGTGAGAGTGAAAATTAGCTTGTTGGATTGATTTTTAAATTGAATCATGTGTCTGTATGATTTTGTCATAAATCATTTTGATAAAAACGTAAGCTCAGAAAACTAAAAATTGATTTTTTTCACGTAAATTGGCTTAGAATTCCAACTGGGAAGCGTGTCGAAAGAAGACACAAAAGACAATAAGCATTCTTAATTAAACATTTTTGACTATGAATGAGACTATCGATATCAAGATAAACAAGGTCAAAGAAAGTCGTATCAAGTCGATTGATTTTAACAATATCGTATTTGGTACTGTATACTCTGATCACATGTTTGTGGCCGATTATTATGACGGAAAATGGCAGAACTTTTCTATCGAACCTTATGCTCCACTGAGCCTGAGTCCTGGGAATGCGGTCCTGCACTATGGCCAATCTATTTTCGAGGGTCTCAAAGCTTACAAAGCGGCGGATGGCAGTGTGCAAGTTTTCAGACCAGAGGCGAATGCGGAACGACTTAACACTTCAGCCGAGAGAATGTGCATTCCTGAGGTGCCTCAAGAGCTGTTTATGACTGGCTTGAAAGAGCTTTTGAGCATAGACAAAGGATGGGTGCCAAAAAGCAAGGGAGCATCGCTATACATCAGACCATATGTATTTGCAATGGATGAGTATATTGGGATAAGACCATCCAACACTTACAAGTTTATTATTTTCACTTGTCCAGTGGGCGCTTACTATTCCGAGCCTGTTAATGTGAAGATTGAAACTCATTTCACTAGAGCTACTCCGGGTGGAACTGGTTTTGCTAAAGCGGCTGGAAATTATGCTGGTTCATTATATCCAGCGAAGTTGGCTCAAAAAGAAGGGTATCATCAATTGATTTGGACCGATGCATTGACTCATGAGTATATTGAGGAATCAGGAACAATGAATGTCATGTTTATCGTGGATGGCAAGTTGATAACTGCTCAAGCGGGAGATACTATTCTTAATGGTATTACCAGAAATAGTGTTTTGACTCTTGCTAGAGAGTGGGGCATTGAAGTTGTGGAAGGTCCTGTAGCGGTAAAAGATATAGTGAAAGCAGCTGAAGAAGGAAGATTGGAAGAAGCTTTTGGAACAGGAACAGCTGCGACAATTGCTCAGATTCAAAAAATTGGATACAACGGAACTGACTATGAGTTGCCTCCGGTAGAGCAAAGAGAGTTTTCAAATAAAGTTTTGGAAAAACTCGATGCGATCAAGTATGGAGAAGAACCTGACAATCACGGCTGGATTTTGAAGATTTGAATTTAAGCCTGTTAGATATTAGTCCACTTTGTTCTTAATGAGCGAAGTGGATTTTTTATTGCATGAAATTAAACAGATTAAAATAATGACAACCGAACAGTTGAAAGATTTAAAAGCCAGATTAGAGGCTTTGAGGGGGTATCTTTGACTATGATACCAAAATAGAAGAGATAAGAGAAGAAGAAAGCATAACTACGCAAGCGGACTTTTGGAACGACCCTAAGGAAGCGGAGAAGATCCTAAAGGAAATAAGATCCAAGAAGACATGGACTGACAGTTTTGAAAATGTGCAGTCAAAATTGGATGATGTTGAAACTTTGCATGAATTCTATCAAGAAGGAGAAGTGGAAGCTGAAGAAGTGGATGCGGAGTACAATAAGACTGTGGAAGCATTTGAAGAGCTTGAATTCAAGAAAATGCTTAGCAGCGAAGAAGATCAGCTTAATGCGATTATGGAGATAAACCCTGGGGCAGGTGGAACTGAAAGCCAGGATTGGGCTGATATATTGATGAGGATGTATATCATGTGGGGAGAAAAAGAAGGCTTTAAAGTCAAGCAGTTGAATTATCAACCCGGAGATGTTGCGGGACTAAAGTCTGCCACTTTGGAATTTGAAGGTCAATTTGCTTATGGTTATCTCAAAGCGGAAATAGGAGTTCATAGATTGGTTAGAATTTCCCCATTTGATTCAGGTGGAAGAAGGCATACGTCTTTTGCTTCGATTTTCGTTTACCCTGTGGTTGATGATTCAATCAGTATTGAGGTTAACCCAGCTGATATTACTTGGGAGACATTTAGATCTGGTGGAGCAGGAGGTCAGAATGTAAACAAGGTCGAGACTGCTGTAAGGTTAAGACATGCTCCTTCAGGTTTGATAGTTGAGTGTCAAGAAGAGAGATCTCAGTTGATGAACAAGGAAAAGGCGATGCAAATGCTGAAGTCTAGACTTTATCAAATTGAGTTGGAAAAGAGAAATGCTGCTAAAGCTGAAGTGGAAAGCTCGAAAATGAAAATTGACTTTGGTTCACAAATCCGAAACTATGTATTGCATCCATATAAATTGATTAAAGATGCGAGAACTGGATTTGAGCGAACGGATGTGCAGAATGTTCTTGATGGCGATATTAATGATTACATCAAAGCCTTTTTAATGGGGCGTCAGGAAAAAGAATAAAAATTGATTTAAATTCAATTATTCAATAAATCATTAAAACTTTGGGAGAGGTATTTGTTTTATTAAGTACTGAATACCAAACCAAAACTCAAAATAAATGGACTCCGTTGAGCATTTTGTTCTACGGAGTTTTTTTTAAGGCTTGTCGTATCCATGTTTTTTCAAAATCTCAGCAGCTGTTTCGCCATTAAGGAATTCGATGAATGCATTAGCTTGATTTTCTTTTTCTCCATTTATCAACAGTATGCCTTGAAGTATTGGCATGTGCAGGCTGTCGTTGATTATCTGCCAATATCCCCTATCTGAGAATTGCGGCAAGTTGGCTACAGATGACGATGTGAATGCGAAGTCGACAGATTCGCTTTTGATGAATTGATTTACTTGCGAGATGCTTTCTCCAAATACAAATTTTGGTTTATTATTCTTGTAGAGTTTGAGCTTTTTTAAAGTCTCCACTGCTGCTATTCCATAAGGTGCGGTTTCTGGATTTGCCAAAGCGATTTTAGTGTTTTCTTTATGGAATATTGTCACTGATAGAGGCATTTCCACTTGTTCTTTTGACCATAAGGCAAGCTTGCCTTTTGCATAAGCTTTTGGAACTTGACTGGACAAGCCGTTTGAATAGAGAGTGGTTGGATAGACCATGTCGGCAGAGATGAATATATCATAAGGAGCTCCCTCCATAATTTGAGAAGCTAATTTGCCTGAAGAACTTACGATTATTTCCACGTCGTTTCCTGTGCTGTCCTGAAATACATTTGCAATTTCTTTGATAGCGAACTGCGCATTCGCAGAAGTTGCAATGCTGAGAGATTCACTGTTTTTTTTATTTGATTGGCAAGAGGAAGTGAATATTATGCCTATTGATAAAATTATAAAAATATGATAATAAGGAATTTTGCTCATCGAGTTGTTTAGATCAATGTCTATTTTATGTTTGAAATTATCACTTAAACTTATTCAAATATATAACAAGAAAATTAGTTTATCATTTTAATAAAAGGATAAAAAATACAGAATTAAATAAGAAATTCAGTCTAATAAATGTTAGGGAAATATTGGAAAATTCAATTTTATTTACCGTGATTAATAAAATTATTTTTCAATTTGAAATAATTCTAAGTTGCGCTAAAAAAAGCCTCTCAAAGCTGTTGACAAGCGGTTTTTTAGTTAAATTGCGAGGCGAAATGAAGGGCTGGTTTTTCTTTTAAAAGTGAATTAGCTCGAAGTTCACAAGCATTTATTAATTGTTGAAGAATGAGGAGCAAAGAGACAAATCTGATTGATCTGTTTATAGAGGAGAGAAAACCCCTTACTGCCAAAGAAGCGGTGATGCTTTACAAAAAAGTGTACCGTTCTACTATTACCCAACCCGCGATAAGCAAGATATGCAACGAGCTCGAAAAATATGTTTTTTTGGATGATGTCGCAGAAGCGTATTTTCTAACTTCAGAAATGTACACAGCTATTAAAGTAGCTGACTCTGCAAAAAAAGGAAATAGCAGGTATATTGATTTTGCGTCATTTGGGAATTGCTTTAAATCCGATAAAGATTATCAAAAGCATATTCCTTATATACAAAGGGTGCTCGAGGCTTATAATTTAAGTCGCGTTTTTGTGCTGGATCTGGATGAAGAGTATACTCAAGAGCATGAAAAGATGGCTGAAAAAGCAGAGAATCTAGACAAGCTGATGAATGTTGTAGCCAATGTTAAAACGAAGCTGGAGAAAGCTGGAGAAGATGGCATAAAGTGGAGCAAAGCCATTTTTTTTAAATTTGGCGATTTTGAAGGAGCCTTGGAGCTTAAGGATTTTTTGAAAAGCGAAGGGTTGGAAGCGGATTTATCTCAACTTGAAGATGAAAGCTTGGCCCTAATCAATTTGAAATTCGCTGAGCCTGAAGAGGAAGAGATTATGGAGGAACCTACAGTAGAGCAAGAGCCTGACCAGGAAGACTCTGAGCAAGTAATAGAGGATTCGTCTGTAGAGGAGGTGGTTGAGAATGAAGCTGATTCAGAGCCTGAGATAGAGGTAGAACCTGAGGAAGTTTTTACAGAAGAACAACAGTATTTCATGTCCTTTTTGGATAGAATAGTTCAGAGACTGGAAGATGGTGAAGGATCAGTAGTTATCACAGAGTTTGTTTATCAAAGGCAATGCAAAGATTTTGAGGAGGAATTTATAGAAGAACAATTTACTACAAGAGAATTGAAAATATCGACAGACGGCATGGAAGAGGGCTGTTTGGCAATATTAAAATAGTTATTTATTCATAGTTGTTTTTAAACTTCTTCATTGAGAAATATTCATCAATGAAGAAGTTTTTTTTTGATCAATTGATACTCGAACTATTCGCTTTGCTGACAGGTTCTATTGTTTAAACAGAATTTAAGAGGCATAAGGCCATGTTGAACGAGTTATCATACAGCGTAAAAATTTTAATAATGTCATTGACAATCATGTTAATGACTAATGGCCATGCTTTCTCGCAAATTTTTGTTAGGACATTTGATCCTGTTACCTGTTCCGCTAATAACAAAAATGGGAAAAAATCCAGTTCGGCATCCGGCAACTTATATTGGTCTATTCATTCAATAGTAGTGAAAAGTCCAGAAGTTGGAAGCGGATTTATTTATTACCCTAGCGTTTCTGTTAAGAGAAATGGACGCAAAACAGGTAGAAAAGGTGTTTCTAAAATAGGAGTTGGCGCTGCATTTCAAGTGAGTGCTCATTATCCATATGATATAGAAGAAAATGAGTTGAGAACTTATTCTGGGACATTTCAATTGGCTTATTTCCTTAGTAGATATATTCAGGTTGCCATAGGCCTTGGAATTCAAGTGACGGATGAAGAGTATACAATTGATGGCGATGACGCATTGTATTTTAGTCAAAGAAAGCAGTTTTATGCTGAAGGAGGAATTGTGCTGGATGGGGAAGATGTGATTAATTGGCCTTTGTTCATACAGCTTATGATGACTTCCAATTTGGATTTGAAAGCGGGTATAGGAATTCATTTTTGACATGGAAAACTTTGCTCGCTACCGATTGTATTTGCTTTTGCCAGTATTGGCGATCATTTCCTCGTGTAGAGATACATACAGATTGGATGCTCAGATACCCATTACTGAGGTGATATTGAAAATGTCTCCTAATTATGAAAACTTATTATCCGATTCATTGCCAGTTTCTTACGTGGTTATAGGGCATGGAGTTGATAGTTTGAATTTGAATGATGATACAATGATCAGGGTACCTGTCAAATATGATGAGAGTTCCAATGAGTATATTGGTGAATTATTTACTCCTACAGGGGCTTCTTATTTTACTCATGCGATGTTGACGGATTCCAACGGACTAATATTGGCTTTCGTTCCACACTGGAGTTTACCTGTCGCTGAAGAGGTTATTAGGCCTATGCTGATTCCGATCAGAAGGTCAATAAATAGAGTGTATCAAGAGAGTATGGAGGTGGTGCCGAATTTGGTGGATGCCAATGGACAGTACTTGACAGGGGTGATGGATATGCTGCAATTGGGAGTTATATCATTTTATAGTCTCTCTTTTGATGATAAGAAAGGAGAGTGGGTAATGGAAAGTGGAAGATTGAAAATTACTATTTCAGATAGTGGCAAATTATTGTATGACAGTAATATTGCAAAGATTGCAACTTTTTTCTTTCCTAAAAATGAAAGGTTGAAGATTGAATTCACACCATCAGATCCAAATTTGGCAGTTAAAGAGGCTCTGTTGAGAAGAAATGGACAAGAAGTGTTGATTGATTATAATGGAAATTTAAATCAAAGATTTATGCATGACGATTACATAAGATTCAATTTGGAAACTAAATGATGTAGTTATGAAAACGCGAATTTTAATAATTTTGCTTTTTACGGGTTTAGTTTGTGGAGCCTGTAATAAGGATAATGAAATCGGTAATGCAACGAATAACAGCAGTAATGAGAGCACTCAGTTGCAGCTGGCTTTGAGCAGTGAAGACTTGCAACCTGTAATCGATGAGGGTGAATCTGGCCAAGCTAGCCAATTTGCCACAGGAAATCCAACTTGGTGGGCAAATAGGTCAAATGTGAGCATTCAGTTGACATATCAGCTATACAATGGATCCGCTACAGTTGGTAGTGAGCAACTATTGACTGTAAGTGGAAGGTATGAGGGAAATGATTCCGACAACCACCCTTTGTATTTAACCTTTGATCCAATCTTTGTTAATCAGGCTTTTGATGGATTTGAACTTAAGGATGCCGCGATTAAGTTATCTTCCGACAACTCTAACTTGGCGATTATACCCCAACAGGGTTCTAATTTAGCAAATGCGCTTCCAGAAGGTAGAGCTTTGCCGTATGTGTATGGTAGAACAAATGGGGTGTTGGCAAATAGTATCGATGGCACGATAGAAGTAAACAAAGTAAATAATATCGACCTTTCATTTATCAATGCAGAAGACGCAGAACTGGTGGATTTTGGTTATATAGGTTTTGGTATCGATGCGTCAAACATTAACAAAATCGATAGGGTGTTTTCGGTTTCTATGCTGGAATTTGATGACGGAGAGTGGGTGGATGTAGCAGGTTCAGTTACTGTGGTGGATGACGGAAGCTTCTCAGAAGTATTTACTCAAGAAGCACCGGATTTGAGATATTTGGTGTATTTACCGACAACATTTCAATATAATGACGGAGTTTTGGCATATGGTAGTGCCGACCCTCGTAGAATAAATTTAAATCAAATTACCGCTTCTGCGAATCTTCCATCGACATTTACATTGCAAAGGGTTGTGAAAACGGATGATAATACGGTGTACTATGATATCACAGACTCAGATGCCAGCAATAACGATTTGAATGTGGTAATTACAATAACAGATGATATGCCTTTGGCTTTTTATGGGGTAACTAATTAGGTGTAAATTTGATTAGAGCGTTCTTGAACATTTACTTTAAAAGTCATGAAACGATTGAGTTTGATATTGACCGTCATAATATTGTTCTTTTCTTGCAATGTAAAAGAAGATATGCATGCCGATGCGCCTCAACGTAACGAAGATGGTTTGGTGGTAGTCAACAAACTATCTTTAGGGCTTTCTGAGTCAAATGAAGACTTGATTTGGTGGAATTATGTGGATGGATTCAAGCTTTTATATCAAATTGACTATGAATCTCAGGATGATTTGATTGATACTTTGCTTCTTGATATTTTGAGTATTGCAGAGGATGTCTTGGTATTTGAACCGTTTTATATTGGCATTGGAAATGATGAATCTGCTTTGTTTATTTTGAATGAAGCCTTCATTATTGTGAATGGAAATGAGTGGGACACAGCACAGATATATCAATGGCGTGCTGGAGAAAATACTTTTTACCCGAATGTCGCAAGCGCACAAAAGAACATAACTCATGAAGGAGTGCTAGTTGTTGATACACTCAGTTTAATTAAAGGGCGAGTGAATAACCTAAGCCCATTGTTAAACGAAAACATAAGTTTTGGTGATTCTGATCAAGGGTATGCGGGATTGGTAGGGAGTGTTACATCAGGTCCAATTATGACAAGTTATTTAGGTGCGTATAATATTTACAACTCTATTGTGAATGGTGTTACATTTGGTTTATACCCTTCTACTAATTATAACGTTGATCAAATTTATAGCCATACAACAACGAGTTTTTTGGATCGTATTCAGCTTAATCGTCAAAGTATTGGAAATGATTCTAGCATCAATTTATATTTTAATCTAAATCTGGGAAATAACACTGGCTTTGAAAGCGCTAAGTTATTGAAATGGGATAGACTTGAAAAAAATTGGGAAATAGTAGTAGAAGGTTTTTCTGGTGGTCCATTTAAAGCTGTGCAGAATGATGTTTATAAAGTGATTTTGGTAGAGGATAACATCATTTATGTTGATTTGAATGCTAATGGCGATAATGATGGCACTTCTTGGGAAAATGCGTATGATGATTTGCAAACGGGTATCAATACAGCTGTGTCTCGAGCGAATACAAATAATAAAGTCTATCAAATCTGGATTGCTGAAGGAGAATATAAGCCCGCAAGTAGTTTTTCTATTACAGGGGATGATATAGAATTGTATGGAGGTTTTGAGGGCAATGAGTTTTTGATCAGTCAAAGAGATATCTTTGCAAACCAGACTATCTTGAAGAGAAGGTCCTCTGTGTCCAATAGGCTGATGAATTATTCGGCAGGCTCCAACGCTTATTTGAAATTTGATGGTTTATATTTCATTGATGGAACTGGTTCGCAAGCAGGTGGTGTTCGGGTTGCTTCAAATGCTGACTTTGAAAGTTGTCACTTTGAAGATAATGAAGGACTGGATTGGGGAGGGGCGGTATATATTGGCTCGTATGCTTCAGAAGTGAATTTTGAAGATTGTGTTTTTGAAGATAATTCTTCTCGTTATCAGGGAGGGGCAATTTACTTACAAAGAGACAATACACAATTGAATATTACAAACTGCCAATTTATAGATAATAACTCAGATGCTGGAGGAGCTATTTCCAATGCAAGTGGAAGTATGAATATTATCAATACAGCGTTTGATAACAATGTTTCTAGATATGGTGGAGGAATATATCAAAACCCAGGCAATGGAAGCGAGTATTCTATTGTTGATAATTGTAGCTTTGCAGATCATGAAGGAAGCGCCATATACGTTAATACTACATCGATTAATGTTAGGAATAGTTCATTCAAAAATAATGAAAGTTATGGGGTTTTTGTAGGTACGGCAACCGACTACCCTCCTTCTGTAATTGACCTTGGAGGGAATTGCGCTGGAACAGGAACAGAGGCAAATGCTCAGAATGCGAATACTGCGATATCATTTTCCAATTGCCAATGACATTAAATCCTTGTGATGAAGTCGTATTGGAAATAATTAGGTTATCTTTGTGATTGAAATGAATGCTGTTTTGAAGATAAACTGAATAGCATCTAGATTATACCTTTACTATGAAATTTGAAAATTACTATATAGCTCCGGAAATAAAGAAAACTCTTGCATTGAAAGGCTTTAGGAGACCTACTGATATCCAGTTCAAGTCTATTCCTCCCATTTTGAAAGGAGAGGATGTGTTAGCCATTGCTCAGACAGGAACTGGGAAAACAGCTGCTTTCGCTATTCCTATTTTGCATAAGCTTCATGAAAACAAAACACGTCAAAGAAGAGAGGACGGCATCAAATGTGTCGTTATGGTTCCTACAAGAGAGTTGGCACTTCAGATAACCGAGGTTTTTAAGGAATTAGGAGCTTATACTAATCTCAATATTCTTTGCGTACACGGCGGTGTAGAGCAAGACAGTCAAATAAAAAGATTGGAGAAGGGCGTTGATATTATGATTGCGACTCCCGGAAGAATGTTTGATCTTGTGAGTCAGAAAGTTATAAGGCTTAATCGAGTGGATATATTGGTGCTTGACGAGGCTGATCATATGTTGGATTTGGGCTTTATCAAGGATATTCGAGATTTGATAAAATTTCTTCCCAAGAAACGTCAAACGCTTTTTTTCTCAGCAACTATTGATCAGAAAATCAAGGATTTGGCTTATTCGCTAGTATTCAAGCCCGTTAGAATTCAAATTTCTCCCAAAGACCCCGTTTCTAAAAATGTTAATCACTCTGTGATGTTTGTTGAAATGGATGACAAACGTTTTTTCTTGGAACGTTTGGTTAAGGAAAATCCTGAGAGCAAAATTCTGGTTTTTGTGAGAACAAAAGTACGAGCAGAGCGAGTTAGCAAAGCCATGGAGAGGGTTGGAATCAAGAGTATGACAATGCACGGAGGCAAGGAACAATCCGATAGACTTGATGTGCTTGGTCAGTTTAAGGTTGGGAAGGTAAAATTGCTTATTGCTACTGATGTAAGTGCTAGAGGGATTGATATTCCAAATGTGGACTACGTTGTTAATTATGATTTGCCAGATAAGGATGAAAATTATGTGCATAGAGTTGGGCGTACAGGACGTGGGAAAGAAAAGGGAAATGCAGTGTCTTTTTGCAGCAGCGAAGAGAAAGAGATGTTAGATCAAATAGAGGTTTACTTGGGCAAAAAGATTCAAGTTTTGGATGTGGAAAAACAGGATTATCAAGAGACTTTGGATTTTACAGAAGACCACACTAACGACTGGAAAGGTGTGATGAAAGAAATCCAGTCATTGGAAGGCTTTTCGAAGAAAAAGAAAAATAAGAAAAAATAATATGATAGCTTTTTTGCATACATCTAGTATCCACATTGATCGGTTTGACAAGTTGGTAGAGGAAGTTCGTGCTGATATTCCTACGTGTCATTATGTCAATGAGAAATTATTGGAGGATGCATTAGCTTATGGTAAAGCTAATCCAGATGAGTTTGGAGAATTAATCGAGGAAATTAGATCTTTGGAGCCTTCTTTGATTATTTGCACATGCTCAAGTTTGGGAGAGTTGAGTGAAAAGTATTCTGATGTTCACAGAATTGATTTGCCTATAGTAGAGTATTTAGTTCAAACCTATGACAAGGTTTGCATGGCGTATGCTTCTCAATCTACGCGTGAAATAAGCGCTAAGTTAATTCAAGAAGTAGCGGATAGAGTGGGGACAAAAGTTGAATTGCAAATATGTGATTGTAGTAAGGCTTGGACATATATGGAAGAGGGCGAAATGGAGCAATATCAAAAGACTATAGCAGAGGTGATCGAAAAAGAAAACAGACAGCTGTTGCCTGTTTTCTTATGTCAAGCTTCTATGGATGGTGTTGAAGATTATCTGGAATCACCTATCAAATTGTATACAAGTCCTAAGTTTGGTGTGTAAAGCTTGATATCAAAGGCGTTTGACCTTTAATTAATTATTTGTTCCAAATGTCATCCGCTGTGTAGCCCTTACCTTCAAACGACCAAAACTCTCCATGTATATATCTTTCATTGATGTTTAAAGAATTAATTTCATCAAAGTCTTCTTGTGAAAGTATGATGGATTGAGCATTTAAGTTTTCTTTAAGTCTATTGGCGTGTACGGATTTTGGAATTACGGCTATATTTCTTTTGATCTGCCATGCCAGAAGAACTTGAGCTGGAGTCGCTTTTATTTTTTGTGCAATGTTGATGATCGTGTCATTTTCAAGCAAGCTTTTTTCATTTTTTCCTTTTATTGCAGCAGACCTGTCATTTGACCCTAATGGAGCATAGGCAGTCATCAGGATATCATTGGCTTGGCAAAAGTCAACCAAATCTGTTTGAGAATGGAATGGATGTATTTCCACTTGATTCATCTCTGGTTTAATATTGGCATGGTCTATCAAGTTTTGCAGTTTGGGAATGTTGAAATTGGAAACCCCTATGTGTTTTACGAGTCCTTTGTTCACTAATTTTTCCATTGCCAGCCACGTTTCTAATAAAGGAACATCTTCTAATGTCAATAAATCATTTGAAGACTCCGGGTCCAATAGATTGTTTTTAAAAACAACAGGCCAATGCATAAGGTAAAGATCGATATATTCGATTTTTAGATCTTTAAGAGTAGTCAATAATGCTCCTTCAACTTTGTCGGATTCATGAGAGTTGTTCCACAGTTTTGACGTAATGAACAATTCATTTCTTTGGACTAAATTGGAACTAAAGGCTTCTTCAAGTGCGTCTCCTATTTCTTTCTCATTTCTATAGATGAAGGCGCAGTCAATGTGTCTGTATCCAATCTTTATAGCTTCTAATACTGCGTTATAAACTTCTCCAGGAGCTGATTTCCAAGTTCCTAAACCAATGATCGGAAGTTTGTCTTGATTATTGAATTGCAAATATTTCATGATAATGTAAATATGTTAGTTAAAAAATAGTTCTCGTGAACTGAATGTTTGAGCATAAAAAAAGCTTGCTGATAGAAGCAAGCTTGGGTATATTAGTTAGATTTTTTTAAAATTACTCGATCATAAATAAAGAGCATTAAAACAGTCAGTGCTCCAATTCCTGCAAAAATATACCAAATTTTAGAAGGGTTGTAAGTGTCCCAAATATGTTGAGTTAGCTGATCTTGGGACATTCCTAATTTTTCGGCGGCTGAGTTTAGATAATCGGTTTTAGTAAAGCTTTTTGAAATGCTTTCGATCTCAATGCCTTTAGAGTCAAGTTCTCTTGCAACCAATGAAATTTTGTCGGAATATTTTTCGTAGACCGTTCCTGAAAAGTAGCCTGCTAGTATATTTCCAACAGCCACAGGCAAGTAGGACATTCCCATGTAAAGTGCTTCCTTGCCTTTTGGAGCGATACTTCCAATGTACTCAGTGAATTTTGGAGAGCTGCTCATTTCTCCAAAAGCGAAAATCATGATGCCTAGAACAATGTAAAAAGGATTATTGGTGAAGAATGAAGCTCCGACTCCAATACCGCAGACTAAAATACCGCCAATCATGGCATTGAGAGGTTTAAATCTCATTACAAATGCAGAAACAGCTACTTGAAATAGCACGATCATACCCGCGTCGACATTTATAATCATCTCTTGCGGAATTTCCCCTTTGTCGTTTCCTATTACACTTGCCAAAGCGGGGGAAATGTTATGGATAGCGTCATAAAGCTGTGTGGTGTCGACCCATTGAACAATGAAGTTTGGCAATGTGTAGAATATTTGGTTGAACATCGTCCAAAAACCTACGATGATCACTAAAAGAAGAACTAACTTTATATCCTTTAAGCCTTCAACTATGTTGGATAATGTTTGAAGAATAGCATCGGTAAGGGGTTCTTTGCTTTTTTTTCTGTCAGGTTCTTTATAGAAAAACAGCACAAGCAAGATGTTGATTGCGATAGCGCAAGAACTCATGATAAATACATAATCCCAACTTAGGTTTCTTACTTTGGAAGCAGCGAAGGGCCCAATGAAGCCTCCGACATTAACCATCATATAGAAAATTCCGAAACCAATGGATGCGTTTGTTTTGTTTGTTGTTTTGGCTACTGATGCTGAGATTACAGGCTTGAAAAGCGCCGCTCCAATCGCTAAAAGTAAAAATGTTGCATAGAAAGCATAGTATGTATTGAATTGGCCAAGCAAATAGTAAGCGCTTGCCATGATCGCATATGCTACTAGCAAGACTTTTTTATAACCAAATTTATCGGCGATTGAACCAGTAATTACGGGCAATAAATATAGAATACCTGTGATAGAGCCCATTATCGTTCCTTTTTCAGCTTGTGTGAACCCTAACGCGCCTGTTTCAGTGGATTCAGTGATGTAAATTGCCAATACAGCAAACATTCCATACCACGCCCATCTTTCAAACAACTCCATCGTATTCGATACCCAAAAGGTTCGAGGGAATGTTTTTAGTGTTTCAGTGAATTTACTCATAAGAAATAATCAAAATTTAAGTTATTGGCCAATCAAAATGATAAGTTCATAGTTCGTACCATAAGACAAAAGATACTGAAAAAATCGGATGAATGCATTTTAAGTGTTAATTGATGTTAATATAGTATTTGTTTTGTTTTGATTGTTAAATATATTCATGGAAATATTATGGAGGGCTTAAAATGGGAAAGAGAACAAACTAATGGTTAAAAAGAAAGTTAATAAAGAGAAAGAGAGAAGAAAACAGGAGAAATATGGGACACAGAGAACACGCTTTTGATTTGACAGAGTTTGATTTTCCGGCGGAAGTAAAAGAGTTGTTGTATCTGATGATGGATAGAGATGGAATTAAAAGAAAGAAAGCCCGCCAAATGATGGTAAAAAGAGGAGAGCATGCTATTCCTTATTTACTTCAATTAGTTAATGTTCAACATGATCAATTTCGATGGGAGATAGTCAAATCCTTGGAGGAGATTAGCGATAAAAGTTTGATTCCTACATTTTTGACAATAATGAATAAAGACGAGAATAGCGATATAAGAACAATCGCAGCTAAAGGAATGGCTCGTTTAGGTCGTTTGGGCATAATACCACTTTTGGAAATGTTGATAAGGGGAGAGCATCTTTTCTACTTGTATGATACCTCAGTGTATGTATTACGATCTTATAATGATTTTGCTGAAAATGCTGAAATAGAGAGTTTAATAGATAAATTGTTAGAGTCTGAAATACCAAATACCACTGTTCCACCTATTGCTGAGAAAATATTAAATGAGATGACCGGAGCCCATACAGGAGAATAACTTTTAATACTAAATTATTAGAGAGTTTGTAAAAATCGTTAATGGAATCTGAAGGATTGCTTAAAATTCAATTTTCAGTAAATTAGCGATTTTTATTTTTATGCGAGGCAGTGATAATAGCATGAATTAGCTTGTTTGCAGTGAAGCTTTTATAATATTCATTTAAAATTCTAAATATCAAAAATGGTAATTAGGCTGTGTTTAGCTTGGATTTTTAGGATCGAAATTGCTTAATGTTTTTTAGCTTTAAAAGCTTGTCATATCAATAGGATATCAAATCATTTTATTTCGATTTAATGAGTTGTTCCCAAAGTAATTTTAAGGAGGATAACAACAACTTTGTTATGGGTTTCGTTAAATGACTAAACGGTTAGTCAAAAAAATGAGTCCAAGAACGAAAGAGCAAAATGAGGCGATCAAAACCGAACGTAAGAAAGCAATCTTAGAGGCGGCTTTAAGATTGTTTTCCGTCAAAGGTTATGATAGTTCGTCGGTAAGCGAGATAGCCAAAGAGGCTGGAATTTCCAAGGGTTCTGTCTATAACTACTACGAAAGTAAGGAAGATATTTTGATGGAAGTAATGGAAAAAGCCTTGGAAGAGAAGATGGACTTTATATCCGATAGAATCATCCCCGTTGACAATAAGGAAAAAATGATCAAGATGATAGATTTGGTATTTGATTCGATAGAACAAAAGCCTGAGTATTGGAGGATGCTTACAATTTTATCATTTCAGCCAGAAGCCAAGAAAATTATCGAGCGATTGCAAACAGAGAAAGAAAGCGATATAGCAAAAATATATAAAGAAATGAGCAGGTTCATGTCATTGGCAGGGATATCGGCAGAAGAGATTGCTTTTTTTAATTTTGCGTTATCTGGAGCGAGTATTAGCTATATTTCGCATGAGGGAGAATCACATCCAATGATTGATATGGGGTTTATAAGAAACATTTTTAAGCAAAAGATTAGAGATATTGATTATGAAGGCAATTAAAGCATTTATATTTTTTGGCATTTTCGCTTTATATGGATCGATGGTGAATAGCCAATCTTTGACAGCGACTCAGGTGTTGGTTAAATCTTACGATCAGCAACTTGGAGAAACAAGCATCTCAGAAATGAAAATGAGAATAGTTCGACCTGAATATGAAAGGGAAGTTTCTCTGAAAAACTGGTCATACGGCAAGGAGTATTATATTATATATATCATGTCTCCTGCAAGGGATAAAGGCCAAGTGTTTTTGAAAAGGGAAAACAATATGTGGAATTGGCTTCCAAAGATCAACCGAATGATGAAGATCCCTCCTTCCATGATGTCGGCATCTTGGATGGGGTCTGATTTTTCCAATAATGACTTGGTAAGGGAAAGAACCTTTATCAATGATTATGAGAGTGAATTTAAGGAAGGTGAAAATAAGGGAGGTTTCGATTGCTATTCCATAGAGTTGATTCCCAAACCTGAAGCTCCTGTAGTTTGGAGTAAAGTACAGGTATGGATTGACAAGAAGCATTTTAATGTAGTGGAGGCTAAGTATTATAATGAGTTGGATGAGCTTGTAACACATCAGGTAGCGAGTGATTTTAAGGATTTTGACGGGCGATACTTGCCTGCTAAGTTGACTATGATTCCAGTGAAGAAACCCGGGCAAAGGACAGAGATGGAAACAATTTCGATGTCTTTTGATGAGCCATCAGTAAGCAAATCGATGTTCAGCATTCAGAATATGAAGCGTATTAAACCTTAATGAGAATGTTATGAAAGGTGTGATAATCATTGCATGGAGAAACATTTGGAGAAATAGAAAGAGGAGTCTTGCGACTATTGCTTCAATTTGGCTTGCTATATTTCTCGCATTGCTTTATGCTGCTGTGAAGACTGGCTCTGGAGATATGATTTTCGATGGTTTGATCAAAACTAATGGAGCTATTGGTCTGCATAAGAATGGCTATTGGGATAAGAAGTCCATAAACAATAGTTTTGTCTATACAGAAGAGCTTAACGAAATTTTGGCAACTAATCCTAATGTGAAGTCTCTCTCTCCAAAATTGGAAAATTTCACATTGATTTCAACTGGAGAGCAAACTAAGACTTCATACATAATAGGAGTTGTCCCGGAACTGGAGAAGGCTCAAACTAATTTGTCTGACAAGCTGATTTGGGGAAATTATTTTGATTCCGAAGATGATAAGGGAATTATTTTATCAAAAGACTTGGCGAAATACCTGAAAGTAGCTGATTTTGATATTGGAGGGAATATAAATGTGCTTAATGATTCAATTTTTATTTATAGTTCTGGGTATCAAGGAGTAACTGTTGCTGAAAAGTACCGTGTAAAAGGCATCGTCGATTTGCCAACGCCAGTTGAAAATAAAACCATGTCTTATTTGACCTTGAATAGTGCCCAAGAGGCTTTTTCTCCATATGTTCCAAATATTTTAAGCTCATTATCGATAGAATTGAATGAAATCTCTGAACTGAAGCAAACACAAAGGGATTTGTTGGAAGCTTTGGGCTCTGAAAAATATGAATTGATGAGATGGGATGAACGCTATCCAGAGATGGTGGAAATGATGGATTTGGAAGAACAGTCAAGAACAGTAATTGTGGGAATCATTTACTTGGTTGTTGGTTTGGGGATGTTTGGAACTATTCTCATGGGAATCATGGAACGAAGAAAAGAAATAGCAGTAATGAGAGCTCTAGGCATGTCTAAGTTGAAACTTTCAATAATGTTGGTGTTGGAAAGTTTGACTCTAGGGATCGCTGGAGTAATGCTCGGTTGTCTATTCGCATGGCCTATGATGTATTATTATCATGTTAATCCAATTGAATTAACAGGAGCTATGGCTGAGAATATGCTAAAATTCAATATGCCGCCTTACCTTCAGTTCGCATGCAATATGGATATGTTTATGCGTGAAGCTAAAGTCGTATTTGGCATGTCTATTTTGGTGGCTATATATCCAATATTTTATGCTCTTAAGGAGAAAATAACGGAATCATTTCATCAATAAAATTGGAAGCTATGACTATAATGATATCATGGCGCAATGTATGGCGCAATAAGATAAGGAGCATTACTATAATGGCGGCAATAGCTATTGGGCTTTTTGGAAGTATCTTGCTAGATGGCTTCATGAATGGGATGATGAACCAATCCGTGAAAGGGGCTTGGGAAAATGAGCTGTCGCATATTCAGATTCACAATAAAAGGTATCTGATGGATGAAAATGTTCAAGATTATATTCCTAAGGTTGAAGGTATTGAAAGCATATTATCAAGCATGCATGAGGTGGTTTCTTATTCCTCAAGAGTGAAAGCAAGCGGGATGCTTTCTTCAGCGGAAGGGAATGTAGGTGTGATAGCGTATGGGATTGACGCAGAAAATGAGCCTAGGGTGACTGGTTTGCATAAAAAAATCGTTGATGGAGTTTATTTGAGCAATGATCAATCAATACCTATAATAATCGGGAAAAAACTAGCGGACCAACTTACTGCCAGAGTAAAGTCGAGGCTTGTTTTAGGTTTGGTGAAGGCTGATGGAGAGATCACTTATGGTGCATTTAGAGTTGTGGGTATTTTTGACAATCAAAAGGATGCCTTTGATGGAGTGAATGTATTTGTGAATCAAGACGATTTGTTGGCATTGCTGGAAATGCCGCGCTCGAATAGCATTACCGAGATTGCGTTAAGACTTTTAGACGAGAGTGAAAAAGATAAGGTCAAAGCGAAGTTGTCAGGGACTATAGATGATCAAAGTGTAGTAGTAAGAACTTGGAATGAAATAGATCCATTATTAGAGACGCAGAGAGATATGTCTGCGATGTTTGGGGCTATCTTTGTCGCAATTATTCTTATAGCATTGATTTTCGGAGTTGTCAATACGATGATGATGGTGATAATGGAGCGAAAGAAAGAGCTGGGAATGCTTAAGGCAATCGGCATGAAGCCTTTTAAAGTATGTTTGATGATAGTGTGGGAAACGGTTTTTCTATCCATTACAGGGGCTGTGGTCGGTATAGCTTTTGGAGCGATGGTTAGTCAATATTTTAGTCGTGTGGGCTTTGATTTGAGCATGTTTGGAGATGGTATGGCTTATGTTGGCTACGATACTATGATTTATCCAGAGGTGACGATTGGCTTTTTGGTTTTTACAGGCATTGCCGTTGTTGTGATGGCTGTTTTGGCTTCATTGTATCCTGCGTACAATGTGGTGAGATTGAAGCCGGCGGATTCATTAAGATCATAAGCAAGTATGAAATTTATAAAAGAAGATCATGGCAATAATTGAGATAAAAAATTTGAATAAAACTTATGAAGGCGCGGTTCCTGTAAAGGCGGTTGATAATTTGAGCTTGTCAATTGAAAAAGGCGAGTTTACAGCTATCGTAGGCCCATCGGGCTGTGGTAAAACGACCTTGTTGAACTTGCTGGGAGGCTTGGATGAAGTGACTTCGGGACAGATATTAATTGAAGGCCAAGACATGACAGCATTGTCTGCTTCTGAATTGACAAGTTTTAGATTGAAGAATATCGGATTTGTTTTTCAGTCGTATAATCTGATTCCTGTATTGACGGCAGGCGAGAATGTTGGGTTTGTCATGGAATTGCAAGGCGTGAATAAGCCTACCAGGGATAAAAGAGCTCATGAATTGCTTGATAAGTTTGGAATAGGCGACAAGTTTAATATTAGGCCTGCAATGCTTTCTGGTGGACAACAACAACGCGTGGCGGTGGCTAGAGCTTTAGCTTCCAGACCAGCTTTTATTTTGGCTGATGAACCTACAGCGAACTTGGATTCCAAGTCGACGGAAGAATTACTGGATTTGATGGCTAAGATGAACGAAGAGGAGCATGTGACCGTTGTGTTTGCTACGCATGATCAAAGAGTGATCGACAGAGCCAAACGTGTCGTGACAATCACTGATGGAAAAGTATTCAAAGACGAGCAAGTAAGCCAATTAAATGAAGTGGCAGACTAACATATTGATACTTTGCATAGCATTGCTTTCTTCGAACCTCGTAGCGCAAGAGCAAAAGCTTTATATTGACGGCAGAGTTGAATTGATGCCTCAAGTTTGGTTGAATGGCGATAAAGCGCAGGAAAAAGTTGGCATGGAGCCTAAGGCTTATGCATTGTATCAGTTCAATAATCGTTTGAATCTAGAGTATCGTCCGAATGATTGGTTGCAGTTAAATGCAGGCTTGAGGACAATAGCTTCATATGGACAGCAAAATTCAGCAATTAATGACATTCTGAACGAACAAGGTTATCGCTCGAACAATTTTTCTATTCAAGATCAAGGCTATTTGCCATTGACAATGGTCTGGCACAGTGGGAAAAGCGGTTACTTTTTAAGCACTTTTGACCGTATGAATGTCAAGATGACTTTTGGGAAGTTTGAGACAACTATCGGTAGGCAGAGAATCAACTGGGGGATCAATGGTATTTGGGAGCCAAATGATATTTTCAATACATTTTCTTATTTGGACTTTAACTATCCTGAACGACCGGGAGCGGATGCTGTCCATGGACAATATTACTTCAATTCAACATCGAGCGTGGAATTAGCTTTTAAAATGGATTATGATCGTCGTTATACGTTAGGAGGTTTGTATCGCACGGTAATAGGAACTTATGATGCCCAAGTGATGATGGGAATATTAAATGAAGAGTATTTTACTGTTGGAGGAGGTTGGTCTGGAAATATAGAAGGAGCTGGCTTCAATGGAGAGTTTACCTATTATGAACCTATGAGCGATAATGAAGAATTAAAACAAGCTCTTGTTGCTTCTTTATTAGCCAATTATAATTTTAATAATGGTATTTTTGCTCAAGCGGGGGTATTGTATAATTCATTAGGATCAACTAATCGTCAAGGAGAGAATATATCCATGATCCCAAATGGTAGTATGATGACCGCGATGGATTATACAAAATCTAAAATGCAAATGTTTATCTCTGCTTCGTACCCAATAAATCCATTGCTTAGCGCTGATGTGTCAACATTGTTAAATCCTTTTGATGGCAGTTTTTATTTGGCCCCATCTGTTAATTATTCAGTAGCTGAAAACTGGGACTTGTTTTTTATCGCTCAAACTTATTGGGGAAGACAAGATACAGAGTTTGGTGATATGGGACTGCAACTTTTCGTTCGCTTGCAATATAGCTTTTGAGCAAGTAACAAGAAGTGTTTATTTTATCCGATGTGAAACAAGTTTCTTTAGCAATTCACCCTATGAAAGGAAGACGATAGATCTTTTTATTGAAATGAACTTAGCGTTGTTCTATGACTATGCATTCATATTTTTCTTAATGAAAGTTTGGCAATATTGAATAGTATGTGTTGCAAAACATTTATTGAAACGCTATTGCCGAATTGTTTATACGCTTGATTGGAAGATGACGGCAGTATGTGATATTCTGGAAATCCTTGAAGTCTAGCGCATTCTCTGGGACTTAGCTTCCGCACTTTTCCTCCAATGAGATATAAGCCAGTTTTAGCGCCTACACCTCCACCGTATGCGGATAGAGTGATAGCATGTCCTAGTGGGTGATAGATTCTTTCACCTTGACAGCCTTTATTGACTTTTCCTATTTGGATTGGACGATTGGGGAGGATTTCTTTGCCATCAAGCGAGATTTCAGGGTGATAATTTTTATAAATCAGAATGTCGTTTCTTGTGATAGAGGGCAATGGCTTATGGCGCTTTTCAAGCAATGAATTCAAAGCAACGCATTGGGAGTTTCCTTGAGGAATAGTGAAGTTGGAGTCATCAATGTCTTTTCTGATAGCGACTATATATAGTCTTTTGCGATGTTGAGGAAGTTTGAAGTCTCCTGTATTGAGTATTTTGTAATGAATATTATAATTGATTTTTTTTAACGTAGATAGAATGAATTCGAAAGTTTCTCCATTTTGGTGGTGCAGCAGGTGTGCGACATTCTCTAAAAATAAGACTTTGGGCTGGTGGAACTGGGCAATTCTTAAAATATCAAAAAAAAGACTGCCTCGAGCATCTTCAAATCCCTTTTGCTTGCCGGAAACAGAAAATGCTTGGCATGGAAAACCAGCGCAAAGCATGTCGTGCGGAGGAATAGCACATTCGCTTATCTTAGTAATATCTCCTGTAGGTTGCGCATGATGATTAAGCAGGTAATTTGTGGAGGCATGCTCTTCCCATTCTGACGTGAAAACGCATTCGGCTCCGAATGATTTCAAGGCATAATGAAACCCGCCAATCCCAGCAAATAAGTCAATGAATTTGATTCCTGTAAGCGATTGTTCTTTTATTTCGAGCATATTTCTACACGGTCTTATACTCGAAATATATTTTAGGGTAGGATGTTTTATTATTTAATGCGAATCAACAGTAAGATTTAGGTAATAAAAATATAGCTAAGAGTTTTAACTTAGTTTTATGCCAATAAAATTAAGATTAATAACACTCTACAGCTATATCTCCAATCAATATAACACTCATTTGAGATATTTTTGTCAACGATTCAGTAATAATTCCAATGAAGGGAAGTTTAGTGATGTTGAAATCCTGACTTGTTATTTCTTTTCAGTTATTGAAGAAGAAGTATTTAAGATTAAGAAAATACATCGTTTCATTCAAAATTACTGGAAAGATTGGTTTCCTCATTTGCCTAGTTATCAAGCTTTTTCAAAACGTTTAAATCGTTTAGAATCTATTTTGCCTATGCTTGTTAATAGTTTAGTTGAAACGCTTTTATCTGGTCATGATTTAGAACAAACAGACCGTTTAATTGACTCAATGCCAATTATACTTTCTAAAGGAAGAGGTAATGGGAAAGTTGCGTCAAATATTGCTGATAAAACATATTCATCGAGTAAAAAAATACATTATTATGGTGTTAAGCTACATATGGTTTCATTAAGAGTTATTGACAAAATGCCTACTCCAGAGCTTATAGGAATCACTAAAGCATCTAATCATGATTTACCACCAGTAAAAGGTGTATTGGCTGGTTTAAAAAATTGTAAAGTCTTTGCGGATAAAGCATATGCTGACCATGAATTAGAGGATTTATTGTACAAAAATAACAATGTATCATTACTTACACCTGAGAAATTAGTAAAAGGAGAATCTCCATATTACAGAGAGTTTGCCCATGCTTTTAGAAAACAATGGGGAAAAGCAATTTCTAGTGTCAGACAACCTGTTGAAGTATTTTTCAATTGGTTAATTGAAAAAACAGGTATTCAAGATGCCTCTAAAGTAAGATCAGAGAAGGGACTAATGGTCCATATTTATGGCAAACTAGCTTCTGCTCTTTTGATATTAGCCAATTTTTAACTATTGATCCGCATATTTAATTATTTTATTGTCGTTACTCCGCTTCAATTTCAAATTTTTTGCCTTTCTTGTTGTAGTAATACCATGGCGCTTTTCTTTCGCCATTTTCGTAAAGGCCTGAATATTCCAATGTGCCGTTTTTGCGAAAATATTTCCATTCGCCGCTTTCCTTTCCATTGGTGAAGTTTCCTTCACTGGCTAATTTCCCTTTTGCATCATAGTATTGCCAAAGTCCTTCAGGCAGTCCCCATTTGTAATGGCCTGCGCGTGTGATTATTCCATTGTCATCGTAAAATTTCCACATCCCTTCGTATGCGCCCATTTTATAGATGCCTTTCTTTTTGATTTCGCCATTAGGATAGTAGTAATAAGCAGAGTCTTCGAGCAGTCCATCGCTCCAATTTTCCATGGCGCTGATATTGCCAAGCGTGTCGTAATAAGTGACTTTTCCCTCCAGTTCTCCATTGCTGTAGTTTTCTATTGAGCTCGCCTGCCCATTGGCGTAGTAAAAGGTCCAGATGCCATTTTTTGATCCATTGGCTAGCGTATCGCCTTTTTCTTTGATTTGGCCATTGGAGTGATATGATGCGTTATTTTGAGCAAATCCATACGCAGTAGTGAAGACGATAGCTATGAATATGCAAATTATTTTAAAAAATTTTATTATTATGTGATTTTTTTGCATGGTTATTATATTGTTAAGAAAGTGTGAATCAAAAATTGATTGAAAATCAAGAAATATTGAAGTCAAACTCATAGATCTGTTTTGAGCTCAAAGAGCGGGAGCTTTCCCATTTTTCTGCATAACCTGTATATATCAATGTATAAAATTTTCTCGACATTTTGGACTATAATGGCATTTTTATGCCTAGTGGCTAAAGGGCAAAGTCCTGGCAATTATTTAGGGCCTTCTGTTTCCGCTAAAGCAGGAGCTGTGGTGGCTTCAAGAAATGAATGGTCGGCTTTTCATAATCCTGCGGGGACGGTTGATCATTTGAAAGAGCATAGTCTACAAGCTGGGATGGTTTACAGCAAGCTCAATCAAGATATTTCTTTGCCTGTTTATGGTCTGATGATCATGAAGTCAATGAAACCGGGGACGGTATTTATGGCTATTGATAAGTTCGGCAATGACATTTACAATATTTCAAACCTAGGCTTGGGCTTTGCCAAAGGCTTTTCCAATGGGTCTTTTGGGATACGTTTGAATGCAACTCAAAGAACCAATGAGTTGCAAGGCAGTAAACATGCTTTTTCTCTTGATTTTGGTGGAATTTATGATTTTAGTGAGAAACTGGCTGTAGGCGCGAGCTTTGAGGGCATAGGAATTATGGGGGATGCTCAAGCATGCGCAAAGACAGGCGTAGCTTATGTGATGAATAAGTTTGAGTTTTCTTATCAATTGGAGATGATTAAAGCACCAGCAATCACGGCGCAGTTTATACATGCTTTGGGAATAGAATGGAATTCTAATAATGAAAAGATTTCGGCCTTTGGAGGCGTGGGGACAAGTAAAGGAGGCACAGAGTTGGGATTTGGAATGGGTTTGAATGCTTTAAGGCATCTAAACATCTCTATAGCGACTAATCATAATTTTATATTCAAAGAAAGGTTGCAATTAGGCTTGCTATATGAATTGTAAGAATTTATACCGTCTGGTTGTGATTGGTTTCATGTTTTTAAGCAATAATGCGATTGCCCAAACTCAAATATATGGTTTTGATTCTTCTGTGGAGATGGGGGAAAAAACGGATTTAAGGAATTTGGAAGATGTTGTAGAGGTTTTTAAAAATGAAAAATTATTGATTAATGAAATAGATGCGGATGAGTTGGGAGTTGTATTTTGGCTAAGTGAAGAGCAAATAGAAAACTTGATTAGATATAGGGAACGCTATGGTCCGATCAGGTCTAAATCAGAGTTGTATTTTGTCAAAGGAATGAGAATGGACGAAATAAGGGCTCTGGCGGAGATCTTTAGTTTTGAAAGCTCGTCTGAAAATCCTCAGTGTGGTCCAAAGAATTGGAGCATTTTGGATGTTAAGTATCATTTTAAAGAACGAATTTTTTATGACAATACTGAAGATTTAGGGAGCGCTTGGGGGCTGATGACAAGATATCAAGCGCGAAAGGGAAAGTTCAGGTATGGTGTATTACTGGAAAATGATCCGGGAGAGCTAAAGTCTTTTAAAATCAATACCGGCAAGAGTTTCATAGACCATATTTCATATTATGTCAAGACAGAATATTTTGAGAGCTTAGGAGTTGAAAACCTCGTCGTCGGAAATTTCAAGTTGCATTTTGGACAAGGCTTGTTGTTGGGGAATGCGTATGGAGTTTCAAAAAGTTGGGATCCTATAAGAATTTATCAGCATCATATAAACAGTCTGCATGCAGTTGCTTCTTCTTCAGAGTATTTGCAACAGAGAGGTTTTGCTATGGAGCTCAAGGCTTTGCCCAAATTAAAAACGATTGTCGCCTTTAGTTATAATAGAGAAGACGCTAGCTTGAATGATGATGATTTAGCGACTAGTTTGAATTTTAGCGGTAGCCACAATACTTTGGCTAGTTTGAAAAAGAAGGATAATTTAGGCATTCAACTTCTAGCGATAAACAATACTTATGAATTGGATGAAAAGACTAAACTAGGTTTGACTGTTGCTTATATGTCTTATAGCAATACTGTGGCATTAAGAAAAAAGGATTATTCTTTTTACGCATACGAAGGAAAGTCTAGTTTGAATTCATCTGCTTATTTCACTCGTCATTTTGACAAAGGTATTTTGTTTGGTGAAGCGGTGTGGGAAAAGTCGAAACTGAAAGCATATACAACAGGAAGTGTGCTTAAGATATCTCCATTTGTGCATGCAAGCATTAATTATCGCAATTTCAGTCCTGATAATTTTTCGCCTTATGGCACTGCTTTGAGGTTGGGATCGAGTATTTCCAATGAAAGAGCTATTTACGTAGGGCTTAAGGTATTTCCTTCACAAAATTTCAAACTAGATGGGTATTTGGAAAGTGCATGGTTCGAGGATATGAAAATGTCTGTTAGATTATTTGATACTCGGCGAGTTGTAGCGCAGTTAAGAGCAACAAGAAGTTTTTCGAGGAAATCATTTATAAGTCTGACGCTGAAGAATGACTCTTACCCGTTTACTTTAAAAGATGAAGGAAAATACAAGTCAGCTGAGATGTCCAAGTATAGTGGCAGACTTAGTTACCGAACTTTTTTACAGAAGAATATAAGGGTTTCCGGAGATTTAATATCCAAATTTTTGAAGAAAGGCGAGCTTGATTCTCAAGGATGGTTGATAAAACAAGAAATAAAATATGCAATAAACGATTTTATCTTACATGCGGGTGTGGTTTTTTATCAACTTGACGAGTTTGATAATAGAGTATATTTGTATGAGCAAAATGTGCCTAATCACTTTAAGAATACCATGTTCAATGGCACAGGAGAGAAGTTGTTTCTATTATTTAAGCTTAGGATTAATGATAAATTATCCTTGTGGGCAAAGTGTTCTCGGGAGAGAAAATATGATTTAAGTGAAAATGAAGAGGAAAAGTTGAATTTCTCTGAATTTATTACACAGTTGCGGGTAAAGCTTTAGAAAAAAATTATTATTTCAAGATTTCGTTGACAAGCCAAATAAAATACTGTGATCAAGTTTCCATCGAAGGGTTGAATTCCGTTCAATCTTATAATTTAGTATAAAATTACTTTTGATGCAAATTTTTCATGAATTTTGTGTTTTTATAATTGAAAAAAATAGTTCTACATTTGTAATGTAAATAATGAACAGCACAGCAACAAGTACTAAAAAATAGCTGGAAATTATCAAAACAAAGGTTGCTCAATGATGTTTTAAAGATAAAATATTATTGTACATTTCAAACCATTTGATTATGAGTCTAGCTTTACTAATTGTTGCAATGGCAGTCACTTTGACAGTCTTGGGTTGTTCTTATCAGTTAAGAGAATTTTATAAGAAATAAGATAATCTCTATAAGGCATTGGCAGATGCTGATGCCTTATGTGAATGAAAATTAACCCTAAAACAATAAAGTAAAATGGAAATCGCACAATTTATCACTATCTCAAGTGCAGTCATCACAGTTGCTGGGTGCACGCATCAATTGATTATGTTTTTTAGAAAGCAGGCTTAGTAACTGTTTGTCAGAAGAGAAAATTTAAATTTAAGCAATAATATTTATCAAAATGGAAATCGCGCAATTCATCACAATTTCGAGCGCTGTCATTACAGTAATGGGATGCACTCACCAGATGATTATGTTCTTCAAAAAGCAATCATAATCAAGATTGTAGCTAATCAAAGAGTTCATTTTTGAATCATTAAATTTTATATAAAATGGAAATCGCGGAATTCATCACTATATCAAGTGCTGCCATCACAGTTATTGGATGCACTAATCAAGTAGTTTTGTTTTTGAAAAAACAAGCTTAATAATTCATATAGCGTAATTATCGCTAGTTTGCAGTAAATTCATAGGGTTCTAATTATAGATTTGTGAAAGGTTGGCAGTTATTGGCCAACCTTTTGTGTTTTATTTTCACCAGAATGCATATTTTATTACCTTGTCTTTTTTAGAGCAAAAGTGAATTTATGAAATACTTACCAATTGAATCGAAGCTATTTGTCGATAATAGATCTAGATTTACTGAAAAAATACTGCCTAATAGTTTAGCAGTGTTCAATTCCAATGATATAATGCCTTCAAATGCTGATGGTACCCTTCCTTTTAAACAAAATTCGGATTTGTTTTACCTTTGCGGGATTGATCAAGAAGAAACCATTTTGCTTTTGTACCCAGACGCTCTTGACGAAAATGACAGGGAGATTTTGTTTATCAAAAAGACAAATGAGCATATAGCTGTTTGGGAAGGGTATAAATATACTAAGGATCACGCTAAAGAAGCTTCGGGAATAAGCAATGTGCAATGGTTGGAGGATTTTGAGCAGACTTTCAGAAAGTTGGCTTTGAAAACTCAACGCATTTATGTGAATACCAATGAGCATTTGCGAGCGAATGTGGAGGTGCAGACCAGAGATGCTAGATTTATCGAATGGTGCAAGTCAAAATACCCGGCTCATGCTTATGAGCGCTCCAATCCCATCATGCATACGATCAGAATGGTGAAAAGTCCATTGGAGATTACGCAGATTCAGATAGCATGCGATATTACTGAGAAAGGGTTTCGAAGAGTATTGGAGTTTGTCAAGCCTGGAGTCTTTGAGTATGAAATAGAAGCGGAGTTCATTCATGAGTTTATCCGAAATCGTTCCAATGGATTCGCTTATCATCCGATCATAGCGTCTGGAGCTAACGCATGTGTCCTGCACTATATTGAAAATAACAGAGAGTGCGAAGATGGAGACTTGATACTGTTTGATGTTGGAGCGGAATATGCCAATTACAATGCTGATATGACACGTACGATTCCGGTAAATGGAAGATATACTGATAGACAAAAACAAGTTTATAATGCTGTATTGGCTGTGAAGGAGTTTGCAAAAGAGCTATTGAAGCCCGGAATTACAATACCGGAGTATCATAAGCAAGTGGGCTTGGAAATGGAAAAATATTTGTTGGAATTGAAGCTGATCGATAATCAGGATATCAAAGGTCAAGATCCGAATTGGCCAGCGTACAAGAAGTATTTTATGCATGGAACATCGCATCATCTTGGTTTGGATGTGCATGATTATGGACATGTGGATGCTAAGCTTGAAGGGGGAATGGTCTTTACTGTTGAGCCGGGAATTTATATTCCTGAGGAGAATATTGGCATTAGAATAGAAGATGATTACGTGGTGAATGAAAATGGTTCGCCAACGAACTTGATGGAGAATATTCCTATAGAAGTGGATGAAATTGAAAGTATTATGAATAAGTAACTTTGATTATAACAGTTTGTAAAAGCGAAAAGAAATATTTCTTTTCGCTTTTTTTATGAGTTTTTTGCCCTAAAAAGGAAGCGAGAGTGTACAAATTGCATGATTTTTTGAGAGATAACATATGGCTGTTATATATGTTGTTATTGAAATATCAAGGTAAAGTACATGGAAAAATATATTCTTTCATTAGATCAAGGGACAACGAGTTCCAGAGCAATAGTTTTTAATCATAAGGGGGAGAATATCTCCACGGCACAAAGAGAGTTTACCCAATTTTTTCCTAAAGAAGGGTGGGTAGAGCATGATCCCAATGAGATATGGTACTCTCAAGCTTCTGTGGCTGCGGAAGCAATTACAAAGATTGGTTTGAATGGAAAAAACATTGCAGGCATAGGAATCACCAATCAAAGGGAAACAACAATCGTATGGGATAAAGAGACCGGCATGCCGCTTTACAATGCAATTGTATGGCAAGACAGAAGGACTGCCGCGTATTGCGACTCTTTGAAAGAACAGGGATTGACTGGTATGATACAGGAGAAGACAGGATTGGTTCTTGACGCATACTTTTCCGCGACTAAAATCAAATGGATACTTGATAATATAGACGGAGCAAGAGCAAGGGCGGAAAAAGGCAAGCTTGCATTTGGCACTGTGGACTGCTGGTTGATTTGGAAGTTCACCAATATGGAAAAGCATATAACAGATGTTTCCAATGCGAGCAGAACCATGTTGTTTAACATCAATACGCTTCAGTGGGACGAGGACCTGCTAAAGTTGTTTGATATACCAAAGAGCATGATGCCGGAAGTTAAGTCCTCTTCAGAAGTTTATGGGGAAACTAAATCAACGCTTTTCGCTTCCAAGGTGCCTTTGGCAGGAATAGCCGGGGATCAGCAGGCCGCGCTGTTTGGACAAATGTGTTTGGATAAAGGGATGGCGAAAAACACCTATGGGACAGGGTGTTTTATGATGTTGAATACAGGAAACAAACCCGTTCTTTCGAAAAATAATCTATTGACAACTATTGGATGGAAAATAAATGGCAAGGTTACTTATGCTTTGGAAGGAAGCGTTTTCATAGGAGGTGCGGTGATACAGTGGTTGAGAGACGGCTTGGAAGTAATCAAAAATTCAAAGGATAGCGAAAAAATGGCCTTGGAGGTCGATGACAATGGAGGGGTTTATTTTGTGCCCGCTCTCACAGGTTTAGGCGCTCCGCATTGGGATCAATATGCCAGAGGAGCAATATTAGGTATAAACAGGGGCACTAAAGTTCAGCATATCGTAAGAGCGGCTTTAGAGGGTATTGCATTCCAAGTAAAGGATGTGATGAATTGCATGGTTAGCGATACGGGTATTCAGCCGGAGGAGTTGAGAGTGGATGGAGGCGCAGTGGCGAATAATATGTTGATGCAGTTTCAAGCTGACATTTTTGGCTTTAAGGTTGTTAGACCACATATATTGGAAACGACGGCATTGGGGGCTGCGTACTTGGCGGGTTTGGCTGTTGGATATTGGGATAGTGTGGAAGAGCTGAAAAGCTATTGGCACGAAGATAATGTGTTTGCTCCTTCGATGAAGCAAGAAAAGGCTGATGAATTGTACAAGTATTGGCATAAAGCTCTTGACCGCTCTAAAAATTGGGTGGAATAATTCGGGTTTTTCATTGATAGTATTGCATTGACAAGATTGAAAATAGAAATAAGCTAATCGTTATGAAAAGAGATATAATGCTTCAAGTTTTTGAGGAGAACTTGGACAAAGAATGGGATATCGTGGTCATTGGAGGAGGTGCGACTGGATTAGGAGTTGCAGTGGATGCTGTTTCAAGAGGCTACAAAACACTATTGTTGGAACAGTCCGATTTTGCCAAAGGTACGTCAAGCAGAAGCACTAAGCTTGTGCATGGCGGTGTCAGGTATTTGGCTCAGGGGGATATATCGTTGGTGATAGAAGCTTTGCATGAGAGAGGTTTGTTATACCACAACGCACCGCATTTGGTTCATGACCAGTCGTTTGTGATTCCTAGTTATGAGTGGTGGGGAGGACCATTTTACACCATCGGTCTGAAGGTATATGATTTGATGGCCGGTAAACTTGGCTTGGGACCTTCTGTTCATATTTCCAAAGAAAAGACGCTGGAGTATTTGCCTAATTTGAAAGAGGATGGCTTGAAAGGTGGTGTAATCTACCATGATGGACAATTTGACGATTCTAGATTGGCGATTAATTTGGCTCAAACATTTGTCGAAAATGGAGGAACAGCTTTGAATTATTTTGAGGTTGTGGAATTGAACAAGAACATGGATAATTTGGTCAGCGGTCTCAAGGCTTTGGACAAGATATCTGGTAAAGAGTTCGATATTAAGGCGAAAGTGGTTGTGAATGCCACAGGGGTATTTGCGGATAGTATTTTGCAAATGGATGATCCATCTTCACCCAAGACCATTCGACCAAGCCAAGGAATTCATTTGGTATTGGATAAGAAGTTTTTGAGAGGAGATAAAGCTATCATGATACCAAAGACTTCGGATGGTCGAGTTTTGTTCGCAGTGCCTTGGCATGATAAAGTTGTCGTTGGCACAACGGATACTCCTTTGGATGATATTGATTTGGAGCCAAGAGCATTGGAAAGTGAAATAAATTTCGTGCTGGAAACGGCATCGAATTATCTAGCTTCAGTGCCTAGTAGAGAAGATGTTTTAAGTGTTTTTGCAGGTTTAAGGCCATTAGCGGCGCCACAAAAAGGAGACGAGTCTACTAAGGAAATATCAAGAAAGCATAAGATTACTGTTTCGTTGTCAGGGCTTGTGTCAATATTAGGCGGCAAGTGGACGATTTATAGAAAAATGGCTGAAGATACAGTCGATAAAGCCGCAATGATAGCAGGTTTGGAAGATAAGGCTTGTATTACCAAAGATCTTCCAATTCATGGTTGGGCAAAAGGACATGACAAAACTGATCCATTGTCAAAATACGGTTCTGATAAAGAATATATAAATGAGTTGATGATCAAAGAACCAGATTTGAAAGATTTCATCCATGAAAGATTGCCTTATACTAAGGCTGAAATTGTCTGGATGGTAAGAAATGAAATGCCTGTGACGCTAGAAGATGTTATGTCAAGGCGTACCAGAGCATTATTGTTAGATGCCCGAGCAAGTATCGAGGCAGCTCCTGTAGTCGCTGAAATTATGGCTAAAGAATTAGGGCATGATAATTCTTGGAAAAAAGAGCAAGTCAATATTTACAAGGAACTTGCTGAAGGTTATTATTTAAAATAAGAAATATGGAAATAGCTTTTTGGGGAGAATTTATAGGCACGATGTTGCTTATTCTATTAGGAAATGGAGTAGTGGCAAATGTAGTACTGAATAGTACCAAAGGTAATAATGGAGGTTGGATTGTTATCACTTTAGGTTGGGGCTTAGGCGTTTTTGTGGGCGTTTTGGTTGCAGGCCCCTATAGTGGAGCGCATTTGAACCCTGCGGTGACTTTTGGACTGGCTTTGGCAGGAAAGTTTGATTGGTTTTTTGTGCCGGTTTATATTATCGCGCAACTTTTAGGCGCAATGCTGGGGGCGATGCTGGTCTTTTTGTTTTACAAAGATCATTATAAAGTGTCATCAGATCAAGGAGCCATGTTGGCGACATTTTGCACTGGCCCTGCGATCAGGCATAAAGCGAGAAACTTTTTTTGCGAGATGATAGGCACATTCGTGTTATTGATATCTGTTTTTTATATACAAGGACCTGATGCCAATATTGCAGACACGGAAGTCTTGAGCATAGGCTTGGGTTCTGTTGGAGCTATTCCAATAGCGTTTGTTGTAGTTGCAATTGGTTTGTCGCTGGGAGGAACAACTGGATATGCTATTAATCCGGCAAGAGATTTAGGACCTAGGTTTATGCATGCTATTTTGCCTATTCCCGGCAAGGGAGGTAGCGATTGGAGCTATTCATTTGTGCCAATATTAGGTCCCTTGGCAGGTGCGGTGCTTGCAGTGCTGGTTGCCGTATCGACATTGGGGTTATAATGACAAAAGCTGGGAATCTTTTCCCAGCTTTTGTTTTATTCATTCATCATTTCTTCAATTTCTAGTTTATATCCACCGGATAAAATTGGAAATCTGCACCAAGTTCTTGGATCAACATTGAAGTCGTCAAGATGAAAAGCCGGAGCTATTCTTTCTCTTTTCCATTGGTTTCTTGACCACATTTGATAGAATTTAGCAATATGAGCTTTTAGTAAATTTTCAGGCTCTAAATTCTTCTTTTTAAGAATGTTAAGAACTTCCAAAGGAGATTTGTATTCTTTAATAGCTAATTTTTCTATCTCGACAATTATGTTGTAAGGCATGAGGTCTTGCTCATCAGTTTGGGTTTGCTCAGGAGGCCTTAATTCAGCTGTTGGCGTAAGGCTATTTACATCTTTGAGTCCGTGAAAACCAAGGGAGCTTTCAGCCCATTTCAACCACTGCAATACGAAGTGTTTGTCTACAGCAGCTATTGGGGCAATGCTGCCGCTGGTGTCTCCATCCATGGTTGCATAGCCCACGTCTCCCTCACTACGATTGGATGTTGTCAATAATAAATACTTTTCAATATTTGCAATCATCCAAATGATTGGCGACCTGCTTCTGGCTTGAATGTTTTGCAAAGCTAAATCATCGCTCTCCCATTTTAATTTTCGACCTAAAGCTTTTTCCACTTTTTCAGTGTAAGAGTTTACTTCGTCATCAATATTCCAATGATAGAATGTGGCTCCAATACTTTCGGCTAGGTTTTTAGCCGAATCGAAGGTCGCGTCACCAGAGTTTTTGGTTCCTTGATAGACTGTGGTAAATATATTGGAGGAGATAAATTTTACGGGATTATCTGAAACAGTGGCCTTTTTTATTAAATCTTCTCTATGAATTTTTGATAGAAATGTTTCGATACCAAGTATTTCAACTCCCCTTTTAATCATCTGTGAGACCATGACCGCGCATGCGCTGGAGTCAGCGCCTCCACTTAGAGATAAAGCAAAGCCTTTGCTCCATGATTTTCTTAGGTAATCAAATAATGCTAATGCTGAAGCATATGCGAATTCTTCTTCTTTTGAAGTAAAGTCATTTTGCAAAGGAGATTTGTTAATGTCTTCATCAATTATATCTTGATGCGATACTGTTTGCAGTCGAGGAATTGCGACATTTGTCGAAACAATTTGATAATTCTCAAATGAAAACCTTTGGTTTTGAGCAATTAATTTTCCGTACTGGGCTATGAGAATTTCGCCATCGTAAATCATCCTCCCAGCCTCATTTCCGAGGAGATTTGTGTATACGTAAACACATTTGAAATCCTCGCTAGCGGGAATTGCTATGTTTTCCCTATCCTTTTTTTTGCCGAAGGCGAAATGGCTTGCGCTCAGGTTAAGAATCACATCCACATTTTGTTCAGCGTAGTCTATGGCAGGTCTTCTATTTTGCCAAGCATCTTCGCATATTTCTATGCCGAGGTTTATCCCATCAATATTGTAAATGGGTTGTCCTAGTACGTATTGATTGTCATTAATGTTGATATGTGCGTCATTTTCTGATTGCCAAGAAGAAAACCACCTAGGTTCATAATGCACACCTTCATTGGCCAAATGCTCCTTTGCAGTAAAACCTAAAATTTGTTGATCTTTGATAACGCATGCGCAATTATAAAGATGTCCTCCATATTTCAAAGGTAATCCCACAGCAACAGTAATATTGATGCATTCTTCTGCGATTTCAGGAAGAAATGACAGTGCTTTTTCTGGCAACCAGTGGCTGAGAAAGAGATCTTCGCAACCATAGCCGGTAATACTTAATTCAGGAAGACATAATATATTGATGCCTTTGGAAATCGCATCTTGGATGGCGCTTTTAATATTGGAAATATTCCCAGCCCAGTCCAATGGCATTTGGTTGAGCGTTGCTCCACCGATTTTAATTGTAGACATATTTAAATGCGAATTATTTTGATGCGGAATTATTTGTTGTAATTTCTTTCGCCGAAAATGGCGCTTCCAACCCTTATCATTGTTGATCCTTTTTGAATCGCTAGTTTGTAGTCGCCACTCATTCCCATGGATAATTCTTGCATTGCGATATTTTCTTTGGATACTGTTTTGTCAATTTTATCAAATATTGATTTTAGCGTTCCAAATTCACTTAGCACTTTTTCATCATCTTTGGTGTTTGTCGCCATGCCCATAAGGCCGATAACTTTGATATTTTGATATTCATCAAAACTCTCGCTATTCAATAAATCTAGCAAATCTACTTCCGAAAAGCCGAATTTGCTTTCTTCGTCGGCAATGTGAACTTGAAGAAGCACATTAATGATTCTATCATTTTTCAACGCTTGTTTGTTGATCTCTTTCAATAGTTGAGGTGTGTCAATGGCATGAATTAAATGAACAAAAGGGGCTATGTATTTGACTTTGTTTCGCTGCAAGTGCCCGATCATATGCCATTTAATGTCTTTTGGCAATACCTCGTATTTGTTAGCAAGTTCTTGAACCTTGTTTTCACCAAAATCTCTTATACCGGCATCGTAAGCTTCCTGAAGCATTTCCACAGGTTTGGTTTTGCTTACGGCTATGAGCTTTGCATTGGTGCCTTTGATGGATTCGCTGAAAAAATCCAGATTTTCCTTAATATTCATAAATAATGGATTAATGGGTTCAGTAATGTTTGCAAATATAAGTAGTTATGAATTTTTAAAAAATTTATCCTGATTCATAGCTTAGGTTTGTTCTATTGCATTAAATTTGTTCGTTTGTGGTAATACAATTAACAATAACATGTGGGATTGGATAATAATTCTAATTAAGGGCATTGGTTTTGGAATTGTCTTGGCGTTTTTGATTGGCCCTGCATTTTTTTCGTTGATCCAAACCAGCATTCGCAATGGGTTCACTTCTGGTGTATTCATGGCGATGGGAATTTCATTCAGCGATATTTTTTATATTTTCATAAGTTACTTAGGCATTACACAGTTAGCTGAAAGCTCATTTTTTAAAACGTGGTTTGGCATTTTAGGAGGTGTAGTGATGCTGGCCTTTGGGGCATTCTCATTGATGAAGCGAGCTGAATTGATGTTGCCAGCAAGGGAAAGAAGCGAAATAAATCGTTTGGGGAAGAAAGGTTTGCTGGGATCGTTTTTGAAAGGAGCTCTGATGAATGGTTTGAATCCTTTCTTGTTTGTGTTCTGGGTAGGAGTTGTAGGAGCTGTTGCCAATGAGAATCATCATTCCAATTCGCAGACTTTATTGTTTTTTGTTGGGACAATGGTAACCGCGTTTTCTTTGGACCTTACCAAAGCTTATCTTTCAGGCAAATTGATGTCGATTATCACGCCAAGATTTATGTCAATTGTCAATAAGGTCGTAGGCTCGGCATTGGTTCTATTTTCATTTAGAATGTTTTACGGAGCCTACGAAGCAGGACTACACTTTTTTCAGTGATAATTAATCCTCTAATATATTGTTGATGAAAGTCAGTTTGGTCGCTAACCAAGCTAAAAAGAAAACAATAGCCCACTTTAGGTATATGCTGTAAAAATCCTCTGTGTTTTTGTATTTGTTCTCTTTGATTTTGACTTTTTCATAATTGTCTATGCGATCAAATATTTCCTCAAGAGCCTTGTTGTTCGTTGCTCTGAAAAATTGTCCATGACCAATTTCAGCGATTTCTTTCAAAGTTTTTTCGTTCAAATAACTTTCGACATATCTTGGTCTTCCAAAGAAATCCTTGCCCCATGGCACTCTACCGTTTTTACCTATACCAATGGTGTAAATTTTGATTCCATAGGCTTCAGCAAGTTTGGCCGCTGTGATTGGGTCAATATTTCCTGCCGTATTATCTCCGTCAGAAAGAAGAATAATTACTTTGGACTTTGCGTCTGATTCCCTCATTCTGTTAGTGGATACCCCAATGGCGCTGCCTATTGCCGTCCCAGATTTTTGAATCATATCGAAGTCTATTTCATCGATATTTTCACGCAATAAATCATAATCAGTAGTCAAGGGAGTCAGCGAGTATGCGTCCCCGGAAAAGATGACGATTCCGATTCGGTCTCTGAACCTTCCGCTTATAAATTCTTCCGCCACATCTTTAGCCGCTTCAAGTCTGTTGGGCTTGAAATCTTCTATTTCCATGGATTGGGAGATATCTATTGCTAGCATAATATCTATTCCTTCGCTCCATTGCTCTATCGTTTCACTTGATTTTTGAGGTCTGGCTAAAGCAATCATTACCATTGTCAATGCCAAGGCAAAAAGCATGGGAGGTATAAACCTCAGATAAGTAATCGGACTGCTTCTTATTTCGCTTTTTGAAAATGCAACATGAAGTTTTCGTCCAAATTTCAAATTGATAAGCCACCTCAATGCGAAGATCGCAGGGATGGTTGGTATTAAATACAGCCAAAAGCTGTTCACCCAGTCGAATTGAGAAAGGGCTGGTGGAAATAGCCATGATGGCGAATACCAAGCTGTAGTTGCTAAGACGCTATCCATTGTTTACCTCCTCCAGTTTAGTGTTGTATAGTTCATTAGCGAAGTCTTTTAGACCTTCGATGTTTTCGTCAAAATTATCAGGCATTATGCCTCCGTAAATATATTGGTCAAAGCCAGCCAAGCATTTTGAAACGATGTCGTCTTGGCAAAAATTAGTGATTTCCTTGGTCGTCAGTTTTGAATATGGTTGATCGCTTAGTTTTTCAATGTATAATTTCCATGCATTTAAAGTCTTCTCAGCATTTTTGGAATTTTCTTGAGACTTTGACTTCAATGCGTCGAATTGAATAATGAATTTCTCATGACGTTTTTTCAAACGATATATGAGGTATTTGTTTTTGATCTTTTTTCCAAACACCAAGGCAATAACTACCGCTAGTACGAAAAATATGCCCAAGAAAATGTATAGATAGCCAAAATTGAAAGCTCTTTTGATAGTCAAAAAGCTTGTGTTTGATTTTAGTTGATCTTGTGGTGTTGAGACTGGAAGAATTCTTTTCAAATGAACATATGCGCTGTCTCCATATAGCGGAATGCTGTCGTTTTTAGTTAGTAAATAGACCGGCATGCTTAGCGACTGGATGCTGTCTGTGGAAAATGTCATTAACTCATAGACAACGCTGTCTTTTGTCAATGCCCCGTCTTTAATTGTTTTAAAGTATTTTTTTCCAATATATTCAAAAGGGCTAAAATCATTCAAAGAGTCAGGGTATAGGATATTGTCGCTTTCCGGGTAAGTTACCGATAGCGAATAACCAATAGGCTCACCAATTTTTACACTGTCGCTGGTGAAGTGGCCTGTTACTAGTATCTCATTATTTTGGGCAAAAGCATGACCCGTTGCTAACATCCAAATGATGGTGTTGAATATGATTAACTTAACGCGCACGTTTTTTCGTTTTATTTCTAATTTTAAAAAGCTTTATTAATCGGGAAACGTATTCCTGATTTGTGATGACTTTCAGGTAGTCGGCTTGATTTCTTAAGCAGAGCTCTTGCAAATCATTGTGGCCTTTGCTGAATTTTCCATAGACCTTTTCCCTGAATTCGTTCGATGAAGTGTTCACCCAAATTGTGCTTTGGCTTTCTTTGTCGAAGAGAGGGATGATGCCAAGCTTTGGAAGGTTGGCTTCCGTGGTGTCTGTGATATGGATGACTACCAAGTCGTGGGATCCTGCCAAGCCTTTGAGTTGATGCTGGTAATCCTCATCGATAAAGTCGGAAATCAATATCACAATGCTTCTTCTTTTAAGAAAGTTCAAGGTGAATTTTATCGCATCATTCAAATTCGTCTTGCGGGATTTAGGCTGGAGATGATGAAGCTTTGTAATGCTTTCATACGCATGCCTCATTCCTTTATTCGGCTTGATATACAACTCTTTTTGATCCGAGTAGCAAATAAGACCGGTGGAACTATTTTCTTTGGTAGCCGAAAGGGTCAATACTCCACATATTTCCTTGGCAATGTCCATCTTTTTAGACCCTTTCTTGCCAATGTCTTGCGAGGCGCTCACATCGATAAGAAACATGACATTTTGCTCCTTGTCTTCTTTGTATGTTTTGACATAAGTGCCAACTCCTTTAGCGGAAACTTTCCAATCTATGGCTCTTACATCATCGCCATATTGATACACTCTTACATCGTCAAACTCTATCCCAGAGCCTCTGAATATCGAATGAAAGTCCCCTTGCATGTGGGATTTGATCGCTTTTCGTATTTTTATTTCGTAGTTGCGAAGCTTTTGGAAGATTTCTTTCACTTTTATTTTTATTGAATATTAAAAAGCGTCGCCCTTGCCTATTTTTGGACGCGAATCGTGGATGAATCGCTCTAAAATTGCCATATATGCAATTCATGACCGCATTTATCCGTATGAACCATTTAATATACTAACAAAGTTGTTAAATTGAGTGCAATACTGCAATTTTGTTCTTTAGATTTATTCCTTTTTCACCAATTTTAACTAATGGAAGGAATAGAGACGGTTGGGGAGTGCTTTTCTTTGCTATTTTCCTCCAAAAATTGCGAGTATGCAACTTTTATGATGTCCAACTGAATTCTACGCTGGAGCGTTATGATGTTAACCAATATCTTAAATTACGTAAATTTGTGAAAATCTTGAAAAATATAATATTCGCTGTTCTGCTGGCGATAATTGCTATTGCGTGCGATAAAAAGAAAACGAATGTAGTGGTCAAGCCGAAGCCTTTATTGACAGAGCATCAAATGGCCTTGATTCTTAGAGATATCTATGTGGCTGAAGGCAAAGTGAATTATTTGAAAATAAGCAGGGATTCCTCCAAAAAATTAATGGAGAAAGTTCAAGTTCAAATAATGGACAATTATGATATTGATACTTCCATTTACAAGCGAAATATGGAATATTATGCCAGTAACCTACGAGATTTGGAGAAAATTTATCAAGAGGTGCTGGATAGTGTCAATGTCATGGAGACAAATGTCAAGGCTAAGAAAGGAGAGTCTGGCAAAGGGAATGACAGCGGACCTCCCAAGAACAAGAAAAAGCCATAGGCCATATTTGCAAATCGCATTGGCTCTTGCGTCATAATTGACTCATTAGGACGCGCAATTTATCGAGGATGAGGTTGGTTAAGTAAACCAGCTTTGGCTCGCTATTAATTTATTTATTTTAATTTCGAAATGATATACCCTAAAAATATAGAATCAAAAATAGGTTTTGATCAAATAAGAGAGTTGCTCAAAGAGGAATGTCTGAGTAATCTTGGCGTGTCGTTTGTCGACAAGGTAAGGTTTTCTTCAGATTTTCATTTGATCGATAAACTATTAAAACAGACAGAGGAATTTAGAAGAATATTAGTGACAGGGGAAAGCTTCCCATCGACCAACTATTTGGATGTCACGGAAGCTTTGAATAAAATTAGAGTGGAAGGCTCATTCTTATTGGAAGAAGAGTTTTTTGATTTGAAGTTGTCGCTGAAGACTATCTTGTCATGCATGAGGTTTTTCAAGGACAATGAAGAAGAGTATCCTCTGTTGTCTCAACTTAGTGGTGCCGTTGAGGTGGATTTGTCATTGTCGTCTGAGATAGATTCAAAAATCGATGATAAAGGTCAACTTAGAAATAATGCAAGTTCGGAACTTCAAAGAATAAGGGGCTCTATAGTAAGCTTTCAACAACAGTTGAGAAAAACCATGGATAGCTTGATTCGTCAGGCTAAGAAGAATGGTTATGCCCCTGACGATATGTCATTGACTATTAGAGATGGCCGAATGGTCATGCCTGTTTATTCGACATATAAAAGAAAAGTAAAAGGCTTTATCCATGACGAATCCGCAACGGGACAAACGGTGTATTTAGAGCCAGCTGAAGTGTTGGAGTTGAACAATGAGATCAAAGAACTTGAATATGAAGAACGTAGAGAAATAATCAGAATATTAATGGCTTTGACGGATAGGTTGAGGCCTCATATTGAGCCATTATTGCGTTCGTTTCATTTCTTGGGAATGGTTGATTTTATTAGGGCAAAGGCAAAGTTCGCTATTAGAATTGAGGCAAGTTTGCCTACTTTGGTAAAAAGAAGACTTGTTGACTGGAGAGATACTCGTCATGCTTTGCTTTATTTGGCGCATCAGGAGCTTAATAAGCCAATTGTGCCAATGAATATGGAGCTTGATCATGAGCAGCGAATAGTCTTGATCTCTGGTCCAAACGCCGGTGGTAAATCAGTGACATTGAAAACTGTGGCCTTGACTCAATATATGGTGCAATGCGGATTGTTGCCTTCTATGAGGGAAGATTCGGTTGTCGGCGTATTCAAAAGTGTATTCATTGATATTGGCGATGAGCAATCTATTGAAAATGACTTAAGTACATATAGTTCTCACCTGACGAATATGCACTTTTTTCTCAGGTTTGCCGATAAAGGCACATTGTTCTTGATAGATGAGTTTGGTACAGGTACCGAGCCTCAGTTTGGAGGAGCGATAGCGGAAGCTATTTTGGAGCAGTTGCATGGGAATAAGGCTTATGGCGTTATTAATACGCACTACAGCAATTTGAAAAAGTTCGCTGAGAAACAAAAGCATATTGTGAATGCGGCTATGCGTTTTGATTTGAATAAATTGGAGCCTACGTATCAACTTGAGATTGGTCAGCCAGGAAGCTCTTACGCTTTTGAAATCGCAAAGAAAATAGGACTTTCCAATGCGGTAATTGATTCCGCTAAAAGCAAGATGGGTTATACTCAAGTAAGGTATGACAAGTTGCTTAGCGAGCTGGAGCATGAAAAAGCGAAAGTTCGAAAGCATAATGTTGAGATCGAACGTAAAAATAGAAGACTGGAAAAAGCTATTCAGGACTATGAGGAGTTAAAAGATCGCGTGGATACCAAGAAGAAGGATATTCTTAATTCCGCAAGAAATGAGGCTTCTCAAATATTGAATTTGGCCAACCGTGAGGTGGAAAAGACGATCAGGACCATCAAGGAAAAGAATGCTGAGAAAGCAGCGACAAAAAAAGCCAGAGAAAACCTGGAGTCCATAAAAGAAAAAGTGAAGCCAAAACAGCAACAACTTAAAAAATCAGCAACTGAGGAAATTGTAAAAGAAGCTGGCGAAATAGTATCAGGCGTATTGGTAAGGGTGAAAGGCCAATCCACAGTTGGAGAAGTATTGGCGATAAGGGGGAAAGATGCTGAAGTTGCTCTTGGGGGCTTGACTTCTAAGATCAAGGTTAACAGACTGGAAAGAGTATCGCGAAAGTTGCAGAGACAGCTAGAGCATGAGAAGGAGAAGAATACAGGAGTGACTCAGAGCTTCAAGGGATTAGATATCAATAAGAAAATGGCGAATTTTACTAATAACCTTGATTTGAGAGGCAAAAGAGTGGAAGAGGCTTATACGTTGTTGGAAAGCTTTTTGGATGAAGCCAGTATGCTGGGTATTCCTGAGTTGAGAATCGTGCATGGCAAAGGCGATGGCATTCTTAAGGAGTTTGTCAGGCAGCAGTTGCGCAATTACTCCAAGCGCATCAAGTTTGCCGATGAACATGTAGAGAGAGGCGGAGCAGGAGTGACTGTGGTAACCATGTGATAAATAAAAGAAAATTATTGGATGAATAAGCTCGGTTCATATGAATCGGGCTTTTTATTTGATTTTTTCAATATAGTTTCCTGTGAGTATTGATTTCATTTTTCTATCTATTTTGGATTGAGTATTTTTGAATCTCAACATCAACTCTAATCATTAAGCCAATGAATTTAAGAAAGCTATTTACATTGCTGGCACTTTCTTCAGGATTGGGCTTGTTTTCATGTGAAGATAAAGCCGATAAGAAACTTCCAATATTGGGAAGAAAAGAAATAGTCGACAAGGAAGTAGGGGGAGAGATAATGCAAGATACGCTTTATCATACGATTGCTCCATTCAAGTTTGTCAATCAAGACGGAACGGAAATTACAAATGATACATACAGAGGCAAGATCTATGTGTCGGACTTTTTTTTCACGACTTGTCCGACGATTTGTCCGATTATGAAGAGTCAGATGTTGAGAGTTTACGAAGCTTATCAATCAGATCCTAATGTGTTCATATTGTCTCATACGATCGATCCCGAGCATGATACTGTCGCTTTGTTGAATGATTATGCAAAGAGATTGGGCGTTCAAGCTCCAAAATGGAACTTTGTGACTGGAGACAAAGAAAAGATTTATGAAATAGGCCAGCAGAGCTATATGGTAACAGCATATGAAGATGAGCAAGCTGACGGAGGCTATATACATAGTGGAGCTTTCTTGTTGATAGATCCGGAGGGAAGAGTCAGAGGGAAATATGATGGAACCAAACCAGAGGAAGTTGAAGCTTTGATTAAAGATATCCCTTCCTTGAAAAAAGAATATGGAATGACTTCAGATGATAAGAGCTCCCTTTAAGGCAGCTCTTTTTTATTGTTATTCGTCGACTTCGCCACGATGAGGTCTTAATGCATCTCTTACAATTGGCATTTGATCTTCTTCCACGCATATATAAGCTATGCTGTACATATCATTGATGTTTTCAACGCCTGTTTTGTGATTTCTTATTCCTTCTTTAATAGCAAACTCTTCCAAGTGGATTCTATGATGCAAAGCTGTTCCTTTTGCTGCCATGCCTCTAAAATCCCATATTAACTTTATTCTATCGCTCATGATTTAGCTATTGTTTATAGTTCAATGATTATTATGAATTACAGTGCGCAAGATATTAAAGAATGAACTTGACTTTACTTTTTTGCCATGAAAAATAAGAAAATCGAACCAATAGCGCATATAGAGGATAGCAGGTAATAGATGTTGAATTCCTCTTTAAAGTAAATAATACCAAGCAGAATGGATGTGGTAAGAATGGAAAGCACAGCATAGAGTGTGTAATATGAAGTGCCGTAGCTTTTATATAAAAACAAAAACCCTGAAAAAGTCGCGCAATAGCCAATAGCGCTAGCCAAGATCCATTTATAGTTGATTTTAGCATAATTGACGACATCTGTCTTAGGAAAGAACTGCAATAGCACAAAGAATATCATGCAACATGTCAGCAATGTGTAAAAAGCGAAAAGAAAAGGGTTTTCATGCGTGTTAGCTTTTTTTTGTCCGAATGCGAACAAGGCATTGGCGAATGCTGTGAAAAGGGCTATTCCAAAGGCTCCTAGAAATTGCTTCATGTCTTTTTTAGATTGATGTTGATGATTAATGTCAGTTGTTCGCGCTATTTTACTCATTTAATTGGTCTCGGCCAAAGAGTTTAGTTCAAGCAGGTTGATTTTTAAGATTTTTTAGCAGTGCGTTTTCGAGCACAACTGTTCGATAATGAAACAACTTCAATGAATTTTATTTTTTAATATTTCTTGTAATTAGCTGGTAGTTAGTTAGTTGTGTTTTTTGGCATTCTCTGTGAATTTTCAAAGTTAAACTATTAAACTTTATACTTATGAGAATTCAATTACTTGGGAAATTTTTAGCGCTTTCAATAATACTTTTTTTGGTTGTCAGTTTTAGAGCATCAGCTCAGAAGTTAGGAACAGTATCAGGGAATTTAGTGGATGAAGTTGGTACGCCAGTGAGTTTCGCTAATGTGTCAATGCTTGCGGAAGCGGATTCGACACTGATCAATGGGGCGGTAGCTGATTTTGACGGAAATTTTGTTTTTGAAGGAGTGGATTTAGCAAACTATATTTTAAGAATCACAGCAGTTGGATATAATCAGACATTTAAGAATATAAGCTTGAATGCTCAACAGAATAAATTGTCTTTAGGAAAAATTATCGTAGCTCAAAGTGTGGAGCAACTTGAGGCTGTGGAAGTAAAAGGACAAAGACAAGCTGTGGAGCGAAAAATTGATAGATTAGTATTCAATGTTGAGAGTGCTGTTCTGACTAGCGGTACAGATGGCCTTGAGGTTCTTTCCAAGACACCGGGGGTGGTTGTGGATCATGAAGGAAATATCAAGATCAATGGAAAAGATGGAGTCATCGTCATGATCAATGACAAAAGAAGTTATCTGACAGGAAAAGAGCTTTCAGATATGTTAAAGTCAATGAATGCAGACAATATTTCAAATATTGAAGTGATTACGAATCCATCGGCGAAGTTTGATGCTGAAGGCAATGCTGGAGTATTGAATATCAAGATGAAAGAATCTAAAGAAAAAGGGTATCACGGAAGCGTGTATGCGGGAATGAGTCAAGGTAGGTATCCGGCGGCAAATGGCGGAGGTAACGTTTATTTTAGATCAGGGAGTTTCAGCGGTTATGCGCAGGCTGATTACAGATATAATGAGAGGTTTAATTCTTTGAATTTGAATAGAGAGTTTGGCTCAGGTGTGGATACAGAACTTTTTGAGCAGCATTCTTATATTTCATCAAGAAGCAGTTCTCCTTCTCTAAGGCTTGGGTTGGATTATTCAATAGATGAAAATAATGTGATAGGATTCATGTTCAATGGATTTACAAAATCGGGTAGTGAAACAATCAAAAATAATACACAGGTAAAAGATCATTCAGGAAGTTTGATTTCGGGAACTTATTCGGATTCGCATAATGACGAGTCATTTAAAAAGGGTTCCATAAATGTGAATTATTTGCATCGATTTGATACTTTGGGTCAGAAAATGACTATGGATTTCGACTTCAGTACATTTGAAAATCTTGACGAGGTGTTGTATAGAAGTCAACTGTTGACAAAGGAATCAGATGATGAGTGGCAGTTGGCTAGAAGCTATCAGCCGTATGGAGTGAGTATTGTCTCTGGTAAAGTGGATTATGAAAAGCCTTTGGGTGATTATAAACTGGAGCTAGGAGCTAAGTATAGCCATTCATTGGTTGATAATGAAGCTAAGTTTGATTCTTTGAAACAAGGTTCATGGGAGAAAGACATATATAGAACCAATGACTTTATATATGAAGAAGGAGTTGCCGCAGGATATGCGAACTTTTCAGGTCAGATGGGCAAGTTGGCATTTCAGCTAGGCTTAAGATCTGAATATACATTGACTAATGGTAGATCAAGTGAAGAAAATGACCTAGTGGATAGAAAGTACATTGAATTTTTCCCTAGTGTATTTTTGAGACATAGCTTGAATAAGAATCATGTATTGAGTTATTCATATAGCCGAAGAATAAACAGGCCTACATTTAGACAATTGAATCCTTTTATCTTCTATCTTGACCCATTTACAGCTTCTCAAGGAAATCCTTATTTGACGCCTCAGTTTACGAATAGCTTTCAAGTGGAATACTTGATGTTTCAGCGATATTCAATTTCATTGTCCTATATGCATGCTTATGATGTGTTGAATCAGTTGTTGTTGCAAGACGAAGAGAATAGGGTTACGATTCAGACATTTAAAAATTTGGATTTGATGCAAGACCTGACCTTGAGCTTGAACTTTCCAATCACAATAGCAAAATGGTGGGAGATGAATAATAATGTGGTTGTCTATGGAAATAGGTTTCAAACGAATGATGAAGACGCTACAATGGATGATCAGCAAATAACTCTTTACGCTCAGACGAACAGTACTTTTATTTTAGGCAAAGGGTTTAGAGGAGAGTTTTCAGGAATGTATACGAGCCCATTTTTGGATGGCGGATTGAAAATTGGAGAATTTTGTGAATTTGGCGCAGGTATCGAAAAGTCTTTTTTCAATGATCAAATGAGCTTGAATTTTAAAGTAAAGGATATTTTCAGAACAAGAGATATCTCATTTGAATCTAGTCAAGACGGGGTTGTTACTTATGGAAATCAACGATTTGACTCCAACAGATATAATATTACTCTTAGATATAAATTCAAAAAGGGAAGCAAAGTGAACATGAGAAGAAGAAGTCAGGGGAATAAAGAAGAAGAGCGCAGAGTGAATTGATTTTAGGAGTATTTAGTTTATTATTTTGAAAGAAAGAGGTTTGTTTAAGCCTCTTTTTTTTTTCCTGTAAATGTCTTGTGAATAATGGTAGCAAGGTAGTACTTTTGCATCGCTTTGATCAAGAAGTCATGCATGGCTTCGAGGGAATCCGGTGAGAGTCCGGAACAGTCCCCACTGCTGTAATCCTTTGGGTTGCGATGTCGCAATCGATCGTTTGTTAATGCCACTGTGTTTTGCGGGAAGGCTAGCGAGTCAGGAAAGTCAGAATACCTGTCAAAGTTGAACTTTAAGTATAAGAATTTTGGGTGAAAAGATCTTGGCTATGATGACAACTCTACTATTTAGCAAGCATATGCTTGCCTGCAGTGCATTAAAGGAATCAAATGCACTTTCTTCAAATCGTCAATTTTTCTTGGTAAGGAACGGAATTGTCGCTGGGCTGGTGTTCGGGAGGCAATAAGTGATGTTGGTTTAATTTTTTACAGCGTTTTTCAGAACGCGAGAATCTATATTTGATGAAATTATATTTCTTGACAATCTTAGCCTGTGTTGTAAGCTGGAGTGCTTATGCGCAAGACGCTGATGATGAATATAAAACGTACAATCTGGAAGAGGTGGTTCTGGAAAGGCGTTTTGTGGATAGTTTTACTACAAATTACAATAAGCATAAAGTTGATTCTGTTAGAAAGTCGGCAAATGCTTTTGAGCCTTTAGGGCGATTTCTGCAGAAGAATACTCCTGTTTATATTAAAGAAAGTGGTTATGGTCAACTAGCTACTATATCAGTGAGAGGTACTAAGCCTGAGCATGTTGCAATCACTTGGGAAGGTATTAACCTGAACTCTTTGACATTAGGTCATGCTAACGCTAATAATATACCATTTTACCTTTTTGAGGATGCTGAAGTGACTTTGGGCGCTATGAGCTCTGTAGCTGGAAGTGATGCGATTAGTGGCGTGATTTCGCTAAGCTCGGATGTTGATAAGCCTTGGCAGTCATATACTACTGGTGATGTTACTCAGACTTTAGGGTTTTACGAAGGGCAAGGGAAACTTGATCATTCTTTCACAGGCTTCAAGCTTAAAAAAGGAGGTAAAAGGATTAAGAGTTATACAGCTATGTATTTCAATGATATCAAAAATGAGTATGAGTTTGAAAATATAGCAAAATATGAAGCGCCTTCGGAGGTTTTGGAAAATGCTCAGGTAAGAAATTTTGGCTTGCTGCAAAGCTTTGATTATAAGCTAAGCGATAAAACTATGCTTGGGCTTAAAGGCCTTTGGAATCATGCTTGGCATGAAATTCAGCCTGTAATGGGGAATAATGGCAATGCTGATACTTATGAGCAGATGCTTAATGAGTATAAAGTGCTATTGTTGAGGGGGAAGCATAAAAGTGAATGGGGAAGTGTAAACGCTTCAATTGCTTATATTGATGATTTTCAGGATTATAATAAAGGCAGTATAATCAGGACGAAACGATTTCAGTCAGATTTAGAGTATTTTCATTCACTGACGGAAAAGCTGGATGTTAGGTTCGGAGGAAATTTCGCTCATATCAAACCGGAAGTTCATGCGTATGAGGATGGTTTGAATGAAAATAGAGGTAATGTTTTCGCTTCATTGAAATACTTGCCAGTGCGTAGGCTGGACCTTACGTTCAATGCGAGGCAGAATTTTACAACGGGAGTTAACGCGCCTTTTACGCCTTCTCTAAGTGTTTCCTATGATGTTTTTCTTAGAGAGTTTCATAAAGTTAGGCTGACTTCTTCAGTATCGAAAGGCTATAGGGTGCCTACCTTCAATGATAGATATTGGGGGACGCAAGGAAATCCTAATTTATTGCCAGAGGAGTCTGTGAACTTTGAAGCTGGAATCGCTTACAACCATAAAGTTGAAGATCGTTCTTTTGATTTTTCCACTAATTTTTTTCAAAGCTCTATCACCAATATGATAGCTTGGATGGAAAGCCAAAATGAAAATGGGAATATTGATTGGTATCCTGAAAATATAGGTGAAGTGTCTAATGTAGGTGTTGAGATTATGGCTAAATTTTCGAAAAGCTTAGGTTTGTTGAAAGTTGAAGCAACCGCTGCATATACATTTAATGAAACATTGGATATGCAACAATTTGGTAATGGAGGAAGTGATAATCCCAATTACAAGAAGCAATTGCCATATACCCCGCAACATAAGCAAAATGCTTTTTTGCAACTGTACTGGGGTGAAAAAATATCATTTGGATTAGAGCAGGTCTATGTTGGAGAAAGGTCGGAACGAGATGCTGATAGAATGTTGGAAAGCTACAACCTTGTGAATGCAAGCTTTTCTTACACTTTTAACTTAGGTGCGAATTTTTTAATCGCTCAAATGCGCGTGGATAATCTTACTGATAAGTTCTATCAGGATCAAAAGTACTACGCTATGCCCGGAAGGAAATTACTTTTAAATATTATTTATAAATATTAATGAAAATGCAGTTGAACTTATCTGCAAAGCTATCAGCTTTGCTATTGTTGGTATTGCCTTTTATTACTTCATGTAATGATGAGGTAAGTGTAGAGGCTCCTGAATACGATTTGGATGGTGTGATTATCGCGAATGCTGGTAATTACGGTAGTGGCAATGGGTCATTGGATTTATACAATGAATCTACTGGAGTTTTGTCTAGAGGTGTCTTTGAAAGTGCGAATGGTAGACAGTTGGCTGCTGGGATAGAATCTGTAGGTCTTAAGGATTCCATAGGATTGATTCAGTGCAATGCTGCTGATAAAGTGGAGTTTTTTCACGCTGAAACATTTAAGACATTAGCAGCGCCAATTGCGGAAGGTATTGTTAAGCCTCGCTATGTGGCATTTAATGGGGATTTTGCTTATGTTACTTGTTGGGGGAAAAACACTCCCGAATGGACTTTGCCGGATTCCTATGTAGCTAAGATTAGCTTGAATGATTTCAAGGTCGTAAAAGAACTTAAAACAGGAGAAGGTGCTGAAGGTATTGCTGTGAGCGACGGAAAAATTTTTGTGGCGAACTCGTATGAAACGTCAGTTAGTGTTTTTGACGTATTGACTGATCAATTGATTGAAAAAATTGAAGTGAAAGGAAAGCCTCAGCACTTTGTTAAGGATAGAGAAGGAGGTTTGTGGTTGTCATTGTCTGAGATTGAAAAAGGTATTGTGAGTATTAATACTTCTTCACTAGAAGTTTCTGATGTTTACGAACAAGGGCAGATAGGTTCTGATGGAGCTATGGCTTATAGTATAGAGCAACATAAAATATATTTGCTAGGAGCGAGTCCTTGGTATCAAGATGATTCTGGTGAGTGGGTGAATGATAATGAAGGATGGATATTTGAGTTTGACTTGAATAGTAAACAATTTGCCGACCAGCCGATTGTTGCTGGTCCTACATTTTACGGATTAGGTTTTGATGATGAAAACCAAAAGCTGTACTTGTCTGATCCGAAAGGGTTTGTAGGTAATGGTCAAGCTTTGATTTATGATGTTTTTGGTGAAAAAGAAAAGTCATTGGATGTTGGAATGAACCCTTTCCATTTTGTCTTTAGATAAATAAAAAGAAAGTGATAGAAGTAAAGGCCAGCTATTTAGTTGGCCTTTCTTTTTTTAATATTTGACGATAAAATATATGGATTTGTTTTTTTTAATATCATTAAATGCTGATATGCTTTTTAATATTAAGTATTTTAAAAATTAACTGATTCGTGTTGAATTATTAAAGCGTAATTTTTTTACTTTAGAGGCGTTATTTGATGTAGGTTAAGCTTTTTGGTGTGCAATGTTATATTTTGCGAAGTTGATGTTATTTTTTTAGAGGTTATCTGATTTTATTGGTTAGCCATTTGATTTGACCTTGAAATAGCAAGAAATTTAATAATTGTCAAAAATTAATTCCAGTATTTGAATGTGTGGTATTATTTTTTCCAATTTGAATATTTTTATGGTTAATATTTTTTTTTAGGTAAATTAATTTTTATAATTATAAAAGGAAGTTTTTATTAGTTTATTTGTTTAAAGCTTTTTACTTTAAATGCTTTCTTTTGCAATCATGAGTGACTTGATAGGAATTGAGCTTGATGATTGAGGTTGGAATAGAATTAGGATATAAAAACGTTACATAATAGCTTATGAGGTTGAAATCTTTACTGTTTGCAATATTGCTTTTAGCGACATCGTATCGCTTGTTTGCTCAGCAGGATCCGATGTATACCCAGTATATGAATAACATGCAGATCGTAAATCCGGCATACGCGGGGTCTCATGATGCATATCAGGCGGCATTGGTGTATAGAGCGCAATGGGTTGGATTGGAAGGCGCTCCTGAAACTTTGACAGGTTCTTTTAGCGCTCCGATCAGAAAGTATAACTTGGGGGTAGGGTTTTCCGTGCTTCAAGATAAAATTGGTCCAACAGAGACTACTAATATAAATTTGGATGTGAGCTATAAAATCAAGCTTTCTGAAAAAAGAGTGACTTTGAAAAGCGTTTCAAAGAGAGGTGGAAAGTATGTCGTGAGAAGCAAGAAAGAAATGCAGGGCACATATTTGTCATTTGGTGTGAAAGCTGGATATAATATGTTTTCAATCAATGAGGATATGTTGAATCCTGAGAATCCTAATGATCCAACGGTTTATGGTCTTGAACCTTCAAGCGAGCCGGATTTTGGAGCAGGGGTTTATTTCTATAGCTCGAGATTCTACGCAGGTTTTTCGATTCCGAAATTTTTCTCGAAAGCTACTGATGGCGAGACTCAAAATGGTCAAGATGTTAGATTCAATGAACTTCATTATTACTTCACTACAGGTGCGGTATTTGATCTAAGCTCAACTTTGAAAATCAAGCCTTCGATGTTGTTGAGAATGACAGCGGGAGCGCCACCTTCGATTGATGTGAACGCTTTGTTGTTGGCCTATGATAAGATCTGGTTTGGTGGAGGATATAGAATTGGGGATGGCTTTGTGGCGATCGCGCAATATAATTTGACAGACCATTTGAAAGTTGGCTACTCTTATGATTTAGCTACAACAGGATTATTCTATCATAATAATGGTACTCACGAGATTTCGATAAACTACGACTTTAAATTGAAGCGTTCAGATCAAGATTGTCGTATGTATTTCTAGAATATTGTAAACAGGTGTGCCGGTTGAGCAATCACCGGCTTGAATAAATTGTAATCAGGTGTTGTGAAGCTAACTCTACTGTTCTTGAAAGGTAGTTAAGTTAGCTTTTTTATTTTTTTGAGTTTCCATACGAATTCTACGTGTTGTTTGGTCTGCGTTTGTTGTATTAATACTGTGCATTACATAAAAATTAAAAAGTATTGTGGATTAGTCGGGTTCGTACTCTAAGTTTTAAATGTTTTTATTTTTTTAAAAAATTTCAATTTAAGTTGAAAAAATCGAATTTCTATTAATTATCTAATTGCATCTATGTGTAATAGTTGCAAAATAGCTTATTTTTAGACGACAAGATTAATAAGTATTCAAGTGTGAATATAAGATCAGAATGGGTGTTATCTGATTGTTAAATTTTGAAAAAACAGGATTAATATAATATTTTGCCAATGAGACGAAGGAGTTTTACAAATTCATGCCGGCTAAGGGGATGGCTACTTTTTACATTTTTATTCAGCAGTGTCCTTTCATATGCTCAGTTCGATTATGGGGTTTTTGATATATTGGAACCTCCAAATCAGTATGTGTGCGATCCTAATAATATATCCTATCTGGAAACAGATTTTGAGATAGTCGCTCCAAATTTTGATTACACGGTTCCTGTTGTGACTTCCGATGACCAATCGATTTTGCCGAACGGTAATATAGTTGTAGAGGACTTGGGAATAGTCGATCCTAAAGACGGAACCCATATGTATCGAATTAAAGCAACCGCCGTGTCTTTAGGCGTGGTTAGGCTTGCGATTACTACTTCGATGAATAATGATCCTAATTATAGAGATCCGATAACCAAGGAGTTTGCGGTTAAATTTGGAGGAGGAAAGCAACCTGATGAATGCAGGCTTATCTTTAGCTCTCAGCTTAAGATGCCGAATCAGACAAACTTTAATTCCAATTTATGGGATTTGGTAAAAGATATTAGAGGTCCTGTTATTAAGTTTTTCGATATAGATGGCGATGGAGATCAAGATTGCTTTGTCGGCTCAACTATAGGTTCTAATGTTACATCAAAGATTTATTTCTTTGAAAATTTAGGCGGAGGACAATTTGCTCCCGCAGATGAGTTTAAGATTGTATTGCCTGAGCCTTCAGAGTGCTTTTCAAACAAATACCACTTCCCGGCGATAACAATGGGGGATTTGGATAACGATGGTGATCTGGATGTTTTGGTTGGTTATAATAGAGTGAACTGCGGATCTGAGAGAGGCGGTATTTTGTATTTTGAAAATGTTACGCCAATCGAAGATAGAAATGATGCATCGAAGATTAGGTTTCAATATAGAGGAAAAAACCCTTTTGGATTGCCTGATAGTTTTGGGGCTTATTTCAGAGGGCAAGAATTTAATCAAATCTTCCCTAGCTTGGAGGATGTTGATGGCGATGGCGATTTGGATTTGTTTATTTCAAGCGGGACAGGTTCATATCATTACTATGAAAATCACGCAATAGATCAAAATACAGGAGCTGTAAATATAGCTTCTCCGAATTGGAATGTGAATCAAGGCTCTGCTCAAGCGATTTTTAGAAATAGAGTTGATGATCCATTCGGGTTACCGTATAGAGGTGGTAATGATTATGGCGAAATGCCAAGCAATGTTGAGTGGGATGTGACAACGCATTTTGTTGATATTGACCAAGATGGCGATTTGGATTTGGTATGGGGAGATACTCAAGATAGAGATGGCGATAAAAATGGAATCGGTTATTTTGAGAATTTCTCAGGTAAGTGTAAAGTGCCTACTTTTCAAGATGCGGCAGGGAATGTTCAAGGAAAGTTGCTGTATAAAGATATCGAGTATGCGGAAGTTCATAAGTTTCAAACGGTATTCGTTGGAGACGTTTTTGGTGGAGAAGGCAATAATGGCGATGGAAATGTAGAGTTATTCACTGGAAGAAGAGGTGACAGCGGAGCGTCGTTAAGTGGTGTTTTTGTGGCAAACCAACCATTTTCAGCTCATCTGAGCGATAATGGTGGTGCTTTGGATCCTGAGTGGTGTATTGATACAGAAATCGAAACGGTTAGATTTATTGATGTTGCTTTCGATTTGCCTGAGGGAGTGAGTGTTTCTGATGTTGAATTTCAGGCATTTACATCTAATCAAAGAGTTTTGCCTGATGCAAATGTTGTGTGGCAGAAGCCTATTGACGGTACTGATAGGGTTATGATCACTAGAGTTCCCAATCAAACATCGCTGAATGATATCCGAATCGAGATGATTTTCAAATTGAGAGATGGTGTTAATCAGTGTCCATTAGCAAATAACAGATTGAAAGTAACTCAATATTGGAAAGTAGTAAATTGTTCAGAAGCTGGTGATATCAGCGGAAAAATATTTGAAGATGTTGACTATAATGGTGGGCAGGGAACTGCGTTTGACCCACTGTTGGACAGGCTTGTAAATGGAGTTAGAGTAGAGCTTTATAAAGAAAATGGCCAGTTCGTGGCTACAGCTACTACACAGAATGACCCTGTTCATGGCGACGGTTATTATAAGTTCGCTGGATACCCTGTAGGAAAATATCACGTGAGAGTTGTAAATAGCACTGTTGATCATCCGGATGATCCAGCGGCATTACCGGTCCAAACTTTTAGAATGCAAGGAGATAATGGAGCTTTGCAACCTGTTGGGAATAGAGTTGGAGGTGAAGATCCTTATTTGGTTGACGCTGATGAGAATACAAATAATACTCCGCTAGTTTCATTGACCAACAACTTCAAAACGCCTCAGTCATTATCGACAGTAGTTATTGCTGATGCGAATGGAGTAGAGGGTGTTGACTTTGGATTTAGTTATAGTGTCATTGTTAATCCAAATAGCAATGATCAAGGTTCTTTGAACCAGTTTATTACGAATGCAAATTTGATCAATGGTACACAAACGAGTTATTTTGAAATTAGACAAAAAGGCTCTTATCAATATCAACCAGGGGATGATTTTATTATTGACTTGAACGGTATTGATTTGCCTGAAATATTGGCTCCTATCGTATTGGACGCCTTTACTCAACAAGGTAGCTCTGCGGATATCAATTATGGAGAACATGATATCCGAATTGAAATCGAAGGTAATAATATCACAGGTTCGATTTTAAATTTGGGAGATGATTCAGATGGTTCGACCATTAAAGGTTTCTCATTGACAAATAACACGAATGGTATTTCAGCAATATCTGTGAATTCTGAATCCAATAGCATAGAATCAAACTTTATTGGTCTGGCTATGGATGGGCTAACAGCGAAGCCGAATTTATTAGGAATTACTGTTGATAGCGATAATGTGATGATTGGTGGAGCGGATTTGTCTAAAAGAAATGTGATTTCTGGTAATATGAGTGCCGCGATTATGATGGAGGGAGATGATAATGTCATTCAGAATAATACGATTGGTGCGAATAAATGGCTGAACATATTGTTAAATACACCTCAGGCAGTTCCTAATAATGTTCTTGCTAGTCAAAGAAATGTGAAGACTAGAGGAGCGGTTATGTTGGAAGGTTCAGGACATAAAGTTTTGGATAATAATATTGCAGGGAACTGGGGCAATGGTGTTTTGATCAATGGCGTTTCCGATTTGGAAATTTATGGAAATGGGATAGGCGTGATAAATACTCCAGATGGAGGCGTTGTGGATATGGGGAATGGAGATACTGATCCTAATGTTCTTGCAAACCAACAACAATCAGGAATCTTTATTACTGCTACAAACCCTGCAAGATCTGATCGAAATCAAAATATAGTCATCGGAGGTTTGTTGGCTGGAGATGGAAAGAAAAATACAATTGCTAACAATGTGCATAATGGAATTGCATTTGACAATGACCCTATAAACGGATGGTTTGCAAGTGATAAAGATAGGCATGTGTCTATTCTTGCCAATTCCATTTATAATAATGGCGATTTGGGTATAGACTTGCAACATAGTTTCTCTGGTGTGGGAGATCCAGGACAAGGGCATACAGAACATGATGCAAATACTATTGATGTGAACTATCCTGTATTTACATTAAGCGCGATTGATCAGGATGGGAATGTGAGCATTCAGTTGAAAGGCTTGCCTGCTGATGGAGAGAATGATCAATATTATGCTTTGTTGTTTTATGCTAATGACGATTATAGAAGTTTCAGTTATGAAGATTATCCAACTTTAATAGACGCCGAAAACCAGCACAATGATCCTGCGAACGACAAGGATGTGTTTCTTGGAGAAGGAAGGGTGTTTTTGTCTGCAATTGCGGTTACAGGAACTCAAATTTTGAATAATCCGGTTTTTAAAGCTCCAATTACGGAGTTTTTAGGAGGTCCTGATGTGGATGTTCAGCCAGGTAAGTTTATTACAGGTAAATATGTGAGAATCAATGACCTGGCGATTGTGGATCAAAATACAGGGAAATTAAAGACTTCGTTGATCGATCAAGACAATTATGGCAGTTACTTTGGAGCAAGTTCAGAGTTTAGCGCTGTGGTTGAGTTGACCAACTTGCCAAAAGTTAAAGCAGATTTCAATTTTGAAATTTGTTATAACAACGGAGACTATATCAATCATGACCCATCAGTGCCTGTTACGATGGAGGTAAAGGTTACCAATGAAGCGGCTGATCCAGGTAGCGGCATTGTCAGACCTGACCTGCCTGCAAATACTATTAATTTAGTATGGGGAGTTTACAGACCAATTCCAGGGGGAGGAAAAGCAAGATTATACCATCAGAATTTAGGATTTATAACACAAGAAATAGAAGTTGGTGATAGCTATATTCAAAGTGTTGAAATACCAAAAGACTTCTTGGTTTGTTTGCAAGATGGAGATTTCATAGAAGCTTCGGCTTACCCAATCATTCCATTGGATGATGAAAGCGCAGTAACAACTGTAGTAGAGAAGACTGATATTGAGGCTTGCTTTAACCTGCCTGAGCAAAATGTTCTGGTTGATCCTGTGACGATTTGCGATGGGGAGGATGTGGACTTAAGATTGTATCCGGTAGATTTGGATAATAATCCTGCAACAAATGATACTTTACGTTATAATGTGAGATACACGCTTTTGGATGCGGATAAAAATTTATTGAACCCAACTGTTGAGGTTGTGTTGACGCATCTGCAGAATAACGAAAGAGAAGCATTTTTGAATGTGCCTTCAAGCTTGTTGCCTCAAATCGATTATACAGGAGTGTTGCCTCCTGTTCAAGAGTCGCAAACTTATTATGTATTGGCTGAATATTTACTTCCAGCAACTCCATGTAAAAACGATACTGTGCCGGTGCAAATTACAGTGAATCCTCAATTCAGACCTGATGATTTTAATTTTGATGCAAAGAATGGAGTAGTTTGTGCTTTGGATGATGATTTGATTATTGTTAATGGACAAGCAGGAAACACTAACTATTTATATAATGTCTATGATGATGCGAATTATGTAAATGACCCTTCTATTGCACCTGTAATTCAAGATTGGTCTAATGCTATAGATGAAAATACTGTAAATGCGGCTGGTTACTTTAATGGTGTGAATACAGTTGATTTCTATATCACTGCTCGTCCTAATCCTGCTTCAGGATTGGATATTTGTGATGATGAAATAACTGTGGATACTGTTACTTTTACATATCAACAACCAAATCTGAATAACTTGAGCATGAGCATTTCACCGAATAGCTTATGTCAAAATGATGAAACACCGATTTCAATAACATTGGATGGTTTAGAGGATACTAAAACGTATAGGGTTTTTGCGACAACTCCAGCGACTATTGAAGCTGACTTAATCCCATATATTCAGAATCAAACGGGACAATTAGTTGACGTAGTCAATCGAAATTCCATAAGCGACCCTGCAAGTTATCCTGTGATGGTTGAGGTTGAGGATTTAGCGATTGGCAGAGGATGTAAAGTTAACTGGGATCCAAATCAGAGCATTGAAATAGAGGCATTGCCTGATTCGACCTTGACGATAAATTCGCCAACTGACGAGCTTTGCCCATATGAGGATTATGACTTGACGGCGAATTTAGTCTCGTTTATTGATAATCCGGAAATGGATGTTATATATATTCTGAGATCCGAAGATGATTTGACAGTGGATTTGGATACATGGGATCCTCAAGATGCTGCTGACGCGATGGTAATTCCAGGGACTTCATTGCCTGGTGGAGAGGCGAACTTTGTGGTTTTCGCACGTAAGAAAACAGGTAATAATTGCGAGGTGAAAATGCAAAACGGAATAGTGGTTGATGTGAAGTTTTCGCCTGTTTTGCCTGTTTTGACTATCGATCCAATATGTTATCCTACTGATACTGATTACTTGACATATGTTTTAGCAGTACCGTCAGCAACTGATGAAGAATATAGAATTTCTAAAGATGCGGCAGGCAATGAAGTTGTTGAAACTTTTGTTGGTAATGGGGGTGATTACGATGTTGATTTGCCAATAGAATCCGCCAGAATATCAGGTGGTGAAATCGTATTCTATATTACAGCTCGTAAAAATGGATGTAATGGATTTAATGATCCAGCACAACAAATCACTATCCCTGTAAAGAATCAGATAGATAATATGCTTGTTGTTCGCTCTGATGCGCCTCAAGTCTGTCTTGACGAAACGTCTACGATTACTGTTGAAGCTTCACAAAACGGAACGGTTTATACATTGCTGCAAAACAACATTGTTTTGGAAACAATGACGGGTAATGGCAGTGATTTATCGTTTAGTGAAGTTGCTTATACCATTGCTCAAGCGTATACTTACTCTGTAGAGGCGTCTAATGATGGATGTATTGATACTTTAGAAAATACGGTTATAATTGATGTGTCATCAATTGCGGATTTGACTGTTGATGTAGCATCATTTGACCATTGTGTGGGAGAGGATTTTGATGTATTGGCTTCGCAGGTCATTCCAAATATGGAGCCTGGAGTTGTATATACTATTAAAAATGGTGTGAATGATATTGTAATAAGTGATCCTAATGATCAAGTGCTTATATCAGGTGCTGATTTAATGTCGAATGGGTTCTTTAATATTACGGCGGAGAATAGTGTTGGCAATGCTTGTGTAAGAACCTTGGATAATCAATTAGAAATAACAATCATTCCTTTACCAGTTATTGAAGAAGCTGATATTCAAATTTGCTACCCTGATGATAGTGCTTTGCCAGCTAAGGCTATATTATCCATTTCTACTTTGTCAGATACTGAGTACTACTTGTCTGATGTTAGAGCATTGAAAGGGGATCCTTCAGCTGCTTATTATGATTTTGCAGGTAATGGAGGAATGGTGAGTGTTGAGGTTGACTTGGATGCTGCTGACCTAACGAATTTGCAGAAGACATTCTATCTTAATGCAAGAAATGTAGGTTGTAATGATTACCACGCTGCTATAGACATGAAAGAGGTTAGGGTTGTGATTAGCCCTAAGGTTGATTTGTCTTTGAATGTTTTTGGTTCTGATGCGGAAATTTGCTACGGAGGTGATTATTCATTGACTATTGAAAATAGCCAACAAGGAGTCTCTTATGATGTGGTGGACCAGGTAACAGGACAGGATATTATTACAGGTGTTTCTGGTAATGATGGTGATTTGTTAATTGATATTCCTGTTAATGGAGCAGATATTAACGGAGCGGTAAGAGTTTTCCAAGTGAGAGCAACTCAAGTAGGTACTGGTTGTGGCGGAGACTTTTTGCTGGATCAAGAGCAATTAACAATACATCCTAATCCAGATGAGAATACGAATGTTTCAACAGTAGCTCCTATATGCTATAACACGGACTACGTAGCTGGCTTATCGGAGATCATTCCTGGATATGATCCTATGGTGAGAATGGATTATGTTGTTCAAAGGCAAAATGAAGTTTGGAGCCAAACTTTGAGTTTTGTTCCAGGTAACCCTGAGCCTCAATTAGTGATTCCAGCTGCTGAGTTGAATAGTACGGTAAACATTTTTACGATTACAGTGACTTCAGAGTTTGGTTGTTCAACTGAGCTTATTAATAAGTTGAGTATTGGGGTACAAAGTTTGCCGATGACTGATGCTGATGTTGACGAGATTTCAATGCAATGTCTGAATGTTGATGGTAGGGATTTGGTGAAAGTGAATAATCCAACAACTGAGCAGTATTATTTCGTTAAGGATGTCTCTGGAAACATTGTTTCAGGTGTGAAAGAGTATTACATGGGAGGAGACTTGTATCTGGACTTGGATCCATCATTGTTCTCGCCAGCTGAACAAGGCAATACGCATAACTTAACTTTATTTACTCAAAAAGATCAATTATGCGATGAAGTGGCAGTGATTGACTTTGACGTTGAGGTTGTGGAAGAAAGCTTGCCGGCTAAAGACATAGTTACGATACCTGAAATTTGCATTAGCGATTTAGGAAGCTATGTTAGTGCAGTGAATTTTGTTGACATTTATGGAGAAAGAGGGCAGATAGGTAGAACTTACTCATTATATGATGATCAAGGAAATTTGATAGACGAGGATGTAATGAGGACTGGTGTTCCTGATCCACATGCGAAGCTTAATTTAACTCAAGATTGGGTGAATGATGTTGTTGACAATTGGAAACTAGGTATTTATAGATTTGAGTTGAGAGGTCATTATCAAGGCTGTGAGTTTGATGTTACAAATATTAATACAGTTCATGTTTTTGAAATGAGGGTTGTTGGTGTCGAACCACTATATATGGATTTGATTGAAGGATCAAAGTCATGTTTAGGAGAGGCGTTTAGTGGACAAGTGTTGAAAAATATGGATCCAGCATATTCATATGAAATTCGTAAGGATGATGGTGAATTTGAGACAATTGATCCGAATACTGGATTTGTAACGTTGGATGCTAATAAGTTTACTGGACTTGGAAGGCCTGGAGATGTTGAATTTACAGTTGTTGCTACTAGAGTATTGGATATAGATAACCCAAATAATACTCAGGGGCATAATAGGTGTGAAATTATATTTGAAGAGAAGTTTATTGTTGAAGTTATGCCTGATCCTCGAAATATTCAGGTAGAGGCGCAATCTATTTGTTATTCTTCAGTTACCACAGATGATGACGGATCGTTAGTAACCTTAAGCAAGCTTGAACCGAATGTTGAATATTTCCTTCACGTAAATGGAGATGTGATTAAGTTTGAGGATACTGATAGTGATGGCAGTGATCAAAATGTCATAAGTGTGAGAAGGCATGGCTTGAGACCGGGTGAGAATGGACCTTTTAATATCACAGCGAGGCGAAAGTTGACAGATACCCAGACTTGTAATAGAGAAATAGATTTAGATAGGACGGTTACTATTTTAGTTACTCCGGAATTAGCAAATAAGGATCAAAATGTAACGACCAATCCAGTTGATGGCAGAGTTTGTTTTGGAGAACCTTTGGAAATTACATTGCCTCAAGTTGTTGAAAACTGGCAATATACTGTTGTTGATTTTGAAGGTAATGCATTGACAGAACCTTATCCTGTTGATGTCTCGGATGCCTCTTTGACACTCACAGTGCCAGGGGAATCCTTGAAACTGTATGAGAATAAACTCAAAATAATGGCTGAGTATATAGCTGAAGATTACATAGCTTGTCCTGATACTTTAGATGTGGTAGTTGATGTGTATGTAGAGCCTTTACCTGATGCGAACGTTAAGATGAAAGCTGAAGGGACTCTGTGTAGCACGACAGCTCCGGCTGTAGTGGAACTTACCAAGACGAACAGCTCTTATACTTATTACTTAGTTAATTCGGAAGATGAAGCGTTGACTGAAGTAGAGCCAATCGAGCAAGGTAAAACATTGAGATTTGAGCTTGATCCTAAATATTTGAGCGATTACAACAATGTGTTTAGGGTAATTGCTATATCCAATTCACTGGGTTGTGAAAGTGAAATATCTGACAACTATGTGGTAGTGAATAGGGAATTGGATCGAGAAGCTCCTGAGTTCTTGGATCAAATTGGAAATATTTATGAGACGATCACTGGGGCTGGAGATGGTTTGCCAATCAATTGGAGAGAGCCTGAAGCTGTGGATAATTGCGATCCAAATGTTCTTGTTGAATATGAAATATTCGAAGAGCTGACTGGAAACAAAGTTGACTTGAGAAACGGTAGCTTGTTCCCTAAAAATGTGAAGTACATTGTTAGGTATACAGCTAAAGACGCTTCTGATAATACTTCAATAATGGAATTCATAGTATTAGTATCTGATGAAACGTTCAAAAACAACCCGCCAATCGTAAGAGATGATGTGTATTATGTAAGAACGAATGAGTCTGTTGATATCTTCCCATTGGAAAATGACACGGATCCTGACGGAGACCTTGATCCAGGATCGTTTAAGGTCGTAGGAGAATTGCCTGATGTGGGTGAGTTTGAGTATTTTGATGATACGAAATCATTTACATTCCATGCATTGGATGTGGAGCCTCAAGAGTTATCATTCTTCTATGAAGTTCATGATTCTACAGGTAATCAAGGACAGGCAGTGGTTTATATTAATGTCTTGGATGTGGATGAAGTGTTGGTTCACAATATGTTTACCCCTAATGGCGATGGTGTGAATGACTATTTTGTTATCCAACAGGCTGAAAAATACCCTAACTCTTTGTTGAGAGTATATAATAGATACGGTAGCAAAGTTTATGAGAAGAAAGGGTATAGAAATGATTGGGACGGAGTATCTAATATCAATCTTAAGCTAGGAGATAAAGTACTTCCGGAAGGAACATATTTCTATATCTTTGAGAAGAATGATGGCAGTGAACCATTATCAGGTTACGTTTATTTGAAACCTTAATGAATTAAGGAATAATATATAATTATCAAGGAAAGGCTGATTTGAAAGAATCAGCCTTTTTTTTGTTTTTAAGAACTATATGTGTTAAAATGATCAATTATTAGCGAACTTGGCTTTGCCGCAGTTTTTTTGTCTACGGATTAGTGTTGTGAATGAATATCTTTAACTAAATTTGTGGGATTTTTGAAAGCAATGGGTTTGTCTCGAAATAAGATTTTAAATACGCATGCTTTTCAATTTAATTTTAGAAAATTCTTAGAATATGTCGGATCAATATCATATACCTGTAATGCTTAGTGAATGTGTGGAAGGCTTGAATATCAACCCTTCAGGCATTTATGTGGACGTGACTTTTGGAGGAGGAGGGCATTCCAAGGAAATTTTGAAGCACCTTGATGAAAATGGAAAATTGTATAGTTTCGATCAAGATCCGGATGCTTTGAGAAATGTCGAAGGGATTGATTCGTCGTCGTTTAATTTTATTCAGGCTAATTTCAGGCATATCAAACGATTCTTGAAGCTTAAAGGAGTCTCTCAAGTGGATGGCATATTGGCTGATTTGGGTATTTCCTCACATCAGATTGATGAAGGTGAAAGGGGCTTTTCAACGAGATTTGACGCCCAGTTGGACATGAGAATGGATCAAAAGCAAACTTTGACAGCTAGAACGATCGTTAATGAATACGCTGAAAAAGACTTGCACAAGATCTTTGGGATTTATGGAGAAATTAAAAATGCCAAGACTTTAGCTTCTGCCATAGTTTCTGCCAGATCCGAAGGTCCGATCGAAACAATTGACCAATTGAAAAATATATTGGTTAAAATAGCTCCTAGAAATAGAGAGTTCAAGTACTTCGCTCAAGCTTTTCAAGCTTTGAGAATAGAAGTGAATGACGAGATGGGAGCATTAGAGGATTTGCTGGTTCAATGCGGAGATATTTTGGCACCTGGAGGTAGATTGGTGGTCATGTCCTATCATTCATTGGAGGATCGTCTGGTAAAAAATTATATTGCCAAGGGCAAGTTTTCCGGCGAAGCTGAAAAAGATTTTTATGGTAATTTGATCAGGCCTTTATCGCCAGTGACTCGCAAGCCGGTGATTGCTACTCCAGATGAAGTGGATGAGAATCCGAGAGCTAGAAGCGCCAAATTGAGAATTGCCGAGAAGAAACAAGATGATAAGAAATAGCTACAGATCGGGAAAAAGGCCAGCTAGAAAGAAAAAGCAAGTGAGCATATTTGGCGTGATTGAGAAATATGTGAATCTTGATGCTTTTTTCGAAGGCGGTTTGCCTGTCAAATATTTGCCTAAGATTGTTTTTATTAGTCTGATGGGAATTATTTACATAGGCAATAGCCACATGACCGAGAAAAATACCCGTAAGATAGACAAGCTTCAAGTGGAAGTTGAAGATTTAAGAGCGAATTATACTACCCTTAAGGCTTCTTACATGTATGCGAGCAAGCAGTCTGAAGTAGCAAAAAGTGTTAAGAAAATGGGCTTGAAGGAAAGTTTGGTTCCACCAGTAAAGATACAAGTGAAAAAAAGTGAATATTAAGAAATCCATATTATTCCGCTCGCGGCTGGCTTTTTTATTCGTGCTGTTGTTTGCAGTGGCTTTGATCTATAGGATTGTGGCTATACAGTTTGTAGAAGGGGAGAAATGGATTCAAAAAGCTGATCAGATCGGTCTGAAACATAAAGAACTTAAAGCGACAAGAGGAAATATATATTCAGATAATGGAAGTTTGATGGCGACATCATTGCCTTTCTATAAAGTCGCATTCGACCCTACGCGAGCTTCCGATGAAGTTTATAAAGCAGGAATCGATACGCTGTCTGACTTGCTTTCCAAAAAATTTGGAGGGAAATCGGCAAATGGCTACAGAAGAATGATCAATGACGCTCGAAAAAATAAATCACAGTATATCGTATTGAGCCGTAAGTTGATTGATCATTTGGATAAGAAAGAAGTTCAGACTTGGCCTATTCTTAAGGAAGGCCGTATGAAAGGCGGCGTGATTTTCGAAAAAGTGAATAAACGCTTTTTGCCTTTTAATGATCTGGCCAGAAGGACTATTGGTTTTGTAAATGAGAATTACAATGGAGCGGGCTTGGAGTATAGTTTCAATGATCGCTTGGCGGGTGAGAATGGACAAGCCCTGTACAGAAAGATTTCAGGAGGGCGTTGGAGACCAGTGCATGATGAGTCTGAAGTTAGGCCTGTGAATGGCTTTGATATTGAAACTACGATTGATATAAATCTACAAGACGTGGCTCAAAGCGCTTTGAAATCCGCTCTTCAAAGCTATAAGGCAGACTATGGTTGCGCCGTGGTTATGGAAGTGAAAACAGGTGAGATCAAGGCAATGACGAACCTCAGTTATGATGAAGAGTCGGACTACTATTATGAGAATTACAACTTTGCTGTTGGTGCGCAAGGATTGACTGAACCGGGCTCTACGTTCAAATTGGCTTCCATGATAGCGTTGTTTGAGGAATCTAATTTGGATATTGATGATAAGGTTCAAACTGGAGATGGCGAGTATGAGTTTTACGACAAGATAATGAGAGATCACAAGCCCGGAGGATATGGCGAATTAACGGTCAAAGACGCATTTGCCAAATCGTCCAATATCGCGATTTCTAAGCTTGTTAATGACCAATTTGGCTTAACTCCTGAGCGGTTTATAAATTATATCAAGGATATGGGACTTTTAGAGCCTTTAGGCTTTCAAATGGTGGGCGAAGGCGTGCCATATATCAAGAGTCCTGATGATAAGACATGGAGTGGAGTAACATTGCCTTGGATGTCTATTGGTTATGAATTGAAACTGACGCCTTTGCATGTCTTGGCATTTTATAACGCAGTAGCCAATAATGGGCGAATGGTGAGGCCAATGATCGTCAAGAGAGTTTTTGAAACCAATAGAGAGATTCAAACTTACAAAACAGAAGTGATCAAAAAGAAAATCTGTTCGGACGCAACTTTGAGTAAAGTGAGGGAATTATTGGTCGAAGTGGTTGAAACAGGCACTGCGAAAAATATTAAAAATGATTATTATAAAATTGCGGGTAAAACTGGAACAGCTCAGAAAGTAATTAATAGAAAATACACAAAAAAGTATTATACTTCGTTCGCAGGCTTCTTTCCAGCGGAGTCGCCAAAGTACAGTTGCATAGTTGTGATAGACAAACCTACGGGTGGGCAGCAGTATGGAAGCGATGCTGCGGCTCCAGTCTTTAAGGAAATCGCAGATAAGATTTATTCCACGGATTTGAATTTGCATAAAGCAGGCTTGGAGACTCAATCAAGCCAAGGTTCATTCCCTGTTATCAAGAAAGGTTTGGGTGAGGATTTGAAGTTTTTATGCAATGAGTTGGGAATTTCAAATCATATGAAGACAGATGACGAATGGGTAAAAACTAGAGTCAATAATAACGCTGTGGAATGGGTGTCCAATAGAAATGCGATGAATAGAGTTCCCGATGTTAGAGGTATGACATTGAAAGATGCCATGTATTTATTGGAGAATGCTGGATTAAGAGTTGTATATAAAGGAACAGGCAGAGTGGAGACTCAGTCGATTGTTCCTGGCGATAAAATAAAAATTGGCACTCAAATTTTTTTAAAACTGAAATTTAATGATACTTAATAACCTATTGAAAGGAGTGGAATTTCGCTCCGAAGATGACCTGGGATTAGAAATTGCTAAAGTTCAGTTTGATTCCAGAAAAGTTGCCGAAGGCGATGTTTTTGTCGCTGTCAATGGCTTGCATGTTGATGGACATGACTATATTAACAAAGCTATAGCTGCGGGTTGTGTCGCTATAGTAGGTGAAAAAGAAAAAGGTGACATAGCGGAAAACTTTGACAAAGTCATTTACGTGCAAGTGAATGACAGTTCAAAGGCATTGGGTGTCATGGCGTCAAATTACTATGGAAACCCTTCATCTAAATTGGATATAGTTGCTGTGACAGGGACAAATGGTAAGACCTCTACGGTAACATTGTTGTTTCAATTATTTGAAAAGTTGGGGCATTCTGTTGGTCTGCTTTCAACGGTTGAAAATCGCATCAATGATGAGATTATTCCTTCCACTCATACGACTGCAGACGCTTTAGCGATTAATGAAATGTTGGCAAAAATGGTTTCGGAAGGAGTAAGCCACTGTTTCATGGAAGCTAGTTCTCATGCGATAGTTCAAAATAGAATGTTTGGGCTTCGATTGAAAGGAGCTGTTTTTACAAATATATCGCATGATCATTTGGATTATCATGGCACTTTCAAAGAGTATATAAGCGCAAAAAAACTTCTATTTGATCGGTTGGGCAAAGAGTCCTTCGCTTTGGTAAATGTTGATGACAAAAGAGGTTTGGTGATGTTGCAAAACTCAAAAGCCAAGGCCTATACATATTCTTTAAAAAATCCTTCGGACTTCAAAGCTCGATTAATTGCGGACACTTTCGAAGGGCTTCAGTTGGAACTGGATAGAAAAGAGGTGTGGTTGAGGATGACAGGGCTTTTCAATGCATATAACATTTTAGCCGTATATGCTGTTGCTAGTCTTTTGGATGAGGATTCTGATGAAGCGTTGATGATATTGTCGCAGTTGAAAGGCGCTGAAGGAAGATTTGAGAGAATTGAAAATCAAAAATCACTGACAGCCATAGTTGACTATGCTCATACGCCTGATGCTTTGGGAAATGTGTTGGATACGATTAAGAAAGTAGGACCGGAAGGGAAAATAATCACTGTTGTGGGCTGCGGAGGCGATAGAGACCGAACGAAGCGACCTGAAATGGCTAAGATAGCTTGCTCACTGAGTGATAAAGTAATATTGACATCTGATAATCCAAGAAGCGAAGATCCTGAACTGATTCTTAATGAAATGGTAAAAGGTGTGAGAGATGAGGATTTGCATAAATATATCAAATTGACAGACCGAAGAGAAGCTATTAAATTGTCGGTTATGCTGGCTGAAAAGGGAGATGTGATTCTTATCGCTGGCAAGGGACATGAAACTTATCAAGAGATCAATGGTATTAAAAGCCACTTTGACGATAGGGAGGAGCTTAGGTCTTTTTTGGACGCTTAATTGAATAGCAAAGTTTAAGAATTTACGATTACACTATAGTTTAAAAATGTTTTATTATCTTTTTGATTATTTAAAAAAGACTTTTGATTTAGCTGGAGCAGGAGTTTTTCAGTATATCACTTTTCGAGCTGGAGCAGCGATGTTCGCCTCGTTGATTATCACAATATTTTTTGGCAAAGCGATTATAGACAAGTTGCACCGCTTGCAAGTAGGCGAAAGCATCAGGGATCTGGGCTTGGAAGGTCAGATGGAAAAAAAAGGTACGCCAACCATGGGAGGAATTATGATCATCATGGCTATTGTGATACCGACGATACTTTTCGCTCAATTAGATAATATATATATCATATTGTTGATAGTTTCCACTTTATGGATGGGAGTTATTGGTTTTCTAGATGATTATATAAAAGTTTTCAGGAAGAATAAAGAAGGGTTGGCCGGAAGGTTCAAGATTGTCGGACAAGTTGGCCTGGGTTTGATCGTAGGACTTACTCTTTATTTTCATGAAGATGTGGTGGTTAGAATCAATGACGCCCAAGATTTGAGTGGTGGAGTGATGACCGCATATCATGATATCAAGTCAACAGTGACGACTATTCCTTTTCTTAAGAACAATGAATTTGATTATTCGATGCTTCTGCCATTTTTACCGGATAGTTATACTTGGATAGTTTATGTCTTGGTTGTGATATTTATTGTTACGGCAGTATCGAATGGTGCGAATATTACGGATGGTATTGACGGATTGGCCGCTGGTGTTTCTGCCGTGATTGGTATTGTTCTGGCGATTTTCGCTTACTTGTCAGGAAATGCGATATTTGCGGACTATCTGAATATCATGTATATACCAATGTCGGGAGAATTAGTGATATTTTGCGCGGCTTTTATTGGTGCTTGCATAGGGTTCTTATGGTATAATAGTTTTCCCGCTCAAGTATTCATGGGAGACACAGGAAGTCTTTCCATAGGAGGTGTGATTGCTGTCATGGCTTTAGTGGTTAAAAAGGAATTGTTGATACCTATTTTATGCGGTGTTTTTCTTATAGAAAATCTTTCTGTGATTATTCAAGTAGGGTATTTCAAGTATACGAAAAAGAAATATGGAGAAGGTCGCAGAGTCTTTAAAATGGCGCCTTTGCATCACCATTATCAAAAGATGGGAATTCATGAGTCAAAGATTGTGAGCAGGTTTATTATTGTCACGATTTTGCTGGCGATTTTAACATTGACAACTTTAAAGCTTAGATAAGTATCGATGAGTAAAGTAGTGATATTAGGAGGTGGTGAAAGTGGAATTGGAGCGGCTGTTTTAGCCAAGAAGAAGGGTTTTGAAACTTTTTTATCGGATTTTGGCGTATTGAACCGTCAGTATAAAGAAGAGCTTGAACTTCAAAATATTGATTTTGAAGAAGAAGGTCATACAGAAAGTTTGATTCTTGATGCCGACATGATAATTAAAAGTCCTGGTATACCAGGGACAATTCCATTATTAAAAAAAGCGAAAGACAATGGAATTAAGATTGTCTCTGAAATCGAATTTGCTTTTGAGCTTACAGGTGCTAATGTCATTGCTATAACAGGAACTAACGGGAAAACGACTACGACTTCGTTGATTTATCATTTGCTGGAAAGTGCTGGGTATGATGTTGGGCTTGGAGGTAATATAGGTTTTAGTTTTGCGAGGCAAGTTGCCGAACAAGATAAAGAATGGTATGTCTTGGAGGTTTCTAGTTTTCAGCTTGACGACATTGATACATTCAGGCCTAATATTGCTGTTTTGCTAAACATTACTCCTGACCATTTGGATCGGTACGATTATGATATGAGCAAGTACGTTGATTCAAAGTTTAGGATAACAAAGAATCAAAAGAGTGGCGATAGTTTTATTTTCAATGCTGATGATGAATTTATTAAACAGCGTTTGAACGATTCAATTTTAGAAAATAGGGATTGCGTTCCTGTGTCATTGACATCGCAAAGTGAAAATAGCATATGCGTTTATGACGGTATGGAACTAATATTTCCAGCTTCGGATTTGAGAATATCATTTAACGAATTGTCTTTGAAAGGACCGCATAATGTTCAAAATGTAGCCCATGCTGTAGTCGCTGTGAAAAAAGCAGGTCTTGAAAATGAACAGATTTTGAATGGCTTGAGAACTTTTTCTCCAATAGAACACCGTATGGAAAAGGTTGCTGAAGTTGATGGAGTGAGTTTTTATAATGATTCGAAAGCGACGAATGTTGATGCGACTAAGTTTGCTTTGGAAAGTTTTGACGATGTAATCTGGATCGCGGGAGGAGTTGACAAAGGAAATGATTATGCATTGCTATCGGAAATCGTTGAAAAAAATGTCAAGGCCTTGATTGCTTTAGGTAAGGACAATGCCAAGTTAATTTCTGCTTTCAAGAATATTATTCCTGTATACGATTGTCATAGTATGGATGAAGCTATTGAGAAAGCTGTTGGATTGGCAGAAAAAGGAGATGTCGTTTTGCTGTCCCCGGCTTGCGCAAGTTTCGATTTATTTAAGAATTATGAACATCGTGGACAGGTTTTCAAACAAGAGGTGAATAAATTATTGTGAAAAAAATAATTATTCCCGTAATTGATGCAAATAGATTTTTTAAGTCTATATAATAATTCCTTGAAATTTTAATATTAAATCCCTGACACAAAGGTGTTTTGTTTATGGAAACAGTAAAATCATGGATGAAAAAGCATGTCACAGGTGATTATTACATCTGGACAATAGTTTTCATTTTTACCATCATGAGTATTTGGGCGGTTTATAGCGCTACCCAAACATTAGCATTTAAAATGGCTAATGGAAATACCGAGTATTATTTGATTAAACACAGCTCTTTGATTGGAGTCGCTTTGTTTTGCATGTGGCTGGCTCATAAAGTGGATTATAAATATTATGGCGCTTTATCAAAGATCGGTTTGATTATCTCTGTGCCGCTTCTTTTATATACTTGGAAATATGGTTTGAATATTAATGAAGCGTCAAGATGGCTGAGAGTGCCAATTATAAACCTAGCTTTTCAACCTTCCGATTTGGCTAAACTGGCTTTGATTTCAAGTTTAGCCTTCAAGCTGTCAAAGCTTCAGCATGAAGTAACAGATTCTTTTAAAAGCTTGATGCCTATCTTAGGTTGGGTGGTTACGATCTGTGGGTTGATAGGCTTGACAGATTTATCTTCATCGGCAATGCTTTTCACGACTTGCATGGTGATTTTTTTCATTGGCCGTATTCCGATGAAGTTTTTCATGGTGATGGTTTTTGTCGGTTCGGTCTTAGCTGGCGGAACTGCGATGATGTTTGGGCAAAGGCTTGGAACCGCTGCGGCTAGACTCGAAAGGTTTTGGGACAAAACAGAAGTTTCTTTTCAAGCAGAGCAATCTTATATCGCAGTAGCTAAAGGAGGGGTCACAGGAAAGGGACCCGGAAATAGCGAACAGAAAAACTTTTTGCCTCATCCTTATTCCGATTTTATTTATGCGATTATTATTGAAGAATACGGTATGACGGGAGGTGTTTTTGTTCTGTTGCTATACTTAGGCCTATTGTATCGTGGCATGGTGACGGCAGCAAATAGTGATAGACCTTATGGTGGGTTATTATCAGCAGGTTTGAGTTTTGCTATAGTATTTCAAGCTTTGATAAACATGGGGGTGGTAACAGGATTATTGCCGATTACAGGTTTGCCATTGCCGATGATAAGCATGGGAGGTACTTCTTTGTTGTTTACAGGGATTTCATTTGGAATCATATTAAGTGTAAGCAGAGGAAGCAATGATAATGTCGAGCATACTTTCAATAGTGATTCTGTATTGAAAAATGAGCCGATGATTGAAGTTAAGTGATTTTTAGATTTCAAAATTATTTGATGTGAATAGAGTCATAATAAGCGGGGGAGGAACAGGAGGTCATATAAATCCAGCCCTGGCTATTGCTAATGAGATAAAAAAGCGCAATCCTCAAGCCGAGATTTTATTTGTTGGAGCTAAGGGACGAATGGAAATGGAACGCGTTCCAAAAGCCGGATACGAAATAAAAGGGCTTTGGATTGATGGTATTCAAAGAAGTTTGAGTTTTAGGAATTTGATGTTTCCCTTGAAATTAATCGTGAGCTTAATACATTCATGGTTGATATTGAGAAAGTTTAAACCTGAAGCCTGTATAGGCGTGGGAGGGTTTGCTAGTGGTCCATTATTGTATATGGCTACCGTACTGAAAATTCCCACATTGATTCAAGAGCAGAATTCTTATGCGGGTTTGACTAATAAATTGCTGGGGAATAGAATTGACAAGGTTTGTGCTGGATTTGAGAAGGGAATGGAAAGATATTTTCCAAAGAATAAGGTCGTGGCTACAGGGAACCCTGTGAGAGAAGACTTGGTCGAAGTGGAGAAAATTGATGAAAACGAAGCTTTAAATTATTTTGGATTACAGTCAAATAGGCCTGTTTTGTTGGTTATTGGCGGAAGTCTTGGGGCTAAATCGGTAAATCTTGCTATGAGCAAGTGTGTAAAGAATTTGCTAGACCAAGGTCTGCAAGTGATTTGGCAAACAGGAAAGTTTTACTATGATGCGATTGTAGAGGAACAAGCTAATTTGGCTGAAGACCCTCATTTGAAAATTATGGCTTTTGTAGAACGAATGGATTTTGCTTACAGGGTTGCCGATGTGGTAGTATCTAGAGCGGGAGCGCTTTCTATTGCTGAACTAGAGGTTGTTGGTAAACCATCGATATTTGTTCCTTCACCGAATGTGGCTGAAGATCATCAAACTAAAAATGCTGAAAGCCTGCTAGATCAGAATGCCTGTCTCTTAGTCAAAGACTCCGAATTGGATACGAAGCTTGAAAAGCAAATCATAGACCTTGTGGAGAATACGAGTTTGATGAAGGAGTTGGCTGATAATATGAACAAGGTATCGAAGCCATATGCGACCAAGAAAATAGTTGATGAAATAGAGAAGCTGAAAGCATGAATTTGAAGGAGATTAAATACGTATATTTTTTAGGCATAGGCGGAATTGGTATGAGCGCTTTGGCAAGGTGGTTCAATCATCATGGCAAGGAAGTCTCTGGTTATGATCGCTCTGAATCTGATATAACAAAATCGCTGATAAGTGAAGGAATAAAAATTTTTTATAAAGAAACGATAGAAAGTATCCCTGATAATGTAATAAAATGCAAAGAATCAACGTTAGTGGTATATACGCCTGCGATTAGCGGGAGTAATGTTGTTCGGTTATTTTTTGAGAATCAAGGTTACAAAATATTGAAAAGGGCTGAGGTGTTGGGGGCGATTACGGCTTCGATGAAAACTTTGGCTGTGGCTGGTACGCATGGTAAGACAACTACCAGTACGATGCTTACTTTTTTATTAGATAGGTCTGGAGTCAATTGCTCTGCATTTTTAGGAGGAATTTCATCAAATTATAATAGCAATTTGTTATTGGGAGATGCTGATAAAGAGTTGCTTGCAGTTGTTGAAGCGGATGAATTTGACCGTTCTTTTTTAAGATTGTCGCCAGATCAAGCGATTATAACTTCTATTGAAGCGGATCATTTGGATATCTATGGTGACGATGAGGAAGTGGTTAAAGCTTTTGTTGACTTTACAAATAAGTTCAATGACGGAGCGATTGTTTATGTTTCATCCAAGCTTCCGAGTCATTTGCTTTCGCAGTTGAACCCTAAGCTTGAGTATCGAAAATATGGATTGAATGGAGGTGTAGCTTCGTTTCGAGCAGAAAATTTGAGAGTGAAAGAAGGTTATTGCGTGTTTGACTATGTTTCACCAATTGCAAAGCTTGAAAATTGTGAGTTATTGGTTCCGGGAGATCATAATGTTGAGAATATGGTGGCTGCGATATCCTTAGCGCTGGAGAATGGGGCTTCTTCAGATTTAGTTAGGCAGGCCGTTAAAGAGTTCAAAGGAGTTAAAAGGAGATTTGAGTATCATATTAAGTCCGATTCAAGAACTTTTATCGATGACTATGCGCACCACCCGACAGAAGTTAGAGCGATTATAAGTTCTTTGAAGGAAATGTATCCGCAAAAAAAATTGACGGTGGTTTTTCAACCTCATTTATACTCAAGGACAAAGGATTTTGCGGATGAATTTGCAAGATCGTTGGATTTGGCTGATGATGTCCTAGTGACTGAGATTTATCCAGCAAGAGAGTTGCCTATAGAAGGAGTAACTTCCGAATTGATAACAAATGTTATGAATAACGACAGAGTGAAGAGAATTCAAAAGAATAGTCTTCTTGAGGAAATACGAGATTTGAATCCTGAGTTGTTATTGACAATTGGAGCAGGTGATATCGCGAATGAACTTGAGTCGATCAAAAAAATATTGAAATAAAATGTAATTGTCGAAAAATTAAAATATTTTTTCGAATTTTGGAAAAAATATTGTTTTATCGTGATCAAGGTTAAGATTAGAAAGAAAATAAAATACTATCTTGTAGGCCTTTTAGTGGTTGTCTTGGCGATTTTTGCTCAAAAAAAACAATCGCAAAGGAAGATAGCAAGAATTGAGGTTAACATAGATAACCAGTATAAAAATTATTTTATAAACCAAGGAGATGTAAGGAATATTGTTACAAAAAATGGTAAAAAGAAAATAATAGGCGAATTTTTTGATAAAATTAACTTGAGAGAATTGGAGATTTTGCTTGAAGCTAATAAGTTTGTCAAAAAAGCTCAAGTTTTTTCCGATTTAGAAGGAAGTTTATTCGTGTATATTATACAAAACAGGCCTGTTGCCAGGCTTGTTAGGGAGAATGCTCCGGACGCTTATTTGAGTGAGGAAGGAGAAATACTCCCATTGTCGGATACTTATACTGCTAGAGTGCCTTTGGTTAGCGGAAGGTATGTTGAAGAATTCTTAAAAGAGGAAAAGTTTCAACAGGAGAAAATTGAGCCGATGTTGGAAATTGTTGACTTTGTAAGAAAGGATCCTTTTTGGAGCGTTCAAATTGCTCAAATGGAAATTAGTGACCATCAGTCGATCACTTTGTATCCGCAGTTGGGAAATCAGCGAATTGTATTTGGCAAGGCAGAGGATATACAAGAGAAGTTTAGGAAATTGAAAATCTTTTATAAAGAGATTTTACCCAAAAAGGGGTGGAATTATTATAAAACTGTTGATTTAAGATATTTTAAGCAGATTTTATGTGAATAAATTTCTTTCAGAAGTATTAATTTTATATTTTTAGAAAAAAAAATACCATTTTAAAATAATAAGGCTTTTTTTATAAGGAGACCCAAAATATTTATATGAATATGGAAACAGATAAGATTGTAGTCGGATTGGATATTGGTACCACAAAAATCTGTGCTGTTGTTGGTCGCAAGAATGAATATGGCAAATTGGAAGTTTTGGGAATGGGCAAAGCCGTTTCCGATGGCGTGGTTCGTGGAGTTGTAAGCAATATTGATAGAACTGTTGCGGGCATAGAGCAATCCATTAGAGAGGCTGAGAGGCAATCAGGAATCAATATTCGTGTTGTTAACGTTGGAATTGCTGGACAACATATAAAAAGTTCCATTCATCACGGGTCGATCACCAGAGATTCAACATTTGATGAAATATCTGTTGAGGATGTGAGGAGGCTTACCAATGACATGTACAAGACTGTGATTCCTCCTGGCAGTGAAATTATTCATGTGATGCCTCAAGATTACATGGTTGACTATGAAGAAGGCATAAAGGATCCTGTGGGCATGAGGGGAGCCAAGTTGGAGGCGGACTTTCATGTGATCACGGCTCAAGCCAATGCTATTTTCAATGTCAATAAATGCATCAAGAGAGCCGGATTGGATATTGAAAGCTTGATATTAGAACCTTTGGCATCAAGTTTAGCTGTATTAAGCACTGAGGAAAAGCAAGCTGGAGTTTGTTTGGTGGATATTGGTGGCGGCACAACTGATATCGCTATTTTTCATGAAAATATAATTAGGCATACAGCTGTTATTCCATTTGGAGGGAATATTATAACTGATGATATAAAGCAAGGCTGCATGGTGATGGATAACCAAGCAGAGCAGCTTAAGGTGAAGTTTGGCAAGGCGATAGCGGAAGAGGCAAATCCAAATGAGATTGTTTCGATTCCTGGTATTCGTCAAAGACCGCCAAAAGAAATTTCTGTAATGAACTTGGCGCATATTATCGAAGCCAGAATGGAAGAGATTATAGAGCTGGTCCATGCGGAGATAATCACTAGCGGATATGACAAAAAGTTGGCTGGTGGTATAGTGATTACTGGCGGAGGTTCGCAGTTGGCGAATTGTCGTCAATTATTTGAATATATGACTGGTATGGATGCCAGAATTGGCCATCCAAATGAGCACCTTGGCAAAAGCAAGGTAGAAGAAGTGAAAAGTCCTATGTATGCGACATCTGTAGGATTGGTTCTTTCAGGATTTAGAGGACTAGATGATCGAGAGAATAGATACTTCGAAAAAGAAGCGAAAGCTGCTGAGAAAAAATCTGTGGACACTCAATCAGGTTATAATTACCAAGAGCGAAAAACAGGAGATTATACCAAGTCTGATATTCAAAAAGAAAAGAGTTGGTGGAAATCGTTTTTGAACAAAACAAGGGATTTTATTATCGACGATATTGACGACGATAATAAATATTAGTGAATAGATTTGATTTAACAATCTTTTATAAAGTAATAAAAATTCCTAATTTGTGTTTCGAAAGCGCCGAATTGTTGGCTGGCCATATTTTTGGTTCAGTCAATTTTAGTATGAAAATGTTGTTATGAAAAACAGTTTGTTATGAGTGATATATCTTACCAGTTTGATATGCCGCCTTCGCAGCAATCGATAATTAAAGTGGTCGGTGTTGGTGGAGGAGGTAGCAATGCCGTAAACCATATGTTCAATAAGGGCATAAAGGATGTGAATTTTGTGGTTGTTAATACTGACATGCAAGCACTTAAAAATAGTCCTGTCCCAAAAAACATTCAGATAGGTATTAACTTAACAGCTGGTTTGGGTGCCGGAGCGAATCCTGAAAAGGGTAGAGAAGCTGCTTTGGAGAACAAAGAAGAGATTCGCGATTTGTTAAGCGATGGCACAAAAATGCTTTTTATCACTGCTGGTATGGGTGGTGGTACTGGTACTGGAGCTGCTCCTGTAATTGCTGAAGTTGCCAGGGATTTGGAGATTTTGACTGTGGGTATAGTTACAATGCCTTTTTCTTTTGAAGGAAGAAAGAAAATACGTCAAGCTCAAGCAGGTATAGAAGAGTTAAGAAAGCATTGCGATACAGTTATCGTGATACTTAATGATAAGTTAAAAGAAATTTTGGGCAATTTGCCTATCAGACAGGCTTTTTCTAAAGCGGATGAGGTTTTGTCAGATGCGGCTAAGAGTATCGCTGAGATCATTTCAGAGCATGCGGAAATGAACGTCGATTTTGAGGATGTTGTTACCGTAATGAAAAACTCTGGAGCCTCTGTGATGGGGTCGGCTGTAACTCAAGGTGATCAGCGTGCGGTAAGAGCTGCTGAAGAAGCTATCTCTTCTCCATTGTTGAATAATAAAGATATTTACGGAGCGCAGAGAATTTTGCTGTCAATCATGTCTGGACCTGACGCAGAGCTTGACATGGATGAGCTTGGGGCTATTACCAACTATATCCAAGATAAAGCTGGCGGAGGCGAAGAAGAAGCTGAGGAAGTGATCTGGGGCTGGGGAATTGATGAGACTCTTGGCGAAAGCATTAGGGTTACAGTTATTGCAACTGGCTTTCCTGCCGTTCAAGATGTGCTAGAAAATGGCACTTCAAAAAAAAAATCCTCTAATGTAGAAAAAAAACTTGAAAATGTACCAAATGAGGTGCGCTCAGATTTTACTGCAACAAGAGAAGATGAACCTATTAAAACACCGGTAGAGCCGATAAAAGAAAGCTCTACCAATATTGTTGAAGATTCTGGAGTTGAGCCTATAAGAGAAAGAGAAGTATTGTCTCAACCACTTCAAGAGCAAAGCGTTGTTACAAACCCTTCTGGATCAAATATAGCTTCAAGTGAAGAGTCAATTGCTGAAGAGACAAGAAGTGAGCCTAGAGTTGAAGAAGAGTCTAGGCAACCAATGGAGGAAAGGAATAATATTCCTGATTATCAAAATCAACCATCATATACGTTCGAGAAGCCTGTTAGCACATTGAACGAGGAAAAATCTGGCCAAGATTATATTTCGCAAGACGAGTTTTCTCAGGCTGGCGATGTTCCTTCATCGTCTTTTGATAGTGAAACGCAGGGGCAATCATCAACCACTACATTCCAGGAGCCAAAAGAAGTTATAATTGAGCGTCAGGAAGTACGTAGAGAGTTTGAACCTCAGCAACAACCACCTATTGAGCAACCTACGAATTATTCTCAGCCATCAAATGAAAGAACGGTTGATAGAGGGGAGGCTGATAGTTATAATCATTCGCAGGACTATAATAGACAACAGCCTTCTAATATAGAGGACGATCGTCGATATTATAATTCTCAAAGAGGCGGAGATCTAAATTTTGAGACTAAAAATAGCCAAGAGGATTTTGTTGGCTTGGATGAAAATTATCAGATAATAGATAAGCAGAAGTCGATTAATGAAGAAACTTTAGGCCCGACAGCAATTGAAAAGAAGCGTGAAATACTTAGGGAGAAAGGTATGGAAAGAGTTCAGCAAATTAGAAATCTTGACAAACCATTTTCTTATGATGAAGAATCAATTCGCGATAGGTTGAATGTGCCTGCCTATATTAGAAAGCAAAGAAAGTTGGAAGATATTCCTCGATCAGCTGATAATAATGTGTCCAGATACAATCTAAATGATGATCAAAGCAGAACTTTAGGAGATAATAAGTTCTTGCATGACAATGTTGACTAATAGAATTTTATATAGTAAAGAAAAAAGGGCTGTGAAGCCCTTTTTTTATTTATTGATGTTTGTGCTTTCAAAGATTTTGTCAGCTGATTTAGCAACAAATCCGCTGAATAGTCTTCCATTCTCTAATGGATATCTTTGAGCGAATTCATAATAGCAAGCTGGAACTTTTAATGTTATTTCATCATCAAATTTCATTTCAACTTTGCCTGCCATAGTCGATGATTGCTCTAAATAAACAGAAGGAGAGCCTTTGATCGCTCCGCCTCTCTCATTGAGCAAGAAACCATTTTCCCTAATAACTTCATTTAATTCAACCAAGTTAGGAATAGTTTCCAAATGATTTACAAACACTGTGAAGTGATTTGGTTTGTATCCATGAGCAGCTACCCAAGCGGCGTACTCGCTTTCTTCAAGAAGCTTGTTATATTCTTCGCTGGTAACTTTCCAAGGTCTTCCCATGGATGTGAAGTCAAATCTCTCGTTTTTTTCATCAACTTGCTCAACAAGTTTTTTAATGATAGCTTGAGTTTCGCTAGAGAATTCACTGGTGATTAGCTCGCTGATAAAGATTCTCGGATAGTTTTCATCCGGATGCTCATAGTGCTTGGCATTGAGTTTTTTTTCTTCAAAGTGGTATTGCCCTTTTTCAACATAACCACTTGCTATAAATGGTTTTGCCAGCTGATCGGCGCATACTTCGGCTAAATCATATGTTCTTAAGGCGATGTGATCATTGATTACTTTTTCGCCTCTTTCTACAAATACATTGTAGATGTCTAATACTTGTGGATTGATTGATATGTAATCGTTCCACATTTTGTCTAATAAACCTGGTAGTGTGTTTACAGTTTCTTTTGCCATGTCTTAGAAAATTAATTGATCCCAAAAAATGTTAACATAATGTAAAAAGATTTTCTATCAATAAAAAGATAAATATGTGTTGTTTTGGGAGAATATTTTCAAAAATGGAGCAAGAAAAGAGCCAAACATAAACCTAAATGCATTGAGATGAATTAGGCTTATGTTTGATTGATTATTAATTTTTTTCTTGCTCAAAGGCCTGTTTGTTTTGAATTAAGCCATTTAAAGTGTTTTGATCAATAATTGCGTAAGTCGATTTGTTTTTTACAAGCAAATATTGCTTGGTTTTATCGTCAGCAAACGCGAAAATCTCAATCTGACAATTGTTTTTTTGTTGCGCATCGTCGATTTTTATTGACATTATGAGTTTGTCATCACCTAGATTTTGCGGTTTATTGATAAATCTAATTGCTTGCATGTTGGTGATACCCTCAATATATGCCATCATTTTCTCCGTGTTTAGATTAGCGACACCATCAATGGAAAAGAGTCTTCCGTCAGCTTTTATCTTAATTTCTTCTTGAGGATGAGCAACGTTGTTTATGCTTATCTCTTTGATCGTTTCCCAAGTGCTTTTGATAAGATATCGATTCCTCCAATCATTAGGATTCACTCCGAAAATTCCAGTTACATAGCTTTCGTACCCAGGAAGGTGGACTAAGTATGGCTCTTCGCTTGTAGCATTAAGAAAATAGGATCTTTGATTATTCGCGTCTCCAAAGGCGAAAAAATCTCTTAAAATTTTATCACCTTGCATGATTTTGACATGCGTTCCATTGATTTTGCCTTGCGAAGCTAATTTCTTCTTTTGAGTGTTGTTGACTGCTCGTTGAACTCTAACATCTTTGAGTACTGAAAATAACACAGCTTTCATATTTGGATCGAGTTCGTAGTTGTTATTTACCAGCCATTTATTGTTTGCCTTGCTAAGCATCACGTTGAGTGTATCTGAAATCATCGAGATTTGAGTAATACCTTCAGTGGACTCAAGATGGAAATCAGGCTTGTCGTTATTTGACTCTTTTATTACGTTGTTTTCTTTGAAAAGAAAAAGCAATGCGATGTTCAAAGTGGCAAGAGTTAAGAATATGGTTAGAAGCTTATGGTTTTTTCTCATTTTGAAGCTATTTAGAGTATTTTTGTTTGCGAATCAAATATTTTGCAGTCCCGAATATGCCCAGTAGAATTAGAGGTAAAACTAGATTCAATGTTTGCCAGAATGCCTTTTCCGAGTGAATTTTGGTTTTATCAAGAGGTCTTATTTTTACCTCTTTATTACGCGAAGAGATAACTCCATTAGATTCGGTTAGGTAAGCAAGCGAGTTTTGAATAAAGTCTGCATTGGCAAATGTGTTCTTTAGGAAAGGATCATAGCCTAATTCGTAAGGTTCTCCTGTTTTGCCATTGATTTGATTCAGACCAATATTCGCGTCAGCGGTTATGATGATCTTTGACTTTTCCGATTCGGCTTTGAATGTGGTTTTGTCTGCAAATTCAGGCAGGAATCGATTTTTATAAAGTGAATTAATTTTTCCTTCTACAAGGTAGGCAAGTGCTTGACTGCCCTCATTGAAAGATTGCGGTGTCGCATTTTTTCTTAAAGTATTAAGGCTTATGTCTAATGGTGCTATGATCGTCTTGGAAGTTTGAGATGACGAAATTAATGGGATTCTTGAAGAGCCTTTTGTCTTTAATGTGTCGATAGAGCTCGCGAATTGGCTAAATACCGCATCCAGATTGCGAGTAATAGGGTGTTTGGCGTATTTGTTGGCAATTGGGTAAAAAGGCCATGGCAACATTTGTATTTGCGGTACATTGCCTCTCATGCCCGTTACAATTGGGTATACGCCTGAGTTTAAGTCTTGGACAAGGTTGTTGTTAAGCCTGATTCCAAATTTGATCAAAAGATTGTCCAGCCCAAGGTCATATGGGAATACAATCGCTTGTCCATTTCTTACACTATCAATATTGATTTTAATAGGATCAATAAGCATTAATGCATTTCCTCCGTGAGCAATGTATTGGTCGATTTTATATATTTCCTCATCAGAGAATTTTTCAGAGGGCTTTGCAAGCACTATTGCTTTCGCATCGGAAGGAATTTCTTTATTCTTAAGGTTTGTAATTTCCAATTCATAGTTTTCCTTGATGATATCGATTAAGCCGGTAGCTTCTTTGCCTATTGCTTCTCCATTGCCAGTGAGATATACGATTTTATTTCGCTCTTTTTGGCTGATATTTAATATCGCTTTGGCGAGCTCGTATTCTACATTTTCAACCGATTGGTTTAATTGTTCCTCAGGAGATGTGGACTTATTTCCTTTTAAAAAGTTCACACTGGTTTCTTCACCATTGTAACTGATTAAAGCGCCTGGGAAAATTAATTTTTCAACTTTGTTGCCATTATCATTAGAGAATACATTTGTTGGTTGTATTCCTTTATTGGCGATTGATTGATAGTAGGCATTTCTAGCTTTTGCGCTTTGATTGATGCTTGAGGGATCTATAAATTTGTATTTGATTTTGTTGCCAGCGTATTCGTTGAATATTTTTAGGTTTTCTAGAATACTATTCTGTAGCCTTTTAAAGCCTGAAGGTATGTCTCCATCAAGATAGATTTCAATATATACATCTTCTTGAAGGTTTGACAACAATGATTTTGTTGCTGGAGACACTGAGAATCGATTTTCTTCTGTCAGGTCTATTCTATCATAAAATTTTTGGCCAAGTATATTCAGCAGGCATAATATCATTATAGCTATTCCCAGCTTTAATAAGTCCTCGACTTTTTTTGTGTGAAATTTTACCATTTTTTGCTAGTGAATATTAGATTGGTGAATAATAGAAATAGGCTGACAACACTGAAGAAATACATAATTTCACGTGTGTCAATCAGTCCGCGACTCATAAAGTCATAGTGCGCTGACATTCCCAATTGTTGAATCCAGTAAGCTTGATCGCTCAGTGAACTGATGCCTGCCAACGAATCAAATCCTGCGTACAATACATAATTTATAAATACGCTTAAAATAAATGCTATAATTTGATTGTCCGTCAATGCGGATGTGAATACGCCAATGGATGCGAATGTCGAAGCTAAAAGCACTAACCCTAAATATGAGCCAATTACTCTGGCAGAATCAATGTTTCCAATAGGGCTTCCTAGTTGGCTGATCGAGTAATAATAAATCAATGTAGGCAACAAGGCTATGATGATTACACTAACTGCTGAAAGGAACTTTCCTAAGATGATTTGATAGTGTTTTAAAGGTTTTGTGAAGAGCAATTCCAGAGTTCCAGTTTTCTTCTCTTCGGCAAATAATCTCATCGTGATCGCTGGAATGATGAATATAAATACAAATGGACAGAAATTGAACAGTGTGTCCATGTTGGCGTATCCGAAATCCAAAACACTTGTTTCCGGGTAAACCCAAAATATCAACCCCATAACGATCAGAAATATGCCGATGACCATGTATCCAATAAGGGAGTTGAAGAAAGAGTTGAATTCTTTTTTAAATATTTCGAGCATGCTATTGTTTTTTTCCAGTTAAATCATGAAAAATGTCTTCCAATTTATTTTTTTCTTTCCATAAGCCAATGAGCGGGAGATTATTTTTTGTGGCTAAATTGAAAATAGCTTTTCGTGTTTCAGTCTCATTATTGGTGCTGAAACGATATGTATTAGCTTCTTGACTTTGGAATGATAAGCCGTTTTCTATGAAAATATCAGTATTGATGCTTTCGCTAAATTCCGCGTATACATAGTTAGCATTGTTCATGTCCGTTTGAATCTCAGCAATTGGCTTGTCTGTGATAAGTTTGCCTTTATTGAAAATAACAACACGCGAACATATAGCTTCCACTTCTTGCATAATGTGAGTTGAGAGAATTACGGTTTTGTCTTGACTTATTTTCTTTATTAGGCTTCTAATATCAACCAGTTGGTTAGGGTCGAGACCTGTTGTAGGCTCATCCAGAATCAGCACTTCAGGGTTATGAATAAGGGCTTGGGCCAATCCAACTCTTTGTTTGTAACCTTTAGATAATTGCCCTATTTTTTTATGGCATTCAGGAGTAAGTCCGCATAAATCAATAATTTCGGCAATACGCTCTTTGGGTTTCTTGATATTGTACAGGTTCGCGGCAAAATTAAGGTACTCCTTGACGTACATTTCATAGTGCAAAGGGTTGTTTTCCGGCAAGTATCCTATTTTTTGTTGCGCTTTGATAGTTTCTTCTTGGACATTGATGCCACAGACATGCGTTTCGCCATGAGTTGGAGACAGAAAACCTGTTAAAATCTTCATTGTCGTAGATTTCCCCGCGCCATTAGGGCCAAGTAGTCCAATGATTTCACCTTTTTGAGCGGAAAAACTTATAGAGTCAACCGCTATTTGGTTTCCATATATTTTTGTTAGCTTATTTATTTCAATAGACATTTCCGATGTAAGTTTTTCTGTGATTTTGATGAAAAAAGATTGAAGCCAAATATTGATATTTAAAATTGAAATATTTGATTGTCTCTTTTTTCTAATTCGTTGAAAATTAGAGGTATATGTTTTTTTGGGTTTGTCTCATTAATAATATAATTGTATATATATTATAAAATACTATGCATGATTAATCGCAAAACCGCCATAAATCCCCTTATTTTAGGATAAATATATGAATAATATTCATACTAAAGAGCGTAATTTTTTTGTAAAAGAAGTTAAAATTTATTTCCTTTACGATAATCATTAAAAAGATTTAATCTTATTTATATAAAGTTATATTCACTTCAACGATAAGTGATAACCTATATGGATAAGGTTGGATTGGATGTGTAATAATTGGGGTACTTTTTATACATTTCAACTTTGTATTTATGAATTTATATATTGGAAACTTGAGCTTCAAGGTAGACAAGGAATTGTTGAGAGAGCTCTTTGAGCAATTTGGAATTGTGAAGTCTGTAAAGCTCGTTGTGGAGAGACAAGAGGGACGTAAGAAAGTCTATGCTTTTGTTGAAATGCAAGATGACACCGCGGGTCAACTAGCTTGTGATAGATTGAATGAATCAACTTTAATGGGGAGAAATCTTGTCGTCAGCAAGGCTAAAAACCCGTTTTATGCTAAAATGCCGTTCAGAACGGTGGAGCAAGGCTAGTGAAAATAGATGGTGTATTGAGTTAAATAGACCATCTATTTTTTTAATTGTCTTCAAGAAATTCTTTGAAGCTTTTTGTGTTGTAACTTCTGATGCCAACTTCTTTCGAAATAATTTTATCGCTAGGTGAAATGATGAAGGTGGTTGGTATGGATTGAAACTCAAATGTTGAAGTTATAGGACTTGCCAATCTGTAAACGGGCATTGTGTAATTTTTTTTAGCGATAAATTTTCTTAGCTTTTCTTCGTTTTCATCCATCGAAATCATAATGAATGCAACTTTGTTCTTGTCAATTCCATTATAAAGTGATTGAATTTCCGGCATTTCCGCGATGCATGGAGGACACCAAGTAGCCCAAAAATTGATAAAAAGCGTTTTGCCTGAAAAATCCGACGCGTTATGAATGTTGCCTTCCATATCAATTAATTTGAAGTTCAAATCGGCTAATCCCTTTTCATTGTCATCGATTTTGGTCGATGGCCTGACCAAACCTGTCTTAAGCACAAGATTTTGAGCGAATCCAATGACTTCAGGAAGCTTTCCAGTTAGTTTGAGTGTTAATATAATGGCTCCAATGGCGAGTAATTCGATGATTGTTCGCTGTGTTTTGCTGATTTTCATAAGGAAGGATTTTTTAGGAAATGTCTTTGCTGTAAACTTCTATAAAATGGTTAATTTTAACGATTGAATGTTGCCATAAATTTAATCATGTTAAGCTGGCAAGTAAATAATATTTTAACATTTTAATTTTGAGTGATGCACATTAACAGTGATCAACATTTTTCAAAAATAGCTCAGGAGCTTTCTGTAAGAGAATCTCAAGTAAGAGCTACTGTCGAAATGCTTGACGAGGGTGCTACAGTGCCATTTATTTCAAGGTATAGAAAAGAAAAAACGGGTAGTCTTGACGAAGTCGCAGTGGCTGCTATTAGAGATAGAATTCATCAGTTGCGAGAGCTGGACAAGCGCAAAGAAAGCATATTGAAATCTTTGACGGATATGGAAAAGCTTACAGATGAGCTTGAGGCGAAGGTTTTGGCTGCTGAAACAATGACTGAACTTGAGGATATATATCTGCCATACAAGCCGAAAAGAAGAACGCGAGCTACAATTGCGCGCGAGAAAGGTTTGGAGCCCTTGGCGAATAAAATTTTTGAAGAGGAAGTCATTGACTTGAAGAGTTTGGCTTCTGATTTTATCGATTCCGAAAAAGGTGTTGAATCGATTGATGAAGCTTTGTCTGGAGCTCGCGATATTATTGCAGAGTGGATAAATGAAGATCAAGAGACTAGGTCTCAAGTTAGAGAGATTTTTAATGAATCCGGACATTTTAAAGCTCGAGTAATCCCTGGCAAGGAAGAAGAGGGGCAGAAGTATAAGGATTATTTTGAATGGGATGAACCTATAAATACTGCGCCATCGCACCGTGTTTTAGCTTTGAGAAGAGCGGAGAAGGAAATGATTATTTTTCTTGACTCTAGTCCAGATGACGAGCTTGCAATTCATAGTTTGGAAAGTAAATATGTCAAAGCTCAGAACGAGGTTGAAGATCAAGTAGCTTTGGCTGTAAAAGATTCTTATAAGAGATTGTTGAAGCCTTCTATGGAGACAGAGGTTAGAATGACTTCAAAGAAAAAGGCTGATGAAGAAGCTATCAGAGTATTTGCTGAGAATTTGAAGCAATTATTGTTGGCTCCGCCATTGGGAGAAAGAAATGTATTGGCAATTGACCCTGGTTTTAGGACAGGTTGCAAGGTTGTAGTTTTGAATAGTCAAGGAAAGTTGCTTAAGAATACAACAGTATTTCCTACAGGGTCAGCTCACCAAAAGGTTGTCGCTGAGAATGAATTGAAGCAATTGTGCTCTCAATATGATGTGAACGCAGTAGCTATTGGAAACGGTACTGCTAGCAGAGAAACTGAGGCTTTTGTTAAGAGCTTAGGCTTGCCGAAGCATGTGTTAGTAGTGATGGTGAATGAAAGCGGCGCTTCAATATATTCAGCTTCAGATGTGGCAAGAGAAGAGTTTCCTGACTATGATGTGACGGTGAGAGGAGCGGTTTCGATTGGGAGAAGGTTGCAGGATCCGTTAGCAGAGTTAGTGAAGATTGATCCAAAATCTATTGGTGTTGGGCAGTATCAACATGATGTTGACCAAGGCATGTTGAAAGAAGGCTTGGATGATGTTGTTGTTAGTTGTGTGAATGGAGTAGGTGTTGAATTGAATTCAGCTTCTAAGGAGCTGTTGACATATGTATCAGGTTTAGGACCTCAGCTGGCGAAGAACATTGTTGCTTACAGGGATGAAAATGGTCCATTCGCTTCAAGAAAGGATTTGATGAAGGTTCCAAGACTTGGAGCTAAGGCTTATGAGCAAGCGGCTGGATTCTTAAGAATAAGAAATGCGAGAAATCCGCTTGACGCTAGCGCTGTGCACCCAGAGCGATATAGTTTGGTCGAAAAGATGGCGAAAGACAGGAATTGCTCAATTAAAGACCTAATGGGAGATGTCGGGGTTAGAAATCAAATTAGTCTAAAGGATTATGTTAATGGAGAGGTTGGGTTGCCAACACTTCAAGATATCATGGATGAGCTTTCAAAACCTGGAAGAGACCCAAGGGAGAAGTTCGAAGCATTTTCATTTGAAGAGGGAATCAATGAAATTGAGGATTTGAAAATAGGAATGAAACTTCCGGGTATAGTTACGAATATTACTAATTTCGGTTGTTTTGTGGATGTTGGAGTGCATCAAGATGGACTTGTTCATGTTAGTCATTTGGCTGATAAATTTGTAAGCAATCCTGCGGAGATTGTTTCAGTGCAGCAAAAAGTAACAGTGACAGTTACCGAAGTGGATGTGCCTCGAAGAAGGATAGCGTTGTCCATGAAATCAAATCCTTTTGGAGAAGACAGGAAAGCAAAAGCGAATAAGCCTAAAAAGAAAACTACGAATAGAGATAATAGAAGAGAGGAGGATGCTGGAGGGGATCTGCAACAAAAGTTGTCTCAGTTGAAAGGAAAATTTAAAATGTAGTTATCTTGAATTGTTGAAAATAAAAAAGTCTTGCCATTAGCAAGACTTTTTTATTTATATAGTTTTTTAGTCTTCGTATCTCTCAACAATGCTGAAGTCAAAGTCATCCAAGAACTTCGTTGTGAAATCTCCTGACTGGAACTGCTCATTGTCCATTAGCATTAAGTGGAAAGGTATAGTTGTTTTTATTCCTTCAACAACAAACTCCTGTAGCGCTCTTCTCATTCTGATGATAGCTCTTTCTCTAGTACGAGCTGTTACGATAAGTTTTGCGATCATAGAGTCGTAATTAGGAGGAATTGTATAGCCTGCGTATATGTGGCTGTCAACTCTCACGCCTCTTCCATTAGGGAAATGCAATGTAGTGATCTTACCTGGAGAAGGTCTGAAGCCGTTTGTAGCGTCCTCAGCGTTGATTCTACATTCCATTGAAAATCTTTTAGGCATTTGATTGCCTTCTTTTAGAGGAATTCCTGCCGCGCACTTGATTTGATCTTTGATCAAGTCGATATCAGTAACTTGTTCTGTAATCGGGTGCTCTACCTGAATTCTCGTATTCATTTCCATGAAATAGAAGTCGCCATTCTTGTCCAATAGGAATTCTATTGTACCTGCGCCTTCGTATTTGATTGCTTCAGCAGCTAAAACCGCCGCGGCTCCCATTCTGTCTCTCAAATCTTGATCAACAGCTGGAGAAGGAGTTTCTTCTACTAGTTTTTGGTGTCTTCTTTGGATAGAGCAATCTCTTTCTGACAAGTGGATGGCTTTCCCGTTAGAATCTGCTAAAACTTGAATCTCAACGTGACGAGGCTCTTCGATGAATTTTTCAAGATAAAGCCCATCGTTTCCAAAAGCAGCTCCAGACTCTCTTTTCGCTTCGTCCCAAGCCTTCTGGAATTCGTCATCGCTAGTTACTAGTCTCATACCACGGCCACCGCCACCAGCAGTTGCTTTAAGGATGACAGGGTATTTCATTATGTTGGAAAGTCTAATACCTTCTTCCACAGACTCAAGAAGTCCTTCTGAACCAGGTATTGTAGGCACTCCAGCAGCTTTCATGGTTGCTTTGGCTGTTGCCTTGTCTCCCATTTTGTTGATCATTTCCGGAGATGCGCCAATGAACTTGATTTCATTTTCTTCGCAAACTCTAGAAAATTCAGCGTTTTCAGCTAAGAATCCGTAACCCGGGTGGATGGCATCCGCCGCAGTGATTTCAGCTGCTGAGATGATTCTTGGGATATCCAAATATGATTGGTTGCTTGGGGCTGGCCCGATGCAAACAGCCTCATCCGCAAATCTTACGTGAAGACTGTCTTTGTCGGCAGTAGAGTAAACAGCAACCGTTTTAATGCCCATTTCTCTACACGTTCTGATCACTCTAAGAGCGATTTCACCTCTATTGGCAATTAGTATTTTCTTGAACACGATAATTTGATTTTAGGTTCTCAAATTAGATTAAAAAAGAAAAACATCTCAGAGATGTTTTTCGAGCATTTGAGTTCTTACGAAGGGTCGATTCTGTAAAGAGGCGTTCCAAACTCTACAGGAGTAGCGTCCTCTACAAGAATTTCTACAACTTTTCCTGAAACTTCAGATTCGATTTCA